>NZ_LFLS01000023.1 GCF_001189915.1 Herbaspirillum autotrophicum
TGTTCAGGCAATGCGCCCGACCGACTTGCTGACTTGCTGCAGCGACATTACTACGAATACAACTGGTGCCCTTGACGTGGATTGAACACGTGGCCTCTCCCTTACCAAGGGAGTGCTCTACCACTGAGCTACAAGGGCTTACCTGCCGGCCGTGCCAATTACCAAACAGCACAACCGAACTAAAACTGGAGCGGGTGAAGGGAATCGAACCCTCGTCATAAGCTTGGAAGGCTTCAGCTCTACCATTGAGCTACACCCGCGAGGACACTACACACTTCACAGCCCGGAATACTTTACGACTGTCCCATTAATGGTGGAGAGGGCTGGATTCGAACCAGCGTACTCGTAAGAGGGCAGATTTACAGTCTGCTGCCATTAACCACTCGGCCACCTCTCCGCGCAGGGAACTCGAAACTATAGTGATACACCCTTGCTCTGTCAACTTAATTTTGCAGAGGGAATGCATTATTTTTCATGACAAGCCGATTCATTGTCATTCAGGCAAGGGCGGTGTTGTTTTGCGCACCTCCTTCCATGGCGCAATGCGCGGCAGCATCAACATGCCCGGCAAGGCCAGAATGAAGCACAGGATGAAGAAATTGAACCAGCCGGTATACGCCACGATGTAGCCGACCGACGAATTGACGAAGGTGCGCGGCACTGCAGCCAGGCTGGTGAACAGGGCAAATTGCGTGGCGGTATAGCGCGGATCGGTTTCACGCATGATGTAGGCGACGAAAGCGGCAGTACCGAGACCCACCCCAAACGCCTCGAAACCGATCACGATGGCCAGTACCCATGGCTCCGGTCCGGCATTCGCCAGCCACGCAAAACCAAGAATGGCCACGGCCTGGATCACGCCAAAAATCCACAAACCACGGTTAATTCCGAGCTTGATCATCCAAACCCCGCCGACAATGCCTCCCACCACGCTGGCCCACAAGCTGGTAGTTTTGGAAATGACGCCGATCTGCGTCATGGTGAATCCGAGGTCGATATAAAACTTGGTCGCCAGCGCGGTCGCCATACTGTCGCCGAGCTTGTACAGAAAAATGAAGGCCAGCACCCACAGCGCATTACCCCAGCCGGCGCGCGTGACAAATTCCCTGAATGGCGCCACCACCGCCTCGCGCATGCTTTTCGGCGGCGAGCCATAGACCACCGGTTCTTTGACCAGCAAGGTGCAGACCAGACCCGGCAGCATGAAGCCGGCAGTAATCCAGAATACGGTCTGCCATGGCATGATGTCGGCCAGCACCAGCGACAGCGCGCCAGGCACCATGCCGGAAAGCTTGTAGGCATTGACATGGATGGCGCTGCCCAGCCCCAGTTCGTTTTCCGGCAGAATTTCGCGCCGGAAGGCATCGATGGCGATATCCTGACTGGCAGAAAGAAACGCCACTATCGACGCCACGAACGCAATCATCGGCACCTGCGTCAGCGGGTCCAGCATGCCGAGTCCGCCGATGCCGAGAAACAATGCCAGCTGCGTAAAAAACATCCAGCCCCGGCGCCGCCCCATCTTGCCGAAATGAAAGCGATCCATCAGCGGCGACCACAGAAATTTCCAGGTGTAGGGAAACATCACCAGCGCGAACAAACCCAGCGCTTTGACGTTCAATCCCGATTTGGCCAGCCATGCCTGCAGCAAGCTCAGCAAAATGAAGAGCGGCAACCCCGATGAAAAACCGAGGAACACGCAAATCAGCATGCGCCGGTTGAGATAGCTATGCCAGGAAATCTTGGGATTGTTCATAAGGCGGGGAAAGTGAAGAGGATTCGTCCCGGCCGGTGCGCCGGGACCCGATACAGTAGCATATCGGCAACACCGCTCAGGCCGATGTTTGCTTTTTCTTTAAGCGAAATACCGCCAGGCTGCCACGCCAGTTGGGCAGGAAGGTGACCGGCTGCCCCTCGTGCAAGGCCACCCATTCCAGCACTTCCAGCCCGACATCGTCAGCCAGTTCGGCGAAATCCTGAATTGTCGCGCAACGCAGGTTGGGGGTGTCGTACCACTCGTAGGGCAGCGACTTCGACACAGGCATGCGTCCGCGCAGCAATGCCACCCGGTGCGGCCAATAGGCGAAGTTCGGGAACGACACTACGGCATCGCGTCCGACCCGGGCGATTTCGCGCAAGATGCCTTCGACATCCTTGACCATCTGCAATGCAGACAGACACAGCACGGTATCGAAGGCATTGTCGCCGAACATTGCCAGGCCACCCTCCAGATCTTGCTGAATCACCGACACGTCGCGCGCAATGCATGCCGGGATCTTGTCGTCGTCGATCTCGATGCCGTAGCCGACACAGCGTTTGTCCGTCTGCAGGTAATCGAGCATGACACCATCGCCGCAACCGGCATCCAGCACTTGCGATCCTTCGCGTATCCAATGCGCAATAAAGGCGAGGTCCGGACGCAAGACGCGCAATTCGGGAAAATTCATGCCAGCTCCTCAGTTGCGATCTCGGTCCAGACCCGGTCGTAGTATTCGCGTACCACTTTCAGATAACGCGCGTCTTCCAGCAAGAATGCATCGTGCCCGTGCGGGGCATCGATCTCGGCATAGCTCACGCGCCGCTTGTTGCTGACCAGCGCCTGCACCATTTCGCGACTGCATTCGGGAGAAAAGCGCCAGTCAGTGGTGAACGAGACCAGCAGGAAACTGGCCTTGGTCGCCGCAAATGCTTGCGCCAGATCGCCGCCGAATTCCTTGGCCGGATCGAAGTAATCCAGCGCCTTGGTGATCAGCAGATAGGTGTTGGCGTCAAAGTAGGTCGAAAATTTATCACCCTGATAACGCAGATAGGATTCGATTTCAAAATCGATGCCGAAGCCGAACTGATATTCCCCGGAACGCAGATCGCGACCGAATTTCTCGGCCATGTCGTCGTCCGACAGATAGGTGATATGGCCGACCATGCGCGCTACGCGCAAGCCGTTTTTTGGTACCACGCCGTGTGCATAGAAGTCGCCGCCGTGAAATTCCGGATCGGTCAGAATTGCCTGTCTGGCGACATCGTTGAAGGCGATATTTTGTGCCGACAGCTTGGAGGTCGAGGCGATCACCACGCAATGACGCAGACGCTCCGGATACATCGTGCTCCACGCCAGCGCCTGCATGCCGCCCAGCGAACCGCCCATGACCGCGGCAAACTGCTGTATCCCCAGCGCATCGGCCAGACGCGCCTGGGCGTTGACCCAGTCTTCCACCGTCACCACCGGAAATTCAGCGCCATAAGGCTTGCCGGTGGCGGGATTGGCATTCATCGGGCCGGTGGAGCCAAAACAAGAGCCGGGGTTATTGACGCCGATGACAAAGAACTTGTCGGTATCGAGCGACTTGCCGGGGCCAACCATGTTGTCCCACCAGCCGACGTTGTCCGGTTCATCCTGATACACCCCGGCCACGTGATGCGAGGCGTTCAGGGCATGGCAGACCAGCACCGCGTTCGAACGCTCGGCGTTGAGCGTGCCATACGTCTCGTAGACCAGCACGTAATCTGCCAGCGCGGCGCCACTCTGCAGCGCCAGCGGCTCTGCAAAATGCATGATCTGAGGCGATACGATTCCTATCGACATAATTCCTTCCATCCGTTTTGCCAGCCGCCCTTCATCCTGCTTGCACGTTATTGGCGGTCTGAAAAAGAAAAAGCCCGGAAGCTTTCGCTCACGGGCTAAATTCTGGGCTTGTCCTGCACACATCCAAGCTCGCTTTAGCCGTATTTATTGGGATCGAGTCCCGGCGCCCGCAAGCTGAGGTTGGTAAAACCATTCAAATCGGCGCGTATTGCAAGAATAACCAAGTCAGGGCCTATCGTCAAACGGACGACGGCACTGTATCGAACCGGCTAACGACGCCGGGCCGTCAATTTGACTTCCACCTCCGAGGTCAGGGTCTGCAATTGCTCCATGGCGGCAGCGATGGCCGAGGCTTCGGTGGCGCGCAACACTTTCTTGACTTGCGGCTCCAGCAAGGTCAGGTCGCTGTTCAAGATTTCCTGTTTGACCGACAACAATTGCGCCGGATGCATGGAGAATTCCAGCAACCCCATACCAAGCAGCAAGCGGGTCCATTTGACATCGCCCGCCATCTCGCCACAGACCGATACCGGAATGCCGGCCTTGCGCCCCATCGAAATGACGCTCGACAGCAGATACAGAATAGCCGGATGCAACGGGTTGTAGAGATGCGCGACTTCATGATCAACGCGGTCGATGGCCAGCGTGTACTGAATCAGATCGTTGGTGCCGATCGACAGAAAATCGAGACGCTTGATGAAAATCGGCAAGGCCAGCGCGGCTGCCGGAATTTCGATCATGGCGCCGACCAGGATCTGCTCATCGAATTTCTGTTTGCGCTGGCGCAACTGTTCCTTGGCTTGCCCGATCAACGCCAGCGTCTGGTCGATTTCAAATGCATGCGCCATCATCGGTACCAGCAATTTGATCGGACCGAATGCCGAGGCACGCAAGATCGCCCGCAATTGGGTCAGGAACATTTGCGGTTCGCTCAGGCAATACCGGATCGCGCGCAAGCCGAGCGCCGGATTCAATGAAGTTTGTTCATCTTCATCGAGCGGTTTGTCTGCGCCGACATCAAGTGTTCTGATGGTAACCGGCCGGCCTTTCATGGCGACTACCGCCTGCCGGTAAGACTCGAACTGTTCGTCCTCGGAAGGAAATTTTTCCAGATGGCCGGCGCGTCCCAGAAACAGAAATTCGGAACGGAACAAGCCGACGCCGTTAGCCCCGGCCTCAAGGGCGGCGGCACTGTCGGCAGGCAACTCAATATTGGCGAGCAACTTGATTTCGGTGCCATCTTGCGTGATCGCCGGCGTCTTCTTGAGACGGCCAAGCTTTTTACGGTCACGCAGCATGCGCTCCTGGCGCGCGCGATATTGCGCCAGCACCAGCGGCGACGGATCGACGATCACGACACCGGCGTCGCCGTCGATGATCAGCATGTCGTCTTGCTTGATCAGCGTCGAAGCGTCATTCATGCCGACCGCAGCCGGAATATCCAGACTGCGCGCGACAATCGCCGTATGCGAGTTCTGACCGCCGAGGTCGGTCACGAAACCGGCAAAGGCGCCATCGCGGAATTGCAGCATATCTGCCGGCGAAATATCATGCGCGACGACGACGATGCTGGCGGGTACACCGTCAGCCGTGCCGGCCGCCGGCAGGGTAATTGCCGTGCCGGTCAGGACCTTGAGTACGCGTTCGCCGACCTGCTGAATATCCGCCTTGCGCTCACGCAGATAGGGATCTTCAATCTCATCGAACTGCGCCGAGAGTTCATCGATCTGGGTGACCAGCGCCCATTCGGCATTGTAGTAACGATGCCGGATGATGTTGAGCGGCACTTCCGCCAGCATGGGATCGGACAGAATCAAGCCGTGCACGTCGATGAACGCACCCAGTTCCGGCGGCGCGTCCTTCGGCAAGTCGCTGCGAATCACCAGCAATTCCTGGTGCACCGCAGCAATCGCACTTCTGAGGCGCTCGACCTCGGCCTCAACTTGCTCGTCTGCTATCAGATAGTGTTTTACATCAAGCGCAGCGGCGGCAAGCAGATGCGCCCGGCCGATTGCAATGCCCTGAGAAACAGGGATGCCGTGTAAGGTAAAGGATGCCATCGCGTTTGTCTCCTGCGTTACTTTATTATTCCGTCATTATCGCGGTAGCCTGGGCCTGTCAGCAGGCCCTGATTGACCTTACCGGACAACGCCGGATTTTGCAATCGTGCGCAAAATGCAAACGGTTAAACAAAAGTAAAAACGACAAAATTCCAATATTTACTGGCCCTCGCCAAAGCGGTCCGCAATCAGGGCCGACAGCGCGTCAAACGCGGCCTGCTCGTCTTCACCTTCAATTTCCAGCGTGATGATGCTGCCTTTTCCCGCTGCCAGCATCATCACGCCCATGATGGATTTGGCATTGACCCGACGTTTGTTGAACGTCATCCAGACTTCACTTTTGAATTTTGCAGCCAACTGGGTAAATTTGGCCGATGCACGCGCATGCAAACCGAGTTTGTTGATGATCTCGAGTTCTTTTTGAATCATGTTGCTTCTTTCTGTTTTTATGGAGAGGAAACCCGGATACGATTGTCGACCCTGACCGCACCACTCTGACCGCCGGCCAGCGCCATTTCGACCACGACATCCAGGGTATCGTTACGGTACGTCAGCGCCCGCAACAGCATGGGCAGACTGATGCCGGCAATCACCTGCACATTTTCAATCGCACACAGATAACCGGTGCAATTGGATGGCGTACCGCCCATGACGTCGGTAATGACCAGCACGCCGCTGCCGTCGTCCAGACGCCTGACCGATTCCGCCGCCAGTTTCTGCACTTCGGCCGGATTCTGATCTGCCACCACATCGATGGCGTCAAGCCGATCCGGCTGGCCCCGGAATACGTGCGTGGCGGCAGAGATGAATGCCTGCCCCAGGGGCGCATGCGTTAATAAGAGAATACCGACCATGAATTTTTACGCCAAATAAAGACAACATCGTGACTTTGTTACTTCGGGAAGTTTACTGCCTGACCGCTTCTTCCAGTGCGTCGATAAACATCGCTGCGACATCGAAGCCGGTTTGTTGCGTGATTTCCTGAAAGCAAGTCGGACTGGTAACATTGATTTCTGTTAAATAATTGCCAATTGCATCCAATCCTACCAGCAAGAGGCCACGCTGAGACAAAACCGGCGCCAAGGCTTCGGCAATTTCCAGTTCGCGTGGCGAAATCGCCTGCGCCACACCCAGACCGCCCGCCGCCAGATTGCCGCGCACTTCGCCGCCTTGCGGAATGCGCGCCAGCACATGCGGCACGACCTTGCCGCCGATCAACAGGATCCGTTTGTCGCCGGCCGCGATTTCAGGAATGAAGCGCTGCACCATGATGGTCCGGTTGCCATTGTCGGTCAGTGTCTCGATAACGGAGCCGAGATTCATGCCGTCTTGCCCGATGCGGAAAATCCCGGTGCCGCCCATGCCGTCGAGCGGCTTGAGAATGATGTCCTTATGCTCGGCATGAAATGCCCGCAAGCGCTTTTCATCGCGCGACACCAGCGTCGGTGCGGTGTATTGCGGGAACTGGCCGATCGCCAGTTTTTCATTGTGATTGCGAATCGCCGCCGGCTTGTTGAAAACCCGTGCCCCCTGCTTTTCTGCCAGTTCCAGCAGATACGTGGTGTAGATGTATTCCATGTCGAATGGCGGATCCTTGCGAATCACGATGGCATCGAATTCAGACAGGAAGACAGATGCCGCCGGTTCTGCCCGATACCAGTCATCGGCATCGCCCGTCAGGGTGATGCGCGCCACATTCGCCGTGACGAAGCCGCTTTCGAGCACGATGTCTTTCTGCTCGAACGCGTAGATGCTGTAACCGCGCCGGGCCGCCTCGCGCATCATGGCAAAGGTGGAGTCCTTATAGGTCTTGAATGTATCCAGCGGATCGGCAAGAAATGCGATTTTCATGAAAGGGTCTCGTGCAATTGATTAGTAGATTTCCGGATTCGGGTCTGTCTTTTCCATTTCCAGCGATGCCGCCAGCAATGCCAGACGCGCGACCACGCCATACAGGTAGAAGCGGTTCGGCGCCGTGGTCCCCGGCTTGGCATGCATGTCAGGCAAGGCATGCTGCTGGGCAAACGCCAGCGGCACGAAATGCGCACCCGGCGCATTCAGGTTTTCATTGACGTCGCGATCGGCATGCACGCGATAGAAACCACCGACCACGTAACGGTCGATCATGTACACCACCGGCTCGGCCACCGCTTCATTGATACGCTCGAATGAATGCACGCCTTCCTGAATGATTACTTCGCTGACGTCCAGGCCTTCCTTGCCGACCGCCATCTTGTTGCGTTGCTTGCGGTTGAGATCCTTGACTTCGCTGGCATCCTTGAGGGTCATGATGCCCATGCCATACGTACCGGCATCGGCCTTGACGATCACGAACGGGGTTTCCTTGATGCCGTATTCCTTGTATTTCTTGCGAATCTTGGACAGCAGGCTGCTGACACTGTCTGCCAGACCATCGGCGCCGCCTTCTTGCTGGAAGTCGATGCCGCCGCATTTGGTGAACAAGGGATTGAGCATCCATGGGTCAACATCGACCAGCTTGGCAAATTTCTTCACGACTTCGTCGTAGGCGGCGAAATGGTTGCTCTTGCGACGCACGGCCCAACCGGCATGCAGCGGCGGCAATACGTTCTGCTCATGCAAGCCTTCCAGTACCGAAGGAATGCCGATGGACAAGTCATTGTTCAGCAATACGGTACAAGGATCGAAATTTTTCAAGCCGAGACGACGACCATTCTTGGAGCGCTCAAGCGGCTCCAACGTAATCATGCTGCCGTCAGGCAATTCGATCTGTTTCGGCTTTTTGACGTCATCCGACAAACTGCCGAGTCTGACGTTGAGACCGGTTTGACGGAAGATCTGCATCAAACGCGCGACGTTCTGCAGATAAAAGGTATTGCGGGTGTGGTTTTCGGGGATCAGCAACAGATTCTTGGCATCCGGGCAATATTTTTCAATTGCGGCCATCGCCGCCTGTACTGCCAGCGGCAGCATTTCCGGCGACAGATTGTTGAAACCGCCCGGAAACAGATTGGTATCGACCGGTGCCAGCTTGAAACCGGCATTGCGCAAGTCGACCGAGCAATAAAACGGCGGCGTGTGCTCTTGCCACTCCATGCGGAACCAGCGCTCAATCGCGGGCGTCGCGGCCAGAATCTTCTTTTCCAGATCCAGAAGCGGACCATTCAAGGCGGTGACAAGATGCGGAACCATAAAAAAACCTTATTTTTTTCTGCGAAATCACTTCCGGCGCAGCGTCGGCGAATCGCCAATTCTAGCGGTATTCGCTGATCTGCGTTGCAGTGCAACCGTGAATTTCTGGTGGAGAGGTCGTTTACATGGTGCTGGAATTGCCTTTTTAAAGACAAAAAAAGCGCCCCGTACGAGGCGCTTTCAAAGAGGTTGTTGCCAACCTCTGGAGATCTGTCTTCAATCAGGAGTGATAAGCCGATTCGCCGTGGCTGGAAATGTCCAGACCTTCGCGCTCTTCTTCTTCCGTCACCCGCAGACCGATCACGACATCAATCAGCTTGTAGGCGATGAACGACACTACGCCGGACAGGATGACTGTAGTCAGTACGCCTTCGAACTGGATCCAGACCTGGCCGCCGATCGAGTAATCCGGAGCAACGGCGTTGGTGACATAGTCATAGATACCGCTGCCGCCCAGGCTAGGCGCTGCAAACACGCCAGTCAGCAAGGCCCCGAGGATACCGCCGACGCCATGCACGCCAAACACGTCCAGCGCATCGTCTGCACCCAGCAACTTCTTCAGACCAGTGACACCCCACAGGCACAGCAAGCCGGCCAGCAAACCCATCACGACCGCACCACCGACACCGACGAAACCGGCAGCCGGCGTAATCGCCACCAGACCAGCCACCGCACCGGAAGCACCACCCAGCATCGAAGGCTTGCCCTTGCCGATCCACTCACCGAAGCTCCACGACAGCACTGCAGCAGCAGTTGCCAGGATGGTGTTGACGAAAGCCACTGCAGCAGTACCGTTGGCTTCCAGACCCGAACCGGCGTTGAAGCCGAACCAGCCGAACCACAGCAACGAGGCGCCAACCATGGTCAGCGTCAGGCTATGCGGCTTGAATGCTTCCTTGCCGTAGCCGACACGCTTGCCGATCACATACGAACCGACCAGACCGGCAATCGCAGCATTGATATGCACGACAGTACCGCCGGCGTAATCAAGCGCGCCCTTTTGGAACAACCAGCCGGAGATGGCAGTGGCTTTTTCCGCAGCAGCAGCGTCGGTAAATGCATCCGGACCTGGCCAGAACCAGACCATGTGCGCCATTGGCAGGTACGAGAAGGTGAACCACAGGACCGAGAAAGCGATCACGGCGGAAAACTTCATGCGCTCAGCGAACGAACCGATGATCAGCGCCACGGTGATGGCGGCAAACGCACCCTGGAAGGCCACGAATACCAGTTCAGGAATCACGACGCCCTTGCTGAAGGTTGCGGTATTCGAATCGCCGGTCAGACCGTGCAGGAACAAGCGGTCAAAGCTGCCGAAGAACGAGGTGCCTTCCGTGAACGCGATGCTGTAGCCATAGACGAACCACAGAATGTAGATCAGCGAGAAGATCATGAAACATTGCATCAGCACCGACAGCATGTTCTTGCTGCGCACCAGACCGCCGTAGAACAGGCCGAGGCCCGGCAGGGTCATGAGGATCACGAATGCAGTACATACCAGCATCCATGCGGTGTCGCCTTTGTTCGGAACCGGTGCCGGTGCAGCTGTGGCCGGGGTTGCCGGCGCGGCTGCAGCAGCGGCCGGCGCTGGTGCAGCAGCAGGTGCCTCAGCCTTCGGTGCTTCTGCTACGGGTGCAGTGACGGCAGCGGCTTCCGGCTTCGGCGCATCTTGTGCCTGCGCCGGCGCTGCAAATCCTACCGCCAACAACAACGTGCCAATTGCCAGGGCACTGGAAAACATTTTTTTCATGCTCATGCGATTCCCCTTAAAGTGCATCTTTACCGGTTTCACCGGTACGAATACGAATAACTTCCAGCAAATCCTGCACGAAGATTTTGCCGTCGCCGATTTTGCCCGTACGGGCCGCTGCCTCGATTGCTTCGAGCGCACGTTCGACGATGGATTCGTCTACCGCTGCTTCGATTTTGGTCTTTGGCAAAAAATCGACTACGTATTCAGCACCGCGATACAGCTCGGTGTGTCCCTTTTGGCGCCCGAATCCCTTGACCTCAGTCACGGTGATGCCTTGCACGCCGATGGCCGACAAGGCTTCACGCACCTCGTCAAGCTTGAATGGTTTGATGATTGCTGTAATCAGTTTCATACCGGCCTCGATTAGAAAGTTTTGCTAAGGGTGAACACAAAGCCGTTTTTGCCGACATTCTTGCCATCCGGAGTGCTGGCGACACCATCTTTCAGATCGGTGCCGACATAAGCTGCGCCCAACGTGATGCCAGCCAGTTCTTCGAAGGTCTTGCTGACGCCGACTTTCCAGTCAGTGTAGCTGGCAGTAGCCGGATTGCCGCGAACGTCCTGATGCCCCAGATGCAAGCCCAGTGTCATGCCGTAACCGACATCAAAATTGGCGCCCAGGTCAAAGTACTGACTGTATTTGCTGTTCGGCGCTCCAAACAGATTGGTCAATGACTGAGAATACTTGAAGTAGCCAGGACCGTAACCGATTTGACCATACAGTTCGAAAGTATTGGCATTCTTGGCGATCAGATCGTTGTTATTGGATGGATAGTAATAGTACAGACCACCGACATCATAGGTAAAACCACCGCCGATATCACCGCGTTTACCAGCGTAGATATCCCATTCCACGCTACCCTTGCCCTGGCCTGCGGTGCTCGCGTTGCTATTCACCGCGTCCTTGATCCACTTGATGTTGGTCAGCCATGTACCGGCATACAATCCGGTCGGATTGTGGGTATAGTCGGCCCCGACTTGCAATGCAGGATCAAAGCGGGTCTGTGTCAGGCCGCGATAACGATAGTCACTGACTACGGCGGCGTTGAAACTGACTTCATTGTCTGGCTTGGCATCTTCTGCGTGCGCAAAACCGGTAACAAATGTTGCTGCGATCGCTGTTGCAAGAATCATTTTTTTCATGGCGTCCCTCAGAGTGTGTGTTGAACATCGAATTGTCGAACCTTCCGCACAACACATATAGCAGGAGCCATGCCACCCCATTTTTAATGCCAAATCACAAATTTTTCCGTTCCAGACCGCTGTTTCCTGATGTATTGCGTTCTTTTTTCACAAAGCCGGTGCGACAAAAAACAGAATGCACAAAAAAAGTGCAGTCGCCATTTGGCAGTTCCCGGTCAGACGGGCCATGTCAGGCACCGCCGGCGTCTTGCTCCTGATCCAGCACACTTCCCCGCTTCACGATGGCGTGCGGCAACAGCAAGACACCGGGCGCCAGCACCGCGTTGGCACCGATGCGGCTGTGATCGCCCAGCACCGCACCGAACTTGGTGACGCCGGTCGCAATCAGGCCGGCTTCGGTACGCACCAGGATTTCCTTGTCTTCCCGCTCATTACGGTAATTCGCGACGATGCTGCCGGCTTCCAGATTGACGTCGCGTCCGATCAGCGAATCGCCGACGAAATTGAAATGGGCCAGCTTGGAACCGGCAAACATGAATGTGGTTTTCAACTCGGCGCCGGGGCCGATGATGCAATCGGCTTCCAGCCAGACGCCGCCGCGCAGATAGGCGCCGGCAGCAATGAAGCAGCGCGGTCCGATGATGGCCGGTCCCTTGACGACCGCTCCGGACTCGACCGTACTGCTGCGATGAATCGCCACCTCGCCGTCCCGCACGTATTCAGATGCCGGCAAGGTCGCCAACAACAGCCCTATATAGTATTCCGCCTGCGAAGTAAGTTGCCAGGGGGCCGCTACTGCCAGACCGGCCGGCAGCAACGCCGCAATGTAATCACTGACATTCACCGCTGTCTTCATATATACCCCGTCAGATAAACCTCTGTTGATAAGTCCTTGCCGCCACCCGGGCGGATTGCGGCCGGATCATCTTGCAATTGCCGGGACCGCCATGACATGGAAGGTACCGATAAGCAGGACCACGCCGAGGTTTCCCCTTTGGCAACAACCGGCTACACTGAAAGAACTTTACAGCAGAGCAGAGGCATATCATGGACAAACCCCAATTTTTCGAAGATCTCCAATCAAAGATCAACAAGGCAATTGAAAACTCGCCGGCCAAGGACATAGAGAAGAACGTCAAGGCCATGCTGAGCCAAGGCTTTTCCAAGCTGGATCTGGTGACGCGTGAGGAATTCGACATTCAGGCGCAAGTGCTGGCCAAGACCCGCGCCAAGCTGGAAGCGCTGGAAGCACGCGTGACCGAACTCGAAGCGCGACAGAAACCCGAGTGAGCCGACCGGGTTACCCCCCGCGCCGACCATGAGTCTGGCCGTTCTGAAAAGCCGTGCCCTGGCGGGCATGCAGGCGCCGCAGGTCACGGTGGAAGTTCATCTGGCCAACGGTTTGCCCTCCTTTACCATCGTCGGCTTGCCAGAGACCGAGGTAAAGGAATCCAAAGACCGCGTGCGCGCCGCGTTGCAAAATGCGCGCTTCGAATTCCCTTCCAAACGCATTACCGTCAATCTGGCGCCGGCCGATTTGCCCAAAGAGTCGGGCCGGTTTGACCTGCCCATCGCCCTCGGCATCCTGGCCGCTTCGGAGCAAATGCCGGGCACCGATCTCGATCAATACGAATTTGCCGGCGAGTTGTCGCTGTCGGGCGCATTGCGCCCGGTACGCGGCGCGTTGGCAATGACCTGTGCCATGCACAATGATGCCGCCGGCATTTCGCGCAGCTTCATCCTGCCACGCGAAAATGCCGACGAAGCCGCTCTCGTCAGCCAAGCCAGAATTTTCCCGGCCGATTCACTGCTGCAGGTCTGCGCGCATTTTGCGGCGCTGGATGCCGAGAGCAAGCTGGTGCGCCATCGCCCGAGCGTGCGCCAGGCACCTGCCGAGCATCCCGATTTCAGCGACGTCAAAGGGCAATTGCTGCCAAAACGGGCGCTGGAAATCGCGGCAGCCGGAGGCCACAGTGTTCTGTTAGTCGGGCCGCCGGGTACCGGGAAGTCGATGCTGGCGGCGCGCTTTGCCGGTATCCTGCCCGCCATGACCGATGCCGAAGCGCTCGAAGCTGCTGCGGTCCAATCGCTGGCCGGTAGTTTCGCCAGCGAACGCTGGAAGCGGCGCGCCTATCGCGCTCCGCATCACACCGCTTCCGCAGTGGCGCTGGTCGGCGGTGGCGGCAATCCGCGTCCGGGTGAGATATCGCTGGCCCATCATGGTGTCTTGTTTTTGGATGAACTCGCGGAATTTGACCGCAAAGTACTGGAAGTCTTGCGCGAACCCCTCGAATCAGGACGTATCACGATTTCACGCGCTGCGCGGCAAGCAGAATTTCCTGCCCGTTTTCAATTGATTGCGGCCATGAATCCCTGTCCGTGCGGATTCCTCGGCCATCCGCTGCGCCCTTGCCGCTGCACGCCGGATCAGGTAACACGCTATCAGGGAAAAATCTCCGGCCCGTTGCTGGACCGCATCGACATGCAAATTCAAGTAGGGGCGCTGACACCGCAAGAGCTGCTGACGCAAGCTGCCGGCGAACCGTCGGCCGACATTGCGCGGCGGGTCGGTCAGGCCTCGACCATCCAGCGCGACCGTCAGGGCCACGACAATAACCGGCTCAGCGCTGCGTCCATCGATCTGCATTGCACGCCCGATGAAGCCGGCCAGCAGCTGTTGCAGCACACCATGCAACGCCTCAACTGGTCGGCCCGCGCCTGCCACCGCACACTGAAAATCGCCCGCACCATTGCCGATCTGGCGCAAGCACCAAGCGTCCACAAGGCGCATGTGGCGGAAGCGATTCAGTATCGGCGGGCGTTGAAAGCTGAGTGAGAGCGCGGTTGAATCTCAGGAGACCGGCCACAACGGTTTGATGGCGTCCAGCAGTCCCGACTGTTTTGCAATGCGCTGGCCGCGTACCGCGGCTTCGTGCAAGGTGCGTCCTTCATCAATCGACAGGACCACCCCCTTTTCCATCAGCACTTTACCGTTGCAAATGACGGTATCGGCGCCGCCGCGCGACGAGTGAACCAGATTGGCCAGCGGATTCAATACCGGCTGCCAGTCCGGGCGAATTGTGTCGAACATGGTGATATCTGCTTTTTTGCCGACGGTGATGGAGCCGATCTGGTCATCCCACAACAAGGCGCGCGATCCATGCAGGGTCGCCATTTCCAGCACTGTTTCCGGCGGCATGATGGTCGGATCAAGCCGTTGCGATTTGGCGGCGCCAGATGCCAGCGACATTTGCCGGACAATATCGACATAATTGCTGGACATGGCGCTGTCTGAACCAAGTGCAACCGTCGCGCCCAGTTCCAGCAGTTCCGGGAACCGGCCAAATTCCATGCTGCCCATGCCGGCCCGGAATCCGGTTGATGGCGTACAGCAGACACAGGCTTGATGCCGCAAGGTCAATGCCAGCTCTTTCGGGCTAGCCCATCCCATGTGAATCAGCAGCACGTTTTTACCCAAGGCGTCGAGCTTGGCCAGCCGCTCGACATCGGGCATGCCGAACTTGACCCGCGAAGCAACCACTTCATCGCGTGCTTCGGAAGCATGCAGCACCAGGCCGACGCCGTTGGCATCTGCCATCGCTTTGGCGCGCCGGATCAGGTCATCGGAACAAACCGCCGGAATGCGCAAGCCAACCCAGGTACGCAGACGTCCATCCTGCGTGTCGTGATAAGTATCGATGGCAGCTTGCGCGTGCGCCAGCGCTTCATCGGTGCTTTCGCGCCGGACGTTGTCGGCCAGGCCGCCCAATGCTGTCGCATGCACATCGAACGCAATGCGCGCGATGACGCCGCGCAAACCGCTGTCCGATACCGCTTGCGCCATCTGCTTTGGAAAGTAATTGCCGGGATCGAGAAAGCAAGTAGTACCGGCCCGAATCATCTCCAAATGACAATTCATCGCGGCCCAATAGGCATCTTCTTCCATCAACTGCGCTTCATAGCCGTACAGGCGTTGCAGCAGATGAATCGGGATATCGCAGCCATCCGCCAGTCCGCGCCCCAGTTGCTGCGAATTGTGTACGTGGGTGTCGATCAGACCTGGCAACACCAGCCGGCCGCTGGCGTCGATTTCCTTGTCGGCCTGAAAGGATGCACGCAAATCAGTCGTCTTGCCGACGGCGACGATGCGGTCACCGGCGACGGCAATGGCGCCATCCCGAATGATGCGGCGCTGGTCATCCACGGTAACCAGCCAGTCGGCACTGTGTATCAGCAGCGAAACCGGAGACGACTTCATGCCGTCATTGGCGTGCCGGCTCACTCTTCCCAACCGAAACTGACATGCGTGCCATAGAGACCGCGCAGCACGGTTTTGGTTTCCGGTGCGCTTTGATAAATTTTGATGAACTTCTGAATCCGTTCGTCGTTTTTCGATTCCGGCCGCGCCACGAAACGAATGGCCCAGATTTTCTGCGGTGCTTCGAACAACAGAGCGTTATCGGCGTTGAGGCCGGACAGCCGCATGAAGCTCGGGAAGGTCACCGCAATATCGACGTCATCCAGCGAACGCGCCACTTGTTGTGCTTCGAGCGCAACGATTTTCAGATTCTTCGGATTGCCGACGATGTCACGCGGCGTCGCGGTATAGCCGACACCATCACGCAACTTGATCAGGTTGGCGCTCTGCAGCAACAACAAGGCGCGGCCGAGATTGGTGGGATCGTTCGATACCGACACGGTGGCGCCCTCTTTCAACTCAGACAAATTCTTGATGCGGTTGGAGTAGATGCCAGCCACCGAGATAAAGCCGATCCCGACCGGAACAAAGTTGTAGCCATTGCCTTTCGAGGCCGACTCCAGATAGGGAATGTGCTGATAAAAATTGACGTCAATCGATTTTTCCATCAAGGCGGTATTGGGCATGCTCCAATCGGTGAACTCAATGAGTTTCACGTCGAGTCCCGCTGCCTTGGCGCGTGGAATGACGGCTTCAATCGCCTTGTTGTTGGCCGATGCTGCCAGGCCGATGCGCAGCGGCGCCTGTTGTGCCGCCGCCGGGGACAGGACCGCTGCGGATAAGGAGAGGACACCGATCAAGGTGAGCAAACGATTGGTGGAGAACAGTTCAAGCATGACTTGCCTTTGCGAAGCCCCGTATGACAACGAGATTTGGAATGTTGTCTGGCTTCCGGTTCCGGCATCAACGCACGAAAAAGAAGGTCCATGACCAGAAAGACCCGGACACCGGCCCGGGACAGCCACGTATTATGAATATCCGGGGAACCGGCGAAAACTAAGAAAAACGCATAAACAAGCTTGGATTTTGCCGGCCGCCATCCATCTGCCGCGCCGGTACAACCCGCAACAATCCGAACCGCAGTATCATCGCGGATTCCGTGCCCAGCGCGACCAGTTATCTCCTGCCGCGACGGCCCCTTTGAATTCAGCGTCCATTTATGTTTATCGGTATTCTTTGCGCACTCTGCGCCGGTCTGGTGTGGGGCCTGGTGTTCATTACCCCGCTGCTGCTGCCGCAATATCCCGGCATCATGTTGTCGTTCGGCCGTTATGTGGCGTTCGGTCTGATTGCGCTGCTGCCGGCAATGCTGGATCGCAAGCGCATAACCTCGCTCAGCAAGGAAGACTGGAAAGTCGCATTGAAGTTGTCGCTGGTTGGCAACCTGCTGTACTACGCCACGCTGGCCACTGCGATTCAGTTGGCGGATGCGCCCTTGCCGACCATGCTGATCGGCACACTGCCGGTAGTGATTTCGATTTTTGCCAACTGGCGCCCGGGGCATGCCTCCGAGTCGGTGGCCTGGATGCGGCTGGCACCGTCGCTGGTGATCCTCGCCATCGGCCTGATGCTGGTCAACAGCAGTGAAATCGACCATCTGCGCAATACGCCCAACAATACCCGCACCATCAGCGATTACGTCCTCGGCTGCCTGCTGGCGCTGTGTGCGGTAGCCGGCTGGACCTGGTATCCGATCGTCAATTCCCGCTATTTGCGTGCGCATCCGCGCATCCATTCGATTACCTGGGCCACGGCGCAAGGATTGACCACCTTGCCGCTGGCCTTGCTCGGCATGCTCGGCTACGGCGTGTATGCCCACTTCAGCCATCTGGATTACGCCTTCCCGCTGGGGCCGCGGCCACTGGAATTTACCGCGCTGATGCTGGTGATCGGCCTGTTTGCCTCATGGATCGGCACCTTGTTGTGGAACAAGGCCAGTCAGTTGTTGCCGACTGCGCTGGTAGCGCAACTGATCGTCTTCGAAACGCTGGCCGCGCTGTTGTATGCTTTTGTCTTGCGCGGCAGCATGCCCGATCTGCGGGTATTGGCCGGTATCGTCTTTTTATGCGCCGGCGTCGTGTTCGGCGTCCGCACTTTTTCGCGCCGGTCGCCGTCTCCCATTTCTCACACTACCTGAGTCTCTGCCATGCCCTTCCTGTCTCGCTGTCTGCTCATCGCCGCCCTCGTTCTGCTGAGCGCCTGTTCGCCCAAATACAACTGGCGCGAAGCGCATGGCGGCACGATCCAGTTCACGGTGCTGTTGCCCGCCAAGCCGGCGACCTTTTCGCGCCAGATCGATCTGAACGGGCTGCCAGTGACCATGACCATGACCGCCGCTGAAATCGATGGCGTTACCTTCGCCGTCGGCGCCGCCGAACTGCCGGATGCGGAACGCGCCGGCAAGGCACTCGACTCGATGCAAACTGCCTTGGTCAACAATATCAGCGGCAATCTCAAAGAAGCCCATATCGCCGGCAAGCAAACCAATGTCGACCGCGTGCTGGATATCGCCGCCGACGGTGTCTCGCGCGGCCAGCCGCTGCTGCTGCAAGCGCGCCTGATTGCCAAGGGCAGCCGGATTTATCAAGTCTTGATCATCGGCAATCCCAAAGATGTCTCGGCGGAAAATGCCGAAACCTTTTTCACCTCGTTCAAACCGACCTGAGCCGGCCGCTTGACGCAATGATGACAAGCGCAGTGCGTCCGATGTATGCTAGCGGCAGGTAGTTCAGGTCGTTCCTGTGACTGTTTTCAAATCAATACCCTGAGGAAATATGCTGGTTACGTTCAAATCCAAAGCAGCGGCCGATGTTGTCATGTATGAGTCGCACGCAAAGCCTATCCTCGACATGCTGCACAAAGATCTCAAGCGCGGCGTCATCACCGCAGCCGAAAGCAGCGCGGCAATTGCCTTGCTGGAAACCCAGATCGGCAACAGCAAGAACCACGAAGCGGCCGAAGCCTTGCAGCGTGATGTGCAGGCGCATCACAATGAAAACGGCGATGACAACGGTCATGAAAAAATCGAGCCGGTGACATTCTCGGCGCGTGCCTATCCGTTGCTGGATATGCTGCGTGCCGCCAACAAGGGCAGTTACGACATTCTCTGGGGCGTCTGAGTCCGGCACGCCGCCCGTCCTCATGCGTTCATGCCCGCGTGGTGCCACCACCAGCGGGCAGCACTGCTTCATTTGCGCCGACGCTTGCGGCTGCAAGCTCTCTGCCCCACTCCCCCGTCTTGTTACCAGTTGATCGCCGGCTTGTCGCATTTTCAATGCCGACAGGAAACTTTTTTGCCATCTCATATCTGATTGTCTAAGTAACATCATGTGATCAGCCATCGGGCATGGCTGATATCAATCCGGAGGCGGCATGTTTGTTTTGCAGTGGAGTGCAATTTTTCTGGCAGCGGCCACCACCCTGTGCCCGGCGTGGCGTCGCTTCACTGTGGGTTTGCTGATCATCGGCTATGGCGCGGCCTGCACCGGCGGTGCGCTCGGCTTTGCGGCGTTGGGGCCATTGGTACTGCTGGTATTGGCCGCATGGACGACAGCACCGCAACGTCGGCCATTGGTGCGCGGCGGCGGCCATCTGCTATTCATCGGCACTGCACTCGGACTGAGCCTGCACTGGTTTCCCGGTTTTCACAATCCGCTGATCTACGGCCCCGCCAGCATCACGCCCGATGCCGCGCCTTACACCATGTATTGGAATCTGGATAAACCGTTGATGGGGTTCTGGCTGTTGCTGGCGATGCCATGGCTGCGTCCGGCGCATTCGTTGCGAACCGCGCTGACAGCAGGCGCTGCCGGCTGGCTCATCGCTGCCATCGGCAGTCTGAGCATCGCAGTCGTCATCGGCTTTGTCGCATGGGAACCGAAAACGCCCGCCCTCAGTTGGTTATGGATGCTCAATAATTTGTTGCTGGTGACGTTTGCCGAAGAAGCATTTTTCCGAGGCTATGTGCAAGGCGGTATCAGCCGCTGGCTGCAACACCGGGTCGGAGGCGACTGGCTGGCGCTGGCAATCGCTGCCATGCTGTTCGGACTGGCGCATGCCGGCGGCGGCTGGCAATGGATATCGCTGGCCGCGATTGCCGGCATCGGTTACGGTCTGGCCTATCGCTGCGGCGGCTTGCCGGCAGCGATGCTGGCGCACTTCGGTCTGAACCTGACGCATTTTTTCCTCTTCACGTACCCGATGCGCCAGGTCATCGGCTAAGCTCTGTGCCCCGCCTCGACGCCGGCCCGGAACTCGGTCAGGTAATACAGGAGTGCCACCAGCAGGAAAGCAAACCCCAGCAAGGTGGTGCCACCCCAGCCGGCATGGGCATAGATCCAGCCGCCCAGGGCGGAACCCAGAGCACCACCGGCAAAGAAGGTCGCCATGAACAAGCCGTTCAGACGGCTGCGCACTTCCGAACCGAGGGCATAAATTGCGCGCTGGCTCAGCACCAGATTGGCTGACACACCGAAATCCAGAAGAATCGCCGCTACCAGCAAGACGAACAAAGCCGCCGGACTTTCACTCGACCAGAAATGCATCAGCAAGAACGAAGCCGCCACGGCCGACATCGCCACCCCCGTCGCGACCCGGCTCCAGCCACGGTCCGCGACGCGGCCCGCAATCGGCGCCGCCACCACGCCAATGACGCCGGCAAAGGCAAACAGGGCAATGCCGCGTTGCGACAGATTGAACGCGGGACTGGCCAGCCACAGCGGCACCGTGGTCCAGAACAGGCTGAAACCGGCGAACACCAGCGCGTGATAAGCCGAACGCCGGCGCAGCACCGGCGTGGTCTTGAGCAAGGTCCACATGGATGTCATCAAGGCCATGTAATGCAAGCCTGCGGGTGGATGCCGTTGCGGCAGATAGCGCGCCAACACCAGCATCAGGCCGACGATCAGCACGGCCGATATGGCAAAAATGGCATGCCAGCCGAACAGGTCGGTGACCAGACTGGCCAGTGGCCGCGCCAGCAAAATCCCGAGCAACAAGCCGCTCATCACACTGCCGACTGCCTTGCCGCGCGATTGCGGCGGCGACAGATGGGCGGCATAAGGCACCAGCACCTGGGCCCCGACCGAACTGACGCCAATGGCAAATGAAGCCATGAAGAACTGGGTAGCGTTTTGCGCCAGCGCCGCACACAACAGCGACAGGCAGGTAATGCCCAAGGCAATCAGCACCAGCCGCCGGTTTTCGAACAAGTCCCCCATCGGGACAATGAACAGCAAACCCAGGCCGTAGCCGATTTGGGTCAGCGTCACGATCAGTCCTGCCGCTCCCGGGGAAATGCCGGTAGCGGCGCTGATCGGCCCGATCAGCGGCTGCGCATAATACAGATTGGCGACGATGATGCCGGCAGCGGCAGCCAGCAGAATAATCATCCAGGCCGGAATTTCCTGATCCGGAACATATGCATGTGAGGTCATGGGGTGGGCTGAGTCGCAAAAAAGAAGCCTCACACTGTATCCGAATTGAAGCCGGCTTGCCGGTGAGCGGCCATCCTGCGGACAATGTGCGGGTCCGGCCGGGGACGACATGGTTGTAACAAGTAGCGCAAGGTACGCCGCCACCGCTACAATCGCTCTTTCTCTTGTCTCGGGAGCAGTTGCATGAGCGCGTTCGGCATTACCGGCTTCGGCTTTTTCTGTCTCGCCGTCTTTGCACTCAATCTGACCCCGGGGCCCGATACCGCCTACATCGTCGGTCGCAGCGTAGCGCAGGGCCGCAGCGCCGGCCTGGTCTCGGCGCTCGGGATTTCGCTCGGCGCCTGCGGTCATACGCTGGCGTCGGCATTCGGACTGTCAGCTTTGCTGATGACCTCGGCCACCGCCTTCACCGTGATCAAGATCGCCGGCAGTGTTTATCTGGTGTATCTGGGCTTGCGCATGCTGTGGTCGACACCGGCTGCGCCCAAGGCCGGCTCCGGCAATCTGCAGCCGGCAGCCGCGCATCCATCCGCTGCCCCCTCGCTGACCCGCATTTTCTGGCAAGCAGTCATCACCAACCTGCTCAATCCGAAAGTGGCGTTGTTTTTCCTGTCCTTCTTTCCGCAGTTCGTGACGCGTGACGCACCTGATAAAACCCTGGCGTTTTTGCTGCTGGGACTGGTATTTATCGTCATGTCGACCATCTGGAACAGCTTCACCGCCCTGGTCGCTGGTACACTGGCGCACCGCGCCCGACACTCGCTGCAGATCAGAATCTGGCTGGAACGTGTGGTCGGGACTGCCTTTGTAGCAATCGGCGTCAAGCTCGCCTTTACCAAGAATTTAACGTGACCCTCGCCTCTCTGAAACCCGATTCTCTCGCCTACAGCCTGCACGGCGCGGCCCTGGCCGTCACCGAAGTACGTGCCGGCACGGCGCTGCCGCAGGCTTTGGCACGCATCTTTGCCCATACCGATGCGCCGCCGCAAGCGCGCGGTGCAATGCAGGATCTTGCCTATCTGACCATGCGCAAGCTGGGTGTCGCCGATGGGTTGCTGGCGCTGCTGGCCAACAAGCCGCCGCAGCCGGAAGTGTTGCATGGCCTGTTGTGCTGCGCGCTGAGCCTGCTGGCCAATACCGAGGATCCTGCCTATGACGCATTCACCGTGGTCAATCAGGCGGTAGAAGCAGCTGCGGCCGATCCTGAAATGAGCCATGCCAAGGGCGTGGTCAATGCCATCCTGCGACGGTTTTTGCGTGAACACGAGAATTTGTTGCCGCAAGCCGCGAAAACCCCGGCTGGCACCTGGAATTATCCGACCTGGTGGATCGACCGCATGCAAGCGGCATGGCCGAACGATTGGCAAGCCATCTTGCGTGTCGGTAATGTGCCGCCACCGTTGAGCCTGCGCGTCAATCGCCGTAAAACCAGCGTCGCCGACTATATTCAACTGCTGCACACCAATGGCATGGCCGCGACCCAAATCGGTCCCGCTGCGGTGCGGCTGGAAAAACCGCTGCCGGTAATGCAAATTCCGGGGTTTGCCCAGGGTCTGGCATCTGTGCAGGATGCTGCCGCCCAACTGGCGGCGCCATTGCTCGACGTCCGGGACGGCATGCGGGTACTGGATGCCTGCGCGGCGCCGGGCGGCAAGACCGGTCATCTGCTGGAATGCGCCGATCTGGATCTGCTGGCGCTGGACCACGATCCCAAACGCCTGCGCCGGATTGAAGAAAACCTGCAACGGCTGCAATTGACCGCCCGCCTGCAAAGCGGTGATGCCCGTTTCGGCGCGGCGGCAACCAGCCCGCCCGGGCAGGCATGGTGGGATGGCCAGCCGTTTGACCGGATTCTGGCCGATATCCCCTGTACTGCCTCCGGCATCGTGCGGCGTCATCCTGATATCCGCTGGCTGCGACGCAAATCGGACACCGCGCAACTTGCAACACTTTCGGCGCAAATTCTGGACAATCTTTGGCAGATGCTCAAGCCGGATGGTAAATTGCTGCTAGTGACATGTTCGTTGTGGCCGCAGGAATCCGAACAACAGGCTGCGGCTTTTGCCAAACGTAATCATGCCGTACGTCTGCCAGCTCCCGGCCAGTTGTTGCCGGTGGTCAGCGATGAGACCGACCACGACGGCCTGTTTTACGCGCTGTTTCAAAAACCTGGTGCATGAATTTGACGCAATCGGCTTTCCCCATCCATCGCAGCGCCACGCCGGCATCCGGCGCAGTCAGGCTGCTCTTCGTCTGGCTCCGGCACTGCATGCTGGCCGCCTGCCTGCTGCTCGGTATCAGCGCCCAAGCGGCTGAAATCGATATCACGCAGGCCTCGCTGGAAAATACCGATGATGGTTACCGCTTGTCGGCTTCCTATGCCTTCGAACTCAACCGCGGGCTGGAAGATGCACTGGTACGCGGCGTGCCGCTGTACTTCACTACCGACGTACAACTGACGCGCCGGCGCTGGTACTGGTTCGACGAAGTCAGCATCGCGGCCTCGCGCACCGTCCGCATTTCCTATAACGTGCTGACCCGGCAATACCATGCCGCCATCAGCGGTCAGTTGCAGCAAAGCTTCCCGACGCTGGAAGATGCCTTGTCGCTGATCCGGCGGCCGCCGCGCTGGTACGTGGCCGATAAAAACTCACTCAAGTCGGGCGACACCTACTTTGTCGGCCTGCGCATGCGCCTCGACGTCGCGCAATTACCCAAACCATTCCAGATCAACGCACTCAATAACAGCGACTGGCGCCTGTCGTCGGACTGGAAAGAGTTCACCTTCAAAGTCGAATGACCAGAACCCTGCGCTATCTGTTAGTCATCGGTGGCGGCATTATCAGTATCCTGCTGTTCCTGCTGGCCTCGGCATCTGAAAATTCCGCCATGTTCGACCAGCATTACCCGTGGCTGCTGGGTCTGAATGCACTGGCCGCCGTGGCGTTGCTGCTGCTGGTCATCATGCTGCTGACGCGCCTGTTCAAACGTTACCGCCGGCACGAGTTCGGTTCGCGCCTGATGGCCCGGCTGGTGCTGTTGTTTGCGCTGATCGGGATTTTGCCGGGGGCCGCCATTTATCTGGTGTCGGTGCAGTTTGTATCGCGCTCGATCGAATCCTGGTTCGACGTGCGGATGGAAGCTGCGCTCGAATCCGGCCTGAATCTGGGGCGCAATGCGCTGGATTCCTCGCTCAATGACCTGACTGCCCGCGCCCGTTCGATGGCGCAAGAGTTGTCCGACATGTCGGAAGCCGAGCAAGTCACTTACCTGTCGCGGCAACGCGATCAGAGCATGGAAGCCACGATTGTCACGGCCAATGGCCAGGTAGTGGCCACCGTCGGCGGGCGTATTGGTTTGTTGACACCGACCTTGCCGACCGCCGCCATGTTCAAGCAAGCCCGTCTGACACGCGGCTTTGCCACGGTGGAAAGTGATGATTCCCGGATCAGCGGCGAATCGGATGCCGAGGGCAATTTACGCTTGCATGTGGTGATCGCGATTCCGTATGCCGGCAAAGGCATGAGCCTGCAAGGCGAGGGCCGCTTCCTGCAGATTTTGCAGCCAGTGCCGGATTATCTTGCCGTCAATGCCGAAACCCTGCGTCTGGCCTACAGTGAATATCAACAACGCTCGGTTGCGCGTTCCGGCTTGCGCAAGATTTATCTGGTCACGCTGACCCTGACGCTGTTGCTGGCCATTTTTGCCGCGGTCGCCAGTGCCTTCCTGATTGCGTCCGATCTGGCCAAACCTCTGCTGTTGCTGGCCGAAGGCACCAAGGCGGTGGCCGAAGGCAACCTGTCGCCGCGTCCGATTGTGGCGACCTCTGACGAACTCGGCACCCTGACCCAGTCCTTCAACGCCATGACCCGCCAATTGCTGGAAGCGCGCACGGCGGTGGAACAGAACCGGGCCGAACTGGAAAATGCCAAGGCCTATCTGGAGTCGGTACTGGGCAACATGTCTGCCGGGGTGATGGTGCTCGACGATGAGTTCAAGATTGTCAGCACCAACGGTTCGGTGCAACGCATCCTTGGTTACGATTTCAGTGATTACATTGGCATCCCGCTGCATACCATCGATGGCCAGGCCTTTTTTGCGGAAGCCATCATCAAGGCGTTTTCCGAGCAACGCGCGCAATTGGCGGGCGACAGCTCGCACGACGGACTGCATTGGCAGCAACAACTGGAACTGCCGCGCATCGGCGCCAGCGGCGGTGGCGACGAGCAGGACAAGGTGACCTTGCTGGCACGTGGCTCGCATCTGCCGGTGGAAGCGGGGGTCGGTTACGTGGTGGTATTCGACGATATCAGCAATGTGATTTCGGCCCAGCGTTCGATTGCGTGGGGCGAGGTCGCGCGCCGGCTGGCGCATGAAATCAAGAATCCGCTGACGCCGATCCAGTTGTCGGCCGAGCGTCTGCAAATGCGTTTGTCCGACAAGCTGATGCCGCAAGACGCTGCAATTCTGGACAAAAGCACAACGACTATCGTCAATCAGGTGGCCGCCATGAAGCGCATGGTGGATGATTTCCGCGATTACGCGCGCACCCCGCCGGCCAAACCCTCGGCGCTGGATCTGAATGAACTGACGGAAGAAATCCTGCATCTCTATCTGGCCGGCGACGGCCGCGACGTGATTCATTCAAGATTGGCGCCGGATCTGCCGAAAGTAATGGGTGACGCGACCCAGCTGCGCCAGGTGATCCACAACCTGCTGCAAAATGCGCAGGACGCTGTCATGGAAAGCGGCCACGCCGAGCCGCGCATCGATATCGTGACGGAACAGATCAATTATCAGGGCTCCGACGGCACGGTGCGGGCGGCGGTGCGGCTGTCGATTACCGATAACGGTCCCGGCTTTGCGCCAAAAATTCTGGCACGTGCCTTCGAACCTTATGTAACATCAAAACCTAAAGGGACTGGCCTTGGACTGGCGATGGTCAAAAAGATCATCGATGAGCACGGCGGTCGGATCGACATACAAAACCGATCAGAAACAAGAGGCGCAAAAATATTGATTTTGCTGTTAAAGTTAGCGCCTGATGTATAAGGATTAAGATTTTCATGTCTGCGGCGACGTTTCATTGTGTTTTATATGAGATGCCGAATTCCACAGCAGGGAAATTTCAAAAATATTCCAAGCTCATTCCATAAATGAGTACTAGCAAACGAGGAAAGCAGGCACATGGCTAACATCCTGGTCGTCGATGA
Organism: Herbaspirillum autotrophicum; assembly: GCF_001189915.1. GTDB lineage: Bacteria > Pseudomonadota > Gammaproteobacteria > Burkholderiales > Burkholderiaceae_D > Herbaspirillum > Herbaspirillum autotrophicum. The sequence continues at coordinate 26,617 of NZ_LFLS01000023.1, forward strand.
CGAAATGGGTATCCGCGAATTGCTCTCAGAAATTCTGGGCGACGAGGGACATGTCGTAGCAACAGCGGAAAATGCGCAACAAGCGCGAGAGCTGCGAATAGGCAGTGTTCCCGACTTGGTGCTGCTTGACATATGGATGCCCGATACCGACGGCGTCACCTTGCTCAAGGAATGGCAACGCGACGGCTTGCTGACGATGCCCGTCATCATGATGTCCGGTCATGCCACCATCGATACCGCAGTGGAAGCAACCCGCATTGGCGCCCTGAACTTTCTGGAAAAGCCGATTGCGCTGCAAAAACTGCTCAAGGCCGTGCAGCAGGGTCTCTCTCACAGCCGCGAACCGGTCGCGCGTCCGGTCTCTTATCTGCGCCCCATCGTCAACAACAATACCGAAAGCCCTGATCATCCGGCTGCGGTGTCGTCCTATGCCGCACCGGTCGCGATTGATCCGGGCCACGGCCTGACGCAGGCGCCGGCGTTTGCACCGATTGCCGACAACGCCTCGCATATTTCCTTCGATCTGCCGCTGCGCGAAGCGCGTGATGCATTCGAGCGCGCCTACTTCGAATACCATCTGGTGCGCGAAAACGGCAGCATGACGCGCGTCGCTGAACGGACCGGACTGGAACGCACGCACCTGTACCGCAAACTCAAACAATTAGGTGTCGAGCCTGGTAAATTGTCGAAAAAAGGCAACTGACCGCGCTGCATCATCAACCCTGCAGCGACCAGGCATTTTCACCGCTGATCCGGAACCGGAGTCTGTTCCGCTGACTCGTGTGCACGCAGCATTACCGGCACACGGGGATATTTCCTTGCCGCCCCACAAGTTCTTGCGCCATCTGCCGTAACCAGAGATAACACCGTTGCACTCAGGGGGATCCGGCCGGCCCCTTGAAATTCACGATCCTGACGCCATTTCCTTATCAAAGCCAGTCTGAACAAGGAGCAGTTATGAATCTGATCTACAACAGTGAGCAATACAGCGTCGTTGAGTTCGGTGCTGACCATGACCATGAAGCGCTGCGTTTCGGCGGCTACGAAATCATGGACAAATCAGGCCAGCGCGAGATTTTCATCGACGGTCCGGCCGCCGAACTGTTTCGCAAGAATGTACAGGAACTGATTGCCTCGGAACCGACCATGGAAGACATTGATACCTTCCTGAGCAAGTACGATGTGATGATGCGCCACCCGATGAGCCTGCACTAACAGTCGTTCCCCCGGATACCAGCCGCACTTCAGCAGCACCGCGTGCGCTGGTCCGCCCCCCCTCCCCCACGCATTGCCCGGCAGCAGGTATCATCATGGCTTTGCCTGAGCGCCCAATGCATTTCTTTTCCCCGGTATTCGCATGAGCAGCGCGGTGATCGCGCTGGTATTGTTGGCGGCCCTGTTGCATGCATCATGGAACGCGTTGCTCAAAAGCAGCGACGATCGCCTTGGCGTCCTGACGCTGATGACCATCGGCGCCGGAATCGGCGCCATCCCGCTGGTTATCTGGGGGGCGATGCCCACTGCGGCAAGCTGGCCCTACATCATCTTGTCGGCCATTCTGCACACCGGTTACAACCTGTTTTTGATCCGTGCTTACCGGATCGGCGACTTCAGCCAGTCCTATCCGATTGCGCGCGGCTCATCGCCGCTGCTGGTTGCACTCGGCGCGGCATTATTGGCGGGTGAACAAATGAACTGGTGGACCTTGCTCGGTATCGTGCTGGTATCGGCCGGTATCATCAGCCTAGCGCAATTGAAGAGTCGCGCCAGTCTGGCAGCGCCGCTGGCGGCCTTTACTACCGGCGCCTTCATTGCCGCTTACACCATCACCGACGGCATCGGTGCGCGCCTGTCGGGCGATGCACTGGCCTATGCCGGCTGGCTGTTTGTACTCGACAGCATTCCGCTGGCATTGATTTATCTGTGGCAACACCGGCGCTTGCCGCTGAGCACCACACCGCGGCAGACACTGGTTGGACTGGGCGGCGGCGTGATGTCGCTGCTGGCGTACGGGATCGTGATTTGGGCGGTAACACTGGCGCCGATGGGGGCGGTTTCGGCATTGCGCGAAACATCGGTCTTGTTTGCAGCGCTGATCGGCTGGCTGTTTCTGGGCGAGAAGCTGACCGTGCGGCGACTGTCAGCCTGCGTCGTGATCGTGCTGGGCGCCAGCGTGCTGGGATTGCATCGCTGATTGCGGCAATCCCGGCACGCTCACATCAAATTTCTACCTTGGTACCCAATTCCACCACCCGGTTGGCCGGGATGTGGAAAAAGTCCGATGGCTTGGCGCCATTCTGATACATCCACGCAAACAACTGCTCGCGCCACAAGGACATGCCCAGCAACTTGCTCGGCACCACAGTATCGCGGGCCAGGAAGAATGAGGTATCCATCAGATCGAACTGATGGTTGAATTGTTCTCCCATCAAATCCAGCACCTTGCTGACTTCCGGCGCTTCCTTGAAACCGAATGCCGCCCGTACCAGGAAAATGTTGCCGCCCAGATCCTTGAGCGTCAGACGCTCCTCATCGGCAACGAACGGCACATCCCAGATACTGATTTTGAGGAAGAACACCCGCTCATGCAAAATGCGGTTGTGCTTCAGATTGTGCAGCAAGGCCACCGGCACGGTATTGACGTTACCGGTCATGAACACGGCCGTGCCGCCGACGCGATGCGGCGGATGCGCCAGCAAGCCTTCGACGAACGGCTCCAGCGGAATGCCATCGTCCTTGATCCGGGTGCGCAACAGCATGCGTCCCGAATACCAGGTCATCAGCAGGAAGAATGCGGCAGCACCGAGCAGCAACGGGAACCAGCCGCCATCCGCAACTTTGAGCAGATTGGCGGTGAAGAACGCGGCGTCGACCAGGAAGAAGGCACCGATCACCAGCGTCACCAGCACCGGATGCCATTTCCATACCGTGCGCATGACCACCGCCGCCAGAATGGTCGTGATCACCATCGTCGTGGTCACCGCCACGCCATAAGCAGCCGCCAGATTGTCGGACTTCTTGAACGCCAGCACCACCGCCACCACCAACACCAGCAACATCCAGTTGATCAGCGGAATATAGATTTGGCCACGCTCATCTTCAGAGGTATGCAAAATGCGCATGCGCGGCACGAAGCCCAGCAGGATCGCTTGGCTGGTCAGGGAGAAAGCGCCGGAAATCACGGCCTGCGATGCAATCACGGTGGCAAAGGTGGCCAGCACCACCATCGGCACCAGCAACATATCCGGCACCATCAGATAAAACGGATTCTTGATGGCGTCCGGATTGATCAGCAGATTGGCGCCCTGGCCAAAATAATTGATCACCAGACAAGGCATCACGGTGTACAGCCAGGCAAAGCGGATCGGGCGGATACCGAAATGGCCCATATCGGCATACAAGGCTTCGGCACCGGTCAGCACCAGCACGACCGAACCAAGCACAATGAAGGCTTGCAGCGAGTGTTCGATCATGAAATGCACGGCGTAATACGGATTGATCGCCACCAGCACTTCAGGTGCCTTGATGATGTTGTAGATGCCCAGTGCACCGAGCGAAATGAACCACAGGAACATGATCGGGCCGAACAGCTTGCCGACCACATTGGTGCCATGACGTTGAATCAGGAACAGGCCGACCAGAATCACCAGCGTCAGCGGGATCACGACATGGGAAGCGCCGGGGACGGCAATTTCCAGCCCTTCCACTGCCGACAGCACTGAAATGGCTGGCGTAATCACGACGTCGCCGTAAAACATGCAGGCTCCGAATACGCCCAGCATCATCAGCAACTTGGCCCGCGGCGATCCGCTGACCGCGGTGCGCAGCGACAGCGCCATCAGGGCCAGTACGCCGCCTTCGCCATTATTGTCGGCGCGCATCACGAACAGCACATACTTGAGCGATACCACGATGGTGATCGCCCAGAACAGCATCGAAATGATGCCCAGCACCGCATCGGGCGAAAAGGCAATCCCGTGTTCCGGGCTGAAGCATTCTTTGAGCGCATACAACGGGCTCGTGCCGATATCACCAAACACCACTCCCAGCGCGGCCAGGGTAATGATGTGCAAGCGCTGCGAACGGAACGAATAATTTGGCCGGACCTGAGATGAACTCATTGTTTTCCCATACTTGTAAACCGCATTTGATCAGGTGCCGTGAAGGCAATTCCGCGTACTTTATCGCACTATGCCGTCGTCAGGCTGAAATTGGAAACGGTGCTGAGGTTGCGTTGCACAAAGGTCTCTTTTCGATGCGGCAAACTTGACATTGACGCAAGAAAGGACCATGGCAATGCCGTTGCAGCAGGGTGAATATTGTCAAACGGAAATGCCCCGACTCCGGAGCCATCTTGCTCGCCACGGCACTGCATGCACCGCACGCGGGAGGCGCTTGCACCGGCCTGATGCCTCCATCCTCGCTGGCTCACCATCTTCGGGCCGATGCGGCGCATGGACGGAGCGCGCCTCGCCTCATTGATACGCAGTCAACTGGCCCGATAGTTGCTTACTCTGCTGGCAAGAGTAGAAGCGTTCACCTCTCGGGTTGCCGCCGGCGTCTGCCGGTTACCGCAGTCCCGCGCGGCCGGGAATTGCTCTTGAAGTCGCCGCCTGCTGCTCCGTTCCGGAGGCATGGGCGGACCGGAGGTTTACTTCAAGAGGCTGCCATGTTTCGACCGCATCTCCCGCGTGCTCCGGTTTCCCCTGCATCCATGCGACTGATATCAGGCGGCATTTCCCGATCTTTCACTTGCATCAATTCAGGAGTGCACCATGAACAATGCCGTCGCGAGCCCGTACCAACTCAACGAACTGAACAAAGAAACCCGCATGGGATCGATGGGTTCCGAAACCCATGCCCGCGAAATCCGCCGCATCGATTTGTCCAACTACGACGAGCGCAAGAATCAGATCGCCGATGAACTATGGAGCGCCGCCATCGATGTCGGTTTTTTCCAGATCTGCAACCATGGCATTGATCTCGGCGAAATCGAGCAAGCGTTTGCCATGGCCGAACGCTTCTTTGCGCTGCCGGCAGCGACCAAGGCCAAATACCCGCTGCGTAAAGCACATAACGCCGGCTGGGAAAGCAAAGCCCAGGTGCGGCCATCCACCGGCACACCGGATCAAAAAGAGTCGTATCAGATTACCCGGCCATGGATGAACGACTTGTGGCCGGCCGCTGACGAACTGGCGGATTTTCAGCGCGTGATGCTGGACTTCGAAGCCAAGTGCTGGCAACTGGGCATGCGGCTGCTGTCATGCTTCGCCTACAAGCTCGGCTTCGACAGTGAGTTCTTCACGCGGGCGCACAACCCGTCGGCGCCGAGTTATCAGAGTACCTTGCGCTTGCTGCATTACTACGCCATCCCCCCCGAGTACAAAGACAAGCTCGATTTGTGGCGCGCCGGTGCGCATACCGACTTCGATTGCCTGACGCTGCTGTTTCAGCAAAAGGGACAAGGCGGATTGCAAGTCTGCCCTGGCAAGGAAATGGAGACGCAGGAATGGACCAGCATCGAACCGGCTGCAGATGTCATCACCTGCAATATCGGCGACATGCTGATGCGCTGGAGCGATGATCAGTTGCCGTCGAATTTTCACCGGGTCAAGAATCCGCTGCCGCATGAATATCTGGGACCTCGCTACAGCCTTGCATTTTTTTGTCAGGCCAATCGCGACATCGTGATTGAAGGTCCGGAGAAAAAATATCCGGCCATCACCGCCGAGGATTATTTGTATCAGCGCGTCAACGCCAACTTCAAGGCATATTGATCGGATGCCGGGTTGCCACGGCAGGTGGCCCGGCGTGAAAGCGGGGGCGCATCACGCGTCAATCTCCTTTACGCTAAACTAGCGGATCCGCTTATATAAAAGATACAAGAGACACTCCCATGTTCAAAGCCGACCGCGCTCCCGATTTCAAAACCGTCATGATTGCCAGTGGCCTGGTACTGACACTGGCCATGGGCGTTCGTCACGGCCTTGGCTTTTGGCTGCAGCCGATGTCGCAGGCACATGGCTGGACCCGCGAAACATTTTCGCTGGCAATTGCGATGCAAAATCTGATGTGGGGCGTATTCGGTCCTTTCGCCGGCATGGCGGCAGATCGCTTCGGCACTGCGCGCGTCATCATCGGCGGCGCCTTCTTGTATATGGGTGGCTTGCTGTGGATGGCGCTGGTGGATCAACCCACGCTGTTCGTACTGGGTTCCGGCGTCCTGATCGGCGCCGGTCTGGCCTGTACCGCATTCGGTGCCATCAGCGGCATCGTCGGTCGCAGCGCACCGGCCGAAAAACGCTCCTGGGCTTTTGGCGTGTCATCGGCGGCTGGTTCATTCGGCCAGTTCGTCATGATGCCGGTAGAACAACAATTGATTTCCGTCGCCGGCTGGCAGTATGCGTTTTACTGGCTCGCCGCATTGGTGATACTGGTGATGGTGCCGATGGCATTCAAGCTGCGTGAGCCGCCGCTGGTGGTTGCCACTGGTCCGCAGCAAAGTATCTGGGAAGCCACCAAGGAAGCATTTTCCTACCGGCCGTTTCAGTTTCTGATCGCTGGCTATTTTGTATGCGGCTTCCAGGTCGTCTTCATTGGCGCTCACTTGCCGTCCTACCTGCAAGATAAAGGCATTGCCAATCCCAATGTCGCGGTGATGGCGCTGGCCCTGATCGGCCTGTTCAATATCTTCGGATCGTATTACGCCGGCAAGCTCGGCGGCATCTTGCCCAAACGCTATCTGCTGGGCTCCATTTATTTCGGTCGCACGATTGCCATCTCGCTGTTCTTGCTGGCGCCGCTGTCGTCGTGGTCGGTATATATCTTCGCTGCGGCAATGGGCTTGCTGTGGTTATCTACCGTGCCCCTGACCAACGGCATCGTTGCCAGCATTTTCGGCCTCAAGTATTTGTCGATGCTGTCCGGTTTTGTGTTCTTGTCACATCAGGTCGGCAGCTTCCTCGGCGTCTGGCTGGGTGGCTACCTCTTCACAAAACAGGGCAGTTACGATACGGTGTGGATGATTGCCATCGGCCTCGGTGTGTTTGCCACGCTGATCAATCTGCCGGTCAAGGAAACCGCGATCCGGCGTCCGCTGGCCGCCTGAGGAGATACGCCATGTTGCACAGCCGGGTACGCAGTCAATTACGCAGCCGATACAAGCAACTGGGCCTGACACTGTTGATGGCGGTAGTGTTGGGACTGACGTTTGCTGCTTATCTGCGTCCCGATTTCATGCTGGATCTGGCCAACCGTATCGTCATGTGCCTGTGATTTGCTGCGGGCGCGTACAATAAGCCCATGAGTGAAACCCATATTTCCCTGACGGACCTGGAAGACGCGATCAATTACTGGCGCACGCAACGCCCGGCTTCCGGCGAAGAATGTGCCTTGTCGCCGGAGGTCAATGCGCTGGCCGGAGTCTATGCCATGATGATCATTGACCATGCCCATGCGGTTGCGATCAATGACATCCCGACCGAACCCCGACAATTGTTCGAGGCGTGGAAAAAGACCCGTACCTGAATATAGCCCTGCCGCAACGCCGACCCTGGTCGGCGTTGGCGTTTCTGATCGCCGAACCATCCCGGTTCGATACGGTCTGTCGCACGTAACCTTTTCCACAGGACTGCATCATGCCACGCAAACCCGCTGCCAAAACATCCTCCTCTGCGACTGCCACCGCGGTCAAACCTCGCGTTGCGCTGGTGTTGCAAGGCGGCGGTGCGCTCGGCGCCTATCAGGCCGGGGTGTATCAGGCCCTGCATGAACATGGCATGACGCCGGACTGGGTAGTCGGCACGTCGATCGGCGCCATCAATGCCGCCATCATCGCCGGCAATCCGCGCGAAGTCCGGATCGAACGTCTGCGCGAATTCTGGGACAGCGTCTCGCACGCCGATCTGCTCGACATGCAACAGGTGCCGGACAGCACGCGGCAATTGGCCACCTGGCTGACCACCATGGATACCTTTGCCCGCGGCGTACCGGGCTTCTTTTCACCGCGCCCGTTCAATCCGTTTGCGATGGGCTTGCCGGTGCCGCCGGAAGAGGCCAGCTTCTACAACACGGAAGAACTGCGCACCACATTGAACAAGTATGTCGACTTCGACTTTCTCAACAGCAAGGCCGGCATACGGCTGACGGTGAGCGCAGTGAAGGTTACCTGCGGCACGCTGACCAAGTTCGATACCGCCCTGCAACCGCTCAATGCCGATCACGTCATGGCCAGCGGCGCCTTGCCGCCGGGGTTTGCACCGGTGCGCGTGGATGGCGATCTGTACTGGGATGGCGGCCTGTATTCCAACACCCCGCTGGAAGCCGTACTCAACGACGAACCACGACAAGACACCTTATGCATGATGGTCGATCTGTGGCACGCCGACGGTCCCGAACCGACTACGCTGGAAGCCGTCCAGACCCGGCAAAAGGATGTCACTTTCGCCTCTCGCTCGCAGCGCCATATCGACTCCTATCTGAAACAGCACCAGTTGCGTCGCATCGCACGCGAATTCTATGAGCGGCTGCCGGCCGCACAACGCACCGCCGCAGATCGCAAATTGCTGGCCGACCTGGGGGCCGAAGCCACCATGCATATCGTGCGCCTGCCATATGCCGGACGCGACTGGAACATGGCGTCCAAGGATGTGAATTTTTCGCGTGGCTCCATTGGCTGGCGCTGGGAACAAGGCTATCAGGATGCGTTGCGCGGTATTGAAGTCAGCAAAGGTTGCCCGTTCCAGACTACGGACGCCGGCGTCGTGGTACATGAACTGCCGGCCATGGTGCCGCCGGAGGCCTTGAAACAGAAGTAATGCTCCCGGGAAATGCCTGTTTGTGGTTTTTTGTGCAGCGCACAAATAAAACTTGACCTCCCTAAAAAAGTGCGTAAAATATGAATTGTTGCGGCGCACAAAATTAGTTTCTGGTTCTGGGCCGCTCATTCCCTGCTATTTTTGAATATCCTAGGAGAAGTCCATGTTTTCGTACCAAGACCAATTTTCTGCTGCCACCAAAACGCATTTCCAGGCGCAACTGGACCTGATCAACACACTGACAACCAAAGCGTTCGAAGGCGTTGAAAAGATCATCGAACTGAACCTGAGCGCCGCCAAGGCATCGCTGGAAGAATCCACAGCAGCAGCCCAGCAATTCGCTGCTGCCAAAGATCCACAAGAACTGTTGTCGCTGGCTGCAGCACAAGCCCAACCTACAGCAGAAAAGGCAGCCGCTTATGGCCGTCATCTGGCTGGCATCGTGTCGGCAACGCAAGCTGAACTGACCAAGGCTGCTGAAGCCCAGGTCGCTGAAACCAGCCGCAAGGTAACTGCTCTGGTTGAAGAAATCAGCAAGAACGCACCTGCTGGTTCGGAAAACGCAGTCGCCCTGTTGAAGTCGGCCATCGGCAACGCCAACGCTGGCTACGAGCAACTGACCAAGAGCACCAAGCAAGCTGTTGAAACACTGGAAGCGAATCTGAGCAACGCTGCCAAGCAATTCACCCAAGCTGCTGAAAAGACTACCCGCGCCAAGAAGTAATTTTTCGAGCCCGGTGTAAAAAACGGACCGTTTATACGGTCCGTTTTTTTTCGTCCGGATTTTTCCTCAACGCCGCCAGTCAATCGCTACACGGCCCGGGCTTACCCCTCTGCTCCCGCCGTCCGTGCCCCGCTTCATCCGTCATTGCCATCCAGGCAGCAGTGTTGTCAGCGCGCCTCTTTCTTATTGTCGTCCCGGAAATTTTTCAACTATTTGAACTAAAGTTCTCACATTGCGAGAATTTGATTTTCAAATATGAGAAAAATGATCAATGATCCGGCCATGAACACCGTCATGACCACCGAACCCGCAGTCGCCACCAGCGAACGATCGCTGATGGTGCTGTCCGTTATTGCCCGCTACGGCAAGCCGATCACCGTACGCAAACTCAAGGAATTGACCGGTTTGCCCCAAAGTACGTTGTATCGGCATTTGTTGCCACTGCGCAAATGGGGTCTGGTGCAGGAACAGGAAAATTGTTACGCGCCGGGTCCACTCAGCGTGCAACTGGCCTGGGGCTTCGATCACACCTCCTATCTGCTCAGCAATGCGCAACCTGAAATGGCGCTGCTGGCCGAGCGTTGCGGCGAAAGCGTCGGCCTGATGGTCGCGGTCAACGATCAGGTCACCTGCCTCGATATGGTCGACAGCGAACAATCATTGCGCTGCTCCTTTTCCAAAGGCCGCTCTCATCCGCTGTTGCGCGGCGCTTCGGCCAAGGCGGTACTGGCGCATCTGGCGCCGGCAGCAGCCGATAACATCATTGCCCGCCAATTGCAGGGACAAGCCGAAGAGGTTCAACGATTGCATACCGAACTGGCTGCCATCCGCGGTCAGGGATATGCGGTCAGTGAAGGCGAAGTGGATTGGGGAGTGTGGGGTGTCAGTGCCCCGATATTTTACAAACCCGGCCAGGCCGTCGGCGCCATCACGCTGATGGCGCCAGCCATTCGTGCCGAAGGCCGGCACCAGGAATTGATTGCTGCCACCGTCAAGGCGGCGGCAGCAATCAGCGAACGCTTAGCGTTGTTTTGAATAAACCAGAGGAGAGACCATGATTCACCGCCGCCATTTCATCAGCCTGCTTGCCGCCATCGGCCTGGCTTTGCCAGTGCTTGCCAGCGCCCAAACCACGAATGTGATCCGGGTTGCTACCGATGCCACTTTCCCGCCGTTCGAATTTTTCAAGGATGGCAAGCGTACCGGCTTTGACATCGAGCTGATCGAATTGCTCGGCAAAACCATGGGCAAAAAAGTCGAATGGACCGACATCGACTTCAAGGGTTTGATTCCCGGTCTGGTATCGCGTCGCTTTGACGTCGCTTCGTCGGCGATCTATATCACCGAAGAACGTCGTCGCGTGGTCAATTTCACCGATCCTTACTACCCAGGCGGTCTGGTGATTCTGACCAAGGCCAGCAACACCACGATCAAGCAACCGTCCGATCTGGTCGGTAAAAAAGTGTCAGTACAGGTCGGCACCAAATCGGCCAACTATCTTAAAGAGTTCTATCCGCAAGCAGAACGGATCGAAGTAGAAAAGAATCAGGAAATGTTCAATCTGGTGGAAATCGGCCGCGCCGATGCCGCCGTCACCGGCAAACCTGCGGCGATTGAATATGCCAAGAATCGTCCCGGCATGAAGGTGCTCGACAAGCAAGTCAGCATTGAATTGTATGGCTACGCAGTGCGCAAGGATTTGCCACAGCTAACCGAAGAAATGAATGCCGCACTGAAGAAAGTGAAACTGGATGGCAGCTACGACAAGCTGGTTCAGAAATGGCTGACGCCACCGGCGAAATAACCTCGTCCGCACAGAATACCCAAGGAGATTTAATTGAGCCTCGATTTTTTGCCAGTCCTTGAAGGCTGGCCCGATCTGCTGCGCGGCGCGCTGGTCACGATAGAAATTACTGCCGCTTCGCTGGTGCTCGGATGCGTGCTCGGCCTGCTGGTCGGCCTCGGCCGGCTGGACCCGGGCAAACGCCTGCGCTACGGCATTTGCAGCATCTACGTTACCTTCATCCGCGGCACACCGTTGCTGGTCCAACTGTTCTTGTTGTTCTTCGGCTTGCCGCAGTTCGACATCCTGTTGCCGGCCTTCGTGTGCGGCATTCTCGGTCTCGGCATTTACTCGGGCGCTTATGTTTCCGAAATCGTGCGCGGTGCGATCCAATCGGTCGACAAGGGTCAGATGGAAGCGGCCCGTTCGCTCGGCATGTCATCCGGCAAGGCAATGCGCACCATCATCCTGCCGCAAGCGGTAGTGCGGATGATTCCGCCGCTCGGCAACGAATTCATCGCATTGATCAAGAACTCGGCACTGGTATCGCTGCTGACCATCGCCGATCTGATGCATGAAGGACAAAAAATCATCAGCGTTTCGTATCGTTCGCTGGAAGTGTACCTGGCCATCGCTCTCGTCTATCTGGTCCTGACCAGCCTGACCAGCATGGCGCTGCAACGCATCGAGAAGCGCCTGCGCGCAGGAGGAGCAGTGTAATGACCGCCATGATTCAATTAAGCAAACTGGGCAAATCCTTTTCCGGTCATCGCATTCTGCACGGTATCGATCTGACCGTGGAAGCGTCACAGGTCATCGTCATCATCGGCCCCAGCGGCTCTGGCAAGAGTACCTTGCTGCGTTGCTGTAACGGTCTGGAAGTGGCGGAAGAAGGCAGCATTTCGATCTGCGGACAAGACTTGCTGGTCGACGGCAAAATGATGCCCGATCACGCGCTCAATGAATTGCGCACGCAAGTCGGCATGGTGTTCCAGTCGTTCAATCTGTTTCCGCATCTGTCGGTACTGGAAAACGTCACGGTCGGACCGCGCAAGATTCTCGGCACCCACAAGGACGAAGCCGAACATCTGGCGCGCAGCCTGCTGGCCAAAGTCGGCCTCGCGGAAAAAGCCGATGCCATGCCAGCCACCTTGTCCGGCGGTCAAAAGCAACGCGTGGCGATTGCCCGTGCGCTGGCCATGCAACCGAAGGTCATGTTGTTTGACGAACCGACTTCGGCGCTCGACCCGGAACTCGTGGGTGAAGTGTTGCAAGTCATGAAGGCGCTCGCCAACGAAGGCATGACCATGATCGTGGTCACGCATGAAATGGGATTTGCACGCGAAGTCGCTGATGTGGTGGTGGTCATGGATCAAGGCCGTATTGTCGAAGCCGGCGCACCGGATCACATTTTCGTCAATCCGACGCAGGAACGCACCCGCAGCTTCTTGCAAGCGGTACTGTCCCGCAATCAGCAACAAGGAACGTAAGCATGAACGATCCTATCTGGACTGGCCGGCTGGACGAAGATACGGCCGGTGATACCCGTCGTCTGCATCAGGTGGTGCAGCCGTTCGACGCCACCGTGACCGGCGGCAGCGCCTTGATCGGTTTTGCCTGCGACGAAGGCGTACGCCGTAATCACGGGCGCATCGGTGCGGCGCAAGGACCCTATGCGATTCGCCGCATGCTGGCGAATCTGCCGGCGCACCGGATCACGCAACTGGCCGATGCCGGCAATGTGGTCTGCGATGACGGCGATCTGGAACGGGCGCAACAGCGTCTGGCGGAACGCATCGCTCAGGTCATGGGGCAAGGCAATCTGCCGCTGATCCTGGGCGGCGGTCACGAAGTCGCTTATGGCAGCTTTCTCGGCATCACCCGTCATCTGGGCGCGACGCTGCAACAACGTAAATTGCTGATCATCAATTTCGATGCCCACTTCGATTTGCGTACCGCCGATTGCTCCACCTCCGGCACACCGTTTCTGCAAATGGCGCAATGGTGCGAGCAAGCCAAGGTCGACTTCCGTTATGTTTGCTATGGCATCAGCGAATTGGGCAACACGCCGGCATTGTTCAACCGGGCGCGTCAACTGGATGTGCAATTTCATATGGATCGCGATGTTGCAGAGCGCAGTCTGGATATCATCGATCAGGAATTGCGTACGCAACTTGATGGTGTCACCGACGTTTATCTGACGATCGATCTGGATGTCTTGCCAGGAGAAAAGGCTCCCGGCGTCTCGGCGCCTGCGCCTTACGGCATGGCATTGGAAAAGGTCGAACGGCTGGTGGCGACGATCAAATCCAGCGGCAAGCTGATTGCCGCCGATATCGCCGAATGCAATCCGACTTACGACCGCGATGGCATGACTGCCCGCGTCGCGGCACGGCTGGCGCACCTGATCCTGCAACCGCAATAAATCAAGACGCTGCCGCAGGTTCGCTCCGGGCGACCTGCGGTCTGCTTCTGGCTTCGTCTTTCGGCTGTTTTTCGCTTCAGTTTTTTACTTCGGCCTTTTACTTCAGTCTTTACTTTATCTATCGCCCCCGTCTGCGGGCGGCGACCACATTATGCCGATCGTCATCGCTCAAACCAACCAGCTCAGCATGCGCTGGAAAAATGGTGGCGGCATCACGCGTGAAATCATCCGCGCCCCGCAAGGCAGTTCGCTGGAATCATTCGACTGGCGCATCAGTATCGCCACCGTGCATCAAGGTGGCGCCTTTTCCATATTCCCCGGCATTGATCGTTCGATTGCCATCCTCGATGGTCAGGGAATCGCGCTCACGCATGCCGGCACGGTGCGGCAACTGACCCAGCGCAGCGATATCTTTTCTTTTTCCGGAGATGATGAAGTGGATTCGGCACTGATCGCCGGCAGCATCATCGATTTCAACGTGATGACGCGGCGCGATGTTTACCGGCACCAGGTACAGCGTCTGATTCAAACGGGAAAAACCACGATTTCGAGTCAGGCCGACCTGACCATGCTGTATCTGATCAACGGCCATTGCATGCTTGATGAACCGCATGGGTTACGACCGCTGCATGCCGGTGACGCCGTGCTGTTCAATGCCGGCGACGCCCCTTGCATGCTCGATACCCGCTGCGCTGAACTGATGCAGGTCCAACTCTGGCATCAGCGCTGACGCGGTTTTTAAGTCGGCTGCTGGCCGGTAATGCTGAGTGCCACGGCTTCCGCGACCTTGATGCCGTCAATCGACGCCGACATGATGCCTCCCGCATAGCCGGCACCTTCGCCGGCCGGATACAAACCCTTGGTATTGATGCTTTGCAGATTGTGATCGTCGCGGCGAATTCGTACCGGTGAAGAGGTACGGGTTTCAACTCCGGTCAGCACCGCGTCGTTCATCGCATAGCCGCGAATCTGCTTGTCGAAGACCGGCAAGGCTTCGCGGATCGCAGCAATCGCATAGTCCGGCAATGAAGTCGACAAATCGCCCAGCAACACGCCCGGTTTATACGATGGTTCGACACTGCCAAGCACGGTCGATGGCCGTTGCGCCAGAAAATCGCCGACCAGTTGACCCGGTGCATCATAGTTGTTGCCGCCGAGTTCATAGGCGCGCGACTCCCATGCACGTTGAAAATCGATTCCAGCCAGCGGATGGCCCGGATAGTCAGCCGGTGTAATGCCGACCACAATACCGCTGTTGGCATTCCGTTCATTGCGCGAATACTGGCTCATGCCGTTGGTGACCACCCGTCCCGGTTCCGACGTGGCCGCCACGACGGTGCCACCCGGGCACATGCAAAAGCTGTAGACGGCACGGCCATTGCTGGCGTGATGCACCAACTTGTAATCGGCAGCCCCCAGAATCGGATGGCCGGCGCTGGGACCGAAGCGACATTTGTCGATCAGCGATTGCGGATGTTCGGCGCGAAAGCCAATCGAAAATGGCTTGGCTTCCATGTAGACGCCGCGCTCATGCAACATCTGGAAAGTATCGCGGGCACTGTGGCCAATCGCCAGCACCACATGATCGGCGGCAATATATTCACCGCCGGCCAGTATCACGCCACGCACCTGACCACCGTCCTTTTCAGGGCTGATATCGATATCATCAACCTTTTGCTGAAAGCGGAATTCACCACCGAGTGCTTCAATCGTGGCCCGCATCTGTTCCACCATCTTGACCAGACGGAAGGTACCGATATGCGGCTTGCTGACATACATGATTTCCGGCGGTGCATCGGCTTTGACGAATTCGCTCAGCACCTTGCGGCCGTAATGCTTGGGATCTTTGACTTGGCTATACAGCTTGCCATCCGAAAACGTACCGGCACCGCCTTCGCCGAACTGCACGTTCGATTCCGGGTGCAGTTCGCGTTTGCGCCACAGCCCCCAGGTATCCTTGGTGCGTTCGCGCACAATCTTGCCGCGCTCCAGAATGATCGGGCAAAAACCCATCTGCGCCAGAATCAGTCCGGCAAAAATACCGCACGGACCAGTACCGATGACCACCGGCCGCTTTTCCGGCACCGCGCTGGCGTGCGTCACATACTTATAGGAGGTATCCGGTGTCGGTGCGACATGCGGCTTGCCCTGATGCTTGCGCAGCACGGCCGCCTCGTCATCGACTTCGACGTCAACGCTGTAGGTCAGAACAATCGCCGATTTCTTGCGGGCATCGTAGCTGCGGCGAAACAGTTCAACGCGCTTCAGTTGCGTGGCATCAATACCGAGGCGCGCAAGAATGGCGGCCGTCAGGTCGGCTTCGGGATGGTCGAGGGGGAGTTGTATTTCTGTCAGTCGCAGCATGCGCAGTGTTCCGGTAAAGTGCGCCGATGCGGGTCGGCGGCTTGCAGCCGGTATTCTACTCTACAGCGCCCGCCGGATCACGTCCGGCGTGGCACTTGCCGCACTTTACCAATACGAGGCGTGTTCGTCCTGCAATGGACGTTTGGCACTGCGCCGGCTGCATCCTTCCCAGCCGGCAACCACGATCAGGATCACGGTGGTCAGGCCGCTCACCATCAGCAGATCGGTGACAAAAGAGAGCGGCGCCAGAAGCGCCAGCAATACCAGCCCGACGATATGCGACAACGGAAAGCGGCGATACACGACTTTTTTGTAGATCGCATTGCCAACCAGATAAATCACCGGTCCGGCAATCAATACCACCGCCGAGACCATGTCGATGCGGCCGTCCGGATGCGCAATCACCAGCTCGTTGCCGACCGCCGAGACGATGATGCCGGCGACGATAATGACGTGTACATAATTGAAATAGGAACCGATCAGCCCCTGATCATCGGCATGGGTAATCGCTTCGGTGCCGTCTTTGCTGCTGGTATCGAAATACACCCACCACATCGCCAGACTGCCGAGGAAAGTCGCCACGAATGCGATCAGGACCGGCGCTTCCCATTGTTCCGAATGCGCAATCGAGGCACCGCTGATCAGCAAGGCCTCGCCCAGCGCCACAATCACGAACAGTTGGCAGCGTTCGGCCAGGTGACCGCCTTCAATCGTCCACTCGGAAGTCCTGGTACGCCCCATACCCGGCAGCGCAAAGCCGATCATCGGCGAACAGTATTCACAGAGAATGGCAATCGCCCATAACCACAGGCGCTGCTCTTCCAGATAGCCGCCGGCAATCCAGAATGCCGCCGAGATGCACAACCATCCGAGCATGCGCTTGAAGTTGGGCGCCAGGCTATGCCGGTTGCCGAGAATGCCCAGCACGAACAGCGTCCGTCCGACCTGCACGGCGGCGACCGCATAGCCGAAGATCAGGGCACGTCCGGTGAATGCTTCCGGAATCGCCGCTGCCATCACCAGTCCGATCAGCATGATGCTGAACAGCAAGAAACGGATCGGCAAGGTTTCCGGATCGAACCAGTTGGTGACCCAGATGGTGTATTGCCAGGCCATCCATACCGCCACCCACAGCACGAAGGTTTGGGCCGCGCCAATCAAGGTCAGATTACCGAGCAGGCTGTGCGACAACTGCGTCACCGCAAACACATAAATCAGGTCAAAGAACAGCTCGACAAACGAAACATGCGCTTCGTGGCCGTCTCGGACCCGCAGTAACTGGCGCTGTATTTTTTTCATGACGACACGGAAAAATTATTGGATGAACAACATCCTCGCACGCAGGCGACCAGCAACACAAGCTTGAGCCGCTTTCGCAACGCATCTTAGTTGCGTATTTTTCACAATAGGCCCGGACAGCTAATACAAGCTGCTTTTTACCCGCTCGGGCAGCGCCTGATCGTATGCGGCGCCATCGATACCGGCATTGGTGGCAGCAGACAATATTTGCCCCGGCGTCGGCAAACTGCCCGGCTTGATTTGCGCTGCCGGATTCCACAAGCCGGCGCGAACTACCGCCCGCGAACATTGGAAAAAAGCGGCCTCGACGGTGACGATCAATACCAGCTTGGGCAATTTTCCGGCTATCGCATAGCGTTGCAACAGGGCGGGATCGGCGCTGATGCGGGCGCGGCCATTGATACGCAATGTCTCACCCTGACCCGGTATCAGGAACAGCAACGCTAATTGCGGGTTCTCAATCAGATTGCGCAAACTATCAATGCGGTTGTTGCCGCGCCGTTCGGGAATGATCACGGTCTTGGCATCGACCACATCCACAAAACCGGCGGGGTCGCCCCGCGGCGAGCAATCCAAGCCCTGCGGCCCGGCCGTGGCCAGCGCCAGAAACGGCGAGGCGGCTATCCACTGACGGTAATTGTCATCAATGTGATCCAGCTCTTTCGCCAGCGACGCCCCGGCCGGCGCATCGAACATTGCCTGCAAGGCGCTGTGCGTAGTGATATCGAATTCAGGATTGCTGATCATCCCCGGCTCCTTCATGAAAAATCTGATTTCCGCGCCGCTTTCAATGCAAAGCGCGCCGGATCCAGTAGCGCCGCCAGATCGCGCCCCATCGGCAACGGCTCCCCCTCCATCTGGCAAGCCAGCAACTCGGCTGCCAGCGGCGACCATATCAGGCCGCGTGAAGCGTAGCCGAGCAATCCATGCAAACCCGGCAGACGCGGCAAGTCCGCCAGACGACAGTCGGCAGTGGCCGCTTGCCGGGCTCCGGAATCCGGCAACGCGCCCACCAATGGCAAGCGATCTGCCGCCACACAACGAAATCCGACGCGGCCAACGAGCGTCGTCGCATCAACGGTCATGCTCAGCGCCGGCAACATCTGCTGCAGTTTGTGCAAGTTATCGAGATGGCTTTGCACCCGCAATGCCGGGTCGTGATCATCATCGTAACTGGCGCCGAGACTGACGATTCCGGCTGCCGGCGGGGTCAGGTAACCATCGCCGCACAAGGCAAATGGCAGCGTCGACAGCACACCCGTCGCCGGTAAATGCGTGACCTGTCCGCGCAATGCGGTCAGCGGCAGCGTCTGCGCCTGCATGAATTGCAACGCACCCATGCCATTCGCCAGAATCACTGCCGGGGCCTGTGCCAGCACGCGGCCATCGGCGGCCAGCGCCTGCCATTGATCGTCAATCCGCTGCAGCGTCGTTGCTCCTTGCCCGAAATGTCGCGTCAGGCAGGTGCCGCAAGCGCGCAACATAGCCTCGCATACCGAAGCCGGATTGAGCCAGCCGCCATCCGGGAAGTACCAGCCGCTGCCGGTGCGCAGGCCCAATCTGGCGCTGGCCTGATCGGCGTCCAGCCATTGCGCGTAATCATCGGGATAGTGCCAGTGCCGGGCGGCCTGTTCGAATGCGGCGGCCTGCTCCGGATCGCGTGCCACCTGCAGTATGCCGCAGCGGGCGCCACGCAATTGAGGGAAGCCGCCAATGCGCGCCCAGACTTGCTGCGCAAACAAATAAGCCTGCCGCGTCAAGCGTGCTGCCGGGTTATCGTCGCGCGAAATCGCCGGCATGTATACCCCGGCCAGATTGCCCGATGCCTCCTGCGCCGGACCGTCATGCGTTTCGATCAGGTCAAGCTGCCAGCCGCGCAGCGCCAGACTTTCACAGACCGCGCTGCCGGCCAGACCGGCACCGATCACGATGGCGCGTCGGGCGCTGTGCGGTACAACACGCGGCCAGGCATGTTGCCAGCGTGGTGCAAATCTGGCGCGGAGCGGCGTCGATTGCTCATCACGAATGAATCCGGCCGACGCCAATGCGCGCCGCACTGACTCTTGTTCATCCTGAGTGCCGCCATCCACCGCCAGCAATGCCTGCGGCGCTGCCAGTCGGGCCAGTCGCCGGGGTAAATATGGCGCAGCGCCGAGCACTGATAACGTGGTATTGGTCAGACAGAACGCATCGATGCCGGCACCAATCTGTGGCAGCGTCAGCGCCGGATCACCGACGATCAGCGTCAACACGATGCGTTGCTGTTGCAGGAACAGGCGGTGGTAACCGCTTACCGCAGGCGGCCACTGCGCAATCAATTCTGCGGCTGCTATCGCAGTGGCGGCCAATGGCGCCAGCGCTGCCTGCAATTGCCGGCGCGACAGCGGCTGCGACAACAGCGCCAGATAGTGCAACTGCTGCGGTCCGTTCGGATCATCTCGCAAGGCGGCGGCGGTCAGCAAAAAGTGCAGGCCGTCGCCGAAATCCGTATTGAGGATCACAAACCGCTCACGCTGCTGCCACATGCCTGCCAGCTCACCGGCTGCCGGCAATTGCGCGCGAAGTCGCTCAGCGGCTGACGCAACTGTTGCCTGACTGACATCGATGGAAGGGGTGATCGGATGCATGTGCAAAAGTCAGACTGAAACCGTGATTGTAACGAGCCTGCAAAAAGACACCGGGCAAAGAGAACTGAAAAGAATCGTCTTGACAGTATTTACGGCAGAACCATATTCTGTATACAGAACACGGAACACATATCAAGGTCACTTCATGTACAAAATTGATGCCCCTGCGCAACTGATCGAGCAGGTCTACGACGCCATTCTCGATGCCATCTGCGACGGCACGCTGGCACCGAATGCGCGGATTACTCAGGAAGGCCTGGCCGAAACACTGGGCGTTTCGCGGCAACCGATCTTGCAGGCATTTCATTTGCTCAAGCGTCAGGGCTTCATTGAAGAAAGCGGTCGCAAGGGTGTCATGGTGACGCCGATTGATCCGCAAAAACTGGTGCAGCTCTATCAGGTACGGTCGGCGCTCGATGGCCTGGCCGCACGCGAGACCGCGCTCAGATGGAAAAAGAATCCGGATCAGGCGGCGGCGCAACAGGGACTGGATTTGCTGGCGCGTGGCCGGCGCGCCGGCAAGGCCGGTGTGATGACCGAACTGATCAAGGCCGATATGGATTTCCATCAATTCATTTATCACGCCTCGGGCAATCCGATGATTGCCGAAGCCACCGCACTGCACTGGCAACACATCCGGCGCGCCATGGGTGCAATTCTGCGCAACGATGCGCACACCCGCAGCACGGTGTGGGATGAACATGCCGCCATCCTCGACGCCATCATCGCCGGCAAGGCCAGCGTCGCCGACAATCTGGCGCGCCAGCATGCCGAACGCGCGGCCGATCATCTGGCCACCACGCTGATGAGCAATGAGTACGCGTCCCAACGACCGGCCATGCCGGCCTGAGCCTGAGCCCGCCACGCAGGCGCAGTCCTTTCATCATTTTTCCATTTCATCCGTCAGCGCCACATGCTTGCCATCTTCAACGTCGTATTCCCGATCTTTGCGCTGATTTTTCTCGGCTATCTGTGCCGCAAACGCAATATTCTCAGCATCAATGCCGCCAGTGAGTTGAATCGTTTTGTCATTTATCTCGGACTGCCGGCACTGCTGTTCAATGCCATTTCGGGGTTGAAGCCGGCCGACTTTGCCAATCTGCGTTTCGTCGCCGTGTTTGCCATCGGCATCGTGGTGGTGTTCGCGCTGACCGCCTGGATCAGAAAGCGGCAAGGCGCGGCTACCGGCGATATCATCATCGACAGCCTGGGTACCTCCTATGCCAATGTCGGTTTCATCGGCATCCCCTTGTGCATGCTTGCATTCGGCAACGAGGGCGTGCCACCGTCGGTCATCGCCATGGTCATGACCGCGTGCCTGCTGTTCGCGGTGGCAATCATCTTTCTTGAAATTTCACTGCATGCCGAACGCCATGTTGGTCGCACATTGAAGAAAGTGGCGGTGTCGCTGCTGCGCAATCCGATCATGATGGCGTCCCTGCTCGGTGCCGTGGTCGCCGCCAGTGGCTGGAGTTTGCCGGTCAGCCTGAGTCATCTGTTCACCTTGCTGGGTGCGGCCGCCAGCCCCTGCGCGCTGGTATCGCTCGGCCTGTTTCTGGCACAGCCGCTCAAAGGTAAACAAGCGGATACGGTCAATCTGCTGGTCGGCTTCAAGTTGCTGGTGCATCCGGCCATCACCGCGATTCTCGCTTACTGGATTTTTCCGCTGCCGAGATTATGGGCCGACACCGCGTTGTTATTGAGTGCGCTGCCCATCGGCACCGGTCCGTTCATGCTGGCCGAACTGTACCAGCGGGAAGCCGCCGCCATGTCGCGCGCCATTCTGATTTCCACTACCGGTTCCTTGCTGACCATTTCCCTGATTCTGGCGTGGTTCGCGCATCGCGGCTGATAGCGTAGCGGAGGAGTGGTATGCTGGCCGTTCGCCAGTGTATGCCAGCTACCCAACTACCATTTCTCATGAAAATTCAAATCGCCTCCGATCTGCATTTAGAAATTCTGGAAAAGAAGTTTCCGTCGCATCAGCCGGTAGGCCCAAGCGATGCCGACGTCCTCATCATTGCCGGCGATATCCATCGCGACACGCAGGCACTGGCCGCCTTCGCCGACTGGCCGGTGCCGGTGATCTATGTGCATGGCAATCACGAGGCATACCACGAACAGTACGATGCGCTGATCGATCAACTGCGCAGCACTTCGCGCCACGGCCAGGTGCATCATCTGGAAAATGAAGAAACCATCTTGCATGGCGTGCGTTTTCTCGGCTGTTGCCTGTGGACCGACTATGCATTGATCGGCGACATTGAAACGTCGATGCAGGAAGCGGAAAAGGTCTTGGTCGACCACAAGATCATTACTACTCCGGGCGGCGTCTTCACACCGCAAGACGCTCTCGCGAAACATCGTCAGTCGCGCGCCTGGCTGACAGAAAAACTCGCCACCGCATTCGATGGCCCGACAGTGGTCATCACGCATCACGGCGTGCATCCGGATTCGGTTCACCCGCGCTTTGCCGGGTCGTCACTGAACCCCGCCTTCATCAGTGATCTGACGCCGCTGGTCGCCAAAGCCGATCTGTGGATTCACGGCCACGTCCACGACAGTTTCGATTATCAGGTCGCCGGCACGCGCGTCGTCACCAATCCACGCGGCTATCCGCTCAATCTCGGCAGCGCCGAAACGGTGGCCGATATCGCGTGGGAAAATCCGGATTTCAATCCGC
The DNA here is from genome assembly GCF_001189915.1 of Herbaspirillum autotrophicum. GTDB lineage: Bacteria > Pseudomonadota > Gammaproteobacteria > Burkholderiales > Burkholderiaceae_D > Herbaspirillum > Herbaspirillum autotrophicum. The sequence continues at coordinate 49,338 of NZ_LFLS01000023.1, forward strand.
AGCTGGTGATCGAGATTGATACTGCACGGAAGACTTGATGTTGGCGTTATCTGCCGGCGACATCAGCTAAACCGACATGCCGCAGCAAGTACCTCTGAACATTGGCCATAGTGAAAATATTCACCCACTCGTTGAGGCCTTAGTATCCGGAATTGCGACATTTGGGCCGGTCAGGCTACAATCGCCCGCGTGGCGCCGCACGATAACCGCTGCCGATTGAGCAGTCGAAGAACACAATAAGGGTGCTGAGAACAGCACCAGCAAATGGGGGAAGTCAATGAAACACTGCATTATCCTGGCCATCGTGGCCGGGGCTCTGGCCGGCTGTGCTGTCAGTACCGGCGTCGTCTCCATGGGTAAAGACACGTATATGGTCGCCGCCCACGACAGCTCCCCCGCAGGCACTCTCGCCGACGTAAAAATAAAAGCGCTCAAGGACGTGACCAAATTTTGCAATCAGAAAGGTCAGACTTTCGTGGTGACCGGCGGCTATGACGTGCCACGTACCAAGGGCCAAGACCCACAGGTAGAAGTGCAGTTCAAGTGCGTGCCACGTTAACTTGCAAATGCGAAAAGCCCATCACTTGATGGGCTTTTCGGTTTGTTGAGATACGCGCCGGTTCGTTCAGGTTTCTGACGCCGTCACTACCAGACGTTTTTCTTTCGTTCCAGCATGTCACGCTCGATGGCCTGCGCCTGCATGAAGGCAGAAAACGAGCGTTCGATGACGCTGCGCTCGATGTCGTGCGTGATGAACACGATGCGCGTACGGTGATCATCTGACGGCCATTCAGGCAAGGTTACCGTCGGGTGGAAAATGTGCTGCACGCCGTGAATCACCACCGGCTTGTCTTCGCCGGCCAGATTGACGATGCCTTTGATGCGCAGGATGTTCTGGCCCTTGAATCCCACCAGCAGACTCAGCCATTCATCAAACAGATCCGGTGCGATAGGTTCGTCGAAGCTGAAGCAAAATGCGCGGATGTGATCATCGTGGCGATTGACGTCATGCTGATGTGCGTGATCATGTTCATGCTGGTGCTCATGGTCGTGCTTGTGTTCATGCCGGTGACCATGCGCTGCATGCGTGTCGCTGAATGCTTCTTCGTTGAGCCAGCGCGCGACATCCGGTGTCTTTTCCGCAGCCTTGAACAACCCCGCGTTAAGCAACGCCTGCGGCGCTACCTGGCCTTGCCGCGACAAGACTTGCGTAGCTGCCGGATTCAATACTTTCAGGCGCGCCTGCAACGCTGCCAGCGCAGTACTGTCAGCCAGATCGGTTTTGGTCAGCAGCAAACGATCGGCCACCGCCGCCTGTTGCACCGCTTCGGTATACCGGTCCAGCGTATCCATGCCATTGACGGCATCGATGGTGGTCACCACACCGTCGAGCCGATAGCGCGAGGCGATGAAGTTATCGGTCATCAGGGTATGCAGTATCGGCACCGGCGACGCCAGCCCGGTGGTCTCGATGATGACGCGATTGAATTTGCGCTGGCCGCCTTCGGCGAAGCGCCAGGTAATGTCCTTGAGCGTCTTTTTCAGATCGCCGCGAATGGTGCAGCACAAACAACCGCTGCTCATTTCGACCACCACGTCATCCTGACTGTGCGCGACCAGCAAATGATCCAGACCGATTTCACCAAATTCGTTGATGATGACCAGCGTATCTTTCAGCTCCGGCTGCGCGACCAGATAATTGAGCAGCGTGGTTTTGCCGCTGCCGAGAAAACCGGTCAGCAACGAAATCGGAATCAATGGCGCGTCCTGGGTCATGCCGTCACTCGTTGTCATGGGATGGCAACAGATGTCCGAGCTTGGCAGCCTTGGTGCCGAGATAACGAATGTTGAACGGATTGCGATTGACAACCAGACCGATGCGTTCGGCGATATTGATGCCGCACTCTTCCAGCGCGGCTACCTTGCGCGGATTGTTGGTCATCAGGCGCAGGCTCTTGATGCCGAGGTGCTCCAGCATTGGCAGACAAACCGTGTAGCGGCGCAAATCCGCCGCGAATCCCAGTTGCTGATTGGCTTCAACCGTATCGGCGCCGCCATCCTGCAAATGATAGGCGCGCACCTTGTTGAGCAAACCGATGCCACGGCCTTCCTGGCGCAAATAAAACAGGACGCCGCGTTTTTCCTTGGCGATTTTTTTCAGCGCTGCTTCCAGTTGAGCGCCACAATCGCAACGCTGGCTGAACAATGCATCACCGGTCAGGCATTCGGAGTGCACGCGTGCCAATACCGGCTCGCCGTGCGCTACGTCGCCCAAGACCAGGGCCAAATGTTCCTTGCCGGAAATGCGATCCACAAAAGCGTGCAGTTGGAATGTTGCCCACGGCATCGGCAACGCGCAGGAGCTCACGTATTCCATTTGTTCTTCTGGATGCGTTTCGCTGTTTTTGTTCTCTGGTGACGACATGAAAAGACCTAAACCTAAGTGATTGCCTGAATTCAGCACAACACCGTATCTTACAACGACAGGCCGATTCTTTCAGGATCCCCCGGAGTTTCCTGGCCCACCAGGCCGGCAACAACCCGGGCCTTGTCAGGATCAGGTTCAATGGCTGACCGGCCGGAATCAAGCCCGATACCGATGTCAAAGATGCAATACTTTGCGATCAGCACCTGGCTTGTCCGTTCTTCCAGACCGCATAGGCCGCCGGCATGCAAACCGCGCAGGGCCGGTAGCCCGCGGCGCGTGCATCCTCTTCATGTACAAAGAACACACGCTGGCGCACATAACCCCCACGGGCAATCGCCTGCAATGCCGCACGGCAATCAAGACGTCCATAGATGCGACCGCCACGGTGGCCACCCCACTGACCGGGCAGCGGACTCGCGAACTGCCGGCCGTCGGCGCCGGTCACTTCCCAGTATTTTTCAGTCATGCAGATAAAAAATCATCACTCGGCATCATGAAACACCACATTGCAGGCGTGCCGCTGGCCGCTGCGAACGCGGCTGCCACCATGCCGCAGATTGACCCGATAGCTGCCGCGCGTCCCCGACACCGGACGCCAATGCGTGGCAAACAAACCCAGGTCGCCTTGCTGCAGCGGCAGCACGGTGACCCGCGACTGCATGCGGGGTCGTTGCTCGGTCAATACCATTTCGCCACCGCTGAAATCATGGCCGGGGACCGACAGCAGTAATACCGCCTGCAACGGAAACACCAGCGAACCGGCAACGTCCTGATGCAGATATTCGCCTTCACCGCGGCCATGAACCGAGCGGCCCGATAATGGCCGGTGCTGCCCGGCCTGCTGACAGGCACGCCGGAATTCAGTCAAGGTAACCGGAAAATGGACACTGGAATCGGCTTGCCAGTCATTCGCCAGTCCGACCAGCCGGGTGTACAAAGCATCGCGCAATGGCGCCAGCATGGCGTTCATGATGCTGTCGTCGCCAGCGCAGGCGGCACACTGCGTCGGCGTCAACACGCTCTTGAGCACCACCTGTCCCTGACGTTCGAGTTGCAGACAGCGGGCCGGCCAGGCATCGTCATCCAGATGAGCGGCAGGCAACCAGACGTCACTCATTCCCGGGATTCCCGTTCCAGCAATGCCCGCTTGCGATCCACACCCCAGCGATAGCCGGACAAGGCGCCATCGCTGCGCACCACCCGGTGACAAGGAATCGCTACCGCCAGGCTGTTGGCAGCGCATGCCTGCGCCACCGCACGCACTGCTTTCGGCATGCCGATGCGATTGGCAATCTCGGCATAACTGGCAGTACTGCCGGCAGGAATTTCGCGCAGCGCCTGCCATACCCGCTGCTGAAAAACCGTGCCTTGCACATCGAGCGGCAAATCCAATCCCAGTCCCGGCGCTTCGATAAACCCCACCACTTGCGCTACCAGTTGTTCGAATTCGCGGTCGGCGCCGATCAGATTGGCGCGCGGAAATTTGTCTTGCAAGTCGCGCGTCAGACGATCCGGATCATCGCCCATCAAAATCGCGCACACACCGCGTTCGCTTTGCGCCACCAAAATCGCGCCGAGCGAACTTTGTCCCACCGCAAAACGGATGTCGGCATTGGCACCGCCGGCGCGATAGCTGGTCGGCGTCATGCCGAGCACCTGGGCCGATGTTTCATAAAAGCGGCTGTTGGAATTGAAGCCGGCATCGTAAATCGCGGCAGTCACGGTTGCCCCAGAATCGAGACCGGCCCGCAGGCGATTGGCGCGCTGGGCATTGGCATACGCCTTGGGCGTCAACCCGGTCAGGTTCTTGAACACCCGATGGAAATGAAAACGGCTCATGCCTGCCTCTGCCGCCAGGGCATCCAGCGCCAGCAAATCTTCGGCGGCTTCAATCTGGCGACAGGCACGTGCAACCATCGCGGCATGCTGCACGCCGACGCTGGTCTGATCGGCGGCGCTGCGGCGGCTGGGCCGGTATCCGGCGGCTTCTGCTGCTGCCGGGGTATCGAAGAACTCGACATTTTCCGGACGCGGCAACCGCGAGGCGCTGCTCGGACGGCAATACACACCGGTGGTTCTGACGGCATAGACGAACAACTTGTCGGCGGCGGCATTGCGAGCTTGCACCTGCGCCCAGCGCGGATCGTTCTCTACCGAAGACTTCTGTGTTTTGACTGACATATGCTGGCCCTTTGAAGGTAACTGATGATCACACTGTAGTCGCGCCACGCCAGTCACACACTCCGCTGCTTGCGGTCAAATTCATTCGCTGCTGATTGTCGCCGGCACCCGCCACAAATACCAGGCGGCAACCGTCCGGTGCGGGCTCCATGCTTCGCCGATAGCGGCAATCTGGCTTTTGGTCGGTGCCTGCGCCAACCGTTTCAGACGCCGGTAACCTTCGCGCACGCCGAAATCATCAGCCGGCAAGATGTCGGAACGCTCCAGCGTATACATCAGCAACATTTCCACCGTCCAGCGCCCCACTCCACGCAAGCTCACCAGCCGCGCGATCAGTTCGTCATCGCTCATCCGTTCCGCTTCTGCGCGTGGCGGCACGAGACCACTGAGCGCCGCTTCGGCAATGCCGCGAATAGTGGCCGTCTTGCCTGCCGAAAAGCCACAGGCACGCAGCGTCTCGATATCCGTTGCCAGAATCTGTTGCGGCAAAGGAAAGTCGTCCTGAGGAAACAATGCCAACATGCGACCCAGAATGGCGTCGCCAGCGCGCGCATGCAATTGTTGATAGGCAATCGCGCGCACCAGCGCTTCGTAAGGTTCGCGCGCCGGCTTGGTTTCGTGGCGGCAAGGTCCGGTGCTGCGAATGTGCGCGGCCCAGTCATCATCCAGCGTGGCCAGAAATTTGGCGGCGGCCCGACAGGCCTTGGGCGATAAATCAGCGAGGATCATGGTGTTCCATACAAGAGAAAGCAAACAGGCTGATCAACCGGCATGACGGAAGGTCAGATTGATGCGCTGCGCCCCCAGCAGCGGGTGATCCGCGTGTTTCAGCGGCATGATGCCGTGGTAACGCAAGCGATCAACGCCGCCCCATACCGCGACATCGCCATGCACCAGCGACACGCGCTCGGTGCGGTCGCTGCGCTCATGACCACCAAACAGAAAGACCGCAGGGATACCCAGCGAGACCGAGACAATGGGTGCGGCAAAATCCTTTTCATTCTTGTCTTGATGCAAGGTCAGACGCGTACCCGGTTCATAGCGGTTGATCAGGCAGGCATCCGGTGCAAACCCGGGGAATCCGGCCTGCTCGGAAGCATCTTGCGCCAAGCGTATGAATACGTCGGGCAACGCCGGCCAGGGTTGTTCGCTGTCAGGATCCATCGGTCCATAACGATACCCGCGCCGATCCGAAATCCAGCCCAGTGCACCGCAATTGGTCAGGGCCACCCCCATCCGCAATCCGCCCGGCGTCATCATGTGCCGGAACGGCGCCTGCTGCAGAATCGCTTCCAGCGGCGGCAGCAACGCCGCCACATAAGGCAATGCGCAACCGCGCAAGACAAATGCAGCGTCGCCGATTTGCTCTGTGCGCCGGGGTTCATCAATCGGATCAAACAAATCAAAAGTCATGGTGCCAGCTTAAAGTGCATCGTGAAAAATCAGGCCCAGGGTATGGCGCTGCCCCCACAGTATCTGACTGACACCATGGCGCGACTGTACCTTGCGCATCCGGTAGCGTCCCGGCAGCGGACGTTGCCTGACCGCAAACAACGCCGCATCGCCCTGTTGCAGCGGCACCACCTCGGCTGTCGCAGGTGCGCCGGCGCACTGCGAGGTCACGACGAATTCTCCTCCACAGAAATCGCGGCCCGGCGCCGATAATAAAATCACGGCCTGGATCGGAAATACCAGTTCGCCATAGACGTCCTGATGCAGACAATTGTAATCGTCCGCGCCATATCGCAACAGCAGCGGCGTCGGCCGCAACTGTCCGGCGGCGTGGCAGCGTGCCAGAAACCCGGCGTGGCGCTCCGGAAAGCGCGTGGCAATGCGCATGGCATCATGCCAGCGGTTCGCCACCGGCACCAGCGCTTCATACAATGCCGTGCGCAAATCCGCAATCAACGGCGGCAGCGGATAGGCGAAGTATTGATATTCACCACGACCGTAGCCGTGACGCGCCATCACCACCCGACTGCGAAACGTATCGCGATGCGCATACATTGCGGCAATGTCTTCGCACTCCGCCACACTCAGCATCGACGGCAACAGGACGTGGCCATGCTGCGCCAGTTTCTTTCCGGCAATATTCCAGTCGATTGCGCCGATGCGTTGCCCGACAGTCGCCGGCGTCTGTCCGCTGCGGTCGTTGCCGGCGAAAAATTGCAACTCATTCTGTACCGCATCGCCGAACGGCGAAGGATGATGCAAATCGTTCATGGTGTGCTCCGGATGCGTGCAGCCGCCATTCTAAAAAACCACGCTTTGCATGGCACTCCATCTCTTGCGGTCAAATTCATTGCACCTGTTCCGGCATTTATTTCCACATGGCAGCAACTGAAAAAGAACAACAACAAATCGCGGCTTTGCGCGAGGTTTTTGCTGGTTCTTGTTTGATTATTGACGCGCCGATGACATAATAAAAAGACAACATATTCATGGCAAAAACACCAACATTTCCTACCAGAAACGATGAGACGAAATGCACATCACTTATTTCCGGCGCGCGATCAACGCCGTCCATTAGGGTCCCGACAAACTATGGCAAACCGGTTTGCAAGCAATCCCGAACCGCAGTGCATCAAACAGAAAAGTAATAATTACCTGAATGCAATCGAGCATAACTCCCGTTAGCGAAGCGCTTCGCGTGGAGCAAAAATCTGCTGCGCTGTTTGCCGTCATCGCCATCGCGGTGATGGCGGGCAGCGTCAAGCTGATCGCAGACACACCACTCGGGATTTCCATCAAATTCGTGCCGGCCTTTGCAGCATCGATGCTGGTGCTGAATCTGGTGACGGCCGCATTGCTGATGAATCTCGGCTATTTCTTCAAAAGCACCGGGTCGCTGTTGCTCGGCGGCGTGTTCCTGATCCGCGCCATTGGCATCATTCCGCATTTCCTCAGTTTTCCGACGACGCTGGAAACCGTGACCGGGCAATCACCGATTACCGCCTGGTACTGGATCGCGTGGCATGCCGAATTCGCCTTGGGCCTGATCTTCTATGCACTGGCGGCGGACCGGGCCGCGCACTGGAAGGAATTGACCGTGGTCGACATCGCCGCCATTGCCACCAGTTTTGTCCTGGTCTGCATGGTGACGCTGTACCTGTGTTCGCCATGGCTGCCAACGTTGTTGCGCAGCGGCGATTTCCAGGAACCGGTGCATAGCCTGACGGCCAAACTGCTGGTAATTTTGCATGTCCTGCTTTACCTCACCGCGCTGACGCTGGTGGTGGTACGCATGCGGCCGTTCACGATAGTGCAGTTGTGGCTGACCGTATGCCTGGTGGGCCTGGCCATCGATGCCGCACTCGGTTTGTCCTGGAGCGGCCGTTTCACGCTGGGCTGGTATTTCGGCCGGGCGCTCAATATCCTGACCAGTCTGGTCATGTTGCTGGTGTTGATGGCAGAGGCAGTGCGGCTGTTCCGGCAAACCGCAGACGCCAATCACGACCTCCATCACAAAGCTTCGCATGACGCGCTGACCGGCCTGTACAACCGGCGCAGTCTCGACCTCGGCCTGGAACTGGCATGGCGGCAATCGCACCGCGACCACAAACCGCTGTCACTGGCGCTGATCGACATCGACAATTTCAAACTGTTCAATGACACCTACGGACATCCGGCCGGCGACCAATGCTTGCAGAACGTCAGCAAGGTGTTGCAGCAATTCGCTCGCCGCCCCGGTGACATGGCGGTGCGCTATGGCGGCGAAGAATTCGTGCTGTTGCTGACCGGGGCTTCCGAAACCGATGCGGCGCTGACGCTGGAGCAGTTCCGGCAAGCCATTTGCGATCTGGAACTGCCGCACCGTAACAATCCCGGCAAGATCGTCACGGTCAGCATCGGCATTGCCAGCAGCCGGCCGCTCACGTATGCCGGCAACGCCCTCGATTTGATCTCGGCTGCCGACAAGGCGCTCTATCGGGCCAAGCATGCCGGTCGCAATGCGATTCGGGCGGCATGAGCGAATAACAGTTACATTAGGGCCTGTTAACCAACGCTGAATGACAGTCCCCGCGTTCTTCCCATTCTTTCCGAAAGGCCCTCATGACAATCGAAGTGATTCGCGACCAGTCGCAGGCCATGCGCCACATTGTGCATGTCCGCCAGCATTTGATTTCAACCGATGCCGCCGTCGACGAAGGCGGCGCCGACGCCGGTCCCTCGCCGCACGATTTGTACGATGCGGCCCTCGGCGCCTGCAAGGCATTGACACTGGTGTGGTACGCCAAACGCAAGGGCATCGCGCTGGAAGATGTGCAAGTCAACATCACGCGCGACGCAGCGGCGGAGCGGCAAGGTACTTATCGTCTGACCGCGGCACTGCACCTGAGCGGCGATCTGAATGACGCCCAACGGCAGGAATTGCTGAGCGTGGCGGAAAAATGCCCGGTGCATAAATTGATGACCACGGTCACCACTGAAATCACCACAGTGCTGGTCTGAAGCATGACAGCGCAAACCGCAGATGCCGGTTTGCGGGCCGGCCCCCGGCACTGGGATTACAATAGCGTCATTGCAGTACATTCCGGTTGCGCACACATTGTTGTCGTGCCGCCGCACCTGATGCACTCTTCTTCCTTTAACCGTTCCCCATTTCCCATGCCCGTGCGATCCCTTGCAACATCTCTGCACCGCCACCGGCATGGCCACCCGCAGCATTAACGGACTCAGAAAACGATATGGCATCATCCAACGAAACCGTCAGCATGGCGATTTTTTGCGACTTTGAAAACGTCGCCCTCGGCGTACGCGACGCCAATTACGAGAAATTCGACATCAAGCCGGTACTCGAACGGCTCTTGCTCAAGGGCAGTATCGTCGTCAAGAAAGCCTATTGCGACTGGGAGCGCTACAAAAGCTTCAAGGCCACCATGCATGAAGCCAACTTCGAGCTGATCGAAATTCCGCATGTGCGCCAGTCCGGCAAGAATTCGGCCGATATCCGTCTGGTCGTCGATGCACTCGATCTTTGCTATACCAAATCGCACGTCAACACCTTCGTGATCATCAGCGGCGACTCCGACTTCTCGCCGCTGGTATCGAAACTGCGCGAAAACGCCAAGCAAGTGATTGGCGTCGGCGTCAAACAATCCACCTCCGATCTGCTGGTAGCCAATTGCGACGAATTCATCTTTTACGATGATCTGGTGCGCGAAAGCCGCCGCGCCGCGGCCAAACGCGATCCGCGCGCCGCCCAATCAGGTACCCGCCGCACCCCGGAAGAAGAACGTCGGCGCAAGGAAGAAATGGAAGTGCGCAAGCGCCAGGCACTCGAACTGGCAGTGGAAACCTTTGATGCACTGGTATCGGAACGCGGCGACAGCGGCAAGATCTGGGCGTCGGTATTGAAAGAAGCCATCAAGCGCCGCAAACCAGACTTCAGCGAATCCTATTACGGCTTCCGCACTTTCGGCAATTTGCTGGAAGAAGCGCAAACCCGTGGCTTGCTGGAATTCGGCCGGGATGAAAAATCCGGCGCCTATGTGTACCGCAGCAATAATGCCGCGACCAGCCAGGACAATGCAGCGGATCAGGTGGCACACACTGCCGCCGTGGAAACAGCAGAAACGCCAAACGAACCTGCCGCCGCCGAAGAGAACGCAGCCAAGCCGGAAGCACGACGCAAAAGTCGCGGCGGCCGCAAACCGGCAGCCAAAAAGCTGACGGAAACGCCAACCCCGGTAGCAGCAGCACCGGTAGTGGCCGCTCCAACAGTGACCGCGCCGACAACGCCAGCTCCGGCACCAAAAGCCACCAAATCGTCACCGGCGGCGGCCGTCAAGATTGTCGCAGCGGCAGAAACAGAAACCCCGGCAGCAGCGACCACCAAACCGGCCCGCAAGCCGGCGACACGCAGCCGCCGTCCGCGCGCCAAACCCGACGCACCAAGTCAGGAATAAGCGCACAGGCGAGGTCAACATGCATCATGCAGATCATTTGTTTGTGATCACCGGCGGCCCCGGCTCCGGCAAAAGCACCTTGATCGATGCCCTCGCCGCACTTGGCTACGCGCGTACGGTGGAAGCCGGACGCAGCGTGATTCAGTCGCAACTGGCCAGCGGCGGTCAGGCCTTGCCGTGGAGTGACCGCCGCGCCTTCGCCAAGCAAATGCTCAAACATGAAGTGCGCAGCTATCGCACGGCACAACTGCAACCCGGTCCGGTACTGTGCGATCGCGGCATTCCCGACATCGTCGGCTATCTGCAACTGGAACAGTTGCCGACCAGCAGTTGCCTGCTGCACGCGGCCAGAAGCTTTCGTTACCACCACCAGGTATTCATCGCGCCGCCGTGGCCGGAAATCTACCGCCAGGATGCCGAACGCAAGCAGACGCCCGAAAGAGCCGAACTGACCTGGAAAACCATGGTCAGCGTGTACCGCGAACTTGGTTATGCGTTGACCGAAATTCCGCGCGGGTCAGTAGCGGCACGCGTGCAGTTCTTGCAAGAACATATCGGACCGCCACCAAACCCGCAATTGGCTCAGAAGGTGTAGTTAAGCGCAGCCATGGTGCCGTAGCTGGTGCGGGCTTTCACAATCGGGCTGTCTGCGGCAGTCTTCATATAGCGCGTCACTTCGGTGGCCGCCAGCAACGACCAGTTGGCATTGAAGGTGTGGGTCCAGGCCAGCGATGATTTCAGCGCATACAGGCCGGAACCCGGGCTGTATTTCGCAAAGCGGGTGCGCGCTGCCTGCGTATCAGTAACGCCAAAGAAGCTCTGGTTATAGTCGGCACTGCCGAAATGCGCACTGCCGGCCAGTGCCAGTTTATCTTTTGGCATGTTGAGCACTATCGCGTTGACCCGCGCATGCATGGTCCGGCCACGTTCGCGGTTGCTCACCGGTTGCGATATCCCGGCCGCCAGCAAGACCCGTGGCGTCAAATTGAGCCCGAGCTCGGCATTGACCAGCACCGAAGCCTTGATATCTCCCATGCCTTTAAGCTGGTTCGAACCCGGCTTGAATTTTTCGTTGGCGTCGGTACGTCCCGGATCGTAGGACAGCGCTGCCGATGCAAAGAACGTGTCACCCAGCCGGTGACGGTAACCGATGCCCTGAACGCCATCGATGAAACCGCCCCACGGGGTAGTCACCGTCAATACCGGCAATGCAGCAACAACATGTTCGTCGCTGCCGGCGTAGCGCGGCATGTAGGCAACGCCCAGACCGACGCTGACAGCGGTAGTGTCAGGCGGTGCCGGTGATGCCTGCTGCGCCTGTACCGGTAATGCACTGATGGCACCAGACAAGATTGCAGCGGCGGTGGCGTAGCGGTATTTCATTTTTTTCTCCCGAAGTGAATTGACCGCCATTGTCGGCACCGCAAGCGTCCGGGTCTGTTAGAGATTCGTGTCCAAATGTGTTTCTTTACACGCAGATGTTTTTGTTTGTAATCGGCGCTCATCGCGCCTCCCGGGCCGCTATCATGCGCACAGGGAAAAGGAAGTGCATGAAAAAAATACTATTGATAGAAGACGATATCCGGCTTGCCGAATTGATATCCGAATACCTCTGCCGTTACGACTTCAACGTGGTTCAGGTATTGCGTGGTGATCAGGCACTGAGCGCGATTGCACGCGAACAGCCGGATGTGGTGATTCTCGATCTGATGTTGCCCGGCATGGATGGCATGGATATCTGCCGTCAGTTGCGCAAAAGCTCGGCCTTGCCGGTACTGATGCTGACTGCGCGCGCCGACATTTTCGATCAGGTTACCGGTCTGGAAATCGGTGCCGATGATTACATGCTCAAGCCGGTGCAACCGCGTCTGCTGCTGGCCCACCTGCGCGCCATATTGCGACGCCAGGAAAACCATCCCGACAGCAGTCCGAATCGCGTACTGCGCTTCGGTGAACTGCAGATTGATCTGGCTGCGCGTCAGGTGTGCTGGAAAGGCAATGAGATTGATCTGAAGACATCCGACTACAACCTGTTCGTGATTCTGGTGCAGGCCGCCGGCCATGTCCTGAGCCGCGACGAATTGCTGCGGCGCTGGCGCGGCATCGATTTCGACGGCATGGATCGTACCGTCGATGTCAGCATCTCGCGGCTGCGGCGACGTTTCAATGACGATGCGCAGGAACCACGCAAAATCAAGACCGTCTGGGGTCGCGGCTATCTGTTCAGCCCGATCGCCTGGGAGGAATAATGCTACGCATATTGTTGCGGCTGTATCTGTTGGTGGCAGCATTGGCGATACTCTCTATCGTGATGGTCGAACGCGGTTTTCCGTATCTGTTCGCAGACCAGTTCGAGCAAGCCGTAGAGCGTGAATACCAGACCGAAATTTTTTTGCTGCGCCGCTATCTTGACGGTCACTCCTTGCAACAACAGCAGCTGATGCTGGATGACCTCAATCGCTTGTCAAGACGCCGTTACCACTACATGGAGCCGGAAGAAATCGATCAACTGACGCCCGCCATCCGGGAAAAACTGACGCATCAAAGCCTGGTCTGGAAAGGCGGCGGCGGCAGATGTTGTGAAATTTATGCACCGCTGGCCAATGGCGGTGTACTCGCCGTCAACACTGTCAACGATTTGCAATGGCTGGAGTCGGTGGCTTACGTGGTCTTTTTACTCATGCTGCTGGCCGCAGTCTGCATCTGGCTGGTGCCGCATTGGCGCGATCTGGAAAAGCTGCGCATGGCAGCGGCAAAATTCGGCACCGGGGCGCTCGATGCACGCGCCGGACTCTCCGGCCGGTCGTCGATTCGCCAGTTAAGCAGCCACTTTGACAACATGGCTGATCGCATCGGAAAGCTGATCCAGTCGCAGCGCGACATGATCAATGCGGTATCGCACGAATTGCGTACACCGCTGGCACGGCTTGAATTCGGCCTGGATAATCTGCTCGACAAGGTGAGCGGCGAAGCCGCCGAAAAACGAATTCATGGCTTGCGTGGCGATGTTGGCGAACTGGAAACACTGGTTGCCGAACTGCTGACGCTGGGTATGCTGGAACACGACCGGCAAGCGGTATTTACGGAACGCGTGACGTTGTCATCCTTTCTGCGCGAATCAACCGGCATTGCCGGCGAGGCCTGGCAACAAAAGAACATGTTGCTGACCTGGGCCATCGATCCGCTGTTGCATGAGATCGTCACGGAACCGCGCAGTCTGGCGCGCGCCTTCTCGAATCTGGTACGCAATGCCTTCCGCCATGCCCGTGGCCGCATCCTGATCCGGGCCGAAATCTACGATGCCACCCACTGGAACCTGATCGTCGAAGATGACGGCAATGGCATTCCGTTTGCAGAACGGGAGCGGGTGTTTGAATCGTTTTACCGGCTGGATCAGAGTCGCCAGCGCGCCACCGGCGGCTTTGGTCTCGGTCTGGCGATTGTCAAAAAAATCGCCGAACGACATGGCGGCAGCATCCGCGTCGAAACCTCCGAACTCGGCGGCGCCATGTTCGTCATGCGTTTGCCATTGCAATTAAATTAAGATTTTTTCCTTATGCGCGGCAGCGCTGACATGCGCTGCCCGCATATTGCCGCCAAATTCCTCCGAAGGCAGGCTGGAAGAGGAAAGCAGACCCGAAATACGTGGTCTGTTTTCACGATCCATAGCGCAAAACCCGACTAAGCTACCTTACCGCCAAACCGATCAGTGTTGCCGCCTGCGCATTGATACATTGAAAACAATTCCGGGTTTGGCATATCAATCCGTCAGGGGAAAAAAATGAGCATGCTGGGAAATATAAAAATCGGAAAACGTCTGGGCATAGGATTTTTCCTGATCCTGTTGTTTGCCATCGCCATCACGGCAATCGGTATCTGGCGGCTGGATATGGTGGCGACATCGACCCGCACCATGATGGCCCAGCCGCTGGCGAAAGAACGTTATATCGGCGACTGGTATCGCAACATCGTCAGCGGCGTGCGGCGCACGCTGGCCATTGCCAAAAGCAGCGATGATTCGTTGGGCGCTTTTTTTGCAGACGATGTCAAGATCAGCACCCAGACATCCAGCGTTCTGCAAAAACAGATTGAGGCGCTGATCGACGGCGATGCCGAAAAAACCTTGTTCGGCAAGCTCGGGGAAGAACGCAAGACCTATATCGCTGCCCGCGATAACGTCATCAAATTGAAAAACGAGGGCAAGACCGAAGAAGCTGCCGATGCATTGAACAAGGTATTCATTCCTTCTGCCGACCGCTATCAGAAAGTGATCCAGGAGTTGCTCGACATGCAACGCAAGACCATCGACCAGATGGCTCAGGAAATCGATGACGTTGCCCGTCACAGCAAAATGCTGATGACCGGTCTGGCCGCGATGATGCTGGCACTCGGTGTCCTGTGCGCGTGGCTGCTGACCACCAGCATCACGACGCCGCTGGCAGCCGCCGTCAGGTTGTCGCGCCGGATCGCTGACGGCGATCTGACCGAACAATCGCCGGTCCGGTCACGTGACGAACTGGGGCAATTGAATCAGGCGCTCAATGACATGAGCAACAGCTTGCTCAATATCGTGGCGCAGGTACGTCAGGGTGCAGATACCATCGCCACCGCATCGAGCCAGATCGCCAGCGGCAATCTGGATCTGTCGTCGCGTACGGAACAACAGGCCGGTTCGCTGGAAGAAACCGCATCGGCCATGGAAGAACTGACGTCCACCGTCAAACAGAATGCGGACAATGCGCGACAGGCAAATCAGTTGGCAGCCTCGGCATCCTCGGTCGCAGTCCAGGGTGGTCAGGTGGTAAGCCAGGTGGTCGACACGATGGAAGCCATCAACAGCTCCTCAAAAAAGATCGTGGACATTATCAGCGTCATCGATGGTATCGCCTTTCAGACCAATATCCTGGCATTGAACGCCGCGGTGGAAGCAGCGCGTGCCGGTGAACAAGGTCGTGGTTTTGCCGTAGTGGCCTCCGAAGTGCGCAGCCTGGCGCAACGCAGCGCGGCAGCGGCCAAGGAAATCAAGGGTCTGATCGACGACTCGGTGGAAAAGGTTGGCACCGGCAGCAAGCTGGTGGGACAAGCCGGCGTCACCATGGACGAAGTAGTATCGAGTGTCAAACGCGTGACCGACGTCATGGGTGAAATCACGGCGGCCAGCCAGGAACAGAGCACCGGGATCGAAGAAGTCAACCGCGCCATCACGCAGATGGATGAAACCACGCAGCAAAATGCGGCACTGGTGGAACAAGCTGCCGCTGCAGCACAGTCGCTGCAGGATCAGGCCGGTAATCTGGTCCACGTCGTCAGTGTCTTCAAGATCGACGGCCAGCACCGGGTAGCGCAAGCGGCGCCGGCGACGGTGCACAACGTTCCGGCGAAAAACATCACGCCGGCAGCGACACGCCTGACGCCGCCGACCCGCACCGCAATCGCCAAACCTGCAACACGGAACGTGAGCAGCGGCGCACCGAAAGCAACGCCAAAAGCACTTGATCGTCCGGCGCCGTCACAACGCGACGATGCCGATGAATGGGAGCAATTCTGATTCGTCCGGCGTAGACTGATCCGCAATACGGCGTCCCTTGCGGACGCCGTATTGCATTTGGCCCGGCATGGTTTCAGGCTGACACGCTAAAATCAGCGTTGTCCGCATAGCCGAGAGGATCCCCATGAATGGCCCCAGCCCGACCACTGTCCATCCGATGACTGGTTTCCCGCAAGTCTGTTTTATCAAGAATACCGTCACCAATCCCGACATCATCATCGGCGACTACACGTATTACGATGATCCGGTGGATGCCGGCAACTTCGAACGCAACGTGCTGTATCACTATCCGTTCATCGGTGACAAGCTGATTATCGGCAAATTCTGTGCATTGGCGCGCGACGTCAAATTCATCATGAACGGCGCCAATCACAAAATGTCGGGGCTCTCCACTTATCCATTCCAGATTTTCGGCAATGGCTGGGAAAAGGTGATGCCAGCGCCCGAAGACTTGCCCTTCAAGGGCAATACCGTGATCGGCAATGATGTCTGGATCGGCTACGACGCGCTGATCATGCCTGGCGTCCATGTCGGCAACGGCGCCATCATTTCAGCGCGTTCCGTGGTCACCAGCGATGTTCCGGCCTACACCATCGTTGGCGGCAATCCGGCACGCCCGATTCGCACGCGCTTTCCGGATGCCGTTGTCGCCCAACTGGAAAACATTGCCTGGTGGGACTGGCCGATCGGGAAGATCAGTCGTCACCTGGCGTTGATCGTCGCGGCCGACATTGATGCCTTGCGCATCTGTGCCGGCCTTGATGAAGAATAGCGCCGGTTAAAACTCTTCCCACGAACCGCCGTCATCTTTCGCCGCAGCAGTCGTCAACGCCGGCTTGGCAGGCGTAGCCCGAATGTTTTTTCGGGCCGTGGTCAACGCTGAAGGACGCGGTGTGATATTGACCGCCGGCTTGCCGCGCGTCACGGGCACCTGGCCGATGGCGACGTTGCTCAGTTTGAAAATGCCGACCACTTCGGACAACTTCCCGGCCTGATCCTGCAGCGATTGCGCCGCTGCTGCTGCCTGCTCCACCAACGCCGCATTTTGCTGCGTGACTTCATCCATCTGCGTAATGGCCTGATTGATTTGTTCTATGCCGGAACTTTGTTCCTGACTGGCAGAACTGATTTCGCCGACGATGTCAGTGACGCGTTTGACACTCTCCACCACGTCGTTCATGGTGACACCGGCCTCATGCACCAGCCGGCTGCCAACCCCGACCTTGGCCACGGAATCATCGATCAGTCCCTTGATTTCCTTGGCTGCTGCCGCGCTACGCTGAGCCAGACTTCGCACTTCACTCGCCACCACCGCAAAACCCCGGCCCTGTTCGCCCGCGCGTGCTGCCTCGACCGCCGCGTTCAATGCCAGGATATTGGTCTGAAAGGCAATGCCATCGATGACGCCGATGATATCGACGATCTTTTTCGAAGACTCATTGATCGAACTCATGGTACCAACCACCTGGCCGACCACGTCGCCGCCACGCACCGCGACTTCGGATGCCGAAGTCGCCAGGTTATTGGCTTGTCGCGCATTGTCCGCATTTTGCTTGACGGTGGACGTCAGTTCTTCCATGGCCGAGGCGGTTTCTTCCAGCGAACTGGCTTGTTCCTCGGTGCGCGACGACAAATCCAGATTGCCGCTGGCGATCTCGCTGGATGCCGTCGCAATGGTATCGGTGCCCTGGCGTACTTCACCGACAATCCGCAGCAAGTTGTCGTTCATGACCTTGAGTGCGCGCAGCAACTGTCCGGTTTCATCTTTACCGCTGGACTGAATATCCGCGGTCAGATCGCCATCGGCTACCCGTTGTGCCACTTCGACTGCGGCACCGAGCGGCCGGGCAATGACCCGCGCGACCCACATCGCCAGCGAAATCGACAAGGCGATACAGACGCCCATCAGGATGAAGATACCGAGTCGGGCCTGGCCGTAAATCGTATCGGCACTCTTGTTGGAGCCATCCGCGCCGCTGTCGTTGATGACCGTCAACCGTTCCAGTTGCTCCTGCGCCTGACGATATACCACGGCGGATCTGCCACGCAACAGCTCGCGCGCTCCGTCGGCATTGGATGCGGACGAAGCGGCGATGATTTTTTGATGCTCCTCGAGAAATTCTTCGATCAGTTTTGCCGTTTCCGGGTAGAGCGTTTTTTCTTCCGGCTCCGTGATCAGTGCCGCGTATTTTTTCTGCAACGCAGTCAGGTCCGTGATTTGCGCGACCAGCGTTTTCTCGATGTCGGCGCGCTGTTCCGGCGCCGCCAGCACGTGCTGCTGGTCATAACTGCGAACCCGCGCCAGGCGCAATTCGATCTGCGACAACACCCGGATGCTCGGCAGCCAGTTGGTCGCGATGTTGGTCGATGCCTGATTTACCTTGTCCAGTTGATTGATGGCATAGAAACCAAGACCCCCCACCAATACAATGACAGCAAGAAAGGTAACGATCAGTTTTCTCGCAATTTTCAAGTCATAGAACCAGTTCATTTTGCATCCTCCCGGGATTGAATTCTCATACAGCGCATCTTGAAAATTTGCCGTCTTGATTTTTTCCCGGAGCGCGCCTGCACAGAAAAATTTCCCGTGCATCGCGCGTCATTCTCCGGTCGTCTGACTATTGCACGAAAGCTATACGGCATCAAATTTCCACTTGGCAACGTCCGTTAGACGCAACGCTTTTGGTGCGTGCAGACAGGTAGTTTTTGACCTGCAGGCACGACCCTGACAACCTGCTTACAGCGATGAAAAAATCGCGGTAAATTTACCTCTCCTTACATGTCAGCGATACGACCGACAACACATGAAGCGCATTGCAGATGAACGCTCCACACTGCGACCGACAGGATCAGTACTACCAGCAGCAACATCCACCACGGTGTCGGATTGCGATTGCAGACCGCACGCTTTTTGCACCAGAGCTGCGCCAGATTCAACAGGGTCACGGTCGGTAACAGCGCGATCAATACGCCAGCCGGTCTGAGATAAGGGCCGAGATGGATCGGTTCAGGCATCAGGAACAGTTGGTTGAAAAACAGTTCGAAACCGACGAGCCACTGCATCACCCGATATGTCTGATCGCTCCAGAGCATCATGAACAACATTTGCAGCGCCGCCGCCAACACCACCAAGACCATGAACGGCCAGATACCGAGTCTGACCGGCACCAGCAGCGAAGTGCCGATCTTGTGGTTGATCCAGCCCCACAATGCAAACGGCAAATAGAAAAATCCGAACAGCATTTCAAACCACAGCAAGATGCGCCAAGGATTGCCGCTGCTGCGCAACATCAGGTAGCTCGCCAGCATGAAGAACAGCAACAAAGTCAATGTCAGGTAAGCGTAGCTACGCCGCTTATGGAGCCAGTAAAGCGCCAGCGGCATGGTCGCCATCGGCAATAACAACAACGGCAGATATCTGCGGTACGGCTGCATGAAAATTTTCGTACCGTCAATTGTCAGGGCAACACAAGCGTGGTCATCGGCAGGTAGCATGGGTCACTCCTTGTCAGCGGCTGGCGATATGGCGCGCTGACCGTGTTCGCCGGTAGCGGCCGGCGGCAAGCTTTGCACCTTGTTGAACTGATCGAGATACGCCAGTTTCAACTGCGGTGCTTTCTTGCCGGAAAAGGACATCGCCAGCAGCGTAAAACCATCGCGAGTCATTTGATACGCCTGCGGCTTGCCGCTGCAGGCATCTGCCGGATGCGAACTGACGCGCAACTGCAAGAAATTGCACTCACACCAGCGCATCGGCAAATCCGGCTTCAACGCATCGATATGCAACAGTATCTGTTGATGCGACCGGCCAAAAAAGCGCGCCACCATATCACTGCGGGTCATTGCCTCGCCGTGTACGTAGTAAACGATCTCCGGCAAGACTGCGCGAGAAAATGAAACTACCGTCATATGCATCTCCTGATTGATCAAGATATGCCGCACCCTCCCGAGTACGGCGCCAGTCTCCGTGAGTCCTGTATTTGCCGCAGCAATGCAGGAGCGGCCTGATGGCCTGTTATGCAATGCGGAAATTCAACGCTGCGCGCATATGCCGTGTTCGCGGGTCGCACCGCACCACGGATAGGAACTGGCGTAGTCGTACGGAAACCGCAGTCCGGCTTCAACTGCCAGTTGTCTGGCAATGGCGGCGCCATCAATGACATCATCTTCAATACCGGCGGCGGCCTCGCGATACAGACGACGTATCGACCGCCGGTGTACCTTCCACCAGGCAGAAATCCATAGCATGTGCCGGCACAAGGCGGCAGTGTGGGATTCCGGCGGATTCCCGAACGCCGCTTTCCAGCGCTGCGGATCGCCGCCCGGCGCTTCACGCGAGAGCATCAGGCGATGAATGTATTCAATCGCCAGCGGGATATGTTCGGCCGCGATATGCGCCACGGAAGTCACTGCAAATCGCTGATGCAGCAAGCGATAAGCCTGCGACAGATTGACTCCTTCAGTGCGTTCGACCAACATGCGCAGCGCGGCGGTCAATGGCGCCCGGCTCAGACGGTCAGACAACGCGGTACGATGTTTTCCGCACTGCAGTTCCCGCAAATGAAATTGTTCCAGATAGGCCAGTTGCAGCCGGCTGGTATTTCTGCCGGTAAATTTCATCGTCAACAGCATGAAGCCGTCGCGCGTGATGTAGCAATAGCCGGCAACGCCCCTGGCTGTCATCGGCTGCCGCAGGAAATTATGCTGGTACCAGCATTCGGGTAACTCGACCGTCAGCAATTCGATTTCCAGCATGACTTCTTTGTGGCTCCTGCCGAAACAGCGGGCAACCTGCCGGCTGCTGGTCACGACCGCACCATCAACGTCAAATATCAGGCCATCGCCGGCCATCCCTGCCAATCCCCCGCTTGTATCAGCAACGCGCATGCGCAATTCCCCTTTATCAACAGATCTCCCCAATACCGGATGGCCGCCGGCGCCGACAAAATAATCGGGCGGCCGCAGCTCGAATGAATTCAACAGAACGGCATTTTTTGCTCGCCGTAGTGAGCTGCCTGCATCCGCTGTCTTTTGATGAGTAGAGCGGGACGTCTCTCATAAGTTCAACCAAATTGGTTGACTGCTCATCTTTTATTGTTGTTGCAGTCTAGCGCTTGATAGACAAGGATACGGGTTGCTATTGGAGGGTCACTATGGATAAGGATGCAAAATTCGATTTGGCGCGGGCCGTCGGCAAAACCATTGCGAAGAAACGGGTCACCCTCGGCCTGTCTCAGCAGCAATTGGCCGAACGACTGCATATCGGCGACGAAGCCATCTCGCGCATTGAACGCGGCACCGTTATTCCCAACGTGGCCCGCTTGTCAGCGCTGGCGGACGTATTCGAGTGCGGCATGGATGAGTTGATCGGCAAAGCCAGCAATCGCGCCAGTGATCAGGGTGCCTACCTCAACAATCTGCTTTCCAGGCTCAAGGATACTGATCGTGAAATGATGCTGGATATCATTGAAAAGCTGGTCAACCGGCTGACCAAAAAGAGCACGCCCCGCTGAATCCGCAGAAAGTTTGCGGCAATCGGGCGCAGCGACGCTCCCGCAGTCCGCGCTGACCACTCAGCCGACGCCATTCCCATGACCGCCATTTCATCCATCAGACGACGCCAGACGGCCATGTGAGCGTTGTGCCTTGCCATCACAAATCAATTTACTTTTTGCTTGTGCTTACGTACAGTACAGCAACAATCTGCTGTGCGAGACTTCGCCACAGATAGGGGGGCTCGACAAGAAAACAGGATACGGCAAAGTCCGGCCATGGCAACAGGCCGGTCTTTCAAAATACGCGACCCGTAACGGCACACGATATTGTGTTACCAACAACTCCAGCCATTCAGAGCCATTGCGCTCTGCAATTTCTATGAATACATTGCGCTTAGCCGGCGACAGGGTGATTTCGTCATGAGTCGATATCAGATGCAGAAATCGTTTTGCGGAATGCGGCGCTATCTGACTTCCCTGTATTTTCTGATGCTGTCGCTGTGCGCCGGCGCCGTTCAGGCGCAAACTGCGGCTGACGGCAAGCAGGCAGCGGAAGTTGCTCAGGTGGTGCTGGGCATCAGCAGCTATGCGCGCTGGCCAACGGCGCATCCCGAATTGCTGATCTGCGTTGTCGGCCGCGCCAAATATGCCGACACCCTGCTGGACGGCAGTGCGTCGTCGCCGGGATTACGCTTCAAGGCCCAGCAATTGCCGCCCGGCGTTGCCCCAGGTCCGGATTGCCATATTGTTTATATCGGCACCACCAGCGACGCCGAACGCGAGAAGCTGTTCAGCCAGATTACCGGCCGTCCGATTCTTTCCATCAGCGAACCGAATATATCCTGCTCGGTGGGCAGCATGTTCTGTCTCAAATTCAAGGATTCCCAGTTGGTTTTCGACGTCAATCTGGACTCGATCGCACGCAGTGGTTTGCGGGTACACCCGAATGTGCTGCAACTGGCCAAACGCAAGACGCAATCGCCATGAGCATCGCCCATTTCATGCATCTCCGGGGACTGTGCTGGCAAGCGCCTGAATGCCGCTCACGAGGGCCGCGCGCATGAGCACCCGCAAACTGTTCACGCGCCCGACGCTGGACAATGTTCTGCGCCGGGCACATCTGAGCGTGGCGCTGATCGCCGTAGTGACCGCCGGCATTACGCTGACCGCTGCCGGGCTCTTCGCCGTGCGCGTGTACTCCGAACAAAACCTGCGGCTGGTCGCGCGCTCGATGAGCTATACCGTCGAAGCGGCAGTGGTGTTCAGCGATGCCGTTGCGGCACGTGAAGCGTTGGTGCTGATTGGCGCCAACGAAGACATTGATGAGGCAGAAGTCAGGGATATCCACGACAAAATTCTGGCGCAATGGAAACGCCCCAAGGTAGGCGCCCGTTATCAGCTGGAGCACGCGCTCGGCGCATGGATCATGCCGGCGTCCTTATCGTTCCCCATTATTCATGGTGATTCCGAAATCGGTCAGATCCGGCTCACGCCGCACAGCCGTGGCCTGCTGCAATTCTTGCTGACCGGCCTGGCTTGCGTGCTCGTCTGCCTGCTGGTCAGCACGATGGTCGCGGTGCGGCTGTCGCGCCGGATGGAAACCGGCATCACCGGACCGCTGCGCAACCTGGCTGAAATCGCCCATCGGGTACGCCGTGACCGCTCTTTCGAATTGCGCGTGCCGCCAGCGGAAATCGCCGAACTCAATCAATTGAACGATGACTTCAACGCGCTGCTGGATGAGCTGGAAGCCTGGCAAAATCATTTGCAGAAAGAGAATGCCTCGTTATCGCATCGGGCCAATCACGATAGCCTGACCGGTTTGTCCAACCGCGCATTTCTCGAAACCGAACTGGAACGGGCGGTGGCCGAGGCCAGTCTGTCGGGCAGTCGTGTCGCCGTATTGTTTCTCGACAGTGACCGCTTCAAGGAAATCAACGATACCTACGGCCATGCTTCAGGTGACGAAGTGCTGGTCACGATTGCAGCCCGGATCAAGGCCCAGTTGCGCGAAGGCGATCTGGTCGCGCGCCTCGGTGGCGACGAGTTCGCGATTCTGCTCAAACCCTTGCGCAGCAGCAACGATGCGGTCGTGATTGCAGACAAGATCATCGAAGACATGCATAATCCGATCCCCCTGCCGACCGGAACGACAATCGTCACATCGTTGACTATCGGCGTGGCCGTATTTCCCGATCATGCGTGCGATCCTGCCGCACTGCTCGGTGCTGCAGACGAAGCCATGTACCGTGCCAAACAAACCCGGCGCGGTACCCGTCAGACCGCCGGTAACACGGACGCCGTCAAAACCGGTGGCGGTACATCGGGCGCAGATAAATCTGATGCGGGTAAGTCTGACGCTGGTAAATCTGATGCAGGTAAATCTGAATTAACCACTGGAGAATGACATGTCGAATTCCTTTTACCGTTCGTCGCTGCGCCTGCTCGTGCTGGGATTGCTGGCGCTGCAACTGAGTGCATGCGGAACCCCTCCGGCTGCGCCAACCGGTCTGTCAGCGGCACAGGTCAGCACCTTGCAGGAAAACGGTTTTCAACAAACCGACGATGGCTGGGAATTGAGCTTTGCCGACAAGCTGCTGTTCGAGAGCGACTCGTCGACGTTGGCGGGCAAGAGCCATGCCGCTGTCGAAAAGATCGGCAAGGCCCTGATCGGCGTCGGCATTGAACGCCTGCGGGTCGAAGGACATACCGACAACGTCGGCTCCGATGCCTACAACAACAAGTTGTCGCTGGCCCGCGCCGAAGCCGTGGCCGGTGTCCTCAACAGTACCGGCATTGCTTCATCCAACCTGACCGTGCGCGGCCTCGGCAAAAGCAAGCCGGTTGCCGACAATGCGACCGCCAGCGGCCGTATGGAAAACCGTCGCGTCACCATCATCGTCTCGGCCCCCTGAACCACTGGCTGATCAGCAAGCGTCCGTCAGGCTGAACGCTCCAGCGTAAATACGCTGACCACGTCGACCAGATTGGACGCCTGCTGCTGCAATGACTGCGCAGCAGCGGCAGCCTGCTCAACCAGCGCTGCATTTTGTTGCGTAGTTTCATCCATCTGCACGATTGCCCGCCCTACCTCATCAATCCCGACGCTCTGTTCCTGGCTGGCGACCGCAATTTCCTTGACCACTGTCGTCACCCGCTGAATGCTGGCCACCACCTGCTCCATGGTAGCGCCGGCCTGTTCCACCAGACCAGTGCCGAGATTGACCTTTTGCACCGAGTCATCAATCAGGCCCTTGATTTCCTTGGCCGCAGAAGCACTGCGTTGCGCCAGACTGCGCACTTCCGATGCCACCACCGCAAAGCCGCGGCCTTGCTCACCGGCACGCGCCGCTTCGACGGCGGCATTCAACGCCAGAATGTTGGTTTGAAAAGCAATGCCGTCGATCACGCTGATGATGTCGACGATTTTCTTCGATGAGGTATTGATTGCTTCCATGGTGTCGACCACTTGCCCGACTACCGTGCCGCCCTGCTGCGCCACTTCCGATGCCGATACCGCCAGTTGGTTGGCCTGACGCGCATTGTCGGCATTTTGCTTGACGGTCGAAGTCAACTGTTCCATCGCGGACGCCGTCTCCTCCAGCGAACCGGCTTGCTGTTCAGTGCGGTTCGACAAATCCATATTGCCGACGGCGATTTCATCCACCGATTGCTTGATGGAATCCGTGGCTTGCTGAATACCTTGCACCGTCGAGATCAGGCGTTCCTTGGTATAGGCAATCGCGGCCACCAGACTGCCGGTGTCGCCCTGGCGCAATGCCACCTGACCAGTCAGATCCCCGGCGGCAATCTTGCGTGCAATTGCAGCGGCTTCGGCCGGCTCACCGCCGATAGAATGAAAAATGCGCCGCACAACCGCTGCCGCAAACAAGGAAATCAAAGCTCCCAGCACCAGCAATACCAATGCCGAACGCAACAGCGCACGCTGGAAATCGGCCTGGATATCGTCCTCATAAACGCTGGCGATAAAATCCCAGTTCCATGGCTTGAAGCGTTTCACGAATCCCATCTTGGGGCTGGCCGCCTGCTCGCCCGGCTTCGGCCACCAGTATTGCAGATACCCCTCACCGGCCGGAGAACTGCCGATGGAGGCAATGATTTTGTACAGCTCGCCGCCCTTGGCATCCTTGAAGTCCCCCATTTGCTTGCCGTTCAGTTTGGGATTGATCGGATGCATGATCACCACCGAATCGGCGCCGACCAGCGTGATGTAACCATTGCCTGAATAACGCTGATCGCTGACGCGCTCGATCGCGGTACGTTTGGCTTCTTCCAATGTCATTTTTCCTGCCGCTACCTGCTTGTCGTAACCGGTCAGCAAGGAATACGACATTTCAGTGATGTCCAGCAATGCATGGCGGCGCTCGGCAATTTGCAAATCGCGCGTCTGAAATGCGTGCCAGACCGACAACGCCAATAATCCCAACAAGGAAAATATCAAAGGCAACCACAGTTGTTGCTTTAACGATAACTTATGCATGATGCTCGCTTCTATTGAGGGTTGGCTCCGCACTGCGGCGGATGCTGAATACCGCAGTTAACGACATTTACCGCTGGTTCTTGATAGATTTTTTTCCACTGCGGCAAGCACCAACGCGCTGCCATGCGATCTGCGGACGTTGAGAGATCGACCCGGCCCGGCCGCAGGTTTGACAGATACTGGCAACTAGTCCATCCTTGCTCGCATGAATATGATCCTGAACACGTCTCCGGCACTGATGTCCGTCACCCCTTGCGGGTGGTGGGTGAGCTAACGTCTTCAGGAGTTATTTCAACCCGCCCTTTCCAGGCGGGTTTTTTATTGCCGCCTGCCGGGCTTTACTACAGCCAACAGGAGCTTCCATGTCACAACAAGCATCGCAACAAACCGCCATTCCGCCGCCAATCACCGTCTCGGTTGCGGATTTTCAAAAAATCGAAGCACTGCTGGACATGCCGGCCTATCGCAAATTGCCGGGCATTGCCGCTTTGCAAAGCGAACTGGACCGCGCCAATGTAGTGGATGTCGCCGACATGCCGGCAGACGTCGTGGCAATGCATTCGACCGTGCGTTTCATCGATGATGTGAGCAAGCAGGAATTCAGTCTGACGCTGGTCTATCCACAGGAAGCCGGCAGCCCCGATGCCGTATCGGTATTGGCGCCGGTTGGCAGCGCCTTGCTGGGATTATCGCCGGGCCAAACCATCGCGTGGCAAGTGCCGGGCGTGCGCAGTCTGTCGCTGCGCGTATTGTCGGTACAGCCGCCGGCCTGAGTTGAATCGGTGAGGTTGCTGCGAGGCCATGCTGCGGCGATATGTGCCGCATGTCCTTCAGATGGCAGCCATACAGAGGAATCCTGCCGCTATCCGGTTATGCACCGGTTGCGGCAGATCAGCCCAGAACCAGTGCCGTCATGCCGTTTTCGTATAGTGCGTCGTAACAACGGGTGCAGTGCGGACAAAGCAGATGTGAGCGTTTTACCTGACGCCGGCGCAAAATCAATTCCAGTGCAACACCGGAACAGTGCGGGCAGGTTTCTCGCATGGGGCCGGCAGACAGGATGTCTGCGGTCAGAAAACCGGCCTCGACAGGGATACCGTCGACGACCTCGCGCGGATCCAGTTCGATCAATGTCAGAACGGTAAGCGTGCGATTGCGTCGCTCAATGCTGACAGGCGGAATCCAGGATCGATGTCCGGATGTCGATGCTGCAATATTCATTTCCACACTCCTCCTGGAGCAAATCAAGCAGCGTGCCTTCCGCGCCCAAGCTTTCAATCTAGTCGAGATGCGGTCAAAGTCAAGACGGCCATCGCGCCGGTCAACGGCATGGTGCCACGCGATTTTTCAACAGGGTTCTTTGGGGACCGAGGGACGTGATAACGAAATATATATGCCGAGCGGGGAAATTGCGGTAGCCACGGACAGGAACGTGGCGCCGATCAGCAACAGGCTGGCGGCGCTCAGCGTAGGCGCATGGAAAGTATGATCGTGCCAGGTAACGCGGGGCGCGGAAAACCAGAAGAAAACATAGAGACAGAACGTAAACAACATGCCGCCGGCAATACCGCAAAACAACCATTCGATCCTGAATGAAGCACCATTCCTGTCCTGATCCAGATAAGGCATCAAGGAAACTTCCCGGGCCTGACGACTATAGCCGAACCAGAACAGGCACCAGGCAATCAACAATATCGAGCCAAGAGCACAATACAGAATGACCACTTGCGCCGGAAACGGATCGCGGCCACTGATGATACCGACGCGTTCGGCAGAGTCCAGCGCCTTGACCACCGGCATGCACCAGGCCACCAGGTCTCGTCCCCAGCGCGGGGGCGAGAACCACAACGCGCCGAGATACAACGCGTAGCCCGTCGCGAGAAACACGATGCAAGCCAGCAGCACCGGCCTCGACAGATTGTCTCTTGCAAATATGTTCATGTTGCTGGTCCTCTTTTGGCTTGGCTCAGAGAGCGACATCGACACGCAGGGTGCAAGATCATGCTGGTCCGGCTGAGGCTGCATGCTGCGCATCGGCGCTGCACAGGTCGGCCGCACTGCACTGGCCCCGATGGGTTGGAGCGACGTTCGAATGAAGCCGGAGGCTCATGTTATATCGCGAAATATTGCCGCATTGCAATACGCGTTTTACCTACGAGTAATTTGACTTCAGCCTCGCAAAATAACGCCCCGAACAATCTCCGGCATCGCCCCGACTGCGGCGGACAAAGGCCTCTCGCGAATTGACATGCGCGCGATCAAAAGCGGAATCGGGATTTGCTCATCGAAAAGCCGAAGCACGCCCCCCTATTTTCCCGAAAATAATAGAAAAATTTCAATGGCACTCGCTGCTGACGAAACAACACCCGTGTTTTTGCCGATATCGGTAACACACCATCGGAGGTCCGCGCCGGCGGTGATCGGCGCAATGCAGGCGGAAAAAAGATAACGCCAAACTATCGAAAAATTACTATTGAGAAAGAATTTATTCTATTTATACTTCGCGGCTCCATGCACATTGCCTTCGCATAATTTTGCCGCGCAACTCTTCCTTACCGATGTTGATTCAGGCACTGCTTCGTCATTATGACGAGCTGACGGAGCGCCTGTACCGCCGTTTCGGAGACAAGAACTTTGCCCGTGACGTGATGCAGGATGTCTGTGTGCAATTGCTGGAACGTCCTCCGAAAATCACCGTGCGAACACCGTTCGCTTTTCTGCGCCGGGTCTCGACCCACCTTGCCATTGACCGCTATCGGCATGAGGCACGGCAGCAATTGCGTATCGAGTATGTCGCCGATCTGCCAGACCACGCTTCGCCGATGCCAACGCCGGAACAGTCGCTGCAATCCAGCCAGGAACTTGACCAGCTGATTTCATTGATTGAAAATCTGCCTCCCCGTTGTCGCGAAGTTTTCGTCATGCACAAGATTCACCAGTTGCCGCAAGCCGAAGTTGCGGCCCGGCTCAATATCTCGCGGCAGATGGTGGAAAAACATTTGCGCGTCGCCATGACGGCTTGCCGGCAACGGCTGCAACGAGGGTCGCCACATGAATCCTGACCGCATCGCGGGCGACGATCAGTTCGCCGCCGAGGAACACACTATCGCGCTGTATCGGCATGCATTGCAGGAACGTTTCCCGTTACCACCGCAAAAGAAATCACGCCGCCCGGCAATCGCCGGACTGGCGTTGTGCCTTCTGGCCGCCGGATTGGTCTGGCTCGACCCGGCCTATCGCAGTGAGCAATTCGCCACGGCCATCGGCGAACAACAGCAATTCCGGCTCGCCGACGGCAGTCAGGTCAGCCTCAATACCGACACCGCAATGCGCATCAGCTGGCATCTGCGCTCACGCGATGTCGATCTGCAGCGCGGCCAGGTCTTGTTTGATGTCACCAGCGAACGCTGGCGTCCATTCCAGGTCAGAGCCGCGCATACCAAAGTGCATGTGCTCGGTACCCGGTTTGAAGTATGGCGTCATGCCGATGCGGTGCATGTCACGGTGCTGCGAGGCCGGGTAAAAGTCTCGGGAGCGGGCGGCAACACCGAACTCGGACCGGGCCAGCAAGTTGTCGCGCATGCCGGTGCGTTTACGCCGGTCCGGCTGGTCGATGCGGCCAGAACGAGTTCCTGGCAAAACGGCAAACTGGTTTTTGATCGGGTGCCTTTGCGCGATGCATTACAGGAAGTGCAACGCTACAGCCGCCATACCATCAGTCTCGACGATCCGGCGCTCGGCGAGTTGCTGGTGTCCGGCATGTTTGACGCCACGCATGCCGAAGCAGTACTGGATTTGTTGCCGACGATCTTGCCGGTAACCCTGCGCCGCGACACCAGCGGCACCATTCATGTCGCCGCCCGCTGAATTGAAATAACGCCGCCACCCGGCGCCGCAAAAATTGCAGCCGGGTTGGGTAAACGCGATGCCATGTCGGCTTTCTCCATGAACACCTATTTCAAGGAGAACAGCATGAAACATGCACCGCGTCATCTCACGGCATCCGCGTTCCGTACCCGGCCGCCGAAACTGGCACTGTTGGGAGCCACCATGTTACTGGCGGCGACGAACTACGCGCATGCCACGAAAATCGCCTGGGACATTGCACCGAAACCGCTCGATCAGGCCCTCAATGCGCTGGCCAGACAGTCAGGAATCCAGATTCTGTTTGCCAGCGACATCGCTTCCCGGTTGCACAGTCGCCGATTGCGCGGTGTGTTCACCGTCAAGGAAGCACTTGCTCGCTTGCTGTCGGGAAGCGGCCTGACGGCAAAAGAACAGACCGCCAATACCTTCACCGTCCAGATGGTGGAATCGCATTCGCTGCCAATCGTCACCATTCGCGCCGAGCGTGAACCGAAATCGCCACCGGTCGACCACGATCATCTGCCGGTCCCTGACAATCAGCGCAGCAACAGCGGCACCAAGACCGATACCCGCTTGCTTGATTTGCCGCAATCGCTGAGCGTGATCCCGCACCAACAGTACGACGCGCAGGGTGCGCAAAGCATCAATGAAGCACTGCGTTACAGCGCGGGCATTTCTTCCTACGGCAGCAATGCCAA
Organism: Herbaspirillum autotrophicum; assembly: GCF_001189915.1. Taxonomy (GTDB): domain Bacteria; phylum Pseudomonadota; class Gammaproteobacteria; order Burkholderiales; family Burkholderiaceae_D; genus Herbaspirillum; species Herbaspirillum autotrophicum. The sequence continues at coordinate 79,965 of NZ_LFLS01000023.1, forward strand.
CACCGACTTTCGGCTGACCGCAATACGCGGCGCGATGCCATCGGCGCGGCTTGACGGCATGCAGCTCCCGGTCGACTGGCGCGTGGCGCCGTATCAACTGGAGCGCATCGAAGTGATGCGCGGGCCAGCCTCGGTGTTGTACGGTGCCGGCGATCCCGGCGGTACGGTGTACATGATATCCAAACTGCCGACCGCCACACTGCAACGCGAATTGCAACTGCAACTTGGCACCCGGGCCCATCGCCAGCTGGCCGCCGATTTCAGCGGACCGCTGGATGAAGAAAAGAATTGGTTATACCGGATGGTGGCGTTGTCGCAGGAAGCCAGACTGTCAACCGGGCCGCACCGGGATCGCCGCCTGCTGTTTGCGCCGGCGCTTAGTTGGATACCAAATACCAATACCCGTATCAATCTCCGCGCCGAATATCTGCATGACCATGGCAATTCCAGAGAACGCTACTTTCCTGCATCGGGTACCTTGTTGCCCAACCCGAACGGAAAAATTCCCCGCTCGCTCTTCACCGGCGCACCCGATTTCGATGATTACGATAAACGGCAATACGCCTTGAACTATCAAATGACCCACAAGTTCAACGATACCTGGAGCATGCGCCAGGATATCCGCAACAGTCACATGATCGTTGATGAACGGGCCACCTATGCAACAACCGGGCAGTATCCCGATCCGCAATATCCCGGAACAATACAACGCGAGATGAGCATTCACCGTTTCGCCTATCGGATCAGCGGCACAGACACACAATTGCAGGCCCGTTTCAATACGGCCGGGTTATCCCATCTGATGCTCGCGGGTGTTGAATTTTCCCGTTTCAATTATCAGTATCAGAAACGCTACGCGGTTACCCCGGGTCGATTCGATCTTTACCAGCCGAGCTATCCGCCGACCGATATGCGACATTTCCTTTCCCGCAATACCGAAGATTTTCGCCAGGCCAGAACCCAGCTCGCCCTTTATCTGCAGGATCAGATCGGGTTCGGCAAACACTGGCGCGGTACCTTCGGCATGCGCCGCGACTGGACCTATAGCAAAGCCGACAGCCGGCCATTCAGGGATGCCGAAACCTACCAGCTCAAGCAGAAGGATTTCGCCTATTCCGTGCGCGCCGGACTGGCCTATATTGCCGTCAGCGGATTGGCCATTTACATGAGTTACGCCACGTCGTTTTCGCCGATGTTCAACAGCGTACCGCAACATGTCCTTACGCCGACTTTGGGCAAACAGATTGAAACCGGCATCAAATACACGCCGGACAACAGCAAGCTGCAATTCAGTGCCTCGCTGTATGAAATCAGGCAAAGAGATCTGGTGACCAATGTGAGGGACAAGAAGCAAGATGTACAACCGGGCGAGGTACGCATGCGCGGGCTGGAACTGGAAGCCAGCGCCAGGTTCGGCAACAACCTGGATTTACGCGCCAGCTATACGCGGCAGAATATCAACAATCTGCGTTCGGATGAACCGCAGTTGGTCGGCAAATGGCCGGTCGACGTGCCGCGGCCACGACAGATGGGAACACTGTGGGCCGACTACCGGTGGCGCAGCGGAAAACTGTCCGGCCTGACGCTGGGTACCGGCATCCGCTATGTCGGTCAGGCTGCGGGCGATGCGGATAATGGTTTGCGCATCCCCGCGTATGCCTTGCTTGATGCAGCGTTGCGCTATGACTTGCAGCACTGGCAATTTTCTCTGACGGGCAGCAACGTGTTTGATCGTACCTATGTGGCCGGCTGTGAAAACCGCTCACAATGCCGCTATGGCGACAGTCGCTCAGTGCTGGCGACTGCGCGCTATCGCTGGTAGACCGCCACCGGTTCCTGCTTCAGTGCTGTTCCTCGGCATCAAAACCGGCTTGCCGCAACGCCTCGAGTACCGCCGCCAGATGTGGCCGGCCACGGGTCTGCAAGACCAGTTCGATCTCGACATTCTGTGCCGCCAGCATGGTGAACGCGCGCTGGTGATGCACTTCATCGATATTGGCACCGGCTTCCGCCACCGTCGCCGTGATCTTGGCCAGCATGCCCGGCACATCGCGTGAACTCACGCGCAAGCGCGCCAGTCGCCCTGCCCGTACCATGCCGCGTTCGATGATCGCTGCCAGCAACAGCGGATCGATATTGCCGCCTGACAGGACCAGTCCAATGCGTTTGCCACGGAAACGTTCCGGATGCCGCAGCAATGCCGCCAGTCCGGCAGCACCGGCACCTTCGACCAGCGTCTTTTCGATTTCCAGCAACATCAGCACTGCCTGCTCGATATCGCCTTCATCGACCAGCAGCAGATCGCTGACTTCCCGCGCAATGATGTCGCGCGTCAGCACGCCCGGCGTGCCGACGGCAATCCCTTCGGCGATGGTGCTGGTGCCTTGCGGATGCGTGGTGCCCTGCACCGCATTGACCATGGCCGGAAAGCGCGTGGTCTGCACGCCGATGATTTCGATATCGGGCTTGCGGGCACGCGCGGCAACCGCCATGCCGGCAATCAATCCGCCACCGCCGACGGCCACCACCAGCATATCCAGATCCGGCACTGCCGCCAGCATTTCCAGTGCCACCGTGCCCTGCCCGGCAATGATGGCTTCATCATCGTAGGGATGAACAAAGGTCAGATGGTCGCGCTCTGCCAGTTCCAGTGCATGCGCACGCGCCGCGTCCAATGTATCGCCAAACAGGATCACTTCCGCACCAAAGCCGCGGGTCCGTTCGATCTTCACCCCGGGGGTAAAGCGCGGCATGACGATGACCGCGCGCAAACCCAGCCGCTGCGCATGGTATGCCACGCCCTGAGCATGATTGCCGGCCGACATGGCGATCACGCCGCGCGTGCCGGCAGCAGCCAGGTCCACCAGCTTGTTGCAGGCACCACGTTCCTTGAACGATGCCGTAAATTGAAGATTTTCAAATTTCAGAAAGATCTGCGCACCGACAATTTCGGACAGCGTGCGCGACTCGACGCATGGCGTGTCCAGCAGTTGTCCGTGCAGGCGCTCAGCGGCGCGTTCAATATCGAGAATGGTAGTCATGACGAGAATTGTAGAGGGAATCGACGGACCACGGCGGGATTATTCAAGTCCCTCCCCGGATACAGAAATGCTGCGCACCAAATACCGCAGCTTTTCGTATCGCCCCTCCCGGCACTGACACCGGCAACTATTCCCTCATTTCTTGCGGCCCGGATTCCCGCTGTTGCCAGACGCCGGCTGCGACGCGCTCGCTGGCCGGGTGCTTGCCGTCAGTTTGAAAATACTTACCGCCTGCGACAATTTCAGCGCCTGCTCTTTCAGACTGGCTGCCGCCGCAGCGGCTTGCTCTACCAGCGCAGCATTTTGCTGCGTTACTTCATCCATCTTGGAAACCGCCTGATTGACCTGATCAATACCGGTGCGTTGCTCATGCGATGCCGCCGAAATATCACTCATGATGGTGGTCACGCGCTTGACCGACGTCACGATTTCTCCCATCGTGGTGCCCGCTTCGTTCACCAGCTTCACACCGGTATCCACCTTGTTGACCGAGGTATCGATCAGCGTCTTGATTTCCTTGGCGGCAGATGCCGAACGCTGCGCCAGACTGCGCACTTCGCTGGCGACCACCGCGAAACCGCGTCCTTGCTCGCCGGCGCGGGCTGCTTCAACTGCCGCATTGAGCGCCAGGATGTTGGTCTGAAACGCGATGCCGTCGATCAGACTGATGATATCGACAATGCGTCTGGCCGAGTCGCTGATCTCGCCCATCGTCGTTGTCACCTGCGTGACCACATCGCCGCCGGCCACCGCGACCGTCGAAGCAGACGTAGCAAATTCATTGGCTTGCGTTGCATTGTCGGCATTCTGCTTCACGGTCGAGGCCAGTTGGCCCATGCTCGATGCCGTTTGCTGCAAACTGGAAGCTTGCGCTTCAGTACGGCCGGACAGATCCATATTGCCACTGGCGATATCGCGGGTGGCGGTCTGGATCGAATCGACATTGGCCCGCACATCGCCGATGATGGCGACCAGATTGACGCTCATCTGCTGCAAGGCGCGCAGCAGTTGTCCCATGTCGCCGCCCCGGCTGGAATCAAATTTGGTCGACAGGTCGCCGCCGGCAATGGCACGCGACACTTCCGTCGCCAGCTTGAGCGGCTGCACGATTGAGGCCCGCAAGGCATACCAGAAATACAGTACGACCATGATTGCCAATCCGGTCAGGCCCGCAATCCAGTGCCGTTGTCCGGGTATTGCTGCGGCCTGCTCGACGATGGCCAGCGCCCCGATCGCCAGCATCATCACGATCACCGCCCCCATCATCAGCGCGATGCGTATTTGCAGCGGTATATCGCGCAATGCCGCCAGCTTGCCGAGCACACCGGTGCTGACCACCTGTCCCTGTTTGATCGCCAGCCCGCGGGCTTTTTTCTCGCGGAAGCGACGGTAAATTTCTTCGGCTGCCGCGACTTGCTGACGGCTCGGCGTGGTGCGCACCGACATGTAACCGACGGGCTGACCGCCATCGCGAATCGGCGTGACATTGGCCAATACCCAATAGTAGTCGCCGTTCTTGCAGCGGTTTTTCACCATTCCGGTCCACGGCATGCCGGACTTGAGTGTCTTCCATAAGTCGGCAAATGCCTCGGTCGGCATGTCCGGATGGCGCACGATATTCTGCGGCGCACCGATCAGTTCTTGCTCGGTGAAGCCGCTGACTTCTACAAAATAGGGATTGACGTAACTGATGTTGCCGCTGAGATCGGTCTTGGAGACGATTGATTCAGTATCCCGCAACTGATGTTCGTGATTGGTGACAGGCATATTGATACGCATCGAAATCCCCTGAACGGTTTGATTTGTCTTGCTGCGTTTTTATTCACAAACAACCGGAAGGACTCCGGTCACTTTGTTCTGATTCTTTTTCTGGTTGAAAAAAACAGGTTTGAATTTTTATATCAATACGAAATGCGAGTATGCGCAGGCGCTCTATTTGTGTAAAGCACTTATTTTCCGTGCGGCAAAATTGTGTTGTTTGGACATTTCGGGAAATGCAGGCATCAGAGAAAATGGCAAAGCGACAACATCGCTGTTTTCAGTACCCGCCGGGCAAGCGCAGGTTTCCGCCGCTCAGCTCTTGCCTATCGATTGCACGATGATGCGCAAGGTGCCGTCAAGGTGTTCGATGGTGTGCTGTATCGCTTGGCCGACATCACGGTTTTTGTAGCAGGCCAGCAATTGCGCATGCTCGGTATTGCTGCGTTCGATGTGGTCAGGGCTGACATACAACGACAGTGAGATATAGGGGCCGGACGAATCGCGCAGCGACTCTACCAGCCGCGCCAGCCGCGTTTGTGCTTGCGACTCCCACAATGCGGCGTGAAATGCCAGGTTGGCTTCGGTCCATTGCGCGACATCTGCGGTTGCCAGCATTTCGTGATGCAGTTTTTCCGCCGCTGCGAGATCGGCGTCACCAATGCTGGCCATGGCTTCGGTCACCATCATCGGTTCCAGCACCTTGCGCAAACGATAGATTTCCTCGACATCGCCCAGCGTCAATCCACGCACCACCGCACCGCGATGAGCATCGAAAAACACCAGTCCTTCGGAAATCAGCGTGCGCAAGGCTTCCCGGATCGGCGTAGTGCTGACTTCCAGCCGCCTGGCGAGGTCGTCCTGGCGCAAGTGTTCACCCGCAGCCAGACGTCCTTGCAGGATATCGGTACGCAAGGTCTGCACCGCGTATTGATACGCGGTGCGCGGACGACGCGAAGGCTTGGCTGATTCCGGTGACGGGTTGGTTGTTGGCGTTTTCAATGACCTGCTGCTGCATCTGGAATGAAGTCGGGTAGTTTACCCCATTTCTTCAGCCGTTCCCCCAACTCCGCACGCGGCATCCCTGCGGCCAGCAAGGCCCGCAGCAACAGGCGCGCCTTGCGTGGCGACAACCAGCCAGCCAGTAATGCGCCGCGCGCCGCCAGATCGATTTCGGCACCGACGAATCCATACGTGTGTTCTGCCGTGGAGCCGCCGCCGGTTCGGGACGCTATGACCACCGGAACCGTGTTGCCGATACGACTGATGCGCTCGGCAAAGGCAAACGACACATGGCCGGCGCCTTGTGCGGCGACAACCACAGCGTCGTAGCCTGCCTGCACGGCCAGTTCCGCCAGTTCACCATCGTCGCTCAACAGCGCTTCCACCATGGCTACGCGTACCGTATGTACTTGCGGCCGGCCAATCACCGGCCGTTTCGCCGGCCCGTGAAAATACCCTGGCCGCCCTTCCACCAGACGCCCTGCAGCGCCGCCGTCGGGTGATACAAACGCGTGCAGCGACAAGGCATCCGCCTTGCTGACCCAGCGCGCGGCATGAATCGTATCGTTCATCACCACCAGCACACCGCGACCGCGACTGCCCGGTGCAATAGCGGTTTGCACCGCTGCCAGCAAATTGCCGGGTCCGTCAGCACTGACGGCCGCCGGTGTGCGCATGGCGCCGGTCAGGATCAGCGGCTGCGGACGGTCCCAGTAGAGATCGAGAAAGAATGCGGTTTCTTCCAGCGTATCGGTGCCTTGGGTCAGCACCACGCCGACCGCGCCGGCGTCGACCTTGGCTTCAGCCCAACGCAAACATTCCAGCAAATGGTCGAACGACAAGGAGGCACTCGGCAATTGCAACAACGATTCGGCCGAGATCTCGGCAACCTGCGTCAGGCCCGGCACCACCGCTGCCAGTTGTGCGGCATCCAGCGTAGGAGTGACGCCGGCGCCGGCGCTGGCTGCGGTCATGCTGATAGTACCGCCGAGGGAGGCAATGGCAACGGAAGGACGCGTCATGAGGAATTTTCCCAAAAAGAATGATGTAATTGTGCATTATATATAATATATAATCCGTTTTGCCCAATCCGGCCGTTAATTCTGCCGTTAGCGGTCAACTTTCCATGGAGACAACAATATGCCCAAGCAAATGGAAGCGACACGTTATCGCTTCACCATCTTTTTCCTGATCGTCATCATCGCGCTGGTCAATTACATTGATCGTGGCGCGATTGCTTATTCTGCCGACCAGATCATTGATCAATATGGCTTCGACCGCGCCAGCTGGGGAGCCGTACTCGGTTACTTCGGTTACGGCTATATGTTCGGCGCACTCATCGGCGGCGCACTGGCGGACCGGGTCGGATCGCGCCGGGTCTGGATCGTGGCCGGGATTGCCTGGTCGCTGTTTGCGATTGCCATGGTGTGGGCCGGCGATCTGGGCATGGCACTGTTTGGCGGTTCGGCATTGACCGGCTTTGCCATCGTGCGGGTGTTCTTCGGGTTTTCCGAGGGTCCGGCTTACTCCATCATCAACAAAACCATGTCGGCCTGGGCCGCGCCGCAAGAACGCGGTTTTGCGGTATCCATCGGCTTGCTGAGCACCCCGCTGGGCGCGATGCTGACGGCCCCGGTAGCGGTCGGCTTGCTGATGCTGACCGGCAGCTGGCGCAGCATGTATGTGATTCTCGGCGTGCTGGGTCTGGTGCTGATCGGTTTGTTCGCCCGCATCTATACCAATCGTCCGGAAGATCATCCCAAGGTCAATGCCGCCGAACTGGAACTGATCCAGGCCGGCCGCGCACCCGCCAAGGCGACGTCGACTGATGCCGAAGCCTTGCCATGGACCAGTTTTTTCCGCAGCCGTACGCTGATGTTCAATTCGCTCGGTTACTTCGCCTTCATTTACGTCAACTTCATGTTGCTGACATGGACGCCAAAATATCTGCGCGATGAATTCCATTTCAGCCTGTCGTCGCTGTGGTACATCGGCATGATTCCATGGGTCGGCGCCTGCATCACGGTGTTGCTCGGCGGTCGCATTTCTGACTGGCTCTACAAGCGTACCGGCAAGCTGGTCATTGCCCGCAGCTGGTTTGCCGCCGGTTCATTGTTGCTGACCACCTTGTGCTT
>NZ_LFLS01000024.1 GCF_001189915.1 Herbaspirillum autotrophicum
CCGGAGTGCCCGAACGGCGCCATTTATATGGGGCCGCAGATCTATGAGATCGATCCGCACAAATGTACTGAATGCGTCGGTCATTTCGATGAACCGCAATGTCAGCAGGTATGTCCGGTCAGTTGCATTCCGTTTGATCCCGCCTGGCGCGAGACCAAGGAACAGTTGATGAGCAAATACGAACAATTGCAGGCAGAGGCCAAAAGCGCTCCTTGAAACGGGGCGTTTCAGGCGGCTTGCTGATCAAACCGGCTTTTCACCGCCGCGCCAAATGATTGCACCGGCAGTGTCAGGTTGCCCATGGCGGCGGCATGCACCAGCCACAAGCGGATGGCCGGGCGGAAATCGCCGACTTTGAGGACATCGATGGCTGCTTCATGGCGGCTGCCCTGAATCAAGGCCGCCGGCACTATCCCGATTCCCATGCCATTGGCTACCAGTTCCAGTTGCAGATCGGTGCCGAATGCATCGCAGGCGATATTGAATGGCAGTCCCTGATCGTGTAATGCCCGGTGCAACGCCGCGCGCAAACCGCAACCGTCGGGATTCAAGATCCAGCCTTGCTGATACAGATCGCGCAGTTTGTAACTGCTGCGCGTCAAACTTCCTTTTTTCGCAATCAAGACGATCTCTGCCGGTGCCAGGTCTTCGGCGTTGATCGTCGTCGGAAACTGTTTTCCCGAGGGAAACAGCACTGCGGCGGCATCGGTCTGGCCTTCGGCAATCCGTTTCACCAGATCGGCGCTCCAGCCCGTGCAGGTTTGCAATTTCATCTCAGGGAACCGTTGCGCTACCGATGCCAGTATGCCGGCCATGCCGTGGTCTCCCAGCGAGTGCGTGACGCCCAGACGCAATTCGCCTTGCGGCTTGGCGGTCGCCACCACATCTCGCAACGCTGCCGTTTCGCGCAGCACTGACACGCATTGCGCATACACCCGCATGCCGATGGCGGTCGGGCGCGACGGTTTGCTGTTGCGATCCAGCAGCATGGCGCCAAGCGTTTCTTCCAGACTCTGAATCCGGCGCGATACCAATGGCTGCGCCAGCCCCAAGGTATGGGCTGCTTGCGTCAATGAAGTGTGCTGAACCACCGCCACGAAGGCTTCTATATCTTCTAGTTTCATATAAAAAAAGAATGTTTATATATATGAATTATTTATTTTTGGAATAATCATTCGAAGCATATCATACGCCGGAGTTGTCAGCGAGAGGGTGCAGAAGTTTTGCTTATCCTCATTTCATTCCTCCTTTCGGTAATGTCCAATGTCATTCAAAAAAATTGCAGCAGGCTTTCTGATCGCCTTCGGCGTGCAGGCAGCCCAGGCCAAAGATCCGGTGACCCTGGTGGTCGGTGAACAGAACTACTACAACATTCAGGCGTCGATGGAAGCCTCCGGGGTGCTCAAGGATTTGCCCTACAAGATTGAGTGGAAACGCTTTCAGGCTGCGGCACCGATTGCCGAGAGCCTGACTAGCGGCGCGCTCGACATCGGCTTTCTCGGCGATTCAGGATTACTGACGCTGGCCGCACGCGGTGCGCCGGTGAAGGTGGTCGCGACATCGCGTCAAAATCTGGATGGCGTTGCCGTTCAGGTCGGCAAGAATTCCAACATCCGCAACGTGCAGGATTTGAAAGGCAAAACCGTGGCCGTATGGCGCGGCGCCTGGAGCCAGCAATTGATTTTGCGGGCGCTGGAACATGCCAATTTGCCAGCCGACTACGTCAAATATTCTTACCTGATGCCGATTGACGCCACCACTGCGCTGGCCAATGGTTCGGTCGATGCGGTGTCGTTGTGGGAGCCGTTCGTCAGCACGCTGGAATTGCGGCAGGGGGCACGCACCATCATTACTGCCAAAGGCTTGATGCCGGCACTCAGTTTTGTGGCTGCCTACGAAAAGTCGGCACAGGAAAAACATCCCGAAATTGAAGACTTTCTCAAGCGGCTGATTGTTGCCCGTCACTGGGTCGATACCCACACTGATGAGTATGCTGACCTGTGGGCCAAGCGCGCCAGCATTGATCGCGACGTCGCTTACCGCTGGCTCAGCACCGCGCGCCAGGCAGTCGGTCCGATTGACGACAAGGCTGCCAAGGATGCGCAGGATACCGCTGACTTCCTGTTCAAGGCCGGTGTCTTCACCCAGCGCTTCGACACACAGAAAATTCTGGACCGCTCATACGCACCGGCCTTTGCCAAATAACCCTGCCATGAAAGGAGAGCGGCCATGCCGGTCAGTATCGTAGGAATGATTACCGCCACCCCCAGCGCCGAAGTGGATGTGCCGCAGGGGAGCGATCTGGTGCAGCCGGATTATGTGCGCCGCTTCTCGCAAGTCCATGAAGCCGCCGGCTTTGACCATGTGCTGGTCGGCTATTTCACCAATGCCGCCGATGGTTTTATCGTCAGTTCGTTTGCCGCGGCTGCCACCGAACGCATCGGCATCTTGCTGGCGCACCGGCCGGGGGTGATCGCGCCGGCAGTGGCAGCGCGTCAGATCGCCACGCTGGATCAATTCAGCAACGGCCGGCTGGCGATCAATATCGTATCCGGCGGCGAAGACAGCGACTTGCAGCGTGACGGCGATTTTCTCGATCACGATAGTCGCTATCGCCGTGCCGATGAATACCTCGATATCCTCAAGCGCATCTGGACTGCGGATGGTCCGGTGGATTTCGATGGCGAATTTTACCGGTTGCGCGGCGCATCGCCGGTAGTCCGTACACGTCAGCAACCGCATGTGCCCATCTATTTCGGCGGCTCTTCATCCGCGGCACTGGAAGTCGCCGGACGGCATGCCGATGTCTACATGACCTGGGGCGAACCATTGGCGCAAGTCGATCAGCAAATCCGCCAGGTGCAGGCGGTATCGGCGCGACATGGCCGGGCGCCGGGTGTCAGCGTGTCGTTCCGTCCCATCGTCGCAGATACCGAAGCCGCAGCGTGGCAACGCGCCGAAGAGATTCGCGAGCGGGTGCGCGAGATGCGCCTCAGGAATGGTTTGGCGCTCAAGGATCACGCGCCGCAGAACGCTGGTTCGCAACGCCTGATGCAGGCCGCGCAGGGTGGTGATGTGCTGGACCAGCGCTTGTGGATGGGCGTCGCCAGTCTGACCGGTGCGCGCTGGAATTCGACTGCACTGGTCGGCACACCGGAGCAGGTCGCCGACGCGCTGGCCGAATATTATCGATTGGGCGTCAACACTTTCCTCATTCGCGGTTTCGATCCGATCAATGATGCCGTCGCGTATGGCAAAGATCTGATTCCTGCCATTCATCAAAAAATCGCCGCGCTGGATGATCAGCAAGGTCAGCAAGAGCAGAGTGCGGCCGCCTGAAACAGGCGGCTTTTCATTTCAACATTTCACGGTTCAACATATGACTCACAATACCCGGCAAGCCGCCCGCCGAAATTTCATGCGCACTCTGGCGGCGGGCGCGGTCGCCGCCAGCCTGCCACTGGCAGCGTGGGCGCAAAAGCAAGTGGTGCTGAAAGTCGGCGATCAGACGCGCACCATCCAGTCGTTGCTGGAATCGGCGGGTCTGCTCAACGATCTGCCCTACAAACTTGAGTTTGTCCAGTTCCCGGTTGCGGCACCGGTGATGGAAGCACTCAATGCCGGGGCACTGGATATCGGTTACGGCGGTGACGCGGCCACCACTTTCTCGCTGGCGGCGGGCAATCCGTCGCGCATTGTCGCCGCTTATCGTTCGGATCCATCCTGTATTGCCACCATCGTGCCGCAGAATTCACCGCTGAAGACCGTTGCCGATCTGGCCGGCAAGCGCGTGGCCGTGACCCGTGGCAGTGTCGGTCACTTGTTGTTGGTGGCGGCGCTCACCAGGCATGGCGTAGCGCTCGATAAAGTCGATTTTCATTTTCTGCAACCGGCCGATGCATACTCGGCCTTTACCTCGGGCGCGGTGGATGCCTGGTCGATCTGGACCATTTATGTCGCCCGTGCGGTGCTCAACAATGGCGCGCGCATTCTGGTCGATGGCAAAGGGCTGGTTAACAACACGGCATATCAGACTGCGCGCACCGAATCGCTGAGCAGCAAGCGCGCGGAAATTGCCGACTATGTACGACGGGTGGCGCAGGCGCGATTGTGGGCGCTGGCCAATCTGGATCAATACGCCAAAGTATGGGCGCCGATGATTGGCGCCACGCCGGAACTGGCGCGCTATGCCTACAACATGGAAAAAATGACGCCGGTGCATATCGACAAGAATATCGTCGCCGACCAGCAAAAGCTGGTGGAGTACTACGCCAGCCTGAAGGTCATTCCCAAGCCGTTCGACATCGCGCCCTATTTCGATCTGTCGTTCAATCAGTCGATTCCGGTAAAGCTGTCATGAGTTCCATGCACCTGGCTTTGTATGTCACCGAGACCGGCAGTCACCTGGGTGGATGGCGCCATCCGGATGCGCGCTATGTGCGTCCGCTGGACTGGAATTTTTACAAGGATCTGGCGCGCAAGGCCGAACGCGCCAAGATCGACATGCTGTTCATTGCCGACAAGCTGGCCATCGATGATATTTTCGAATCCAGTTTCAAGCCCACCATCAGTTGGCGTCCGGTACCGCAACACGCCGAGCCGCTGACCTTGCTGGCGGCGCTGTCCGGCGCGACTGAAAAAATCGGGCTGGCAGGTACGGTCTCGGCGACGTATACCGAGCCGTATACCGCCGCGCGCATGCTGGCCAATATCGATCATCTGAGTCAGGGCCGGGCCGGCTGGAATCTGGTGACCTCCGTCAGCGATGGCGAGGCGCGCAATTTCGGCAAGGCGCAACATTTGGCACATGACCCGCGTTATGAAAAAGCTGCCGAATTCATCGTGTTGGCCAAGGCGCTGTGGGACAGTTGGGAAAGCGACTGGGAAATTCTGGATAAGCAAAGCGGGATATACGGCAATCGCGACAAGGTGCATTACGTCGATCACGCCGGCAAGTGGTTCAATGTCAAAGGCCCGCTGAATGTGCCGCGACCGCCGCAGGGCCACCCGGTGCTGGTGCAGGCCGGCGTCTCCGGCAACTTTCAAAAGATTGCCGCCGAAAATGCCGAACTGATCTTCGGCGTGCAGCCGTCACTGGAAAAGGCCAAAGAGTTTTATCGCACTTTCAAGGCGCAGGTACTGGCGGTTGGCCGCGATCCGGCACATCTGAAAGTATTGCCCGGCGTGGTGCCGGTGATCGGCGCTACTACCAAAGAAGCGCAGGACCGGGCCCGCGAATTGAAGGATCTGGTGTTGCCGCTGGCGGGACTGACCTTCATGTCGGCCAGCATGAATCATGATCTGTCGCAATACGAACTCGATCAGCCGATGCCGGATATTTATGATCGCATCACCGGCAGCAAGGGACGTTTCGAATTTGTGATCCGCAAGGCAGTGAGCGAAGGCATGACGGTAGCGCAGGTCGGCAAATGGTATGCCGAAAGCCATTCCTTCTTTGCGCCGGTGGGTACCGCGACAGAAGTGGCAACGCAACTGGCGCAGTGGTATAAAGAACAGGCATGTGACGGCTTTGTCGTGTTGCCGCCCTACATGCCAGGCGGTGCCGATGATTTTCTGAGCGGTGTGGTTCCTGAATTACAGAATATGGGTGTGTTTCGCCGCGAATATCCGGGCACGACCTTGCGCGATACGCTTGGTTTGCCGGTGCCGCGCAATCGGCACGCCTCTCAAGTGTGAAAGGATTGATGATGTCCAATTTGCAGCGTTTGCGTCATTTTGTCACGTCCTTTGCCGAAGTGCTGGAACGGCACACCGACGAAGCCGCCGTTCTGCGCGACGGTTCTGCTTTGCTGCAGAATCTGGTGGCGGTTGATGATTGGTTGCCGGCGGCGTATGCACAACCCGATCCGGAGCGCTATCGGCAATATCTGTTGCATGCCGATTCGCGGCAGCGTTTTTCAGTGGTCAGTTTTGTCTGGGGGCCGGGCCAGCAGACGCCGGTGCATGACCATACCGTGTGGGGTTTGATCGGCATGTTGCGCGGTGCTGAATACGCGCAGCCGTATCGTTGGCAAGACGGCGCATTGCAAGCCCACGGTACGGCAATCCGGCTGGAGCCCGGTACGGTGGAAGCGGTGTCGCCCAACCTCGCCGGCCTCGATGATATCCATCGCGTGCATAATGCTTACGACGACCAGGTGTCCATCAGCATTCACGTCTATGGCGCCAATATCGGTGCCGTAAAACGTTCGGTGTATCAGTCTGACGGTACGCCCAAATTATTCATTTCCGGTTATTCCAATCAAACCTTGCCCAACATCTGGGATTTGTCTTCGGAGTCTGCAGCAGTATGAGTTCACCATCCAAGTTTGCCAGCCGTACTTTCCAACAGATCAAAGAAGATTTGCTTGCGCGTCGTGAGATTGCCTTGCTGGACGTGCGTGAAGAAGCACCGCATGCGGAAGCCCATCCGTTGTTTGCCGCCAATCTGCCATTTGCTCGTCTGGAGCTGGATGCCTGGACCCGCATTCCGCGTCGCACCACCCGCATCGTGGTGCTCGATGACGGCGAAGGCCTGGCCGAACAGGCAGCGCAGCGTCTGCAAACGTTGGGCTACACCGATGTCAGCGTATTGCAGGGTGGTGTCAGCGGCTGGCAGCGTGACGGCGGTGAATTGTTCCGCGATGTCAATGTGCCGAGCAAATCGTTTGGTGAACTGGTGGAAAGCAAACGTCATACGCCGTCGCTGTCGGCACAGGAAGTACAAGCCTTGCTGGATCAGAAGGCGGATGTGGTGGTGCTTGATGCGCGTCGCTTCGATGAATATCAAAACATGAATATTCCGGGTTCGGTCAGCGTGCCCGGTGCCGAACTGGTATTGCGGGTGCGGGCGCTGGCGCCGCGACCGGAGACACAGGTGATCGTCAACTGTGCCGGGCGTACCCGCAGCATTATCGGTACGCAGTCGTTGCTCAATGCCGGCATTCCGAACACGGTGCATGCCTTGCGCAACGGCACCATTGGCTGGACGCTGGCAGGACAGACTTTGGATAAAGGGCAGGCGCGTCGCTTCCCGCAGGAGATTGATGCCGCCACGCAAACTCAGGCCGCCGCAGATGCGCGCGCCGTGGCTGAACGCAGCGGCGTCAAGCGGCTTGACTGGCAAGGGTTGCAGGCCTTGCGCGCCGATACGGATCGCACCACGTATCAATTCGATGTGCGTACCCCGGAAGAATTTCTGACGGCACACGTACCAGGATTTTTGTCATCACCCGGCGGCCAGTTGGTTCAGGAAACGGAATCGAATGCGCCGGTACGCGGTGCGCGCATCGTGCTGTTCGATACCGACGGCGTACGCGCCAACATGACGGCATCGTGGCTGGCACAAATGGGTTGGGAAGTGTATGTGCTGGATGCGGTGGTAGCGTTGAGCGAATCGGGGTCGGTAAAACCGCCTTTGCCGCCTGCGCCGCCGGCAGAAAAAATCACACCGCAGGTACTCGCTGGCTGGCTCGCTGATACGGCGATACGCACGCTGGTTCTGGATTTCACGACCAGCGCCAATTACGTGGCCCGGCATATTCCCGGCGCCCGCTTTGCATTACGTTCGCAACTGGCGACCGTGTTGCAGCAATTGCCGCCGGCGGATCGCTACGTATTGACCTGCGGCAGCAGCTTGCTGGCCGCGTATGTGATTGGTGATGTGCGCAGCTTGTCGTCAACGCCGGTATTTTTGCTGGACGGGGGCAATGCGGCATGGGTCAATGCCGGCTTGCCCCTGGAGAGTGGCGAGACAGCGCTGGCATCGCCGCGCATCGACCGCTATCGTCGTCCCTACGAGGGCACCGACAACCCGGTGGCTGCCATGCAGGGTTACCTTGACTGGGAATTCGGTCTGGTTGAGCAATTGGGCAAGGACGGTACGCATGGATTTTTTGTTATATAGAGTATTGGTTGAGTGAAAACTTAAAAGAGGCGACCCGATTACAATGACGGTCGCTTTCTTTTTTTGAGTCTTGTTCATGCAACGTATTTCGCTGCCGGCAGTAGGTGCTTTGGTTGTCAACAGCACGCTGTGGGGTTTGTCATGGATTGCCTTCCGCTCGCTGCAAGCGCACGGCATTCACCCGTTATGGGCGACGTCCATCATTTTTGCCTGCTGCAGCGCGGTAATGATCGGGGTCAAGCGCGGTGCATTGCGCGAATTGCGTCAGCATCCGGAGTTGCTGTATGTGGCAATTGCCGCCGGCGCCACCAACAGTGCATTCAATGGCGCAGTCGCTTTCGGCGATGTGGTGCGGGTAGTGTTGCTGTTTTATCTGATGCCGATCTGGGCAGTGATTCTGGCGCGGCTGGTCTTGCACGAACCGATTACGCGGCCGGCCATGGCGCGTATCGTGGTCGGCTTGTCGGGGGCGATGATCGTGTTGTATCAGCCCGAAGTGGGCATGCCGCTGCCACACGGGCTGGCGGATTGGGTGGCGATATTCGGCGGCTTCAGTTTTGCAGTCAATAACGTGTTGCTGCGCCGTCTGCATGGCGTTTCGGACGGCACCCGCGCGATTGCCATGTTGAGCGGCGGGGCGCTGATGGCTGGCGGCATGGGCTTGCTGCTGACGCTGATCGGCAGCATTGCCTGGCCCAGCGCGCCCGCGCATGCCGTGGTGCCGACTCTGGCGCTGTGGTCAGTGCTGTTCCTGATTTCCAATTTGTGTCTGCAGTATGGCGTGGCGCGCTTGCCGGCCAACATCACGGCAGTAGTGATGCTGTTCGAAATCATTGTGGCGGCTTTGTCGTCGTGGTTGATCGGTACTGCCGAATTGCGTCCGCAGGACTTGATCGGTGGCGTCCTGATCATTTCCGCGCCATGGCTGATTCGCGACAAGCGTGCCGTGGTACCGGCGCATTGAGCGCCGGCAGATGCGTCAGGCGCTGACCAGCGGTTCGGCCAGCATCACCCGGTTACGGCCGCTTTCCTTGGCCCGGTAGAGCGCATCGTCGGCTTGTTTGAGCAAGGCTTGCTTGGCGGCGGTGGCATTGATGTTGCGCTCGGGCGGCATCAGGGAGGCGACGCCGATGGAAACGGTAATCTGCAACACCTCGTCGTTGCCGCTCAGGCGGATTTGCTGTTGTGCAACGCTGGCGCGTATCCGTTCGCCGATGCGGGCGGCATCCTGCAAGGTGGCTTGCGTCAGCAAGACCACGAATTCTTCACCGCCAAAACGTCCGAGCGAATCGCTCAGGCGCAATTCCTGTTTGATTCTGCTGGCCACCTCGCGCAATACATCGTCGCCGCATTGATGGCCGAAGCTGTCGTTGACGCGCTTGAAATGGTCGATATCGATGAACAGGCAAGACAAGGCCGAGCGGTCCCGCTGCGCGCGGCTGATTTCTTCCTGCATGCGCTGTTCCAGATAGCGGCGGTTGTTGACGCCGGTCAACTGGTCGGTCAGGCCGATATGTTTGAGACGTTCATTGTTGATGACGTTTTCGAGGCAGATGGCGACGATGGAAGCCAGTCGTTCGATAAAGTCAGTCGCCAGTTGCTGGCTGAAGCGTTCCTGATGCGCACTGCCCAAGGCAAGATAGCCAATCAGCGTGTGCTGGCGGCTCAGCGGCAGCAAGGCAACGCTGGACGGGCGATAAGTCGGGAACATGAACTGATGCTGCTGCGCCTGATATACGCCCAGCGCCGGCCGGACTGGCAGCGCCGCATTATCCGGCAGTGCATCCAGAAACAGCAGATTGGGAAACTCATCAAGACCGATTTGCAATTCATGCAAAATGCGGCGAATCGCATGATCGCTGTCGATCAGTGTCAGGGTGACAATTTCCAGATTGAAGGTATCGGCCATCGTCAGCGACACGGTTTCGATCAGTTCACGAAAACCGCTGGAGGCAATCAGGCGCAAGTCGAATGCCTGATGGCGCTGCATGATTTGCTGGTTGATGTGGGCCTGATCCAGCAGCTCATGCAACTCTGATCGCAATTGCTGGTTTTCTGCGCGTAGCGCGGCGACGCCTGTGTTCATCTTGTTCCCGGTCTTGCAGCCGATTTTGATTGACGCGGGATGGGCCGCGCCGTACCTGTAACTGAACTACCCCCGTCGTGCCGAGTTGCCACCGACCCCGCAGCTTATACCAATGTCGTTACGGGCTGTTTACAACGTTGCAAAAAAACGCGATTGCATGTCTTCCAGGCCCAGCGTCTGCAATACTTCCTGCAAACGTTCGGTCGGCCGTTTGCGCGGCAAGTCCTTGAAGCGGGCGATGATCAGCTCGTTTTTCATCGAATGTTCCCAACCCACCAGTTCCGTCACGCTGACCTGATAGCCATGCGCTTCCAGTTGCAGACAGCGCAGCACATTGGTGACCTGACTGCCGAACTCGCGGGTATGCAGCGGATGACGCCAGATTTCAGTCAGCGACGATTTGGCCAGCGATTTGCCCTTGTTGCGGTTCAGTACCGAGGCGACTTCCGCCTGACAGCAAGGCACCAGCACAATGAACTGCGCCTGCTTCCTGAGCGCGAACTGAATCGCGTCATCGGTGGCCGTGTCGCAGGCGTGCAGTGCGGTCACGACATCGATGGCGGCCGGCAGTTCGGTCGACTCGATCGATTGCACTACCGACAGATTGAGGAACGACATCCCGGGAAAATCGAGTCTGGCCGCCAGTTCACGTGACTTTTGCACCAGCTCGTCGCGGGTTTCGATGCCGTAGATTCTGGGCGCGCCATCCAGCGACTTGAAGAACAGGTCGTACAAAATGAAGCCGAGATAGGATTTGCCGGCGCCGTGATCCACCAGTTGCACGTCCGGGTGCTGTTGCCGCACCTCTTGCAGCAACGGCTCGATGAACTGATACAGGTGATAGACCTGCTTCAGCTTGCGGCGGCTATCCTGATTCAGCTTGCCGTCACGCGTCAGAATGTGCAGCTCCTTGAGCAGCTCGATCGACTGCCCGGGGCGGATCTCGGGTATCGCGGCGGGTCCGGAAGCACCGGCCGGCGGTGTTTCCTGTACAGCTTTTTTCTTGCTCATGCGCTGACTTAAACGTTGAACAGGAAATTCATCACATCGCCGTCCTTGACGATGTATTCCTTGCCTTCGGCGCGCATCTTGCCGGCATCCTTGGCACCCTGTTCACCCTTGTACTTGATGAAATCATCATAGGCGATGGTCTGGGCGCGAATGAAGCCGCGTTCAAAGTCGGTGTGAATCACGCCTGCTGCCTGTGGTGCAGTGGCGCCGACCGCGACGGTCCAGGCGCGGACTTCCTTGACGCCGGCGGTGAAGTAGGTTTGCAGGCCGAGCAGTGTGAAGCCGGCGCGGATCAGGCGATCCAGACCCGGCTCTTCCATGCCCATGTCGGCCAGGAAAGCGCCCTTGTCAGCGTCGTCGAGGTCAGCAATTTCAGCTTCCAGCGCGGCACAGATGGCGACCACCGGTGCATTTTGCGATTTCGCGTAATTGGTCAGCTGATCCAGCAGCGGATTGTCCTTGAAGCCGTCGTCAGCGACGTTGCCGACAAACATGGCCGGCTTGGCGGTAATCAGGCACATCGGCTTGATCAGGGCCAGTTCTTCTTCGTCCAGGCCACAGGCGCGCACCGGCTTGGCTTCATTCAGGAAGGGCATGATGCGTTCCAGGATGGCCAGCAACTTGATGGCATCCTTGTCGCCGGCACGGGCCTTCTTGTTTTCGCGGTGAATGGCTTTTTCTACTGCCGACAGGTCGGCCAGCGCCAGTTCGGTCTGAATCACTTCAATATCGTCCAGCGGGCTGATGCGGCCGGCAACGTGGATCACGTTCGGATCTTCAAAGCAGCGCACGACGTTGACGATGGCGTCGGTTTCGCGGATATGCGCCAGAAACTGATTGCCCAGGCCTTCGCCCTTGGAGGCGCCGGCGACCAGGCCGGCGATGTCGACGAATTCCACTGTTGCCGGAACGACACGTTCCGGATTGATGATCTCGGCCAGCGCCTGCAGGCGCGGATCCGGCACTTCAACCATGCCGACGTTGGGTTCGATCGTGCAGAATGGGTAGTTTTCGGCGGCGATACCCGCTTTGGTCAGGGCGTTGAACAGGGTCGATTTACCGACGTTCGGCAAGCCGACGATGCCGCATTTGAGGCTCATGACAGAATCTTTCTGAATCAAAAGCGCCATTGTAGCAAGTCGCTTGCGGCAGAGCTTCTATTTTGAAGGGGCGCAGCGGGGCGGCATAGACGGTTTTTTTCGGCTTGTGAATCGAAAATGGCGTCAGCTCCTCTTAAAATCGCATTTTGCTGTCTTATTGCTACACTCTATCGGTACTGCGGGGCAATTATCGTTTTTGTTCTACAATGTCGCCTTTGACAACGAACGGTACACGCTTTGCCTAACATCGTAGAAATCCGCGATTTGCATTTTGGTTATGGAGATCGTCCGATCTTGTCGGGCCTGCGCATGGATTTTCCACAGGGCAAGGTAATTGCAGTCATGGGCGGCTCCGGCTCCGGCAAGACCACCATCCTGCGCCTCATCGGCGGCCAGTTGCGGCCTCAGAGCGGCAGCGTCAGCGTCGAAGGTCAGGAAGTGCCCACGCTCGATACGGCCGGCTTGTATGCGCTGCGCCGCAAGATGGGGATGCTGTTTCAGAATGGCGCCTTGTTTACCGATATGACGGTATTCGACAATGTCGCCTTCCCGCTGCGCGAACATACAGACTTGTCCGAAGACCTGATTCGTGATCTGGTTCTGCTCAAGCTCAATGCCGTTGGTTTGCGCAATGCGGCGCAACTGAAGCCGGCCGAGATTTCCGGCGGCATGGCGCGGCGCGTAGCATTGGCGCGCGCGATTGCGCTCGATCCGGCGCTGATCATGTATGACGAGCCGTTTGCCGGACTCGACCCGATTTCCATGGGCGTGACGGCCAATCTGATTCGTCGCCTCAATGATGCGCTCGGCTCGACTTCGATTCTGGTGTCGCATGACGTCAACGAATCGTTCGGCATTGCCGACTACGTCTATTTCCTGTCGAACGGAAAAATCGTCGCTCAGGGTACGCCTGAAGAAATGCGTGCTTCTGCTGATCCGTATGTAAAACAGTTTGTGCATGCCGAGGCAGACGGCCCGGTGCCGTTCCATTATCCCGGCAAGTCGCTGGCGGATGATCTGGGACTGGGAGGTCGCTCATGATCGTCAATTTTCTGAGCAACTTCGGCCGCAGCCTGCGTGAGTTCGTCGCCGGTGTCGGTTTTGCCACCCGCATGTTCTGGACCATCATTCGTTCTTCGGGCGGCTTGCTGCGCCGGCCGCGACTGATTACCGATCAGATTCACTTCATCGGCAATTATTCGCTGGTCATCATTGCGGTATCGGGCTTGTTCGTCGGTTTCGTGCTGGGGCTGCAAGGTTATTACACGCTCAACAAATACGGTTCGGAGCAGGCGCTGGGCTTGCTGGTGGCGCTGTCGCTGACGCGTGAACTGGGCCCGGTGGTGACCGCGTTGCTGTTCGCCGGCCGTGCCGGCACCTCGCTGACGGCAGAAATCGGCCTGATGAAAGCCGGTGAGCAACTGGCGGCAATGGAGATGATGGCGGTGGATCCGCTGCAACGCGTCATCGCGCCACGGTTTTGGGCCGGTGTGGTGGCAATGCCGGTGCTGGCAGCGATTTTCAGTGCGGTCGGGGTTTTTGGTGGGTATATTGTTGGCGTGAAGCTGATCGGTGTCGATGAAGGTGCTTTCTGGTCGCAAATGCAGGGCGGGGTGGATGTCTGGAATGATATTGCCAATGGCGTCCTCAAGAGTGTCGTATTCGGGATTGCAGTGACTTTTGTTGCACTGTTTCAGGGCTATGAAGCCAAACCGACGCCGGAAGGCGTGGCACGGGCTACTACCCGGACTGTCGTTATTGCATCGTTGCTGGTGCTGGCGCTGGATTTCCTGCTGACGGCGCTGATGTTCAGCTAAGCAACTGGCGGTGGCAGTGGTAACGCGAATTTAGAATTGATTGTTAGGGTGACAGGGTATGCAACGTAAAACATTGGACGCATGGGTCGGGTTGTTTGTCTTGCTGGGAGCTGCGGCGCTGGTTTTTCTGGCGTTGAAGGCCGGCAATATGAGTTCGTTTTCACTCAGCCAGACCACATATGCAGTGCAAACCAAATTTGACAATATTGGCGGTCTCAAGCCGCGCGCCGCAGTCAAGAGCGCCGGTGTGGTGGTGGGCCGGGTCGGCACCATCACGTTTGATGACAAAACCTTTCAGGCCCGCGTCACGCTGGATCTGAACAGCCAGTATCAGTTTCCGAAAGACAGCTCGGCAAAAATTCTGACCTCCGGTTTACTGGGGGAGCAATACATCGGTCTTGAACCGGGTGGGGATACCAAAAATCTGGCGGCAGGTGACACGATCACAATGACACAATCAGCGATTGTGTTGGAAAATCTGATCAGCCAGTTTCTTTATAGCAAAGCGGCAGAGGGAAAGGATAATTCACAATGAAATACGCAGCTCGCATCGGTACGCTGGCGCTGGTCGCCACGCTTAGTGGTTGCGCAACAACAAATAATCCGAATGATCCGTTGGAAGGTTTCAACCGCGCGATGTTCAGTTTCAACGACACCGTTGATCAGGTGGCATTGAAGCCAGCCGCGCAGGCTTACGAATTCGTCTTGCCGAATTTTGTACAGACCGGTATCGGCAATTTCTTCGGCAACATCGGCGACCTGTGGTCGGCCGTCAATCAAATCATGCAGGGCCGCATTGAAACAGGTGTTTCCACGTTCATGCGGGTTGCCATCAATACCACGTTCGGTCTCGGTGGTGTGCTCGATATCGGTACCGAAGCACGGCTGCCGAAGGAGCGTTCGGATTTCGGCCAGACACTGGGCAAATGGGGCGTAGGCTCGGGTCCTTACGTTGTGCTGCCGTTACTGGGACCGTCGACCGTGCGCGATACCGCCGCTTTGCCGGCCGACTTCTACGGCGATCTGTGGAGCTACAAGCGGCCTGTGGGCTGGCGTAACGTCGGTTCCGGCATCCGCATCATCGACAAGCGTGCGCAATTGCTGGATGCCTCGAACCTGCTGGAAGACGTAGCGCTGGACAAGTATGACTTCGTGCGCGATACCTACTTGCAAAGCCGTCAGGCCAAGATCAACGCCGGTCGTCACAAGGACGATGAGGATGATGGTTCTGCTGCACCGATGAAGGAAAGTGTCGTCAAGCCATGAACATGTTTGCCGGGCGCTGCGGCGTCCGGCTCTTGAATTGTGCCGGGACGGCCCCACTTAGGTGACGGGTATCCGTCCGAAACTTGCCATATAATCCATTAATGCCGCATTCTGTGGCGTGCCGGTGCGGTTGGTCGTGGCAGCAGCTATTAATGAATGGATCAGTAGAATATGAAAATGCTTACTAAATTACTCGCCGTGGTTCTGTCGGTCTCCGCCTTGAGCTTTGCCAGTGCCGCATCGGCGCAGGAAGCACCGGATGCACTGGTCAAGCGCATCAGCCAGGAAGTACTGGATGCGGCCAAGAACGACAAGGACATTCAGAGCGGCAACATCAGCCAGATCATTGCGCTGGTGGAACAGAAAATCATTCCTTACGTTGACTTCGAACGCATGACTTCGCTGGCGGCTGGCCGTTACTGGCGTCAGGCGACTCCGGATCAGCAAAAGCAACTGATCACCCAATTCCGCAGTCTGCTGATTTACACCTATTCGGGTGCCTTGTCGCAAGTGCGCGATCAGAAGATCGAATTCAAGCCATTGCGTGCAGATCCTGCCGATACCGAAGTGGAAGTGCGCTCGCAAGTGATTCAATCGCGCGGCGAGCCGATCCAGCTCAACTATCGTCTGGAAAAATTGCCAACCGGCTGGAAAATGTTTGACGTCAATGTCATGGGTGCCTGGCTGGTCGAAGCCTACAAGGGTACTTTCGCCAGCGAAATCAGCAAGGGTGGCATCGATGGGCTGATCAAGACGCTGACAGACAAGAACAAGCAACTGGCATCACGTTCTTCGGCCAAGAAATAATTTCAGGATCGCGACCTCTTCATGTTCAAGCCCAGCGTATCGCTTACCGTGGACAATGCCAGTGCCATACTGGAAGCCGGTTTGCGTGCAATCGCAGCCGGTCAGGCAACGATTGATCTGAGCGAGGTCGCGACCGTCGATTCATCTGCGGTAGCAACCTTGCTGGCGTGGCAGCGGGCAGCCAAGGCCGCCGGCCGTACGCTCGATTTCGGTACGCTGCCGGCCAATCTGCAAAGTCTGGCCGAGCTGTACGGCGTAACGCCATTGCTCAATGCGCAAATTCTCGCCACCAGCCGACATCACTGATCCTCGCGCCGACTGATCGCAGTCAACTCGTCTTCCCCTTTCCGACCCTGAGCGCGGAAATCCCATATAATCAAACGTTTCGCCGCACGTACAGGCTGCTCCAGAGGCCCAGCGGTGCAATGAACCATTTCCCGGCTTGCGTCCAGACAACGCACCAACGAATCCATGGCTGCATTACAGATTAACAACGTCGAAAAACGCTATCAGTCCTTGCAGGCACTGGGCGGTGTCTCGCTTTCCATTGAGGAAGGCGAGTTTTTCGGCTTGCTCGGCCCTAACGGTGCCGGCAAAACCACATTGATTTCCATCATTGCCGGCCTGAACCGCGCTGACTCGGGTTCGGTCTCGATTCATGGGCATGATGTCGTCAACGATTATCGCGCTGCCCGCACCAAGCTCGGTGTGGTGCCGCAAGAACTGGTGTTCGATCCGTTCTTTACCGTCCGTGAAACCTTGCGCATGCAATCAGGCTACTTCGGCCTGAAGAACAATGACAAGTGGATCGATGAGGTGATGGACAACCTGGATCTGACCAACAAGGCCGATACCAATATGCGCGCGCTGTCGGGCGGCATGAAGCGCCGCGTGCTGGTGGCGCAGGCGCTGGTGCACAAGCCGCCGGTGATTGTCCTTGATGAGCCGACCGCCGGTGTCGATGTCGAGTTGCGGCAAACCTTGTGGAAATTCGTCGGTCGTCTCAATCGCGAAGGGCATACGATTGTCCTGACCACACACTATCTGGAAGAGGCGCAAGCCTTGTGCAACCGGATCGCCATGCTGAAGTTCGGCAAGGTGGTGGCGCTCGATTCGACGGAAGCGCTGATCCGCCGCATCTCCGGTTCGCAACTGGTACTGCGGCTGAAGCAGGGCAGTCTGCCGGACAGTCTGCGGCCGCTGGTGACGCATCCGGAAGAATTGTTGTCCGGTCTGAAATATACCTTGCGTGTCACTGACTATAACGACGTCGAACCGATCCTGTCGCAATTGCGGCAAGCGGGCGCGGTGATTGAAGACATGCAGTTGCAGCAAGCCGATCTGGAAGATGTTTTCATCCAGATCATGGAAGGTGCCAAATGACCGGTTTTCAGACTTTGTTTTATAAGGAAGTGTTGCGTTTCTGGAAGGTCGCAACACAGACCGTGACAGCGCCGATCATGACGGCCATGTTGTATTTGCTGATCTTCGGCCATGTGCTGGAAAACCACGTACAGGTTTATCCGGGCGTGCAATACACCGGCTTTCTGGTGCCTGGGCTGGTGATGATGAGCGTGTTGCAAAATGCATTCGCCAACAGCTCATCGTCGCTGATTCAATCCAAAATTACCGGCAATCTGGTGTTCGTGTTGCTGACGCCGCTGTCGCACTGGGAACTGTTCGGCGGCTATGTGCTGGCGGCCGTGGTGCGTGGTTTGCTGGTCGGCGCCGGGGTGTTTGTCGTGACGGCATGGTTCGGCCACCTGAGTTTTGTCGCGCCATGGTGGATTGTGATCTTCGCGCTGCTGGGCGCAGCGATTCTCGGCACGATGGGCCTGATCGCCGGTATCTGGGCAGAAAAATTCGACCAGCTGGCCGCGTTCCAGAATTTCCTGATCGTGCCGCTGACCTTCCTGGCCGGTGTCTTTTATTCGATCCACTCGCTGCCGCCGTTCTGGCAGGCGGTGTCGCATTTCAACCCGTTTTTTTATATGATCGATGGTTTCCGCTACGGCTTTTTCGGCCAGTCCGATATTGATCCGTTGCTGAGTTTCTCGATTGTTGCCATCTTCTTCATCGTGTTGTCGACCCTTGCGGTGCGCATGCTGAAGAGTGGCTATAAGTTGCGCTCCGGCGCGCATTGATTCACCCTTGTGAAGAGCCGCATGATGCTACCCACACCCGAACTCGTAAAAAATTATATTGCTGCCGGTCTTGAATGTTCGCATGTCGAAGTTGAAGGCGATGGCCAGCATTTCACTGCCGTGATCGTCTCTTCCGCGTTTGCGGGCAAGCGTCCGATCCAGCGTCATCAACTGGTGTATGCCGCGCTTGGCGACCGCATGCGTGAAGAAATTCATGCGCTGTCGATGAAGACGCTGACCCCAGAAGAATTTCAGAAATAAGGCAGATACTTTCAATGGACAAGCTTTTAATTCGCGGCGGCAAGCGCCTCTCCGGTGAAATCACCATTTCCGGCGCCAAGAATGCGGCATTGCCGATTCTGTGCGCAGGTCTGCTGACGGCCGATGATCTGCAACTGTCGAACATTCCGCATTTGCAGGATGTGTCGACCATCCTGAAGCTGATGCGGCAGATGGGTTTGCGCGTCACTGAAGACGGCGACCGCGTCACCCTCAACGGCGGCGACATCACCAAACTGGAAGCACCGTACGAGCTGGTCAAGACCATGCGCGCATCGATTCTGGTACTCGGTCCATTGCTGGCGCGTTTCGGTGAAGCCAAGGTATCGCTGCCGGGCGGCTGCGCCATCGGTTCGCGGCCGGTTGATCAGCACATCAAGGGTTTGCAGGCGATGGGCGCCGAGATCACGATCGAAGCCGGTTACATTCATGCCAAGGCCAAGCGCCTCAAGGGTGCCCGCATCGTGACTGACATGATCACCGTCACCGGTACCGAAAACCTGCTGATGGCAGCAGTATTGGCCGATGGCGAAACGGTGCTGGAAAATGCGGCGCGCGAACCGGAAGTGGCCGACCTGGCCAATCTGCTGGTCGCCATGGGCGCCAGGATCGAAGGCATCGGCAGTGATCATCTGGTGGTGCAAGGCGTGGACAAACTGCACGGCGCCAGCCATGCCGTAGTTGCCGACCGTATTGAAACCGGTACGTTCCTGTGCGCCGTGGCAGCGGTCGGCGGCGATGTGACACTGAAGAATACGCGCAGCAACTTCCTTGATGCGGCGCTCGACAAGTTGCGCGAAGCCGGCGTGATCCTGACTTCCGGCGATGACTGGATCCGCGTGCAGATGGCGGCGCGGCCGAAAGCGGTCAATTTCCGTACTACCGAATATCCGGGTTTCCCGACCGACATGCAGGCGCAATTCATGGCGCTCAACTGTATCGCTGACGGCACCAGCCGCGTGACCGAAACGATTTTTGAAAATCGCTTCATGCACGTGCAGGAATTGAATCGTCTCGGCGCT
Source organism: Herbaspirillum autotrophicum (assembly GCF_001189915.1). Taxonomy (GTDB): domain Bacteria; phylum Pseudomonadota; class Gammaproteobacteria; order Burkholderiales; family Burkholderiaceae_D; genus Herbaspirillum; species Herbaspirillum autotrophicum. Next base: position 19,439 of record NZ_LFLS01000024.1, read on the forward strand.
GCCATCGATATCGAAGGCAATACCGCGATCATTACCGGCGTCGACAAGTTCATCGGCGCGCCGGTGATGGCAACCGACTTGCGCGCGTCGGCTTCACTGGTGATTGCCGGTCTGGCCGCCCAAGGCGAAACGCTGATCGAGCGTATCTACCATCTGGACCGCGGTTACGACCGGATGGAAGTCAAGTTGTCGTCGGTCGGTGCTGATATTGAACGCGTTAAATAATCTGTTGTACTGAAAACCATGACCCAGCAACTCACCCTCGCGCTCTCCAAGGGCCGCATTTTTGAAGAAACGCTGCCGCTGCTCAAAGCTGCCGGCATCGTCGTGACCGAAGATCCGGAAACCTCGCGCAAACTGATTTTGCAAACCAACGATCCGGCCGTGCGCGTGATCATCGTGCGGGCGTCGGACGTGCCGACCTACGTGCAATATGGCGCGGCCGATTTCGGTGTGGCGGGCAAGGACGTGTTGCTGGAACATGGCGGCGAAGGACTGTATCAGCCGATCGATCTGCATATCGCCAAGTGCCGTTTGTCGGTGGCGGTGCAGGATGGTTTCGACTACGCCAGCGCGGTGCGCCAGGGTGCGCGCCTGCGGGTGGTGACCAAGTATGTCAACACCGCGCGTGAGCATTTCGCGGCCAAGGGTGTGCACGTCGACTTGATCAAGCTGTATGGCTCGATGGAACTGGGCCCGCTGGTTGGCCTGTCCGACGCCATTGTCGATCTGGTCAGCACCGGCGGCACCTTGCGCGCCAACAAGCTGGTGGAAGTCGAGCACATCATGGAAATTTCATCGCGTCTGGTGGTCAATCAGGCCGCGCTGAAACTCAAGCGCGAACGTCTGCAACCGATATTGGAAGCCTTCGAAAGAGCCTCGCAGGCGGCATAGGTGACAACATGAGCATAAGCATCAGAAAACTTGATTCCTCGACCGCCGGTTTTGACCGGCAGTTGTCGGCCGTGCTGGCTTTTGAAGCCAGTGAAGACGAAGCCATCGATCGCGCTGCGGCGGCGATTCTGGCCGCTGTCAAAACCCGTGGCGACGATGCCGTGCTGGAGTACACCAAGCGCTTTGACCGGCTCGATGTTGCTGCGGTGACGGCGCTGGAAATCGGACGCGATGCCTTGCTGGCCGCACTGGCGCAATTGTCGCCGGTACGTCGTCAGGCATTGCAGACGGCAGCCGACCGGGTGCGCGCTTATCACGAGCGGCAAAAGAAGGAATGCGGCTCTGATGGTTTTCTCTACACCGAAGCCGATGGCACGGTGCTGGGTCAAAAAGTCACACCGCTGGATCGCGTCGGCATTTATGTGCCGGGCGGCAAAGCCGCCTATCCGTCGTCGGTATTGATGAATGCGATTCCCGCCAAAGTGGCCGGGGTGCAGGAAGTCATCATGGTGGTGCCGACGCCGGACGGCGTGCAAAACGAATTGGTGTTGGCGGCGGCAGCGATTGCCGGCGTTGACCGGGTATTTACCATTGGCGGTGCGCAAGCGGTTGGTGCGCTGGCCTATGGCACTGCCAGCATTCCTCAGGTAGACAAGATCGTCGGTCCCGGGAACGCATACGTGGCGGCCGCCAAGCGCCGCGTCTTCGGCACGGTTGGCATCGACATGATTGCCGGACCGTCCGAGATTCTGGTGATCTGCGACGGCACCACCGATCCTGACTGGATCGCGATGGATCTGTTTTCGCAAGCCGAACACGATGAGCTGGCACAATCGATATTGCTGTGCCCGGATGCTGGTTACATTGCCCGGGTTGAAGCCAGCATCAATCAGTTGCTGGATGGCATGCCGCGCAAGGATGTGATTCGCACGTCGCTGACGAATCGCGGTGCACTGATCAAGGTGCGCGATATGGAAGAGGCGTGCGACATCGCCAATTCAATCGCGGCCGAGCATCTGGAAATTTCCACCGAAAATCCGCAACAGTGGGCCGACCGCATTCGTCATGCCGGCGCCATGTTCCTGGGCCGCTTTTCATCCGAAGCGTTGGGCGATTATTGTGCCGGACCGAATCACGTGTTGCCGACTTCGCGCACTGCGCGCTTTTCGTCGCCACTCGGTGTCTACGATTTCCAAAAGCGTTCCAGCATGATTCAGGTCAGTGAAGCCGGCGCCCAGACACTCGGCAAGATCGCCGCCGAGCTGGCCTACGGCGAGGGCTTGCAAGCGCACGCGCGCTCGGCAGAGTTGCGGCTGAAATGAACGACATCGCGTTACCGTCGCGGCCATGAGCTGGCGCAATCAAGTCTATTGCGAAGATGCGCTGCAGGGACTGGCGCGTATTCCCGATGGCGCGATTGACTTGCTGATCGCCGATCCGCCATACGGATTGGGCAAGGATTACGGTAACGACTCCGACAAGCTCGACATGCAGGATTATCTGCGCTGGACCGAGCAATGGATTGACGCCGCGCTGCCCAAGCTGAAACCGAACGGCAGTCTGTACATTTTCCTGACCTGGCGTTACTCGCCCGAGATTTTCGTGATGCTCAAGCAGCGCATGACCATGCTCAACGAAATCATCTGGGATCGCCGGGTGCCGTCAATGGGTGGCACCACGCGCAAATACTCATCGGTCCACGATACGGTGGGTTTTTTTGCCAAGGCCAAGGATTACTATTTCGATCTCGATGCAATTCGCATTCCCTATGACGCCGTGACCAAGAAGGCCCGCTCGCGCTCGATTTTCGTCGGTGCCAAATGGCTGGAGATGGGATACAACCCGAAAGATGTATGGAGCGTCTCGCGTTTGCATCGCGAACACAAAGAGCGCGCTGATCACCCGACCCAGAAGCCGCTGGAGATTGTTGAGCGCATGATCAAGGCATCCTGTCCGCCGGGCGGGGTGGTGCTGGATCCGTTCATGGGCAGCGGCACTACCGCAGTAGCAGCGCGCCGCTGCGACCGGCAGTTCGTCGGTTTTGAACTGAATTCGGCGTATTGCGCGCTGATTGAACAACGACTAGCAGAGCTGGAAGCCACGCCAAATGAATCAGTCACTGGTTGAACGTATTATCCGTGCCGATATCCGGGCACTGTCCGCTTATCCGGTGCCGGATGCACGCGGCATGGTCAAGCTGGATGCAATGGAAAACCCGTATCTCTTGCCACCGGCCTTGCGCCAGGCGCTGGGGCAGCATCTGGCAGCGGCTGAGCTGAATCGCTATCCGGTGCCGTCCTATACGCTGCTGAAAAACAAGCTGTGCGTGCAATTTGGCGTGCCGCCGGGTTTTGATGTGCTGCTGGGCAATGGTTCGGATGAATTGATTTCCATCATCTCGACCGCCTGTGCACAGCCGGGCGCCAAGGTGCTGGCGCCGTTGCCGGGATTCGTGATGTATGCGGTATCGGCCGGGTTTGCCGGACTGGAGTTCGTCGGCGTGCCATTGCGCCCCGATTTCAGTCTGGATCGTGACGCCATGCTGGCCGCCATTGCCGAGCATCAACCCGCCGTCACCTATCTGGCTTATCCGAATAATCCGACCGGCACGCTGTTCGATGCTGCCGCCATGGAAGACATCATCCGCGCCGTTGGCAACAGCGGTATCGTGGTGGTGGATGAGGCGTATCAGCCATTCGCCTCCGACAGTTTCATGGGCCGTCTGCCGGAATTCGATAATCTGGTAGTCATGCGCACGGTATCCAAACTCGGACTGGCCGGCATCAGGCTTGGTTACATGGCGGCCAATGCGGCCTTGTTGCAGGAATTCGACAAAGTCCGCCCGCCTTACAATATCAATGTATTGACACAGGCCGCGGCAGAATTCCTGCTCGACCACCGCGCCGAACTGGATGTGCAGGCCAGTGCCTTGTGCCGCGCCAGAGAACAGCTGAGGCAGGCTGTGAGCGGGGTAGCAGGTGTCGAGGTTTTCCCCTCCGAGGCAAATTTCCTGCTGTTGCGCATGCCAAATGTCGATAAAGTGTTCGCCGGCCTGCTACAACGTAAGGTATTGGTCAAAAATGTCGGTAAAATGCATCCATTGCTGCAAAACTGCTTGCGGGTTACAGTCAGTACACCGCAAGAAAACGCCTTGTTTCTGGCGGCTTTGAAAGAAGCCGTTCCGGAATCATTTTTGTAATGTCTGTTTCACCCTGAACATGTCTACTCCACGAACTGCAGAAGTCGTCCGCAATACCAACGAGACGCAAATTCGCGTTGCGATCAATCTGGACGGTACCGGCCAGCAAAAGCTGGACACCGGCGTCCCTTTTCTCGATCACATGCTGGATCAGATCGCCCGTCACGGCCTGATCGATCTGGACATCGAGGCCAAGGGCGATTTGCATATCGACGCTCACCACACGGTGGAAGATGTCGGCATTACGCTGGGCCAGGCATTCGCCAAGGCCATCGGCGACAAAAAGGGTATCCGTCGCTACGGTCACGCCTACGTGCCGCTGGACGAAGCCCTGTCGCGCGTGGTCATCGATTTCTCCGGCCGCCCGGGTCTGGAATACCATATTCCGTTTACCCGCTCGATGATCGGCAGCTTCGACGTTGACCTCACCAGCGAATTCTTCCACGGTTTTGTCAATCATGCGCTGGTCACCCTGCATGTCGACAATCTGCGCGGCATCAACGCGCATCATCAATGCGAAACCGTATTCAAAGCATTCGGTCGTGCCTTGCGCATGGCGACAGAACTTGACCCCCGTGCAGCAGGAACGATTCCTTCCACCAAAGGCAGCCTGTAATCACGTGGATGGTGTAGATTGATACTCCGCTTTGCGTTTTCAATATGAATAAAATAGTTGTAGTGGATTACGGAATGGGCAATCTGCGTTCGGTCGCACAGGCATTACGCCATGTTGCACCGGAAGCGGATGTGCGCATTTCCGGTGAAGTGGCCGAGATTCGCGCCGCTGATCGCATTGTGCTGCCGGGACAAGGCGCGATGCCTGATTGCATGCGCAGCCTGCGGGAATCGGGCGTGCAGGAAGCGGTACTGGAAGCTGCACGCAGCAAGCCGCTGTTCGGTGTCTGCGTAGGTGAACAGATGCTGTTCGACAGCAGCGAGGAAGGCAATACGCCCGGCCTCGGGCTGTTGCCCGGCAAGGTGGTGAAGTTTCAGCTGGACGGGATGCTGCAAGAGGATGGTTCGCGTTTCAAAGTGCCGCAAATGGGCTGGAACCGCGTCCGTCAATGCATTGCGCACCCGCTGTGGAACGGTATCGCCGACCAGGCTTACTTTTATTTCGTACACAGCTATTACGCGCAACCGGCCGAGGCCGGTCTGACTGTCGGCGCTACCATGTATGGCCAGGATTTCACCTGTGCAGTGGCCCGCGATAACATTTTTGCAACGCAATTCCATCCTGAGAAGAGTGCATCAGCGGGTTTGCAGTTGTATCGAAATTTCGTACACTGGAAGCCTTGATTGTTGTCTAACTGGTAAGTTGTCGCCGACTTGCTTTTTTCTTTTTACTGATAAGTCACTAACGTAGCCATGCTGCTCATACCTGCCATCGACCTGAAAGACGGTCATTGCGTTCGCCTCAAACAAGGCGATATGGAACAAGCCACCGTATTTTCCCAAGACCCGGCCGAGATGGCGCGGCATTGGCTGTTGCAAGGCGCGCGTCGCCTGCATCTGGTCGATCTCAATGGCGCATTTGCCGGCAAGCCCAAGAATGAGTCTGCCGTCAAGGCCATCCTCAAGGCAGTCCGTGAGTTCGCTCTGGAAAACGATGTCGAGGAAATTCCGGTGCAACTGGGTGGCGGCATTCGCGACCTCGATACCATCGAGCGTTATCTCGACGACGGCTTGTCCTACATCATCATCGGTACTGCGGCGGTCAAGAATCCCGGCTTCCTGCATGACGCATGCAGCGCCTTTCCCGGTCAGATCATCGTCGGCCTCGATGCCAGGGACGGCAAGGTAGCCACCGATGGCTGGAGCAAGTTGTCCGGTCACGAAGTGATCGATCTGGCGCGCAAGTTTGAAGGCTACGGCTGCGAATCGATTGTCTATACTGACATCGGCCGCGACGGCATGATGGGTGGCGTCAATATCGAAGCGACAGTACGTCTGGCGCAAGCGGTATCGATTCCGGTGATCGCCTCCGGCGGCGTGCACAGCATCAAGGATGTGGAAGAACTCTGCGCCGTGCAGGATGAAGGCATCGAAGCCGTCATTTGCGGCCGTTCGATCTACGAAGGAACGCTTGATCTCAGCTCCGCGCAGGAACGCGCCGACGAGCTGAGCGAACTCCCTGAAGAAGCGGAAGGCGCTGGCAGCGAACAACCATGACCCTGGCAAAACGCATCATTCCCTGTCTTGACGTGACTGCCGGACGGGTGGTCAAAGGCGTCAATTTCGTCGAGCTGCGCGACGCCGGTGATCCGGTTGAAATCGCGCGTCGTTACGACGAGCAGGGAGCCGATGAAATCACGTTTCTCGACATCACCGCCTCTTCCGACGGTCGCGGCTTGCTGCTCGACATCATTGAAGCCGTGGCATCGCAGGTATTCATTCCGCTGACGGTCGGCGGTGGCGTGCGTGAAGTGGAAGACGTGCGTCGTCTGCTCAATGCCGGAGCGGACAAGGTCGGCATCAACACCTCGGCCGTGACCAATCCGCAACTGGTGGCGGATGCCGCCGGCAAATACGGATCGCAATGCATCGTGGTGGCGATTGATGCCAAGCGTACCGGTGAAGGCAAGTGGGAAGTGTTTACCCACGGCGGCCGCAAGGCAACCGGGCTGGACGCGGTGGAGTGGGCGCGCCATATGGCACATCTGGGCGCCGGCGAAATCTTGCTGACCAGCATGGATCGCGACGGCACCCGCAGCGGCTTTGATCTGGCGCTGACACGCGCGGTTTCGGAAGCCGTATCGATTCCGGTAATTGCGTCAGGCGGGGTTGGCGGTTTGCAGGATCTGGCAGATGGCATCAAGCAGGGCAAGGCTGATGCGGTGTTGGCGGCCAGTATTTTTCATTACGGGCAACATACCGTGCAGGAAGCAAAGCGTTTTATGGCCGAACAAAACATACCGATGAGGCTGGCATGAGTATCAGTGCAAAATGGCTGAACAAAGTGAAGTGGGACGAAGTTGGTCTGGTGCCTGTGATCGCACAGGAAGTCGGCTCGAACGACGTGCTGATGTTTGCCTGGATGAATCGCGACGCGCTCGCCAGGACAGTGCAGTCGGGTGAAGCGGTTTACTGGAGTCGCTCGCGCAAGAAATTGTGGCACAAGGGTGAAGAGTCCGGACACTTCCAGAAGGTGCATGAAATTCGTCTCGACTGCGACGAAGACGTGGTCTTGCTCAAGGTCGAGCAGGTCGCCGGCATTGCTTGCCATACCGGTCGGCATTCCTGTTTTTTCCAGAAATTCGAAGGCAGTGCGGAAAACGGCGAGTGGACTACCGTAGAGCCGGTGCTCAAAGATCTGGAAGAGGCGGCCAAGGAAGAAAAGCCGAAGAAAACCCGTAAAACGGCTGCCAAGGTATCGCCATGAGTGATACTCTGCGCCGTCTGGCCGAGGTGATTGAATCGCGCAAGCTGGTCAACGGCGGTGATCCGGAAAAATCGTATGTGGCGCGCCTGTTTTCCAAGGGCGACGATGCGATCTTGAAGAAAATCGGCGAAGAAGCGACGGAAACCGTCATGGCGGCCAAGGATGCTCGCATTGATGGCGACAAGTCCAAAGTGCTCTACGAATGCGCGGACCTGTGGTTTCATTCCATGGTGTTGTTGGCGCAGTTCGATTTGAAGCCACAGGATGTGCTGGATGAGCTGGCCAGACGGGAAGGGCTTTCCGGCCTGGATGAAAAAGCAAACCGGACGCAATAACAAGACCGCGCCGGCAGAAAAAAGAGAGGAGACAGGGTTTTGGATAACTGTATTTTTTGCAAGATCGCAGCAAAGCAGATACCGTCGAAAGCGCTCTACGAAGACGACGACGTCATCGCATTTCACGATATCAATCCGGCCGCGCCGGTGCACTTCCTGATCGTGCCGAAAGAGCACGTCGCCACCTTGTCCGATTGCACGGAAAAGCACGCCGCTTTATTGGGTAAAATGTCGCTGCTCGCGGCGCGTCTGGCCAAAGAACAAGGGTGTGATTTCCAACAGGATGCCGAGGGCAACAAGAGCGGCGGTTTCAAGACCCTGTTCAATACCGGCCCGGATGGCGGTCAAGAGGTGTACCATCTGCATATGCACGTGATCGGCGGCCCGCATCCATGGCGGGTAAGGTTCGTGCAACAGTAATCGCTCGCGTTGAGCAACATGAATTCGGGACATGCGTGTCCGCTTAGGAGAGAAAAATGGGTTCGTTCAGTGTTTGGCATTGGTTGATCGTATTGGTAATTGTGGCGCTGGTTTTCGGTACCAAAAAAATCGGTAACATGGGTTCTGATCTGGGCAAGGCCGTCAAGGGCTTCAAGGATGGCGTCAAGGGCGAAGAAGAAAAAAAGGATGCCGTTGCCAAAGAATCCTCCACCATCGACGTGCAGTCCAAAGAAAAGTCCGGCAACTGATGGTGCTGATCGGGGCGATGCCTGTGCATCGCCGTTCTTTGTCACGTTCTTTGGCAATAAGCCAGTCTTGTCATGATTGATATCGGTCTTACCAAGCTTGCATTGATCGGCGTCGTGGCGCTGGTCGTGATCGGTCCTGAGCGTCTGCCGAAAGTGGCGCGCATGGCCGGGTCATTGTTTGGCCGCGCACAGCGCTACATCAATGACGTCAAAACGGAAGTCAGTCGCGAGATGGAACTGGACGAATTGCGCAAGATGCAAAAAGACGTCCAGGATGCCGCCAGTGATGTCGAGCACAGTATTTCCAAAGGCATGGCCGATACCGAGCAAGCCTTCAACGATACGTGGAGCGATAACAATACGCCCACCACCAGTTGGAGTACGACGCCGAGTACCGCTTCGCTGAGCATCAAGGCCAAGAATTTCCGGCGCAAGAAGCTGGCACGCACTTCGGCGCTGCCTTCCTGGTACAAGAATCAGAACGGCCGCAAAACGCGGGTCATGTCGGCCGCTGCGCGCGTCGCCAAATACCGTCCTGCCGGTACCGGCAAGCCGGCTGGCTTTTTTCAATCATGATGGGCATGCTTGCCGTCATTCTCTCGCAGTAACTCCATGGCTGAAGAACAGAAAACGGGCAGTGGCGAAGATACCTTCATTTCGCATCTGGTCGAGTTACGCAGTCGCGTGGTCAAGTCGGCCGCCGCGATCATCATCATCTTCCTGTGCCTGATGCCATGGGCCGCGCACCTGTTCGACGTGCTGGCCAGTCCGATGATGCATGCACTGCCTGCCGGCAGCAAAATGATTGCCACTGGTGTGATCACGCCATTCCTGATTCCGGTCAAGGTCACCATGCTGGTGGCGTTCATCATTTCCTTGCCGTGGGTGTTGTATCAGCTGTGGGCGTTTGTCGCTCCCGGTCTGTACATGCATGAAAAGAAGCTGGTTGCGCCGCTGGTGATTTCCTCGTCGCTGCTGTTCATTGCCGGCGTCGCGTTCTGTTATTTCTTCGTGTTCGGCGTGGTGTTCCCGTTCATCAACAACTTTGCGCCGAAGTCGGTGTCGGTCGCGCCGGATATCGACAGCTACGTGGATTTTGTGCTGACCATGTTCCTCGCGTTCGGCATGACGTTCGAAGTGCCGATCATCGTGATCGTGCTGGTGCGCATGGGCCTGGTGCCGCTTGAAAAGCTCAAGCAGATCCGTCCGTATGTCGTGGTCGGTGCGTTTGTGGTTGCGGCGGTAGTGACGCCGCCGGACATCATGAGCCAACTGCTGCTGGCTGTGCCTTTGTGTCTGCTGTATGAAGTCGGCCTGTTTGTGGCACCGATCTTTGCGCGTGCCACCAAGGCGCCGGAAGATGTGAAAAGCACGGTGGAATAAGGCCGCCGGCCTTATTCCTGTTATTCCTGCCGTACTGCTGCTGCCTGTTCTTATTCGTCCAGATTGAGTGGTACTTGTCGCAGCCACTTGATCAGCGGATAACTGTCCTTGAAACCTGCCAGCAAGTCTTTTGACAGGTCAGTCGGAATCTTCTTTTTCAGACTGCTTTCTTTCCAGACGATAAAGCTCTTGAGCTTGATGTATTCCAGATGCGGACTATCGGCGTCGAAGCCTTTCGGCGGCCGCGACAGTTTGCCTTCTTCCTGCAAACCGCCGTAGCCATCTTTGATGGTCTTGTTCTTCAGCACCTTGCTGAAGCCGGCAGCATCGGCAATGATCTGGCGCCGTACCGCGCGCAGGCGATCCGGTGGCGGCAAATACTCGCCGCCGGCAACCAGCAGCGTGCCTGTCGCATCAATATGAAAATAGTAAGCGGGACCGCCACCCTGACTCGGTTTTTTCAAACCGCTGGCAGTGATGGCCGCCGAGAAGTGCGTCTTGTAAGGGCTCTTGTCGTGCGAGAAGCGCATATCCCGGTTGATGCGGAACAGTGCCTTCTTCGGATTGCAGCCGGCTACGGCCGGATCGAATTTGCTGATGTCGGCGATCAGCTTGATCACCAGCTCCAGAAATTCCGCACGCAAGATATCGTAACGCGGCTTGTTCATGACAAACCAGGCGCGATTATTGTTTTCCGACAGCTCTGCCAGATATTGGGTCAGATCACGAATGTGCATGTTTACTCCCGGTCATCGCGTTTGAGTGGCGGGCGTTTGCCGACAGTAATTTCCAGTACGGTTTCCTGTGATTTGCGCAATACCGTCATCTTGGCTTTTTGGCCCGGTGTCAGTTGCGCAATCAGGTTCAGCATTTCGGTGGTATCGGTCACCGGCTTGCCTTCAACGCTGATCAGGATGTCGCCGGGTTTCAGGCCAGCCTTGTCAGCCGGGCCGCCCTTCAATACGCCGGCGATGATGGCGCCGGTTTTCTTGGTCAAGCCAAAGCTTTCGGCCAGTTCAGGCGTGATGTCCTGTGGTTCGACACCGATCCAGCCGCGCACTACCTGGCCATGATTGATGATGGCTTCCATCACGTTCTTGGCGGTCGATACCGGAATCGCAAAACCGATACCGATATTGCCGCCGGTGCGCGAGTAGATGGCCGTGTTGACGCCGAGCAGATTGCCGTTGGTGTCCACCAGTGCGCCACCGGAATTGCCCGGATTGATGGCGGCATCGGTCTGGATGAAGTTCTCGAAGGTGTTGATGCCGAGATGATTGCGGCCCAGCGCCGAGATGATGCCCATGGTCACGGTCTGGCCGACGCCGAACGGATTGCCGATTGCCAGCACCACATCACCGACCGTTGCCTGATCAACTTGCGCCAGCGTGATGGCCGGCAGATTCGGCAGGTTGATCTTGATCACGGCGAGATCGGTTTCCGGATCGGTGCCCACCACTTTGGCCGAGGCCTTGCGACCATCAGCCAACGCCACTTCGATTTCATCGGCGGCTTCCACCACGTGGTTGTTGGTCAGAATGTAGCCTTGCGGACTGACGATCACACCGGAGCCGAGGCTCGATTGCTTGTCATCCTGCTGGTCTTCAAACTGATCACCGAAGAATTTCTTGAAGAACGGATCATCCATGAATGGATTTTTTTGCGGGCGTGCTTCGGTGGTCGTGAAAATATTGACCACCGACGGCATTGCCTGTTTGGCCGCGCCGCGATAAGAGCCGGGGGCCTGCGTGCCGGGCGCCGCTTCTTGCATCTGGACCGAAGAGGTGGCCGGGCGCACACGGGAGCTCAGTGCGCCAGATGTCCAATCGGGCTTCAAGGTGGCTACAATGAACCAGACTGCCAGGCCGACAGTTACGGTTTGTGCAAATAACAGCCAAAAACGTCGCATAGTGAAATAAGAATGAGGAAGAAAGATGACCCTGAAAATTGCCAAGAGGGATGAGGTTGTTGCATATCTCGCGCAAGTGCTCAATATCGCACAGTATCGCGATTATTGCCCAAATGGGCTGCAGGTGGAAGGGCGGCCCGCAATCGGTCTGGTGGTCAGCGGCGTTACCGCCAGTCTGGCGCTGATCGAAGCGGCACTGGATTTAAAGGCCGATGCGATTCTGGTGCATCACGGTTATTTCTGGCGTGGTGAAGATCCGCGCGTGGTCGGGATCAAGCATAAACGCCTCAAATTGCTGCTGGCTGGCGATGTCAATCTGCTGGCGTATCACTTGCCGCTGGATGGTCACCCGGAAATGGGCAACAACGCCCAACTCGCCGGTCAGCTGGGATTCGAAGCCAGCGGGCGCTTCGGGGATGATCAACTGGGCTGGCTCGGTACGGCGGCGGTTGCCAGTAATATCAAGACCGCTGGTGAGCTGGCGCGTCTGATTGAGCGTCGGTTGGGCCGGGAGCCATTACTGATCGGGAACCCTGAGCAACCGGTTGATCTGATCGGCTGGTGTACCGGCGCCGCCCAGGGCATGCTCGGTGAGGCAATTGCGGCCGGGGCGACTGCTTATATCAGTGGCGAAATATCCGAACCGACCGTACATTTGGCGCGCGAAACCGGCGTGGCCTATATCGCGGCCGGCCATCACGCGACCGAACGCTACGGTGTACAGGCGCTGGGACGGCATCTTGCGGATCATTTCGGTATCCGCCATCAATTCATTGATGTCGACAATCCGGTCTGACTCTGTCGCCGCGATCTCATCGCCCTGAAATGTGCCGGCGGCCTTGCGGGCCGCCGGTGCGCTGTTACTTCCTGAGGGAGTCGCGGATTTCGCGCAGCAGTTGAATGTCTTCCGGATCAGCGGCCGGCGCTGCCGGCGCCGGCGGCGGGGTCGCCAGATCGCGGGCCTTGTTGATCAGTCGCACCATCTGAAAAATGATGAAGGCGAGGATCAGAAAGTTGATCAAAATAGTCAGGAAATTGCCATAGGCCAGAACCGCGCCGGCCTTCTTCGCTTCGACCAATGTCAGTTGCGTGCTCTGCCCATTGAGCGGCCAATAATAATTGGCAAAATCGAGCCCGCCGAAAATCTTGCCCACTACCGGCATGATGATGTCTTGCACCAGCGACTCGACGATTTTGCCGAACGCGGCACCGATGATGACACCGACGGCGAGGTCGACGACGTTGCCCTTGACGGCGAAAGCTTTGAATTCCTGCATCATGCCCATGTGCTTCTCCTTGATCTGTGTACTGTGTTGCAAAACTGACGTATCGATTTATATCTTGGTTTGATAAAAAAGTAAATTACTGGCAATTTAGCGAGAAATGCGGCACTGTCCGTGCGAGTGGGGGTTGAATAATCGAAAAAGTTCCATAAATTGCGTTCCTCCAAGACTTATTCGCTTTAAATCACTCCTGAGGTTCGATATAATCTAAGGTTGCTAGAAGTTTCGTGCAATTTCCGTATTTTGACTGATTGGGGTTGGTATGAGTAACGAAAAACAGGTCGATTCCGGTCGACGTGGTTTGCTCGTCGCTACTTGCGCGGCGGGCGGTGTGGCTGGATTAGCCACTGCGGGGGCCTTTGTCTCTACGTTCCAGCCGTCCGAGCGCGCGAAAGCCGCAGGCGCGCCTGTCGAAGTGGATATTTCCACTTTGGCGCCAGGCGAAATGAAAACCGTGGAGTGGCGCGGTAAACCGGTCTGGATCTTGAAGCGTACGCCAGAGATGCTGGAATCCCTCAAAAAGGTAGACGCCGAGTGCGCCGACCCGGATTCCAAACGGACCGAATTTTCGACCACGCCGGAATATGCAATGAACGAATGGCGTTCGATCAAGAAGGACTTGCTGGTCGTCGTCGGTATCTGTCCGCATCTGGGCTGCTCGCCAACGTCCAAATTTCAGACCGGTGCGCAACCATCGTTGCCGGACGACTGGCATGGCGGTTTCCTGTGCCCGTGCCACGGATCGACATTCGACCTTGCTGGTCGTGTCTTCAAGAACAAACCGTCCCCAGACAACCTCCAGGTTCCTCGGTACATGTTCGAAGGCGACACCAAGCTGGTCATCGGTAAAGACGAGAAAGGTGAGGCGTAATCATGGCCGCATTTCAAGAAAAAAAATTGCCCAAGGACGCTCCCGTCTCGGCCAAGGCGCTGAACTGGGTTGATGCCCGTTTCCCGCTGACCTCCACCTGGAAAGCACATCTTTCCGAGTACTACGCTCCAAAAAATTTCAATTTCTGGTACGCATTCGGTTCGCTGGCCCTGTTGGTGCTGGTGATTCAGATCGTCACAGGGATTTTCCTGGTCATGCACTACAAGCCGGATGCCACGCTGGCGTTCGCTTCGGTTGAATACATCATGCGTGATGTACCTTGGGGCTGGCTGGTGCGCTACATGCACTCCACCGGGGCATCGGCATTCTTCATCGTGGTCTACCTGCACATGGTGCGTGGTCTGCTCTACGGTTCCTACCGCAAGCCGCGCGAACTGGTGTGGCTGTTCGGTGTTGCAATCTTCCTGTGCCTGATGGGCGAAGCCTTCATGGGCTATCTGCTGCCATGGGGCCAGATGTCTTACTGGGGCGCACAGGTTATCGTTAACCTGTTCGGCGCGATTCCTTTCATCGGTCCTGATCTGTCGCTGTGGATCCGCGGCGATTACGTGGTTTCCGATGCAACGCTGAACCGCTTCTTCTCGTTCCACGTGATCGCCATTCCGCTGGTGCTGATTGGTCTGGTTGTCGCGCACATCATCGCGTTGCACGAAGTCGGTTCGAACAATCCGGACGGCGTGGAAATCAAGGAAAAGCTGGATGCCAACGGCGTTCCGCTGGACGGCGTGCCATTCCACCCATACTACTCGGTGCATGACATCATGGCCGTTGCAGTATTCCTGATCGTGTTCACTGCAGTCGTGTTCTTTGCGCCTGAAATGGGTGGCTACTTCCTGGAGTACAACAACTTCGTGCCGGCCGATTCGCTCAAGACGCCGCCGCACATTGCTCCTGTCTGGTATTTCACACCGTTCTACTCGATTCTGCGTGCCACCACTTCCGACTTCATGGTCTGGCTGATGGCAGGCGTGGCAGCGTATGTGGCGCTGATCCTGATCAAGTCCCAGCGCAGCGGCAAGTTCAAGCTGGCGGCAATCGTCGTCGGCGTGGCAGTGATCGCCGGCATGTTGCTGTTCGATGCGAAGTTCTGGGGTGTGGTGCTGATGGGCGTGTCGGTCATGATTCTTGGTGGCCTGCCATGGCTGGATCAGTCGCAAGTCAAGTCGATCCGCTATCGTCCGAGCTGGCACAAGTATGTCTACATCGTGTTCGCGATTGCATTCGTCGTACTCGGCTACCTTGGTGTGCAACCACCGACCGCGATCGGTACTGCCATTGCGCAGGTCGGCACGTTCATCTACTTCGGCTTCTTCCTGTTGATGCCTTGGTGGAGCGGCATGGGCAAGTTCAAGCCTGTACCGGACCGCGTTACTTATCAGCCGCACTAAGCCGCAAAGAGGAAAAACATGAAATTGCTGAAAAGACTGATCGCGACTCTCGTGCTGCTGCCGGCGCTGGCTTATGCCAGTGAAGGCGGGTTCCCGCTGGATCATGCGCCGGATCGCACCAAAGATGTTTCTGCATTGCAAAATGGCGCCAAGCTGTTTGTCAATTACTGTCTGAACTGTCACTCCGCTTCCGCCATGCGTTACAACCGCCTGCGCGACATCGGCCTGACCGAAGACCAGATCAAGAGCAACCTGCTGTTCACCGGCGAAAAAGTCGGTGACCTGATGAAAACCACCATGCTGCCGCAAGATGCCAAGGCGTGGTTCGGTGCGGTTCCGCCTGATCTGTCCGTGATTGCCCGCGCCAAGGCGTCCGGCGATGGCTCCGGTCCTGACTGGCTCTATACTTACCTGCGTACTTACTACAAGGACGATACCCGTCCTACCGGCTGGAACAACCTGGTTTTCCCGAACGTCGGCATGCCGCACGTGTTGTGGGAATTGCAAGGTATCCGTGCTGCCAGGTTCGTGGATGAGAAGGATCCGCATGACGAAGGCAAGACCGTCCACAAGTTTGCAGGCTTCGAGCAATTGAAACCTGGCAAGCTCAATGCTGTCGAATACGATGTTGCAGTTGCGGACCTCGTCGGCTACTTGCAATGGATGGGCGAACCTGCACAAAATACGCGTAAGCGTCTGGGAGTCTGGGTGTTGCTGTTCCTGGGTGTATTCCTGCTTCTGGCTTGGCGTCTGAACGCTTCCTACTGGAAAGACGTTAAGTAATTTTCGTGTCCGCGCGGTTCGCGGACGTGCGTATCGGGGTGAGCCGTAAAGCGTCTCGCCCCCTTTGTTTCTAAGGCACTACAAAATGATGGTTCTCTACTCGGGCACAACCTGCCCATTTTCGCAACGTTGCCGCCTCGTTCTGTTCGAGAAGGGCATGGATTTCGAAATTCGTGACGTCGACCTGTTCAACAAGCCTGAAGATATTTCGGTGATGAACCCGTACGGTCAAGTACCTATCCTGGTAGAACGCGATCTGGTCCTGTACGAGTCCAACATCATCAATGAATATATCGACGAACGCTTCCCGCATCCGCAACTGATGCCGGCTGATCCGCTGATGCGTGCCCGTGCACGACTGATGCTGTTCAATTTCGAAAAGGAATTGTTCATCCACGTTCATACTCTCGAAAACGAGAAGAGCAAGACGGCTGACAAGACGCACGAAAAGGCGCGTTCCGAAATCCGTGATCGTCTGACGACGCTGGCGCCTTTGTTCCTCAAGAACAAGTACATGCTCGGCGACGAGTTCTCGATGCTCGACGTGGCACTGGCGCCATTGCTGTGGCGTCTGGATCACTACGGTATCGAATTGTCGAAGACTGCAGCGCCGCTGATGAAGTATGCAGAACGCATTTTCTCGCGTCCGGCCTACATCGAAGCGCTGACGCCTTCCGAAAAAGTCATGCGTCGTTAATTGCAGTTCCTGGTCTTGCCGCGTGCGTGTTGAATCTCCGACCCGCACCAGCGCAAGACCACAGCCGGATGCGCAAGCATCCGGTCATTATCAGAACGGTTTTTCATGCCTGAAGTCTCAACCAAACCTTATCTTTTGCGCGCCATTTATGAATGGTGCACGGACAATGGCTATACCCCGCACATTGCGGTAGTGGTCGATGCCAGCACGCGGGTGCCGATGCAGTTCGTGAAGAATGGCGAGATCGTACTCAACATCAGTTTCGAAGCGACCAGCGGTTTGAAGATGGACAACGAACTGATCCGTTTCAGCGCCCGCTTCGGTGGCGTGTCGCGCGATATTTCCGTGCCGGTTGAAAATGTCATCGCCATTTACGCGCGCGAAAACGGGCAGGGCATGGCATTCGAAGCGCCGGCCGAATACGCCGTTGAAGATGCTGCCGATGTTGTTGAGCCGGAAACCACCGCGCCGACGCTGACTTCGGTACCGGTATCTGTGGAAAAAACCGAACAAACAGAAGAGCCGCCAACGGATGATCAACCAGATCCACCAAAAAAAGGCGGAAGACCTGTACTAACCAGAATTAAATAGGTTATAATTTCGGTCTCAGTTTTGCTGGCTTAGCTCATCTGGTAGAGCACCTGACTTGTAATCAGGGGGTGGCGGGTTCAAGTCCTGCAGCCAGCACCAAGTATTTGAAAGGCCCACCGTTTGGTGGGCCTTTTCTACTCAAGAGTCCCTCGCAGCGCGGAAAGTGGCACAACTCCTTTTGAACAAAAGGGAGTTTATGTGACTACTACATTTGCCATAGTAAGCACCAAGGGTGGCGTCGGTAAAACGACCGAAGCTGCCAATCTCGGCGGTATATGTGCCGAGTTCGGAATGCGCACCTTGTTGCTCGATGGTGACGTCCAACCCTCCCTCTCCAAGTATTACCCTCTTTTTTATCGTGCGGCGTTCGGCCTTACTGCGGTCATCACCCGTGGCGGTTCTATTTCGGCCGACTGCGTCAGTAAAACTTCCATTCCCAACCTCGATATTATTGTTTCCGATGCACCGGATGGTGCTTTGCAAACATGGCTGAAGGATCGCGAGGACCGCCTTGTGATACTGAAACGGGCGATTCGGTCAGCATTTGTTCGCGACAACTATGATGTCGTCATCATCGATACACAGGGCGCAGTGGGGGAGTTGCAGAAGACTGCAGCCATGGCCGCAGATTTGATGATTTCTCCGGTGAATCCATCGATTCTTACAGCACGTGAGTTCGCTTCAGGCACCCTCGCAATGCTGGAAAGTCTGAACCGGATGGCGGACATGTCGTCGGAGTTCAAATCCGGCGACTTGATGGCGCTGATCTATGGCCAAGACCACACGAGCGACGCCCGCAATATTGCTACGCTTATTCGCAATGAATTCAGCACTTCGGGCAGTGTCCGCGTTCTCGACACCGTCGTTCCGTCTTCTACGGCTTACAAGGCAGCTGCTACCGCACAGATGCCGGTACACCGATTCGATCGCAAGAGCAGAAATCTCACCAGCGGCTGGCAGGTGATGCACGAACTTGTCTGGGAATTGTTCCCGGAGTTGAAGGGCAGGCATGCGCAAGATGTGCGTGTCGGTGCAACGCCAACGCATGTCGGAGGCTGATGCATGAATGTCAAGAAGCTAAGACTGTCGACGGACCAGTTCCGGGCCAGCCTGCATATTCCGAACCCTGTATCACACAGTCACCTGACCACAGACACCAGCGCACCTGTGGCAGCGGTGACACAACTCGCAAGCAATGAAAGTCTGATTCGGTTGCACATTGATATGGTGACCACTTACCGGCGGAATCCTCGGACGGTGATCAACGAACGCTTTCTTGAGATCAAGGAATCAATTCGTGCCTGTGGTCTCGACAACCTGATCAAGGTCACCAAGCGCACCGGTGATGCAATGTACTTTCCTGTGGCAGGCGGAAACACGCGGATTCTGGCATTGAAAGCCTTGTTTCAGGAAACGAAAGATGACCGCTACGGCTATCACGACTTCCTTTTCACCCCCTACATCAGTGAATCGGATGTGTTGGCGCGCCACTTTATCGAGAACGATACCCGCTCGGATCTGGTGTTCTGGGACAAGGCCAACGCCATAGCTGAACTCAAACGGGAAATTCAATCTGAATTGGGACAACAGGTATCGGGGCGCCAGTTGGTCGGCCTGTTGGGAGAGAAAGGTATCCAGGTCGGGCGTGAAATGGTCCGCGTGTTCAGTTTTGCATCAGACAAGTTGTGCGAATTGGGACCTGCCGCCGTCACGTTGTCAGGCAAGACCGTGCGCGGAGACCTGATGCCTGCGTACTTCGACATTGCACGACTGGCCGCGAAGTTTGATCTCACCGAAGAAGTGCTCGACGAGCGCGTCGTCAATCCGGTCCTTAGAAGGTGCCGGGAGTGGTATGAGGAGCGTAATGAGTTTGAACCCCTGAATCTTTGTTCCGCATGGGAAGGCGCCATCGCACATGAAATCCGGCATGAGCCTGCCGAGATCAGCCACATGCTGGCCGTACTCGAAAAAAATCCCGCCGCATCCAGAGCACAGCTGTTGCCGCCTCTGGTAACGCATGTTGCGGAGTCAAATGGCCGGAGATTGGCTGACGGTAGTAACGATGCCGGTTGCGAAAGCTTGAGACCCGCACCAGATCCTGTCATCCAGGTTCAGCCACAGCTGCACTCGCCGCGGATGTCCGGAGGCGGCACAGCGGCATCCGACATGCTGTACGCCACAGATCTGACGCCGGGAGATCATACGCAGCGTCGGCAGGCGTCCTCGTCCGTAATCATGTCCGGTACCGCATCGCCTCAGACAGAGGTAAGGGCGGCGATCCTTGCCTTTGCGCAGGTGACCGATCTGCAGGAATACCTGCGTTTTGATGATGGAATGCCACTCGGATTCTATGTGGAATTGCCACGCCCCATGACCGCCGGCGTACCGCTCGATATCGAATCTGCGACGGCAGGGTGCAATGCATACCGCTATATGGCGTGGTGGTACCTGACCCATCTCAGTGGGGTGCAGACCGAGGGCACATACCAGAAATTGCAGGCAGATTCGCCGCTGGCATGTGCGCTGGCCAGTGATGAAATCTGGGAGCAGCAGATTCGCTGTGTGATTGGTGAGCCGCAGTACCCGGAGACGTTCGGTGCATTGTTGGACTGGGTGCTTGATGCCGCCAATCCGGCCGGGCAGGCGTTGTTGGCATTGCTCGCGGCGTTGCGCGACATGGACGGGAAACGGAGAGATCAGGATGAAGATCAGGGATGAACGTTTCAGATGTCTCGCTGCACTGCAGGTACTGGAGTGGCTGGCAAGGGGCGATATGCGGCAACTGCAGGACGCGGGCTTGAGTCGCGACACGATTGCCCGACTGCGTGAATCAGCAATTGGGGAAATCCAGTGTCTGCTGGCGGCGATGCAGTTGTCGATCCAGTTTGATTTTCAGCAGGCCGATGCCGATCTCGCATGTCGCCTGGAGGACAGCGCCTGTCTTGAGTACTACGTCAAACATCAAGCCACCTCGGCCATGCTGCGCAAGTATTTTCACCTGCGCAGCAGGCGGGCTATCGATGCCATTTATGCGCACCGCAATTGCCGGCGACGCATTGGTCGAACACCGGTCGTGGACGACAAGACGGTCATTCATGTGTTTGAGGAGTGGTCCCGGTTATGTCGCCAGGTGCCGGATGAACGCCGGCGCTACATATTGCTGCACAAGGCGTTTCCGCAGTGGCCGATCAGTTCGCTGTACAGCGCAATCAATGATGAGGCGTGGGAGGCTCGGCCGGTCATCCAAAAATCAAAGTGAGCAATACAGTCGGGCTGGCTGCTGCCGACGGATTGCATCTGTGGATTTGAATGCCGCCGTGTGGCGGCGAATCGTCAGGAGGGAAATGCATGTATCAACAACAAGCGCATCCGCTGGTGGAGAGTATTTGTTCCAACGTCCATCTGTTACTGGATCTGTTGGACCGGCCGATAGCGTTTCACAGAATTTATCGGCAGCTGACCGGCTCGATACCGGCAGCCTTGATGTTGAGTTATGTGGTGGCGTTATCGGATGAATTGGCGCCGTCTTCCAATGGCTGGTTTGCTGTGGATGAATCGGCCACTTGCACCATCGAGGATGAAACCGGGTTGACTGCGGGCGAGCAACGCAAAGCCCGCAGTTGCTTGCGACAACAGGGAATTCTGGCGCAACGTCATGCGGGCAAGATGACCGAGTGCCGGGTGAATTTTGATGTGTTGGCGAGCGCGTTGCAGGCGGTCGCGCAGCAACATCAGGAAGCGCTGGTTGTGCCGCTGGGGCGGTTGGCATGAGGTATCGCCGTGACGCTGTTTTGCTACCGTGTGATGGTGAGGACTGATCATGGTCAGCGCGGCCATGTTCAGTCGTCTCTGGCTGTTGCTGCAGCGCGAATCGCCGGTCAGCTACAGTAGCAATCTGGCGCATATCGTGAAATCGGCCAAGGCAGCAATACTGCTGTCGCAGATGCTTTATTGGACCCGGCGCGGGGTGGAGGTCAAAGCCAATCATGGCTGGTTTTACAAACGTGTCGATCAGTGGACACGTGAAACCGGCTTGACGCGTCATGAACAGGCGACTGCGCGTGAGTTGCTGGTGGCGTTGAAGTTTTTGGAGGTGCGGCGTCCGGACGGGGTGAGCGGGCATGGACGGGGGAATACGTTCTTTCGGCTCCGGCTGGATGTGATCGGTGTTGCCCTGGCCAAGCTGGTTGGTGAGCAAGTCACTGCGATGAGTGCATTGCGGCTGGACGACATTCAGTTGGACTCTGCCATGGTCCGTCAATTACTTGGCAAACATGTCTGTTACCACCGGTCACTGGTCGGAATCGCCGGGAGCGCGACGGCCGCGTTGCTGTTGTCGCACATGGTCTATTTGCAGCGCAAGGCGATGGCAGCGAGCAACAAAGACTGGTTCAGTGTCACCGCAGAGTTTTACCACCGGGAACTCGGGATGAACCGGCGTCAGCTGGAGTCGGCCAGAAAGAGTCTGTTGGCGCGGCGTCTGATTGAAGAGGCGTTGGTCACGGATGGTATCCGGCGTACCAGACGCTTGTATCAGCGCATCGACGTCGCAGCGTTGACGGTCGCCTTGGAGAGTGCCATGGCGGCCTCGGGAGCTGTGCCGCATCCGGCCTTGGGGCTGCGCGCTTTCAGCGGTACCGCACCGGCCCCCTCAAGCAAACCTGGTGTGGAGCAGGGGCGCGGCAGTGCTGATGGTGGTGTCGGTGCACCTCAATACGCCAATGACGCCGGTGCAGAGTTGGATATTCCGGCTGGATTGTCAGGACAGGAATTGCAGGATTTCCGGCGCTGGGTTCTCGATGCCGCCGAACACCGCCGGCAGTTGCTGATCGACGAATTCGCCTACCAGCGCAAACGACGTGTCATTGCCAATCCGGTGGGCTATATCCGGGTACTGGTGCAGCGCGATATCGCTGCCAATCATGCGTTGCGGCTGGAGGGGGCGTACGCAGTTGCCAGAAGCCGTGCGGCGTCGCAGGTTCAGGCGCAGATGCTGAAGCAGGAAATTGGCAGGACGGAACAAGGTAAAGCGCTGTCGCGGCAGGCAGTCGGGCAGGCGCGTGCCATGTTGCAGGGGGTGAAGCGCTCATGACTCAAGTTCGATCATGTGTGAGTGGGGATCGACGGCTGTCAAAGGCGATGTTCTTGAGTGACCACCCGGTGGTCATTCTTACCGGGACCCATGTACAAAATCGGCAACCAGCAGTGGGTGACCAAGGGCGGATGATGGAAATATCCATGGCGCGTGTTGGAAACGTACATGGCTTGTGCCGAAAACATCCGTGGGTTTCTGCCGAAAATGGACATGTAAACAAAAGCTGTTTACTACAAGTTGTTTACTACAACCACCACAACCAACAGCGGTATCGGAAAAAGTGGTGGTGTCGATCAATGTGAAGTGACCACCGGGTGGTCAGTCGTGATCGACGCAGATGTCGCATTGAAAGGGTACTTGTGTGACCACCCGGTGGTCAGCAAAGAAATGGCTGTGGTGGACGCGGCTGCGAGTTTGGAGCAGGTGTGTTCAATGCGGCGGAGATCCACCAGTTTGGACGGAGCAGGCATATGGCAGGGACGACGTTACTGACGGCATTTCACCGGCACCGTGATTCGCCGTTTGCGGATGGCTACGATATTGATGCGGAGGCAGAGGCGCTCCGACATTTGATTGATGCCGCAGAACTGGATCCGAATGATCCGTTGTATGCCAGGTTTGTACTGTTCGAAGAGCGCAGCCAGGTGCTGCGGCAGTGGCAGGCGGAGCATGCGTTGCGCCAGCGGGCCAATCGAGAGGTGTCGGTGGTCGAGGCATCCCGTATGGAAGAGATCGGCAGATTGGAAGAGGATGGAGAGGATGAAATGGTGATTCATACGCATGACGCGATGCGCTTATTTCTGGGACGCGATGCTGATCCCGCCACTACGGAGCGGGGCATGGCCGGCGGCAAGCGGGTTGCCGCTGCATTGCGCCAGCTATGGCATTGGACGGCGCAGGACAATCCGTACGTTGACTGGGCGCTGGTGCAAACGGTGGAGCGGGTCGAGGCAGTGCGCCAGCAACTGGCGCAAGAAGCTGCTGGCATTGTTGCTGCGATGGAGGGTCTGAAGCAGCGGGGTTTGTCGTATTCGATTGTGAGGTCTGCTGCGCCAGTGCGTGCCCGGCTGGGATTTCGCAGTCCTTACGGTTACGGCATTGCGGCGTTGATGGTGGATTTTGATTACTGCGTCAGATGCCTGAAGAGCGCGCAGCGCCGGGATTTGCTCAGCAGCGCTGAATGCCACAAGCGGTTGTTCACGCTGAAGCACCACATCCGGTCAATCTTCGAGCAGGTACTGTATCTCCAGAAGAATCTGGGTCAAGAGGATTTGCGCGGACTGTGCCGTGCGGATTTTTCTCCGGCGGCGGATGTGCATGGGATGCAGCGGGCACAGCGTGCGGGGACATTGTTTCAGGCTTGTCCCAGCGATGTTTTTAATGGCGACCGGAAGCCACGACATTCGTTACGTCGCATCCCGTCAGGTACAAGTGAGTATCAGTCGGTGGACGTGGCGGCAGGGGGCGAATCTGAACCAGCGAATGATTTGATCTGAAGGAGGGATGATGAAGAACGATGCATGTCACTGTTTCAGTGACGCTAAAGCCTTTAAAGGTAAGGGTGAGTTTCGGCAAGCGCTGTCAGTGGCAGAAGCATTTCTGTTTCAAATCCATGAGGAAATGGCATTGCTATCTGCGCAAAGCCGGCAGATCCGAAATCGGCCTTTTTATCTGGAGTTGCATAAACCGGTTACCACCACCGCCTATCGTGTATGGAAGCTGCGCTGGCGCCTGGGTGGTGCGCGCAATGGCCACACCAACTGGGAGCATCTGGCACCGCAACTCGACCGTATGGCGATCGGCGAGCGCGATTGGTACGTGCAGTTCAACGTACGGATGTTGGAGTTGAATGTGATTGAACTCGTGACGCGGACCCGCTGTCGATGGTTCAGAAGTCATCTGTTGCAACTCGGTGAGATGGTCAGCGATAGCACGCCTGCGTCGCGGGAATTGAACAAAGTGCAGCGCAGATAAGTCGGGATCGGACTGTATTTGTGGATACTGCGGCAGGGCTGGTGTCGCAGATGAATTCTGTTCCAGCCGGATGTCTGTTTTTACGAGGAGACTGAAATGCCTGCTTATGTCGAAGTGATTGGAAATTTATTGCAAAATCCGGAGCAACGTCCCGTGTCGGTCAAGGGAGAAGATCGGTTGATTACCGAGCTGCGCGTGTATTCTGATGTGTACAAACGAGATCCCGACGACGAGTCCAAGATGATCCAGGATGATGCCAAGTGCGACCCGTACAACGTCACCATATGGAACGAACGTCTGGGTACGGAAATCATGAAGTTGTTGCGCAAGGGCGCACGCGTTCGTATTGCCGGTGAGCAGACCCTCCAGAAGTGGGAGGACAAGGAAACAGACATGCCGCGCGTTGCACTGCATATTGATGCCGATACCTGTGAGCTACGGCTGAACCGGATCGAGGAAATCCGGTTTCGCGCCAAGCGTGTGGAATCGTAGCCTGCGACCATGTATGTCTTAGTTGGCATATGCCGGCTGCATAATTTCTGCGGCAGATTGTATTGACAGTGGATTTTATTGGATTTAAATTTGACACGTTGTTGACTGACAGCCGCGCTGTTCGTTTGATCGCCGTAAGCGATTGCCTTTTGTCGTTAGGCTCCGCCATGTCACATGGGACGACTCCACATCAGTGGATCGGAGTATTTTGCATTTGCGCCCAACGGGGATATTCCATCCCCGGCAGGGCATGGTGTATCCCCTTTTTTGATTCTTGTCAGAAGGAGAAACATCATGTCCGACACTCAGACTCAGCAACCCGGCAATTTCATCAATCTGCTTACTCAGGGGATTGGTTATTTGTCGCGTATCCGAACCGTCACGCCGAAACGTTCGAAAGACGCGTTTCTGGCTTGTACGATCAATGCCATGCATGGCAACAAGGATGTAAAGAACGGCATTCAGTACGTCAAATTCGACGTGCGTGTGTGCGGACTCGAAGCGATTGAGGCGATCAATACGCTGGCCGACGTCGTGAATGATCCGGCCCAGCCAATGGGACCGATCCTGGTCGGTTTCCGGATCGGCGATTGCTACATCGATACCTTCGAGTATACCAAGGGTGAGAGGGCCGGGCAGACCGGGGCGGTGCTAAAAGGCCGCCTGCTTAAACTGCACTGGGCCATCGCTGGTGGTGAAAAGATCTTTGGCGGCACTGCGCCAGCCGACGCTGACGCTGATGCTGATGCTGATGCTGATGCTGATGCTGATGCTGATGCTGATGCTGATGCTGATGCTGATGCTGATGCTGTGGACATGGCCCATTGATCAAGGTTTCGGTTCCGTCACGCACAGAGTGATTCGCAGTGGGCCTGTTCCAGCATTGGAACGTGACTTCTGAATCAGCAATTCATCTCTGCGTGTGGACAGCGGCCCGGTTTGATTGTTCTTGAGGATGCGGGTTCGGCGGTTTTGGTGTTAACGAATCTGACGTTCTTTCACTGCAGCCCGCGAGAGCGGGCTGTCCCAAGTCATCAGGATTTGGGACAGCCTCGCTCGGGCTACGACAGGGTGTGCGGCCACCTCAATGCCGTGCCGTTGTAAGTACTGACAGCGAGTCGTGATGCGCGCATATGCATGTTGCTTCATGGCCGGGACAACGCTGGCCATGATCGTATGGTCGCTTGGATCGGCCGTTACTTTGTTATTGTTGCTGCCGATGCTATGGGCCGCGATGGCAGATCGCTCATCGGTGTGGTTCGGCATGTTTGGCTACTATCTGGCCGGGGCACACGATGTCCCGGTTGTCGTCGTCGCGTTCTTTCCCGATGTCGGCATGATTGTGGGACTGTTGATCTGGCTCCTGCACGCGGCGCTACTGGCGCTGTGTTGGTCTTGTCTCTGGATCGGGAGGGAACGCAGTCCGCGAGCAGTTCTGGTGCGGTTCGGCTTGATCTGTGGGCTGATGCTGTTACCTCCTCCCGGATCGGTACATTGGCTGTCGCCCCTGCTGGTGGCAGGTGAACTGTATCCAGGTTGTGGCTGTGTGGGGCTGGCGGCGACATTTCTGCTGATGGCGTTGCTGATTCTGTATGTCAGGAATTGCAGTGTAATCCATCTGAAGGTGGTAACCGTATTGCTTCTCGCATCAATCATTCTCAATGCACGCTATGTTCAACCCCCTCCGCCGGAGGACTGGGTAGCGGTCAATACGGAACATGGTGGATTTCCTGCTGACTTGGCTGGCCGGTATCAACGACATCAGCAATTGATTGCTGCTGCAAGGGTGCGGATTGATGCCGGCGACAAAGTGATTGTGTTTCCTGAAGAGGTCGCCGGATTGTGGACTGCTGCCGGGCAATACTGGTGGCGCGACCTTGATGAATATGCGCGGCGACGTGGGGCGAGCATCTTGCTGGGCGTTGACGTGTTAATAGAAAATAAGAAATTTCGAGACGCTTTGCTGCTTCTTGGCGCGCAAAAGGGGCAGATATTCAGTCGGCAACCGATTCCTCTGGGTCTCTGGCGTCCGTGGTCGGAAGAGGGAGCTGTGGCTGATCTATGGCAGTGGGGGACATCCGAGGTACATGGGAAGAAGGTTGCGTTCTCGTTTTGTTATGAAGATCTGTTGCTGTGGCCGCTGGCGATTTCGATGTCGGATAAACCAGATGTCGTTGTCAGTGTCGCTAATCATTGGTTCGCCTCGGAACAAATGGTGCACCCAGACATACAACGCCGATCGGTCACCCTGATGGCCAGACTGTTTGGTTTGCCATTGATCCGTGCGACAAATCGATAATCGCGCAGATGGTTTTTGCAAAAACTGGAAATAATTTCCAAATTGAAATATTATGTTTTTGGCAATATCAATCTGTGAAGAGAATTTATTTGTCGTATTTTTTCGAGGATATGGATATGAAAAACACGAATCAGACTGGCAAGAAAGCAGCGCGTCTTGCAGGCAAGACTTTGCGCAACAATTCAGCCACGGCAAAACAGAGGAGCCTGGCGGGAAGTGCGTTGGCGCAGACAAGAACCAATAAGACGACCAGCAAACGAATGGAAACGAAAGCATCGGATGCATTGCGAAACTCAACTGATGAAACTACGCGTAGCCTCGCCGGATCTCTGGTTTCTCAATCGAATAAAAAGCCATGATGTTTGCGGTACCTGAGTAATGGCAATAAAAGAACGAGTTATCCGTACTTGAATGGCCACTATGCGGTAGCACGCGAAACGGCTCCAAATTTATACACGTCCACTTCTGGCGGATTGCGGACGTCCGCTATCCACGACCAGTCCCGCCAAAATCCTATCCCGCGTTTTTCAACTCACTGCCGTTAGAAGAAACCTTGTGTCGGTAGCGGCACGCCATTGATACTCAGGTTGCCCAACGCATAGGCTTTGTGGCTGGCGTGATTATGAGTTGAGATGGTGCGGATGTTGCGCCAGTGGCGGTCCAGGTTGAGGTTTGACAGCGTAGCAGAGGCGCCGGCGATGTCGAACAACGCAGTGGCGGCGTGGTGAGCGATACGGTCCACGGTGAGTTTGGCTTTGGCCGCTGCCGCTGCGGCGGCCTGCAGATAGGTGTTCACGTCAGGGTCTTGGCGCTGCAATGCGGCGTAGGTCTCGTCCGCCACGCGGGCGGCGGCCTGAACGATAGCGCGTGAGGCGAATGCGTCGGCTTCGCGCTCGCCCAAGGCGGCTAGCAACAAGGGGTCTTGCGCGCCCACCTGTGTCGGGGCGTAGTAGTAATTGCGCTTGCGTTTACCTAGCAGCTCGGCGCCATCGCGGGCGACTGCAGCGACCACACCAGCGATCACTGCGGTGAGAAAAAGTTGAGCGATAGTGGAGCCAAATACGGCCTGCTTGGCTGGAATGTCAGTGGGCAGCAAGACTTCATGGGAGGCCACTTTGACATTGTCGAGCACCGTAGTGCCGCTGCCCGTCAGACGCTGCCCCATACCGTACCAGTCGTCCACGGTGTCCAGGCCGGGGCGGCTCTTGGGAGCGACAACGATGATGCGGGTATCATCTTCCATAGAGGCGGGGATGTAGATCCAATCCGAAAACAGCGAGCCGGTCGAGTAAAACTTCTTGCCGTTGAGGACGTAACCGTCGCCGTCGCGAATCAGGCGGCTGAAAAACGGATCGGCTCCACCTATACGCGGATGGTTGAGTTCAGTATTGGCCGCCCCGATCAGGTCGCCCGCCACCACGCGCTCCCGTAGCGCGGCAATCAGTGGATGCCCTGACGAGACATTCAGGATGCGCTCAATGGCGACGTGGTGATTGCGCCAGATGTGCGCGATGTTGGGGTCGGCTTCACCCAGAGTGATGGCGGCATCGAAGGTGTCGACCAACGTGGCGCCGCCGCCGCCGTGTTCCTGCGCCAGGCGGCGCGCGCCGAAACCGGTGGCTTTAATCTCTTCGATCAGTGCGTGAGGCAACTCGCGCGTGGCATCGCGCTGGGCAGCACCGTCGGCGATGCGTTGCAGCAGTTCTGCAGAAAACGGTGGCGTGTTGATGGTATGAGTCATGCTGTTCCTGTCGTCAATGAGTTATGCCGCACGCAGTCGATACCCGGCTTCGTCCGCGTCGCCTACCAGCGCGGGCAGGTCGGCTTCCCACTGCAGATAGGCGGCACTGGCTTGCAGGTTGCCGGCATGTCGGTCGTGCAGCCAGAACAGGTAATCGATGCGCAGAGCGTCCGCCAGCGGTGCGGACTCGCTTACCAATGGCAGATCGGCGGCTTGCCAGGCATCAAGCCCGCCCGGCAGGACGCATATTTCCACATGCTGATGTTGCGGCGCCAGGCGTTGCTCCAGATCGTAGGCCAGCAAGCACGCCACGCCGTCATCGTCGCCCAGCACTATGGCCTTGCCGGCGGTGATGATGCGAGTGAGCAGGAGATCATCGATGGCGGAGCGGTTGACCCAGAGCGAGCCTTGCGGGTGCATGCGGTCATGGCGCTCGCTGCTGCCGGTGTCGAGCACGATGGCACCGGTTGCGACCAGAGCGCGGGCTGCTGCTGCGTCCAGGGGCGGAATGTCTTCCCACGGTCTGGAGTGCGGCGGTGTGGCGACTCCGGCGTCCAGGCTGTCTTCTGCCTGCGGTGCATACAGTGCGACTTGTACGCCCAGCCGTTGCAACCAGTTGGCCACGATAATGGCGCGGCTGCCGTCGGTATCGATCAGGACCACGTGAGCGTTGCGTACCGCTACCCATTCATCGAGGCACTGGATCAGTTGCACGCCCTGCACCCAGGTCGCGCCCGGCAGGTGGCCTGCATCGAATTCGGCACGGGTCCGGATATCGAAAATGAAGGTGGTCCGGTTCGAGGTGCCCAGCCATTGGCGCAGTGTGTCTGCGGCGATGCGCGGCAGGGCTTCGCGTTGTTCCAGTCCGGCCGCTCGCGTGCGTGCCAATGCTTGTGCGGTGGCGGAAGCGGAGCTGCTTTCCTGGCCGGGTTGGCGTTGCAGGTCGAAGCCGGCCAGGCGCCAGCCCTGGGTGCCACCGGACAGCGCCACCACGGGGTTGGGAACGCCAGCGTCGATCAGGCTCTGGGCGCCGATGATGCCGCGCGTGCGGCCGGCGCAGGTGACTACCACCAGCGTTTCTGGCGAAGGAACCAGATCGGAAAACCGGGTGACGATTTCGCTGCCAGGGCAACTGATTGCGCCCGGCACATGGAAGCGCCGATGCTCCTCCAGCGTGCGCGAATCGAGCAATACCAGATCATCGCCGGCAGCCTGGCGTCGCGCCAGCTCCACCGGTTCGATATCACCGGTGTGATAGACATGCTCGACGAACTCAGAAAACGCCTTGCTGGGCACATTGACCCCCTGGAAGGTTTTGTAGCCGGCTGCTTGCCACGCCAGCGTGCCACCTTGCAGCGCGTGCACGTCGGTGTAGCCCAGCGCCCGTGCAGCATTGGCGGCGACCTGTGCCTGCGCACCGTCAACCGACACCAGCACCAGCCGGGTAGTCATGCGCGGCACACGACGCACCAGGTCCAGCTCGAAACGGCTCAGGGGAAGGTTGATCGCCAGTAGCAGATGGCCGGCGCCGAACTGGCCGGCTTCGCCGACGTCGATCAGGGCGATTTCGTGGCCGTCATGCAGCCAGTTGGAGAGAGTCGTGGGCGACAGAGTATGGGTAGTCTGCGTCATGATTTCAGGCTGTGAAGGTGTTGCTGGAAGATGATAGTGGCGCAACTGGATGGCGCAGGCCTGCTTGTTCCAGCAGCGGGATCACACGCTCACCGAAATAGGCCAGCTCCGATACGTAGTCAAAGAAGCAGAGCTGAATACCATCACAACCAGCGGCCTTGAGCTGCAACAGTTGGTCGACGATTTGTTCGGGCGTGCCGATCAACTGGATGTTGCCACCGACGATCCTTTCGTCGCGCTCGTGGCCGCGCCAAGACTGGCTGTCGCCGGTAGCATGGGTATGGAAGAAACCCTCGATGGCGCCGTGGTCGGCCTTGTCCAGGATGGCTTGGTAGACTTGGCGCGCTTCGCGTTCGGTGTCGCGGCAGATGATCATCGGATTGATCAGTGTGCGCACGTCGCGGCCCACGGCGGCGGCCTGTTGCTTGACTCGGGCGTTGAGTTCCGGCAACGCCGTGATGGCTTTGTCGAAGCGTGCACCTACCGGGCTGGTGATGAAAATCAGATCCGAATGGCGCACTGCGCTGGCAATGCCGGCCGCCGAACTGGTGGCACTGACCAGGATGGGACGACCGTGAAGTGGTTTTGGGGTGACGAAGGCTTGCTTGAGCTGCCAATGTTTGCCGTCGTAGTCGAGGTTGTCTGGACTGGACCAGAGCGCGTTGAGCACCTCGATGAATTCATTGGCAACCAGGTAGCGTTCGTCGTGGCCGATCTGTTGTTGGCCGAACATGGCCCATTCGTCCTTGCGGAAACCCGTCACGATATTCAAGCCCCAACGGCCCTTGGCGATATGGTCCAGCGTGGCGCCGAACTTGGCAAGGTGCAGCGGATGCCAGGGGCCGTAGAGGATGTGAATGGTCGATATCAGCAGGATGCGGCTGGTGACGGCGGCCAGCGCGCTGGTGGCAATGAAGGCATCCAGAGATTGTTCGCGATAGCGGGTCTCGCCACCGAAGCCGCCCTTGCTAAGCCAATGCGCCGGGCCGAACGCCAGGTCAAAGCCCAGTTGTTCGGCTTGACGCGTCAGGGCTGCGTTGTAATCGAAGCTCCAGTCGGTGTCGCGCGGCAGGGTGGACATGGTCCAGCCACCGTTGTGGATGGGCAGGAACAGACCCAGCAGCAGGGGCTGCGTCAGGGCCTGGCCGAGTGGACTATCGGCGGGCAGGGACGAAAGCGGACGGGTGGTGTCGGTCATGGTAAGCAATCAGATTTTGGTCGTGATGGGCGGCAGCGCGCCGTTGAGGTAGTAATCCCCGACGGCTTTGGCTTTGTAGGCCACCGGGTCGTGCGTGGTGTGAGTGCGGGCATTGCGCCAGTGGCGGTCTAAATTCCAGCCGCGCACGGTGGCGCCGGCGCCACCGACGCGATAGAGCATTTCACTCACACGTAGCGCAGCTTCGTTGGCCGCCATTTTGGCTTCGGCCACGGCAATCGATGCGTGGCCGAGTTCGGCGTCGCTGGCCTGGCCATCCAAGGCGCGCGGCAGGACCTTGTCGAGCGCGCGGGCGGCGCGGTCCAGCAGCGCCTCAGCGCCGTGCGCCAACATTGCCATTTCACCTACGGCGTGCAACACATAAGGATCGTCTCCGGCACGCGCGACCTTGGCCTCGGGTACCGGCCGCGCCCGTTCACGGCCATAGCGCGCGGCGTCTTCGAGAGCAGCCAATGCAATGCCGGTATCGATCGCTGCGTGCAGGATCTGGGCGAACGCGCCTTCATGCGTGCGCAGCGTGCCGGCTGGTGGTAACGGCAGATGCTCGTCATCGGCGACGTCGGCCTGTGTGAAGCGCACCGTGCCGCTGGCCGTGGTGCGCTGACCCATGCCATCCCAGTCGTCGATGATGGCGACACCAACACGCTCACGCGGCAGCAAAGCGATACTGCGTCCGCCGTCGTCACGTAGCACCAGTGCATAGAAATGGCTGGCGAACAAGCTGCCGGTGCAATAGTGTTTGTCGCCGTTGAGTTGCCAGCCCTTGCCATCAGCAGTGCGCGAGAGCGTCACGCGGATCTCACCCACTGTACCGCCACCTTTTTCTGCGGAAGCATTGGTGATCATCGCGCCTTCCCGCAGCAACGCGAAATAGCGGCGTTGCTGTGCGGGGGTACCGTACAGACGGATCTTTTCGACGCCGCACGCGTGCGGCTGGATGGCCTGAGCGATGTTGGGATCTGCCTTGGCCAGGGCGACATAGATCGCTACCAGATCGACGATGTTCAGATCCATTCCGCCGAATTCACGCGGCACGCGCGCGGCCAGCACGCCGTTTTTTGCAAGGGCCCGGATCTGCGCATGCGGCAGTTCGCGCGCGACATCGCGGTGCGCGGCGCCTTGGGCGAACTCGTGGGCGAGTTGCAGGGTAGTTGCCAACAGCGTCTGCGCGCCGGTGAGAGTGGAGTCGAGGGCGCTCATGAAGTGTAGTCCGGTTCACGCTTGTCGAGCAGTCGGCGCAGGGCGTCGAAATGCAGCTGAAAAGCAGGTTTGTTGGGGTGATTGCGGCCGTCGTGCATGGCCGTGTTACGGATCTGGTCTTGCACCTTGGCGACCTGTTGCGGGCTCAGAGACCTGGTGGGGCGACCTGTCCACAGCGCGTGCAGGTGCACGCGCGCGTAGCGTTCCAGCGAATACAGGCGGTCATAGGCTTCGGCCACCGTGCGCCCGGTGACCAGCACGCCGTGGTTGGCCATGAACAGGATGGTCTTGTCGCCCAGCACCTGGACCAGGCGCTCGCCTTCGGCCGGGTCGCGCGCCAGGCCGTCGTAGTGCTCGTCGTAGGCGATCTGGTCGATGAGCAAGGCTTCGGTTTGCCCCAGCGGTTGCAGACGCTGGTCTTCCAGGCGCACCAGCGCGCTGGCGTAAGCCATGTGGGTGTGCAAGGCCACTGCATGTTTGGGGTTGGCGGCATGGATCGGAGCGTGGATGCAGTAGGCCGAACGCTGCAGGATGCCCTCCCCGGCGATGATGCGGCCGCCAAAATCAACCGTCAGCAATTCGCTGGCGCGCACTTCGCTCCAGTGCAGGCCAAACGGCGGCACGTAGAACTGGTCGATTGTTCCTGGCACCATGGCGGTAAGGTGATTGTAGATGCCTTCGGTGAGGTCGTGCCAGACCGCCAGCCGGTGGGCGGCGGCCAAGTCTTCGCGCACGCTGCGGCGGCGCTCGGCGAGGTCCGTTGGTTCAGTTGTCATGGTGTTGCTCATCGTGCCGATTGCTTTTTCAGACGCGGATTGAAGTAATCGTTCAGGCCATTCCCGAGCAGCATGAAACTGATGACGGTGATGAAGATCGCTGCGCCCGGCAACGCCGTCATGTACCAGCTTGTACGCAGAGTCGAGCGGCCCATACCGATCATGCTGCCCCATGAAATCACGGTGGGGTCACCCAGCCCGAGGAAAGATAACGAGGCCTCGGTCAGGATGGCTTGCGCCATCAACACCGAGGTCGCCACCACCACCGGCGAGAGGCTGTTGGGCAGCACGTGCGACCAGATGACGCTGCGGCTGGGCAGACCGATGGTGCGCGCCGCCGTGACGTATTCTGCATTGCGTACTCGAAGTGCCTCCGCGCGCACCAGGCGGGCGATCTGCGGCCAGGTGGTGATGCCGATGGCGAAGGTGATGCTGGCGATGGAAGGCGTCAGGATAACCACCAGCACAATGGCGAACAAGAAGCTGGGCAAGGTCTGAAACATTTCAGTCACGCGCATCAGTACCTCATCAAGCCAGCCACGGAAATAACCTGCCGTCACACCGATGGCGATGCCTATGGTCACCGACAGCAGCGCCGCGAAAAATCCCACCGACAACGACACTCCGGCTGAGTGCATGAGGCCGGCGGCGATGTCGCGGCCCATCATGTCAGTGCCCAGAAAGTGTCCCGGAGCGCCCGGCCAGAGATTGGCCGCAGCCACGATATCGAGCGGATCGCCGGGATAGAAATGGCCGGCCAACGCGGCGCAGGCCAGGATGAACGCCAGGATGATGGAGCCCAGCAACAGAGGACGCGCACCGCCGAGGATGCGCAACCAGCGTTGGGTCACGGTTTGTATCATGAGCGGCCTCCGACGACGCGTGGATCGAGGAAGGCGTAGAGGATGTCTACCAGTAGATTCATCACCACCACCAGCAAGGAGCTGAACAGGAATACGCCCAGTAGCAGGTTGATGTCGCGGTAAAACACCGCGTCGAAGGTCAGGCGGCCGAGGCCGGGCCACGCGAAAATGGTTTCAATCACGATCGAGCCACCCATGAGCGAGGCCAGTTGCAGTCCCGTGAGTGTGACCACTGGTAGCAAAGCGTTGCGCAGCACATGCTTGAGCGACACGCGCAATTCGGAGAGACCCTTGGCGCGCGCGGTGCGCACGAAGTCCATGCCGTATACTTCCAGCATCGCCGAGCGCGTGATGCGCACGTAAATAGCGAGGTAAAAGAACGATAATGTCAGCGCCGGCAGCAGGAGGTAGCGGATGTGCTCCAGCAACCCTGCCATGGTCGTTACGGGTGGGCCGCCAATACTGCTCATGCCAGCGGAGGGCAGCCACTTCAGGTGAACAGAAAACACCACGATCAACACCAGTCCAGCCCAGAACACCGGGGTGGCGAATCCGATGGTAGAAAGCGCGGAGATCACTTCGTCCAGCCACGTGCCGCGATAGCGTGCCGAAACGACGCCCAGCGCCACACCCAAGGTGGCGGCAATACCAAGACTGGTGAGCATCAGAACCAGCGTTGGTCCGACGCGTTGCAGGATCAGGTCGGCCACTGGCATGCTGTTGTGGAACGAGAAGCCGAGGTCGAAGTGCAGCAGGTTGCGCAGGTAGTTCAGGAACACGGTGCCGGCGGGTAAATCCAGGCTGAACTGGCTGCGCAGTTGTGCCATGTATTCCGGCGTGGCGGCGCCGGATTCACCAGCGATGACATCGGCCATGTCGCCAGGTGCCAGGCGCATCAGGATGTAGGTGGTCAACACGATCAGCAGTGCAATCGGCAGCAATTGCAATAGCCGCCGGCCGATGTATCCAGGTAGGGAGGACGACATGATCAGATCACCGGGCCGGCGCCGCCATGCACGGGAATCAATGCACCCACCACATAGCTGGCGCGCGGGCTGGCCAGGAACAGGGCTACTTCGGCGACTTCTTCGGGGCGTCCGTAACGGCGCAGCGGAATGGCAGCCTGGCCTTCTGCCAGCGCCTGTTCGCGGCTGATACCACGGCGTTCGGATTCCAGTCGGAGCGCCTGCTCAATGCGTCCAGTCAGCGTGGCTCCGGGGTTGACGCCGTTGATGCGGATGCCCAGTGGAGCGTAGTGCGCGGCCAGCCCCACGGTGGCCAGCATCAGCGCGGCATTGGCGGCACCACCGGCGAGATGGGTGCTGGTGGGGTGCTTGCCACCGGTGCCAATGATGTTGACGATGGCCCCGATCTGCTCCTCGGAAGATTGACGTTGCCCGGCCCGTGCGGCCAGTCGTTCCAGCACGACGTGTTGCATATGGATGCTGGGATAGAACTTGGCGTCGAAGGTTTGCTGCCACAGGGCCGGCGTCAGTTTTTCGGGCTCGTGGCGTTTGGCGGCGCCGGCGCTGTTGACCAGCAGGTCGATCGGCCCCAACTCAGCTTCCACGGTGTCCACCGCTACTTCGCTTTGGGCGGCGTCGAGCAGGTCGGCGGCCACGCCGAACACCTCCAGTCCCTCATCGGCCAGTTCGCGCACGGCGGCGTCGATGTTTTCTTGCGAGCGCGAGACGATGGCCACGCGCGCACCTTCCTGCGCGAACCGACGCGCCACTGCTAGGCCGATGCCTTTGCTACCGCCGGTGATCAGGGCCACGCGGCCTTTGAGTTCCTGTGTCATTGTCGAGCTCCTTTCAGTGAGTGCTTATTGGTCCAGCCAGACGTTCCTGAGCGACGACAGCGCCGCATCGGGAGCCTTGCCTAGTCCGTGCACGGCCTTGTTGTAGACGGTGAAGTTGGCTTGCTCGATCAGTGGTATCACCGGCAGGTCGGTTTCGGCCAGCCGCTGGAACTGATGGAAAAGTTCAGTGCGCCTTTTTGCATTGGGCTCAACCTGAATCGCCTCGATCAATTTGTCGAATTTGGCGTTGGAGTAACCGGAGGCATTAGTCCATGGCACACCGGTGGCGATCGCCTTGGACCAGTAGTGGCGGAAACTGCCGACCTCGGGATCCAGCGTCGGTACCCAGCGCCCGGTGTTGATGTCGAAGTCATGGTCGGAATAGACCGCTTTCAGATGGCCGGCGATATCGCGGTTGCGGATCACCACTTCGATACCGACGCGTTTTAGGGACTGGCGAATGAACTCAGCATTGTTCTTGAAGGTTTCGTGGAAGTTCTGGTATTCCTGGTTGAGCGTGAAGCGCACGCCGCCGGCCTTGCGCGGATAACCTGCCTCGTCGAGAAGCTTCTCCGCCTTGGCCGGATCGAAGTTGTATTGCGGCACGCCGTCGGCAGTGTAGAAAGTCTTGAGGGCGGAAGGGATCGGTCCGGTGGCAGGCTTGCCAAGGCCGTACCAGACGGTGTTGATCAAGGCCTGTTTGTCGATGGCATGGGCGATCGCCTGGCGTACCTTGAGCTGTTGCAGGATAGGGTTGCGCAGGTTGAATTCCAAGAAAACATAAGCGGATTGCCATGTGTAGCCATCCAGACTGATGGCGAGATTGGGCAGGGCGGCGATACGTTTGACGTCCGACAGCGGCACCTGATCGAACGGTGCGTACTGGACGTCGCCGCTTTCCAGCGCTGCGGCGCGCGAGCTGGCGTCAGGGATCACGCGAAAGATCAGACGGTCGAGGTAGGGCTTGTTCGGCTCCCAGTAGTTGGGGTTGCGCTCGAGGATGATGTACTGGCCTCGTTGCCACTCCTTGAAACGGAAGGGACCGGTGCCGATAGGTTTGATGTTGTAGGGATTCTTCAGGATATCCGTGCCTTCATAGAGATGGCGCGGCAGGATCTGACCTTCATTTGCATTGAGCGAGCTGAAAATGACCAGCGAAGGATGCGACAGCCGAAACACAGCGGTGTATTTATCGGGCGTGTCGACCGCGGTGATGGCGGCAAAGGTGTTGCGTCCGCGCGGGTGGATCTTCTTCCAGATCTCCATGGCGCTGAATTGCACGTCGGCGGAAGTGAAGTCCTTGCCGTCATGCCATTTCACGCCCTGGCGCAGCTTGAAGGTGACGGTCTTGCCGTCTTCGGACACGATCCAGCTGGTTGCAAGGCTGGGTTGCGGACGTTGTTGGTCGTCAAAGGCAATCAGGCCGTCGAATACATTGGTTGCGACCACGCCGATCGGAAAGCTGGTGTTGAAGGCATTGGTCAACACCGTCGGCTCCGGCTGCACGATGGCTTGCAGCGTACCACCGCGCTTGGGTTGGATCTGCGCCTGCACCTGCATGCTCAGCGACAGGCCTGCCGCGAGTGCCAGACTGCCAATGCCGAGCAGGAACGGGCGGCGTGTGATGCGAATCGTCATTTCTTTTGCTCCGTGATAGGTCACCAGGGCGAAGGTGATTTCGCTGCATGATAACGATTCATCAAGAAGCCAAAAACTAATGTTTACGTATTTGCTTATGCGGACGATCGACTTACAAAGAAAGGTTGTTGTGCATTCAAGATGTTGCCGCATGCTCCATGCCAGTGGCGCACCAGCCGCGCAAAGGGAATGAATAATAAAGTAATTAGGAAATGAGAAATGCTTCGTGTGCCGTGTTTCGAGCACGTGGCAAGATATGAAACGATTCATACATTGAGTCACGGACAAAGCGTTTCGCGCATTGCTTATTCACACAATAAAACTCCGGGACATGCTTATCTCTGACAACCAGGTCGCCGCCGCGACGTCTTCTTCGACGCGAACGCCAAGGGAGCGCCCCACCGTGCGCGATGTGGCCTTGTTGGCGGGCGTTTCCGTTGGCACCGTGTCACGGGTGGTTAACGAGGTGCCTAACGTGAGCCCTGCGGTACGGGCCAAGGTCCGGCACGCTATCGACAAGCTGGGCTGGAAGCCAAGCATGGTGGCGCAGAACATGCGGGGCCAGGCTTCGCGCATGATTGGCTTCATTTTTTCGGATCTGGAAAACCCGTTGTATGCCTCCATGATCAAGGGCGCTGAAGATGTGCTCACCCAAGCTGGTTATCTGTTGATCGTCGGCAGCAGCAATCATCGCCCCGAGCAGGAATGCAGCCTGATTGATTTGTTCGACCAGCGCCAGGCAGATGGCCTGATCTTCACGATCACCGATGAGGACAATCCAGCCGTGCTGGAAAGCCTTGCCGGCGCGCGCTTTCCGGTGGTGATGCTGGAACGTGATGTGAGCGTGGAAACCGCCGGTGCTGTGATTGCCGACCACTATGAAGGTACCTTGCACGCCACCCGTCACTTGTTGAATCTGGGTCATCGGCGCATTGCCCTGCTGGCGGGTGGCCGCAACAATCGTGTCGGTCGCGATCGCTTGCGCGGCTTCACGGAGGCGCACCGGGAACAAGGCGTGGAGATTGATCCTTGCTTGCTGCGGGTGAACGAGGGTATCGCCGAAGATGCTTTTGGATTTCGTCACACCCAATTACTGCTCTCGATGTCGGAACCGGCGACTGCCATTTTGGCGCTGGGTCGCCATTTACTGCGGGGGGTGCTATCGGCCTGCCGCGCCAAAGGTGTACGCATTCCGCAAGACCTTTCACTGATCACCACCAACGACAGCGAATTGGCGGAGTTGGCGCAACCGGCAGTGACGGTGATTCGTTACTCTGCCTACGAACTCGGGCGTGAGGCCGCGCATTTGTTGTTGCAACGTCTGGCCGACCGCGACAACTGGAATTTCAGCCGTATCCACGTGCCCACCGAACTGGTGTTGCGTGACTCCTGCACCCGGATCTGATCGGCGTCGGGCTCCTCATCACACACAACTTGTTTGAAAGTTTCCCATGTCCGAACCGTTACTGACGATCAACGCTCTCGATATTCACTTTGGCCCTAGGCAGGTGGTGCACGGTGTTTCCTTCGACGTCAAGTCGGGCGAGAAGGTCGCTTTGGTCGGCGAATCTGGTTCAGGAAAAAGTGTGATCGCACTCAGCATCCTGAAGCTGGTGCCGGGCGCCGACGTGGCGGGACAGGTCCAGTTCGATGGTGTCGACCTGACGCTGTTGCCTCAACGCGACTTGCTGGCAGTGCGCGGGCGCGATATTGCAGTCATCTTTCAGGAACCGATGACTGCGTTGAATCCACTCTATACGGTGGGGGAGCAAATCGCCGAGGTTTACCGCGTCAAACATGGACTCAATGCACGTAGCGCTTGGGCTAAGGCCGTGGAGCGCCTTGCCGAGACTGAAATTCCCGAGCCGCAACGCCGTGCTCGCGCTTACCCCCATCAACTCTCTGGCGGCCAACGTCAACGCGCCATGATTGCGATGGCCTTGGCTAGCGAGCCGCGCCTACTGCTGGCCGATGAACCGACCACCGCGCTGGACGTGACCTTGCGCCTGCAGATTCTGGAACTGCTCGATCGCCTGCAGCGTTCACGCAACATGGCTGTGCTGATCATCACCCACGACTTGAGCCTGGTGCGACGTTTTGCCGATCGCGTCGTCGTGCTCCAGCATGGCCGCGTGGTGGAGCAGGGCGCCGTCAGCACTGTCATGCAGCATCCTCATCACCCTTATACCCGCAAGCTGCTCGAAAGCAAGCCGGTGCGGGATGTAATCGAAGCGAATGGGCAGCCAGGTGAAAGCGTGATACGGGCGCGCGAGGTCTGCGTCGACTACCGTATGCCCGCCAACTCGCTGCGTGAATTGTTTGGAAGGCAGCATTTCAGTGCCGTGCGGGATGTATCGTTCGACTTGGGGGCTGGCCGTACGTTGGGCATCATTGGTGAGTCCGGCTCCGGTAAATCCACCTTGGCGCAAGCAGTGCTGGGATTGTTGGACGCCAGAGGAGACATCGTGATCGGTGGCGCCTCCTGGGGTGAAACCAAGGCCGCAGGCTTCGCTGCACAAAAGGCATTGCGCCGGCGCATCCAGGTGGTATTCCAGGATCCCTACGCATCGTTGAGTCCGCGCATGAACGTAGGCCGCATCGTGGGCGAAGCACTGGCGTTTCATGAGCCGCAGCTCGACGCTGAGGCACGCCGTGATCGTGTGCTGTCGATGTTAGCGGCGGTCGGCCTGGGTGAAGCACAATTCCCGGGATTGTTGACGCGTCATCCGCATGAATTTTCGGGTGGCCAGCGCCAGCGCATCGCCATCGCACGGGCCTTGATCACCCATCCCGATGTACTGGTGCTGGACGAGCCCACCAGCGCCTTGGATGTGACCATCCAGAAACAGGTCTTGTCGTTGCTGCAGTCGTTGCAAAAACGATATGGCCTGAGTTATTTTCTGATTACGCATGACATGGACGTCATCCATGCCATGGCACATGACGTCATCGTTATGAAGGACGGCGCGATCATTGAGGCCGGCAGCGTGGGCGAAGTGCTGGGTGCGCCACAGCATTCTTATACGCGCTCACTTATCGAGGCAAGCAATATTCCGTCTGAAATATTGACGCAAGCGTATGCCGCTTAGGTGGCGACCAGAAAAACGGTAAAAATACTTGTCTCATCATTCATATATGCGTCGTTTCGTTCTCCGCGTGGCTGAGTACATGTGAGCTAGTTGGTATAGATGTCATCTGGAGGTCTTCGGCGAAAATTTTAGCCGCAGCTAATTTGTGGCTTATCCTTTTTTTCCGGTGATTGTATATTCGCACTTTGTCACCGGCCTTTTCCCGGTGTCCATCAATACGGTATCGAAGTTATCCGGATTGTCTGAGTACTTTATTGAAGCAATGAATTGCCATTGAGAGTACTGACTGCAATTCGCCAGACGAAATGGAATCGTGCCGAAACCGGGTACCGGGCGCACGCCGTCCATCACCTTTTGTCCTTGCTTGGTCCAGCCAATCAGAACTACTCCTTTGTGCTCCTCACCGGTCTGGTTGACAAACTTCACCACCAGATCTTCAGCTTGGACGCCAGCCGAGAATACAACTGCACACGTGGCAATGCACTGGATTATTTTTCGCATAGGGGACTTCCATTCCTGAGAAAAAATTCATTCGTGGTCCGTTGTTCTTCTTTTTGGAGATCAACGTAACGATAGTTTTCTCTCAAATGTGAACTTTGTCCTCATTCAAACGCATGATATCGACGAATTTTTGCCGCGAATCTGCTTAACGGGCCGCAGCCCATGCCTTCATGCGAGCCGCAGGAAATGGCAATAGCATGGACCGGGCGAGCTCAGGATTATTGCAAGATAGCCAATCCGCATATTCACTACGCGGCACGATGACAAGGCTGCGCTTTTCATCGCCGGGTTTGTGAAACCGCCGCATCAATGGATGCTCGTCAGCGTTGATGGTGATCTGTGTAAATGCAAACGAAACGCCACGTTCAGGTTCCTCCCAAGAGCGCCATAGTCCGGCTACGCAAAATGGTTGGCCATCGTCCATGCCTATCGCCCAGCGCTCCGCTTTTCCCGACTCGTAATTCTGCTCGTAGAAGTGATGCGCCGGCAGCAGGCAGGTTTGCCCCAGGCGCCATGCTTTGGCAAAGGCAGGTTTTTGGCCGATGGTTTCGGCGCGGGCGTTCATTGTCGTTATGCTTTTCTTGCCGGGTGGCAGGAAGCGTTTCGGAATCATGCCAAAGGTACCGACAACGAGTTCTGGCTCGGCATCTGGTGTTTCACCTGATCGAATAATCGGCGCGGCATAGTCTTGCCAAGTCTCAATGGGCCATTCTGCCGGATCATCCATTCTTGAACGAATGAAGTTGGCTATCTCCAGACGCGTAGGTGGTTTGTAGTTGACGCACATGGCAGCGCTCCCCGATGACCGGAGCTTCATTCTACGCCGTAGTGTTGCGCGTTTGCGCAACAAAATCACCTGCTGTCAGACTTGGCCAACCGCGGTCCGTGAGCAACGCGGAAGCGTTCCTCTTCGTATTGATCTTGCTCGCTCTTCAACCGTCGTCCGGCACCCACCAGGCAGAGCCACGATTGTGCATAGTCGATGATCTGGCCAGCTTCCGTATGTGCCTCAAAGCCGGTGAGCACCAATCTTTCCTCGTTGACCCATTCTAAATTGACATCCAATAGTTCGAGCAGGCGCTCGTTTTCCCCACGCGTGAGCCGTGCAGTTTTGGTGAGGCGGTTGAGTCGATTGTCACGTGTCACGGAGATGGCTAGGTCGCCATCGTAAGTAGACTCGCGCGCCCATGCCCGCTTCGGAACAAGCACGCCACGGATACGGGTTCGGATGACGGAAACTTTCATTTTGACAATAAATACTGTATATATAAACAGTATATCAGCGTTCCAGAGTGCTGATGTGTAGCTGCGCTCAGTAGGGTGAGCCTAAGGGGCACAGCATTTTCAATGTACTACATCACTGCTGTTTCATGACCCTCGAATCTGACTGATATTCCACAATCCCTGATTACCGGTAGCGACACGGGGCTGGACAACGTATCAATGATTACCCGTCCCGGATGCCTGGCCTTGGCATGCACCGAAAAAATCTTTACCGCCTCGACTTCTGATGCTGCAATCTGAATACCCTGCATTAAATTGACCGTTGTGGTGCCAGGAACCTGCAGCAGTGCAGAGACCATATAGACTGATTTTTGTGCAGGAGATGCAGCGGCACTGCCGCAGATCAAGAACATCGAAATCAACGCTGTAATGAATTTCATCATTAATCCTTTCGGTCTGTACATTTTTGATCCGCATAAGACTCCGGCCGGCGCATCAAATTCCCGATTCAAAGCATGGCATCCGGCGCAGCAAAAAAGGGGCCGAAGCCCCTTTCTTCAAAGCAGCCCGCGTTCGGCAAATGACGTCGTCTCATTACCTGCCACGATGATGTGATCCAGTATCCTGACATCGACAAGATCCAGTACTGCCTTGAGACGCTGCGTCAGGGCCTCGTCGGCCGCTGATGGTTCTGTGCTGCCCGTAGGATGGTTGTGACTGATGATGACATGGGTTGCGTTGTATTTCATCGTCAGCCGGACGACTTCACGCGGATACACCGGGGTTTGGGTGACGGTGC
Organism: Herbaspirillum autotrophicum; assembly: GCF_001189915.1. GTDB lineage: Bacteria > Pseudomonadota > Gammaproteobacteria > Burkholderiales > Burkholderiaceae_D > Herbaspirillum > Herbaspirillum autotrophicum. The sequence goes on from NZ_LFLS01000024.1 coordinate 63,204, forward strand.
CCTGAAACAGCTCGACATAGTCGATCATACAAAGCTTCGCATCCATCAGAATGACCGCAAACACTTCGCGATCGTAGCCAGCCAGTTTGGCCTTGAGATATTCCTTGACCATGTTGGCTGAGATCAGTGGTACACCGCGACGAACCTTGTAATCAATGACATGACGGGCCGCATCAAGAATCTGATCGGCTGTGGCCATGACGTACTGTCCGTGATCATCACGAACCAGAAGGCTGGTATCAAAAGAAATTGGATGTGTTGCCATGTTGTGCTCCGGTAGCTGGGCGGAATTGCCCGGAGCCGCGCACAGCACGGTGCAGCGCAAGCAGTCAGGGGGCAATGCCGGCCGCAAGGACGCCAGCGTGCCTGCACGCGCAGCCCTTGACTGCGAGAACACCGTGATACGGTGCAGGGAATAGCAAGACCACCCCACAACAGGTTGACCCAACTTGGCAATAAGGCTGCGAAGCTATCTTTTTATCCCGATTTCCACATGGATAAAATGATGTCTTCAATAATCTATTATTATTAATTGATATCTGTAATTATCATTGGTGGCAACCGATCTGTTAATCTTGCAATATAAAATTGCTGTATGGAAATTAACTGAATTGGTTGTTTTAATAATCAATGCGGGCTTGTCCCACAATCCTATAAATGCTAATCTCAATTATCATTTATAGAGAAAAGCTAACTAAAATGAGCAAATTTATTCAAGAGCTCACTGGCGCACGAAAAGCCGCAGGCCTGAGCCAGGACGCTGAGGCCAGCAAGGCCGGGCTCAACCGCATGACGATCCAGAAACTGGAAGCAGAGACCATCGACCCGAAGCTTTCGACGCTGGAGGTGCTGGCGAAAGTACTCGGGATGGAGATCATGCTGGTGCCGCGTGCATTGCGGCCGGATCTGGAGGACTTTGTTCGCTCTGGAGGGCGGTATCTGGGCCAGCCGGCTGGCGTGGATGCCCCGACCTCTGTCGTGGATGATCTGCTTCGTCAGCCACCTGAATCGCTCGGAACACACAAACGACCAAAAGGGCGTTGATGACCACCGAAATCCGTTACTTGCGGTTGTACTTGCATACCCCTGCCGGGAAACAGCCGATTGGCTACCTCTCCCAGTACGGTGACATCCTGCGGGTCTCGTTCGAGCAGTCGTATATCAGCAACCCGGGCCGGCCGACGCTCTCTTTGAGTTATCAAGCCCGCACCAACGCGGCTACGGTGGAGCTCCTGAGTGCTGCGCGTGACGTGCGTCTGGTGCGAAACGACGGCAAATGGCCGTCCTATTTCCAGAACCTGCTGCCTGAGGGGCACAACCGCGAACGTTTGGCTTCGCAGCGGGGATGCCGTTCGGATGACGAGTTCGAACTGCTGGCTGCCGCCGGGCATGATTTGATGGGCGGCATCGAGGTTGAACCCATGCCTCCTGATGAGGACATTCCGGACGCTGTGCGCAACTGGCACACGACGATGGGGCTGGATGTCCTGGAGCCGGGATTCGTCGAATTCCCAGTGGAAGACGCCGCCGCATTGCCGGGCGTCGTCACCAAGTTCTCGGCTATCCACGATGGCCGGCGCTATGTCGTCAAACGTCACGGTGCAGCCGGTTCCTACATCCTGAAGCTCCCCAGCACGCGCCATCCTGATCTGGTGGCCAACGAATACATGGGTTATCAGTTGTGCCAGGCGTTGGGTTTGCATTGTGCGCAGGCGACCGTGATTTCGCGTGATGAGGCGGAGCTGCCCGAAGTGGTGCAGTTCGATAACATTCTGGCTGTAAAGCGCTTTGATCGCCGCGAGGATGGTACACGTATTCACATGGAAGAATTTACGCAGGTTCTCGGCTATGAACCTCGCCACAAATACGGTAAAGGCTTGCACAAGGACTATTCGGATGTACTGCGCGTGCTGAACGAGTTTTCGGGTAATTCAGCGCTCGACGTCCAGGAATTTGTGCGCCGGTTCGTCACGTTCATCCTTATGGGTAATACGGATGCGCACTTGAAGAACTGGGCACTGACGTATCCCGACGGTGTAACGCCACAACTGTCGCCACTCTACGATCCTGTTTGTGTGACGTCCTTTTTTGCCGGCGTACCTGAAGCTGACTATGCCATCAATCGCAAAATCGACGCTACGGTGCGCGCGCTTACCTGGAGCGATCTTGATGCATTGTTGATAGAGTCGGCGGTGCCGCGCGCCAGCAGATTGCTGCAGTTGGCCAGGCAAACTGTGAAGCAGGCACAGGCGGAGTGGCCGGCACTTTTGGAAGCGGCCCCAGAGTCAGTCAGGCTTGCCATTACCGAGCGCCTCAAGGGGGGAGTAGTTATTGCGAATGAGTGATGTGGCAATGGCCAGAGAGAAGGTGATGCAAAAAAGAAGTTCTTTTGTTCTGTTCTTGATCTCAATGGAATCAAAGATATCGCGCCCTCTTCTCTGATTCCACTTCCCCTCCATAATTGGCAACTTATACGTTATTTTTCAATTTCAGTATGGGGCGCTTCGGTGAAGATAGTGTTGAGTTTCGAATTGTAGCTGCCAAGCTTTTTTCCGAGTTATCTAACTTAGTGAATAAGTTTTGGAGCTCGTTCCAAACGCCTTCGCTAATTCCATTGTAGTTCCGTATTGTGGGCATTCTTCGGATTCCATCATAAAAAAAGGAAAACGTTTTCCACTCTGTTTGCCGTCCATTTTGGAATCGAGTTGTTCCTGTCACGGTTTGTAAAAGCTTTTCTTGCGCTGCGGTTGTAAGGCCAACAGCTTCAGGTAAATACAATATGGCGTGAGCGGTCATATTGAGTAATTCTTTATCTGAATCATCAATAAATCGTGATTTGGCGAACACAAACTTTGGCATTGGGGCTTTTGATGCATACGTATCCCAAGCACCTTGTGTAAACTTGGTTGAAATTTCCATAATGAAGGATGACGCGTTTACTGAATATGAAACGATTAATTCTGTTTTTGCGCGAGTCATCGCAACATACAGTTTGCAGATTTCTCGGTAAGATTCTTCGACAGGTAATGCGGGGGAGGGAATCACGCTGTTTGAACAATTCAAGATAATCATTGAATCAAATTCGAAGCCCTTTGTTTGTTCTAAATCGGAAACGAAAATCTGACCAGCTACGACGTCAGTGTCGCCGGTAAGAACATTTAACGATAGATTTTTTGCAATGAGCTCGATTTCACGCTGATTGTATCCACATATGGCTATACAAAATTTTCGTGACGCACCATTTTCATCTCTTAGTAGCGAGTGTAAATAATCAATTGCGTATGACAATTCGCTTGTAAAATCCTCTGCCATTAAAAGAAGAGGTGGCGAGGACGAAAAATTTGCATATTCTGGATTCAGGATCTCGATAGCGCTAGCCGACGAGAATAGCTTTTTATTTTGAATAAATAATTCAAATGCCGCAGCTAAAATTTCGCGGCTGTTCCTATAATTTTTTCTAATCGAGTGGGATCTTCCTACGATATCAATCCCGCTCTCTGAAAGCTTATGATATTTGGTTAAGACACTCTGTGCTAAATCTCCGCAAAGAAAAATATCGTTTTTCCCAGTTGCAACTAGCGCTCGAATGATTTTTAGTTCAACGCAACCAAAATCCTGCATTTCGTCGACTAAAACGCAGCGAAAAATAGGTTTTATCTTTGTGATATGTTTGTACAGCGCAGTTGCTAGCCCGAGATAGTCAATTGCGCCGACATTCGTCATCTTGCTCTCCCAAGAAGCGAGTCCATCAATGACGTTACTCCGATATCGCTCTTCCAAGGGGACCGATCGCCCTTCGCGTTCCAAACGGATATAGTTTTTTCGCTCTAAGGGACCCAAAGCACTTCTCAAATAGTCAAATTCTTGGCGAATATAATCAGATGGGAAAATGTTTCGATTAATTAGTGTCCTATGCAAAGGCTCCAATACCTTCGCTGTTATATTGTTGTTTTTACACTCGTAATATTCCGACCATATTTCATCAATATGTTCTTCGATAGCAAATTTATTTGTTTTTATTGTCTTGTCCCAATAAATCTGACCATTTTCCGGCTCAAATTCCAGAAGTTTTTCTTGACATAGTTCCCAAAATGATTGTACGACTAGATTTTTAGGGGCATCGTCCCCCATGGATGTTTCCGTTAAATCTTTGATCATTTTGGCGAGTGCCCGATTTAGCGTCAGAACTAAAATACGTTCTTGTGGAAACTCGCGAGCAAGTCGAACTGCTCTATGAATCAGTACAGACGTTTTCCCGGAGCCGCTTACTCCTGTTAATCTCGCTGGCCCATTGAAATCACGCTTAACGAATTCACGTTGACTAGGATGAAGATAGAGCATCCATTTTTGAAATGAAGCGGTCTTTAGAAAGTGGTCGAACAAAACAGCGTCGACGTCGTCATTCATGACAACTTCATCACCTGAACTAACTTTATCGATGGTGTCTTTCTGAATTACATCAAGCGGAGTGACATCGCCGTTGTGTAAATCTATACGCGCCTTTGCTTCTTGTACTGATCCGCCACGCAATAAATTAAAGGTGTCGTAAAGATGGTCAATATCACCGCTGCCATCGGCCTCTATTGCGAGTTCAAGAAGCACGTCATCTTCGACAATTGAAGTTAGCATTTTGAGCTTTACTACAAGTTCTTCCGAAAGTCCTACGCAAAGTTTGTCGAAGTATCGTGCAGGCAATTTTTCCCACAACTTTCCGGCTGAGAAATCAGGAATAGTGGTGAGTCTCTTTGACGCATCGCTTACATCGTCGCTTACTCGTGTAGCCTCAAAGACTCCGCGGCCATCGATTGTGTTCAGGTGAAAACGGATGCCTTTGTTTCGCTCAAGCCAATCGGTGCAGTCGTCATGGGTTCCCGCAAACATCAAAAAACACACGTCGTTGTGTTGGACGGTAATAAGTCTGCACGCTCCTTGCAGATCATATTTAATGCAATGCTGAATGCGACTTTCGCCGTGATTAGTAGTAGGGATACCGAAAAATACTTCCGAGACCGTATTTTTCCGTTGGGCTAATTTAAGTATGCCGCTTACCTGAGCCGCAGCCTTTCCGAATTTCCCCCCCTTTTGCATTAGATCCTGAAGGGATCCAAACAAGTCCTTCCAATGCGCAAATTTCATAGCTGTTTTTATAGATATAGTTATGGTTTTGGATATAGGCAATCACAAAAACACTCTTTTGCAATTTAACTAGAAATGTTTTTTGAAAAAATATTGTGTATCCATAATATTTATTCGACAGTGTAGCCGCAAAACTTTTCAAGTTGCAAATTGGGCAGAATACATAGAATTCATTATCTGCAGGGGAGCGTGTTAATTTAAGTTTATTTTTGGAAATTTGTATCGATTACACCACTTGAGATCGGGGTGTCGAAACAATAAATGACTCTTTCAGCTATTTTTCAGCACCTCTTCAGTCATGCCCACATACCGCAAAAAAGCCCTCCGCTGCCGCACCACAAATATCAATTCTGATTCAAGCCGCCGTATCACCACAAACGGTACTTCGATGTCGTAGTCGATACCCAGGCGCAGCAATACCTGGCCGGCCGGTGTATCAGCAAAGATCGCCGGCAGCTGCTTCACATCCCTGAACTGGATATATATCTTTTCGCCATCATCGAACGCCTGCACCGGTGCAATGCCGACGTCGCCGGCAATCTTGTAGGTAAAATTGTAGGCTGCGGCCCACACCCGAGGATGAATGGTCAACATGGACATACTCAAAGCGACACAGAACAGCAAGCGGTAAATGGACATCAGGACTCCAGGCTAGTGAGGACGTGTTCGGGTGATATGGGTTGGCAGCACCAGATCCTTGTTGACGTAGACCAGAATCTGCTCGCCACCGGTCGCAGACAACGTCGGCTTGATCCCGTCATTGCGCTCCAGCACCTTCCTGACCGTATCGATAAGCACCTGCCCCCCGGCACCGGCCAGTCCGTCCGCACCCGAAGCATTGATCGTGATATTGGTAGCGCCGGAAGACTGTTTATGGGACAGGGCAGTAGCCAGTCCGGCTACCAGGAAGGAAGAGCCGAACATCTTGAAAAAATGCGTATCGACATCTGTGTTCAAGCCTGAGCGGCCAGTGCTGTCGGCGCCAGTCATCGCACCAAGATCGACCGTGGCACCACTCGGATAGCGCAACCGACGGAATGCGATCAGCAGCCGTTCCTGACCTTCGGCAATGCTGCTGCTATAAGGCCCGGACAATACCGAGTACCGGGGAATCAACCGGATCTTGCCCGTGACAGTGTCGTAAACATCACGACTGACCTGACAACCCATCTCACCCGGCAGATCACTGTTGATGCTGCCCAACAATACGCAGGGAATCCACTCATCCCGATACAACGTGTAAGGCGCCAGCGGCGGCCGAGCGACCGCGTAAGAGTCATCCTTCCGTTCACCGGCGGTGTGCAGCCATTCTTCATTGGCATTGGCCGGCAAGCGAATGTTCGCAGCCGGATGTCTGGACAGCGCATGCTGGACCAGCAGCTTTTGCATGTCCGCCACCGTATCGGCGCCTGCCGGCGGCGCAGGGCTTGTTACCGCAGCCTGTCGCTCCAATTGTGTCAGCAAGCCATCGAGCTCGGCATTGCCCGTCGTAGCACGCACCGTGTCCGGCACATCCGCGCGCGACGCATCGATTTCAAATGCCGCGATCTTCCGGTCAGCAGTAAATTGCTGAGCAATGGCAGCAGCGTCATGGTGTTTTCTTTTTTCTGATTCGTAATCCGCCACGGGATCTTCGTCAGGTCTGCCGACAGGTACCTGAGCCCAGTCGGGCAGCGGTGACCCTGAACTGACGGGGGCATACAGGATCTCCTCATCAGCCGGAGCTGCATCGCTGAGGCCAGAGGCCTTCTGGTCCTGCCGCGCCCGTTCTGCCGACTTTTGCAGCAAGGCAGACATCTTGGCAGCATCACCTGGCTTTTCTTGTTCGATCCGCGCTTGCTCCTTTTTCTCCTTGGCCAACAAGCGTTCACCTTGCGGGTTTTGTGCATAACGAATGACGATCATGACAATCGCCGCGACCGCGATAGCGGCGATGCCCCAGGACAGTAGCTTGCGTGGCAACTTGCGAGTGCGTGCAGTGGCCATCACGGTTAGTCCGATGTACGGATATTGCTGGCGCCGTTTTTCTTCCAGCAATCGCGACTGAAGAAGCCGCAATTGCGTTCCCTGTTCTTGATACGTACCTCATCCTTGTTGATCTTGAGCAGCAAGCCATGCGGCAACGGACGCTGCACCACCATATAGCCATCACGCGGATAGGGCTTCACTGGCTCAGCCTCTCCAGACCGGGACAAGGCAAAGAACACCGGGGCATCCGCATCCTCAGGCAGTTTCACCCACGTGGTGCGACCATCATCGAACACCATGGACGGCTTGAACGGCGCATCACCTTCTATGCTGTAGTTGAAATTGAGTTGTTTGACATCCAGCAGGGTAAGGGCCTCAGATACCCGCTGCGCATCCACAGAATCTTTGCTGGCGGCAGGAAGGTGATCCGGAGCCCCATCCGACGCCGCAGACAACACGCCCGCGGGCTCTATTTCTTCTTCGAAAGCAGACTGCGGTATATGCCATGACACCCGCTGATACCAATTGTGCGATGCCGGTACCGATTTCAACGACAGATCGTAGGTGCGCAGTGTCGTCACCAGCGTGGCAGTATTAGTCAAACCGTCCTGTAACGGCATCACGAACACGCTCTCGCGTGACTTGGCCACATGCGATATCCAGCGGATCTGATCGGACAAGTAGAAGCCGACCACCTTTTCTGAGGGAGAGAGGGCAATGCGGGTGAACAGTTGCGATCGCCCCAGAACCGGATAGACATAATTGGGATCGTACGGAAACACGACCAGCTTGTTGTCGAGCGGCATGGCATAAGGGCTGATGCCCTTGCCATCGATGCTACTGGCGATTATTGCCGGACTGCCAACTCTAACTGCGGTTGCCGTGCTTCCTGCAGCCATGGTATGTTGCGCGCATGCGTTGCCCAGCAGGATGCCGGCAAAGATCATGGCGCAGGGCAGAATTCGTGTGAGTCGCATCATGGTTTCTCCAGATCGTCGTTCACCGCAAAGCCGGTAATGGTCAGGCCAATGGGATTGTCATATTCCTGTTGCTCATGCTGTAGCGGCACCAGGGTGTGATCCAGAATCACGACCTTGCGCAGACGCCCACGCTCAACGCCATCGATGCGTTCGACCAGGGTGACATGGGCAATCGCAGTGTGGCGATCCGGAAAGCCGATGCTGACGGAATCGACTTCGCGTGACAGATCCGGCTGCAATTCCAGCCGCTGGCTGATTTTTTCTTTAAGGTCGACCCAGTCGGTCAACTGGGGAACAGCCTTGCCCCGGGCCCAGGTAACGGCATTCGGAATCCAGATTTTTGTAGAAAATTTCGGATTGATGCTCATCACCCAGACCAACCATTGCTTGATGAAATAACGCTTGTTCGCTTCAGTAGCCTCAAATGCACTGGCCACCCGCACTGATCGCTCAACACGTCCGGTCGGCTGGCCCACGGCATCGCGTTCGACATCAACAAAGTAGGGAATGCGCTCGGCCGGCCCCGCCATACGCAGGATGCCGGCGCCGAGTACTACGACAATGACGGTCAGCGCCATGACCACCAGCAACAGTACCGACTTGTCCAGATTGGGTTTGATGAATGCCGAGAAGTACTGTTTGACCGCACCGGCACGGTCAACGAACGGCGCAGGATTCTCCGGGCGGCTGTTCACAACTGCACGCTCCTGCGAGTAGCGCAAGCCGGTCCCATTCGCACCGCTGTCACCGGCATCATCGTTGAGATTCACCTTCGTCATGTCATCAAGGAGACTGTCATGTGGTTATCGCTGGTTGCAGTTGGTGCATTGGTCCTGATTGCCGGCATTGCGTGGTTGATTGATTTTGCGATTTTCAGGGAAGAGACTGGCGAGAAACGTCGCAAGCGAAATGCTGAGCACGACAGGAAGCCGCGAGAGCAATGGGAGAATGACTTGTATTGATGCCTTTTGCTGCGCTCGCGGGTTCGAACGCACGTGGTTAGCAGGAAAATCGGAGCGGTTCCGACAGGACGGATGCCACCCATGCCATCGTTGAATTTCAGGTGGAGCATCATTGAGAGGAGAGTGTAATGTGGTCATTGCTGACTGTGATTGCGGTTGTCGTAATCTTCTTTTGGTTGAAGGGACGGCATACTGATGCGGACGACGAAGCTCGTCGCATCATTGATGATATCGATGACGATGAAAGCGATAAGCTGAGACGTGAGTAATGATGACTCGTGGACATTTGACGTCCTCCCTAGCGAACAATTTTGTTTAGTGAGCGATTGATAATTCCTCGGCCAAAACCTCGCGGACTTGTGCGTGCTGCACCACCAACAAGTCCCTCAGCAATCTGGGGAACCTGCCACATCATGAAAGCCCCAATAGCTGTCATGACGGAGATAAAAATCATCGCCATCCAGTCGGTGACGCCGGCGTTGGATGAGGAGGCGATGGCTTCACTGGCCAGCGCCGATGCAGACAGCAGGGCAGCATTGGTCATGACCATCATCAGGGCGCCTACGGCTTTCATCAGACCCGCGGCAATCATGAATTTGAGCCAGCCGTCGAACAGGAAGGCGCCGGCTTCCAACAACAGCCACGGCACCAGAATCGGACCAAAGGTCAGGCCGATACCGGTCAGAATTGCCCCGATATTTATGATCAACACGTAGACCGCGAGCATGATGCCGAGCAGCACCAGCGTCACGAACTTGAGCAGCATGGCAACCAATTCCATGACGGGCGACGGTATCGCATTCCAGAAGCGCTCCCACCAGTTGCCACCCGTCGGGCATTTGGTGCTGTCCTCGTTCTTGCTGCAATCAATGGCGGTATCGCCCTGATTGTTCAGGGTATGCATGATCTTGACGATGTTGCGGGCACCGGCCGCGGCCGAAGCATCGTTGCCAGCGACGGTTTTGGCGATCTGGTTCATGGTGTTGGTGAAGAAACCGCTCACAAAGCCGCCATTCCATGATCCAAGTAAAAACAGAACGAAGGCGGTCTTGACGGCGGCATTCATGATCGCTGCCAAACCTTCCGCGAAAGAGTCAGACAGGATGATTTGCAACAATTGCCAGGCAATCACGATGCCGAACAGCTTCCAGGTCAGTTCATTACCTTCTTCCACCAGTGATCCCGCGCGCGACAACAATGCCGCCAGCATGTTGTCGATCATGCTGTCGAGCGAATGCGAATTCATGTCCGTCCTCCGGTCACGAATTGCAGCACGGGATACAGCAGGTTCTGGCAGAGCAGACCACCCACGCCGATGATGCCGAACGCCACGCTCAAGGGCCGGTCCAGTTGCAGACTGATGACGGCCCACAGCAGGGACAGCCGCACCGAACGCAGAATCCGCTTGTCGCTGAGTACGTGGCAGCTGCGTTGCTCGGCAGCCAGACATTGATACTGCCGGGTCACACGCAAGATGCGCCGCAATTCCTGCGGCGACCGGCACAGCCAGAGCATGAGTTGCCTGAGCAGCATCACGGCCCCCAGCTTTCATCAAGATGGAAGTCGCGGCCGAGTTCCTTGTTGCGCGCGTCCTTTTGTCCGAGCAGAACGGCATTGCGACGCGCCTGTTCGCTGGTAATGGCGCGATCGTAGGCACGGTCGGCGCGCTCGCGATTGGCAATGATTCCTTGCTGCAGGATCGCCGCCTTCAGCTCCATCATTTCACCGGTCAACATATTCGCCTGTTGATTCAACAGCTGCAGTCCTTGCAGATTGCCGCTCAGATGCCGGTTCTGCTCAGACAGCCGGCGCAACTGCCCGGCACGTTGCTGCAAGCCGTCGATTGCCGCCAGATCCGACCGCATCTGGCGTTCATAGGCACCACCCTTGCGTGCCGCCAGCGCCGACTCCATTGCCAGATAGTCCTTCGGCGATAACGCCAGCGCCTGCATTTCATTGAGCCGTCGCGAGAACATCCGGCTGGCATCATTGGCCGACTGATACAGACCATCGACCGCCGTATAAGCCGCCTTCAGCTCTTGCAGCTGCGACTGATAAGGGCCGATTGCCGCCCCCAGCAAATCCTGTGGCAAATTCTTCAGATTGGTCGCCATCGTGGCGTATTGCTGCAGGGTAGTGATGTTGGACTTGATCTGTTCGCTCACCATGGCCGCCTGTTTGGCGGCAGACGCGATCAACTGCACGTTGTTCATCAACTGCGTGATCTCGGTCGAACCACCGAATCCGGCCACGGTCCCTGCATGGGCGCCGGACCAACTGAGCGCCAGCAGCAGCGGCAAATTCTTCATGGCTGACCTCCCGCTGGCTGCGGGTTGCACATGGCATGCAGATAGGCCTGTTTCCAGTCGGTGTCAGCCGGCGCCCCATGCTGATAAAAACGGTCAAAGACGATTTGCGCCTTGCGATCAGAAGCCAGTATGGCGAGGGTATGACGGTCGAACTGCGGTTGAATCATGCGCGACAGATCATCCTGGCGGATGAAGTAATCGCGCTGGGCCTGGGCGCCGGCGATTCGCTCCAGCTGCGCATCGGTCAGCGCAAACTCGGACAGGTAGATGTGCCTGAGCGACGCCGATCTGGCCTTGCGATTCGGCGTGAAGATCACCGTCTTGACGTTGTCGCGCAAGGCGCCGAAGATGCCTGACTGCACCAGCTCATCAGGCGACTGGGTATCCATCCACAGGGAAGAAGCATAACGGGCGATGGTCTTGAGGTAATTCTCCATCTGCTGTGCGAACTGAGGATTCTTAAGGAAAAACCAGACTTCAGGGATGTAAATCACGGTCGGGACGATCCTGCCTTGCAGCCGTTCATCTGCCATGCGCGACTGAATACGGTAGAAGGCCAGATCCATGAACGGCACTGCCGTCATTTCGTCGCGCAACAAGGTGCGCACCTCAATTCCCACCAGACTGCCCAGATCAAAATCATCACCGGCATTGTCAAAGTAGCGCCCATACGGCCGATCTCCCACCCACAACGCCAGTTCCTGTCTGAGCTCCTCGTCGGTGATCTGGGTATACACCGACAGCAGCCGGTGCCGGGCCGGGTCGGACAATGCACGTGTCGCACGCAATGCCTGCTCGATCTGCATCTCCTGATGCGCCTTGACCCGGTAGCCGCGCATCTGGCACAGCAGCCGTACAAAGCGCACCAGATAAGCCAGATGGTGCTCTTCCTTCAGCAAGACCAGCGGATTCATGCGCGGTCGTTCCAGGCTGTCGCTGCTCATGTCCACATACTTCCCACCTTGCAGCAGAATCGGAATACGGGCGGAATAGTCGACGTCAAACACCAAGACCCGGGCATCGGGATACTTGCGGAAACTGGTCCACAGAAAATTGGCCTTGGTGGTTTTACCGGTGCGCGAAGGGCCGATAAAGAGCTTGTGGCCGATGTGCATGACGTAATGCACGTAATAGAAGGGCGTGCCATAGTCCGTTGCCATCGCGGCCAACGCTGGGCAACTGACACCGAGCTGGTCGCTCAGATAGTCGTTGCGGATCTGGCCGCGGCTGATGGTCCGCAACGGGGCCAGGTTGGCGAGATTGGCGTGATCCAGAAACTGCATGCGAACAATTTCACCCCATTGCCCGGGAATGGTGCCGGCCCATGCCGACAGTGCGCCCTCGGTCTCATGGACCGGCATGAAGCGGGCGCTGCGCAGGCAGGCCTCCGCCTGTTCGGCCAGATCCCCGGCTTGTTGCAGCGTATCGCCATAGCAGACCACGGTGCAGTTATACCAACCCGCTACGGTCTGACCGATACCGGCCTTGGCGATGGCTTCTTCGGTTTGAGCGCTTTCAGCCTCGCGCGCGCTGTCGACCCGTACGCCGTCGGTGGAACCCTTGAGGGCACCGCTGAGGATGCCGCGCCAGCCCAGCCTGGCAATGTCGTTGTAACGTCGCACGGCACGCATGAAATGCAGCGCCTTCTTTCTGCCAGCATAGCGAAATACCTGACTCAGACTGATATCACCGGCCAGCGTCAGCAACGGATCGAGCTGGCCGGGTTGGGTATGGCCCAGCTTGTCCTGCCGGGCCGGCTGCGGAAAACCTTTGACCGAAAGCAGCTTGGCGTACAACGCGCGTCCACCCGAGAACACCAGATAATCCTTTTCTGGTTCGACGGCAACGCCAGGCAGCAGGGCATCCAGAAACCAGCCATCGTCCAGCGTGACGTCCTGCTGTTCATGCAGTTGTCCGAAACAGCGGCTCAGATAACCACCCAGCGCCGCAGCAGAAAAGCGCTGGAAACGGATCTGAGTGCCGAACGCACCGGTAAACGAGCTCAGCAACTCCTCAAAACGTCCGCCGGCGGCATCCAGCTCATCGCGGCTATAGGCAAATGCCTGTTGATCCGCGCAATACGTTTTGATGGTTTCCCATACGGCACGCATCACAGAACTGTCTTGCGCCATCTGCATCGCACGTTGCACGCGCGCCATGAAACGGCGGCGGCCGACATCCGGCAGCATTGCCACGCACAGCGTGTGGGTATTGATGCGGTTGTTGCCGCGTTCAAAGCTGAGCCGGCGCGCATCATCGATGGCCTGACTGCAGGGATCCGGGAAGCGGCCACCGGGATAGAGCGTCGTCTTGCGGCGGTCGACTTTCCACCACAAGGTAATCGGATGATTGGCAAAAATCAGATGCGCCGCTTCCGCCACCGCAGCGAGGGCATTGAGCTGGCTATTGGTCGCGCCATCTGGATCGATGCCTTCAAACTGAAAGCATGCCAGCAAGGCCGAGTCCTTGAGCACGATCACCTGATCAGACAGGGCAAACAGCCACGGTGCCAGCTCACTGCAGGAACGTCGTCCTGCAGCGTACGCCGCACTCTTGCGGTCGAAGCGAGCCGCGCGGTCGTTCAGCATAATTCACCCGTACCGAAACCGGCCGGCCGCAAGCCACAACGTTGGCCGGCATGTGGCCATGGTTCATAGCGGTCGCCTTGTTTGCTGTAGTGACGCAAAATGCGCAGTGCATCCGGATCGTCAGCCGCATACAGATAGACCAGCAGCCAGATGGTGAAGCTGATCACCGGAAAGTAATAAAAGCGAATCGGAGAAAACACAAAGAAGATTGTCACGATACCCAGCGACTCGACAATATCGGTGTCCACGCCCCACGTCAGGCGCGGACGCATCAAGGCCCCGTATACCGGCGTCTTGCGCAGTGGCTCATCGTTGTTCAGCAGGCTCATCACGTCTCGTTTCAGCAGGGCTGGGCGCCGAACCAGCCAATCACGGTCGGCAGCGACAGCAGGGCCGAGGTGGCGATGCCGGTCTTGGTCATGCCTGACATCGCTTCCTCACTCTTGTCCATGAATTTCCATTTCAAAAGAATCAGCGTCAGGGCACCCATGGCGGAGACCCCGATGAACTCGTTGTCGATCACATTGTTGTAGGCTTTGCACATCGGCTTGGTGATGATATTGGCGTGCGCACACGGTGCCAGCAGCAGCGCGCACAGACAGCCAGTCAAACAACGGTAGATGAAGGCGCGAGACGTTCCCCACACAGTAGATAGCTCAGACATAAAACTGATCCTCCCGCATTACCTTGGAAAACAGCAGCCGGGTCTGATAAACGCCGCCACGCGCACCGAGCAAGGCACGCACTTCCATCGGTGCACGCACGCCATGTTCATGCGCGGCATGGATGATGAAATCGAAGGTATTGGCAATTTGCACACGAATATCGTCCAGCGGCCAGCTCTTGCCTTCTTCCGATTGGCGCAGCATGCCTTCCAGACGTGGCAGGGCTTCGTGCGCCGCGTTGGCATGAAACGTCACAAAGCCACCCTGATGGCCGGTATTGAGCGCGGCCATCAGATCGTAGGATTCGGCACCACGGATCTCGCCGACGACGATGCGCTTGGGCGCATAACGCAGCGCCAGCCGGACCAGATCGCGGATGAACACGTCGCGGTTGTCTGCTTCAAAGCCGACATGATTGGGCACGCTCACCATCAACTCGGCAGTGTCTTCAATTGTGATCAGCCGCTGGTCGATCGGAATTTCTGCCAGCATGGCGTTGAGCAGGGTGGTCTTGCCGCTGGAGGTGGAACCGGTGACGATGACATTCTTTTTACTGACCACCAGCCATACCAGAAAGCGCAGCAGCGCCTGGCCGCCAGCCTTGAGTTCGGCGTCAGAGGGCGGTTCCGGTAGTGCGTGACCGCCGGCTACGGTGTCGGCCGCCAGTACATCAAACAGACCGCGCTGCAAATAGTCTTCCAGGCGGATGGCGGTACAGGCGTGCTTGCGGATACACATGGATGAACCACGAATGGCAACGGGATGGCGGGCTGCCGCCACGCGCAGGCCGGGCAGGCGGCAGTCGAGAATGCGGGTGGCGGGTTTGCCGTTGATGTTCGCCAGCGTATCGATGGCACCGCAGATGGCGACTTCTTCCAGGCAGATGGTGGGATCGTGCAAGGTCGTGCCTTGCCGCTCCACCCAGATTTCTGCGCCGGTATTGATCTCGATTTCCTGCACCGTCGGATCTTCCAGATGGACGCGCAACGGCGCCAGATGATCCAGCAACAGTCCGCCGGCATAGTGGAGAGCGGCGCGATCCATCAGTGCGGCCTCGTCATGAACGCTGGCGACTGGCGGCGCAGCGCTGTTGATCGGTAACGGGAACTGCCGGGTGGATAGCGAAAGCGCATGGGCACCGTTCATTTGTCTGTAAAAAAAACTCCGCGGCGACAGTAACTCTGCTTTGCACAGAATGCCGCCGCGGAGGCCGGAAGAACTGCCACGACACAAGGATATGGGAGGGGAAAGTCGCAGCAGTCAGGTAGCAATGTATCGATGCGGCAAGGTCGACACCACATACAAGGTGCACGGTTGTGAACGGAAAACGGGCACCTTGTCTGGCGTCATGTCACCGCACCAACAAAGGAACCACGGCAAGGCCGGCAAGGGTAAGGGGACGATCCAAAGGCCGCCCGCCACGCTGAACATCGCGTGGCGGGCTAAAGGCCAAACGGATTAAAGGAAATGCACAAACGCCCGGCAAGCCTGATGGGACCAGCAGTCCGGTGACCGATGAGATTCCAGATAAAGCGGTACAGAGATAGCGATGACGGGCAGCTTGATTGCAGCGCCGGCAGCGCTACGTCTCTACAGTGCATCTCATGCCGGAAAGGCTTTGCGCGCAGAGCCTGACCGGGTGTGACTCGAACCGATAAGCCCGTTGTCCCTATGGCGCATGAAAGCATCCCCTGCGA
Organism: Herbaspirillum autotrophicum; assembly: GCF_001189915.1. Classification (GTDB taxonomy): domain Bacteria; phylum Pseudomonadota; class Gammaproteobacteria; order Burkholderiales; family Burkholderiaceae_D; genus Herbaspirillum; species Herbaspirillum autotrophicum. The sequence continues at coordinate 79,509 of NZ_LFLS01000024.1, forward strand.
CACCGCTGTCGCACCACCCCATCACTGTGCCAGGTACGCTCGCATGATCGTCATGCCATTCGAGGCCTGGATCTGGATCGCCAGCATCGTGGCTGCGGCAGGTACAGCCATCGTCATGCTGCACCATCGTCTGGCACCGCGCCCTATGTCGTCTATAAAAGACGCTCCCGCACCGGCCTCTGCTGCTTCTTTACCGGCAGGTCAGTTTGCCGTATCGGACTATGCTGCCTTGCTGAAACAGACCGGCACGCTCAGCCTGGTGGGGGAAATACAGCAAAAGTGCGGCTTTGCCGATGCCAATTTCGACCGCGATGTGTTGCCGCTGCTGCAGCGCCTGGCGGAATTCGTCCAACTCCTGCCGGCATCGGAATCCCATCATCATGCCCAGCCCGGCGGGCTGCTGATCCATTTGCTGGAAGCGGGGCGCAATGCACTGCATTTCCGCGATGCCTTGCGCTTGCCGCCGGGCGCCACCCCTGAACAACAGGCGTATCTGGGACCGCGCTGGACCTATGGCGTATTGCTGGCGGCGTTGTTGCATGACGTCGGCAAGCCGGTCGCTGATGTCTGCGTGACGTTGTTCACCAAAGAAGGTATTGCGGGCCGGCGCTGGAACGGTCTGGCCGGTACCATGCCCGAGGCAGGCGGCGTTTCGTATACGGTGGAATTCCCCGAGCACCGGGAATACGGCTTGCATCCCAAGTTGCCACTGCTGTTGTTCAACAACATGGTGCCGGCCGCAACACTGCGATGGCTGGCCGAAGACGCCGAGTTGCTGCAGCTGTTGCTGAGCTGTCTGTCAGGTGACGGAAAAGACCATGTGCTGGCAGCGCTAGTGTTGCGCGCAGACAGAGAATCGGTGCGCAGAAATCTGTTGCACGGTCCGCGCACCCGCTTTGCCTCGGCTCGAACCATCCCACTGATCGAACGCCTGATGCAGGCGCTGCGGCGCATGCTGGCCGAAGGCGGGCAGTTGCCCTTGAACCGGCCCGGCGCTGCCGGCTTTATCGTCGCCGGGGAAGCGTGGTTTGTGGCAGGCACACTGGCGGACCGCGTACGTGCCTGGATGGACCAGAGCGAAGTGCGCCACGCCGGAGCGGCCGCGCTGCCGCAAGACAATGCCCGTCTGTTCGATATCTGGCAAGACTACGGTGCCGTGATTGCCCATCCGGATGGCGGCTGCATCTGGAGGATCGCTATCGAGATTGGCGCCTGGCGGGAAATACTGACCATGCTGCGGTTTCCGCTCGCCAAGCTGTACTGCAACCCCGCCGATTATCCGCGTCACTGTGACGGTACGCTGCGCGTGGTCGAGGTCCATCAGGCGGTGGCCGCGTCTGAAAATGCACTACCCGTCGCATCAACCGAAGCCGTAGTCACCCGAGAAGGCGCGCAACAGGAACCGGATACCTCACGTACCGCAGGCGTATCCGATCTGACGTGGCTGGATCCGGACGAAGCCGCAGAGGCTGCGTTGACGCCTGTTGGCACAAGCATGTCGCCGCCATCGCGGTTGCAGGCGCCGATGGCAATCGTCGGCAAATCGTTGCCATCGGTCGCACCTGACTTGGCGGAGCGTTTCATGGCCTGGATTCAGGGTGGACTTGCCGATGGATCGATCCGGTTCAACGAAAGCAGCGCCATGGTGCATTTTGTGGAAGAGGGGATGCTGCTGGTATCGCCCAAGATAGTGCAGGTATTCGTTGACCGATTCGGTGCGGACGGTGATGGACGCTCGGCCGCAGCAGATCAGCCACGTCCCTGGGCCCGGCTGCAGCGCGAATTCCAGCGCTCGGGTTTGCCACTGCGCAATCCCGAAGCCAAGGGCTCTTATCTGTTTGCTTACGCCACCACCAACAGCAAATCCGATCGGCCGGTGAATTGTTATCTGATTCCGCACCCGGAACGCTTTATCAATCCCTTGCCGGCGCCGAATCCGCATTTTGTGTCGAAGGCGGCGCGGCTCAAACAGCGCGCATGAGTTATCCGGTCGAGAATTTGTTTCGTCGGCCGGTCGAATTGATTCCGGCCGCTGCATCGTTGGCGAGTTGCGCCGCCTTGTGGCTGCATGCTGACTTGTTCATGGTGACGCCGACCAGTGCAGCGCTGGCGACGACTGGGTTGATATCACATGCAGCCTGGCGGGCGCAGCAGGGAATCAACATCGTCAGGTTTCAACGCAATTTGAAGCGTTTGCCGCTGTATGTGCTGCGCTCGGAGCACATTCCGTGGTCGCCGCGTGAGCTGTTCCTCGGCATGGGTTTCGCCTGGGATCAGCGCCATACCCAACGTTTGTATCTGGCGCGACATCCCGAGCATCGGCATTTGCGCGCCCGCAATGGCCTCTACGAAAGGGCGCGTGCTTACGAACGCAGCCATCCCGATGCGCTGCTGAGCCGATGGCTGAGTTGTCCGTCCCGTTTCAATCCGGTGGCGCCGTTGCCGCCACTTGGAGGGGATCCCGCCATCCATGGTGTTGAGTTGCAGGAACGCCCGGTGTGGATGGATATCAGTGAGCGTGTCGGTCATATGCTGGTGTTGGGCACCACCCGGGTCGGCAAGACCCGTTTCGCCGAGCTGGTGATTACGCAAGACATCCGTCGCGGCGATGTAGTGATCGTGTTCGATCCCAAGGGCGATGTCGCCCTGTTGCGACGCATGTATGCCGAAGCCAGACGCGCCGGGCGCGGCGACCAATTCTATCTGTTCCATCTGGGGTATCCGGAGATCTCGGCGCGCTATAACCCGGTCGCCAGCTTTTCCAAAATCACCGAAGTGGCGACCCGCACCGCCAATCAGTTGCCGGGCGAAGGGCAATCGGCAGCGTTCAAGGAATTCGTGTGGCGCTTTGTCAATGTAATGGCCAGAGCCATGGCTGCGCTCGGCCTGAAACCATCCTATGAAGCGATCTACGCCAATGCAGTCGACATCGATGAACTGTGTATCAAGTACTTCCGGTTCTGGCTGGAACGCGCTCATCCCGGGTGGGAAGCACAACTGCCGGCAATGATCGACGACGAACAGAAAAAGCAAATCGCATCGCAAGCCAGAAAGTCCGGACGCAGCGCCTATGCGCTGGAGTTGCTGACACTGATCCGGGAACAGGGCTGGCACGATCCTATTGCGGACGGTCTGGGCTCGGTGCTGGCCAATGACCGCAGTTACTTCGAAAAACTGGTGTCCTCTTTGTACCCCTTACTGGAAAAACTGACCACCGGCAAGGTTTCCGAATTGCTGTCGCCGGACTATGACGATCCCTGTGATGCGCGCCCGATCTTCGACTGGAACCGCATCATCGATCAGGGCGGCATTGTTTATGTCGGTCTTGATTCATTGTCGGATTTTGAGGTGGCAGGTGCGGTTGGCAACGCCATGTTCGGCGACCTGACGTCGACTGCCGGACGCCGCTATAAGCACGGCGCCGCCTATGGCCAGTCGGGCTCGGCACCCAAGCGCAAAATATCGATTCACGCGGATGAATTCAATGAATTGATCGGCGATGAATTTGTGCCCCTGCTCAACAAGAGCGGCGGTGCCGATTATCAGGTGACGGTGTACACCCAGACCTGGTCTGACGTCGAAGCACGGACCGGCTCCGCCGCCAAGGCCGCGCAGATCGCCGGCAACCTGAACAATCTCGTGATGCTGCGGGTCAAGAATGTCGAAACCGCTGAAATCCTGACAGACCAATTGCCGCGCATCGAAATCGCATCGGTAACACCAGAGTCCGGGGCGATTGACGGCGGCGAACCGGACCAGTTCCGGGAATTCAGCAGCAATTCAAACGACCGTATCACGCTACGCGAGGTACCGATGCTGCAACCATCGGACCTCATGCAATTACCCAAAGGCCAGGCATTTGCCTTGATCGAGGGCGGTCGCTTGCTGAAAATCCGCATGCCGCTGGCCAGTGACGAGCACGACGAGGTCATGCCAGAGAATTTGCAGGCGATGTGTGCCGACATGCAGCGCCGTTACCAACACTATGTCACACAGATCGAACAGACCTCGGATGGCAACATGCGCGCGGATCAATTGACGGAGGGCAGTGGCAGTGACTTCGGGCCATAAGACAGATTACGAAAACAGTATTGCCGGCACCGGCCTGTGGTGGCTGCGCGCGTTGTTGCGGCTGGTGATGACGTTGGTGATGTTTTGTGTCATAGCGATAGCATTGGCGATCATCCACGGCAAATATGCGCTGGCGCCCGGCACCGGTATCGAACACATGCAGGGACTGATCGGATATGCGCTGGATCGCACCACGCATCAGGAATTTGCCCGGACACTGGCAGCAGGACTGTACTGGCTCTGTTTCAAATGGAATGGCATTCATGACGCAGCAATAGAATATGCACGCGGCAGGCCAGCATGGACACTGATGTCGGATCTCATCCGCAGAACGCTGATCATCCCGTTCAATGAGTCATTGATGATCGCCATGCTCAGTGTGAAACTGTTCGGCATCCGCATGGCCGGATTGCTACAGGCATTGCCGCTGTTCGGGCTGGCCTGTGTATTGGCTGCAATCGATGGCCTCAGTGAACGTCATATCCGACGCTGCGGTTTGGGGCGAGAATCGGCAGCCATCTATCATCGCGCAAAGTACTATGCATTTCGATTGTTGCCGCCGCTGGCCGGGTTTGTGTATTTGGTGCTGCCGTATCCGATGGAGCCGGCCATAGTTTTTACGCCAGTGGCGCTGGTGACGGGAGTGCTATTGCGTACGCAGATGAAGTATTACAAGAAATATATGTAGGAGTAATTTTGAACATTGACCTCACACATAACATCTGGTGGTGACAAAGTAGGAGCTGCCATAGGTTTTATATGTATCCGTATCGAGGTGTAATTGACAATAGTGACCATCGGACTAATTTCAATTGCCGGCACAAACTAATCCTTCATTCGTGAAGGAGATTGAAATGAAAACGCTATGCATGCCGGTGGTTCCGTGGAATAAGGGAAAGTTGGTCGGTCAAAAATCCCCATTGAAACAGAGTGAGATTTGGTCGATACGGATCAGGCTTCAGCTCTTTCGAAAGAGTCGGGAACTGGCTTTATTCAATTCGGCAATCGATAGCAAGCTGCGCGCGTGTGATTTAGTCAAAATACGCATTCAAGATGTGTGCCATGGCGAGCACGTCGCGAACCGGGCTGCGGTCATGCAACAAAAAACGAAGCGGCCCGTACAGTTTGAGTTAACTGCAGCGACGCGAGAAAGCATTGCAAACTGGATGGTCGTAGCGGCGCTAAAAAGTGATGATTTTCTGTTCCCTAGTCGGCGACATAACTCTCCGCATATATCGACCCGGCAGTACGCTCGTATTGTTAAGAAATGGATTGCGGGTATCGATCTCGATCCGACTGCCTATGGAACGCATAGCCTGCGTCGTACGAAGCCAACTCTCATTTACAGGCGAACCAAGAATTTACGGGCAGTTCAGCTGCTACTAGGACATACTAAACTGGAAAGCACCGTTCGATATTTAGGAATAGAGGTGGAGGACGCACTTGAGCTTGCAGAGCAGACCGACGTCTAAGAATTTTTTTGCTTCAACTGGCCATCGATTCGATGGCCGCTCTTGGCCGATTGCGGACTAGCTCTCGCGGGATGAAGCAGCGCCAAGCTGCTCAATATATACACGCGGTGCCGCAGAGAAACGCGCTGCCTCTGAGTGTTGAACAGCGCTGCTTAAGGCCATTACATCTGCCATGATTATCGAGCGAGCTGCCAGTAGGAAAAAACAACAGTCCAGCGCACGCGCGAGTTCAACAATTTTTGAGCACATCCACAACGTATCGTGTCGCGTGTCGATGCGAGCCATGACCGACTCGACATTATTACCTTCATAGCCAACCTGAATATCGCTCTTGGCTTGGTCACCCCAGATTTTTATTGCGTCACTCCACGACTCCGTCGGAGGCAATACTTGCGAAATCAAGGCGGCTAGATTTGCATTGGGCTGATTTGGCCCCCATGCCGTCGACATGTCACTGTAACCTTCGTCGTCATAGAGCATTTCAGGACTATTCCCTTCTAACTCCGCCCATGCCCGTGGTATTAACCCGACTGCAAACTGCCAAATAGCCATTGAGCACCTGTAAAAAAATTAATGACCGTTCCTGGCCGATTGCTGCCAACCAAAATTCGGTAATGCAAACGATCGCAAAAAATATGAACAGATACATCGTTTGATGTAAACACTCGATTATTTGTAGCTCTGCAAATACTTGAGACGGTCTTCCGTCATGGACGCGTGGCAGTCTGAAATCAGTACCCCTTCCAGAGATCCTCCGCTGACCTCTTTACCAGCCTCTGAACATTCTTTTTCTTTCTTTTTAATCCAGACTATTTGCTCTGACTTCAATTCCGCTTTGCGTTCGGTATTGAGTGACGCCATCAATTGCTTGTAGGTTGAATTGAGTTCTTTGTCAGCAGCCTCGTAACGTAATCCGGTGCATGTCAACTGGTCGGATGTTACCGCCATGTCCAAGCCTGTGCAGAGCCCGGTTTTCTCTTTCGAGTCTTCTTTTGGGGGTAGCGCAATTTCGATGTCATCCGGCGCTACTTGTGCAGCCATGGCTACTGGTACGGCGTGCTCTGCTGCGGGCGTTTTTGCTGCCACGTATTGCTTCGCGTAGAGCAGGATATTGATGAGGTCAGCACGCGCGATTCCATGCAATTGAACTACGTGCTGGTCTTTGTCATCCAGTTGGGATGCATACTTGATTGGGAGTGTGTAAGTCATGTTGTTAGCACCGGGGGCAACGATATTGGCGCTGCAAGAATACCGTTTGACTTTCTCGTCATGCGCTTCGGCCAGCGGCAAGGTGATATCCACAGGCTTCAATGTGGCGACCAGTTCGGCGCGTTCGATGTCATTGGAAGGACTGTAGAAGTCGACCAGTATTTGTTTGACCAAGCTTAGTGTGGCCAGATCACTGCATTTAGGAACTTCGGCGGAGCAGCCGTATAACGCGGTACAAATTATTGCGAGACCCAAGTGCTTTTTCATATTTTCCCGTTTTTTATTCTGATTGGTACGCTGACTATTGAATTTTTCTTAATTTAAAGCTAAGCCGCATACCTAATGATATTGCATTTTTGTTGAAGTGCTGACACCCCCGTACGTTGGCTCAATAGTTCAATGTTCTGCAAGGGAAGAGATACGCGCATTTCAATGGGCCATCAGGAAGAGATGGAACACATTTAAAAGCGATATTTCGGTTGGCGGAGGCTGACTGAGGAGATTTGATACGGAATTGCAGCTCAAAATGACAATACTTTCTGTTTTAAATAAAAATATTTATTAAAACTGCTAAACCAAACGCTAAATCCTTGGATGTATTGAATAACTGGTGAAGTCCATGGAGAGATGGACCACTGCACATACATACAAGAGTGGGGAAAGCGATGGCAGCGATCGTAAGCGGCAATAGTCTGGGATTGAATCTGAGCTCATTGAGCACCTTGGGTTTGCGAGGTGTCTTCGGAGATGCCGGATTGGGCCGGGGTGGAGAACAGGCTTACGTCAACATTGCTACGGGTAACCTGGTGCTGCAGGACCGGGATGGATTGTTGCTCAGTCGAGGTGCCGATATTGCAGCCTTGCGCACCTATAACAGTCAGGGTCAATTCACTGACGACAATGGCGACAACTGGTCCAATGGCGTCTATCGCCAGCAACCC
>NZ_LFLS01000025.1 GCF_001189915.1 Herbaspirillum autotrophicum
ATGCCGTTCGGTTTGTATCCGGTGTTTTTGATGAAGATGTTGTGTTTTGCCTTGTTTGCCTGCGCCTTCAATTTGCTGATCGGCTATACCGGCTTGCTGTCGTTCGGCCATGCGGCGTTCTTTGGTGCGGCCGGTTATGTGGCCGGACATGCGCTCAAGAACTGGGGCGTGCCGACTGAACTGGGTCTGGTGCTGGGTACCGTCACCGGCGCGCTGATCGGTCTGGTGATGGGCCTGCTGGCGATTCGCCGGCAGGGGATTTACTTCACCATGATCACGCTGGCGCTGGCGCAGATGTTGTACTTCGTGGCGTTGCAGGCACCGTTCACCGGTGGCGAAGACGGTCTGCAAGGCATCCCGCGCGGCAAGCTGCTGGGCTTCATTGATCTGGGCAACGATCTGACCTTGTACTACGTGGTGCTGGCGATTGCGATTGCCGGTTTCGTGTTGATCGTGCGCACCATCCATTCCCCGTTCGGGCAAGTGTTGAAGGCGATCAAGGAAAACGAACCGCGCGCCATTTCACTGGGCTATGACGTTGACCGTTACAAGTTGCTGGCGTTTGTGTTGTCGGCCGCGCTGACCGGTCTGGCCGGATCGACCAAGGCGCTGGTGCTGGGCTTTGAAACGCTGACCGACGTGCACTGGAGCATGTCGGGTCTGGTGGTGTTGATGACACTGGTCGGCGGTCTGGGCACCATCATCGGTCCTATCGTCGGCGCCGTGATCATCATCATGCTGGAAAACAAGCTCGGCGATATCGGCAACTGGCTGGCCAGCGTGACGCACATCGAGTGGTTCACGACGCTCGGCGATTCGGTCACCATCGTTACCGGCTTCATCTTCATTGTTTGTGTACTGGCGTTCCGCCGCGGCATCGTCGGCGAAATTCTGGCGCTGGCGGGCAAGAAGACTTCCGCGCCGCATTAAGCAACCGCGTCCGGCTAAACAGCCGCCGCACAGAAATCGGTAAAACGATTTGTGTGTGGCGGTTTTTTTATGGGCGCGCAATTTAAAATGCTCGCTGCCGATATGCCCCCGGAGGTTGCAGCAAAGGGGATGTAGAAACTGAACTCGCCCTTGTTGAGGGCGAGTCCGCATTAACAAACAGAAAGAGTCATTCGTGTTCAGTTTTCATTTTGCGGCGGCGACGACGGCAATGCCATGCGCATGACATCACTTAAGATAGCCATCGCCGGTGCCGGTCCCGGCGGACTTGCCGCTGCCTTGTATCTGCATCGGGCAGGGCATCACGTGACGCTGCTCGAGCGGTTTGCCGAACCGTCAGCAGTCGGCTCCGGTTTGATTTTGCAGCCGACCGGATTAACGGTGCTGGACGATCTCGGCCTGTTCGATGACATCGCCGCACTCGGCAGCCGTATTGATCGCTTGTTCGGCGCGGATGCAACTTCCGGCCGCACCGTACTCGATGTGCGCTATGCCGCCATCAAAGGCGGCCGTCATGGTATTGCCGTGCATCGGGCGGCGCTGTTTCATGTGCTGTTTGAAGCCGTACAGCGGGCCGGCATCGCTATCGATACCGGGCAGGAAATCGTTGGTCTGGAATCGTCCGTAGCGCAATCATGGCTGATCACGAAAGAGGCGCGCCGGCTCGGTACCTTCGATCTGGTGATTGATGCCAGCGGTTCACGCTCGCGTCTCAAGCGCTACGCCTTGCGCAGTTGTGAACCGAAACCGCTGACGTACGGTGCGTTCTGGGCCTCGTTGCGTGCTGACGCTGACAGGTCGGGCGATAACGCGCTGATTCAGCGCTACCAGAATGCAACTACGATGATCGGGTTGTTGCCGATCGGCAGGGCAGCGCCGGACCAGCCCGTAATGAAAGCTTTTTTCTGGAGTACCAAACCGGACCATGTCGAGGCCTTGATCGCGGCCGGGATTGAAAGCTGGAAAGAGAAGGTCTGTTCCCTGTGGCCGGAGTGTGAATCGTATCTGGCACAGATCAATGATTTCGATGACATGACGCTGGCGCGTTATGGCCATCACACGTTGCCGATGCCGTTCGGTCCCAACCTGGCGATCATCGGGGACGCCGCCCATTCGACCAGTCCGCAGTTGGGGCAGGGCGCCAATATGGCATTGCTGGACGCGCGTGCCTTGAGCCATGCGCTGGCGACCAGTACCGACCTGGCCTCGGCCTTGCCGCGTTACGCCGCCTCACGTCGCTTGCATATACGCACTTTCCAGAGCTTGTCAGCGGCCTTCACGCCGTTTTATCAGTCCGACTCGACACTGTTCCCCTGGATTCGCGATAAGGTCGTGGCGACCCTGTCACGCGTGCCGCCGGCGCCGCAGTTACTGGCGTCGATGGTGGCGGGTACCTTGATCGATCCGTTCAAACCGATTGGCCTGACTGAACGGCGTTGGGAATGATGTTTTTCCGTCGTGAAAGCATTCGCTCATTGTCATAAAAGCAATGTATAAAGCTGTGGATAAGTCGATGATAACTTGGCCGCAGAATATTCAACATCACCTCTTCACCTCACACATCATGAAACTGTTGCCAGCCATTCCTGTTTTTCGCATCTTCTCGGTTGAAAAAGCCAAGGAGTTTTATCTTGATTACCTCGGTTTCTCGCTGGACTGGGAGCATCAGTACGAAGACAACTTCCCTTTGTATCTTCAGGTGTCGCGGTCTGGATTGATTATCCACTTGAGCGAGCATCACGGCGACAGCACGCCGGGATCGACGGCATTCATCCCGGTAGAAGAGATTGATGCCTTTCATGCCGAACTCTCGCAAAAGAACTACCGCTTTGCCAAGCCGGGAGTCGACACCGAAGGCTGGGGGCGGGTGATGCAGATCGCCGACCCGTTCGGTAACCGGTTGCGATTCTGTGAATTCAATAAAGAAGAAGCCTGAGTCTGGTCCCCGGCCGGCAGCATTGATTTAAAAGCAATGCTGCCGCTTGGCGCTGAATACTTGCCGCAAGGCATGGCCGGTTGGTCGGTGCCGGCGCGAAAATCTTGTTCTGTTGCCGGCACTGCCCGCTATCGAAATACATTGCCTGGTGGTGGGGCAGGCCGGGGAAATTGTCCTGAAGCCGTCGCTGCCCAAGAGTAAAATAGACGTCCTGTCTGGCAGTCATCTCAGTCGGCTGCTTATCTTGTTTTATCCCCATTTCCGCGAAAGTTTTCCCGATGTATTCCTGTCTGCTGTTGTCGTCACGGGTGGTTTGCCATGCCTGACTATTTCATTCTGTGTGCCGCTGCATTTCTCGCCGGGTTGGTTGATGCGGTAGTCGGTGGCGGTGGCCTGGTACTGATTCCTGCCTTGTTCTCGGTTTTCCCCAATATGGCGCCGGCCACCTTGTTTGGTACGAATAAAGTCGCCAGTGTCATGGGTACCTCCGCCGCAGCCATCAATTTCGCAAAAAAAGTCCGGATTCAGTGGAGTGCTGCTACCCCTGCAGCAATTGCGGCTTTTGCCTTGTCTTTTCTGGGTGCTTATACCGTTACCCATATTCCAACCGACCTGATCCGCAAGGCCTTGCCGTTTGTGCTGATCGCGGTTGCTATCTATACCCTCAAGAAAAAAGACTTTGGCAAAACCCATGCGCCATTGCTTTCGGGCAGCAGGGAAAAATGGTTCGCGGTACTGATAGGTGGGGGCGTCGGATTTTACGATGGCGTTTTCGGTCCTGGTACTGGCAGCTTCCTGGTGTTCTTGTTTGTGCGGGTATTTGGCTATGATTTTCTGGCGGCCTCGGCCGTATCCAAGGTAGTCAACGTTGCTACCAACCTCGCCGCATTATTCTGGTTTTCCTATAGTGGCCACGTTATCTGGCAACTCGGTTTGTTGATGGCAATTTTCAATATCGCGGGTTCGTTGATTGGCAGCCGGCTCGCCATCAAACATGGCAGCGACTTTGTGCGCAAGTTATTCCTGTTCGTGGTGAGTGCCTTGATTTTGAAGACCGGTTACGATGCCTTCTTCAAATAGCTTTTAGTCACGATTGTTTCACGTGGAACAATCGGATCATCATTTGGATAAAAACATGGGGCTGCGGCTCCATGTTTCACGTGAAACATTCGAATAAATAAGACAGGCCCCAATGCCTGCCTTAAAAAGACTTTATAATCACGCCTCTGTTCACCGTCTCCACGAGGCGCATTATGCTATTTCCTACACAATTTGATGTCATCGTTGTCGGCGGCGGTCACGCCGGAACCGAAGCGGCCCTTGCTTCTGCACGCATGGGGCAAAAGACTTTACTGCTGACGCACAATATCGAAACGCTCGGTCAAATGTCCTGCAATCCATCCATCGGTGGTATCGGCAAGGGGCATCTGGTCAAGGAAGTCGATGCGATGGGTGGGGCGATGGCAATTGCTACCGATGAGGCGGGCATCCAGTTCCGCATCCTGAACTCCTCCAAGGGACCGGCAGTACGTGCCACCCGGGCCCAGGCCGACCGCATCCTGTACAAGCAAGCGATCCGCTCGCGACTGGAAAATCAGCCCAATCTGTGGCTGTTCCAGCAAGCGGTGGATGATTTGCTGGTCGAGGGCGAACGTGTCATTGGCGCCGTAACCCAGGCCGGCATCCGTTTCCAGGCCAATGCCGTAGTACTGACGGCCGGTACTTTCCTCGACGGTAAGATCCACGTTGGCTTGAGCAACTACTCGGCGGGACGCGCCGGTGATCCGCCGGCGATCTCGTTGTCGGCGCGGCTGAAGGAATTGAAGCTGCCGCAAGGGCGCCTGAAGACCGGTACGCCACCGCGTATCGATGGCCGCAGCATCGACTTTTCGGTGCTCGAGGAGCAACCGGGCGACCTTGATCCGATCCCGGTATTCTCGGTCATGGGTAATGCCGCCATGCATCCGCAGCAAATGCCATGCTGGATTACCCATACCAATCAACAGACGCACGACATCATCCGCTCCGGTCTGGATCGCAGCCCGATGTACACCGGCGTCATCGAAGGGGTGGGGCCACGCTATTGCCCATCGATTGAAGATAAGATCCATCGCTTTGCCGACAAGGATTCGCACCAGATTTATCTGGAGCCGGAAGGGCTGACCACCAACGAATTCTATCCAAACGGCATCTCCACCAGCTTGCCGTTCGACGTGCAACTGGCGCTGGTGCGCTCGATGCGCGGCATGGAAAATGCCCATATCCTGCGCCCCGGCTACGCCATCGAATACGATTATTTCGATCCGCGCGGCCTGAAGTCCTCGCTGGAGACCCGTACCATTCAAGGTTTATTCTTTGCCGGCCAGATCAATGGCACCACCGGTTACGAAGAAGCAGCAGCACAAGGCATGCTGGCCGGACTGAATGCGGCATTGCAGACCCAAGGCCGTGAGGCCTGGACGCCACGCCGCGATGAAGCCTATCTCGGCGTGCTCGTAGATGACTTGATTACGCAAGGCGTGCAAGAGCCATACCGCATGTTCACCAGCCGTGCCGAGTACCGCCTGAGCCTGCGTGAAGACAATGCCGATGCCCGTCTGACCGAAATCGGTCGCAAGCTCGGTTGCGTCAGCGATGCCCAGTGGGCACAGTTCGAAACCAAGCGCGAAGCGGTTGCACGTGAAATGGAGCGGCTCAAGTCGACCTGGGTCAACCCGCGCATCCTCGGCAGTGTCGAGGCCGAACGGGTATTGGGCAAGGCCATTGAGCGTGAATACAATCTGGTCGATCTGTTGCGCCGTCCGAATGTTGACTACGCCACACTGATGACGCTGACCGGTAACGAAGGTCAGGCGCTGGCCGGTCCCGGCGTGGATGAGCCGGTGGTACGCGAACAGGTGGAAATCCAGGTCAAGTACGCCGGCTATATCGACCGTCAGGCCAAGGAAGTAGGACGCCACGAACACAATGAAAATCTGAAGCTGCCGCTGACACTGGACTATATGGAAGTCAGCGCCTTGTCGATTGAAGTGCGGCAAAAACTCAACAAACACAAGCCGGAAACACTGGGCCAGGCTTCGCGCATTTCCGGCGTTACGCCGGCGGCCTTGTCCTTGTTGCTGGTGCATTTGAAAAAGGGCGGCTTGAAACTGCATGGACCGGACACTGCTGCGTCCGAACATCAGGCAGCCTAGGATGACGATGGCAACAATCAATACCAACACGTTGGCCGGGACCTTGCGCACCGGCGCACTGGAGCTGGGTCTCGATCTGAATCCGGCCCAGCAGGAAAAACTGCTGGCCTATCTGGCGCTGATGGCGAAGTGGAACAAGGTGTATAACCTGACCGCATTGCGCGATCCGCAACAGATGATGACACATCATCTGCTGGACTCGCTGGCAGCGGTAGCTGCATTCAGCGGCGCCCGCAACGTACTCGATGTCGGTGCTGGTGGCGGCTTGCCGGGCATCGTGCTGGCTATCTGGGCCGAGCAGGCCGCGCCCGACATGCGCATCAGCATGATCGACACGGTCCACAAGAAAACCGCATTTCTGACGCAAGCCAAGGCTGAGTTGCAATTAAGCAATGTATCGGTCTATACGGCGCGGGTTGAACAGTTGCAAGTTGAGCAACTGTTCGATGTGATTACTTCGCGCGCCTTTGCCGAACTCAATGATTTCATCAACTGGTCGCAGCATCTGCTGCAAGCTGGTGGTCGTTATATCGCCATGAAAGGCGTCTTGCCCGCAGATGAAATTTCCCGTTTGCCGGCTGGCTGGAAAGTCACCGGCAACCGCCAGTTGCAAGTCCCGGGTCTGGACGTCGAACGCCATTTGATCTTTATAGAAAGAGGGCACTGATGAAGAAACTCGTACTGAGTGCAATACTGGCCATCGCCAGTTTGCAAACCGTCACCGCGCAAGAAGTCAGCGCCGTACCCGCAGTCGATCTCAAGCGCTATGTCGGCAAATGGTATGAAATCGCAAAATTCCCCAATAGTTTTCAAAAGAAATGCGTTGCCAACACCAGCGCCGAATATCGTGCGCGCGAGGATGGCGCGATTGATGTCATCAATCGTTGCAAGACCGCCGACGGCAGCGTCGATGAAGCACAGGGTCTGGCGCGCGTGATCGACACCGGCAGCAACGCCAAATTGCAGGTGCGCTTTGCACCGGCCTGGTTATCGTGGTTCCCGCTGGTGTGGGGCGATTACTGGGTGATTGATCTCGATCCCGACTATACGGTCGCCACCGTCGGTACGCCGGCGCGTGATTACCTGTGGATTTTGTCGCGCACACCGGCGCTGTCGGCGGCGCAGTACGAGACCGCAGTCAATAACGCGACCAAGCAAGGCTTCGATACTTCCCGTCTGATCAAAACGGTACAGGAGCAATAACATGCTGGCCACATTTCACGCCCTCGGCATTACCGATGTCTGGCAACTGATTGCCGCTACCGTCATCTTTCTGATGTTGCCTGGACCCGGCACGTTTTGCGTGCTGACATGTTCGGCCAAGCATGGTTTGCGCGGCGGCTTTGCGGCTATCGCCGGCCTGATGCTGGGTGACATCGTCTTGATGTTCCTGGCAGCGATTGGCGTGGCGGCGTTGCTGCATGCCAACCCGCTGCTGTTCAAGGGCATGCAGTATCTGGGCGCGGCCTATCTGGCTTATCTTGGTGTGCGACTGTTGTTGGCGCGTGGCGAAGACAGTGGCGCGCTGGTGCCGTTTTCCAATGCCGCCGATTTCCGTCGCGGTTTTCTGGTGACGCTGATCAACCCCAAGGCCATCGTGTTCTACATGGCGTTCTTTCCCGTGTTCATCGATCCGGCTACGCAACGCGGCAGCCTGACCTTCCTGACCATGGGCGCGGTAATTTGTACTTGCACGCTGTTGTATGGCAGCCTGCTGGTGGTGGCTGGAAATGCTGCCGCCAAACGACTGGCCCGTAATCGCACCATCGCTTCACTGGCATCACGCGCTGCAGGAATTTTCCTGATCGGCTTCGGCATCAAATTGACGACAAACTAAAACACCTATGGCTAAAATTTTTTGCGTTGCAAATCAAAAGGGCGGTGTCGGTAAAACCACTACTGCCGTCAACCTGGCTGCCGGACTGGCGCAACACAAACAGCGCGTATTGCTGGCCGATCTGGACCCGCAGGGCAATGCAACCATGGGGGCCGGCATCAACAAGTCGACCCTCGAAGGCTCAATCTACGAAGTGCTGCTCGGCATGGCTGACATCAAGAGCGTGCGCAAGACTTCCGAAACCGGCAGTTTCGATGTGCTGCCGGCCAACCGTGAACTGGCCGGCGCCGAAGTTGAAATGGTGGAACTGGAAAACCGCGAAAAACGCCTCAAGGATGCGTTCGCAGCGGTCGCCGATGATTATGACTTCATCCTCATCGATTGCCCGCCGGCGCTGTCGCTGCTGACCCTCAACGGTTTGTGCGCAGCACACGGCGTGATCATTCCGATGCAGTGCGAATACTATGCGCTGGAAGGTTTGTCGGATCTGGTCAATACCATCAAGAAGGTGCATGCCAAACTGAATCCGGATCTCAAGATCATCGGTCTGCTGCGGGTCATGTTCGACCCGCGCATGACCTTGTCGCAACAGGTATCGGACCAACTCGAACAGCATTTTGGCGACAAGGTTTTCAAGACGGTGATTCCACGCAATGTGCGGCTGGCGGAAGCGCCGTCGTATGGCATGCCGGGCGTCAACTTTGATGCGGCTTCCAAAGGTGCGCAAGCGTATATCGCGTTTGGCGCCGAGATGGTGGAGCGCATCAAAACCCTGTAACAACAGCGCCGGTCGGCCTGTGTTGAGGCACAGGCCGGGTGCGGATCGAATCTGCTGTATATCAATATCTGGATGAATGACATGGCAACGAAAAAATCAAAAGGCTTGGGCCGCGGACTGGAAGCACTGTTGGGTGGCTCCTCCGACATTACTGAAGAAGTGCCGGTGATCGCCGGCTCGCCGTCGGTGATGGCAGTGACCGATCTGCAGGCGGGTAAATATCAGCCGCGCAGCCGCATGGATGAAGGTGCGCTCAATGAGCTGGCGGCGTCGATCAAGGAGCAGGGTTTGCTGCAACCGATCCTGATTCGCCCGATTGCTTCGCACAACGGTCATGACCGCTATGAAATCATCGCCGGTGAACGTCGCTTCCGTGCCGCCAAGATTGCCGGCCTGACGGAAGTGCCGGTATTGGTCAAGGATGTCGACGACCAGACCACGGCGGCGATGGCGCTGATCGAAAACATGCAGCGCGAGGATTTGAATCCGCTGGAAGAAGCGCAAGGTATTCACCGCCTGATCACCGATTTCAATTTCACGCACGAACAGGCCGCGGTGGCGGTTGGCCGTTCGCGCAGCGCGGTTTCCAATCTGCTGCGCTTGCTGAATCTGGCCAAGCCGGTGCAGACCATGCTGATGGCCGGCGATATCGACATGGGCCACGCCCGCGCCTTGCTGGCGGTCGACTCGGCGACCCAGATCAATCTGGCCAATCAGGTTGTGGCCAAGCGCATGTCGGTACGCGAAGCCGAGAAGCTGGTGGTGCGCACGACAGTGGAACAGGCTGCCACCAACAAACCGCACGGCAAGGGCGGCAAGGAAAAGTCGCGCGACATTTCACGCCTGGAAGAAGAACTGTCCGACTTGCTGGCAACGCAGGTGGCGATCAAGACTGGCGCCAAGAACAAGGGCCAGTTGATCATCAACTTCTCCGACCTCGATGCACTTGATGGCGTGATTGCCCGTTTGCGCGGCGAAATGGCCGAGCAATAAATTCCTCCGGGGCCGCGCACTGTGCGGCCTTTTTTAATGCCGCTGCTCACCTCCGGGTTTGCAGCCAGGTATGTGCGTTACCCATCTGATTGATTTGCCCGAGCGGCAGCGCCATATTCGCCGCCGCCTCGATGCGGACTCGCATCGGCAGCGACAGCGAGAAATTCCAGGTATGTGCTTTCAGTTTGACGGCTTCGCGCAATTGGCGCATGTCCGGCAACTGCTCATTGATCACCTTGTTGAACACATCGGGACCAGTGACATGGAAAATTTTCCGCATGTAAGCGTACAGCCGCCGCTCATTGGCGGTATTGATATCGGACGACACTTCCGTGCGTTGCGCCGCAGTCAGGCGTCTGGGGCGCGGATTGACATAGAGCTCGGGCGACTGCAGATAGCGTCGGTAGCTTTCTTCTGAAATCGCGTGCAGCGTCGGATTGTTTTTTTGTGTTCCGAAGATGCTGGTGTTGTATTGCGTATCCATTCCCAACAGCGGATTCGAGACCGGATCATCCAATGCCAGGCCGTTCGCCGTAGTTCTGATTTCAATGCTGCCGGGCGGCGCCGTCAGCGTATCGTCGCAGTCCAGATACAAGCCGCCTTCATGATGCAGCAGGCGATAGCGCAGGACGTCAGCGGCGGATGCATAGTTGGTGGCAACGCCGCCATTGCCGTCGATTGCCGCGAGGTATTGATTGAAGTATTTGCTGTGTCGGAAACGCTGATAGAACGGCGTGTCTTCGAGCACCACCACCGACACGTTTGGCGCCTTGGTGCGAATATGCGCAAGATTGCTGGCGTAGGCGGCCCGATTGCGGTTGGACAGGTAGAGTTTCATTTCGTATGGATGGGAGCCCTGGCGCGCCATGACGGCATTGTTTTCCAGGCTGGCGAGGATGGTATCGCGGCGCGGCGCCGGAATTTCAGCACCGACCCAGATACTGTGAACGACGCGCGGGATCGGTTTGGCTGCCGGCGTCGTCGCCGCGGCAGACAATCTGAACGGCAGCTTGAGATCAATGCCCAGTGCCCGCAAGGTCGCTTCGCGCTGGCTGTCGGTGACGGTCCGCACGGCTTGCGGATTGACCGGCACCATTTCGTTATAGCGCGGGAAATAGCGGGTTTGTTGCCATGGAAGGACATCGGTAAACGCATTCTCTTCGAGGTTATAAATGAGTCGGCGGTTTTGACCCGCGATCGTTGCAAAAAAATATTCGACGCCATCGCTGGAACTGGACACTTTCTGGATCAGGCGCGCCACTTCGGCGTTGAATGGCCGTTCGGCCATTCTTCCCGCCAGCCGGCCCATTGTGCTTTGGCTGCCGCCGCCGCCGCGCAGTGAAATCTTGTGCCAGACATTGTTGGTGTCCGCCGCGCCGTAGCCGGCGGACTGGAGTTGCTCCGGATGGTTCGGGTCACGCTGGAACAGATCGCGGTAGCCGACGGTGTTTTTCGATGATTGCCAGTAATAGCAGGTCTGGCCATCGATTTGCACAGCAGTCATGCCGGCCGGCGTTGCCAGGGAGGCGACCCCGGAATGCGGCGTTGATGCTGGCGCCGGACTTGCTCCGGGCCGGGCTGGCTGGGGATGATCCCGGTTGCGGGCAGCGCCGGTGTCGCGGGCGGATTTGTGAAAGCGTGGGCCAAGAGCTGTGGATGATTTTGTACTGCCTGGTGTACCTCCTTGCGTTACGCCGTCCAGTGAGGCGCTGCCCAGATGCGCCAAACCTTCGAAAAACGACTGCCAGGCATCATCCTTGTGATCGTTCTGCAGCGCTTCATTGATATCGGAGAACGAGATGGCCGCGCGTATCAGCGACAGCGGGATAGTGATTTTCGGAGGCAGGAAAATCCCGGCGATATCGAGCGCCAGATTGATTCTGTCCCAGCGCTTCTGGCGATCTTCTTCAGCGTTGGTGGTGGTTCTGGCATCGGCATCTTCAATGATTTGCCGTGCCTGCATGCGGTAAGCGGCGCGCAGGAAATTGCCGGTAATGATCTCGTCATCGACATTGCCGTTGCGCAGACCGGTTGTTACGGTTGCTTGCCTGTCCGTTCTGGCATGCTGCCGCAGATAGTCGCGCATGGCGGAGTTGCGGATGACGCTGTGCTTCATTTCTTCGCGACTGCCGAATTCTCGCAGGCGTTTTCCATCCGGGGCATCCGGCATATACAGAATGACTTTGGCGATACCGGTGTCGCGGAACGGGGTGTCGGGCGGGATATTGTTGTGGTTGTAGGCTTGCGAGATCGGCAGCAATTGCGGAGCGTGTTTGACCAGGACCGGCGCCTGCGTTCCGAACAGCAGGACATTGCCGAGTGCGTTGCCGCCGACGCTCAGCCTGCGTGCCTGCAGCGGTTGTCCGTTGTGCACGCTGGGGGTTGGTCCCAGTGCTGCCATTACCTGGCGCATGCTGTCGTCACTAATGTCGCCGCGAATTTTTGCTTCACGACTGTCCAGTCGCAAGCGCGCCTCCAGAAATTGCATGTATTGCTTTTCTCTGGCCGTACCCTCGGCGGAATCCAGTAAATGCGCCTGCAACAACTCCTGGTAGTGGCGCCCGATATCGACGGCGCGCAGCATGCGGCACAGATAGTCATGGGTCATGTGCGGCACGGCATAGCCATCACTATCCGTGACCGTCATTTCGTTCCAGCCGGCATCACCAAGCTGGCTGGCATTTGCCAGCGACAATGCCGTCAGGGTTTGACGCAAGGGAATTTTCCGGATGGTGGTCGGGTTGGGAATCGGTGGTTTGTGCTCCATATAGATTTGCGTCGTGACGGTCACCTGATCAGGATCGATATCAAATCCGAGGTCGTGTTTTATCTGTTCCCGTACCTTGTTGGCGGCATAGGTATTCAGAAATTCCGGATCAAGATATTGCCGCATGGAGGGCAGGCCGCTGGTCCGTATTGCTTTTAATGCGACTTGATATTGCTGAAATTCGGTACGCCATTTTCCAATGTCATCGGCAGTGGCCTTTTTCAGAAATGCTTCGACCAACAGCAAATGGCGGGTATCGTTGATATTGGTGATATCGAACATGGCGTGCAGATCGCCGGCGCGGCGCAGTGCTGCATCGGGCGCGCCGGATGGTTGCCGGCCGCTGCTGATGGCAAAGGCAATATCGCGTTGCTGCCGGTCCAGCAGCGACTGAACCGTTTCGGCCGCCGGCGGCCCGACAATCGCATCGTAATGCAGGGACATCGTATGGCCGGGACGAGCAGCCCGGGCGCGCTGTTCATCGTCGATGTATTCGAAAAGTTGCGTGCGCTGATCTTGCTGGTTCAGGCTGGTCTGCATGAAGTTTCGGTATTCCTGGGCCGATGCAAACTCCATCAAGCCTTGTCCGGGCGCCATCAGCAACACCGGACCGGAAGTGGTATCGGGGCGGTCAGCGATGCTGCGCGTGATCAGCAGCATGCCGTTCAGGAGCAATTTGCCGGGCGTGCCGTTTTCCTGCAGCGCCATGCGGAAGGCACCGGGTTTGTTGCCACTGCCTTGATCAACGCTGCCGAGCTGGTCGAGTAGTTGTTTTCCGGTCACCGACAGGGTTGCTTCGTGAACGCGCAGTGCTGCTTCTGCCTGACGTTGTTCGCGAACCGCCGAGATCAGCCGGGTTTTGGGCGAGCCAAGAGCGGGATTGAGGATGTCGGTCTGATCCCAATATTTTTTGACGGCATTCTGATATTCACCGGCACGGCGTTCGATCGTGTTGCGCAGGACATTTTCAAACGCCATTACATGCGCCGTGGTCTCCATGCCGGGCACGATTTCAGCGGGATTATTGACGGCATTGCCGGCGGCATAAAAGAATCCGGTTTGTCCCACGTCATAGGTCGGGATACGCCCGGTATTCAATGCATTCTGCAATACCTGGCGCAAGCTTGCCGAGGACGTCGGCCGGCGCTCCGGAACATGGTTATCGCCGTCCAGGACCACGGTGGCATTGACATATCCGGTAACGTAGATCTGTTCCGGATCGAGTGGTTGCCGGACCTGCGGAAATGCCGCTGTCAGCGCGTCCCGGAAGGCACTGGCAATTACCGGCTGAAAGCCGGGCTGGGCAAGCAGCAATTGGCCGACGCGGGTATCCGCTTGCGCCAGTTGTGTCGTCAATGCGAGTACTGCTGACGACGTTGTCATCTTTCCGCTGGCGTTATACATCGGATCGATACTGCCGGGTGCGGCGCGTTTCTGCATCCCTTGTTCGCCGATGCGGATGGCGCTGTCCGGGGCAACCTCTTGCGAGCCTTGCCGGGTGTTTGCTGATGGCGGCGTTGACGTGTTGCTGCTGGCCGTTTGTCGCAGGTGCAGTTCCTGGACATTGATCTCGGTACAACTGGTTTCGATTCTGCTCATGAGATTTTCCGGGAAGTGGCAGGAACGTATCGGCCTGTCATGGCTGCCGAGGGTTAGCGGAGCGACGGCGTCACCGTCTGGTTTCATCCCACGTGTGTGCATTGCCCATGATATTGATTTGTCCCAGCGGCAAACGTGTCTCTGCCCATGCCGTGATATTGGTGCGCATGCTGGCCGGAAGGTGAAAATTCCAGGTATGTTCCTTCAGCTTGATGGCTTCGCGCAGTTGTCCCATTTCCGGCAATTGATCGCCAATTACCCGATTGAAGACATTGGGACCGGTGACGTAAGAAATATCCCGCATATACGCATAGAGCAGTTTTTCATTTGCGGTGTTCTCCGCGCGGGTTTTCTGGCGCAATTGCTCGCGCGTGAAACGCCGGGGACGCGGGTCGGCATACAGATTGCGATTCAGGGAAAAGCGCCGGTAACTTTCTTCCGAAATTGCCGTCAGGGTCGGGTTGTTTTTTTGGCTGCCGAAAATGCTGGTGTTGTACTGGATATCCATGCCCAGCAAAATATTGGAGACCGGCTCGTCAAGCGCCAGGCCGGTCGGTGTGGTCTTGATGTCGATGCTGCCGGGCGCCGTCGTCAGGGTATCGTCGCAATCCAGATAAAGTCCGCCCTCATGATGCAGCAGGCGATAGCGCAAGACGTCTGCGGCAGATGCATAGTTGGTGGCAGCGCCGCCGTTGCCGTCAATTGCCGCCATGTACTGGTGAAAATATTTGCTTTGCCTGAACTGTTGAAAGAACGTTGTATCCTCCAGCACCACTACTTGCACCGTCGGCGCCTTGTCGCGGA
Source organism: Herbaspirillum autotrophicum (assembly GCF_001189915.1). Taxonomy (GTDB): domain Bacteria; phylum Pseudomonadota; class Gammaproteobacteria; order Burkholderiales; family Burkholderiaceae_D; genus Herbaspirillum; species Herbaspirillum autotrophicum. The sequence continues at coordinate 14,857 of NZ_LFLS01000025.1, forward strand.
GCTCCCGGAGATTATTTTCGAAAGCGGCCGCATTGTGATTGGATAAATAGAGTTTCATTTGGTAGGGATTGGGACCGATGCCCGCCTTGACGGCGTTATTTTCCAGACTGGCCAGAATGCCGGCCCGCCGCGTCAGCGGTATTTCTCCGCCGACCCATACGCTGTGGATCACACGTGGAATAGGCACAGCATTTAACGGTTCGGTCAGGTGGGCGGTGAGGGGCAGCCTCAGATTGATGCCCAGCGCTTTCAACGTTGCTTCCCGATCGGCATCGCTGACGGTCCGCTTTATCACCGGGTTCAAGCGCTGCATTGCATTGTGCTTTGGAAAATACCGGGTGCCCCAGCGGCCGGCGGGATCACTGAACGCATTGTCCAGAAAGTCATAGGTCAGCCGGCGGACACCGTTGGCGATTTCAGCGGAAAAATAATCGATGCTGTCATTCGGTCCTGGAATCCGGTGAACCAGGCGTTGTACCTCGCGGTTGGGAGCAATCTCGGTGATGCGCGCGGGCAGACTTTGCCCGCCGCCACCGCCGCGCAAGGCAAGTTTTCTCCAGACGTTGCCGGCATCGGGCGCACCGTAACCAGCGGACCTGAGCTGGTTCGGATGCGCCGGATCGCGCTCGAACAGATCGCGCCAGGCGACCAAGTTATCGGCAGAATTCCAATAATAGAAAGTGCTGCCCTCAATCTCTACTGATGACATGCCGGCCGGTACATTCAAGGTGGATTGCGGAGGTGCCGGCATGGCAGACATCGGGTTCGCGATGCGGGTATCCAGATTGCCGGCGTTAGGTGAGGATGATCCGGGCAGCGGTTTCAGATCGATTGCGGAACTGTGCGGAAGGGATGGCGCACTCGTGGCATTTTGAGAATGTTGCAGACCCGAGCTTAACTGCTTGCGTGCCATCAGCCCGTCGGTCAGGGCATCACCCAGATGTTCGATGGCATTGATGAATCCGCTCAAGGCCTCTTCCTTGTCGCCGCGTTGCGCGGCCTCCTGGCTGTTGCGGAAGGAGTGGAATGCCCGGCCCAGCGAGAGGGGAACAGTGAGTTTTGCCGGCAGCAGAATGCCGGCAATATCGAGTGCCATGTTGAGATGGTCTTGCCGTGCCTGATGCTGCACTTCTGCGTTGCTGATGGTGCGGGCATCGGCATCGGCGATGATCTGTTTAACCCGGGTGCGATAGCAGGCCGCGAGGAAGTTGCCGGCAACGATGTTGTCTGTGATATCGGTGCGCGGAGTTGGCTGTTCCAGAATGTTTCTCACCTTGTCCCGGCCATCGAGTGCCACATGCTGCAACAGATAATCACGCATTGCCGGGTTGTTGATAAAGCTATCGCGCATATCCAGACGGCAGCCGAATTCGCGCAAGCGGATTCCATCCGGTGCATCGGGCGTATAGGCGACGATTTTGGCGGTGCCGGTATCCGCGTTTGCCTGACCTGCGCGCCAGGTCCATGCACCGTAGTTCGGTGAAAGCCGTTGTGGCGGCAGCGGCGGATTGGTAGCAAACAGCAGAATGCCGCTGAGCGTATGGCCGCCGATCTGCAATTGGCGAGCCTGTACCACCTGGCCATTGGTGACGGCGTTCCGCGACGTTAGTGCCGCATGGACCCAGTTTCTGCTTTCATCGTTGATGTCGCGGCGGATCATGGCCTCGCGTGCATCGAGCTGCAATTGCGCCGCCAGAAATTGCGCATATTGCCGTTCCCGCTCCCGGCCTTCGGCAGAGTCCTGTAAATGCGCTTGCAGCATGGCCTGATAGTGCTTGCCGATATCCAGCCAGCGCACCATGCGCGTCAGATAATCGTGCGTCAGCTGCGGCACCAGATAACCATCGCTGTCTCTGGCGGTGACCTTGTCGCGATGCGCATCGTCAAGCGGGGCAGTGTTGCCGATCGCCAGTTCGGTCAACGTGCGGGTGGTGGTCTGCAACGACATGGTAGTGGGCAGCGGCTCGGGCGGAACGTGTGCAACCAGTTCCGAAGTAATGATGCTGATGTCGTCGGGATCAAGTGACAGTTGCAGATCGTCGAGCAGTTGCTGTTGAATTCCGGCTTTGGCGTATTGATGCAGAAAGGCCGGATCCAGATATTGCCTCATCGGCGGCAAGCCGCTGGCCTGCATTTTCTGCAAAACGAGTTGATATTGCTTTAATTCCTGAAGCCATTTGGTGCGGTCCTGCGGCGAGGCATTTTTCAGAAATTGTCTGGCCAGCAGTTGCTGACGTGTTTCTTGAATGCCGGTCGTATCGAAAGCCGGCCCTAAATCTGTCGCTGTCTTGAGCAAGGCCTCAGGTGTGCATCGTTGTCTGCGTGCAGTATCGAAGGCGTCGGTAATGTCGAGGTCCAGCTGTTCCAGCAGTGATTGAATACGATCAGCAGCGACCGGTGTGTCGATGATGTGGTATTGGAACGGCGTGGCATGGCTCACGCGGTCCTGCCGGGCGACATGACGCAGCAGCAGGGCGCGTTGTGCGGGATCATCCAGCCATCGCTGCAAGGTTTCCGTGTACTGGGCGGATGAAGCAAATTCCATCAGGCCTTGTCCCGGAATGGACAGCAACACCGGGCCGGGTGTGGCATCGGGAGGTTCACTGGCGCTGCCGGTAAGCAGGAATATGCCGGCCAATGGAATTGCTGTCGGTGCAGTATCGCTCTGCATGGCCACGGAAAAAATACCGAGACCGTTTTGGCGTGAGGCCGGATTGTCGGCGGCGTAAGCACGCCTGATCAATTGTTCGCCGGCGGTGCTCAGGGTATTGTCGCCGACACGCAGTGTTGCTTCAGCCAGCCGTTGCTGCTGGTAGGCCGATACCAACTGTGCCTGAGGTGTCTGACGGGAGGCGCTGGTGGCATCGGGCTGGCGCCAGAAATCCCTGTATTTCTTTTGATAAGTCGCGCGGCTGTTGTCGGCGACGTGTTGCAGAATGGCGGAAAAGGCCGGGACGCCTGACTCCGTATCCATACCCGCAACGACCTCGGCAGGGTTGTTGACGGCGTTGCCTGCGGCATGGAAGAAACCGGTCTGTGGCGCGTTGTATTGCGGCGCGTGACCGCTGCTGATGGCGTTCTGCAGCGCCTGCCGGAGTGTCGTTGACGAAGTTGGCCGGCGTTGCGGAACCGCGTCGTCCCCCGGTAATTCAACAATTTCATTCACATAGGTGGTGACGTAAATACCGTCGAGGTCGATCGGCAGCACGAGTGCGGGAAACGCGGCATTGAGCGCCGAGCGGAAGGTGGCGGCGGTGACGGTGTGGAAGTCTGGCTGTCGTTGCAGCAGATGTCTGATCTGCGTATCTGCCGTGAATAATTGCACCGTCAGGCTGGATTCCGAAAGCGCTCCGGAACGGTCGCCGGTGATGGTGAATGGATGAATGCCGTTGCTGCCCGGGCTATACATGGCGTTGGCAAAGCTCGCGGCGACGGCGCGTTTTTGAGGGCGCGATATCGTGTTCTGGGTAATGCCGTTGTGCTCGATTGCCTGATCGCTGTCGCGTGGCGTGGTATGTCCTGGTGAGACCGGAACAACGTCGATGCGATTGCTCAGGCGGGTATCTGCGCGGTCGATGCTGCTGATGCTCATGAGTACTCCTTGGTGAGGAAGACGTTTTGCGCATGTTCTGACAGGCAAGCCGGAGTGAAACAAATGGATGAAGTTTCCAAAATGCAACTTCATGGTAATCATGGAAATGTCGCCGAGCGTAACTATCGGTTCAGGCAAAAACGGTCTTGGAGGAATACACCGGATCTCGTGCGCAGCGCATATGGATAGCTGAAAACATTCGTATCAGGGCTGCCAGGCCGCTTCTATACTGGCCCGATCATCCATTTCCTGTACGTATTCCATGAAAAACATATTGCGCGCAGCGGTCTTTTTTACATCGGCATTGGCAGTGTTGTCGGGCGCATTTGCGCAGAGCAAGGAAGTCGTCATTGCCTATCAGGACATGGTGGTGCCATGGCGTTACGCGCAAGATACGCAGCAGTTGGAACAAAAGACCGGATACAAGATTACTTATCGCAAACTGGCCAGCGGTGCCGACGTGATCCGTGCGCTGGCATCGGGCGCCGTGCAGATCGGCGAAGCCGGATCAGCGCCGATTGCATCGGGTTTGTCGCAGGGGCTGGATATCCAGTTGTTCTGGATTCTCGATAACATCAATGACGCGGAAGCGCTGGTGGCGCGTAACGGCAGCGGCGTCAAGTCGTTGGCAGACCTGAACGGCAAACGTGTCGCGGTGCCGTTTGTGTCGACCTCGCATTTCCATACGCTGCTGGCGCTGGAGCATGCCGGTATTGATCCGCGCAGCGTCAAGGTGGTCAACATGCGACCGCCCGAAATTGCGGCGGCATGGGAACGCGGCGATATCGACGCGACATTTATCTGGGACCCGGTACTGGCGCGCGTCAAGAAAAGTGGCCGGGTACTGACGACCTCAGGCCAGATCGCACAGCAAACCGGCAAGGCGACGTTCGACGGGATCGTCGTCAGCAAATCATTCGCGGCACAACATGATGTTTTCCTGACCGAGCTGGTCAAGGTGCTGGCCGCCAGCGATGACAATTATCGCCGCAACAAAGCGGCATGGAACGCCGATTCGGCGCAGGTGAAGTCGGTGGCGAAACTGTCCGGCGCGGAAGCCGCAGAAGTGCCGGCAAGTCTGGCGCTGTACGAATTCCCGACACTGGCGCAGCAAGCGTCGCCTCAGTGGCTGGGCGGCGGTGCGGCAAAGTCGCTGGCGGCCACCGCAGCGTTCCTGAAAACTCAGGGCACGATTCAACAAGTCCTGCCGGATTATTCCGTGGGAGTAAATGCCGCATGGGTACGCAAAGCAGCAGCACATTGAATACGCTCGCGGCTGCGGCCGTGACACCGACCGCTGTTGCCGGCGGCCGGCTCGACATCAGCCGCTTGTCGGTACGGTTTGCCGGCGCTGCCGGCGATATGCCGGCATTGGCCGATGTCAATCTGGCGATTGCGCCGGGCGAATTCGTTGTCGCGCTGGGACCATCCGGGTGCGGCAAGACTACCTTGCTGAATTGTCTGGCCGGGTTTATCCGGCCATCGACCGGCGCCGCCTCGCTGGATCAGCAAGCGATCAACGGTCCGGGTCCGGAACGGGGCGTGGTGTTTCAGCGCCATGCCTTGATGCCGTGGCTCAATGTGATCGACAACGTGGCGCTCGGTTTGCGGTTTCGCGGCAGCAACCGCAGCGAACGCTATCGGGTGGCGCAACAGCAATTGCAATTGCTGGGGCTGGAAGCGTATGCGCAGGCGCCGGTGCATCAGTTGTCGGGTGGCATGCAGCAACGGGTCGGGATTGCCCGCGCGCTGGCCAATGATCCGCGCGTGTTGTTGATGGATGAGCCGATGGGGGCGCTGGATGCGTTTACCCGCGAGTCGATTCAAGAGTTGCTGGTACGGGTTTGGCAGCGTACCGGGAAAACCGTATTTTTCATTACGCACAGCGTTGAAGAGGCCTTGTTTCTGGCGACCAGAGTGATCGTGATGTCCCCGCGTCCGGGCCGCATCGAACACGTTTTTGAGGTGCCGTTTTCGGTGCAATATCTGGCGCACGGCGATGCCCGCGCAGTGAAATCCTCATCCGAATTCATTGCCTGGCGCGAACGCCTGTTGCAACTGGTTCACAGGGGAAGCACATGAGTCGCGACACCACCTTGATTTCACGTTCGCTGCTCGAATCGGCGTGGCCGGATACGCTGGATTTCGTGGCCGCGACGCCGGGCTCCGCCGGGCAGCAGCTACCTGCTGCGGTAGTCCATCCACGGCCGGGCAGCGGCAAAACGCTGGGTATTACGCTGCTGACCATCGTCACGTTGATCGTGGCCTGGTGGTGGGTGACGGCGCAGGGCTGGATCAAGCCCTTGTTCTTGCCATCGCCATCGGCGGTATGGAATGCCGGTGTCCAGGCCTGGAACGGCAATGTGCAAGGTGGGCTGCCGCTGTTGCAGCATCTGGGCTGGAGCCTGTTGCGGGTGTTCGGCGCATTTTTGCTGGCAGCATTGACGGCGGTGCCGGTTGGCTTGCTGATGGGGACCAGCCGCATTGCGCGCGGCATCTTCGATCCGTTGCTCGAGTTCTACCGGCCATTGCCGCCGCTGGCCTATTTGCCGCTGATCGTGATCTGGTTCGGCATCGATGAAACCGCCAAAATCTTGCTGATCTATCTGGCCTGCTTTGCACCGATTGCAGTGGCAACCCGAGCCGGCGTCACGGGTGTATTGTCGGAACAAATCCACGCCGCGCTGTCGATGGGCGCGAGCAAATGGCAATTGATCGCGCATGTGATCTTGCCGGCGGCATTGCCGGATATCCTGACCGGGTTGCGGATTGCCATCGGTTTCGGCTGGACCACGCTGGTGGCGGCGGAAATGGTTGCCGCGACTGCCGGTGTCGGGCAACTGGTATTGAACGCGTCGAATTTTTTGCGTACCGATATTGTGCTGATGGGCATCACACTGATCGGCATCATCGCTTATCTGTTCGATCTGGCGATGCGCCGGCTGGAAGCCGTGCTGGTGCCGTGGCAGCAGCGATAAAAAAGGCCGGGATGCGTAGGCATCCCGGCCTGGTGTACTGCGACATCAAATCACGACAACCTGATCAGGCGTTGCTGAGCATTTCCGGCTCATCGCTTTCCTCGCCGAGGAAACCACCGCTCTGATGCGCCCACAGGCGGGCATACAAACCATCATGCGCCAGCAACTCGGCATGGCTGCCTTGTTCCACGATGCGTCCCTTGTCGAGCACGATCAGGCGGTCCATCGCGGCAATCGTCGACAGCCGGTGCGCAATCGCGACGACGGTCTTGCCTTCCATCAGCTTGTACAGACTGGCCTGAATGGCGGCTTCGACTTCCGAGTCGAGTGCGCTGGTGGCTTCATCGAGCAACAAGATCGGTGCATCCTTGAGCATCACGCGCGCAATGGCGATACGTTGGCGCTGGCCGCCTGACAGCTTGACGCCGCGTTCGCCGACATGCGCATCGTAACCGGTACGACCGCGCGCATCTGTCAGCGTCAGGATGAACTCATGCGCTTCGGCACGCTTGGCGGCCGCGATCATGTCGGCATCGCTGGCGTCGGGGCGACCGTACAAGATATTGTCACGCACTGAACGATGCAGCAACGAGGTATCTTGCGTCACCATGCCGACTTGCGCGCGCAAACTGTCTTGCGTGACATGGGCGATATCCTGACCATCGATCAGGATCTTGCCTTGTTCGACATCATAGAAACGCAGCAACAGATTGACGATGGTCGATTTGCCGGCACCCGAACGTCCGACCAGACCGATCTTTTCGCCGGGACGGATGTGCAGTGTCATCTGATCGATGACCGGACGCTTGCCGCCATACGCGAAACTGACGTGATCGAAATGCAGATCGCCGCGGCTAACCCGCAAGGCTTGCGCATCGGCGCGGTCATTCACATCGTGGGCGCGCGACAAGGTATTGATACCATCCTGCACGGTACCGACTTGTTCGAACAGCGACGCCATTTCCCACATCACCCAATGGGCGATACCGTTGAGGCGCAAGGCCATCGCAGTAGCGGCGGCGACAGCGCCGATTCCGAGCTGGCCCTGCGTCCACAGCCACAAAGCGATGCCGGCGGTACTCAAAATCAGCATCATGTTGAGCACATGATTGACCACTTCGAAACCGCTGACCAGACGCATCTGACGATTGACGGTGATCAGGAAGTCCTTCATCGCACTGCGTGCGTAACCGGCTTCGCGACCGGCATGCGAAAACAGTTTGACGGTAGCAATATTGGTATAGGCATCCGTAATGCGACCGGTCATCAGCGAACGTGCATCGGCCTGATTCTTGGCGACCTTCGACAAGCGCGGCACGAAATAGCGCAGCGCCGCCAGATACAACACCAGCCAGCTCAGGAATGGTGCCAGCATCCACAAATCGAACGAACCGACCACGGCCACCAGCGTGACAAAGTAAATCATCACGAACACCAGAATGTCGCCAATGATCATGCAGACGTCGCGCACTGCCAGTGCAGTTTGCATTACCTTGGCGGCGACCCGGCCGGCGAATTCGTCCTGATAGAAGCTCATGCTTTGATTCAGCATGAGGCGGTGGAAATTCCAGCGCAGCAACATCGGAAAGGCGCCGGCCAGCGTCTGATGCTTGAACAGGGTTTGCAAGGCCACCAGAATCGGACTGGCGGCAAGGATGGCGGCCAGCAGCAACAGGCTGCTGCGTTCCTGCGTCCACAACATGGACGGCTGCACATGGCCGAGCCAGTCGACAATCCGGCCCATCATGGCAAACAGAATCGCTTCGAATGCGCCGATCATTGCGGTCAGGGCCGTCATGGCAAAAATATAGCCGCGCACGCCCTTGGTACAGGTCCAGATGAATTGCATGAAGCCGCGTGGTGGCGGCAATGGTTTGTTATCGGGGTAGGGGTGAATCAGTTTTTCAAACAGGTGAAACATGCGATCTCCAGAAGATCGGCTTAATCCACGTCGGATAGACATGTGTTGGCCGACAATCATGGATTTTAACTGGTAATGGATTTTTTTGACGGCGCCGCCGGAGAATTGGGGACAGATACAACTTTCTGATCGGGTTATAGTCCAAATGAGCACTGTTGTATTTCATCCGGGACAGGCGGAATCGCGCTTGAATGCCCGGCGGCAATTGTTGGCACAACGTAGAAAGTGTTGAATGAAAGTCCAGGCCAAAAACAATACCAACTGGCGCGCCGTCTGGCGTCTGATCAAACCGTTCTGGAGTTCGGAACAAAAATGGAAAGCGTGGGGTTTGCTCACGGTCATCATTGCACTGGTGTTGGGCATGGTCTACATCAACGTGCGCATCACCAACTGGAACCGCGATCTGTACGACTCGCTGGAACAGAAAAATTTCCCGGTCTTCAAGGCGCTGCTGTGGCAGTTCACCTATCTGGCATTCACGTATATCGTGGTCGCCATCTATCGCAGTTATCTGGTGCAGTCGCTGCAATTTCGCTGGCGCGCCTGGATGACTGACAAGTATATGGCGACCTGGCTCGCCAACCAGGCTTACTACCGGATGGAACAAGGGCATATTGCCGATAACCCGGATCAGCGGATTGCCGAAGATTTGCGGGCGCTCACTTTCAACGCCCTGAGTCTGGTGCTGGGGTTCATTTCCAGCGCCGTCACGCTGGTGTCGTTCGTGGGCATCCTGTGGACCGTGAGCGGACCGGTGGCGTTTGCCCTGCTCGGCAAGCAATGGACGATTCCCGGTTACATGGTGTGGTTTGCGATTGCCTATGCATTCGTCGGGTCGTGGATTATCTGGTGGATCGGCAAACCGCTGGTGAAGCAGAACTTTGATCAGGAGCGCTTTGAAGCGAACTACCGTTTCGGTCTGATACGCGTGCGTGAACATGCCGAAGGCATCGCGTTCTATCGCGGTGAAGCGCAGGAACGCCGGCAACTGGGTACGCGCTTCGAAGATATCCGGCGCAACTGGTGGGACATCATGCACACCACCAAGCGACTCAATATTGCCGTCAATTTCTACGGTCAGTTTTCCATCATCTTTCCATTGCTGGTCAGTTCGCCGCGTTATTTCGCCGGCGTCATTTCACTCGGTGTCGTGATGCAGATTGCCAGTGCTTTCGGGCAAGTACAGGATGCCTTGTCGTGGTTTATCAATGCCTTTACCACGCTGGCAGACTGGAAGGCCAGCATCAACCGGCTGGCCGGTTTCAATCAGGCGGTGGAGCAGGCACAGCGGCAACCGAGCGACATCGTGGTGGAACGCGATAATGTCAGTGCCATGCAGATTGAAAAACTGGATCTGGCGCTGCCCGATGGCAAGGTACTGACCAGCGGCCTGAGCGGCACCATCAATCGCGGTCAGCGGGTATTGGTCAGCGGGCCATCGGGTTGCGGCAAATCGACCTTGTTCCGCGCGATTGCCGGCATCTGGCCCTATGGCAGCGGCGCCATCCGTATTCCGCAAGACAGCAAACTGATGTTTGTACCGCAGCTCAGTTATTTGCCGATCGGGACCTTGCGCGCAGCGGTCGCTTATCCCTCGGATGAGAAGGCTTACACCGATGAGGCAATCGGGCACTATCTGGATTTGTGTCGTTTACCGCATCTCAAGGATTCGCTGGATACTGCGGCCAACTGGAGCAAGCGTTTGTCACCGGGCGAGCAGCAGCGGCTGGCGTTTGTGCGGGTCTTGCTGAGCCGGCCCGATGCGGTATTTCTCGATGAAGCCAGCAGCGCCATGGATGGTGAAACCGAAGACGTGTTGTACTCGCTGCTGTTGCAAGAATTGCCGGACGCCGCCGTGGTCAGCATTGCCCACCGTGAAACAGTGGCGCGCTACCATCAGGAGCGCTGGCATTTCTCGCGTGCACCGGCAGCGGCGGCAGACGAGCCGCATCCGGCAGCCTTTGTTCTCAGCACTCAGTCGCTTTGATCGTTTGCATGGCATCGTCATCGGCATCGTCCTGCGCGGTATGAGGATGGCGCAGGACGCTCAGTGAAATCAACGCACCGATCAGGGTGACCAGCGCCAGTATCAGCAACGTTGCATGATAGGCATCGGCATACACGCCGACCAGCGCGGCATGGTTCATGACCAGTCCCGGCGGCAGTTGCGTCAGGTCGCCGCTGGCTACCCGGTTGGCGAGTTCACGCAAGGCACCGGCATCAGCGGGCGCGGCCAGTCGCGTGTGCAGCGATGACCAGCTGAAGGCGCTGACGATGGCGCCGGTAATGGCGATGGCAATCGCTTCGCCGGCAACGCGCATGGTGGTGAAAATACCGGTGGCCATGCCGGCGCGTTCCTTGGGCACCACGCTGACCGACAAATCATCCATCAAGCCCCACGGCAGACCGGCACCAAGACCGATCAGCAACAGTGGCCAGATGATGGCGTTGGTCTGGGTGCCGATGTCGATGGTCGACAGCCATAACAAGCCCACTGTTGCCAGCAACAGACCGATTCCCGCCAACAGTCCGGCCGGGATTTTTTTTGCCAGCATGCTGGCGATCAATGGCACGAACATGATCGGTGCCGATAGTGGAATCATCATCAGTCCGGCACTGACTTCATCGTAGCCTTCAATACCGACAAACTGGATCGGCAGCGTGATCAGCAACACCACGTAACAAAAGGCGGTGGCGATCGGCAGCGATTGCACGCCGACAAAACGCGGATAGCGGAACAGCGACAAATCCAGCATGGGACGTGCAACCCGCAATTCAATCGTAATGAACAAGCCCAGCAATATCACGAAGCCGCCAAACAGCAAGATCACCGGGATGCTGCTCCAGCCACTTTGCGGTCCTTGCATGATGCCGCAGGTCAGCAGCAGCAGGGCCCCGGTGAAGGTCAGTGTGCCCGGCCAGTCGAGACCACCGGCATCCGGGTTGCGGGTTTCGCGCATGTGCGGCAGACCGAATATCAACACCAGTGCGCCCAGCACGACATCGGTGGCGAACACGGCGCGCCAGCCGAACCAGTCAATCAGATAGCCAGACCACAGCGGACCGAATGCCAGACCGACGCCGAAGGTAGTACCGAGCAAACTGAATGCGCGGGTACGCGCCTGACCTTCGAATTCCTGCGCCAGTGCAGCGGCACCGCCCGACATGGTGGCCGCGGCGGCGACACCTTGCACGGCCCGCAGCAGATTCAGCGTGAACAGGTTGGGCGCAAAACTCATCAGCAGCGAGGCCAGCGTGAACCAGATCACGCCGATACGGAATACGCGCTTGCGTCCCAGTTGATCCGCCAGGGCGCCGGCGGCCATGACGCAACTACCGAAGGCCAGAATGAAAATATTGACGACCCAGTTGAGGGCTACGGTACTGCCGCCGAACGCGCGCGCAATGGCGGGCGTGGCGACGGCCGGACCGGTAAAGCTGAATGGCAGCATCAGCCCTGCCAGGCAGACGGCGGCCAGCACCAGTATTTTGTCGCGTGAAGTAGGTGGGGTCATGATGAACTGCCAGCGGAAAGGTGAGCGGAAGACGCAATACGATGCATTGGTTGGCCGGACAGCAACGCCGCCGGACCGCGTAAATGAGTCATGAAATTTTAATTACGTAGTGATCGATATAGAATACTCGTTCAGGCATAATAACGTTGTCAAGGGTTTTTATAGCAATCGATATAGAAAGAATCAACATGGCAGAACGCGGACGTCCACGCAGCTTTGATCGCGAGCAAGCGCTGTTGAGCGCACAGGATCTGTTTAGTCGTCACGGTTATGAAGGCACTTCGCTGACCGATCTGACCTCGGCCATGGGAATTACGGCGCCCAGCCTGTACGCGGCGTTCGGCTGCAAGGAAGAGTTGTTCAAGGAAGTGATTCGTCACTATCAGACCAATGAAGGCAGTTTCAGCGCGGCAGCACTGAATGCCAACACCACCGCCCGGGTGGCAATCGAAAAGATGCTGAACGGCGCGGCGCAGAATCTGGGCGCTACCGGTGGCTGCCTGGTGGTAACGGCCGCGACCAAATGCGGCGCCGCCAATGAAACGGTAGATGCCTTTCTGCAAGAGAACCGGATTGCCAAAACGGAAGAAATCAAAAGCCGTCTGTTGCGCGCGGTAGAGGAGGGTGAACTGGCCGCCGGTACCGATGTCCGTGGTCTGGCCACGTTTTACGGCACGGTATTGCAGGGCATGTCGATTCAGGCGCGCGACGGTACTTCGCGCAAGGCGCTCAAGGCAGTGGCCGCCGCTGCCATGCTGGCGTGGCCGGTATCGGCGCCGCAACAGTGAGCCGACATACTTTTTTTGCATAACCACCCGACAGCGCTTGTGCCAGAATGAAATCACTCTGACAAAAGGAAAGCGCAACATGACTGAACCCATCGTTTACCTCAACGGCGAACTGACTCCGGTGTCCGAAGCCAAGGTATCCGTACTGGATCGCGGCTTCATTTTCGGTGACGGCGTCTACGAAGTGATTCCCATGTATGACCGCAAACCGTTTCGCGGTGCGCAACATCTGGCACGCCTGTTTCGCAGTCAGGCCACGATCGGTATTCCAAATCCGCATAGCGCTGACGAATGGCTGGCATTGATTGACCGCGTGGTACGCGCCAATGACTTGCGCGACCAGATGATCTATATCCAGGTCACCCGTGGGGTTGCCAAACGCGCCCATGCATTTCCGAAGGACGTGACGCCAACCGTGTTCATCATGACCAATGCCATGGTGCTGCCATCGGCAGAAGTACGCGCCGCCGGCGTGGCTTGCGTGACCATGGAAGACAAGCGCTGGCTGAATTGTCAGATCAAGGCCACGTCGCTGCTCGGCAATGTGCTGGCAGCGCAGCACGCCGCAGAAGAGGGCGTGACGGAAGCGATCCAGTTCCGCGATGGCTTCCTCAGTGAAGCATCGTCATCCAACGTCTGGGTGGTCAAGAATGGCAAATTGCTGGCGCCACCGAAGGACAACCTGATTCTGGAAGGCATCCGCTACGGCCTGATCGAAGAATTGTGCGCGGCCAAGGATATCCAGCTGGAGTCGCGTCGCATCACGCAGGAAGAGGTATTCGGTGCTGATGAATTGATGTTGTCGTCGGCCAGCAAGGAAATCCTGCCGGTGGTCACGGTAGATGGCCGCACTATCGGCAACGGCAAACCGGGACCGGTGTGGGCCAGGCTGTATGCCGCGTATCAGGAAGCCAAAGCGGCGCTCTGACAACGATGCGGATGTCTTGCCGCGCAGTAATGCGGACAAGGCATCCGGAACGAGGGCGGCGCATGGCGTAAAATGTCAGCATTCCATTCAAGGCCGCCTATCATGACTATCCCCCCAGAAGAATCCCTGATCGAATACCCGAGCGATTTCCCTATCAAAGTGGTGGGGATCAAGCATGAACAATTTGAAGACCTGATCGTGGAAATGATCGTGCAGCACGATCCGACTTTCCACAATGGCAAGCTGGAAAAACGCCCGTCGTCGCAAGGCAATTACCTTTCATTGACGGTCACGGTACGTGCTACCAGCCGTGAACAACTTGATAATCTTTATCGTGCGCTGTCTGCGCATGAAATGGTCAAGTTCGTGCTGTAATCGCCGGGCGCTGCGCAACAGCCGCAGCGCCGGTATTTCTGCCCGGGCGACTCAGCCGCGATTGAGCTTGAACACGCTGACAATCTGCGCCAGCCGGCTGGCCTGATCCTGCATTGATTGCGCCGCCGCTGCGGCTTGTTCCACCAGCGCCGCATTTTGTTGCGTGCTCTCATCCATTTGCGTAATGGCCTGGCCGACCTCACTGATACCAGAGCTCTGCTCCTGACTGGCCGAGCTGATTTCAGCAACGATATCGGTCACGCGGCGCACGCTGTTGACCACTTCATCCATCGTGACTCCAGCCTGTTCCACCAGCTTGCTGCCATTGCCAACCTTTTCCACCGAATCATCAATCAGGGTCTTGATTTCCTTGGCCGCTGCCGCACTGCGTTGCGCCAGACTGCGCACTTCCGATGCCACCACCGCAAAGCCGCGCCCCTGCTCACCGGCGCGGGCAGCTTCGACCGCAGCATTCAAGGCCAGAATGTTGGTCTGAAATGCGATGCCATCGATGACGCTGATGATGTCGACGATACGGCGCGAAGAGTCATTGATCGACTGCATGGTATCGACGACTTGTGCAACCACAGCGCCGCCCTGAGTGGCGACCGCCGACGCCGACACTGCCAGCTGGTTGGCCTGACGCGCATTATCGGCATTCTGTTTCACGGTCGAAGTCAGTTGCTCCATGGCCGATGCCGTTTCTTCCAGCGAACCGGCCTGTTGTTCGGTACGTGACGACAGATCCAGGTTGCCGCTGGCAATTTCGCTGGACGCGGTGCTGATGGTGTCGGTGCCGACGCGCACCTGCGTCACGATTTTGAGCAGGTTGTCATTCATCGCCTTTAGCGCGGTCAGCAATTGCCCGGTTTCGTCCTTGCTGGTCGGCCCGAAGTCGGAACTGAGGTCGCCGTCGGCGACCGTTTTGGCAATGCTGACGGCCTGCGTCAGCGGGCGCGTGATGCCGATGGTCAGCAACCAGGCGAGGAAGCCGCCGAGCGCCAGTTCGATGACACCGAGACCGATCAGCATGGTGCGACTGGAGAGATATTTGTCATGCACGGCTGCGGCCGCAGCATTGATTTCGTTGCGTTTGGAATCGCGGAATTTGGCGACGATACTGGTGTAAGCGGAAAATTGCGGTTGGAAATTGGTGTCTGCCAACTGTTTTGCTTCTGCCACGTTGCCGGCATCCTTGAGCTTGAAGATATCGCTGCGCGTTTTTTGATAGCGATCACGCACGGTATTGATTTCAAGCATGAGCGCCTTTTCTTCCTCCCGCGTCACGTTTTCTTCGATTCTTTTGCGAATCGGCGTGATGCGTTTGCTTTCAGCCGCGATTTCTGACTGAAAGACTTTCTGCATCCTGGCGTCATCCAGATTGATGATCGCCAGCGTGCGGATGCCGCTCTCGCGGATGACAGCCAGCCATTCGTTGGCATCGCGCTCATCGTTGAGCGACTCCGTCGTCATCAGTGTGACGGAAGTGTCGATTTTTTGCATTTGCCAGATACTGATTCCCAGCATCAGCACCATCAGCATCAAAATAATGCAAAAGCCAATTCCCAGACGCACGCCGATTTTCATGTTTTTCATTATGTTCCCCTTCAATCAACATCTCCGGGCTGTCCTCGTCTGAGTACGCGAGACGGGTTTCAACGCCGGCGATGGTTCCCCCTGTTGGTCTGTCCAACATAGAGGAAATTTATCGAAGGGAGTGGATGAACAGAGCGGCTTTTCAGAGCCAGCTTGAGGTTTGGGCCAACTGGCGGCGATGTGACTCAGCCGGGCCAGCGACTATCAGATTTGAACTGGCTCATTTCGGCCTTGATCCAGTTGCGAAAATGATGAATCTGCACCTTGTTGAGCGATTCCGGCATGCACACGAAATAGTAGGAAAAGTCACTTTTGACGGCAATATCGAACAAGCGCACCAGATTGCCCGCAGCAATTTCCTGCCAGGCAATGGTGTGCCGGGTCAGCGCAATGCCGGTGCCATCAACAGCGGCCCGCACGGTCAACGATGAATCTTCGATGACCAGACCGCCGGCCGGCTCCGGCAAATCCAGTCCGGCAGCCTGAAACCACGGTTGCCAGGATTCGGCCGCATCCATGCGCAGTAAATTGCAGTCGTGCAATTGTTGCGGCGTTTGCGGCAGGCGGCCGCTACGATAATCCGGGCTGGCGACCGGATAGTAAAAGTCATCCAGCAGTTTCTCGGAAGCCAGCCCGGTATACCGGCCGCGACCGAAACGCAGGCCGACATCGATGAATTCTTGCGCCAGGTCACTTAACTGGCTGCTCGACTGCAATACGACTTCGATGTCCGGATGCAAATTGATGAATTTCCACAAGCGCGGCGCTAGCCAGCGCGAGGCGAACGAGGGCGAGGCAGAAATCACCAGCCGTTTCTGCCGGCTCTGGATTTGCAGGGTTTCTGCAGCGATGGCAATGTCACTCAGCGACTTGCGGATCGTGGTGGCGAAACGCTGGCCAGCGTCAGTAATGGTAATGCGCTTGCCGTTGCGGGCAAACAACTGCACCCCCAGTTCTTCTTCCAGTGCGCGCACCTGATGGCTGATTGCGCCCGGCGTGACATGGATCTCATCGGCCGCGCGCGAAAAGCTCCCATACCGTGCCGCCGCCTCGAAGGCCCGCAGCGCAGCGAGTTGCGGCAATTTTCTGTAGTCAGCCATGGCTTGTGAGGAAAATTAGCAAGAATGAGGAATATATATCGTTTTGGATTGTTGTGACCGCTGACTAGAATAAACAGGCAAATCAGACACATACGAGCAACGTGCTTGCTCAAATCCGCCCGCAGGGGCCTTCTAAGGAGCTTCGTCATGCAAAAAGTATTCACAAGGAAGATGCTGCACATTGATGCCGGTCAGGCAATTTCATTATGGGAACGCAATATGGTGCGCCTGCAAGTGGTATCGGGGCGGGTCTGGATTACTGCCGAAGGCGTGGATGATGACTACTGGCTGAATCCCGGCGAGGAGATGGAGTTCAGCGGTGGCAAGCGCATCGTGGTGGAAACCGGCAACCGTCCCGGCAGCATTGCAGTCCAGCCCTTGCGTCCGCCATCCTTGCTCAATGCCATATTGAACGGGCACTGGTTGCAGAATGGCCGTACCCGTGGGCGATTTGCCAAGACTTCCCCTTGTTCGTGACCGCCGCCGCCGAATGACCATGACTACCACCCGGATCTGCCCTCAATAGTCAGTGCCGGATAACAACGTTGCATGCCATAAAAACAACAGTCGAGAGCGCCGATAGCAACTGTTCACTCCCATGCCAGCCATTGACGCAAGCAAACGGGAATTTCCCGTACCAAACGCGAGTGCGCAGTTTTGGTTACACTTGGCGCTATGCGAATTTCCCCTCAGATCATCACGCGCGGCACTGAGTCGTACCAGACCAGTTTTGATGCCATGCGGGCCTTCACCGACCAACGTACGGCAGAAACACCCGATCAGCTATGGATCGTCGAGCATCCTCCGGTATTTACCCTGGGATTGGCGGCTGATCGCTCACATGTGCTGACTCCGCACGACATTCCGATAGTACAAACTGACCGTGGCGGCGAAGTGACATATCACGGGCCTGGCCAGGTGGTCATTTATCTGCTCATGGATTTGCGTCGCGCTGCGCCGGGCGCGCGCCTGTTTGCGCGCGAGTTTGTGCAAAAAATCGAGCAGGCTGTTATCGATACGCTGGCGGCGTATAATCTCGCAGGCGAACGCAAGCAGGGCGCGCCGGGCATTTATGTCACCGAAGGTGTGTGGCAAGGTGCCAAAGTCGCAGCGCTGGGCTTGAAAATCCGTAGCAACGGCTGTACCTATCATGGAGTGTCGCTCAACGTGGACATGGATCTGACCCCGTTTTCCTGGATCAACCCTTGCGGTTACGAAGGTCTGGCGACAGTGGACATGAAAACCCTGGGCGCCGCTGCCGTGCTGGGCGATGTGCAATCGCTGCTGGCCAATCAACTTATCGAGCACTTCGGTCGTCCCGGATGACCGTAACATCACTACTATGACAACCGAAATCACTCCAGTCGCCACTCCGGCCGAATCCTCCGCCGCCGCTTCCCGTCACAACCCGCTGGACAAGCAAAAGGGTGCCGGCAAGACCGCGTGGATACCGATCAAGATCGTGGCTGCGGAAAAGCTCAAGAAACCCGACTGGATTCGCGTCAAGGCCGGTTCGCCGACCACCCGTTTCTACGAAATCAAGGACATCCTGCGCGCCAATAATCTGGTGACAGTATGTGAAGAAGCATCTTGCCCGAATATCGGCGAGTGTTTCGGCAAAGGCACGGCCACCTTCATGATCATGGGTGACAAGTGCACCCGGCGTTGCCCGTTCTGCGACGTTGGCCATGGTCGTCCCGATCCGCTCGATGTCAATGAACCCGAAAATCTGGCCAAGACCATCGCTCAGCTCAAGCTCAGCTATGTGGTGATCACCAGCGTCGACCGCGACGATTTGCGCGATGGCGGCGCCGGCCATTTTGCCGCCTGCATCCAGCGCGTACGCGAACTGTCGCCAGCGACCCGGATTGAAATTCTGACACCGGACTTCCGTGGCCGTATGGACCGCGCTCTGGAAATTCTGAAGATGGCGCCACCGGATGTCATGAACCACAACCTCGAAACCGCGCCGCGACTGTACAAGGAAGCCCGTCCCGGTTCCGATTACGAATACTCGCTGAACCTGCTCAAGCGCTTCAAGGATCTGCACCCGAATACCCCGACCAAGTCCGGCATCATGGTCGGTCTCGGCGAAACCGATGAAGAAGTATTGCAAGTCATGCGCGACATGCGGGCACACAACGTCGACATGCTGACCATCGGTCAATATCTGATGCCAAGCGGCGATCACTTGCCGGTCCGTCGTTACGTGCATCCCGACACCTTCAAGATGTATGAAGAAGAAGCCTACAAGATGGGTTTCGTCCACGCCGCCGTCGGCGCCATGGTGCGCAGTTCTTACCATGCCGATCAGCAGGCGCACGGGGTTATCGGCTGATGTTGACGATTAGTAGTTCGTAAGAAAATCCAGAAGTTGATGAGATAAAATCAATAGTGGCGAGATAATTCGGAGAGGATAAATCACTGGAAGACAATGGTGACTCTTGATTCTTTCCCTTCCGAAGAGTGAAAACTCTTGGCGGATTTTTGTCATTTTCCGCCTAGGGCTGGACCGCAGATGGCAGATGCAAATGAATTGATGATCGCCGCCTTGCCCTCCGATGGGCATGGCTGGCGTATCGACTGGTTCGGGGAGATTGCCTTCCCGAACCGCATGATTCGACGTAAGCAGCCATCCGTTCTCCTTCATCTGTCTCGTGTGATCGATAAACGTTACCGTGAAGACCACTCGGTTCTTCTCAATCCTGAATCCACATTCGTCGCCAAGCAACGCAAGGTATGGGTTTCCGTAGGAACCCTGCCGTTACTTCGTATTGGAGATATCTGGCGAGATGGTCGGTTGGACACTGCATCTGACTATGAGCTTGAGAGCTTCCTCGATTTAGAGATTAATTCAGAGACCACCAGCTTGATCAAGGCTGGGCTCAACTTGGAAGAGAATGGCTTCTTGCTACCTAGAGGAGAGCATCCTTGGCACATGCAAGCCACACAATCTTACTGCACGATGATTGACTTGCCTGGTGAGCGCAGATTGATCATTCCTTGTATTGAATTGATTCGCTTCTATTTCGGATCCTCAAGCAACTTGCTGACCAAGTTGTTTCTACCGCCGCTCAGCCGAGAAGCGTTGTATAGCAAAGCCCATTTCAGCAAGATCAATGGCCAGCTGTCATTGGCGTTAGCGGAAGGGATATCAGGTGCATCAGCTGCTGACATCGGCCGTATGCATTTAGATTCCGATGCTTGGCGGACCGCTGTCAATGTGGGCACATCGCTTCTTAAAGCATCGGTGTCACGTCAGGAAATATATCCCCAGGCGCATTTCCCATTCGAAGGCGTCACCACACTGACAGCATCTGGAAAGTGGCTGTCATTTTCTAGCCAGCCACGGGCAACGTTCCTCGTGTATAGCCTTCGCTCATGTTCGCATCCATTCCCATTCCGCTCTCTGAGATACAACGTGACAACTCGGCGCATTGCGCAGACGCAGAGTGCGCAAAATGGAACACCAGTACCACGGATAGTTAAACCGCCGCGACGTTCATCAGATCAACAACTTGTGGAAAAAGACGCATCTGAGAAATTCACGCGGCAGGCTCATCCAATATGGGTAGTACAGCGCTTTACGGATCTGACAACAAAGACAATCTGGAAAAACCGTGTTTTGTCAGTACCATCCACCGGAGCAGTCATTGTCACGACGACGGCAAACGACACTAACTCAGCAGTTGGAGATACGGGATCAGATCGACGCGTACGTTCAGTTGATTTGCAAATCAAGACGGAAAAAGAGACTGAATTTCCCGTACCAGGCTTTCTTAAAGATATCGTCGATGAGTTGAAAACTTTGAGGGACTCCAAAGTTGAGCTCTTAACTGAGAGCGACGAAGACGGTTGGACGATCCCTATCTTGGTGTCAACGGATGAAGAAGGTGAAATCGATTTGAACCTGTTCGTTGAGATCGGGAACAATCAATTGCGAGAGAGAAGAGTCGCGGCCTTCTCTGTCATCAACGAAAAAACGAATATTGTTCTCGTGACGATCGAATTAGATCCTGTCTATTCGAAATCCTATCCAACAGATGGCGAGTCTAGCTTGCAAGATACGTTGCGGCGAGCAGCGGCAGATTTTATTTCTAGGAATCGTGACACTAAGATCGAAAAAATCGGCGAGGGAGCTGCATATTTCGGTGTTTCGTGGTCATCCAGTTCGAGTGGAAATGAACACTAGTCGAACAACGAGGAGCATCGTACGCAGCATTGTCGTAGACTCAGTGGTGTAAGGCCGGACAAGGATGGCCGTGGCCCGTAACTGATGCCTCGTAACGATGAAAACATCCTGATGCATGTGATGCAAAACATATTTCACGAGAGATACTCTTGAAAATTTTCTTGGATACTGAATTTACAGACTTTGTGCGACCGCATCTGATTAGCATCGGTATGGCGGCGGATTCAGATGATGAATTCTATGCGGAGATACCTTATCCTTACGACGAATGCAGTGATTTCGTGCGAGAAGTGGTCCTTCCATTGTTGGGTAAATTTCCTGATGCTACCTATTCGAAGCAAGAACTGGCGGAGAAACTAAGGTCCTGGTTGGATGTGCTCAATGCGGCACACGGGACTTTAGAAATCTGCTTCGATTTTCAGACCGATTGGGATTTGTTCATTGACGCTTTGGACTACCAAGTACCGAAGTGGTGTGTGCAGAAGCAAGTCAATCGCAACATCAATGAATTGCTTTACTATGAATACCATAAGAAAAACGCCCTTCCGGAGCATCATGCTCTCTATGACGCGAGAGCAAATCGGTTTGCTTATCGAGAGCGGCCAGATGTAGTTGATTGAAATCAATTTTCCTAATTGGTTTTCTAAATCGCAATATTGCGATACCGGAGTCGTTGCATGGCAAGTCAACGTATCGGACGGACTGGGTTATATGCATTGGTTTGGAGCGAACTCCTATCCCAGTTTGCGAATCGTTTTAATATTTCTGATGCGATGCTTGAGAAAATATTCATAAGCCGGGATTAAGTTATTGAACTAAGCGACAGTCTCCCTCGCGTTCCATAATTCTGGCGGGTTGAGGGCCGGAATATTGAGGGCCAGCTAAATGAAGTCCTAGGCGATCCCGGCTAGAGGCGATAAGTATTTCTCTTTCAGCGCAATCATCCGGAGAGCGGTTTACCTGTGACGAGAATGTTGTCGCGTCGTTTTAGATTTTGACCACTGATATTTAAAATATCAGTGTTAATATAGCAGTAACCCTTTTTAGGCGTTAAACTTCAAGAAGAAATCTGATCAAGCTCGTCGTCCGGGGTTGACGAGTCCAAGGAAAAGAAAATGGCTAACGGTGATCAAATCAAGGCGATGCTACGCGCCTACAAAGACGCAGACGAGAATCAGTTCATGACTCTCGCACTGCAGATTGCTGCGCGAGAAGCCAAGGCTGGCCATGGGAAGCTGGCCGGAGAGATCCGAGAGCTGGTCGATAATGTCAAAGCCCGCAGCCCTGAAGTCATCATCAGCGCAACTCGCAAGCCGACTCCGATTCGCCAACCCAAGGGGGAGTTGGCAGATCTGGTTCATGTAACCTATCCTGAAATACAGCTCGACGACCTCATTCTTGAGTCTGATACGCGTGAGCGGCTGGACAGAGTCCTCCGCGAGCAGCGTCAGTCTGCTCTCTTGGCTGAACATGGCCTTGAAGCACGCCGGAAGGTCCTACTTATCGGCCCACCGGGCACGGGAAAAACAATGACCGCTGCGGCATTGGCCTGCGCCCTGTCGCTTCCTTTATTTACTCTGCGGCTGGACAGCCTGTTCACCCGCTACATGGGTGAAGCCACGGCCAAGCTGCGCCTGATTTTCGACAGCATCCAACAGGTGCGTGGCGTTTATCTCTTCGATGAGTTTGACGCCATTGGGCAGCAGCGCGCGACGAACAACGATATCGGCGAACTACGCCGGATCCTGAATGCCTTCCTGCAGATGGTCGAGCAAGACAGCTCTCAAAGCATCATCGTCGCTGCCACGAACCATCCGAAGATTCTAGACGAAGCGCTCTTCCGGCGATTCGACGATATTCTCCAATTCGCGCTTCCAACAGCCGATGAGTTCATCGAACTGATGCGTCGGCGCACTCCCAAGAAATATCGCTCTTTAGAATGGGATTTGCTCGGACCTTTGTCGGCTGGCCTCAGCTATGCCGATGGCAAGCGTGCCTATGACGACGCCCTGAAAGAAATCATCGGTAACGGTGGCCGCGCTATCACAATCGAAGCTCTGATCAAAGCAATCAAACAACGCATTAAAGATAAGAAGACCTTTACCAACAATTAAGATCTAGTAGCGGGGGCATATGGCTGGGGAAATAGAACGTCTGCCACATCTGTGGCTGGGGGATCGTTCGACCATCGAACAAGGATATCGTCGACGCCCCGGAGGCCCGATGGGTGGCCTAGAGGTTGCAAATGTGGATCGGCAGACGCACGGGAGGCGGCTCAAGCGTTCCTTGGAAGACATCTTGCCTATCTTGGTGGAGCGACGGAGTGAGATTGCCGCTCAACAGATCCCTACGTCGCCCGGGATTATCTTGGAGTTTGAAAGTTTTCCTGAGTTGGAACTGGCGCTGCCGCGACTTGACTCTGGCCGTGGCGATATTCAATTGCTGAACGTGCGCGAGGCGAACAATAAAATGTACGCTACCTGTTTTGTTCCTGACGGCAAGATCAACTCGTTGATCACGAAGATCGACGACTATCTCAATCGCGAGACAGATAAGACTCGCGAACCAAGAAACAAGGAGTTAGCGCAAAGTATTCAGTCCATCGGGGTCGCAGCGTTCGAAGCGCTATGGACCGACATCGGTCCAATTCCGGCCGACAATGAGCTGCTCTGGTGGGAGCTTTGGCTGCGTTCCGAGAACTTGACGCCACAAACCGTATATAACCGGTTCCACTACGCTGCCGAGCGCTTTGAGATACACCTTGCTGTCCAGCGGCTTGAGTTTCCCGAACGAGTGGTCGTGCATGCTCGCTGCACAAAAGCACAACTGGCCCGCTCGTTCATTATCCTGAACATGATTGCCGAGATCCGGCGCGCAGACGAGCCTCTTGTCGTTCCAGAGCGCATGACCGTGCATGAGCAAGATGCAATCATCGAAGCCCTTGAGGATCAGATCACTGGGGACAGCAACGTTGTTGTCTCCGTGCTTGATACTGGAATTTTGAGAACCCATCCGCTGCTGGAGCCTGCGCTGAATGTAGCCGACATGCACACCGTTAATGCCAACTGGGGCACAGCTGACCATGAGGGTCACGGTACGAAGATGGCTGGCTTGGCCCTCTATGGATGTCTTCACACCGCCGCAGTACAGCCTGAGGCAGAACCGGTCGAACACCGGCTCGAATCAGTGAAGATCATACCGCCTCCCAATTTCGAGGTAGAGAGAGATCATGAGGTGCTCGGCAAGGTGATTGCGCAAGCAGTTGCACGCTGCGAAATTTCGGCTCCCCGCCGTCGTCGGGTCATTTGCAAAGCCATTACCACTACTTCGCACGAATCTGGAGAACCGTCAGCTTATTCGGCAGCAATCGATCAATTAGCATTCGGCCATTCTGTCGTTGATGGGAACGACCCCACGAATCGGCGCCTCTTCGCCATCAGTGCCGGCAATGTAGCGCCTGACGACAGGTGGTTGACGTATCCAGCTTCCAACCGAAATTACATGGTTGAACAGCCTGCCCAAGCGTGGAATGCGCTAACCATTGGAGCCTTCACTGATAAAATTTCACTCCCAGCATCGCCCGACTACGCAGGTTGGCAGGCCCTGGCGGGACGGGGTGACTTGAGTCCTTTCAGTTCCACATCCCACGGTTGGAGCCGTGAGTGGCCGATAAAACCTGAGGTGTTGTTTGAGGGGGGAAATCTGGCCGTTGATCCTACAGGCACAGAGACCAGCCAACCTCATACATTACAAATGCTGACCACAAGCAGAGTGGGGGCACATCGTCCAACGGTGACGTTCAACATGACGAGCGCTGCCACCGCTTTGGCCTCCCGTTTAGCGGCCCAGATCATGGTGGCATACCCAGATGCCTGGCCCGAAACCGTTCGAGGTCTGATTGTTCACCACGCGAGTTGGACGCAAGCACAGAAGAACCGCTATCTCACCGACAACTCGCAGGCCACCAAGCGCAAGATGTTGCAGACATGTGGTTTTGGCGTCGTGTCGCCAGAAAAAGCCCTGCATAGCGTTCGCGATGGCGTGACGATAATGGTACAGGCTACGCTGCAGCCCTACAAGGTTGAAAAATCCCGAGGCAAGATGAACAAGCTGCGTCTGTTCGAACTTCCTTGGCCGAAAGACGTACTGCTAGGCCTCGGTGAACAGACGGTCCATCTGAAAGTCACGCTATCCTATTTCGTTGAGCCCAGCCCGGGTAAGCGCGGTTGGGAAAAGAAATACCGCTACGCATCGCATGGACTCAGGTTCACCCTGCGCCGATGGGATGAAAGTGCACAAGACTTCAATCACCGTATCAATCATGCGCTGTTGGACGACGCGGAGGAAATCCCTGAGTCCAATCAAGATACTGGTTGGACTTTGGGTGCCAAACTCCAAACGTTCGGCTCAGTCCACTCTGATACATGGACTGGTACCGCTGCTGAACTGGCAACACGAAACATTCTCGGGGTCTATCCAGTGATTGGTTGGTGGCGAGAACGGCTCAAGCTGAAGCGCGCGCTGACGAATGCCCGCTTTGCGCTGATCTTTTCATTGGAGGCTCCAGGCGCTGATCTGGATTTGTACGAGCAACTGCAACAACAAATCGACGTCGGACCGCTTGATCTACAAGGCTTGATGGAAGGAGACCTGGAACTTGGCAACCAAGAGTAAAAGTGCGCTTGAAACCCTGATGAACTGGGTCGAACGCTATTCGAGCTCGCCCAACACTTGTCGTGCATATCGGCGGGAACTTGACCGCTTGCAAGCTTGGCTTCTGGGACAGAAACTGACCTTCGAATCTGTCAGCCGAGCACACCTGGAACGCTACCTTCGCGCCTTTGCTGCGGGAGAGACCTTGGCCACAAGACCGGGTGCGAAAAGCGTTCGCACGCTTTCTTTCACGCGTGACGTAGTCCTTCGAATGCTGTCGGAATTGGAGCGCAAAGGCCTTCGAAAGACCGCACAGATCCGCGATCTAAAAATTCCTGGGGCCGGTGTGAATGGGATGTCGCAAATGCTCCCGTCATGGGAGGAACTCTCCGAATGGGATATGCTGCGCCAGCAATGGCATGATCGCCCTCAGCCGAAGACAGGATCTCGCGATCCACTGGACCGGCAGTTCTTCATCGCGGAGTTCATCTTCTGCATGGCGCTGTCGTCACAAGAACTGGCCGATAGTGTTATGTCAGATTTCAAGGCTCTGGACGGTGCTTGGCAGCTTCAAATCCGGCAGGCCCACGTACTGACGGACAGGTACGTTCAGGTACCTGCGCCGGCGATGGCGATGCTCAAGCGCTACAGGGAGTCGCGCGGTCTCTCCAGTTACCCGGATGCCAGTGAGGCCGATGTGCCGATCGTAGCGAGACAACGCACCGAGCGTCGGGTTAACGCCTGGGCGATCGCGAAGTGCTTGGATCAGCTATCAAAGCCAACTGGTGAAGGGGGGCAGCAGCAACCCCGCCGTCTCTCGAGCCGCCTCCTACGGCGTTATCTGATTCTGAGGAGCTTATCGAGGCAGGTAGACGAACGGTCTCTCAGGAAACACGTTCGGTCCAACTATGCGGTCAACGTGTTGTCAGCGAACATGAACGACAAGGGTAACAGCGTTGCTAATTCCTTGGCCATGTGATGGCTACCAAAATCGATTGTTGCTCTCCAAGGGATCGAATGGTGTTGATTTCGAAAACTGCAAAACTGCGCTACTTAGCTGGTTAGCTTCTATCCAAGTTGCCCCATGTTTAGAACACAATCCTGCTTTTGACCCGAGCTGGAGAATAGAGGTCAATGTCTAGTGGCGGGGATCCATTGCCATGCCGGAGTAAGATCGACCCAGTCGAAGTCAGCTCCGAGACTTCCATCGTCGTTGACGATGCGTAGGCGCGTATTGTCTTTCGTGACGAACAAAACCTTGCCATAGCTTTGCGGCCGGTGTTGTGCTTTTTTGCTGGCATCCTTGGCATCATGTTTGGTTTCTAGCATGTGTGACTCGGAAGACTGCTCATCTGGATATTCCAGGCAAACGATGAAGTCAGGATAAAAGTAGTTGGCGAGTCCCGTTGGACAATCCACACTGCCAGAATTTTCAATAAATACACAGGGTCGATATGGAAATAAATATATTGTGTTCATGCTTAATCCGAGTATAAATACTGTTTATATATACAGATTAATGAAGCATCAAAGTGAGCGAGATAATCAGGACATAACTTCACACAGCTAGCTGATCAAGACAACAACGATTCCGATTGCATTTAGGTTACGTCTATTTCATTATGGCAAATAACCTAATGGACGGAGACGTGATGATTGTGGGTAGCGACAGGCAGTTTGATATCGTAGACCGTTACAGCGAAGTAGCTCCATTTTTGACGCAGGTGGTGCAAGCAGCAGATGCCCATCGTAACGCACTTGGTTTTTTTCCGGCAAGTGTGATTGAAGGTTTCGCAAGGCAAGAGCGCTTGCTTGTTCTTACTGAAAAGCGCGGTGTCGAGCAGTGTTACGCCGGACACTTGCTTTTTCGGCCACATTTTCCGCGGGCGCACATCATGCAGATGTTGATTCTTCAGGAATACCGACGATTAGGACTTGCCGGTAGGCTCGTCGATCATCTTAAGGCGCAATCGACACAACAAGGCTTCATTTCGATCTATGCGCGGGTGGCGGAAGATTTGGTCGAATCGAATCAATTTTGGCATCGACAAGAATTTTATGTGCAACGCGTCGAACGTGGCGGAGTGCAACGCAATCGACAAATTCTTGTTCGATGTCATGAATTGGCGACGCCTCAACTTTTCCCGACCAGTGGTATTGACGTAAATAACCCCCTAGGGCTTGTGAACTCCGCAGCGGACGTTCTGCCGTTGTTCTTACTTGATTTAAATGTGTTGTTTGATGTTGCTCCTCGCCGCCGCCTACACGATGGCGCTGCAAGCTTGTTCCAAGCGGAGAGGTCGAATTTTTTTCGGCTTGCGATCAGCACGGAGGTTCGTGAGGAATTGCGTAGAACTGCGCACGTCGGACGTACAGATCCGATGGAAGCTTATATCAATATCTACCCCTCATTTCCTTTGTCGGATGGCGAAGAAACAGCGGTCATACTGGAACAACTGGCGACACTTGTCTTCCCAGATAGATTCGTCGAGGGCAAGCTAAGTGCAAATGACTACTCCGATCTCCGTCATGTCGCGACAGTTATTGAACATGACCTCGCTGGACTAATTACGAACGACGGTGCCATTCTTACCGCAGCTCCCGCTATCAAGTCAAAGTATGGCATCGAGGTTGTTTCGCCTGCTGCATTCAAGCTCGATGGACTCGACCCGGCGGCGAACACAGCGTTCAATACGCCGGAGGCCGCTACACTAACACTGCTCGAGGTCTCACGTGGAGACGATCCGTCTATTAGGACGCTTTTGTCCAAGGTAGGTCTTTCCGGATCCTCGATGGCGGCAGGCTGGCTTCCTATTGATGCTACGGGTCGTATTGCGACGTGTTGTGCCGTCTGGAGTGGTGCTATACCTATCGGATACGCGACGTGGGGGGCTAAAGGGGCAACCGGGATTACGACAGTTCGTATCGCGGTTGATGAGTCAAGTTCGCAGTCTCTCAGCGCTACACGAATACTTTTGATGTATTTGTTAGAGAAAATCACAGCTCAGGATTCGCAGAATATCAAGCTCGAACTTCCGCAAAACCAGTCTCAGGTACGCGAGTTAGCTACAGGCTTTGGATTTCGTGGAACGCCCGATCAGCAATGTTTGACCAAGCTTGTTCTTGGCAGCGTGCTGACAGCGAAAACTTGGAATTCGGTCCAATCCAAATTGGCAGCAAAAGATGGGCTGAAATTGCCGGATACCATGCCTCATTTTCGAAATATCGATCAACAAATTCAAATTTTTACGCCCAATGGGAATCAAAGGCATGTAGCGTTGGATGAACTCGAAACACTTTTATCGCCGGCGCTTTTTTGCTTGCCGGGAAGGCCTGCAGTAATGACGCCGATTCAGAGTGACTTTGCCGCTGAACTACTAGGGAGTTCACCGCAAGCATCATTGCTACCGCGTTTGACGGCTTCGCTATATCATGATCGCCACTATTTAAGCGGTCCTCGAACATTGCGGCATTTTAAGAGAGGGACCTTGATCCTGTTTTATGAATCAACAAAAAATCATGGTCGCGCTGCAGTGATCGCGATTGCACGAGTGCGCGAAGCATATCTCCGGCCGGTCGACGCGGATGTTACAGATCTTGAACACTCCGTACTTACGGCGGAAAATTTGGAGCGAATCGGGAAGTCGAAAATGAAAACTGTGACAGTATTCGACAATATTTTTATATTGCCGCGACCTGTTCCATTGGCGTCGCTTCGACGTATGGGCTGTGGTGAATCGAATCAGTTGATTACCACACGTCCACTAACGGATCCACAATTGCAAGAAATTTTATCTGAGGCTTTTGAACGTGATTAACCCAGAACACATTTTGATTTCGCTGGCACCACGCCATGCAGGGAACATTTTTTCGGGGCGAAAGCAGATTGAACTGCGGCGTCGTTCTATGAATGTTGTTCCAGGAACAATCGTATGGGTATACGTTACCTTACCTATTGGATCAATTGTTGGCTGTGCAAAAATCGCGGCCGTGCATAAGTCCACGCCGAATGCATTGTGGAGAAGATTTGGAGCAGTATCGGGCTTAACGAGGGGCGAATTTTTGGAATATCTCGACGGATTGGAAGAGGGTGTCGTACTGGTGCTTGAAGACACAGAGATGCTGGATCAACCCTTGTCCTTGGACGCGCTTCGCGATATAGCCGACGGTTTTAATCCGCCTCAATTCTTTATACGGCTTGGAGAGGAACATCCCTTATTTGATACATTCTCGGGCTCTTCGCCACAGTTCAGATCAAAATTTGAAGGCGTTGCGCCAATTCTTAATCAAATACAGGCAATGTGTTGATGCCAGCGCCTTGGAACGAGAACTAAAACCTACAGTTACCTACAGTTCGGATGTTCATCGATGAAATTGGAAGGGGGAGAAGTATTTCCATACTAATGAGCGTAAAAATTTCTTTGTTTTTCATGAGTCTCAAATTTGGATAGAACTTGCAGGGAGATTGCCAACTTAAGATTGATCGCGCCAATTTGAAAATTTCTCAACAATCGAACTGTACCAACTTGGCGGATCAATAAAATCCTTCATCAGTACGTTGTATCGAACCGCACGTGCTCGCCAAGCGGCCTCTAATCTAAGATCGATATCAGAAAGCAGCCAAGCTGCTAATTGGGCCAAGTGGTGACGTTCCATAGTCGGGCGCATCTCGAAAGAAATATGCCCTTTAGTAAGAGAAATATCCTGAAATCCGATCTGACTCAAAACAAATTCCCTAAGTCTGACATGCTTGTATCGCGAGGTCATAAGCCTGCATAGCTGATGCATGACTGCAAATTGGCCAAAATCCCAATTGCTGTTCGACACGGTTGCGTCTAGTGCACGACTAGCATCGAGCAATAGTTCGGATGCCTGCCTGTCATATGAAATAGCCACTACATTTGGGGCATCTCGCAAATCGAATGCGCACGCATGACAATACGAAACAGGCGTAGTCTCCAGCACATCCAGGCGCGCAATATCAATACGGTGAACGGCAACTGCAACACCGCAGGCAGGGCAGCGGTCAAGAAGCATAGTTCCGTGCCGTGTACAGACAGTATTGAATGCAACTCGCCAGCGTTTTCTGAAGTAGGGAATCTGATCCTCGGTCAAACATGCTGGGCAGAACTGCAGCCCATGTCCCTCGTGCTTACGGTGATACAACTTCAGTGCGAGCATCCATTGCAACATGCCGGACAACCTGAATTTTCTGTAGAGTAGCCCTTCGTAAGCCCGCAACGTAGTATTCAATGTAACGTCCGGATGCGTTCCGGTTCTATTGCTTAACTTGTCCAACAGCCATGGCGGTGCCAGGCGATCAATGTCTCGATTCCAAACTTGTCTCTGATTGCCATAAATCAGATTACAAAACGTCTGCACCTTCAAACCGTGCCCATGCGCCAGACGTACAAGCCAGCAGGAAAGCAATTCGTCAGGCAAGGGCTTATAGTGAATCGGCCATAACGATGACGTTGGACTCGCCATGATATTCAGAGACGCTGGTATTGCTTACGCTTTGACGGCGGCACCCAAGGCAAGGAATTGATCCGATCCAGAGTAATATGCTCTACCTTGCTACGAATCGCATCCACAGCTAGTTCTTTGACCAGATCACACATGTCGCCTAGCGTCCCCTCGCTGCGCATGTGAATGGCGAGCATCATGTTTGGGTTTTTGAGGTTCGAAGGGCGCTTAAGTGGTGTGCGCAATTCCAGTGTTGCCAGCAGTGAGCCGAACTCATTGTCTGCTCTCCATATTGGCAGATGTTCCGGAGTGAAACGACTGGACATTTGCGGATCGGTGTTAAAGGCGTTGTAGGCATCCTCGATACCCGCTGCTACCATGGTGACCATCGTTTCGTTGCCGAGACTTTTGAGTGCGTTACGAAATTCTTGCTGTCGGTTCAGACTGCCGGCGATTAGATGATGGATTTCATCCACGATCAGCATATGCACTTCCATTTGACGGAATAAGCGCTTTATCTGGGAATATTTCTCCGACACCGATGCAGTCGGTTTATATGGCGTCATCAGTACATCAAGGATACGAGTATAAAAATCTGAAATATCCGGCTTGGGCGGTGCTTCTACCATCACTACCGGGCAGATCGTTACTTCGCCTTCCGGATGCGTTTCGGGCAGGTGGAGTGACAGAAAACGTTTCAGGATCGAGGTTTTTCCATTGAATGACGGTGCAACCAGCAGCATATTTGGCATGCGGGTGATCTTGGGATAAGCCAACAGATCTTCCATGCGCGCCAAAATGCGCTTGGCATCTTTGTAGCCCAGCCACGAGCCCTCGCGGATCGAAAAAATTCGTACCTCGTCGCTACGCTCCGCCAAGGCGCGGGCCGTATCGTTCAAGTGTGGATAGGGATTATCAGTAGTCATCAGTCGTCGTCATTCAGCGGCTGAACCGCATCTGGGTCGTAGCCACGCACAGCGGTAGGCAGCGCAGAAGGCGTCGGGTTGCCGACCTTGGGCAACTCTATTGCCTTGCCCTTGCGAGCTTTCTCATGTTCAGTTCTACGTTGCTGTGCCCGTCGTGCCGCTTTAGTCTTTTCTGCGGCTTCTGCCTCCACCGCACGTTGTTCGTTGAGCAGAGCAAATACTGCCTTCTCGTTTTCGTGTGGAATGCCTTTTTCGTCGGCCCGCCGATGCGCTTCACGGAGCTCCCAGATGCTGACTGGCGGCAGACTAGTATCGCGGTAGGGAATGGCAAAATAGCGGCTGGCGATCTCATCGAAAAAATACAACTGACTGATGTCCCGTGGGTCACGGTGAAACAGGAATTTGCGGCGATGGCGCGGAAATTCAGGGTGAGGGGTATTGATCCACGGACGCAGCACATCGTGATAATAGTGGACGTCATCGATCAGTACGCCGTAATTCTGGACCGTACGTTCGATGAATGGCATGAAATCGATACGCAGCTTCTCCTCGTCCAGGCGTCGCGCCGGTAATCCGCGACCTGGTTTCCCCTTGGTGCCTAGCAATCCCTCTCGCCACTTGGTGAGCGGAGTGGTGCCGATGCCAGCGTGTACCTTGCGATGGTATCGCGCGAAAAACAGCACCAGCCATTTTTCCAACTCGCTGAAGGTCATGCATGCATTGCCTTCCGAGTCGTATACTCCTTTTTCGTCCGGTCCTGAAAATGTTGCACCCTTGACCGTTTTGAGTCCTTCCGACACGGTCCCCATTAGCCGCTCAATGTGCGCGCCGTAGCGTGGCTTCTTTACCGGGCGCAAATGAAGATCGATATCGTATTCGTTACAGGCTACCTTCAGCATATCGCCTCGAAATTCGCGCGCGTTATCCATGTGGAGTATGCCCATTACACCCCAGCACGGCCAATCCGCAGAAGTAACACCCAATCTGGTCATCCATTGTTCCTTCGGCATAATTGCATGGGAGATACACATGCCCGCTGACATGGCGGATGGTGCGTCGAGAGATAGATACATGCCCAGGCAAACGCGACTGTTTACGTCAATGGCCAGGGTGATCCATGCCCTGCGAATCGATTTGCGATATACATCGTCCACGATAATGACTGGCAGTAGTGTGTGGTCGATTTGAACCAACGCCAGCGGCCAATCGGTATCCGGAATGACACCCTTGATTGGATCAAATTGATCATGCGCTGCCGCTTCACCTTTTCGACGGGCGATGCGCTCACGTCCATTGGTACGCTCAATACGCGCTCGAATGGTATTCAGCGCTGGCAATCGGAGTTGTGCATTGGAACATAGGCGTCTGATTTCTTCGACGGTCGATGCTATCGATGCGTTTTGCTCCGTATCGTGGAAATTTTCCAGACAATCCGCGATGATGGCTTCGACCTCGGGGGACAGCCTGCTTTGCCCCCTGCCGCCTCTAAGACCGGAGGTGGGTAATAGCGAGGATAGTAATCCGGTCTGGCGAAACGCAGCGACCCATCGATAGATGGTTGGCCGGCTGACGCCTGCTGCGACCGCGATTTTGTCGGCTTTTCCTCCGGCGCGCTGGTGGGACGGTGCGGCGAGTAACGGTTCGATGTGACGACGACGCTCTTCAGCAATTTGCCAATCCGCATCTGATATTTCCCATAAATTGGGTTCCGTGCGCGATTGTGTAGACGGTAGAGATTCGATTTTCTTTGGAGGACCAATGTCGCCAATCTTCAGCAGCACCTTCTCGCCAGACGCCACTTCTTTAGCCAAGACTAAGTTAATGTCTGCCAGTGCCAAAATGATGTACTCACGGCCGTTGTCGGAGACCGTCGCGCCTTCTTTAAGCCATAGCTGCGTAGGTTCTTTTTTGCTCATGATGCAAGATGGACAAGAATATCGTCGTCGAATGCGACATCCAGATTGGTAATCAGTCGCCGCGTAAGTATCAGATTCCAGATGACGGGAAGCCAATAAAGCTTTTCGTCGTCGTTGGCGGCTATGCCTCGGAGTAAACTTTGTAACGTTGTACCACCATCTCTGTCTACCAATTGAATGACTTGCGCGTAGTCTTTATTTGCTGGTTCGACGTTGCGGTACTCCCTCAAAAATTTGAGATTTGTCAAGCGCGGTGTGCGAATCTCCTTTTCTGTCGTTGTGCGAAATTCCCAGCCACGCTCAGCGACATACTGATCTGCAGCTGCAAACTTCGGAGCATACTTCTCGGCGTTCCTCTTTAAATCGCTTGAGTGCTTGATTTCGGTAAGCAATGGTGGACGGGTATGGCCGGTTTCCGAGTCCGCACGAAAATGTACCAGTACATCGGGTGTATATCCTCTGGCAATGCCAAGTATCGGAATGTTGACGGGTTGCTCCTCGAACCTTTCGACTTCGTCGTCGAAATCCAGAAGTAGCAGGTACTCTTTTTCCAATATAGATTCGAAGCCACCCATTTTTCCATTCTTCCGGCTGGCAAAACTTCCTGTCACGGACAGATGATTTTTTGGGATCTTACGAACTGGCATAACAAATACCTTCCGTATAAAAAACCACTTTATTCGATATAACCATTGCGCAAAGTCGGCTGCGCAATTTTCATGCGCGTCCAAAGCTAAGCTGTTGCTGATCGACTTCTACCTTATATCCCATCGCTTTGTATCCACGCTGCCGTTTCTCCCACATCCGGGAGAGTTGCGGGTGATCCAATTCCGCGTAATCGTGAATCAAAATATCTGTCTTGTCTGCATGGTCACGATGTAAGCGGCCCGCATACTGTTGTAAGGTTCCCGCCCAGGAGATTGGGAGCGTCAATATCAACGTATCCAGCGGAGCATGGTCAAATCCTTCGCCGACCAACTGGGCGCTGGCCAATAATATGTGTGGCGCGTCCGGCGGCAGTTCGGCCAACGCCTTGATAACTAATTGTCGTTCTTTTGCTTTCATACGGCCATGGAGCATAAAGCAGGGGTAATCGACATTTGTGAAATAGGCGTTTAACAAATCGAGATGTTCGGTACGCTTGGTCAAGAGCAATACTTTTCTCCCATCATTGAGTGCGCTAATTGCATCTGCAACAATCCGTGCATTTCTGTCTCTGTCCTCGGCCAGGAGCCGGATGACCTCTTGAATGCTCGCATGTGGCGGGATAGTTGGCGTCGGGAGATGATGAACTCGTACCGTCAGTTGTTCTGGAACATGTGCCGGTCGTTGCGCGACGTGTCTGACTGGGCCGCACTGCATGAACATGATAGGGTGATGGCCATTACTCCGAATCGGTGTTGCGCTGAGGCCAAGTACATAATGCGAATTGGCCTGTTTCAAAACACCTTCGAAAGTTTGCGCGGATAAATGGTGGGCTTCATCGACGATGATCTGCCCATATCGACCGAATAGTTCAGGCAGATCTTCCCGGCGTGCCAAGCTTTGGATAACGGCAATGTCTAGCAATCCGGTCGCTTTTTTCTTACCCGCGCCGATCAACCCGATTTTTTGCTCATCGAGTACAACAAAAGTTCCAAGGCGTTCTTGCCATTGCCGCATGAGATCCGCGCGATGAACGATCACTAGTGTGCTGACCTTCCTGCGAGCGATGATCGCTGCCGCAGTCACTGTTTTCCCGAATGCTGTCGGCGCGACCAACATGCCAAAATCGTGCGGCAGAACGGCCTCTAATGCCTCTTGCTGGTCTGGTCGTAATACACCTTGAAACGAGGCGTTTAAGACGCAGCCTTTTGAGCGAGCGTCATCCAGCCGCAAATCGATTTTGTTGGCGGTAAGTAGCGATCTGACATCGTTCATGCAGCCGCGCGGTAGTGCCATGTGCTTTGGATGATTTTCGGCACGACCGATGACGCGTGGTTTATCCCATGCGGACATACGCATGGCCTGTGCTTTGTAGAAATCGGGATTCTGGAATGCTGCTAACCGGACCAAGCGATTCATCAGCGTTTGCGGCAGCCCTGCCTTTTCGATGAATATCTGGCCGGCAATCGTGGCTATTACGGCTCTTGGCATAACGCCCGTAAGTTGGATATTGGGCTTGGCAGGTGCTATCCATGGCGTATCCGCATTCTCGTCTGGTACTTCGGCGTAAGCGATATCCAGAGGGTGCCGATCACCGACCAATTTGTTAAGTATCGCTTCGATATGCACTTGCGGAAGCGGCTTGATACTTTCCAAGAATATCCATTGATCGGGCAATGGCTGCAGATTGGCATCAACAAAAACGCTACGGCCAAGGTCGCGAGGGTGCTTTTGCAATGGTAACGCGATCAGATTGCCAAAGCCGCCCTTTGGCATTGTGTCCTGATTGGGAAATAGCCGATCATACGATTCCAACTTCAGTTGCCGGGTACGAGCACAAGTTGCACTTATCAATGCGGTGCCGAGCCGTCTGGCATCACGGGCCGGGGTTGGATTCGCAAAAAATAGCCACAAATGCGCACCCTCGCCGGACCGCGAAATCTCCAGCGCTGCCGGGAGGTCGTTTTCTATGCAGGTTTGCAGTACCGCCTTGGCGTCTTCGCGCCAATCTGCATCATCGAAATCGATGGCTAGGAAATAACAGCGGTCATCGGCAAGTAGAGGGTAAACACCGGCAGTAATTTTGCCTTTGAGGTGACTGGAGATGACCTCGTTGGTGACTGGCGCGAAGAGACTTTTCGTGCATTCGCTGCACTTGATGACAGGTTTTTGGCATACGCCATTGCGCCACTCGTTGGCGCAGACAGGCGAATATCCTGGCTTACCTGTCTTTTTGCTTTCCCAGCGTACAGGGTAGACATCGTCTCTTCCATGAAAAAGGCGTCGGAAAAGCTTGATCTTCGCCTCCGGAGATAAGATGCTAGCGACGGTAGAGGGGGTATTGGCGGTTGCGTAAACTGTATTTAGTTGTGGAATCGCAATTCCGTGCTTGGAAATGAGTGCTCGGAGCATGTCATTTTCAGCCCGCAACCGAAAGAGTTCAGCATCGACCTTTGACATACGAGGCTCGTTTTGCGAAGATAAGTTCGGCGATCCACCGGTAGTAACTGCATTGCCCCAATGGCCGCCTCCTAGAGTTGGTGCAACAAGCTTAGAATTGTCTTAACAACTTCTGATATTTGTCTCACCAGCTTCTGGACAAATATACTTCAAAACAGCTAATTTGTCTCATGAGCTACTGATCGTTCACAGCTGATCAGATAAGTATATGCAATCAATGTAGTTGATTCGCTTATCTGTAAGGCGTATAACGACAGTATGAAATCCAGTCGGTTTGCGGTGGCGGCACATATTCTGGTCAGCGTCGAGTACGCGACCCGGGGTGGGGAGGTTTATTTCCCGTCCAGTGCCATTGCCACCAGCGTCAATACCAATCCCGCCTTTGTGCGCGAGTTGCTGTGCAAGCTCGGCAAGGCGGGGCTGGTGGTGACCAAGGAAGGCAAGGGCGGCGGCGTGCAACTGGCGCGGCCGGCGTCGGCAATCAATCTGGCGGACGTCTATCAGGCAGTGGAAGACGGGCCGGTACTCAAACGCAACACCCGTTCGAAAGACCTTTGCTGTCCGGTCAGTTGCGGCATGGAAAAGGTGCTCGATCCGGTCATGGCAGATGTTGAAGGGGCTGTGTTGAAAACCTTGCAGGGGCGCAAGCTATCCGATCTGGTCAACAAGATTGACCCCAGAGCCGGACACTAGGCGGCCATTTCTCAGCGACGGGTATTTTTGATCCAGGGATCCAGGGAGGGAATCGGGTCTTTTTTTATTTCTTAAACTGTATTCAAATTAATTACAGAATAGAGCCGGCACCGCTGCAATCGGTGCCGGTTGGCATCTACAACAGGAGTTTTACATGGAACAAAATCCGTCTGCATTCAACGCGTCAGGTGACAGCTTGGCCGAACTGCCGCTGGAAGGGGAAGATGAAGTCGTCTCCAGAGCTTCGCCGCTGCGTTCGTGGTTATCGGTCGTGTCGGTGGCGATTGGCGCGTTTGCATTTGTGACGACCGAATTTTTGCCGGTCGGTCTGCTGCCGCAAATTGCGTTGGACCTGAACGTGTCACAGGGAACCGCAGGATTGATGGTTACCATTCCCGGCATCATCGCCGCCATTTCGGCGCCGGGCTTGATGCTCGGTGCCGGACGCATCAACCGGCGGCTGATCTTGCTGGTGTTGTCGGTATTGTTGCTGGCATCCAATCTGGTTTCGGCATTTGCGCCCGGTTTCGGCATCATGCTGTTGGGACGCGCTTTACTGGGTGCGGCGCTCGGTGGTTTCTGGACACTGGCACTGGCCACCTCAGGACGACTGGTGAAGCAGGAACATGCTGCCAAAGCCACCGCCATGATTTTGAG
Source organism: Herbaspirillum autotrophicum (assembly GCF_001189915.1). GTDB lineage: Bacteria > Pseudomonadota > Gammaproteobacteria > Burkholderiales > Burkholderiaceae_D > Herbaspirillum > Herbaspirillum autotrophicum. The sequence continues at coordinate 53,258 of NZ_LFLS01000025.1, forward strand.
CGGCGTCACCTTTGCCACCGTGATCGGCGTACCACTCGGGACCTTCATCAGCGGGTTGTCATCATGGCGGGTTTCCTTCATGGCGACCGGCGCCCTGGCCGCATTCGCTTTGGCGGCACAGGTTTTGTTGTTGCCGTCGTTGCCGTCAAAAGCAGCGATTCGTTTCAGTGACATGCGCGCTTTGTTGGGTCGCTCCAATCCGCGCAAGAGTCTGTTGATGGTGGCACTGGTGTTCGGCGCGCACTTTTCGTCGTACACCTATGTCGCGCCATTCCTGGCCGAAAGCGGCTTCAGTCTGTCGGCGATCACCACAGTGTTGCTGGGTTTCGGGTTTGTCGGCTTTGTTTCCAACCTGGCGATCTCGACGACCGTCACGCGTCACCTGCAAACTTCGCTGTTTTCGATTGTCGCGGTATTGATGGTTGCCTTGTTCTCGTTGCCGCTGCTGCATGCATCGGTGGCCGGCGTCACTGTCATGGTGTTGGCATGGGGTATCGCCTTCGGTGCCATTCCGCTGTGCCTGAGCATCTGGCTGCAATTGTCGTCGCCTGATTTGCCGGAAGCCGGATCGGCCCTGTTCGTCAGCATCGTTCAGGTTGCGATTGCGCTCGGTTCGTTCAGCGGCGGCGTGATCGTGGATGGCTTCGGTATCTCGGCCACGATCTGGCTCGGCAGCGTTCTGGCGCTGGCCGGTCTGGTGATGATTGCCAGTTTCGGCATGAACAACAAGAAGCTGCATGAAGTGTTGCAACATTGAGTGAAGATGACGTGCAGTCGCTTGACTGCACGTCAGGATGTCCGCGCATCAGACCCGTTGCGGCGTGCAGCAAAAAACAGATAAGTTAGCGTGGAAATATTCTTTTCCTCCGCATGCATGATCCGCTAGAGTCGCGCCTTTACTCTTTCCGCCACCATCATGAATTCCGCTGCACGCTTTTTCCACCTCGCCGACCGTTCGCGTCGTGCCTTGCAGCGGATCGCTGCCCTTGCATTAATGACGGCAACATTGAGCGGTTATGGCGCTGCCGCAGCCGCGGCAGATGTCATCCGCATCGGTGCGCCGCTGCCGGTCACCGGCGCGTTATCACCGGAAGGCACCAAGCTGCGTCAGGGTTACGATTTGTGGCTGGAGCAAGTCAATGCAGCCGGTGGCATCAAGGTCGGTGACAAACGTCGCAAGGTCGAACTGGTGTTCGGCGACTACCAATCGAATACACCGCGTGCCGTGCAATTGGCGGAAAAACTGATCGCTGAAGACAAGGTCGATTTTCTGTTTTCGCCATTCGGTTCGGGCGCGACCAAGGCCGTCAGCTCCGTTGCTGAAAAATACGGCACACCGATGATTGCCTCGTCGGCCTCGTCCTATGAAGTATTCAATCAAGGCTACAAGAATCTGTTCGGTATTTATACCGACAACAGCACCCTGACCGAACCGATTGCCACGCTGGTCCGCGCCAAGGGACCGGAAATCCGGCGTGTCGCGATTCTGGCGCGCAATGATCTGTATCCGCTGTCGCTGGCAAATGAATTTGAGAAATCGGCCAAGAAGCGCGGCTTCGAAGTGGTCTATTTCGAACGCTACCAGATCGGCACGCTGGACCACGCTGCTGCCATCAGCCAGATTCGCAGCAGCAAACCGGACTGGATCATCGTCACCGGCTATATCAATGATCTGATTCTGGTGCGCAAGCAACTGGCGGATCAAAAAGTGAGCACGCCTGCACTGACCATGATCAATGGTCCGGCCTATTCGGAATGGGCCGCAGCTTCCGGCGACCTGGCAGAGAATGTCACGACGGCGAGCTGGTTCCATTCGGTACTGCGTTACAAGTCGACCGATATCTTCGGTTCCACTGAACGCTTCGTCAAATTGTTCCATGACAAATACAAGGTCGATCCGGACTTTACACAAGCTTCCGGTGCCGGCGTCGGCGTGCTGTTGCAACTGGCGATTGAACGCGCCGGCAGCATCGACCACGAAAAGGTCCGGGCGGCACTGCGCAAGGGTAACTTCGCCACCTTCTTCGGCCCGCTGAGTTTTGATCCGACCGGCATCGCCAATTCCTACACACCACCGGTATTCCAGATTCAGAATCGCAAGGTAGCGGTGGTCTATCCACCGGAAGTCAAAACTGCCGATTTCCGTCTCGGCCTGCGTTAAGCATATGTACTGGCAGATCATCGCCAACGGGCTGCTGCTCGGCGGCCTGTACAGTTGTATCGCCGCCGGCTTTTCGCTGGTGTGGGGTGTCCTCAATATCATCAACATCCTGCACGGATCACTGATCGTGCTGGGTGCGTATCTGGCGTATTTCGCGCATGTCGAGTATGGCCTCAATCCGTTCCTGATGGCCGTGCCGGTGGGATTGGCCACCTTCGTGCTGGGTTATTTCACGCAACGACTGGTGATCAACCGGGTGGTGGGGAAACCGGTGTTGATCACGCTGTCACTGACCTTTGGTCTCGACCTGATCCTGAACGACGCGATGATCACGCTGTTCCGCGCGGACTACCGCAAGATTCTGTTCGATCCGCCGTTGGGCGTGCTCGAATTCGGCAGCATCATGCTGCCGCTGGACCGCATGATTGCGACAGCGATGTCGCTGATCAGCGTGATACTGGTCTGGCTGTTGTTGCGCTCGACCCGGCTCGGACGCGCCATCATTGCGGTGCGCGCCGATATCGCTACCGCACCGCTGATGGGTATTCGCGTGCGCGATATCTATGCACTCAGTTTCGCAATTGCCGCTGCACTGGCCGGTGTATCGGGGGCATTGCTGGCAGCGATCTTCCCGATCTCTCCATTGATGGCCGGCGGCTATCTCGGCAAGTCATTTGCGATTTGCGTCTTTGGCGGCCTCGGCAATTTGCCCGGTGCGATTGCCGGCGGTCTGGCGTTCGGCCTGATTGAAAGCCTCGGCTCGGCTTGGTTCGGTCCGCAATACACGGCGACGGTTTCGTTTTGCGTATTGCTGGCGCTGCTGTATTTCAAGCCCAATGGCATGTTCGGCAAGCGAGGTTTTGAATGAGCGCAGTGTGGAACAACGTACGGCGTTATTCGCTGTGGATGGCGGTCGCCGCGCTGGTATTGCTGGCGCCGACGGTATTGGCAGCGGATGGCGGCGCTTACTCATTACGACTGGCGACCACGCTGGCGATGTACGTAGCGCTGGCGTACTCATGGAACATGATTGGCGGTGTCGCCGGCTATCCCTCATTTTCAACTGCGGCATTTTTCGGACTGGGCGCTTATATCGGCGGCCTGTTGCAAACCTGGGGCGTGGCCTTGGCACCGGCGGCGCTGGTTGCCGGTCTGGGTGCGGGATTGTTCGCGGCATTGTTGGGCACCCTGATCTTGCACTTGCGCGGTCACTATTTCGCCATCGCTACCGTGGTGGTGGCTGAAGTATTGCGCGAATTGATTCTGAATGCGCCGGACCTGACCGGTGGCGGCATGGGACTCAATTTACCCTTGTTGTCAGGTTCGGTCCTGAATCAGGCGCAAGTGTATTTCGTCGCCATGAGCGCTTGTGCCTTGGCGGCATTCATTGCCAACTTCCTGCTGGTACGCAGTCGCAGCGGTTTCGCGCTGGCCTGTATCGCACAGAACGAGGCCGCTGCTGCCACGCTCGGCGTCAATGCCCGCATTCATAAAACAGTGGCCTTCACATTGTCGAGCGCCTTTCCCGGTATCGCCGGCGCCATCTATGCATCGTGGGTCAACTATATCGACCCGACCGATGTGTTCGACGTCACGCTGTCCGTCAAACCGATTGTCATGGCATTGATGGGCGGTGCCGGCACCCTGGTCGGGCCGTTGCTCGGCGCTTTGAGTTTTGTCGCGGTGGAAGAAGTGGTATGGCGCAATCTGCTGCATTTCCACAGCGGCATGCTGGGCATCCTGATCGTATTGCTGGTGATTTGCCTGCCGGGCGGATTGACCAGCCTGTGGCAGATAGTACGGCGCAAGTTGTCGAAGGGAGCGGCGCGATGAGTGCATTACTGGAATTGCGCGGGGTATCGCGTCACTTCGGCGGCGTCACTGCGATCAACGATTTGGATCTGGATATTGAAGCCGGTCAACTGATTGGCCTGATCGGTCCGAATGGTGCCGGTAAAACCACCCTGATCAATCTGATGACCGGTGTATTGCGCTCCACCGGCGGCAGCATCAAACTGGACGGTCGCGATATTTCACGTTTGCCGCCGCACCGTATTGCACGTGCCGGTGTGGCACGTACTTATCAGGTCGTACAGCCATTTCCGCGCATGTCGGTGCTCGATAACGTGGCTGCCGCCGCACTGTTTGGCGGTGGTGCCGGCTCGTTTGCCGAAGCGCGGCGGCAGGCCTTGGAACATTTGCAATTCTGCGGACTGGAAGCCTCTGCGGCGCAACTTGCAGGGACGTTGTCACTGGCCGGTCGCAAGCGCCTGGAACTGGCGCGCGGCCTGGCGCTGAAACCCAAATTGCTGCTGCTCGATGAAGTCAACGCCGGCTTGAATCCGAATGAACTCGACGGCGCCATCGCGCTGATTCGGGCAATCGCTGCGCGCGGCATCACCATATTATTGACCGAGCATTTGATGCGACTGGTGTTGCAAGTGTGCCAGCGCGTGATCGTGCTGCATCATGGCAAGCTGATTGCCGATGCCAGTCCGACTGAGGTAGTGCGCGATCCGGCAGTGATTGCGGCGTATCTCGGATCGCGTTACGCCAATGCTGCGGCAACACCCGTCGATGCAGCGGGAGCAACGTCATGAGCCAGGCCGAAAAGTTATTGCACGTCAGTGGTCTCAGCGCCGGTTACGGCGACATCGGCGTGCTCAGCGATATTTCGCTGGAAGTTGCTGCTGGTGATCTGGTGGCACTGATCGGTTCCAACGGCGCTGGCAAATCAACGTTGTTGCGCGCCTTGTCAGGCATGTTGCCTGCTACTGCCGGCAGCATCCGTTTTGGCGGTCAGGATCTCGCGCAGCAGGCGCCGGAGCAGATTGTCGGCACCGGCCTGATCCACGTGCCGGAAGGGCGGCGTCTGTTTGCCGGCCTCAGCGTACGCGATAACTTGCTGATCGGTGCTTATCTGCGTCGCGACGGCAAGCAAGCGATCCGTGCCTCGATGGAGGAAGTATTCACGCTGTTTCCCAGACTGGCAGAACGGCGTCGGCAGGATGCGTCGACTTTGTCCGGAGGCGAACAGCAAATGTGCGCCATCGGTCGCGGTCTGATGGCCAAGCCGAAATTATTGCTGATCGACGAATTGTCACTGGGACTGGCACCGCGCGTGGTGGAAGAACTGGTGGCGGCGCTGGCCAGCATCAACGCTGGTGGTACCGCGTTGCTGGTAGTCGAACAAGACGTCGAGATTGCACTCGGACTGGCGCACCATGCACTGGTGCTGGATCAAGGCCGTGTGTTGTTGAGCGGCGCCGCGGCAGAGCTGCGCCAACACCCATTAATTCATGCCGCCTATCTGGGCGAGGATATCGTATGACAGACCATTCTTTACCAGCAACTGCGCCGGGCGCTCGTCCGCGCGTCGAGTTCTATTTCAGTTTCATTTCGCTGTGGTCGTATATCGGCAGTCTGCCGTTTCAGCAATTGATTGCGCGCCGTGATGTCGAGGTGATCTACAAGCCGATGGATCTGTATCAGGTGTTTGCCGCGACCGGCGGCAAGCCACCCAAAGAGCGGGCACCGGCGCGTCAGGCGTATCGCCTGGTGGAAATGGCGCGCTGGCGCAAGGTGCGCAATATTCCACTGAATAATGAACCGCGTTATTACCCGGCACAACCGTCGACCGGGCACCGCATGCTGCTGGCGGCATTGAACGGCAAGGCGCCGGCGGCTGCCACCCACGCCTTTGTGCATGCGGCGTTGAAAGCGGTGTGGGCCGATGAATTGAATATCGAAGACCCGGCAACCCTGGTCACGCTCGCCAATGACAGCGGGCTGGATGGCACCGCCTTGCTTGCAGCCAGCGAAGATCCGCTGTTGCATGCGCGAGAACAAGAACTGACTGCCGAAGCGCTGCAACGCAATGTGTTCGGCGCACCGTTTTACTATTTCAACGAACAGCCATTCTGGGGCCAGGATCGGCTGGAATTGCTGGAAGCGGCAATTATTGAAAGCACGGCCTCCAACTGATATCGATGCATGATGACCGGTGGTTTTTCGCGCTGTGCGGGCGAAAGACACTGGTCGCCGGTCGCTGCGGCAAGTCCGTCTCGCATCCCATCCTCCGGTAACCGGTTGCCGGCCACAGGCGACGACGCGTCGCGCGTCCGGCAAAAATTTGCCTCGGCAGCCGATTCATCTCCATAATAGAATGCAGCCCGACCCCTGAGCGGGTCAGGTCCATTCCGGGCACACCGGATGCATTTTTATCGTATCGATGTCATTGCCGAGCACCAACTATGCGAATTTTGCTGGTAGAAGACCACAGGCCGTTGTCAGAATGGCTGGCAATGACACTGCATCGTGAAAACTATACGGTCGATTGCGTCTACAACGGCGAAGATGCCGACCATTTGTTGCTGACTCAGCAATATGATCTGGTGATTCTCGACATTTCCCTGCCCGGCATGAATGGTGAAAAAGTACTGCAGCGCCTGCGCAGCCGCAACAACAACGTCCCGGTGTTGATCCTGACTGCAAACAATTCGGTACAGGGGCGGGTCAGCGGATTGAATACCGGCGCCGATGACTACATGGCGAAACCGTTCGACGTCAGTGAACTGGAAGCACGCATCCGCGCCTTGCTGCGACGCTCCAGCCAGCATGCCAATCCGATCCTGCAATGCGGCACGCTGGTGTATGACACCAATAGCCGCCTGTTCGTCCTCGATGGCAAACAACTGTCGTTGACGCGGCGCGAACATGCCGTGCTCGAAACCTTGATCAGCAAGGCCGGCAAGACCGTCAGCAAGCAGGCGCTGGCCGAAAGCCTGTTCGCGATGGCCGACGAGGCTTCGCCGGATGCCATCGAAGTCTACATTCACCGCCTGCGCAAGAAGCTGGAGCACGGCGATGCCGCCATCATCACGCTGCGCGGTCTGGGTTATCTGCTGAAGCAACATAATGCGACTGCATAGCCTGCGCGCCCGGTTTCTAGTCTGGCTGCTGGTGCCGCTGGCATTGTTTGTCGCGTTCAACAGCTGGGTCGCGTATCGCAATGCCATTCAGATGGCGACCGTGGTGCATGACCGCCTGTTGCTTGGTTCGGCGCGCATTATCGCGGAGCAGGTGCATTACGAAGATGGCATGTTGCAGGTGGTGATTCCGCCGGCAGCGCTGGAATTGTTTCAGTCAGATGCACAGGATCGGGTGTATTACCGCGTCACCGGGCCCAATCACGGTTTGCTGGCCGGCTCCATTGATTTGCCGGATTTCAAACGGCCGCTGAAATCCGAAGAGTCGGCCTATTTCGATCTCCTGTTCCGCAGCGAACCGGTGCGCGTGGTGGTATTTTCACAACCGGTATTTGCCGCGCCGGAACATGGACCGGTCATGATCGAAGTGGCGCAAACCAGAAATTCCTATCAGGCCCTGGCCGATGAAATGTGGACCCACGCCGTGCTGCAACAGTTCTTGCTGTTGGGTTTGGCGGCGTTGCTGGTGTGGCTGGGCATGCGTTGGGGACTGGCGCCGCTGATCCGTTTGCGCGACACCATGCGACAGCGCAAGCCGAATACGGTGGAGCCGCTGGACATTACCTCGGTACCGAATGAGCTGGTGCCGCTGGTGCAGGGCATGAATGATTATGTGCAACGTCTGGACGAACACATGTCGGCACACAGCCGCTTCATTGCGAATGCTTCGCATCAGTTGCGCACGCCGCTGACGGTATTGAATACGCAGGTCAATTACGGTTTGCGCAGTCCCGATATCGAAAGCAAGGACGCCGCCTTGGGTGCCATCAACAGCGGCGTGCAGCATGGCATCCGGCTGGTGAATCAATTGTTGACGCTATCGACAGCGGAAGTGCATCTGGATAAGCAATCGCGGCAGTCCGACATCGATCTGATCGCGGTGGTGCAACGGCTGTTGGAAGAACTGGCGACGCTGGCGCAGACCAAACAGATTGATCTTGGCTTTGACTTCGACGAAGACGTGGTGATGGTGCATGATGCCTCGTCCATGCTGGATGAACTGGTATCCAATCTGGTCGACAATGCCTTGCGCTATACCCCGGCCGGTGGCATCGTCACGGTCGGTGTGAAGCGCGAGGATGGGGCGGTCGTGCTGTGCGTCGAAGATAACGGACCCGGCATCCCTGCTGCCGAACGTGAACGCGTCTTCGAGCGCTTCTATCGTTTGCACGGCGACCGTTCGGATGGCTCGGGACTGGGTCTGGCCATCGTGCAGGAAATCGCCACCGCCAGCGGCGCGCAAGTACAGTTGTCGACGCCGGCGCAGCACGCGGGATTGCTGGTGACGGTGAGGTTGCCGGCGCAGCGTCCGCAATGACACCTATTTCGCGGCTTCCACGAATTCTGTCGTATAGGTTTTTGCCAGATTGATGGTTTGCCGGCGTACTGCTGCCGAAATCAGCGATAACGTCTTCAGTACTGTCGGCGGTCCGGCCTCCGGCATCAGGCCGTCGGTCGCATACATGGCCTTGCTGGCGGCGAGCGTCCTGATATAGGCATTCCGGTCGCCGGCAAAATAGGATTCCGGAACCGCCATGGCAATCTCTGTCGCCGTGTGCGTCTGGATATATTTCAGCGATCTGACCAGCGCATTGACCAATTTCTGTACCTGCAACCGGTGTCCGGCTATCCATGCTGCCTGCATGTAAAGACTGGCGGCCGGGTAGGGGCCGCCGAATATTCTTTGGGTTTCTTCGGCCGAGCGCAGATCGATCAGGATATGAGCATCGCCATTCGAAACCAGGCGCGATGCAGTGGGTTCGGTGGTCATGCCGGCGTCGATCTTGCCGGTATTGAGCGCATCAATGAACGTATTGCCGGAGCCGGCCGGCAATATCTTGTATTGGTTGGCCTTGATGCCGTTTGACTGTGCCAGATATTGGGTCAGGAAATGGGTCGAGGAGCCGAGTCCGGTCACACCCAGTGTCTTGCCGCGAAAGTCGGCCGGAGAACGGATTTTTTCATTCATTGCGGCTGACACCAGTACCATTTCTCCCGGTACCAGCATCAGTTGAATGACGGACTGCACCGCGCGTCCGCGTGCCTGCAGATAAATCGTGTGATCGTAAAAGCCGACCACGCCTTGCACCGCTCCCGCCAACAACTCATCTTCGGCATTGACCCCCGATGGTTCGCTCAGCAATTCGATATTGAGACCTTCTTCCCTGAAATAGCCCAGTTGCTCGGCCAGTTTGACCGGCAGATAGATTTGCTTTTCGATGCCCGCCACCATCAGACGTATCTTGCTGTCGTCGGCCCTCGTGCCCGAGATCAGCAGTGCGTTGAGGCCAGCGATCAGTAATGCGCAGTGCAATAGGCGTTTCATTTATCCCGGCCTCCTCGTCAGCCTGCTTTTCACCAGCGTCTCCACATGCCTGAATGCTGTTCGCGACATATTCCGGTTCTTTATTTTCAGTGAGGACGCTGCGCCATGTTGATTTGCATGGCGCCTGCATCCGGTGTGGCAGTGCCGATTGCACGCATTGCCGATGTTGCACTGCAACCAAAAATAGCCGGATTTAGAAAGCAGATTGTAAGTTATGTCCCAATAGAATGATTTCCCTCGCAAGACCAAACATAACAAGACGTCGCAACGCACGACGCAAGCTGCCCATCCCAAAAGATACCGGAGACTGTCACATGAAAAAAATACTGCCCGCATTGCTGCTGCCGACCTTGTTGGTCAGCGCCATGGCTACCGCACCTGTCACGGCTGCTGCTGCCGATGCCCCCAAAATCACGATCATGGTGGGCGGCATCACCAAGATGGTGTATTTGCCGGCCAAACTGGCTGAGCAACTGGGTTACTTCAAGGAAGAAGGCCTCAACATCGAATTGCAATCGCAACCGGCCGGCGTCGATGCAGAGAATGAATTGCTGGCGGGCGCAGTGCAAGCCGTGGTCGGCTTTTATGATCACTCGATTGACCTGCAAAGCAAAGGCAAGGAAATCAGTGCCATCGTGATTTTTGGTCAAGTGCCAGGCGAAGTCGAACTGGTATCGAGCAAAGCGCCATCGATCAAGAGCATGGCCGATGTCAAAGGCAAGACGCTGGGCGTGACCGGTCTCGGTTCTTCGACCAATTTCCTGACACAGTATCTGGCCTACAAACATGGCATCACTTCCAAGGAATACTCGGTGTTGCCGGTCGGTGCGGATAACACCTTCATCGCGGCGATGAAGCAAGGTCGCATCGATGCCGGCATGACCACCGAACCGACGGTGTCGCAAATGCTGAAGACCGGCGAAGCATCGGTGCTGGTGGATATGCGCACGGTTGACGGAACCGTCAAGGCGCTCGGCGGCTTGTATCCGGCCTCCAGCCTGTATGTACAGCGCAACTGGCTGGACAGCCACAAGCCTGAAGCCGCCAAACTGGCGCGCGCCTTCGTCAAGACCCTGCGATTCATCAAGACCCACAGCGCGGCGGAAATCGCCGACAAGATGCCGAAGGATTACTACGGCAACAACAAGCCGCTGTATGTCCAGGCATTGCAAAACTCGCTGCCGATGTATTCGGCTGATGGCCGCATGCCGGTTGGCGGTCCGGAAACGGTATTGTCGGTGCTGTCGGGATTCAATCCCAACGTCAAGGGCAAGAAAATCGATTTGTCGCGTACCTACACAAACGAATTTGTGAATCAGGTCAAATAAGACAAACCGGATTGCCGCCGCTATCTGTGGCGGCAATCCCTCTTCGGGAAAACATTCCATGAACCAGACTGCGACCTCCACACTCAGGGCCGTCAACGGTACGGCTGCGGCCGATACGCCGGCGATTGAGCTCAACAATGTTTCGTGCCGCTTCATTACCGGCGATGGCAAGGCTACTGTGGCGTTGCGCGATTTTTCCATGAGCGTGGCACGCGGCGAATTCTGCGCCGTCGTCGGTCCCACCGGCTGCGGCAAATCGACCACGCTGAGTCTGATTACCGGCTTGCTGAAACCGACCGTCGGTGAAGTACGCATCATGGGCGAGCCGGTCAACGGCATCGACCCGCGCATCGGTTTCGTCTTTCAAAGTGATGCCGTATTTCCGTGGCGCAGCGTGCGCGACAATGTCGCAGCCGGCCCGCTGTTTCGCGGCAAGCCGAAAGAAGAGGCTTATCAATTGGCGAATGAATGGATCCGCCGCGTCGGCCTCGACAAATTCGGCGATCACTATCCGCATCAACTCTCCGGCGGCATGCGCAAGCGCGTGGCGTTGGCGCAGACCTTTATCAACAGCCCTGAAATCCTGCTCATGGATGAGCCGTTTTCCGCACTCGACATGCAGACCCGCACGCTGATGCAGGACGAGCTGCTGAAATTGTGGTCGGCCCATTCCGGCTCGGTGGTGTTTGTCACGCATGATCTGGAAGAAGCGATTGCACTGGCCGACAAAGTCTACGTGTTGACTGCCCGTCCGGCCACACTCAAGAGCGTGTACGAAATCGACCTGCCGCGTCCGCGCGTGATGGAAGAGGTTCGCTACGAACAGCGCTTTATCGACATCTCTCGCAAAATCTGGGCTGATTTGCGTGAAGAAGTTCATATCAGTTAACGACGACAGGTAACGACCATGACACAAACATATAGTGCGCCTGCACCCTCGGCCACCAAACCGGTACGGCCGCCATCCATGTCGCCGGAAGATCTGGCCATCGTAGAGCGCGAGGCGCAAAAGAAAATAAGGCAGCGCCGTCAGTTGGTGATTTTTTTGCGGCTGGCGATTCTGGTCTTCATTCTCGGCGGCTGGGAATTGTCGGCGCGGCTGCAGTGGATCGATCCGTTTTTCTTTTCCCAGCCATCGCTGATCGTGATCCAGATTTATGACTGGATCATGGAAGGCACCTCGCAAGGCCCGTTGTGGGTACAAGTGATGGTGACCCTGGAAGAGACCGTACTGGGCTTCCTGATTGGCTCCGTGTTCGGCGTGATTGCCGGCATCCTGTTGGGTCGCAACAAGTTGTTGTCGGACGTGTTCAGCATCTACATCCAGATTGCCAACTCGATTCCGCGAGTGGTGCTCGGTTCCATTTTCGTCATTGCGCTGGGTTTGGGCATGGCATCGAAAGTGGCGCTGGCGTTCGTGATGGTGTTCTTTGTGGTGTTCGGCAATGCGTTTCAGGGTGTGCGTGAAGCCGACCGTTACATGATTGCCAATGCCCAGATTCTGGGTGCCTCGCGGCGTCAGGTGACGACGGCGGTGGTGATTCCTTCGGCCTTGAGCTGGATTCTTGCCAGCTTGCATGTCAGCTTCGGCTTTGCTTTGGTCGGCGCCGTAGTCGGCGAGTTTCTCGGTTCCCGTCAAGGCATCGGTTTGCTGATCTCGACCGCGCAAGGTGCGTTCAATGCCAGCGGCGTGTTTGCGGCAATGATCGTGCTGGCGGTCGTTGCGCTGGCAGCCGACTATTTGCTGACGACGCTGGAGAAGCGTTTGCTGAAATGGCGTCCTGCGGCATTCTGATTTGTTCCGGTCTCAGTAGTCTCGGTAGTTTTGAGTTGGCGGCGCATGCAGATGCGCCGCTTTTTTTGCAGTGGCGGGCGACTCAGGACTCGACCAGCAAGCGCAACATGGTCGCGCCCTTGGGCGAGTAGTTGGCGACATCGGCACCGACAGCCTTGCCTTGCGGTGAACTCAGCGCCGCCGCGAGTGCTTGCTCATCGGCAAATTCTGCTTCAAAAACAAGAAAATACGGCGCGGGTTTGGCGCCAAATGCTTGCGGCTGGCCGAAGCGGGATGCCAGCAGACCGGGTAATTGCTTCACCAGTGGCAGGTGATGCTGGCGATAATAATCGAGGAAGGCTTGCGGATCGTCGGGGTAGGGATACAGCACGAGCAATTTATACATGAGGTTTCCTGACAAGGCGTTACGGGTTGACGTGGAAGAACGCGGATGCGTGCGGACAGCTTACCTGAAGCGCGGTAATCGTGAATCCTGCGGATCAGTGCCACACCGGCATCAATCGGCGCCTGCGGTGCGGCAGGCTTGTTACAATGCCTGCCTGTCCACCCTGAATCGAGCTACACCATGCCGAAATTACCTGTTTCCTCTCACGATGACGACGCCGACGACTATATCGAGGATAGTCAGATTCAGGCATTGGCTGACCTGGCCCTGAGTCTGGCGACACTGAGCGAAACTGCGCCGGCGTATCAGGAGCGACGCAAGGATATCCGCAAGATCATCCGCAAAAGCCTGCATCAGCAAAAGGACGAGTTGCTGTATGAAGCATTGGAACGCGTCCGCGAAACCAATCTCGATGCCTATGCCTTGCTCAAGGAAGCGATTGAAGAAGATGCCGAATCGGTATCGTTCCAGCGCGGCGAGAAGCAATTTGAAGTCAATGCCTTCGTCATTCCGATGTTCGTGCGCACGCTCGGCGGTTTGCACGAAGCACAGAATTTCCAGAACGATGAAGCTTTTTCGGCACTGACGCAAAGTCTCAAGACGGCGCAACTGGAAAGCCCGGATGCTACCGTGGTGCTGGTCAGCCATGCGTATCACCTGGATGAAATCGACGCCATTACCTACAGCCATCTGGATGCGATGGTGCGCGATGCATTTGCCGCGATGACCGATAAGAAAGTACAGGCGACACTGGCCATCGACCGCAGCATGAGCGGCTGGCCGGAAAACCGCTTCGCAGCGGATGATGTCGCGGTGGAATTGCGCTTCTTGCTCGGCTTTGCGCTCAAGAAGGCAGATGACCCGTTCTATGCGATACCGTCGGAAGAGGCGGCCATGGATGCCTACTTTGCGCAACGCGCGCAGCGCTTCCAGCAATGGAGCGAGCAGGTGGTGCCGGTGCTGCACGCCTGTCTGGCGGCGCCCGAGCGCGAGTTCGATGTGCATTTCCTGTATCAGGACATGTTCCACGGCGGCAAGGAACGCGGTATCGCCGAATACTTCATGCTGCAAATGATGTCCGATCTGGATCATGGTTTGCAACAAGCGGGGGTAGCTGCATCACAAACGCAGGCAGTGATCGGTGCCGCCGACAATGGTGGCGATGCGGTATTGCGGGTGCAGGTGCTGGGCAGCGACGGGCGTGTGCTGGCGACTGCGGAAAAGCCGCTGGATCTGGGGCGCGATATGGAAAGTGAAGTAGACGATGCCAGCGATGCCTTGCTGACCATGGGCGTGAAATCAGTCGCGCTGGCCGCCGGTTTTGATGCCGACGGCAAAGCGCTTGATGTCCAACCCTACGCTTCCTGATTAACTGCCTGATGCCAGCCGTGCCTGCAATTGCGGCACGGTGTCGGGTGCACCCATGGCTTGCGCTGCGGCCAGGGCGGTGACACCACTCTGATCTTTGGCGTGCAGGTCGGCGCCATGCGCCAGCAACAGATCGACGATCCCGGTACGGTTGAACATGGCCGCCATCATGAGCGCGGTTTTACCATCGGGTGAAGCGCCTTCGACATTGGCGCCATGTTCCAGCAACAAACGCACGACATCGGCATGGCCTTTGAAGGCGGCACCGGCCAGCGGGGTCTGGCCGTTGTTGTTGCGAATTTCCGGATCGGCGGCGGCTTCCAGCAAGATCTTCACGGTATCGGCAAAGCCATGGTAAGCGCTCAGCATCAGCATGCTGTCGCCCTTGGAATTGCGGATGTTGGCGGGCAAGCCTTTGGCCAGCAAGCCACGCAAGGTATCGCCGTCGCCATTGCGCGCCAGTTCAAATACCTGATTGGCAAACTCCAGTGTGGCGTCGTCCAGTGCTGGCGGTTGTGCGGGTCCTGATTCTGCTGACATATCTGATCCTTGTACGTCGACTGGGTGAGCGGGGTGGCTGAGACAGGAATGAAGTGCTGCCTGCGATCATATCAAATCAGATGGACAGACGTTCCCGCACAGATTTTCCGGCGCGGTTATTTGAAGGCGACCGTTGCCGCGGATGCTTCATCCGGCGCCAGACAGCGGAAATTCAACTCCACCTGCATCGGCCGCCAGCCGCGCACTTGTTGCCGCAGTTGCATGCCTTTGTCGAGACTGGCACACCAGCTGGTGGCTTTTTCTTTGGCGGCGGCGGTCAGTGCCGGCATCGCCATCGTATAGCTGACGGCGGTGGCGCTCAGCGTGTAGACACCGGCGCCGGTATCGGTAACTTCGCTGAAGTTGGCGCAGCCGGCCAGCGCCAACAGTGCTGAACAGGAAGCGGCAGAGGAAGCGGAGCGGAGTATTGTCATGGCTGAAGTGTAAAACTGCCGGCCAGACAATTACACAATCCTGATGCAAATTTACCTCTGTAGGAAAGCGTCAAGAAATCGAGATGAATCTGGTGACTTTGCGAGAAATCACCCGATATCAAAAGAGACGCCTTGCGCCAGTGGCAGTGCTCCGCTGTAGTTGATGGTATTGGTGGCGCGTCGCATGTAGGTTTTCCAGGCGTCGGAACCGGATTCACGGCCACCGCCGGTTTCCTTTTCACCCCCGAAGGCGCCACCGATTTCAGCACCGCTGGTGCCGATATTGACGTTGGCCAGACCGCAATCACTGCCGTTGGCTGACATGAACAATTCTGCTTCGCGTATGTCGTTGGTGAAAATGGCGGAAGACAAGCCCTGCGGCACGGCGTTGTTCAATGCAATGGCCTGCGAAAAATCATCATAGGGCAGGGCATACAGAATCGGCGCAAAGGTTTCATGATGCATCACGGCGCTTTGTTGCGGCATGCGGACCAAGGCCGGGCGTACGTAAAAAGCGTGTTCGCCGCCAAGACCGGCAATCCGTTCACCACCGCTGACCATGCCGCCTTCGCTGCGCGCTTGTGACAAGGCGGCCTGCATGTTGGCATAGGCGTGCGCATCAATCAGCGGACCGACCAACGTACCGGCGGCGAGCGGATCACCGATATTGAGCGTGGCATATACACGTTCGATATGTGCCGTCAGCGTATCGAACTTGCTGCGTTCGACGAACAGGCGGCGCAGGCTGGTGCAGCGCTGACCGGCGGTGCCGACGGCAGAAAACACGATGGCGCGCAGGGCCAGATCAAGATCGGCACTCGGTGCCACGATCATGCCATTGTTGCCGCCCAGTTCCAGCAAGCTGCGTCCCAGACGTTGCGCTACCTCGACGGCGACCTTGCGGCCCATGGCGACGCTGCCGGTGGCGCTGACCAAGGCCACGGCCGGCGAACGCGACAATGCGACGCCGACTTCGGCACCGCCGATCAAGACCTGACACAAGGCGGCCGGAACTGCTGCTTGCCGCGCATGACGTGCTATCGCCTGTTGCAGCAGCGCATGTACCGCCAGTGCGGTGAGGGGAGTCTTTTCCGATGGCTTCCAAATCACGGCATTGCCGCATACCAGCGCCAACGCAGCATTCCATGCCCATACCGCAACCGGGAAATTGAAGGCGGTAATCACGCCGCAGACCCCGAGCGGATGCCAGGTTTCCATCATGCGGTGGCCGGGACGTTCGGAGGTAATCGTCAAACCATGCAACTGGCGCGACAGGCCGACGGCGAAATCACAAATGTCGATCATTTCCTGGACTTCGCCGATGCCTTCCGACAGGATTTTTCCTGATTCGAGCGTGACCAGCTGACCCAGCGCATCGCGCTTTTCGCGCAGCACCTGACCCAGCAGGCGCACCAATTCCCCACGCAACGGCGCCGGTTCATTGCGCCATTGCAGACTGGCCTGACTGGCATTGTCGATGGCCTGCTGCACTTCGCTGGCGGTGTGGCTGCGCAGTACTGCAATCGTGCTGCCGTCACGCGGCGATCTGGCAGGGATGTCCTGGCCGGCAAGAGTGCTGTAATCGACTCCCAGATCTGCCAGCAGTGCAGTGATATTCATGATCAGCCTTTCGCCGCTCCTGCGGTCATCTTGAAAATACCTTGGGCATTGCCGCTGTCGAAACTCAAGTCCAGGCGCATGGCGTTCGTGTCCGGATCGAGATAACTATCGCGTGCAATGAATTCATAAAATGAACCGGGCACTTTGCGCGCCACCGGTTGCCCGTGCGCGTCGCGCAACATGCGCACGACAGTGGTAGCGCGGAAAGCGGTCTGGCGTACCCGGCCATTGCGCGATACTTCGATCTTGTCTTTGATCGGACGACCCAGATCACGCTGGCGCTGCGCGACTGATTCGACGTCGTCGACGCGATCAGTGGCGTGATTGAATACATTGCCTTCGGTGGCAATCCAGGCCATTTCAGCCGACTCTTGCAGCAGTTGTTCGTAATCGGCCAAGGTCGGCAATGCGTGTTGACGGGAAAAACAATTCAGTAATACCGGTAACAGTGCCGCGGCATCGGCTACCGGCAAGGCACGGGTTTGCGCCAGTTGTTCCAGCAGGCGGGCGCTGGCGGCGTCGATCGGATCGACCGAACTCGACAGGATACGGCTGACCGTTTGTTGAAAGTCGGAAGAAAAGCGTTCCGGATGCAATTCGCTGACAAAGAACTGCGCCACTTCTTCGGCATCATCTTCGTGCGCATACGATCTGCCGGTCATGCCGATGCGGTCCAGCGGATACAAACCGTTGGCGCGGTAACCGAGCGGCAGCAATACCCGGGTGATGGCAGCTTCGCCGGCCGGCAGGGCACCGGTGCCGGTAGTCAGCACGGTGCGCAACGCGCCATGATCGAAACGCAACTTGCGGCCATCGGCAATGGCGTCATCCACATAGGCGCGCGCTTCGGGCACGGTATCCAGCAATTGCTCAAACAGCAGCATGTTGAGTGCCTGTGCAATTTCCAGCCGGCTGACCTGCGCCGCCGGCGGCTGCAATGCGCGCGGCGGCACCTGCAGTACGGCAAACAGGTTTTGCGTGGCCGCCGCGCCGCGGATTTGTTGCAGTAACTGATGCAAATTGCTGGAAGGCATGTCTCGCTCCGGAATGATCAACAGCCGTTAGTGTGCCACGTGTTGACCATAGACTTTGCCGAAGCGGTTTTCCAGGAAATCGGGCAAGGCAATCTGCTCTTGCCGGATAAAACCGGAGGCCGGCAATTTGCCTTGGCGGAACAAGTCCAGCGCCGTGCAGATACCGGCCGCAGTGGTGATCTGGATGGCGCTCTCATGCAAGGCACCGGCCGGCGTCGCAAAGATCTTGCGCATGAAGGCTTGTTGCAGATACTGGCCCTGACGCATGCCGCTGACCGTCACGAATACCAGCACCACATCTTGCATGGTGGCTGGAATCGCCTTGCGCAAGATGGCTTTGAGTTGTTCCTGGTCATCCCGCAGTTGCAAGTCTTCCAGCAAGAAACGGATCAGGTTGCGATGGCCCGGATAGCGCACCGATTTGTAATCGAGCTGGCGTACCTTGCCGGCCAGCGTGGTGCACAAGGTGCCGAGTCCGCCGGAAGTATTGAAGGCTTCGTACTCGACGCCGTCCAGTGAAAAATGCTCCAGTCCTTCCAGCGCCTGTATGTCTTGCGGCACACCATCGCGAATCGCTTCGCACGGATGGCAGTACTCGTTGACCAAACCATCCACGCTCCAGGTCAGGTTGTATTTGAGTTCATTGGTGGGAAACTCGGGCAAGGCGCCCACCCGCATCTTGATTTCATGGATGGTGTCGAAACCTTGCGCCAGGTGATGCGCGGCAATCCCGATGAAGCCGGGCGCCAGTCCGCATTGGGGCATGAAGGCAGTCTCGGCATTGGCGGCCAGCGCGACAATTGCCTTGGTTGCATTCACATCTTCAGTCAGATCGAAATAGTGCACCCGGCTCAGCTTGGCAGCCTGTGCCATGGTGGTCGCCATTTGATACGGCAGCGCATTGATGCAGGCATCGTGGCCGCGCATCAGCTGCTCTACCGCTTCACGATCATTGAAATCGATGGTGACGGCGCGCAGTGGCAAATGCTGCAACGTGTGCAAGGCCTGCGTGTCACGGTCGGCCACGGTGAGGGAGTAATCGCCGCTGGTGCTGAGCAGGCGGGCAATGGCCTGACCGATATGTCCGGCGCCCAATAAAATGATGTTCATGATGCTGCTCCTTTCCTGACTCTGTAGATGGATTGCTTTGAACAGATTGTAGGAGGACAGCGTTACGATAAAAAGACGAAGATTGACGTGTTTATGATTGGTTTATAGTCAAAATGTATTGTTTGATCATGCAAAATGACTTTATTGCTCAATGATGAGGCAGTCATTCCAACCGAATCCGGGTCAATTGAAGGGTCAATTGAAATGAGTTCACGTGAGACAAGGTCCCGGTCCGGTGAGGCTTGGATTAAAATCGGCGGTGCCGTTGAATTTCGTCGAGTTTTTTCTCGCACCGTGGGTACGTGACCTTGCCGATCAACAGACATCCAATCGTTATTCAATTTTCAATCAGGGAGAATGTAATGCCAGACCGCCGCAGTTTCATCACCAATTTGGCGGGCCTCGCCGCCGCCGGATATTTGCCAGGCGCGTTTGCGCAAGCAGCTCCCGGCACCGAAAGCACGTTCGCCCGGATCAAGCGCACCAAGGTGTTGCGCATCGGCGGTATCCGCGGTCAGGCGCCTTACTACAACAAGGATCTGGTGACCGGTGAATGGGTCGGTTTCATGATCGACTTTGCCAAAAGCGTCGCCGCCAGCCTGAACGTCAAGCTGGAAGTGCTGGAAACCACATGGGGCAATTCGGTGCTCGACTTGCAGACGCGCAAGATCGACATTTTCTTCGGTCTCAATCCGACGCCGGCGCGCCGTGAAACGGTGGGTTTTTCGGAGCCGCTGTTCCGCAATGCATTCACCATCGTCGCCAAGAAGGGTTTCACTCCCAAGACATGGGAAGAGTTGAACAATCCCGGCGTCAAGATTGCCGTCGATATCGGTTCGTCGCATGACCAGATGATCAGCCGGGTCTGTCCGAAAGCCACCATCGTTCGCCTGGAAAAGGCTGACGATGCCACCCTGGCATTGCAAACCGGCCGTGTCGATGCGCAAGTGCTGGTCTGGCTGCTGTCGCTCAACGTGCTCAAGAAGAATCCAAGCCTGGGCACCATGATTGTGCCGATGCCGCTGGAAGCGACCTCGACCAATATCGGTGTGCCGAAGGAAGAAGACAAGGCCTGGCTGGAATACATCAACAAGTGGATTGAACAGGAACGCGCCAGCGGCAAGGTCAAAGCCACCGTGTTGAGCAATCTGCAGAAGTTGTCCGGCGTCAAGCCGGAAGATGTACCGCCGCAAATTCCACTGTAAGAAGTGTCGCGGGTCTGTGTGCAATATGCAGACCTGTGTGGACCGGACCGGCTGAGGCCGGTCCGGATCAGCGGTCTATCTTGCGCGACAGTACGATGGACGTCGTGGTTTTGGTGACGCCGTCGATGTCGCCGATTTCGTCCAGCAGTTTATCCAGTTGTTCCGCCGATGCCGCGCGCAGCCAGGCGACGTAATCGAACTCACCACTGACCGAGCACAGCAACTCGATTTCCGGCATACGCCGGAAACGTTTCAGCACATCGCGTGCCGTCTTGGCTTCGACCGTGATGCCGACATAGGCGTGCAGACTGTTGTCGGCGACTTCCTGTCCCAGCTTGACGGTATAGCCGGTAATCACCTGATTCTTTTCCAGCCGCGCCAGCCGCGCCACCACCGTGGTACGGGCAACGCCGAGCTTGCGCGCCAGATTGGCGACGCTGTCGCGCGCCGACATTTGCAACAGCGAAATCAGCTTGCGGTCGGTTTCGTCGAGCATGTCGAGGCGGGTTTTCATCGACGCGGTCTCGTCTGATCAGGCGTTGAAACGGGTGAGGAACGCCTGGGTGGCGGCTTGCTGCGGATTGTCGATCACCACCGATGGCGGCCCTGCTTCTACCACCACGCCGTCGCGCATGAAGATCACCTGATCGGCAACTTCGCGCGCAAACGCAATTTCATGCGTCACCAGAATCATGGTCATGCCATCGGCTGCCAGCGCCCGGATCACGTTCAGCACTTCGCCGACCAGTTCCGGATCGAGCGCCGAAGTAGCTTCGTCGAACAGCATCACGCGCGGTTGCATCGCCAGCGCGCGGGCAATCGCCACGCGTTGCTTCTGACCACCGGACAAGCGTTGCGGATAGATGTCGGCGCGATCGGATAAACCGACCTTGTCGAGCAACTCCAGCGCCAGCCGGCGGGCTTCGGCTTTGGGTTTGTGCAATACCGTGAGCATCCCTTCCATCACATTTTCCAGTGCCGTCATATGCGGAAACAGGTTGAAATGCTGGAACACCATGCCGGTATTGGTGCGGAATTTTGCCAGTTCACGATCTTTCGGCAAGCGGGTTGATTTGCCGCTGAAGCTGAAACGTTGTTCACCGACGCGGATGTCGCCCAGATCGGGAACGGTCAGCAAGTTGATGCAACGCAGCAGTGTCGATTTGCCTGAACCGGACGGGCCGATCATGGCGACTACGCTGCCTTTGTCGATCTTGAGGGAAATATCTTTCAGTACCACGTGGTCGCCGAAAGCCTTTTTCAAATTCGTGATTTCAATCATTGCGTCAGTCATTTCATGCTCCTTGTTGCTGTGCCAGACGTGTTTCCAGACGCTTGGCCCAGATCGTCGCAGGCAACAGGATCAAGAAGTAAATCACCGCTACCAGTGTGTAGACTTCCAGCGGGCGGTAGGTTTCATGGGCGATGATCTGGCCCTGATAGAGCAAGTCCGGTACTGCCAGCACTGACAGCAGCGAGGTGTTTTTCAGTTGCATGATGGACTGGCTGACCAGCGGCGGTGTCATGCGCTTGAATGCCTGCGGCAAGATCACGCGCCGCATCAGCTGCCAGCGCGTCATGCCGAGCGCACAACCGGCTTCGCTCTGGCCGACATCGATGGAGACGATGCCGCCGCGAATGATTTCCGAATAAAACGCGCCGCCATACAACGCCAGCGCCAGCATTGCCGCCGTCGCGGCGGACATTTCGACGCCGACCAGTACCGGCAGTGCGTAATAGAACCACACCAGTTGTACCAGCACCGGCGTACAGCGAAACACTTCAACATAGGCGCGCAGGGGGCCTGAGATCAATGGATTGGATGAAAGGCGTCCGAGGCCGACCAGCAAGCCGATCAGCAGACCGAGCAAGACACAGACCACGGTATAGGCCAGCGTATAGCCGAAGCCGACCGCGATGATGCTGCGGAATTGCCAGAGCGACGCGAAGTCCCATTGATACATCATTATTTCCTTTAAATTCTTGTCGGGTCAGTTCCTGCACGCACCATTGCAGGGCGATTCCCATGGCATGCATGCCGGTCCTGAAAGCTGCCGCAATTGTAAAGGAGATTAGCCTCCAGATGCAGGCCAACAGCGCCACACATGGCATTTTTCCCTGCTGTCACCGATGCGCATATTGGTTAAAATAGCGCCTGTGGTTTTGATGCCTGCCGCGTCGTCCGTAATGCGGACAGGCAAACCGAATGACTTTTCTTTTCCCCTCATGACATCTCCTTCCCCGGCGCAGCGCGTCATTTTGATTACCGGTGCCGCGCGCGGTATTGGCGCGGCCACGGCTGCCGCGCTGGCGGCCGATGGCGTCGGACTGGTGTTGCATGCACGCGCCGATTCACCGCAGTTGCAGGAAACCGCAGCACAGTGTCGCCAGCGCGGCACGCATTGCGTCACTGCCTTCGGCGATATGGCTGACAGCACTACGGCCGCGCATCTGCATGATGTTGCCTTGCACAACTTTGGTCGTCTCGATGGCCTGGTGGCCAATGCCGGCTTTGCCGATCGCAAGCGCATCGGTGAATTGACGATGGCTGACTGGTCGCGCTCGATTGATGCCTTGTTGAGTGGTTTCTTCCAATTGATCACCGCCTGCAAGGATTCACTGCAAGCTGCACCGCAGGGGCGGGTGGTGGCGGTCAGCTCTTTTGTGGCACATGCCTATCGTTTGGGTGACTCGGGATTTCCGGCGTCGTCGGCAGCCAAGGCCGGGATCGAGGCGCTGGTGAAATCGCTGGCGGTACAACTGGCTGCGTCCGGCACTACCGTCAATGCCGTTGCACCCGGCTACGTGCAGAAATCCGATCCGGGCAAATCTGCAATCGATCCGGCCGCATGGGCCGCCGCGCTGGATCGCATTCCCATGCAACGTCTGGGCCAGCCGGCAGAAATCGCCGCCGTGATTGCCTTCCTGCTTAGTCCCGCATGCGCTTATGTGACCGGTCAGGTCTGGCATGTCGACGGCGGTCTGACTTTATAGAATATTCCATGCATATCATTGTTCTCGGCGCCGGCATTGTCGGCGTTACCACGGCTTATTTCCTGCACGAAAAGGGATACACGGTAACGGTGGTCGACCGTCAGCCGGATATCGCCGCCGAAACCAGCGTCGGCAATGCCGGTCACGTTTGTCCGTCGTATGCCACGCCATGGGCGGCACCGGGCATGAAAGGCAAGTCGCTCAAGTGGTCGCTGCAAAGCTGGCTCGGCATGGAGTCGGCACTCAAGTTCACGCCGCGTCTGGATACCCATCAATGGCGATGGTTACGTCAGTTTCTGTCGCAATGCAATGCTGAACGTTACGCGGTCAACAAGGCGCGTATGGGACGGCTGGCGCGCTATAGCCATACTCAACTCAAAGCCATCCGCGAACGGCTCGACATTCAATACGAACAAACCAGCGGCGGCAATCTGCAATTGTTCCGCACCCAGGAGGGATTGGACAACGCCGGTCTGGCAGCACGGGTATTGGCCGAAGCCGGGGTTGCGTATCAGTTGCTCGATGCGGCTGGTTGCGTAGCATTCGATCCGGCCTTGCGCGTCGCCAGCGATCAACTGGTTGGCGGCATGTTGCTGCCGCAGGATGAAACCGGCAATTGCCCGTTGTTTGCCCGCGCGCTCGGCAGCTGGTTACAGACGCAGGGCGTGACGTTTCGCATGTCGACCACGGTACAAGGCATCGAAGCTGCCGGCGGTACGATAACGGGCATTCGCACTGATGGCGGGGTGTTGCAGGCGGATGCCTATGTGCTGGCCTGCGCCAGTGCTTCGGTGGCTCTGGCCAAACCGCTGGGTTTGCCGCTGCCGATCTATCCGGTCAAGGGGTATGCGATTACGGTGCCGGTGATCGATGCCGATGCCGCGCCACGCAGCGGCGTCATGGATGAGTATTACAAAGTCGCGATTACCCGCATGGGGTCACATATCCGCGCTGCCGGCACGGCTGAGATCGGTAGCTGGGATACGCGGGTGACGGCCCGCGATTGCGCCACTGCCATCAAGTCGCTGGCATCCCTGTATCCGCACGGTGCGGATATGGCCAAGGTCAGTTATTGGGCCGGATTGCGGCCGATGACACCGGACGGCGCACCGCTGATCGGGGCTACCCGCTATGCCAATCTGTATCTGAATGCCGGACACGGCTCCAATGGCTGGACCACCGCCTGCGGCGCCAGCCGTCTGATCGCCGATATCATCGCCGGCACGCCGACCGAGATCGACAGCGCCGATCTCGGCCCACAACGCCTGATCTGATCTGAACGGAATCGACCCGACCCAACCTTTACCGGCCTGTGTGCCGGTAAACGGAGGCGATAAATGGATATCAGCGCGAAAATAACGTGTTGATATCGTCACCTGTATTGAAGGCGCTCAAGGCCCATCCTGCGGTCGTCTTATAAAAAATGAATTGCCACGGTATCGCCTGTTTTTCGGCTTTCTCTATATAAACCAGTTTCAGCAGCGAATCGCCGACGCGTTCGGAGCGAATGAACTCATAGCCGACCGAAGCGCCGACATACTGTTCGATTTGCATGCGAGAACTTCTGGCGCCGGTGCGCGCTGCGTCCAGTGTGCGTACATCGACAAGGGTATACGGCGTCATGGCGGCGTAGGCACCGTCGATATCGCCTTTGCCGGCTTGCGTCATCACCTTGTCGGCCAGCTGGCGCATTTCCGAATCCGACTTGAGCGTGTCGGCCTGCGCGGTGACGGCAGCGGCAAGCAAGCTGCAAGACAACAACAATGTTTGCAAAGAGGGGCGCATGATAGGGACTCCTGAGGGTGGGGGGTTTTAGCTGGAACAGGAACCCATTGTGCATCTTGCGACGAAGTTTTGATATAGCCCAGGGAAGCCGGCGGACGATCACAGATCCATGTAAAGCGTTTCATGGCGCTGAGTAAAATCGGGTAAATCAAGAGGATGGCGCGGATAGCGGCGGCTATGATGAATTTTATTGATCGCCGACAATATCTTCTCTATGCAAAAGCTCATTGCCGTCTCGCTGTCAGTCCTTTCTCTTTCCGCATGCTCGCTGGTGACGGTCAACCCGTTGTTGCAAGCGGCCGGCCTGGTGGGTTCGGCGGCGAGCAGCATGGCGTCGATGGTGCCCAACACGCCGCAAAACACCATTGTGTTTGCCCATGCGCCAATCAAGGAAATCTGTATTGAATGGAATGGCGCGGTGGCGCTCAGTGATTTCATTCCCAGTCTGCAAACCGAATTGCAGCGGCACGGCGTGGCCAGCCGGGTCTACGATGCCGGTACCCAACCCGGCAATTGTCCGGTGACGCTGGCGTACAACGCGGCCGTCAAATGGGATACCAAGATGTTCAGCGACGAGTATTCCCCCTATCTGACTTTCGCCTCGATCACGCTGCGCAAAGATGGCCGCGTGCTTGGCAGCGGGCAATACCGGGGCGATAACGTTACCCAGGACAAATGGTCGTCGACCACGAGCAAGCTGGGACCGGTAGTGGATTCCTTGCTGATCAGCAATCCGGTGACAGAGGGATCGGCCAGAGCCAGCAATGTGGCGTTCAGTGGCAGTTGATGCGTAGCCAGGAACCTCGTTGAGGGAAGTTGCCAGTCCCGCTGGTGCAGAGGGGCAGGCCGCAACCCGTTGCATTCCGGGTCGCAGCAGCAACGGACGTTCAGCGTGAACGCCCGCATCAGATGAGCTGCTGAGGATTACCAGAAGGTCAGAACACCGCGGAAGAATTTCTGCATCCAGCCGGGCGAGTTGGCATCTGCCACCATGCCGCCGCCAACCTGTTCCAGACGGGCGTCTGCGACGTTGCTGGATGACACTACATTGCCGCCGCGAATATCGCGCGAGCGCACCACGCCGGAAAAGCGCAAGGTATTGATGTTGCCATTCATGCCGATACGTTTTTCGCCCGCCACCACCAGATTGCCGTTCGGCAGCACTTCAATGATCGACACCATCAGGCTGCCGGTCATCGAATTGCTGTTTTGGGTTTGACCGGTACCTTTGAACGCATCGCTGCCGCTCGCGGTTTTATCGATATTGAAAATCGAAGCCAGCAGACCGCTCATGGATTGGCCGGCGCCGGGTCCCTTTTGGGCCAAGCTGGTATTGCGGCTGGAATCGGTGGCGGACTTGGTGCTTCCCGTCAGCGATTCGGCGATATCGACCTTGAGAATGTCGCCCACGTAATGGGTAGTGGACTCTTCGAACAACTGGGCGCTGCTGACACGGAAGATGGCGCCGTTGTTTTCGATATTGGCGACCGGATACACCGGACGCACGCTGGTCGGCCCCACAATCATCGGTTGCGGTGTGGTGCAGGCGCTCAACAAACACAAAGCGGCAGCAAGACTGACGAGACGTGGCTGAATCATGATGTTGTTCCCCCCTGCGGAAAGTTCTTGCAATTGTTCTTGCTGGCAATCATCGTCGCAATCCCTGTAAGCCGGAGTTAATGCGATGTAAATCCAGGCAAACAAACTTAAATGGGGATCAAGAAAGCGCCGGCACTGTCGTTATCGGGATGCAAGCCGGGTTTTCGCCCTCCGGTCGGGTGCCGCTGTGGCGCGCATCAGGGCCGGAACGATTTCGGGGCATAATGTGGGCAATTTCATTCGCATTGCGCCTCGCTGCGCTCATCTCACAATGGCAACAGACAAATCACAGTTAAGCGTGCATGACGAACTGGTTTCGACCCGCATACGTTCACGTATCAAGGCCGCCGGAGTGCGCTTTCATGCCAACGACAATATCGCCGACTTCATCGAAGAAGGTGAACTGGCGGCATTGCAGGCAGAAGTGCAGGCCAGGCTGGTGGGCGTGCTGGAGAGTCTGGTGATTGACGTCGACAGCGACCACAATACTCAGGACACCGCACGACGCGTGGCCAAGATGTATGTGCAGGAAGTATTTCGCGGACGTTATATAGAGCAGCCGCCGGTCACCGAATTCCCCAACATCGAGCGCCTCAACGAATTGATGATTGTCGGACCGATCACGGTGCGCAGCGCTTGCTCTCACCACCTGTGCCCGATCATGGGCAAGGTCTGGGTCGGCGTCATGCCGAATGAACACTCGAATCTGATCGGTTTGTCCAAGTACGCGCGTCTGATCGAATGGGTCATGAGCCGGCCGCAGATTCAGGAAGAGGCGGTATCGCAGATCGCCGATCTGTTGATGCAGAAACTGCAGCCGGACGGCCTCGCCATCGTGATGGAAGCCGACCACTTTTGCATGCACTGGCGCGGCGTCAAGGATACCGAGACCAAAATGATCAATAGCGTGATGCGCGGTTCTTTTCTGCGCGACGCCAATTTGCGCCGCGAATTTCTTGCACTTCTCCCCAAGCGAGGCTAAACATGCTGGTACGTCTGATCTATGCAAGCCGTTCCTGCTCCACCATCAGTCATGAATTGGTGGACAGCATTCTGGAAGCATCACGCCGGCATAATCCGTCGCTCGGCATTACCGGGGTGCTGTGCTACAGCGAGGACATTTTTGTCCAGGCACTGGAAGGCAGCCGGGATCAGGTCAATCAACTGTTGGCGCGGCTGCATCAGGATAAGCGTCACAAGGATGTGATTTTGCTCAGCTATGGCGAAATCGGCGTACGCCAGTTTGCTTCGTGGACGATGGGCAAAATCCGGCTGGACAAGATCAACCGCTCGCTGCTGCTCAAGTATTCGGCGACCGGCACGCTCAATCCGTACGACGTTTCCGGCTGTGCCACCGTCGCCATGCTGGAAGAATTGGTGACGACGGCAGCATTTACCGCACGCGACTGAGAACCCGGTCGCGCGTCTTGTACTTATGGTTTGGTGGCGCTGACCGGCGTTTTGGTCAACAGACGCAGAAAGCTGGCGAGACAGGCAGCGCCGGCAAAAGCGGCACCGAGACCAAGTGCCAGCTTGGCACCGTGCAATACCGAAACGCTGAAACACAGGGCGACCAGTGCAGCACCAATGCTTTGTCCCA
Organism: Herbaspirillum autotrophicum; assembly: GCF_001189915.1. Classification (GTDB taxonomy): domain Bacteria; phylum Pseudomonadota; class Gammaproteobacteria; order Burkholderiales; family Burkholderiaceae_D; genus Herbaspirillum; species Herbaspirillum autotrophicum. Next base: position 81,530 of record NZ_LFLS01000025.1, read on the forward strand.
ACAGACGGGCGGTAGCGACGATGCCGCTGGCGCCGCCACTGCGTTCCGGCGGCGCGCCGGTCATCAGTGCTTTGAGGTTGGGTGACTGGAAAAAGCCGAAGCCCATGCCGCACAACAGCATGCGCCATGAAATTTCGAAGACGCTTGGTTGTTCCGGCATGAACGTCATCAGCAACAGACCGGCGCTGAGCATGGCCAGACCGATGCCGCCCAGAATCCCGGCCGGATAATGATCAGACAACCGGCCTGCAATCGGTGCCATGATGGCAACTGCGACCGGCCATGGGGTCATCAGCAAACCGATCTCCACCTGCGAACGTCCCAGATCATGATGAAAGAAAAACGGCAGCGAAACGAATGCCAGACCCTGCGCGGCGAAAGAACAGACGGCCGTGATGGCTGACAAGGTGAATACCGGACGACGAAACAAGTCGACCGGCAGCATCGGTGCCGGATGCGAGGCCTGGCGCCGCAACAGCAGAATGCCGCACACCAGCGCCGCAATGAATTCAATGGCAACCACGTTGGCGGCGGCCTGATGCGCGCCTTCGCCGATGGCCAGAATCAGCAGACCGAAGGCCGCAGCGTTGAGCACCGCGCTCTTGATATCGAAATGATGCGTCGAGCGCGGGGTATAGGGCAATGAGGGAAATGCCAGGGCAATCGCGATGATGCCGAGCGGCACATTGACTGCAAACAGCCACGGCCATGGCGCGATGGCCAGAATGCCGGAAGCCACGCTGGGGCCGACCGTAAAGGCAATGGCGACAATCAGGGTATTCAGGCCGACGCCGCGACCCAGCGAACGGGTGGGATAAATGAAGCGGATCAGCGCAGTATTGACGCTCATGATGCCGGCACCGCCGAGTCCCTGCAAGAACCGCGCGACCGTCAGGGACGGCAATGACCAGGCCACGGCGCACAGCAGCGAAGCCGCCGTGAACAAGATCAGGCCGCCTATATATATGCGGCGATAGCCGATGATTTCACCAAGTGCCGCCAACGGCAGCAGCGAGACCATCATCGCCAGTTGATAGGCGGTAACGATCCAGACCGAAGCGGCCGGGGTGGTGTGCAGATCGGTTGCCATGACGGGCAATGCCGTGTTGGCGATAGCGGTGTCAAGCGTTGCCAGACCGACGGCAATCAGCAGCGTCAGAATGGCACGTCCGCGCTGTTCCGGCGGAAGCCCTTCGCCGGCGGTGACTATATGATGGGAACTTGCTGTGGCCGGGGACTTCAACGATTCCATTGTGGCTTGAGGTTGATTGACGGGATCAGGCGCGGCGGCGGAAAATTCGCGTCCCGGCAGCCATCGGTATAAAGCTGTGATTGCAAAGCAGGCAACCGCAATCATGATATATGGGAACGTCGGAGCCTGCAGACGGTGCGCGTTTCCGGGCTGGATTGAGGCTGAATCCGGAGATTTTCTTCGGAAACCCCGAAGGTTTGCATTAAAACATGGCACCGTTGATTACAATAGTGACCCACACGCTAAGAGAGAGCTACTGAATGTCGAAGACAGAATCCGGTTCTGTTGCACGTCGCGGGGTTTTCCCGGGGATGTCTTTTCGCCAATTGTTACTGGCAGCGTTTCTGTTGATTGCTGCCTTGTTGAGCGGCACTTCGGTGCACGCACTCTTCGCGCTGGAACGGATGGCAACGCACAGCCGGGAAACTGCGGAGCATGCCGTGCGGCTGACCGAAGATGCACAACGGCTCGATGAACGTACGGTAGCCATGGAGCGCAGCGCCCGGCAATTTCTGGTATTGGACGACCCGGCGTTTCGTGATCGCTTTCAGGAAGCCCGGCAGCAAGCCGAGGCCGCGCTGACGGCGCTGTCCACGGCATTGCCGCAAATGCGCAGCGACGCGTTCAAAGAATGGCGCAGCTACAGCGAAGCCGCCGCCCAGGTATTGCAATCGGATGTCAGTCAGCGCAAGGCGGAACAGAATGTAGTGGCAGATGCATTTGCCAGGCTGCCGGCGCTCAATGCCGAACTGGCACAGGAAAGCAAACACGAAGTCGAACGGCGCAACAATGCGTTGTCGTACGATCTGGAACAGCAACGCAAGATGCTGACGTTCCAGGTCATCGGCGCCATTGTGCTGGCAGTAGCGCTGGCATTCTGGTTCGGTTTGTGGCTGTCGCGTCCGCTGGCACGTCTGGAAATGGCAATCAGCCGTCTCGGTGACAATCGCTTTGATCAAACCATCGTCGTCAACGGACCGGCCGATATTCGTCGACTCGGACAGCAATTGGATTGGCTGCGGCAGCGGCTGGCCGATCTGGAAGCGGAAAAGTCGCGTTTTCTGCGCCATGTGTCGCATGAATTGAAGACGCCATTGGCGGCATTATGCGAGGGCGCGGCATTGCTCGATGATGAAGTCGCCGGCAAGCTGTCGGACAGCCAGCGTGAAATTGCCCGCATTCTGCGCCAGAACACTTCGGCCTTGCAGACCCAGATTGAAGATCTGCTGCGTTATAACGAAGTGGCATTTGCGGCTCAGCGCATTACTCGCATGCCGATTGATATGCGGGCGCTCTTATATAAGGTGATTGATGATCAGCGCCTGCAATGGTCGTCGCGCGGAATTCAGGTTGAAGTCGAAGGCGGTGCCCGGTCGGCCATGCTGGACCCGGACAAGATTGCCGTTGCGCTGGCCAATCTGCTGACCAACGCGGTGCGCTTCAGTCCGCAAGGCGGGAAAATTCGCTTTGTATTGTCTGGCAGTCCCGGCCGGGTGCGCATCGACTGCGTGGATGAAGGGCCGGGTGTTGCCGCCACCGACACCGTACGCATCTTCGAACCTTTTTACCAGGGATTGCACCAACCGCAAGGCGCACGCAACGGCAACGGTATCGGTCTTTCCATCGTGCGTGAATATGTGCAGGCACATAATGGCAACGTACAACTGATGCCTCGGGATGGCGGGGCGCATTTCCGGATTGAGCTACCTGATGAAAATTAAACTATCGCCTTACCTGTTATGCCTGTTGCTGGCGGCATGCGCGACCAAACCGGTGGAACCGACGCCGGATAATGTCAAATTGATCGCTACCCGCGGCAGCGTCGATGACTTGTTGGCCTACCATCAATCGATCCGGCGCTTCTCTCAGGCCGAGCTCAACAAGGAGTTGCAGAACCTGAACGCCAGATCCGACAGCGCTCTGTTATCCATGCAAAAAGCCATGGTGCTGGGTTTGAGTCGCGATAGCAACGATCTGGCCCGGGCCCAGGCCCAGCTCGGCAATGTGTTGGCAGCGCCCGATGCGGAGCAGTTCAAACCGTTGGCGCGGTTGCTGGTGAGCAACTATGCAGAAATGCGTCGTCTCACTGAAAACGTTGATCGCCTGTCGCTGCAAGCCAAAGATAGTCAGCGCCGTCTGGATCAGTTGAATGAAAAACTGGAAGCCCTGAAAACCATCGAGCGCACCTTGCCGGTACAGCCTGCACCGGCCGTTGCCAAGTAAATGCAGACACATCCGCATCTGTTGCTGGTCGATGATGACGCCGATTTGCTGCGCCTCATGTCGCTGCGGTTGGCGGCCAGCGGCTACAGGGTGACTGCCGTCGCCAGTGCCGAGGCAGCATTGGCGAGTCTGGCGATGGATCTGCCGGCGCTGGTGATTGCCGATGTTCGCCTGCCCGGCAAGGACGGTTTGGCGCTGTTCGATGAAATCCGCACGCAGTGTGCGACGCTGCCGGTCATTCTGCTGACGGCTCACGGCTCTATTCCCGATGCGGTTGAGGCCACCGCGCGCGGCGCCTTCGCGTATCTGACCAAGCCCTACGACGGCAAGGTCCTGCTGGAAAAAATTGCCTATGCACTGAGCTTGACGGCCTCGAACCACGTGGTTGGCGAAGATGCCTGGCGCGAGGAGCTGGTCAGTCGCAGCCAGCGCATGGCCGAATTGCTGGCCGAAGCCAAACTGGTTGCCACCTCGGATGCCAGTATTCTTATCCGTGGTGCCAGCGGCACCGGCAAGGAGTTGCTGGCGCGCGCGGTACACCGGGCCAGCCGTCGTGCCGAGGCGCCGTTTGTGGCAATCAACTGCGGCGCGATTCCGGAACAATTGCTGGAGTCGGAATTGTTCGGTCACGTCAAAGGTGCGTTCACGGGCGCGGTCGATAATCGTGTCGGATTGTTTCAGGCAGCCAACGGCGGCACGCTGTTTCTGGATGAAATCGGCGATATGCCCTTGCCGCTGCAAGTCAAATTGCTGCGGGTATTACAGGAACGTTCGGTACGACAGGTCGGTGCCAATGATTCGGTGGCGGTTGATGTGCGGGTTGTCTCGGCCACACATCGCGATCTGGATGTCGCCATGAGCGAGGGTTTGTTTCGTGACGACTTGTATTACCGGCTGAATGTGGTGACGTTGGCCCTGCCGCCGCTGGTTGAACGGCGTGAAGACATTACTTTGCTGGCCAATCATTTTCTGCAACTCATCGCTGCCCGATATGAGAAGAAACTCAACGGTTTCGCACCAGAGGCGCTGGAAGCATTAATGGTGGCGCCCTGGCCGGGCAATGTGCGGCAACTCTATAACGTGGTCGAACAAGTCTGTGCCTTATGTACCGGACCGCTGATTCCGCTGACACTGGTGCAGCGCGCATTGCAGGTGCCATCGCTGGAAGTCTTGCGCTATGCCGACGCCAAACAGCGCTTTGAGCGCGACTATCTGATCCAGTTGCTCAAATTGACGGACGGCAATGTGGCCGATGCGGCACGCCTGGCTGATCGCAATCGCACGGAGTTTTATCGCTTGCTCCAGAAAAATGGGCTTGATCCCAGCCTGTTCCGCGGAGATGACGATACTGTCGCCGCTGAGCGACAAAACTAAATCCATAAGAATCAACGGGTTAGCCGTGGTCACTGATGGTATGTCGCCAAATCACGACGGAAATCGGTCATTTTTCATTGATTTGATATTTCTTTTTTCGCAACTCAATTTCCAAGTCGTTGAAAAGGCAGGAGTTTTTCCTGCTGGCATGGGCCTTGCGAATAGGGGAGGGCGTGGCGCTGATAAAGCGTCGTCACCCACTTTTCAGGTAAAGGACATTTCCATGCAAACATCCAACATGATTTCCAAGCTGGCCGCTGCCGCAATTATCTCTTCGGTAGCCATGGCGCCAGTAGCCTATGCCGCCGATGCATCGCAAGGCACTTCGGGCAGTACTACTCAGAAAGCCGGCGCTTATGTCGATGACTCCGTTATCACCGCCAAGGTGAAGGCCGCCTTTGTAGAGGATCAACAGGTTTCCGCGCTGAAGATCAAGGTCACTACCAAGCAAGGTGTGGTCACCCTGGCCGGCTCGGTCCCGAGTGCAGAAGCAGGTCAGCATGCATTGCAACTGGCTGCGGCAATCGATGGCGTCAAGGACGTCAAGAGTCAGTTGATGGTGAAGAGCAGCTAACAAGTATCTTCGCCTATATAGAGGGCACTTGTATAGAGCATTCTGTACAGGCAAGAAAACAGTGCAGCAGAGCATGCTGCAACCGGATAAAAGCCCGTCCCGCCAGGGACGGGCTTTTT
>NZ_LFLS01000026.1 GCF_001189915.1 Herbaspirillum autotrophicum
GCGAATACCTCTGACTGCTTCGCCCGCTCTTATCTGGATGCGCGGCAAAAATTTCTTGGCGCTGCCAGCACTGCCGGTGCGCAACTGGAAGCGATCCGCTTGCCCGGATATCAGGGCCGCGATGGCGAAGCGCTGTATCTCGATGTGGCGCTGCTCGGCAATGCCGACGCCGCGCGCCTGCTGCTGGTGACGTCGGCCACGCACGGTGCCGAAGGTTATTGCGGTTCCGGCGGTCAGGTCAGTCTGCTGGCCGACGACAGTATCCGCGCGCGGCTGGCGCAAGCCGATACGGCGATGCTGCTGGTGCATGCGGTCAACCCTTACGGCTTTTCGCATTGTCATCGGACCAACGAAGACAACATTGATCTCAATCGCAATTGCATTGATTTCAGCGCCGCCAGAAAGGCCAATCCCGGTTATGCCGGGTTGCATCCGCTGTTGTTGCCGGCGAGCTGGCCGCCGACGCCGGCCAACGTGGCGCAGTTGCAGGATTGGATTGCCGCCCATGGCGAGTTGACCTATCAGGCCACGGTGGTCGGCGGCCAATATGATTTTCCGGATGGCCTGTTCTATGGCGGCACGCAAGCCAGTTGGAGCAGCAATACCTTGCTCGATGTGATGACACGCTACAGTGCCGGGCGCGAACAACTGGCGTGGATCGATATCCACACCGGCCTCGGCGCGCGCGGCCATGGCGAAAAAATCTATGCCGGCCGGCAAGATGCGGCAGAGCTGGCGCGTGCCAAGGCATGGTGGGGCGCGGATGTATTCGCGCCGTTCGACCCCGGCTCCGGTTCCAGCTCGACCGAGATCGCCGGGCCGGTCTCGGGTCTGGCGTATCGTTTGCCGCGCTGGCAAGCCGGGCAACTGGCCGTGACGTCGATGGCGCTGGAGTTCGGCACCGTACCGTTACCGGAGATGTTGCACGCCTTGCGCGGCGATAACTGGTTACGCCAATTTCCGGCCGCGGCCAGTGCGGCCGATGCCCACACCATCCGGGAAGCCATGCTGGCGGCATTTTATTGCGATCAGGAGGACTGGAAGGGCATGATCGTCGGCCAGCTCAAGACTTCGGTGGTGCAGGCGCTGGCCGGTTTGAAGGCCACGCCGGCGTCGCGCTGACGCGGCGCATTTCACGTCACTTATTTTATTTTTATCAAGACAAGGAAACACCATGCTGGAAAATCTGCAGCCCGCCGCCGGCGATGCGCTGATTGCGCTGATGGGCCAATTTCGTGCCGATGCGCGCAATGACAAGATCGATGTCGGCGTCGGCATCTATCGCGATGAGCACGGCCGCACGCCTGTCATGCAAGCCGTCAGGCAAGCCGAGCAACGCTTGTTCGATGAACAGCAAACCAAGGCTTACGTGGGGCTGGCCGGCGATCTGCGATTCAATGCGGCGACGGCCGATCTGGTATTCGGCGATGCCGTGGCACGCCAACAGGATCGGGTACGGGCGGTGCAAACCACTGGTGGTTGCGGTGCCTTGCGCGCGCTGCTGGATCTGGTCGCGGTCAGTCGCCCGGACGCCACCGTCTGGCTGAGTGACCCGACCTGGCTCAATCACTATCCGCTGGTCAATGCCGCGCGCCTGAAGGTAGCGGTCTATCCGTATTTTGACGCTGTTACGCAAACGGTGAATATCGATGCCATGCTGGCTTGCCTGTCCCAACTGGGACCAGCCGACGTGGTGTTACTGCACGGTGCTTGCCATAATCCGAGCGGGACCGATCTCAGCGATGAGCAATGGTTGCAGGTGGCAGAGCTGGCAGCGCAACGCGGTTTCCTGCCGTTCGTCGATCTGGCCTATCAGGGGTTGGGGCGCGGTCTGGATGCCGATGCATTCAGCGTGCGCAGTCTGGCGGCGCGAGTGCCGGAATTGCTGGTAGCAGTGTCGTGTTCAAAGAACTTCGGTTTGTATCGGGAGCGCGTCGGGTGCGCCATGATCGTGCATCAGCAGGCGGCGACGGCACAACTGGCGATGGAACATTTGCTGGTGGTCTTGCGCGGCAATTATTCGATGCCCCCCGATCACGGTGCGGCGGTGGTCGCCACGATACTGAGCGATCCGGCCTTGCGTCAGTCATGGGAGCAGGAATTGCACGGCATGCGCGCGCGCATCACGGATTTGCGGCAGGCAGTAACGGCAGGGTTTCAGCAACAGTTGGGGCACGACAAGTTTGCACACATTGGCCGTCAGCTCGGCATGTTTTCCTTGCTTGGATTGAGCAATGCCCAAGTGCAGGTACTGCGTGAACAACATGCGGTCTATATGCCGGGCGACAGCCGCACCAATATCGCCGGTTTGCAGCACAGCCAGATTGCGCGTTTTGTGGAAGCCGTGGCGGCGGTTGCCAGATAAGCATCGGCGTGTGTCATGCGCCACCTTCAATGGCCGGCGCATGACACCGCATCTGCCTTAAAAGCCTTTGCGTCAGAAGCCGGTATTGCTGGCGCCCTTCAGCTTCAGCATTTCACGCGCATCGTCCGGGGTTGCCACTTCCAGCGACAAGGCTTCGATCACGGTACGAATGCGCTTGACCTGGTCGGCATTGCTCTTGGCCAGTTGACCCGGACCATCCCACAGTGAATCTTCCAGGCCCACGCGCACGTGACCGCCGATGGCCGCCGACATGGTGGCGATCGGAATCTGACCACGGCCGGCACCCAGCACCGACCAGTAATAGTCTTCGCCGAACAGACGGTCGGCAGTGCGCTTCATGTGCATCACATCTTCCACGTCATTGCCGATACCGCCGCGCAGACCGAATACCGATTGAATCAGAAATGGTGGTTTGATCAGGCCGCGGTCGATGAAATGCGCCGCGGTGTACAGATGGCCGATGTCATAGCATTCGATTTCGAAACGCGTCTGATTGGCGCTGCACGATTCGAGGATGTAAGCGATGTCCTTGAACGTGTTGCGGAAAATACGGTCGTCGGATTCGGCCAGGTAGGGCTTTTCCCAGTCGTACTTGAAGTCCTTGAAACGGTTCAGCATTTCATACAGGCCGAAGTTCATCGAACCCATGTTGAGCGAAGCCACTTCCGGCTTCAGTTGCAGTGCCGGTTGCAGACGTTCTTCCACGCCCATGGTCGGCGCGCCGCCGGTAGTCAGGTTGATGACGACATTGGACGCGGCCTTGATCGCCGGCAGGAATTTGCGGAACTCGGCCGGGTCTTGCGTCGGTTTGCCGTTGACCGGATCGCGTGCGTGCAAGTGCACAATCGAAGCGCCGGCTGCGGCTGCGCCAAGGGCTGCATCGCGGATTTCATCGGGCGTGACCGGCAGGTACGGCGACATCGATGGGGTGTGGATGGCGCCGGTGACGGCGCAGGTAATGATGACTTTTTTGGGCTTGCTCATGCGGTTCTCCTGGTGATGATCTGGGTATGAATCGATAGTCGATATTTGTTATTCGTGAAACGTGAATGCTAGACCGGTTGCTTGCGCTTGTGGCCGACCAGCGCCATCAAGCGGTTATCGCGCCAGCGTGCGCGCGCTTCCAATTGACCGGCGCTTAGTACTTCCCGCCGCTCATTTTCAATCTTTTGCAAAGTTTCTGCTTGCCACGCGTTCGGCAACTGCGTTTTCGCGACATCGCGATAGGTGTGGCCATAACGTTTGGCATAATCGAGCACGCCATCCGGCGCGTTCAGATCAATGGTTTCGAACGGGCCCATGAACGACCAGCGCAAGCCGAGACCATCCTTGAGCACGGTATCCAGATCTGCCACCGAGGCATAGCCGTTTTCATACAGATTCAAGGCTTCGTTCAACACCGCGCCCTGAATCCGGTTCAGCAGGAAGCCGGTGATTTCTTTTTTCAGCAACACCGGCGACTGGCCGGCGCGGGCATAGATATCGCGTGCGCGCTCCACCACTTCAGGCGCAGTCCACGGCGCCGGCGCCAGTTCCACCAGCGGCACCAGATACGGCGGGTTGACCGGATGCGCCACCAGCATGCGATGGCGGCCGGGCAATTCAGCCGAGAAATCGGAAGTCGGAATCCACGAGGTGGAGCTGGTCAGGATGGTATCGGGGCCGGCCAGTTTATCCATCTCGGCAAAAATGGCGCGTTTGACTTCGACGGTTTCCTTGACGTTTTCCTGCACCAGCGCTGCGCCTTGCAAGGCTTCGGCCAGACTGCCGGCAGTGCTGATGCGCGCCAGCACCACCTCCGGCGTTTCGCTGATCAAACCTTGCTGCGCCAGATCGCTGATGTTTTCATGCAGCAGCTTGCGGCAATTGGCCAGCGCTTCCGGCAGCGCGTCGTAAATCGCTACGCTGCAACCGGCGCGGGCAAACACGATGGCCCAGGCGCGGCCAATCAGGCCGGCGCCGACCACTGCAATTTTTTCATTCATGGCTGGCATCTGTGCCTCCTATCCCAAGTGTTCGACATTACCGCAGACCGACAGGCTTTGGCCGCTGATGGCAGCGCCGGCCGGCGAGCAGATGAAAATGATCTGGTTGGCGATATCCTGCGCCGTCACCATTTGTCGCATCGATACCTTGGACAACAGGCGTTCGCGCATTGCTTCATGTTCGATGCCATACGATGCCGCCTTGGCGGCGATCACGCGTTCTTGCCGTTCACCGGCGACGATGCCGGGCAGGATGGCATTGACGCGAATCTTGTCCGGGCCGAGTTCCATGGCCCAGCTTTCGGTCAGGCCGATGACGCCGAATTTGGAAGCCGAGTAGGGCGTGCGCAGCGGGAAACCGAGCCGGCCGGCCGCCGATGAAATGTTGACGATGGCACCACCGCCGGCACTCTTGAGCAGCGGCACTGCACGGCGGGTGCACAGGAACGGGCCGGTCAGGTTGACGGCAATGGTCTGGTCCCACGCCGCGAGGTCGGTGTCTTCCACCTTGGCGGTCGGGCCGGCAATGCCGGCATTGTTGACCAGCACGTCAAGGCCGCCCCATTGTTGCTTGAGATCGGCAAACATGGCGTCCACTTCTTGCTCATTGGCGACATCGGTACGGCTGATGCTGACGCGGTCGGCAGGGAATTGCTTGCGGGCGCTGGCCAGAAAATCATCGCTGACGTCGCAGATATGCACCAGCGCGCCAGCTTCGACGAACGCAGTGGTGATTGCCAGGCCGATGCCTTGTGCGCCGGCAGTGACCACGACGCGTTTGTTTTTCAAACCGATATCCATGTTTCTGTGTCCTTATAAAAGTTCTGTAGAGAAGAAGGGCTGGTTACAGCCAGAGAATCTGTTTGCGATAGGTCAGGTCGGTCAGCAGCGGCTGTGCCGGTCCGGTATGGAATACCGCACCGCGTTCCAGCGCGAACACGCGGTCGGCCAGTGCCAGCACCAGATCCAGATTGTGTTCAACGATGATGATCGAGACTTCCTTGCGTAATTGATCGAAGACCGTGAACAGTTCTTGCACCACCGCTGGTGCCAGACCTTCGAACGGTTCATCCAGCAACAGCAGTTTGACGTTGCCGGACAGCGCGCGCGCCACTGCCACCATTTGCTGTTCGCCGCCGGACAGGAAATCGGCAGGCGTGTGCAGGCGTTCTTTCAGTCGCGGGAAGTAGTGCAGGATTTTTTCCTCACTCCACACGGTGCCGTTGCTGCCGTCGGTCTTGCGTGCCAGTCGTCCCAGCGACAGGTTTTCTGCCACGCTCATGCCGGCAAACAAACCGCGTCCTTGCGGCACATAACCGATGCCGAGGCGGGCGATATCCGGCGCACCCATGCCGGCGATGTCGCGGCCGCCATAAATAATGGTGCCGGAAGCCGGTTTCAGCAAGCCGGTCAATGCCTTCAGCAAGGTTGATTTGCCGGCGCCGTTGCGACCGAGCAGGGCGACGATTTCACCTTCGCGCACTTCCAGCGTGGCGTCGTTGAGAATGTGGCTCTTGCCGTAAAACGCATTGACCTTTTCGAACGACAGCAATTGTGGCCGGTCTTGCGCATCACCGGCGACGCGTCCGGTGACCGGCGGTGTGCCGGTGCCGGTATAGATTTCCTGCACGCGTTGATCGGCACGTGCCTGATCGGGCGTGCCGGCCATCAGCACGCTGCCCTGATTCATGACCGTGACTTGCTGCGAGAAGCCGAGCACGCGGTCGATATCATGCTCCACAATCAACACCGGAATGTTGCTGGCAATGGTCGTCACCAGCCGCGATACGCGTTCGCGTTCAGCCGCTGCCAGGCCGGCCAGCGGTTCATCCATCAGCAAGACGTGCGGTTTGGAACCGAGGGCGATGCCCAGATCCACCAGACGCTGACCGCCGTAAGACAAGGCGCCGCCTTCGATGTGGTCGATCCCTTCGAGACCGAGGAATTTCATCAGCTCGGCCGTTTCGGCGTGCACTTGCGGATAGCTGTCGATGTCGCGCCACATGTTGAATCGTCCGGCATGACGCGCCTGCAATGACAGCCGCAAATTTTCATAGATCGACAAGCCCTTGAACAGATTGGTGATCTGGAACGAGCGCGCCAGACCTTGCTGGCAAATCTGCGCCGGCGACATGCCCTGGATTTCCTTGCCGTTCAGCTTGACGGTGCCGCGCTGCGGTTTGAACATGCCGGAAATCAGATTGAAGGTGGTGGTCTTGCCGGCGCCGTTGGGGCCGATCAGGGCATGGATTTCACCGGCATGCAAATTCAGTTCAGCTTTTTGTACGGCCTGAATGCCGCCGAAGCTGATCGCCACATCCTTGACTTCCAGTACCAGGCCATCTTGCGTTGTCGGGCGCAGGAAAGCCGGCAGCGGCAAGCCGTCATAAATCTTGCGACCGCTCATGGCGGCACCGACTTCTTGCGGCGGTTGCAGGCGACGCTTGATTTGTTGCCAGATGCCGACCAGCCCGGTAGGCGAGAACAGGATGAAGCCGACGAACGCCAGACCGAACCACAGCAACCAGTTTTCGGTCCAGATCGACAGGCATTCGCGGAACAGGATGTAGAACAGCGCACCCAGCGCCGGCCCCAGGAAACTGCGCATGCCGCCGATCACCACGATTGCCAGCAATTCACCGGAGAACGCCACGGAAGTCGGTTCGGCTGAAGCGAAGCGATGATGGAATGCCAGCAAGCCGCCGGCCAGACCGGTGACGCTGGCCGACAGGATGAACATCGCCAGCTTGTACAACACCGTGCTGTACCCCTGGAAGCGGGCCCGTTGTTCATTTTCACGAATGGCAACGATAGTGTGGCCGAACGGGGAACGGATCACGCGCAGCAACACGAACAGCACCACCATCGCAATCACGCTGACAAAGCCGAGATAGGCCAGATCGCTGTCCAGCTTGATTGCGCCGATATCGGGACGGACGATGCCGCCCAGCCCGGATTCACCGCCGGTGAAATCGGTCCAGCGGTACGCGATGGCAAAGGTCAGCGCCGACAAGGCCAGCGTCAGCAGTGAGAAGTAGACCCCGCGCCGGCGCAGGATCAGAAAGCCGACCAGCGCCGCAACGAAGGCGATGAACACTACCGTGAACAGCAATGGCAAGACAATCTGATCCGGGAACCAGTACTTTTGTGACAGCGCTGCCGCATAGGCGCCGACACCGAACCAGGCGCCGTGACCGAAGGACGTCAGGCCGGTATAACCGACCATCAGATTCAGACCCATGGCGGCAATCGCGTAGATCACGACATCGGTGGAAGAAGTCAGCGTCAGGCCCAGCCCCTGCAACAGGAACGGCACCACCACCAGCGCCAGGGCGCCGATCCACAACGGTTGATATGAGGAATTGAATTTATTTTTCAGCACGATACATCCTTATTCGAAGCGCTCGATGCGTTCGCCCAGCAAACCGCGCGGACGGAAGATCAATACCAGCAACATCAGCAGATACATTGATGCTTCACCTGCCGGCGCATAGAACTGCACGGTGATGCCGCGCACCACGCCAACCAGCAAGGCGGCCAGTACCACTCCCCAGAAACTGCCGAGACCACCGATCACCACCACCACGAATGCGGCGGTCATGATTTCCGCACCCATTGCCGGATGCACGCCGGAGATCGGTGCGAACAACACGCCCGCCAAGCCGGCGAGGCCGACGCCGAGTACCACGATGGCGGTCATGTAGGGTTGCAGGCGAATCCCGAGCACTGCCACCATGTCCGGCTTTTGCACCCCGGCACGTACCACGCGGCCAAAGGCGGTCTTGTTGAGCAACAGCCAGATCGCGATCAGCGCCACGATCACGGTCGCCAGCATCAGCAAGCGATATTTGGAATACAGGAAATCACCGACCGCGATCTGTCCTTTGAAGGCAGTCGGGATCGATGCCGGCAGCGGCGACGCACCCCAGATGATGCGGATCACTTGTTCCGCCACCATCGCCAGGCCGAAGGTCAGCAACAGACCCAGAATCGGATCGGCCGAGTAGAAACGGCGCAGCAGAAAGCGTTCAAAGAAAATGCCGAGGATGCCGACCAGCAGCGGCGTGATGATCAGGGCGCCGGAGAAGCCGAGATGCTTGGTGATTTCGACGGCGATGTAGGCGCCGATGGCATAAAACGCACCATGCGCCAGATTGACGATGCCGCCGAGGCTGAAGATGAGTGACAGGCCGAGCGCGATCAGCAGGTAATAACCGCCGACCAGCAAGCCGTTCAGGATTTGTTCCAACAGGAAAACTATTTGCATTACTGCTCCAGAAGGGGCGGGAAGAAAACATGCCGGTGTCGTGGCTGCAACGCTGGCGGTGGCAGCCCCGGTTCAGGAACGCATCCTGAACCGGGAGCAGGGCTAAAGCTGAATGCTCAAGCCGGGCGCTACGGCACAGTAATGGTCAGGTGCTGGCGAAGGTGCAGGCGTTTTCTTCTTTGGTCGGCGCCAGCACTTCGAGCGACTCGTTGGGTCCGGGTACGGCCGGGCCGAGCAGCATGAAGTCCCACTTGTCCTTGATCTGGGCTTTGGGTTTCGGGGTAACGGTGTACATCTCTTGCAGCAATTGGTGATCCCAGGCGCGGTAAGTCCCTTTGCGGGCCTTGAGGATATCGAGCTGGGCACCCTTTTCGAAGTACTCGATCAGCTTGGCGGTATCGAGCGTCTTGGTTTCGGTGACGGCCTGCACGATTGAGCGGAATGCCACATATTCGCCCCATGCCTGATTTTCAGGCGGCTTGCCATACTTCTTGATGAAGTTGGCGACGAAGGCTTTCGACGACGGCGCATTGACGTCGTGGTGCCAGGTAGTCGGCCAGGTGCCGGCGAAGTTGTCGGCACCGGCACCCCATGCCACGGCGGTATCGAAACCGAAACCGGCAATCGGGTAGGGCAGACCGAACTCGGAATATTGCTTGATGAAGTTGGTGATCTGGTTACCGGCCAGATTGGAAATCACCAGATCCGGTTTGGCCTGGCGAATCTTCAGCAGGTACGGGCTGAAATCGGTGGCGTCGGTCGGCACCAGTTCATCGTTGGCGATGGTGCCGCCACCCGCGGTGACAAAGGATTTTGCCGCGCGCAGCAAGTCATGGCCGAACGCATAGTCAGCGCTCAAGGCGTACAGCTTCTTGCCCTTGATCAGTTTGTCATGCACCAGCGAACGGCCGCAGGCTTTGACGTAAGTCGAGTTGGCAGCTTCGATATGGAACATGAACTTGTTACAGCTCTTGCCGCGCAATTCATCGGAATTGCAGCCGGTATTCATGAACAGTTTGCGATTGCGGGCGGCGACCTGCGCGATACCGAGCGCCGAGGCGGAGGAAATTTCACCGATCAGGACGGCGGCACCGTCGCGTTCCAGCAAGCGTTGCGCCTTGGACGACGCGGTCGGCGGGTTGACCGAATCTTCCGAAATCAATGTCAGTTGACGCCCGAGCAAGCCGCCGGCCTTGTTCACTTCTTCCACAGCCATGGTGATGCTCATCACGGCATATTCGCCGAGCGGACCGAGAAAGCCGGTGCGCGGTGTCAGGTGACCGATGATGATCTTGTCCGACTGGGCGCGCACGATGGCGGGGAAACCGAGGGCCGAAGCGCCGGCCAGACCTGCTCCTGCTTTCAGAATGGTGCGGCGTTTGGATGATAGAACCTTGTCTTGCTCCATGGTGCAATTCCTCCTGATGTCCGGCGAACCGGATTGTCTCTGTCGTGAATGCCGCCTCGGGCCAGCAGGCGACCTGGGTGGCGAAAGGCTAGCTGGGTGCTGGCTCGGTCCGCCGGTCCGTTCTGCGAAGCAACACTTCGCGTTCGGTTTCTCATGCTTATTTTTGGTTCATGTCATTTATTTGACATGTGATCAAATGTATCCGATAGAATTGGAGCGTGTCAACCCACAACGCAATCGGATGAAAAGATCAGCCAGTCGCCAGCCAGGCATGTGTGCCGGCGGCAAGAGCGATCGCCCGGCTGCTATAATCCGCCACACTTTGGGTGCCTCTTCATTATGGAAAACGTCTTGTTAGCCGATCTCTCGCAGATGCGAAAAATCACGCACGCCACGCTGTCGCAGCGGGTGTATGAAGATTTGCGCGAATTACTGCTGGCCGGTCAGGTACGGCCCGGACAAAAGCTGACGCTCAAGAGTTTGTCGGAAGCGCTCGGCACCAGTCCGATGCCGGTCCGCGAAGCCATCCGCCAGTTATCGGCGGAAGGAGCGCTGGAAATTCTGCCGAACCGGGCGGTGCGGGTGCCGCTGATGACCAAGGACAAATTCCGCGAATTGCTCAAGATCCGGCTGGCGCTGGAAGGGCTGGCAGTCGAACATGCCGCCACCAACATCTCGCCCGCAGGGTTGCAGGAAGTCGCCGGTCTGCACAACACGCTGTGCGTGGAAATGCACCGCAAGAAACCGGATGTCGATCTGATCATCCGTCTCAACAAGCAATTGCACTTCGCCGCTTATCGCGGTTCCGGCATGGCCACCCTGATTGCGCTGATTGAAAGCCTGTGGTTGCAAGTCGGTCCGGTGATCAACCTCGATTTGCGGGCCGGCTCGCGCCGCTTGTCGGAAGCACCGGCGCTGGTGCACCATGCGGCCTTGCTCAAAGGGTTGCAAGAAGGTTCGGCGGAACAGGCGCGCGCCGGTTTGTCGGGCGACTTGCTCAGTGCGGCGCAAATGATCCTGGCCGGTGACGGTCTGCCGGATTGACTTTTTCTTTGCTGATCAATCTCGCCGGCAGCCCGCAACTTATCGTCAACCCAGCAAGATCGAGATCGGAATGATCACCAGGCCGACCAGCACCAGTGCCAGAATATAAAAACCGCTATAAATAAACCAGTCCAGTCTGTTCATGTTGTTCTCCCTTGATTGCATGAAGAGAGTATCGGCCACGAGACGCACCGACTTGCGGGCGGTTTCAGTAAAGAAACGTAAGTTTGTGTCAGGTGTTTTTTTGCAATATGCAGGGCGCCGCTGGCGGCCTTGGTACAATGCGCGTTTTATTCACTCAAGCGCGCGCCATGGATTTCATCCTGTTTCTGATTGATTTCGTCATTCACATCGACCGTCATCTGGCCGAGCTGGCAACAGCCTATGGTCCCTGGCTGTTCCTGATCCTGTTCCTGATCATTTTTTGCGAAACCGGCCTGGTGGTGACGCCAATCCTGCCGGGCGATTCATTGCTGTTCGTGACCGGTGCGATTGCCGCTACCGGTGCTTTCGATATCCATCTGATGGTGATCGCGCTGATCGTGGCGGCGATTCTCGGCGACAGCGTCAATTATCAGATCGGCAAGGCAGTCGGACTGAAAGTTTTCGACAATCCGAATTCGCGCATCTTCAAGCGCGAATACCTGGACAAGACCCATGCCTTCTATGAACGTCACGGCGGCAAGACCATCATCATCGCGCGCTTTGCGCCTATCGTGCGCACCTTCGCGCCATTCGTGGCCGGCGTCGGCGCCATGACCTATCCGAAGTTCTTTGCCTATAACGTGGTCGGCGGCGTGCTGTGGGTCGTGAGCTTTTCGTATGCCGGTTACTTCTTCGGCAACCTGCCCATCGTCAAACAAAACCTCAGCCTGCTGATCGTGGCGATTGTGGTGATTTCGATTTTGCCGGGCGTGATCGGCTTCATTCGCCAGAAACGCGGCGGCGCCGGCAAGTAAGCCAGCTACTTCTGCTGCACACGTAAAAATGCCAGTCCGCAGACTGGCATTTTTCATGGCCGATACCAAACGCGGGATCAATCCAGTTCGGTACCGTAATTGATATCTTCGCGCAGCGGTGTCTTGCTGGAAGCGGCACGCACATACTGCGGCGGCCATGGCGCCTCGTGCCGCAAGGTGGCGGCGGCATGCAGCGGCCAGTAAGGATCGCGCAACAGTTCGCGCGCCAGCAACACCAGATCGGCTTGCCCGGTGCGCAATACATGCTCGGCCTGCACGGCATCGGTAATCATGCCAACGGCGCCGCTGGCGACATCGGCTTCCTGTTTGACGCGGGCAGCAAAAGCGGTCTGATAGCCGGGACCGGTCGGGATCACCGCAGTCGCCGCATTGCCGCCGCTGGAAACGTCGATCAGATCGACCCCGAGGTCGCGCAACAGACGCGACAGCGCCACGGTTTCATCAGGCGTCCAGCCACCATCTACCCAGTCGGTCGCCGACAGCCGCACCAACAATGGCAATTCCTGCGGCCATGCGGCCCGCACGGCAGTCACGGTTTCCAGCAGGAAGCGCACGCGGTTGTCGAACGAACCGCCGTATTCATCGGTACGCTGATTGCTCAGCGGCGACAGGAATTCCTGCAACAGATAACCGTGGGCAGCATGCAGTTCGATGACTTTGAAACCGGCCTTCAGCGCCCGCTTGGCAGCGTCAACAAACGCCTGCACATGATCGGCGATCTGCGCCACGGTCAGCGGCACCGGGGTGGCAAAGCTGGCATCAAAGGCAATCGCCGACGGGCCGACGGTAGGCCAGCCACCCTGATCCGCCGGCACGGTGCCGGCCTCTTTATCCCATGGACGATGCACGCTGGCCTTGCGACCGGCATGCGCCAGCTGGATGCCGGCCACCGCGCCTTGTTGTTCGATGAAGCGGGTGATGCGCTTGAGCGGCGCGATATGCGCATCTTTCCAGATGCCGACGTCAGCCGGCGTGATGCGGCCTGCGGCCAGCACTGCCGCCGCTTCCACAATCACCAGCCCGGCGCCGCCGACGGCGCGGCTGCCCAGATGTACCAGATGCCAGTCATTGACGAAGCCGTCCTGGGCCGAGTACTGGCACATCGGCGATACCGCGATCCGGTTGGGCAAGGTCAGACCGCGCAAGGTCAACGGCGAAAACAGTTTGCTGCTCATCAGATAACTCCCGCTTGTTCAGGAAAAACAGCAGTCTATTTTATTTTTCAGTTTCGCGTGCGAGCACGCCGGATTCCGGGCCGGCAGCCTCAGGCCGGTTCCGCGATGGTATTGAATTGCAGCGCTGCCAGGCTGGCATACAAGCCGTTGGCGGCAATCAGCGATGCGTGGGTACCGGTTTCAACGATGCTGCCATGCTCCAGCACGATGATGCGATCGGCGCGCTGTACGGTCGCCAGGCGATGGGCGATCACCAGCGTGGTACGACCGACCATTGCCACTTCCAGTGCGCTTTGCACCAGTCGCTCGGATTCGGCATCCAGCGCGCTGGTGGCTTCATCGAGTAACAGCAGCGGCGGATTCTTGAGCAGGGCGCGGGCAATCGCAATGCGCTGACGCTGACCGCCGGACAAACGTACGCCGCGTTCGCCGAGGAAAGAGTGATACCCCTGCGGCAAGCGTTCGATGAATTCATGCGCGGCAGCCATTTTGGCGGCGGCGATCACTTCCTCATCGCTGGCGTCGGCACGGCCGAAGCGGATATTCTCCATCGCGTTTTCAGAAAAGATCACCGTATCTTGCGGCACGATGCCGATGGCGTTGCGCAATGTGCCAAGCTCCAGAAAACGGATATCGACGCCATCCAGAAAGATGCTGCCTTGCTGCGGATCATAAAAACGCAGCAGCAACTGAAACAGGGTAGTCTTGCCGGCGCCGGACGGACCGACCACGGCAATCGTTTCGCCGGCACGGATATCCAGTGAAAACTGCTTGAGCGATTGTGTGTCGGGACGCGACGGGTAATGAAACTCGACATCCTGCAAACGCAGCGCCGCGCCGTTTTCCGTCCGCGGCGGCAATTTCTCCGGCAGCAACACCGATTGCACCGGCGACCGCGCCGCCAGCAAATCCAGCAGGCGCTCGGTAGCGCCGGCAGCACGCTGGGCATCGCCCAATACTTCCGACAAGGCACCGACCGAACCGGCCACCAGCGTCGCATAAAGAATGAACTGACCCAAGGCACCGCCGCTCATCGTGCCCTGCACCACGGCATGGGCACCGAGCCACAGCACAAATACAATCGCACCGAACACCAGCAGGATCGCCATCATGGTCAAGATCGAACGGGCCCGGATGCGCTGCATCGCGGTGGCAAACGCCCGTTCCACGGTAGAACCGAAACGCCGCGCCTCGATCTCTTCATGGGTAAATGCCTGCACGGTGGGCATGGCATTGAGGATTTCCCCGGCCAGTGCCGATGCATCCGCCACCCGGTCCTGCGACTCGCGCGACAACGTGCGCACGCGGCGGCCATAAAACACGATAGGCAACACCACCGCCGCCAGCATCACGATGATGATCGACGACAGCTTGACGCTGGTCACGAACAACATCACCAGACCGCCGGCGAACAACAGCGCATTGCGCAAGGCCATCGAAATGCTGGTGCCGACCAGCGTCTGAATCAGCGTGGTATCGGTGGTCAGTCGCGACAAGACTTCGCCGGTCTTGGTGGTTTCAAAAAACTGCGGACTTTGCGTCACCACATGGGCATATACCGCGCTGCGCAAATCGGCGGTCACACGCTCGCCGAGCCACGACACCATATAAAAGCGCGCCGCCGTCGCCACGCCAAGAATGCAGGCGACCCCGAACAAGGCCAGGAAATACAGATCGATATGCGTGATGTTCTTGCCGCCGGCATCGCCGGTAAAGCCGAGATCGATCATTTGCCGGAACGCATAAGGAATCGCCAGCGTCGCGCCGGCCGCCACAATCAGCGCCAGCCCGGCCAGCAAGAACTGGCGTTTATAAGGACGTAAAAACGGAAACAGACCGAGCAGGGTGCTGAGACTGCCCTTGACGGGTTCTTTATCGGTGCTTGATGGCATGTGTCGATTTATTCAATGGAAAGCAGTGGGCATGAGTGTGCCGCGATGGGAGTGAAATGTTTCTTTACTGGCAACATCGGCTGGCGGTGACATGCAAGCGCATTAGTATAGGCGTTGTGGGGATTGGTTACCTGATAAGTGGTGTGGGATTGGGGGATTGGTGAATGTAGCGCCGGGACATGGTGTGATATTTCTGAAATTTTGTTTCCCGATTTGCCGGTACACAGAGGAGCTGACTTTCACTATATTTTCGTTGCCTGAGTCAATTGGCAAATTTACGATAAGGAAAGTCATGATGAACATCAATAAAAAAACAGTCCGGCAATCGAAGTCAACAGCGAAACCTCAGAGTACAGTTCTTCCTGGCAAAACCGTGAAAGAACCAAATGGTAATCCGTCACAGAAACCCAAGACGCCGTGGACAATCGATGCGCAAAAGCGAATTCATTCTCATGAGGCTATTGCAGGTGGTGGCAAGGTTGGTAAACACTCTCTGACAGCGCATGTTATGGCACGTGTTGCCGAAAAGAAGACGAAGACATAATTCCTGACCGACATCCAATGTATGAAATTCGAAAAAGAACAGTCTCTATGGGGCTATCCGTCAGTTGAATCCCTAATATTCGGTTTCATCAAAGTGAGCCAGCTGGTTCCAAAGGAAAGCACGCTTTACAGCGATGTAAAACAGCTTTCCGATGGAAGGCGGCGTCTTTTTAACCTGTCTCATTTAGACGACTCATCCTCAATGAAGGCACATGGCTTATCTGGTGTCTTGACGCAACTGGAAAAAAAATTGGGGGAGGAATGGGCGTCGCCTGAAATCGCATTCGCAATAAGAGAGCGGCTGGGAAAGATAATGGCTGACTATGTCGGATTCTATGTTCTTGAAATCTCTGCTGCCGTTCTCAAAAAAGATCAGGTTGTTTCAAACCTCCGATGCTTCTACTTTG
The DNA here is from genome assembly GCF_001189915.1 of Herbaspirillum autotrophicum. Lineage (GTDB taxonomy): Bacteria > Pseudomonadota > Gammaproteobacteria > Burkholderiales > Burkholderiaceae_D > Herbaspirillum > Herbaspirillum autotrophicum. The sequence goes on from NZ_LFLS01000026.1 coordinate 16,088, forward strand.
CGCAGCGTATTGCGGTGACGTTAGCATGGTTAGAGCAGCGATGGGGCATTGGATTCTTGGGCAAATTCGCAAGCGAACCCGCGAAATCCAATCTTGTAGGGAGATGTCTTCGCTGGATTCGAAGATTGGAAGGGTTGGACGTACAGAGAGCGGCAATGAAAGTTGGTATAACCGAATTCGATGAATTCGGTAAACAAATGTATCGATGGGAAAGTGGAAGGCATGCGCCGCGCAGAGATTCCTATCCGCAAATTCGCCAGGCGTATGGATTGGATCAGAATCCGATTTATGGACTTTGGTTTTGGATTGCCATTGTTCTTGATAATTGCGATAGCGCGTTTAAGAAGGAAATCGCCGCGGGTGTAGGTAAGGGGTTCGATAAAGACGCGGCGCGGGAGACTTTCATTTCCATGAGCAATCAAGCCATCTTGGACCGGGAGGTTCCACAGTGCTATCTCATCTTGAATAGACTTTTGTGTACACAAGCCTCAAGGGAAGACGGTGACTACGAGCTGGCACTGAAATGTTTGCAAGAATTTGAAGAGCACGTGGACGCTCATGACGGGTGCGGGAAATATCACCTCTATTCGTTCCAGGCCAGAATGGCAGTATTCACGGGGCGGCCTAAGATAGCGCGAGACCTGTTCATGAAAGCCATCGAGTTGGCACGTTATTCAGAACATACAGCGGCAGAGAAATTCTTGCGTGCATTTGCAGCATTGTGTGCTTACGAAAAATTTGTTGTTCCGCTTAAAGATGTGACGGACAAACAGTGGTTATTCGGTATGCATCCGGTTCAGAAAAGAAAACCTGACATGTGGACAGATGAAACTGAGGAAATGGTCACCTCCGGTAAACGAGCTTTTGATTACTTCAGGTACTTTCCGCCGCAATCTTTTTTTGGAAAGCAGCGAGTCGTCGTCTTGACGCAAAAACTATAGTGCCCTCGCATGACAAGTTATGCCAACTGCATTGTAGTTTGTATCGTTCGAAAATTATTCTTTCAGAAGCCAGGCTCATTGAACCGGACTTAATCTCTGCCCGAAGATGCCAGGTGTCTGGTGTCTGGTGATGGCAGGATTAATATCTGATGCCACCATGTTCTCTGCTCTGATAGGTGCAGCAGAAGGTTGGGGTGTTGCAACCTTAGTTTTTCGTCTGCAATTCCCGCTCAACCCGATTCCGCCCGCCATGCTTGGCCTTGTACAACGCCGCATCAGCACGCGCATAGGCATCTTCAAAATCGCTGTGCATGGCGCTCCAGGAAACGCCGAAGCTGGCGGTGACCGGACGCGAGGGCAGGCAGGTGAACAGTTCTTCGGCGATGGCGGCTCTGACTTTTTCTGCCAGTGTCACGGCATCGGCGAGTGATACTTCGCGCAGCAGTATGGTGAATTCCTCGCCGCCGACGCGGCCGATTTCTCCCTTGCCGTTGAGCGATTTGCGCAAGCGATTGACCAGCTCGCGGATGACGGCGTCACCGGTCGGATGGCCGAACTCATCGTTGATGCGTTTGAAGAAGTCGATGTCGAGCACGATCAGTGACAGTGCCGAATCCTTCAGGAAATGATGCGCGCGTTCGAATACTGCGCCGCGATTGAGCGCGCCGGTGAGGTTGTCATGCCTGGCTTTATGGTCGAGTTCGTCACTGAGTTGTTGCAGTCGCGCGTTGAGCAGATTCAGTTCACGCTCGGTGCGGTCACTGCGCGCGATCAGGCGCCGGCTTTCGCGCATCAGGCGGCCATAGCTCTGCACCAGGTCGGCCAGCGCCAGGCGATATTGCGCGGGTTCGGCGGCTGCGCTGGATAAAACTTCGGTGCTGCGCGCCAGAATGGCGGTTTCGTCCTCAAACAGATCGACTTCGGTCATTGGTTTTTTACCGCTTGATCGTGGAACACGAGGTCAGGGAAGTCTTCTTGCAGCTCCTGACCGAACTCGAAAATGGTGTCGTCTTCTTCGTCGTGGTACCAGTTGAGAATGATCTCGCTGCCGGACCTGGCTTTTTCATTCAGGGCGCCGAACAGCGAAAACAGCATTTTGGTACTGGAACTGTTGAAATAGGAAAGCGCCACATTCACCGTGAGTGCAGCCGTGTCGCCATCGTGTGCCAGAAACTGGCGCAGGGAGCTGATGATGTCGCCCCAGAATTGCGCCGCGTTTTCCGGGTAGGATTCACCCTTGATGGATAGTTGCCGCTCGCTGAAGCGAAAATCCACTTCAGGAGAACTTGGGCTTGCCGCTATAAATAGATTATCCATATGCTCATTCTTGATATTCAGACAGACCATGCGGTGCTGCCGTGACGCGTTGTCAGATAGTCGCTCGCAGATAAAACATTGATGTGCCATCGGCGTTCGGGGGCGAGAATTCGAACTCCAGCGGTGCGCTTGCATCACGTGCCATGGTCAGGAATCCGAGGCCGGCGCCCTTGCTGTCGGCCGGCGTTTCGGCCCGCAGCGTCTCTTTGTATTCCAGCTTGATCTGTTCAATCGTCAGCGAGCGCAAATGCTCCAGCTTCTCGCGCAGCTTTTCGGCGACATCGGCATTCACCGGGTTGGCGCAGTAAAGATAATAGCGCTCGCCGGTGAGCGAAATGAATACCGCGCCATGCCGCATCGATGGCGCGGTGTGGCCTTCGCCGGCGTAGGAGTCGGCCGAGTAGTGCACGATGTTTTGCGCCATCTCGATAAACGAAGAAAACAGTTTGCGGCGCGTCTGCGCCACTGCGCCGACGTGTTCGACCCGCAACTTGACGGCGTCTGCCATCGCCGCAATGATGGTTTGCGAGAAATAACCGACATAATAAAAAATGACATCACGCCGCTCGACATAGCTGTGAAAATCATCCCATTGCCGCTGAATGCCATTCATATTCTGATTCATGCTCATTGGTCGCTGCTGTTGCTGGTTGATTGCTGTTGATCGTTGTTAATCAGTGTTAAGCGCTGCCTGCAGGCGGAAGCCGAAAAAAGTCAGGTCGTCGCGCCGTCGCTGCTGACCCTGATAGCGCTTTTGTTCTTCCATGATCTTTTTCCCCAGTGCCGGCATCGGCATATGCCGGTGTGCCAGCAGTGCCTGGCGCAGGCGCTGATTGCCGAAGGCAATGTTCTTCGGGCCGCCGATCTGGTCGATGATGCCGTCGGTGGCGATCAGCACGATGGCGTCCTCGGTCAATTGCACGCAGCGATTGGTCCATTGCATGTGGTCCGGGGTGTCGACGTAGCCGACGCCGGTGCGTTCGCCATTGAATGTCTGTACTTCGGCGCTGTCGGGCAGCAAGGTCAGCAAGGCCATCTTGGCGCTGGCGCAGGTGAGCTGGCGGGAGGCGGTATCGAACCAGAAGAAGCAGGCGTCCATGCCGTCGTCTGATTCCGACAGTTGTTCTGCGGTGGCGTGTTGTCCAAGCACCTGCTTCATGCTGCGGTTGACTTCGCCCATGACCAGCGCCGGATCACGCGGGCCGTGCAGTTCCAGCGCTTGCTTGATCGAGGATGAGGCAATCAGCGTCAGGAAGGCGCCCGGGACGCCATGGCCGGTACAGTCAGCTACCGCTGCAAACCAGCCGTCGGCAAAACATTCGAGGTGGTAAAAGTCGCCGCCCACCACATCGCGCGGCTCCCATATCAGGCAGGCATCGCTGAGGGCTTGCGACATGGCCGTGCGCGAAGCGCTCAGCATGGCGCGCTGGATGACGCTGGCGTAGTCGATGCTTTGCATGACCTGGCGGTTTTTCTCGGCTTGCAGGGCTACCAGCATGCGCATCAGTTCGAGGCCCGACCCGAGGCCGGCAAACTTGCCCTGATTCACGATCAGGAAGCCATCGGCCAGGGTTTTGTCACCTGATTCGACTGCCAGTGCGCCGAGCGTTTCTATCGGCGTATCGGCTTCGACAATCAGCGGGTCTTTATCCATGAACGCGATGCAACTCTTTTTCTCGTACAACTCGCGATGGTAGGGCCTGGACATTTGCGACATGAAAATATTGCGGCTGATCAGCCCGATCGGCTGGTCGTTTTCCAGCACCGGCAGGCTGATCAGTTCGCGATGTCGACCGAACACTTCCAGCACCCTGGCATTGTTTTCGTCAAAGGTGATGACCGGGACGCTGACCGCCAGCGCGTGCGCCGTCGGCTGCTGCAGATGGCGGCCCATCACAGGGGTAAGACTGAAATCCGTGTGCGCTTGGTTCATGCCCCGGCTGAAAAGGTAATGTTTAACCCGCAATTCTAGTCAGCTTGTGTGACCGCGCTGTGACGCTCGCCGGCGATGGCCAGCGGTGCGTGCGAAAGCAGGGTGGTGCCGGTATGTTTCCCGACCGCCGGCTCCGGTAGGTCCGATACGACATTGTGGGCTGGCGGGAGTGTAGGGAAGTATTTTGACGCGCAGATGACGTGAATGCCGGTGGCAATGGCGGCGCTGAAAAAATGCAGAGGGTTGCACTGGACGAGGTATTGCGGGTGGCGAACGAGCGTGATCAATAACGCATCTGAAGCAAAATCTGTTTTGTAATCAATGACATAAGCCGGATGAGCACATGTTATCCACAAGCCTGCCCACAAAATCCGGGGATAAGTGGCTGCCGCAGGCGGCGCTTGCCCCCGCTTCATTTCGCGTGCAGAGGAAGAATTTTGTTTGCAATCAACGACATAGCCGGGATGCCAACATCTTATCCACAAGCCTGCCAACAAAATCCGGGGATAAGTCGGCATCGGGCAAGATGCCGGCACCGGTTTTCATGTCATGTGCAAGAAGATAATCCTGTTGTTAATCAAGGACATAAGTCAGATGCAAACACCTTATCCACAAGGCTGCCAACAAAATCCGTGGATAAGTTCATTGCTGCAAGGTATCCGCAGGCGGCATTTTTCCTTTTTGAGAGCAGTGCAACAATCTGCCGTGAAATCAAGGGGATAGGCCGGATGCCAACATCTTATCCACAAGTCTGCCAACAAAATCGGGGGATAAGTCGGTGTGGATAACGCTACGCCGCCGGTGTGCACTTTCCCGAACTGCGCACCGGGGTCGTTTGTGATGCGGGAGGTTGCGGTCAGCCGGTGTTTCCTGCTTTTGGTGCAGAGCAAGAATATGCTTTGCAATCAAGGGCATAGATCAGATGCCAACATCTTGTCCACAAGCCTGTGAACAAAAAACGGGGATAAGTCGGTGACCGCAGACAAGGGCTGCTGCCATGCATTTCACGTGCAACGCAATAATCTGCTTTGTAATCAACGATATAGTCTGGATGTGAACATCTTATCCACAAGCCTGCCAACAAAATCCGGGGATAAGTCGGCGCTGCCGGGATGAGATTGCGCGTCTGGTTTCACTTTGAGAGCAAGATCGCAATTGTCTTTGCGATCAATGACATAGGTCGGATGCCAACATCTTATCCACAAGCCTGTGAACAAAAAGCGGGGATAAGTTGGTGCGCTTGCGTGGAGCTCGGGAGAGGGGCGGTGGATAAGCGCCGCAGCGCCGCAATAAAAGAGGCAGGGCAACGGTCCGGGCAAGGACCGGCCCGCTTATCCGCGCGCGCATAAAAAAACCGCCGGCAGGGTATGCCGGCGGCGGTACGGATGGGACGCTGGTAAGCGAATCCGGATCAGGCAGCTTGCGCGGTTGGCGCGGCGGCTTGATTGACGCTTTGGTCAATCGCGATCTGGCGATTGATGGCGCTTAATACGGCTTTGAACGAGGCGGTGACGATGTTGGCATCGATGCCGACACCGAAGCCGGTCGGCGCTTCATTGAGGCGCAGTTCGATGTAGCTGGCGGCTTGTGCATTGGCGCCGGCGCCGATCGAGTGTTCGTGGAAGTCCATCAGCTTGATGTCGAGTTGCAGCGCATTGACGAAGGCATCAATCGGACCGTTGCCGGTGCCGCGCAGGGTCACTGGCTTGCCATCGCGGTTGATGTCGACTTCGATCTTGATCGATTGCTCGTGGGCGGTATCTTCACTCATGCGATGGGCACGATAGGCATACGGCGCCTGACGTTCCAGATACTCATGCTTGAAGATGGCGTGGATGTCGGCGGCGGCGATTTCCTTGCCGCTGGCATCGGCTTCACGCTGGATCGCGCGGCTGAATTCGATTTGCAGGCGACGCGGCAAGGACAGGCCATATTCCTGTTCCAGCAAGTACGCCATGCCGCCTTTGCCGGACTGGCTGTTGACGCGGATCACGGCATCGTAGCTGCGGCCCAGATCGGCCGGGTCGATTGGCAGGTAAGGCACTTCCCAGATGGCGTCGGCTTTCTGTACCGCGAGACCCTTCTTGATGGCGTCCTGATGCGAACCGGAGAAGGCAGTGAAGACCAGATCACCGACATACGGATGACGCGGATGGACCGGAATCTGGTTGCATTCTTCGACGCACTTGCGGATCGAATCGATATCGGAAAAGTCGAGGCCGGGATGCACGCCCTGGGTATACAGATTCAGGCCGAGCGTGACCAGATCGACGTTGCCGGTGCGTTCGCCGTTGCCGAACAGACAGCCTTCGACGCGCTCGGCGCCAGCCATCACCGCCAGTTCGGCGGAGGCGACGGCGGTGCCGCGGTCATTGTGCGGGTGTACCGAAATGATGGCGTGGCTGCGTTGCTTGAGGTTGCGGTGCATCCATTCGATCTGGTCGGCGTACACGTTGGGTGTGCTGCATTCGACGGTCGATGGCAAATTCAGAATCACCTTGCGGGTCGGCGATGCCCCCCAGGTTTCACAGACGGCGTCGCAGATGTCGCGCGAGAAATCGAGTTCGGTGGTGCTGAACGATTCCGGCGAGTATTCATAGCGCCATGCGGTTTCCGGACGGGCATCGGTCAGTTCCTTGACCAGGCGGGTGCCGCTGACGGCGATTTCCTTGATCTGATCGCGGCTCATGTTGAACACGATCTTGCGGAATGCCGGTGCCACCGAATTGTAAAGATGGACGATGGCTTGCTTGGCACCTTGCAGCGAGTCGATGGTACGGCGGATCAGTTCTTCGCGCGACTGCGTCAGTACGATGATGGTGACGTCGTCAGGAATGCGGTTTTCTTCGATCAGCTTGCGCACGAAGTCGAAATCGGTTTGCGAGGCGGAAGGGAAGCCGACTTCAATTTCCTTGAGACCGATTTGCAGCAGCATGTCGAAGAAGCGCAATTTGCGTTCCGGGCTCATCGGTTCGATCAGGGCCTGGTTGCCGTCGCGCAAGTCGGTGCTCATCCACATTGGTGGCTTGGAAATGAACTGATTGGGCCAGGTACGGTCGGACAAGTCGATTGTCGGGAAGGCGCGGTATTTTGTTGCCGGGTTGCTTAACATCATCGTAAACCTCTGCTCTGTAAAATTGTAAATTCAGTACTGTGTCTTTCAGTCAATCTTGTGGCGCGAAGGCTGCCTGACTGCCACTAACGCAAGGCCAGGCAACCGATCGGTAGTTTTAGCAGTGCAGCTTGCAACAGCGCCAATGCACGCGCGGCAGCGGTCACGGCGTGCAACACGCGGGACACGGCATCGGCGGAGATTGACTTGAAATGCATGAACGGCTTTTCAGAAAATGGATTCGGTTTTAACTTTGCTGCATTTACCGGTTGCGTGGATTGCGCCACGGTCGGATTCGGATAAATGCCAGCCTGGACCTGCAGGGGAAACTTGGATCAGCGCGCGGCTGGTAGTAGCGACACCAGTTGCAACGCTAGCAGGGCGCCAGCGATGTGCAATAGTGATAGGGAGAAATGTGGTGCGGAAGTCATTGGGCAACTTTAGAAGATTGGCGCGGTCATTGTCAAGTCTTATCTGGCCGCCGCGACAAAATCTTTGCGCCGGGCGTAGGTAAGCCGTGGCGCTGTTGTTATGTTGTTAGAATTCTTTTTTTCATCCCGATTGCCATGATGCATGAACGACCCGATCTGATCGTCTGCGAAGAATGCGATGCGGTGTACAGCAAACCGGTACTGCGGGAGCGCGAGATCGCCCGCTGTCAGCGTTGCGGCGCCGAGCTCGAACGCGATACCGGACGCCAGGTGGAACGTCTGCTGCCATTGACGGTAGCCAGCCTCATCATGTTCGTGATTGCCAACTGTTTTCCGATTGTCGAGATCGAATTGCAGGGCCTGACCAGCCAGACCACCCTGATGGGCGCGGTGGTTTCGCTGAGCCGCGACGGCATGTCGCTGGTGGCGGTGCTGGTCCTGGCGACCACCATCTTGTTTCCTCTGGTGCAACTTTTCGTGCTGTTGTATCTGCTGGCGCCCGGTGCGCGCCGCAGCGACCCGCCCGGCTTCAAACCGTTGTTGCGATTGTTGCAACTGGTGCGGCCGTGGGGCATGGTCGAAGTCTTCCTGCTGGGAGTGCTGGTGGCGCTGGTAAAACTGTCCAATATGGCAACAGTCTTGCCCGGCGTTGCATTGTGGGCGTTCGCGGCGCTGACCATTCTGCTGACGGTGGTGGTGTCATTCAATCCGCGCTATCTGTGGCGCACACTGATTGATGCCGAACAGGAGCGGATTTCATGAGCAGCGACGGCCTGAACGATCACGGCAGCCAACGCCCCGGCGCTGCCAGCGCGGCGGCATTCAGCGCGGCCGATGACGATGACGACGAGGTGTCGCCGGTCGCCGTCCACACCGCCGCCGAAGTGGGCGTGATCGGCTGCCATCGTTGCGGAACGGTCTGGCAGGATGCGCAGCGCGGTGATCGCTGCGCGGTGTGTCATAGTCGCCTCCATGTACGCAAGGCGGACAGCCTCAATCGCACCTGGGCCTTTCTGATTGCGGCTTGCATCATGTATATCCCGGCCAATCTGATGCCGGTCATGATCACCAGTACCTTGCTCGATGAGCAGCGCGACACCATCATGAGCGGCATCATCTATTTCTGGGTTTCCGGCTCGTGGGAGCTGGCGATCATTGTCTTCATTGCCAGTTTTCTGGTGCCCTTGTTCAAGCTGGTGTCGCTGATCTTGCTGGCCGTGATGGCGCGCCGGCGCAGTCGCTGGCGGCGCTTTCAGCGTGCGCGGCTGTTCCGCCTGGTGGAAGCCATCGGGCGCTGGTCGATGCTGGATGTGTTCGTGGTATCGCTGCTGGCCGGACTGGTGCAGATTGAAGGTTTTGCAAAAATAACGGCCGGGGTCGGTGTTGCGGCATTCGGCTCGGTGGTGGTGTTGACCATGCTGGCGTCGCTCAGTTTCGATGCGCGCCTGACCTGGGATGATGTGGAAAAGGAAAATGATGACTGAACAAAACGAAACTCCTTTGCCGGAACCCAGGCGGGCCAAGGCGCGCAATTGGTTGCCGTCGCTGGTATGGCTGATCCCGATTGTGGCGGCGGTGGTGGGGTTGACGCTGGTGGTCAAGATCCTGGTTGAGCGCGGCCCGCAAATTTCCATTGTGCTGAGTTCGGCGGAAGGCCTGGAAGCCGGCAAGACCAAGGTCAAGTACAAGGATGTCGATATCGGCGTGGTACAGGCGATCTCGCTGAGCCAGGATCTGTCGCACGTCAAGGCCAGCGTGCAACTGACCAAGGAAGCCGAGAAATTTACCGCTGCCGATACCCGCTTCTGGGTGGTGCGTCCGCGCGTTGCGGCCTCCGGCGTGTCGGGCTTGAGCACCTTGTTGTCGGGCGCCTACATCGGTGCCGACGCCGGCAAGTCGGAAGAAACCAAGAAGGAATTCAACGGCCTGGAAGTGCCGCCGATCATCACCGGTGATTCCTCCGGCAAACAGTTTGTGCTGCATGCGGCGGATCTCGGCTCGCTCGATATCGGCTCGCCGGTGTATTACCGTCGCATCAAGGTGGGGCAGCTGGCGGCTTATGATCTGGATAAAGATGGCCGCGGCGTGACCTTGCGGATTTTCGTCAATGCGCCGTATGACAAGTTCATCGGCATGAACAGCCGCTTCTGGCACGCCAGTGGTTTCGACATGCAACTCAATGCCAGCGGCTTCAAATTGCACACGCAATCGCTGGCGACGGTGGTGCTCGGCGGTATCGCGTTTGCCGCACCGGACGACGATACCGGCACGATTGCCAAGGAAAATACCAGCTTCAAGCTGGCCGCCGACGAAGGTGAAGCGCTCAAGGCGCCGGACGGTCAGCCGCAAACGGTGCTGATGTATTTCAATCAATCCTTGCGCGGCCTGACACCGGGCGCGACGGTGGACTTCCGTGGCGTGGTGCTGGGTGAAGTGAAATCAATCGGCATCGAATACGATCCCAAGACCCGTGAATTCCTGATGCCGGTGGTGGTGCAGTTGTATCCCGAACGGCTGGGGCGCACCTTCAGTCTGGAAAATCAGCAGTCACGGTATACCGCCGGCCAGCGCCTGCGATACATGGTGGCGCATGGCTTCCGGGCGCAGTTGCGGACCGGCAACCTGCTGACCGGACAGGTGTATGTGGCGCTCGATTTCTTCCCGAAAGCGGCGCCGGTGCAGATCGATCTGGACAAGCTCCCGTTTGAATTCCCGACCGTGCCGAACAGTCTTGATGAAATCCAGTCGCAGATTGCGGAAATTTCACGCAAGCTGAGCAAGGTGCCGTTCGATCAGATCGGCACCGATCTGCAAAAGACGTTGGGTACGCTGAACAAGACGCTGACCAGCGCCGAGCAATTGACACAGCGTCTGAACAATGATGTGGCGCCGGAAATCATGGCCGCCATGAAGGACGCACGCAAGACCCTCAATGCAGCCGAAAACACGCTGTCGGGCGACGCGCCATTGCAGCAGGATATCCGTCAGACCATGCAGGAACTGACACGCACGGCAGCCTCGATCCGGGTGCTGACCGATTATCTGCAACAACATCCGGAAGCATTGATCCGCGGTAAACAGGAGGGCAATTGATGCGCTTGCAATCATCTTATTTTTCGGCGGCGGTGCTGGCGGTGCTGCTGACCGCATGCGGGACCACCGGTCCGACACGTTTCTATACGCTGGCGGGGCCGGTGGCGGCTACTGCCACTGCGCCGGCGTCACAGCCGGCCCGGCAGCGGTTGTTGATCGAGGTGTTGCCGGTCAGTGTGCCGGAGCGACTGGCGCGACCGCAGATCGTGGTGCGTACCGACGATGCGCGGGTCGATATTCTGGAGCAGGACCGCTGGTCGGCACCGCTCAATAACGAATTGCGCGACGCACTGGCGAGCGGTATTGCCAACCGGCTCGGCGCCATCGACGTCACCCGCAGCGGGCGTCCGGCCAATCAGCCGGCGTACCGGATTGCAGTGGAGTTGCGACAACTGGATGCGGTTCGCAATGGCAACGTGCAGGCCGGATTTTCCTGGACCATTACGCGTACCGATGATGCCCGCACTGCCACTTGCAGCCTGACGCTGGTGGAGCCGGTCAGCGGCGGCGGTGTCGATGCGCTGGTGCTGGGCATGCGCAAGGCAGTGGACCGCGCGGTGGAGGCAATTGCTGCCAATGTGGTGCGCGTGCAGGATGGCAAGAGCGGCGGCTGCAGTACCTGAATCAACCGGAGCAGTGCAACCGGCGTGCGCCGTTTGCACTGGCATCGTCCATGAAAAATGCCGCTTCAGTTTGCACTGAAGCGGCATTTTCATTGTTCACTGTTGTCGTACTGCGCAACAGGAAGAGCCGGAATTAACGGTCGCCGTAAGAGCGACGTGCACCGCTGTCGCCCGAACGTGCGCCCTTGTAACCACCACCATCCGGACGCGAACCTGCGCCTGCTGGCTTGCCGCTGAAGTTGCGACCACCACCGGCGCCGGTCGGACGTGCGCCGCCACGGTTATCGCCTGGACGCCAGCCGCCTGGCTTGCGATTGCTGCGTGCCGGTACTGCCGACTTCTTCGGCTCGAAGCCTTCGATGACGTCGACCGGAATCGGTTGCTTGGTGAAACGTTCTATACGCTTGACGTGCATGCCTTCAGCATGATTGACCAGCGAGATCGCAACGCCGTTGCGACCGGCACGGCCGGTACGGCCGATACGGTGCACGTAATCTTCCGGGAATTTCGGCAGATCGTAGTTGAACACGTGGGTGATGCCTGGCACGTCGATACCGCGGGCGGCGACGTCAGTAGCAACCAGAACCCGGACCTGGCCGCGACGCAGGCTGTCCAGTGTACGGTTGCGTGCGCCCTGATGCATGTCGCCATGCAATGCGGCAGCAGCGAAACCGGCGATGTTCAGACGGTCGGCGATGGTGTCGGCATCACGCTTGGTAGCGGTGAAGACAACTGCCTGATCCATGGTCACGTCGCGCAGCAGGTGATCGAGGATACGGTTCTTGTGCGACAGATCGTCAACGAAGTGAACCCGTTGCGAAATGTTTTCGTGCTTGGTTGCCGAGCCAGCGATCTGGATCACTTGCGGATTGTTGGTGATGCGCTTGGCCATGTTGCCGACGACGCCATCCAGCGTAGCCGAGAACAGCATGGTTTGACGAGTGGCCGGAGTGGCGCCGACGATCTTTTCGATATCGTCGATGAAACCCATGTCCAGCATGCGGTCGGCTTCGTCAAGCACCAGAATTTCCAGTTGCGAGAAGTCGATCTTGCCGGAATCCATATGGTCGATCAGACGACCTGGTGTTGCCACTAGAATTTCAGGATTGCGCGACAGCAATTGCATTTGCTTCGGATAAGGCATGCCGCCCAGAATCGACACTGCCTTCAGGCGACGCATGTGAGCGCAATACTTGTCAGTGGCCGTAGTCACTTGCAATGCCAGTTCGCGGGTTGGTGTCAGCACCAGCATCTTTGGCTGTGCCGGACGGAAACGTGGACGGTCACCGCGGGCACGTGCGGCCTGGGTTTCCTGGTTAGGTGTCTTGGCGCCGACCGGTGCTGGCGGCAGCGAAGCGAATTTGTGCAGGGCTGGCAGCATGAAGGCGGCAGTCTTGCCCGAACCGGTTTGCGAGGAAACCAGCAGATCCTTGCCAGCGATGGCGGCAGGGATGGCCTGTTCCTGCACCGATGTCGGCTGGGTATAACCAGCGTCAGTCAGGGCTTTGATAATGGACGCGTGCAGGCCTAGTGATTCAAAAGTCATGTTCTCTTTCGTAAATTGTGAGCGTCTGGCAAATGCAGAGCCGCGCAGCGGGTTTGACAACACGCACGCAGACACAGAACAGTTGCGATAAACGCAATAAAGCAACGCCAACCAACGAAATGACTATGAAAAAAATACAAAGAAATTTCGGCACAAAAGCTTTGCGCCGGGACGGTGTCTCGTCAATGAATCAGGGACACACAAGGCGGGAGGGCTTTTACTACTTACTGTCGCATTCGACAGGTTAAGGCTTGCGAAGCTGCTTGATGCTATATAGAGCTACTGCTGTAGCAGCCAGAGCGTGCGCTGTATTGCAACGCACAAACCGGATGATACAGTAAAACGACGGCTTTGGCACGCACTCTGTGTCCCTATTTCGTCGTTTTGCTGCTTTGCTCCGGTTTGCCCGCTTACTCGCTGATGCCGCCCACCACGCGCGAAAAGCCGCCGTCGACGTAAGTGATTTCACCGGTAATGCCGCCGGCCAGATCGGATAACAGGAAGGCCGAGGCATTGCCGACATCTTCAATCGTTACGTTGCGGCGCAGCGGCGCATTGGCGGCGACGAACCCGAGGATCTTGCCGAAGCCTTTGATGCCGCTGGCGGCCAGCGTCTTGATCGGACCGGCCGAAACGCCATTGACGCGCACGCCCTTGGGGCCGAGCGATTCGGCCAGGTAACGCACACTGGCTTCGAGCGAGGCCTTGGCCAGACCCATGGTGTTGTAGTTGGGCACGACGCGGTCGGCGCCGAGATAGGTCAGCGTCAGCAGGGCCGAGTTCGGGCGCAGCAGCGGCAATGCCGCTTTGGCCATGGCCGGAAAGCTGTAGGCCGAAATATCGTGGGCGATCTTGAATCCTTCGCGCGACAAGCCTTCCAGGAAATCGCCGGCAATGGCTTCATTGGGCGCGAAACCGATGGCGTGCACCAGGCCGTCGAGCTGCTCCCAGGATTTGCCGAGGTCGGCAAACAAGGCATTGATCTGCGCATCGTTGCCGACGTCGCAATCAAAGATCAGTTCACTGTCGAATTCCCTGGCGAAATTGGTGATGCGCTCCTTGAAACGTTCGCCGACATAGGTGAACGCCAGCTCCGCGCCTTCGCGCTTGCACGCCTGGGCGATGCCGTAGGCGATGGAACGGTTCGACAACAAGCCGGTGATCAGGATTTTTTTGCCTTGCAGAAATGCCATGTGGACTCCGAGTGATGCGCGCCGCCTGAGGGGCGCGATGAAAATGCGAGCGTTATATTGATGATTTGCGAAGATTCGCCGCTGAACTGGACAAGATTGTAGAAGCTTGCCGTCATGGCGGCAACTTTTCGGCGCAAATGCCGATTGTCTTGCCATAGAGTCACTTCTATTGGGTAGAATAGGGCGCTGCCGCAGGCGGCACGGCATCCGGCCGCGGCATGCCGGCAAATGGCTCAATCCCTATTTGTACAGGACGCATGCATAAACTCATTTCTTCCGTATTCCAGCTGAGCGTGCTGCTGGGTTTGCTCGGCGCCAGCGCAACAGCCTCGGCGGAGCACGCATTTTCCCTGTACGACACGCCCAAGTATCCCGCCTCGTTTACCCATTTCGATTACGTCAATCCGGACGCGCCCAAGCGCGGCACCTTGCATCTGGCCAATCCCGACCGTCGCAGCAGTTTCGATAAATTCAATCCGTTTTCGCTCAAGGGCGTGGCCGCTGCCGGGGTCTCGACGCTGATGTTCGAGTCGCTGACGGTTGCGTCGTCGGACGAAGTGGCGACCATGTACGGTTTGCTGGCCGACGATATGCGTCTGGCGCCGGACCGCATGGCGATCACTTTCCATCTGCACCCCAAGGCACGCTTCAATAACGGCGACAAGGTCACGGCCGCTGATGTCAAATATTCCTTCGATACCTTGATCGCCAAAGGCGCGCCGCAATTCAAGTCGATGTTCGCCGAGGTAAAGCAATGCGTGGTGGTCGATGCGCAAACCGTGCGTTTCGAGTTCAAGACCCAGAATCACGAATTGCCGCTGATCGTCGGCGCGGTGCCGGTGTTTTCCAAAAAGTGGGCGGCCGGCGTCGCGTTCGATGCCATCGCGCTGCAAGCGCCGGTCACCACCGGACCGTATGTGATCGAAAAATACGATCTCGGCCGCAGCATCAGCTATAAACGCAACCCGGATTACTGGGGCACCGATATCCCTTCACGCAAAGGCATGTACAACTTCGAACGGGTGGCCTATCGTTTTTACAAAGACGATGTGGCGCGGCTGGAAGCATTCAAGGCTGGCGAGTTCGATGTGGTGGTGGAATACAGCGCCAAGAACTGGGTGCGCAATTACAACGGGCCCAGGTTTCGCAGCGGGGAAATCATCAAGCGCGAGCTGGTCCATTCCAATGGCGCCGGCATGCAGGGCTTCGTGATGAATCTGCGGCGCGAGCAGTTTCAAGACATCCGGGTGCGTCAGGCATTGGCGCTGGCGCTGGATTTCCAGTGGATGAACCGGCAACTGTTTTACGGTCAGTACAAACGGATTTACTCGTTCTTCAGCAACAGCGATCTGGCCGCCACCGGCGTGCCGCAAGACGAAGAGCTGAAGCTGCTGGAATCGATCAAGGCGCGCGGCGGCAAGATCGATCCGGCCGTATTCGGGTCAGCGCCGGTTCCGCCTGATACCGATCCGCCCGGTTCGCTGCGCGCCAACCTGTTGCAGGCGCGCGAACTGTTGCGCCAGGCCGGCTGGGAATATCGCGACGGCGCACTGCGCAATGCCAAGGGCAAGGTGCTGACGTTTGAAATCATCGACGACCAGTCGGCCTTGTCGCGCGTCATCAGCATCTATATCCGCAACCTCCGGAAACTCGGCATCGAAGTCACGCAACGCACGGCGGACTACGCACTGATCGCCAAGCGCATGGACGAGTTTGACTACGACATGACCAGCATCCGCTTCCCCGATGTCAGCAGCCCGGGCAATGAAATGTTCGACATGTTCGGTTCCAAGGCGGCCGATGAAAAGGGTTCCAGCAACGTCTGGGGTCTCAAGGATCCGGTGGTCGACAAGCTGGTGGAGGCGCTGGTGGCGGCCGATACCCGCAAGGATCTGGTGGCGGCGGCACGCGGTCTGGACCGGGTCTTGCTCAACAAATACATCGTGGTGCCGCAGTGGTATTCATCCACGCACCGGATCGCCTATCGCAACCGCTTCGGCATGCCGGCGCAATTGCCTTTGTATTACCAGGCCGACCCTTATCTGATTTCAATCTGGTGGGAAGCGAAACCGAAATGAAACCGAACTGCATCCCGTCTCGCAAGGTTGGCCGTCAATCAAGGGGTTTGACACCATGAATATCTGGTCCTACATTCTCAAGCGCATCTTGCTGATGCTGCCGACGCTGTTCGGCGTGGTGGCGATTACCTTTGCCGTGGTGCAGTTTGTACCGGGCGGTCCGGTCGAGCAAGCCTTGACCGAGATGAAAGGCTTGCGCGCCGGCGGCGAAGCATCCGGCGGCGGCGCTTCCCAATATCGCGGCCGCCAAGGCGTCGACCCCGAACGCGTCAAGGAAATTCAGGCGCTGTACGGTTTCGACAAACCACCGCTGGAACGTTTCTGGCAAATGCTCAAGGGCTTTGCCACCTTCAATCTGGGCACGAGTTTTTATCATCACGCGGATGTCTGGACGCTGGTCAAATCCAAGTTGCCGGTATCCATCTCCATCGGCTTGTGGACCTTTTTCCTGACCTATCTGATTTCGGTGCCGCTCGGCATCGCCAAAGCGGTGCGCGAGGGGAGCCGCTTCGATGGCTGGACCAGCGCGCTGGTGCTGATCGGTTATTCGATTCCCGGCTTTGTGCTCGGGGTGTTCTTGCTGGTGGTGTTTGGCGGCGGCAGTTTCCTGCAATGGTTTCCGTTGCGCGGCCTGACTTCGGATAACTGGGATACGCTCAGCACCATGGGCAAGATCACCGATTATCTGTGGCACATCACCTTGCCGGTGCTGGCGTCCGTGGCCGGTGCGTTTGCCATCATGACCATGCTGACCAGGAATACCTTTCTCGACGAAGTACGCAAGCAGTATGTATTGACCGCGCGCGCCAAGGGCCTGAGCGAGCGCAAGGTGCTGTACAAGCATGTGTTTCGCAATGCGCTGATTCCACTGGTCACCGGTTTTCCGGCCGCGTTTGTCGGCGCTTTCTTTACCGGCAGTCTGTTGATCGAAACCTTGTTCTCGCTCGACGGCCTCGGCTTGCTGTCGTATGAGTCAGTGATACGGCGCGACTATCCGGTCGTCATGGGCACCCTGTACTTGTTTACGCTGATCGGATTGGTGGTCAAGTTGCTTGGCGACTTGTGCTATGTCTGGGCGGACCCGCGGGTCCAGTTTGAAAGTCTGGCGCAATGAACGTTTCTGTCGAGACCCCTGTCGTTGACGCGGCGCCATTGCCCGCTGCCGGGCCGGCACCGGCGCCGTCGATTTCTCCATGGCGTCGCCTGTGGCTGCGCTTTCGCCAAAACCGGCGCGGCTACTGGAGCCTGATCATCTTTCTGCTGCTGTTCGTGATCAGTCTGGGCGCCGAGCTGCTATCCAACGACAAGCCGCTGGTGGCCAGTTATAACGGCAAGTTGCTGTTCCCGATTGTGCATGACTATTCGGAAAAAGCGTTTGGCGGCGATTTCGAATCACCCGCCGATTATCTCGATCCGTTCATCCGCGACCAATTCCGCAAGCCCGGCAACTGGGCCATCTATCCGCTCAATAATTACCGTTTCGATACCCTCAATTATTTTGCCAAAGCGCCCAATCCGGCTCCGCCATCTTCCGAAAACTGGCTTGGCACCGATGATCGCGGACGTGACGTGTTTGCGCGTTTGTTATACGGCTTTCGCATTTCGATTCTGTTCGGGTTGGCGCTGACGCTCACCGGTGTCGTGCTGGGGCTGATCACCGGCGCGATTCAGGGCTACTTTGCCGGCCGCACCGATTTATTGTTCCAGCGCTTCATGGAAATCTGGAGCTCGATGCCGGAGCTGTATCTGCTGATCATCTTTTCATCGATCTTCGAACCCAGCCTGGGTTTGTTGTTGCTGCTCTTGTCCTTGTTCGGCTGGATGGGGTTGTCGGATTACGTGCGCGCCGACTTCCTGCGCAACCGTCATCTGGAATATGTGCAGGCCGGACGCGCGCTGGGTTTGTCGAATCTGCAAATCATCTGGCGTCATGTGTTGCCGAACAGCCTGACGCCGATCGTCACGTTTTTGCCGTTCCGCATGAGCGCCGCGATTCTGGCACTGACCAGTCTCGATTTTCTGGGACTGGGCGTGCCGCCGCCGACGCCGAGCCTGGGCGAGTTGCTGGCGCAGGGCAAGGATAATCTCGATGCCTGGTGGATTTCCTTATCCACCTTTATCGTGCTGACCGTGACCCTGCTGTTGCTGACCAATATCGGTGATGGTTTGCGCAATGCCCTGGATGTCCGGAGGAAAGCATGAATCTGCTCGATGTCCATAATCTGACGGTGCGCTTCGGCAGCACTGTCGTGGTCGATGATGTCAGCTTCTCGGTCGCCGCCGGTGAAAAATTTGCGCTGGTCGGCGAGTCCGGTTCCGGCAAGACCGTGAGTGCCTTATCGATTTTGCGTCTGAATCAGGATGCGCACTACGACGGTCGCATTCTGTTCAATGGCGATGACGTTTTGCAGAAGTCGGAAAACGCCATGCGCCAGGTGCGCGGCAATGATGCTGCCATGATTTTTCAAGAGCCGATGACGGCGCTCAATCCCTTGTTCACCATCGGCAATCAGATTGCCGAAGTGTTGATGCAGCACGAAGGATTGAGCACCAGGGCGGCGGCGCAACGTACTGTCGCCTTGCTGGAAAAAACCGGTATTCCGGAACCGGCGCGGCGGGCGCTGGCATACCCGCATCAATTGTCGGGGGGCCAGCGCCAGCGCGCGATGATCGCCATGGCACTGGCATGCCGCCCCAAGCTGCTGATCGCCGACGAGCCGACCACCGCGCTTGATGTCACGATTCAGGTGCAGATACTGGAATTGCTGAACCAGTTGCAGCGCGATGAAAACATGGCGGTGCTGATCATTTCGCATGACCTCAATCTGGTGCGGCATTTTGCCGACCGCGTCGGCGTCATGGAAAAAGGCCGGCTGGTGGAAGTCGCCGATACCGGGCAATTGTTCTCGGCGCCGCAACAGCCGTACACCAAAAAGCTGCTGGCCAGTCAACCGCGCCGCAGTGTCGACGACCTGCCGGCGCAGGCACCGCTGTTATTGCAGGCCGGGAAATTGCGTTGCACCTTTGCCATCGACAAGGGCTGGTTCCGCAAGCAAGCGTTTGTCGCCGTGGATGATGTCGATCTGCAATTGCACAAAGGTGAAACGCTGGGCATCGTAGGTGAATCGGGCTCTGGCAAGTCGACCTTGGGCATGGCGTTGTTGCGCTTGTCGAGCGCGACTACCAGCGGCCATATCGGCTTCGACGGCCAAGTCTTGAGCAATATGTCGGCCGCTGCCATCAGGCCGTTGCGCTCGCGCATGCAAGTGGTGTTTCAGGATCCCTATGCCTCGCTGTCCCCACGCCGCACCATTGAGCAGATTGTCGGTGAAGGACTGGCCTTGCATCAGCCGCAGCTCAGCGCTGCCGGGTTGCGCGCGGCGGTGGTCGCCGGACTGGAGGAGGTCGGCTTGTCGACCGATATGCTGAGCCGTTATCCGCATGAATTTTCCGGCGGCCAGCGCCAACGTATTGCGATTGCCCGCGCGCTCGTGCTCAAGCCCGAACTGATCTTGCTCGATGAACCGACCTCGGCGCTGGACGTCACTGTACAGCAGCAAGTCTTGCAATTGCTGGCGCAGTTGCAGCGCAAGCATGGTCTGGCCTATCTGTTCATCAGTCATGATCTGGCCGTGATCCGCGCCATGGCGCATCAGGTGCTGGTCATGAAAGATGGCAAGGTGGTGGAAAGCGGCAGCGCTGTCACGGTACTGGAACGTCCCAGCCACGGCTACACCCAGCGTTTGCTGGCGGCGGCTACCTATGCGGATGCCGGGGTGCCGGGCTGAGGATCGTGCGGACCTGCACCGTGACCTGCGGCTCCGTGTCAGACACCGGCAGACTATTTTCTACACGCCGATTACGGGAAATGCTATAAAGCAGTACAAATTCCGTTGCAATTCGATATTGTCTGAAAGATAACAATCATCAAGCTCAATGCGTGGTCTGTATCTGCATTGCCGCCTTGCCGGCAATCGCACTGATCAGGGCCGGCGCATTCAGATACAGGCATTGATGCGGCAACCCGCAGCACCGACCGATTTTCCGTCTACATCACCAGATATTGCAGCGACAGCATAAGGAGCACGGCTCTTATGGAACAGCAGCGTATGGCAGCATATGGCGACCTCAGCTTTTTGACCACTTCGCCGGCAACCCGCAGCGGGCGCAGACTGGCGCTGGCTGTCATGGTGCTGTCGGCGATGGTGTTTGCCGTTGCGCTGCCATTCGTAAAAATGCCATTGGGCGTAATACCGTCTTTCATACCGGCGTATCAGTCGGCGCTGATTGTCATCGATCTGACCACCGCAGTCCTGTTGTTCGGCCAGGTCGGCATTCTGCGTTCGCGGGCGTTGCTGGTGCTGGCCAGCGGTTATTTGTTCGCGGCATTTGCGGCGATTGCCCATGCCCTGAGCTTTCCCGGTTTGCTGGCCGAGTATGGCGTGCTGGGCGGCGGCAGGCAAACCACTGCCTGGCTGTACATGCTCTGGCATGGCGGCTTTCCGTTGCTGGTCATGTTCTACGCGCTGTTCAAAGACAATACCGTCAAAGTATGGTCGCATCGCAGCACGCTCACGGTCATCACTTTCTGCATCGCTCTGGTGTTGCTGACGGTCGTCGGTTCGACGTGGGCCGTGATCGCCGGGCAGCACTATTTGCCGGAAATCATCATCAACAATCTTTACACGCCGAACATGCTGGCAATCGTTGGCATCGTCTGGGGACTCAGCATTATCGCGCTGCTGCTGATATGGCGACGGCTGCAAACGGTATTGGATCTGTGGCTGATCGTCGTGATGTTTGCCTGGATACTGGATGTGGCGCTGTCGGCCGTGTTCAATGGCGGTCGTTTCGACCTCGGGTTTTATGCCGGCAGAATTTACGGATTGCTGGCGGCCAGTCTGGTGCTGATCGCCTTATTGCTGGAAAACGGCATGCTGTATGCGCGCATGGTTGCCTTGCGCGAGAGTGAGCGCGGCGTGGCACAAGCCTTGTTCGAGGCGAAGAGTGCGGCAGAAGAAGCGACCCAGGCCAAATCGATGTTCCTGGCCAACATGAGTCACGAAATCCGCACGCCGATGAATGCCATTATCGGCATGTCGTATCTGGCGCTCAAGACGGAACTGACCGCGCGCCAGCGCGATTACCTGTCCAAGATTCACAATGCCGGCGCGTCGTTGCTGGGCGTGATCAACGACATCCTCGATTTTTCCAAGGTCGAAGCCGGCAAGATGGATATCGAAAGCATCAACTTTTCACTCGATGAAGTGCTGGACAAGGTATCGGCGCTGGTGGCGCAAAAAGCCACCGACAAAGGCCTGGAATTTTTGTTCGACAGCGGCGAGGACGTACCGCACACGTTGATTGGCGATCCGCTGCGGCTGGGCCAGATTCTCACCAATCTGGTCAACAACGCCGTCAAGTTCACCGAGCATGGACAGATTCTGATTGCGGTACGCGAACTGGAACGCGGCGGTGACATGGTGCGCTTGCGCTTCGAGGTCCGGGATACCGGCATTGGCATGACCGCAGAGCAGATGGCGCGGCTGTTTCAGGCCTTCACCCAGGCCGATGGTTCGACCACCCGGCAATATGGCGGCAGCGGTCTCGGCCTCACCATTGCCCAGCGTCTGGTGGAATTGATGGGCGGGAAAATTCAGGTCAATTCAGTGCCGGGGCAGGGCAGCACCTTCAGTTTTACTGCCTGGTTCGGCCTGAGCAAGGCGGCCGTCACGCGGCGCAAACCGCTGCCCGCAGAAATGCGCGGCATGCGCGTGCTGGTAGTTGATGACAACGCCTCGGCGCGCGATATCCTGTCAGAGCAATTGCGCTGGCTGGGTTTTTCCGCCAGTGCGGTGGCATCGGGGGCTTCAGCGTTGCAGGCGATTCGGCAGGCGGCGCTGGATCACCCGTTCGATGCCGTCTTCGTGGATTGGAAAATGCCGGTCATGGACGGCACGGAAACCGTCCGCAAAATCCGGCTGGAGCGACATCCGCCCCGGCTCATCATGGTCACCGCATTTGGTCGCGAAGAAATCCGCAAGGAAGCAGAAGAAGCCGGGGTGGATGCCTTTCTGGTCAAGCCGGTGAGCCAGTCATCGTTGCTCGACGCGACGTTGCGCATCTTTGGTCCGCAAGCTTGCATCACGCCGGTATCGCTACCGGCGGCTCAGCAATCGCCGGTGTTGCAGGGCTTGCGCGTATTGCTGGCAGAAGATAACGAAATCAACCAGCAGATCACCTCCGAGTTGCTGCACGGCAGCGGCGCCCTGGTCACGGTCGTCAGCGACGGCCAGCAAGCGGTGGAGCGCCTGCTCACCGATGGCCCGTCGGCCTACGATGCGGTGCTGATGGATGTGCAGATGCCGATACTGGATGGCGTCGAAACGACCCGCATCATTCGTACCGACGCCCGATTCGATGGCGTGCCGATCATTGCGATTACCGCGCATGCGCTGGCCGAAGAACGCGAACGATGCATTGCGGTCGGCATGGCCGATCATGTCTCGAAACCGATTGAGCCGCAGGCCTTGTTCGAAACGCTGGCACGCTGGACCGGCCGCGCACTGGAGGAAGCCTATCCGGTGGCACCGCTGGCCGAAGATGATCTCGGTTTTCTGGAGGTGGCCGGACTCGATTACGCCACCGGCCTCAAGCGGGTGGCCGGCAACCGGGTGTTATACCTGCGCCTGTTGCGGCAATTTTGCGAGGAAGAAGCCGATGCTGCCACGCGCATCACGGTCGCGCTGGATGCCGATGATCTGGTGACCGCCGAACGTGTGGCGCATACCCTCAAAGGCGTGGCCGGCAGCATCGGCCTGGTGCAGTTGCAAGCCGCGGCGGCGTTGCTGGAAAAAGCCATCAAGGAAAGTCACGGCCACCAGGCGGCGTTGCCTGCATTTGCACAGGAATTGCGGCAAGCCGTGGCTCGCTTGCACCAGGTGCTGGGCACTGAACATCCGCGTCACGCCGCAGCATCGGATGCGACGTCCGGCTACTTGGGACATCTGGCCTCGCTGCTGGCGGCAAGCGACGGCGAGGCGGTCGAGTATTTTCTCGATCACGCAGCGACCCTGCGCACGCTGTTTGCGAACGGCGACTATATGAAATTCGAAAAGGCAGTAATCAATTTTGATTTCGTGGCTGCGCTGGAACAATTGCAACGGGCGGCTGCGGCAAGCGGTGTCCATTTGTCGGAGATGAAATCATGAGCAATGTTCATGGGGATGAAAACCGTCAGACCATTCTGGTGGTGGACGATACGGTGGAGAACCTGAGCGTGATGAATGGTTTGCTGGCAAACGACTATCACGTCAGGATCGCCAACAGCGGCGAGCGGGCGCTGCAGATCCTGAGTGGCGACAGTTTGCCGGACCTGATTCTGCTCGATGTCATGATGCCCGGCATCAGCGGCTTTGACGTTTGCCGCCGCCTGCACAGCGATCCCAGAACGGTCAAGATCCCGGTCATCTTTCTGACGGCAAAGGCCGAGATCGAGGATGAGCAGATCGGCTTCGACGTCGGCGCGGTGGATTACATCGTCAAGCCGATTTCGCCGCCGATCGTGATGGCGCGCGTCAGAACGCATTTGAAGCTGAAAGCGGTGGCCGATTTTCTGGAAGACAAGAACCTGTTTCTGAAGCAGGAAGTGGAGCGCCGCACGCATGATCTGCAATTGATTCAGGATGCCACCATCATGGCCCTGGCGTCGTTGGCAGAAACCCGCGACAACGAAACCGGCAACCATATCCGCCGCACCCAGCAATATGTCCGTTTGCTGGCGAAGCAATTGCAGTCGCATCCGAAATTTGCCGCCGTGCTTGATGACGATACGATACAGATGCTGTTCAAATCCGCGCCGCTGCACGATATCGGCAAGGTCGGCATTCCCGACCGGATTTTGCTCAAGCCGGGCAAACTGACGACGGAAGAATTCGACATCATGAAAACCCATACGACACTGGGACGTGATGCCATTGCCGCCGCCGAGAAGGTACTCGATACGCCCAGCAGTTTTTTGCGACTGGCGCGGGAAATCGCCCATTACCATCAGGAGCGTTGGGATGGCAGTGGTTATCCTGAAGGGCTGGCCGGGGAAAACATCCCGTTGTCGGCGCGCCTGATGGCATTGGCCGATGTCTATGATGCGTTGATATCGCGCCGCATCTACAAGCCGCCATTCCCGCATGACAAGTCGGTCGACATTATCCGGCAGGGACGCGGCCAACATTTTGATCCGGATATCGTGGATGCTTTTTTGCACATCCAGAATGAGTTTCTGGCGATCGCGGAACGCTATTCAGACAACGAAGCCGACTTTACTCGCTGACTGGTGATTGCTGATTGCAGGCGGGCGCTGACCTGGTCTTCCGATGGCAACGTCTGGCGCAAGACACAAAAAAGCCCCGCGACACAACATCGCGGGGCTTTTTACGATTACTACCGGTATCGTTCGTGTTGCTGGTGTTTTACTGTTTTCGCGTGCCGCGTTCGGAAGCCAGCGTGATCGGCGCCGTGGAGGCTTTCTTGATCGTTGTATTGCGGTTGTTCTTGGCAATCACCGGTGCCTTGCGAATCGGTTTGGCAGGCGAATGCACGACCTGACGCACGCGTACCGGACCGGCGGCTGCCGTGTTGGCAACCTGCAATTGCAGGCTCTGACCATTGGCCAGAACATCACGATGCAAACCATTCCATTGCTTGATCTGCGCCACGCTGACGCGGTAGCGTCCGGCAATCGACGCCAGCGTATCGCGCTTGCCGGCCTTGACGTAGATGCGGCGGGTATCCGGCACATCCGGCGCAATCGCCATGCGGGCGTTGTCGGCGACTTCCTGGGTGATATCGTTTTCCGCCAGCGCCTCGGTCTTCGGTACCAGAATCGTGGAGCCGGCCTTGAGCACCATCCGTGGCGGAATCTGGTTGACGCTGCGGATCACGTCCGGCGTGGTGCCGAACTTGCTGGCGATGGTTTCGATGCGCTCGCGGGCGCTCGATACGGTGTGCGCAGTCCATGACGACAGTGTCTGGGTCCACTTGCCGATATTGGCCTTGAATTTCTCGGCATTGCTTTCCGGCAGCAGAATCTTGGTATCGTCGCCGCCGATGATCACCGGACGGTTGAATTGCGGATTGAGCGCCTTGAATTCATCGAGCGACAGTTCGGCCAGTTGCGCGGCGACCTTGACGTCGATATTGCGGGTCTTGCCGATGGTCACGAAGTACGGCTGGTTATCGACCTTGGGCAGATCGATGCCGTATTCGCCGGGGGTGGCGATGATGTTCTTGACTGCCTGCAGCTTCGGCACGTAATTGCGGGTTTCATTCGGCATCAGCGCCGACAGGCTGTTGAAGTCGATCGGCAGGCCGGCTGCCAGGTTCTTGTTGATGGCGCGCTGTACCGAGCCTTCGCCCCAGTTGTATGCCGCCAGCGCCAGTTGCCAGTCGCCGAACATGCCATACAGCTTTTGCAGATAGGTCAGTGCGGCATCGGTCGAGGCCAGTACATCGCGGCGCTCGTCGGTGAACATGTTTTGCTTGAGGTTGTAATCACGCCCGGTAGAGGGAATGAATTGCCACATGCCGGCGGCTTTGGCGGTCGAATACGCTTGCGGATTGAACGCCGATTCGATGAACGGCAGCAGTGCCAGTTCGGTCGGCATGCCGCGCTTTTCCAGTTCCTGGACAACGTGGAACAGATAGCGCGAAGCGCGCACGGTCGTGCGTTGAATATAGTCGGGACGCGAGCTGTACCACTGGGTTTGCGAATCCACCAGCGGATTTTCCAGATCGGGAATGGCAAAACCCTTGCGAATGCGGGCCCAGACGTCGATATCTTGCATGCCCGGCAGGGCGGAAGTCGGATCGTTGGGATTGATGGCGTTGAACGGCGCGGGGTAAATCGAAATGTCGTTGGCGTGGACGAGGAGCGGGGTACCAAGAGAGAAGAGTGCGGCAATAGCCAGTTTCTTGAATGTTCGCTGCATGGATGCGGGGTCCTGTGCCTGAGGCCTGATAAGTTGTTTCAGTTCAATATCGCGGCACTTCCGAAGCGGGTTGGAAGTGTGCTGTCCGGCTTGCAGCGCCTGTGGCGCCGCGCCCATTGCTGCTGAAACAGCCTGTAAGCCAATGAAGAAAGCCGATGAAGATTTGAAAATAATGATGGAGTGTACGTAAGCCCCTTTTGCCCAGTCAAGTAAAACTTGATGCTTGTTACAAAGCTTAAGCCCTTGATTCGCTTGAGATTTGTGTGGCAAAGATGGCAAGCAGGATGCAACTGGCGGGACAATGCATATTATTTATAGACATTCTTCCATTCGCGCAGCGCCGCCAGCGCTGCCACCGGTCCGGCTTCGGCCAGCCGGCCGGCGGCCTGCAGGCGGGCAATCACGGCCGCTTCGGTCGCACGCAGAAACGGATTGGTCTGCTGCTCCAGCGCAATGGTGGAGGGCACGGTGGGCTGGCCGCGATCACGTTTGGCTTGCTCGTCGGCGATGCGTTGTGTCAGCAGCGGGTTGCCGGGTTCGACTTCACGCGCAAAGCGCAGATTCGACAGGGTGTATTCGTGGGCGCAATAGACTTTGGTGGCGCCCGGCAATGATGCCAGTTTGGCAAGAGAGTTCAGCATCTGCGCCGGCGTGCCCTCAAACAGGCGGCCGCAGCCGCCGGCAAACAGGGTGTCGCCGCAAAACAGCCAGTGCTGCTCAGCGGCAACATAGGCAATGTGGCCGCGCGTGTGGCCGGGCACATCAAGTACCGACAAGGTCAGCGCCAGTTGCTCGATATATACCGTGTCACCTTCGCCGAGGGGTACCGTGACGGTCGCGATATTTTCATGGGCCGGCCCATAAACAGGGACTTTGGCGTGTTTCAGCAATTGCGGTACGCCGCCGACATGGTCAGCATGGTGATGAGTCAGTAGAATAGCGACCAGTGACAAGCCATGTGCTTCAAGGGCGGCCAGGATCGGTCCGGCATCGCCGGGATCGACCACGGCGGCATGAACGCCATCGTGAATCAACCACAGGTAGTTGTCGTCGAATGCCGGAACGGTCAACACACTTAATGAATTTTTCGGGAAGGCTGGCATAGGGCTCGCGATGGATGCAATGTCGGAAAAATCAATTATAGCCCTCGATACCTGGCTGCAAACGCCAATGGGTAGTTACGTCCGCACACGTGAGCAGAGTTTGCTCAATTCCCTGACGGCCGATATTTTCGGCTTCAATGCGGTGCAGATCGGTTTGCCGCAGATCAACGCGCTGGAAGCCAACCGCATGCCCTATCGCTGGCTGACCGATACCTGTGTGCCGGCGGTGGCGGTGCCGGGGCGCGAGATTCCGATGGTGGTGGCGCATGACTTCACGGAATTGCCGTTCGCCAGTCAGAGTCTGGATCTGGTGGTGCTGCCGCACGTACTGGAATTCATTGCCGAGCCGCATCAGGTATTGCGCGAGGTGGAGCGGGTGCTGATTCCGGAGGGGCAGGTTATCATCTGCGGTTTCAATCCCACCAGCTTGTGGGGCATGCGCCAGGCCGCCGGCCGTTTGACCGGCGCGCACTTTTTGCCGCAGAACGGTGAGTTCATTCGCCTGCCGCGCCTGAAAGACTGGCTCAAGTTGCTGAATATGGAAGTCAATCGCGGGCATTTCCTGTGTTATGCACCGCCACTGGCAACCGAGGCATGGCTGGAGCGCTTCAGTTTCATGGAACCGGCCGGCGATCGCTGGTGGCCCTATCTGGGCGCGGTCTATATGGTGCAGGCGATCAAGCGGGTGCAGGGCATGCGCCTGATCGGACCGGCCTGGAGCAAACAAAAGATCAAGGCCCCGAAAGGGGTGCCGGCCACCAACAAAATACACAAATCGGAGTAGAAGCAAGCATGGATGAAGTAAAAGAAATCAGCAGCGACAAAGTAGTGATTTATGCCGATGGCGCCTGCAAGGGCAATCCCGGCACCGGCGGCTGGGGTGCGCTGATGATTGCAGGCGGCCACGAAAAGGAATTGTGCGGCGGCGAACGCAATACCACCAACAACCGCATGGAACTGAAGGCGGTGATTGAGGCCTTGAATGCATTGACGCGGCCGTGCGACGTCACGGTATTCACGGATAGCCAGTATGTGCAAAAGGGCATCAGTGAATGGATTCACGGCTGGAAGGCGCGCGGCTGGAAAACCGCTGCGCGCGAACCGGTCAAGAATGTCGACCTCTGGCAGGCGCTGGATGCGGCGCAGGCGCAGCACAAGATCGAATGGCGCTGGATCAAGGGTCATGCCGGTCACGCCGGCAATGAGCGCGCCGACCAGTTGGCCAATCGCGGTGTGGAGCTGGCGCCGCGGCAATAAATACCGCTGCCGGTCAGTGCCGGCCGCGGCAGCAAAGCAAGCAACAAAGCAAGCAATAAATAAAGGCAGAGTGTTATGCGACAAATCGTTCTCGATACCGAAACGACCGGACTGAATGCGCGCAGCGGCGACCGCATCATTGAAATCGGCTGTGTTGAGTTGCTCAACCGCCAGGTGACCGGCAACAATCTGCACCTGTACATCAATCCCGAGCGCGATTCGGAAGAAGGCGCGCTGGCGGTGCACGGACTGACCACCGAATTCCTGAGCGACAAACCGAAGTTCGCGCAAATCTCGAACGAGTTCATCGAGTATGTGCGCGATGCGGAAATCATCATCCACAACGCCACCTTTGACGTCGGCTTTCTCGACGCCGAATTCAAGCTGCTCGGCTTGCCGCCATTCAAGGAGCACGTCAGCAATGTGATCGACTCCCTGCAAATGGCCAAGGAAATCCATCCCGGCCGCCGCAACTCGCTCGATGCGCTGTGCGACCGCTACGGTATTTCCAACGCCCACCGCACCTTGCACGGCGGTTTGCTGGATGCCGCCTTGCTGGCAGAAGTCTATCTGGCGCTAACGCGCGGCCAGAATTCCCTGACCATGGACCTCGGCGACAGCGACGAAGACGGCGCTTCACTGGCAGAACTGGCGCTGACCCCGCTGGCCGATATCATCGTCAAGCCCGCCGGCGAAGAAGAGATCGGTTTGCACGAAGCCTTGCTGGACGGGCTCGACAAGCAGGTCAAGGGCGCTTGCGTATGGCGTGCGGTACCGGCGGAAACAGAAAATAGTTAAGTGCGTGTCGAGAGGCTTGTTTATTTCGATTGTTCTGTGAGATAATTCGGGCCGCTTCACGGCGCAGCAGTTTTTCTGCAACGCGGTCGGCGCAAGAGGAAATAAAACGAGAAACAAAACGGAAGGTTAGCTCAGGGGTAGAGCACTGCATTCACACTGCAGGGGTCGCAAGTTCGAAACTTGCACTTTCCACCAGAATTTAGTTAGTGCAATCAAGCACTTACAGCGAACAAAGCCGACTCTTAGAGGTCGGCTTTTTCGTTTGTGGACTTTCTGTGGACTAATTGGGCGGTGTTGTTTAGATGCTCATCAATCTGTAGGGATTTAACAGCAGCGCAAATGTCCTGTTGGTGTACAGAACGACGTCTTGCTGGCCTTCACGGTTTTCGTAGAGATCCGCAAACAGCAACAGCGCAGCCGATTTCACCGGTGCCGGCACGTCTTCCCCGACAGGAAAGGCGCGGCCAAGGTAGTTTTCAATGTGCGCTTTGGCAGTTGCAATCATATCCAAAATTTGCAAATCCTCCCGATCCATATCCTCATCCACGCGAGTGTGTGCTTTGGCTTCTTGCAGGGTAATCATTTCAATCTCCATGTTTGTGACGGGGCGACGTCACACAAAAGTAAATTCATAGTCGGTAAATACGGTTTCTCCGGCATCCACACCCAGTCGGCCCAGCGCCATGATGGCGGCCACAATGCCGTCGATGCGCTCTGTGGATTTCGCCTTGCTTGGCTTGGTGTTGCCGGCAGCGTCCATTTCCACCGCGACATTGGAAGCCATCCAGCGCAGGACAGGATTGCCGCCGTGGTTGACCTCGGCGGCCAGTACGCGCTTTTCGAGTTCCTTGGTAGGGCTGCTCATTGACGCGAAGCCTTGGCCAAACCCAATCATTTCAAACCCGTCGCCGGTAAGCTGGGTCGAAAGCTGGGCGGCGTTCCATCGATCGATCGCAACTTCCTTAATCTGGTACTGCTCGGCCAATTCGTTGAGTTTGGCCCGGATATAGTCGTAATCGATGACGGCGCCTGGGGTGGCGATAATATGGCCTTGTTTGATCCAGAGGTCATACGGCACGCGGTCACGCTCCGAACGCTTCTTAACGCCATCCTCAGGGACAAAGAAGAATGGCAGCAGATGCACTTTTGCACCAATCCCAAAAGCCAGCACAAGGGCGCTAATGTCGGTCGTGGTCGATAGGTCGAGGCCAGCGTAGCAACTCATGCCGGTCAAGTCTGGCAGATCGCCAGCGCATTTGTCCCAAGCGTCCATCGCAAGCCAGCGAGTGGCCTGCTCAGTCCATTGGTTCAGCATCAGGCGCCGGAAAGTATTTTCGTAGGCTGGCATCTGCTTTGCCTTGAGGCATTCAGCAGCCAAGTATTCTTCGCGGACGGATGTTCCCAAACCCGGATGGGCTTTGTACCAGGTCTCAGGCTTTTGCCAGTCGTCGTCTTTTTCTGCTTCATACACGACGGGCAAAAATGAATCATCGATCAAAATGCCGTCGCGCACCTTGCAGGCGTGTGAATAGAGTTCGTAGCAGATCGAGTGTCGATCATATCCAGCTGTGGTGATGGCCACGGTCAGCGGCTGGCGGCGCGCTCCGGTACTGGTGGTCAGCACGTCCCATAATTCCCGGTTTGGTTGCGCGTGGAGCTCATCGAAAATGATGCAGGAAGCGTTCAGGCCGTGTTTCGTATAGGCGTCGGCAGACAGCACTTTGTAGCTGCTGGCGGTCGATTGCACTACGATGCTGCGCTTGTACGACCGCACACGGCTGCGCAAAGGCGGGCTGGCGTCTGCCATCTGCTGGGCCATTTCGAACACAATGGCCGCCTGCTCACGGTCAGCGGCAGCGCTATACACTTCCGCGCCAGCCTCACCATCGGCCAGCAGGCAATACAAAGCAATGCCGGCAGACAGCGTGGACTTGCCAGCTTTGCGCGGAATTTGGATATAAGCGGTGCGATAACGGCGGGTACCGTCGGCACGTTTCCAGCCAAAAAGCGGCTTGATGATCTTCTCTGATTGCCACTCAGAAAGCACCAGCGGCTGGCCGGCCCATTCGCCTTTGGTGTGCGTCAGGCATTTCTCGAAGAATTCCACGGCACGATCTGCCGCCACGGCGTCGTACCAGAATTCCCGCTCCGACTTATTGGGCAGTGATTTTTTATTGGAAGAATTTTTCGGTGTCGTCATTGCCGCCTTTCTTCGGGCTTTGTAGTTTGGCGCGCGCCGCTGGCGTCAGGCCAAGCTCACATGCGTAGGCGCGCATCTGTCCCAACAGCGCCGATTTAAGTGGTTCGCCGGCCTTCACCGTAGCCACAATTTCGCCATAGGTTGCGCAATGACCGATCAGCACCGAGTTATCGACGCAGGTCAGCACGCCGAGACGGTCCAGTTCCGGCACAATGCGGTTCCATTCTTCGCGTGCGTCGCCCACAAGCCAATCCGGACAGTCAGGCGCGCCGGTCGTTGGCTCGATCTCGGAATCGTTCATGGGACGCTTTCCGGGATTGCCTGCCAGCTTCTTTATCGCGGTAGGGGTTGGTCTATTCGCCATCGGATCCTGAAATGCTCAACTGCGGATGCGTGCGTGAAGGGAAGCAGACGGTTCGGGGCGCTCAGTTGCTGGTGATTTTTTGTTCCAGTGGTGGTGCGGGTCGAGCGGCATGCCATCCGCATCGCAGCCCTTCATCCAGTTGCCGTGCTGATCATGCTGTGTCTTGAGAGAGTGGCAGGCGTGACACAAGTTCTCAAGATTGCAACGCTCGTTATTGGTGGCGTCGTTGTCGATATGGTCTACCTCATTGCCTTGCTCGATGCGGCCCTCGCGCTGGCACTGCGCGCACAATGGCTGCTCTGATATGACCAAGGCACGCAGGCGGCCCCAAGCCGCGCCATTGAGCGCCAATGTGCGTCCGTTTGCTTGCTGCTTGACCTTGAGGTTACGCTGGCCTGTGGTGCGAACCACGGCCGACGCTGGCTTATGTCGCTTGATTGGGCTTGGCATCATCTATTCCTTTCACTGCTGGCAAGTTCTCCAGGCGACGGGCTTCGCTGCGCAACAGCCAGCCGGCATCAATGCCCTTGTCGTAGAAGTCCGCTCGGTTGGTGCTATCGCCACGCAGCAAACCCTCAACGCTATGCTCTGCGAACAATTGCTTGCGGGCTGCCGAGGTCAGTAGCTGAGTGCTGATGGCCTGTTCCCAGCAGACCAGATGGCGGCGCAGGGTGTGGGTGACAAAGGCGCGGTTCATCTCCACGCTATTCGAATAGTTACCATGACGCAGGTCGCCGATGACGGTCGGTGGTACGCGGAACAGACGCGCTATTTCCTCAACCGAGAATTGACGTGATGCCAGGTACTCGCTGTCCTCCATGCTCATGCTGACGGTCTGGTATTCCACTCCGTTATCGAGAATCGCAGTCCTGCCAGCATTGGCCGCACCAGCATGCTGGGTATCCCATGAAGCCTTGAGGCTGTCCCGCTGCTCCTTCTTCAGTTGCTGAGGGAATTTCAGAATGCCGGAAAGCTTGGCGCCGTTGGCAAACGTTGCCGTGCCGTGGTCGCGCTCAACCAGTGCCAGCTCGATAGTTTCGCGGCTGGCGGTCAACGGGCTGATGCCTGTTTTTCCATTCTCGCTGCGGTGGCGCAGATGGAATACTTCTTCCTGAAGCAAGCGGCGGATCTTGCCGCGTTGGGTCACGTCATAGGCCAGCCGGCCAGAGTCCAATTCCAGAACGGTGATCTGCTGAAGTGGCTCCAAGGCGATCACCTGGCCGGCACCGTCGCGGATGATCTCAGCATACGCATTACCTCGCAGCAGAACGGCGGCTTGCATCATTTCCCGAAATTCCATAGCGGTCTGTAACGGGTTCGCCTGATACTGCAGAACGTCGTACAGCGGATGATCGCTGGCGCGTACACGGTCGCCGTCAGCCGTCTCTCGATACAGGTGCAAGGGCAGACTGCCGATCGTCTCGCTGATGGCCGATACGCAGGCATACACGGCGCTAATCGATTGCGCCTGCCCGGTCCTGCCATTACCCAGCAGCGCCACCGCATCCCAGCTTGGATCACTGCGCTGCTCGGGCTTGATCAAACCCAACACTCGTTTTATCAGGCTCATTCGTAGGCCCGTATGATGTAAGTGGACAAGTTGTCTAGGTAATCCTGTGTGCGCCATTCGCCCATGCTGCGCAAGGCAACGCTGGTATCTCGATAAGCTGGGTCCGCAGTGATACTGATTTCAGACAAGGCAATGTCGGTCAGGTCGCGGGTCAACTGGCCATTGCGCATTTCCCAGCGCTGGCCACCCGGATTAACCTTAAACCCGAAGCTCACACCGGCAATGTCGCCTCTCTCCACCAATACGCTTAAATCACGTGCGTATGTGACGTCGGGCAGGGACATTTCGAACTGGATCCCTTTGGTATTTTCGGTCAGCGCGAGAGTGCCACTGCCGACGCGGGCCAAGATGCGCTGGGCATCATGTTCGTATAGCGCCCGTATGTTGTCCGGCTGTGAAAGCGAACGTTTCACGGCGCCGGGCATAACTCGTTCAACAAACCCGCCCAAATCTTGGGACAGCGAGTTATACAGGATCGCGTAGCCGGCCAGCTTGCCGGGCGAAATGGCGCGTAATTGGCCGCCACTTCGTATTTCAAAGCTATTCATCAAGCTTGATCCTCCGCGACAATACCCGCAGAAATCACCGATGAACCAATCATCAGGCGTCCGTATAGCAACCCGACTGCCTTGCCTTGCGCACTGGTATTGACCGGGCCATTGAAGTTATAGCTTGCCCCGTTTTCAACGTTGTCCCTGGTTGAGATTCCACGCTGTTGAGGTGATAGCATTTGCACAATGCCGCCTGCCATCATGGCAATTCCAAATCCTATTAAAGGTGCGCCAGAACCAGGGGCGGGAACATTCATAATTGCGCCAACAACAATCAGCACCGCGCCCAAAACCGTTTGCAGCAGACCGCCGCGCTTGCTACCCTGGATCACCGGTGCAATACGAATATCATCATCGCCGACAGGATCTTGCAGGTGATCTCGACCGATATTTCTTTTGCCGAGAAATACTGCGAATGTGATACCTCGGCTGCGTCCGCTCATCAAAGCTCGCTCGAAGCCAGGTAACATAATTCGGAGCGCGTGTACCGCTTCTGCTGCGCTACGCACAGCAAGGCGATGTACACGCCCGCAAGTAGTGCCGAGCGTGCCATACAGGCGAATGGTTCGCATTTTTTCGCTCATAGCGCCCCCGATATTTACGCGATGTCGGAAGCGACAACAAACGCTTCTTCATGGCGAACATTCACATCGGCAGTCATCATGGCGCGGACCATCACGCCGCCGCGCTTGTATGCGGTTTCAGCGTATGGGTTGACCAGCAGATCGACTTCACCCCACAAACCCAGCAGCATTTGCGAAAAGTCGCCCAAGATGATTTGTCCTTTACCGGCCTTGAGCGGCACCTGCTTGGTGACATTGAGTGGCAGATCAGCCATCTGACCACCAGTGGCCAAGTAGGTCGAGCCGGCAGTTTCGGACTTGAGCGTACCGCGCAGCTTCGTTGCTACCGTAGGGAGGGTAAGCCAGCTATTGGCGGAAACATTCACGTCTTCCAGCTTTTGTACCAGCGTCAACACAGCGTCCCATGTAGGAACTGCCAATGTGCCAGATTGCAGGCCTGGGCGATTCAACAAGCCCAGCGGCTCTTTTACACCGTCGCCAATCAACATAGCGCGGTCCAGAGCTTCGGCCATGACGTATGCCAGATCGTCGCGCACGAGTTGTTCGATGCTTGGATCGCTTTGCTGGAGCAACTGGCGGGACATTTCAGTGAGTGCGCCAACGTGGCGCGGCTTCATGCCGATGTCTTCGAAGCTCATTCCGGATTCAGGCAGTGCTTCGTTTTCAGAAACCCAGCCAGCGGACATACCTGATTTGTATTTCGGGATGGTCAGATCACCACGCAAGCCGGACAACACGCGAGCACCGAGCTTTCGCATCAGCAGCGAATTGCGCAGCGGGCCGATGAACTGATCAGCGCGGAAATCACCTGGCACGATGCCGGCGGCGGTAGTGGTCGTTTGGGCTCGGGATTCAAACACCGACATCGGGACGTAGATACCCTCGGCTGCCCGGCCATTTGAGCGAGTGGCTTCTTGCTGGAACTCAGCCAGAGCACCATCGACGCGGCCGTCGCGCATCTGGCTACGGATTGCGTCCAGCAGGTTGATGCGGCTTTCGAGCGCTGCTGATTGACGGTCCACCGGCTGGCCTTGTTGGCGGCGCTCGGCTTCAGCCAGGAACAAGGCGCGGGATTCGTCGGCTTCGAGGTCTGCAATCTTGGTTTTGAGGGCTTCGAACTTCGCTACTTCGTCGCCGGTCAGGCTACGCTTTTCAGTTTGTGCGGTTTCGACTAATTTACGCAGTTCTGCGACGGCTTGAGCGCGCTGCTCTTTGATTCGATGCGGCATGGGTGGTCCTTTGCAAAGGGGGAGGGAATAGCCTCTTATAGCAAAGGATGTCAGCCGGAATAACGTGCTACGAAAGTTAATACTTCCATACACTTCAACGTACAAATGCCGTGGTAAAGTTGCACCGTCCAACAACAATAATCAGTGAAAGGTCGGCATGAAAAGGGATTGGGATTTAATTCGAAAACAACTGACCGACATCGAAGAAGAAAGCGATGTCTTTGCTGAGCTACCTAAGAAGCAGGTTCAATGGCTCGACGGTGAAACTGAAGCAGACTTTCTCAAGAAGCAAAAGGAATATGACGAAATAGTCGGTCGTATCCTCGGTCATCTTGAGTTGCTCGTTGAGGCTGGATATGTCGAAGGTATCAGCGTTAAAAGAGGGGCATCGGGAGATCTTTATTACAGCCGTTCCAGTCCGCGTTTAACGATGGATGGTCATGATTTGCTCGATACCATGCGCTCGGCGACAATCTGGAATGCGGTTAAAGAGACGGCAAAGAAAAAAGGTCTTGAGCTGACCTTTGATGCCATTAAGCTTTTAGCGGGGGCGGCCCTGAAGCAAGTTGTCGGCGGCTAATTTCCACAGAAGTAGTGACACGTTCTGTTACAGAGTCTGTGGGGCATATGTAAACAGTTCCGAATTCGGAACTGTTCCAGTGCTGCGCTAGTTACAGTGTGCCTGAGAGTACTGCTTTCAAGTGGCGCTGAAGACCTTCTTCAACTTTTGCCTTCCCGTTGATCGTGTTGTCGTAGAAAATCGTTCGAAACCCCGATATATCGAATGGTAATTTCGTGCCACGTTGAGCTAGAAGGATAGTTGGTTTTCGTAGAGCATGCGCATAGCCAACCTCATAGAAAACGTTGGCGTTCATTGGTGTAATGTCTGCAATTATTAAGCTTGATTCGACAATCTGTTTCTGTATATCTGTCAGGATTGATCCTGGGCCATATCTTTCGTCTGCCCGTAATGTTTCCACCGAAAATTGTTCACATATTGGTTTTATAACTTGTGCGTACAAGTCGTTGAACGACTCCGTAAATTCCATTACTACAAAGGCGGTTGCGCTCACTGAGGATACACGAAAGTCTCGAAAATCGATTTCGTCTTTGGAGAAGAACCAGGCTCCGAGGGTGTACTTTGGGACGCTGTATTTTAAATCTGTGTTGATAAGTTGGACTCCATCTAGCACCACTACGACGCGAGATCCTGTAACCGAGACTTCAAGATGGTAATCGTGATTTTCAAGAAGGCTGGTTGCACTACCTACGGCGCCGTAGTCTGTCCAAGTTGGTGTGGCGCCTGTTGATCCATTTTGGCTAGAAATGCCAGGCCACATGCGTACACTACACAGAGGGCCAGACCCTAGTATTACGCTCAAATGCGCCCCAAGCTCTGGGTTCGCCATCAACGTAATCCCAGCAGCAAGTCGTTCTGATATCTTTTTAAAATTTATTGTGGCACTTACTTTTCCGCCACTAAATCGAGCATCCGAGAGCATTTGTGCGACTTTTGCACCATCGTGCTTTATTTCGCCTTCTTCGGTTGTATACGTAGACGTACCCCCTGGAAATCGGAGGTGATTCGGACTTTCAACTGAAGCCTCACCAGAAACAGGCACCCAACGAAATTGCATACTCCCTCCAATAGTTATTATCTTATCCCAGTGCTAAATTAGCATGTTTTAGCCGGCAGCAAACCCCATACCCTGGCAATATATAAAAGGAGTTCAGATATTGAACAGGGAGAATTTTTTTTGGACTTGTGTAAAATCACATGCGAAATTCATATTTCATGCGGGTTTTCAGCTTGTTTTTGGAATTCTTCCAGTGTTCAAATTTTGAACTGGAAAGTTCGCTACCTGTTCAGATTCTGAACTGAGAAAAGTCCCTTTCAGTTCATATTTTGAACTGGAACAGTTCAGATTTTGAACAGGGGGGATTTTTTTCGTCAGTTGTTTTTTCTTTCCCTCTTCTTGAAGTTCGCTGAATCGCTCCACTAGGGCGCGCTCAGCGTCTCGTACAGTCTCATACCGTAAATAATCGTTACTAGCAGGCATGGACTGGATACCGATCTTCGGCTGATCTAGAACGGGCAGGTC
This sequence comes from Herbaspirillum autotrophicum, assembly GCF_001189915.1. Classification (GTDB taxonomy): domain Bacteria; phylum Pseudomonadota; class Gammaproteobacteria; order Burkholderiales; family Burkholderiaceae_D; genus Herbaspirillum; species Herbaspirillum autotrophicum. The sequence goes on from NZ_LFLS01000026.1 coordinate 54,099, forward strand.
AGTGAACCGATAAAGGGATGGTGTGCGCTGACGTTGTTTGAGGCCACCCTCTACCGTAACTGCAATAAATCCCATTGCTCTGAGCTCGTACAGGGCCTTTGCGAGTGTGGCGGAGGCGGTCCAACCCTTATGCCTCATATCGCCTAATGTGGCACTTATATTTCCATTATTCGTGCCAGTGATTTTTTCTCGCAGGTCAAAGAACAGTGCTTTTGCGGCAAATCCAATGACTCTGTACGCCGGGCTGTTAAGCAGCGATGCGTACACCCGAATATGGCGTCCTTGAGGGTCTTGATACTTGGGCTTAGCCATACCGCTTCCGCATCATTACTTGAATATCGCAGTCGAGCAAAATCCGACGCCTTGCAGTCTCTGAAAACTCATCGAGGCGAATAATCGTTTCAAAAACTGTCCAGAAATGGACTACGCCATTTAGCTTTATGGTGAAAAAGCAATCCTCATCGCTCTCTCCGAGGCCGAGATTGCCACCACAGTAAAGAGGGCTAGATTGGTGTTGATTTTGCGAGGGGACGAGCGTGATCGTACTAGGCATGGTGACCTCCTTTGTCGGCAGTGATGCCGCGCCCCGCTCTCAAACGGGGTGGGCGGCAGATAGCAGGGTTGAGAGACCGGTGACAAAGGAAACCGGCAGGCCGAAGCCTCCCCACCACCACCGCCCATAGAAGGATCAGCATGGTTCGGACGAAAAAATACCGCTTGGCAGCGGCTGTCCGCCTTTGTCGTTTCTGGCTCTCACCCCAGGTCCCTTTTTTCTCAGGGACGTGTCGAGAATACTCCGGCAGTAAACCGGCGTCAATAGCTTTCGTTGCGGTGATCAAGATGCAACTCCGGCGAAGGTGTAACGCTTTACGCGAGTTTCCCCGAAGCGCGTAGGCACCCATTCCCAGGTGTCACTAAACAGATTCCCTTTGCTGCGCAGGGTGGAAATTGTGGAGTGAAGGCAATGATCGCCCAAGCGCTCAGCTTCAAACCGATTCAGGCTCTGCCCGGAACGCATGATCGCCAGGATCATCGTTTCCTTGTTGTGCTGGCCATCCACGATCAAACCCCGGCGACGGTTTGTTCTGTTTGTGCTTCCATCTTGGCGCGCCACTCTGCGGCCGCCTCGATGCTGATCATGGTGCGACGTCCGATCTTCATCAGGCGCGGTCCTTTTCCCTCATTGACTAGCTTGTGAAAGAAGCTGCGGGAGATATTGCCGTGGCCGGCGCAGAAGTCGGCGATAGTGAGAGATTGCTTGTTCATGAGTATCCTTATCAGTGGTTACGAAGCCGCTGGCTAGCGGTGTGATAAGGATTCTCTGTTGGATTAAAAAAATATCAAAAACGGCTAGACGGAATAAATCTGTTTATCTCGGCAATGGTCTGACGGAATAACGCGGTTTATTCCGTCAGGGGGTTAAAGAACAGTTCCGGATGCTCTAAATATCCTCGTGCCGTTTTAAGGGCTGATTCCGCTAACTGCTTTGGTTCTCCGAATAGGCCGGGGATCACTTTTCCGTCGAATTCAAAATCATTTTTCCCGGCTAAACACCACGCTAAATTGATCGATCGGTTTGCATCGTGATATTGTCGAATAGTATTTTCGGAAATGCTGAAATGATCTGCTAATTGTTTAACAGCATTCCGTCTAAATTTCTCCATTTTTTGTCTAATGTCGATTACTTCAACGCCTATTTCATCAGCTAGCTCGTTTGCAAAAATCAGTACAGTTTGTGTCTCGACATAAACATTTTCTAAACCGGCTCTGATTTGTTCTCGATCTTTTCTTGTGACCTTAGAGTTTGATTTTCCCCTCCGATCGGAGAGTTTTACATCGCCTAATACAATGCGCGCCAAGAAGGCGCGGGCTATGGGCGGGATGGGCTTGTCGCTGCGGAGCAGGCCTGCCAACTCGTCAGGATCGCCGCCTTCTTGGTAGTGAAGTGCCGCTCCCATCCATTCAATTTCCGATTTTCTATCTTCGTAAGTTTTTTCCATTAGATAACCCTCATCAATTTTTGTACAGCCGCGGCTTTATGTTCTGGGGCCAAATGTGCGTATCGCAGAGTCATTTTCAGATCAGAATGCCCCAATAATTCACGCACTGTATTGAGGTCGACCCCGGCCATGACGAGCCGGCTTGCGAAGTGATGCCGCATATCATGCCAGCGAAAACCGGTAATTTCAGCGTTTCGCAGGAGATTGCGCCAGGCAGTCTTAATTTCAACCAGTGGCTTACCCCCTTTGCCGGGAAATACAAGGCCCTTCAAAGCCCCTTCGGAGGGGTGTTGCTTTATCCATTGCGATAGGACGGCTTGAGCCTCGTCGTTGAGAGGTACATGGCGTCCCTTGTTGCTTTTCGCGGTGGCGCCACGGATGAAGATATACGGATCATTTTCCAGATTCACATCGGCGATACGCAGCTTGAGCATTTCGCCCTGGCGTACTCCGGTATTGATCGACAAGAGGACGGCAGGCTTCAGATAGTCCAGATATTGGGCTTCGGTCAAATGTGGGAGCAGTTCGTAATGCCGCGCAGATCGCCAAATATTCGCCCTTGCGCGGCCTTCACGCTCTCGCGTTTCTCGCATGTCTAGTGCGGCGCGCAGGCGTTTTTCTTCGTCACTGGATAGAAACCGCACGATAGGATCAGCGTTGCTCTTGAGCGCCTTTATCGACTTCATCGGGCTTTCTGCCAGCAGCTTCCAATCAACCGCACGCGAGAAGACAGGGCGCAAGGCCCCAATGTCTCGGTTCACTGTAGATGCGGCCTTGCCGGCTTTGATCCTGTTTGCCCGCCATCTGGTGATAGATAGGGTATCGACCTCGGCCAAACCCTGGTCCTTGAAAGTCGCAAAGCACTTTTTCAGCCTTGCTATGGTTGCCTCGGCAGACTTGGATTTGCTCCGCAGATGTTCGCCGTAGTCACCGTCAATGAACCCGAAGAGAGTGAGCTTCCCGGCCAAACGGACTTTCTTGTCATCAGCAGGGTTCTCGCCGGCGGCAATTCTACCTAGCAGGATGCGGGCGGCCTCTCGCGCCTCGCTAACGCTGGTGCTGGGATAATTCATCCCCAAGGAGTAGCGCTCTTGTCTGCCGCTCTTGCCGGAATATCGGATCGCGAAATTTGCCGCACCGCTCGGCGTCAATCTGACCAGAAAACCTTTAACGTCCGTATCCATGATATCGAGCGTTTTTTCTGTCGTTTTTGTGTCGCGGAGCAATTCGCGGGTGATCTTTGATTTCATGCCTTTTTCTGCCGTGGACTTTCTGTGGACTATTTCGGCAATGTATCAGCATGAACAATCAACAACAACAAAATACCTAAGTATTTGATTATTATGAATAAATAAAACTTCTATGGACTTCCATAAACACCCCTTATCGCTTTCACACTGCAGGGGTCGCAAGTTCGAAACTTGCACTTTCCACCAGAATTCAAAAAGCCAGCCTTGTGCTGGCTTTTGTCATTTCTGCGTCATCCATTTTGCTCCATCCATTGTCCCTCAGGGATTTTCCGGAGCGGCGATCTCCGGCCACACCGCGTTGCCATCTTCACTGTGCAGGTCCATCAGTTCGGGATGAATGAACAATTTGTCCTTGCCCGGATCCGGCTCGCGCATGTCAATTCTGAAGCATTGCATTTTCACTTACTGCACCGTCATTTGCGCCAGATCGCGAAGGGCGGAGATTGTTGCCGTGGTCCGCTGCGCCGTTTCTTTTGCCGCCTGCCACATAGGTGGCTCCCTTTTGATCATGACCGCTGCCGGCATGTATTTCTATTGGGAAACTAAATGCCGGCATGGATTGATATTCAATGAACAATAATGGATGCATCGATTTCTGATGCGTGTTGTTCGCCGTGCAGATCTCGGATTTATTTGGTGAAAAGTGAGATGAAGGGGCAAGTTGCCAGCGATTTCTCTGCAATAATGGAGTGCCACCGGGAAGACGAACGACGAACAAATACCGGCACACAAGTCAGAAAATAAAGCAGATAAGTACCAGGTGACGCGCATTCAACTGCCGTCCAAGAGCGTGTTCAGGGAAAAGAAAAATGAAAAAAAGTGTTGGCCTGTCCGTGCCTCTGGCATATCGGGCAGGAGAAGCCGGGGGCGCTCGATCTGTTTTTGCGCGTCACTTGCTCGCGGTTACGCTGACCGCAGGCGCAATGCTGCTGGCGCCGGGGTACGCAAACGCCGCAGCATCCGATCCCGATGCGGTCTATTTCGATATCAACCGATTCGATGTGCGTGGCAACACCATGCTGCCGGCAGACAAAATCAATGCGCTGCTGGCGCCCTATACCGGCAAGCAGCGCGAGTTCGCCGACGTCGCGGCGGCGCAGGAAGCCTTGCAACTGGCTTATCGTGAAGGCGGCTTTCCGCTGGTGAATATTGAAGTGCCGGAGCAGGAGCTGGATCAGGGCGTGGTGATATTGACCGTGACCCCGGCCCGCATCGGCAGCGTCAAGGTTGAAGGCAATCAGCATGTCGATCAGGCCAATATCCGTCAATCGCTGCCGGGGCTGGTGGAAGGGCAGGCGCCGAATCTGAGCGCGATTTCCAAAAGTCTGAAACTGGCCAATGAAAATCCGGCCAAGAAAACCATTATGAGTTTGCAGAGCGGCGAGCAGGCCGATCAGGTGGATGTGCGGCTGGCCGTGACCGATGAATCGCCATGGAGCGTTGCCGTCAATCTTGACAACACCGGCAGCCAGCAAACCGGCCGCACACGCGCCGGGGTCATTTTGCAAAATGCCAATCTGTTCGGACGCGATCATGTCTTGAATCTGGGCTACAGCACCACGCTGGAAAAACCCAATCAGGTCAGTGTATATAGCGTCGGGTATCACATTCCCTTGTATGCGCTCGGCGATTCGCTGGATTTCTTCGGCGCCTATTCGGATGTCGATGCCGGCACCGTGACAGCGGGTTTGCTCAACCTCGGCATCAGCGGCAAAGGGTCGATATACGGCGCACGCTATAACCAGAATCTGACGGCCGGTGCCAATTATGAATCCAAGCTGGTGTACGGGCTGGATTACAAGGCGTTCAAGAACAGCGTGCAAGTGCTGGGCGTGGATATCGGCAACAGCGTTACCGTGCATCCGGTCAGCGTCGGCTATCAGGGCAACTGGACCCATGCCAGCGGTGCGGTCGGTTTGGCACTGACCTTGCTGCACAATATTCCCGGCGGCGAGCGAGGCAACCAGCAAGACTTCGACATTGCCCGCCTCGATGCGCGCGCCGATTACAATATCCTGCGTTTCGGCGGCAGCGTGACGCAAGCGTTGCCGGCAGAGTGGCAAGTGCGCGCCATCATCAATGGTCAATACACCAGTGACGCACTGATTTCCGGTGAGCAGTTCGGCGCCGGTGGCGCGACCTCGGTGCGCGGCTTTGACGAGCGTGAAATTTCCAACGATTCCGGCATCAACGGCAATCTCGAACTGTACTCGCCGCAGTTGTGTCGCAACGGCGACTGGCAATGCCGCGTGCTGGGCTTTTACGACATGGCGCGCGCCACCCGCAATCAAGCCTTGCCGGGTGAATTGAAACTCATCACGATCAGCAGTATCGGCGTCGGTGCCCGCGTCGCCTTCCGCAAGAATGTCGATCTGCAAATGGACATCGGCCATGTACTGCGCGCCGAGGCCACGGCCACGCAGCGCGGCGACAATCGTTTGCATGTGCGTCTCAGTCTGACGTTTTAGGAATACCATGAAGATCAACACCGATTCACTGTTGCAGTCACGACCCGGCCTGGCCGGCAGCCGGTGTACTTTGCTGGCGTTGTCGCTGGCGCTCTGCTTTGGCGTCAGCGCGCCGGTACGCGCCAATCCGAGCGGCGCCACCGTGGTCAACGGCAACGTCACATTTTCCCGGCAAGGGAATGTGTTCACGATTACCAACAGCCCGAATGCCATCATCAACTGGTCGAATTTTTCGATTCAGGCCGGCGAAGTCACGCGTTTCATCCAGCAAAACAGCAGCAGCGCGGTGCTCAATCGCATTACCGGACAAGATCCGAGCCGGATTCTGGGCGCCTTGCAATCGAATGGCCGGGTATTCCTGATCAATCCCAATGGCGTCATGTTCGGTGCCGGCGCTCAGGTCAATGTGGCCGGTCTGGTGGCATCGAGTCTGGCTATCAGCAATACCGATTTTCTGGCCGGGAAATATAACTTTACGGCCGGCGCTGTCGCTGGCAGCGTCGTCAATCAAGGCGCGATCACCACGCCGTCCGGTGGCCAGGTGATGCTGATTGCGCCGGATGTCAGCAACAGCGGCATCATTACGTCCCCCAAAGGTGAAGTCTTGCTGGTTGCCGGACGCAGCGTACAACTGGCCGATTCGGCCGATCCGGCGATGCATGTGGTGGTATCGGCACCGACCGATCAGGCACTCAACCTCGGTGACGTGATTGCACAGGGCGGCAAGATCGGTATCTATGGCGCGCTGGTGAATCAGCGCGGCCAAATCAATGCCAATAGCGCGGTGGTCGGCGAGAACGGGAAAATCGTATTGAAGGCCAGTCGCACTGCGTTGCTCGAAGTCGGCAGCAGCACCAGTGCCACCAGTGTCGATGGCGGTGGCGAAATTCAGGTGCTCGGTACCCAAGTCGGTTTGATGGATAACGCCCGCGTCGATGCCAGCGGTCAGAATGGCGGTGGCACGGTCCTGATCGGCGGCGATTATCAGGGCAAGAACACGGCGCTCATGAATGCGCAGCAAGTCTATGTCAGCAAGGATGCGCAAATCGCCTCGGATGCCGTGGTGCAGGGCAATGGCGGCAAGGTGATTGTGTGGGGGGACCAGACCGCACAAGTGTATGGCGCGATCTCTGCACACGGCGGCGCGCACGGTGGCGACGGCGGTTTCATTGAAACCTCCGGACATCATCTCGATGTGGCCGGCATTCGTGTCAATGCCGCGGCGGCCAAAGGTAAGGCCGGACAGTGGTTGCTTGATCCCTACAACATTACGGTGGAATTTCCCGGCGATGATCGTCCGTTATCCGAGATGGCAGCTTTCGCCAATGTGGCTGACGGCGTAACCTCATCGGTCAACGGCTTGCAACTCTCGGGCGCGCAGGCTAATGTCACCTTGCAGGCACGCCATGATATCAACTTCAATACCGCAATCGACATTGCTGCGGCCAACGTCGGATTGACGGCGCAAGCGGGCAACAACATCAATGTCAATGCCAGCATCACTACCCACGGCGGCGCACTGCTCTTGTCGGCCAATGACAAAGGCGGCGGTACTGCCAGCGGCATGGGACGGGTTATCCGGTTGGCGGCGTTGAACACCAATGGCGGGGCACTGACCATCACTGACGTGATGACACAGATATTGAGCCAGACATCGACTCAGATATCGACGCCGATAGCGCAGGCGCTCAATACGACCGTCAATATCATCAACACTGCGTTACCGGTTTTGCCGGGGACGGGTTTTATTGCCACCCTTGTCAGCAGCCCCAAGGGAGAGGCCACGGCACCGGCATCAGATATCAAAAAAGACGACAAAACCGCGACCTCTAATCAACCAGCGAGCTCAGGACCCCTAACCAATGCGCCAATCAAAAAACTTTACTGTAATTAAGTTCGCGCTGTGCTCGGCGTTGCTGTCTTTCGCAGCGCTGGCACATGCCGCAGAAACCATCGGCACGGTACTGCTGCTGAGCGGTCCCTTGCTGGTCAAGAAGGCCGATGGCAAAAGCCGGATTCTGGCGCGCAACTCGGTCTTGTCCGAAGGGGACACGCTGGCCACGCGCAAGGACAGCTACGCGAAACTTCATTTCAGCGATGACAGTGAAATCATCTTGCAGCCGGAAACCACCTTGCGCATCGAGAAATTTTCTTTCGATGCCAGCCAGCCGCAGCAGGATCAGGCGCGTTTTGCGCTGGTCAGCGGCGGCCTGCAGGTCACGGCCGGACTGCTCGGCAAACGCAGTCCCGAACGCGCCATCCTGATGACCCCGCAAGGAGAGGTCAATATCGGCGGCGCCACTGCCATCATTGAATATCGCGAGGCCGATGTGGCAGCACAAGCGATGCTGCGCTCATTTCTGTTTGCCAGTACAGCGGTGCTTGATATCGCTGATGCGGCGGTGCGTACCGATGCGCCGGCGTTGTCCGTGAGCGCGCCATTGTTGCTGGCGCAGCTGCTGATACCATCACCAACGGCGACACGTGCTCCCGGTCTCTATGTACAGGTGCTGGACGGACTGATTCATGTCACCAATCCGGCCGGCACATCGAACTTTAGCGCAGGTCAGTTCGGCTTTACGCCGAGTGTGAAGACGCCGCCTGTCATGCTGCCGGTCAACCCCGGGATGCAATTTACACCGCCGCCTGCATTTTCTGCGCCGACTTCTGCCGTCGGATCCGGCGGCACCACACCTGGAATGGTCGACTGCGTGGTGCGATAGATTTACCGGCGGTGCATGCGCCGCCGTCTTCGCTCTTGGTACCGGGAGTGCACAACGACATCGTTGCGCTGCTGCCATAGCCAACACTCTTTTGCACGACAAATCTCCTCCCGCCTTGCAATGCACCATTGCGGATGCGGCATCGCAGCATCCGCAATGGCGCCAGTTCATTGTCGATGTCATCGAATAAGTCATTGTTTTCAATCATGATTTATTTGAAAAAATGACTTAACGCCAAGCAAAGCCCCCCTTCCAAAAATACGAATTGTGTCGCCTGCCGGCCCGCATCACACTGTGACCGCTGGTAAATCAACGCGTCTGTCGGTGCCCTGTGCCGATCATGCGTGATGCTGAAAATAACAACGCAGGAGACTTCATTGTCAGGTGTGGAACAGGCGCAATCGTCATGCGGTGCTGCGCCTGCTTCGGACCGTAGCAGGCGCAAGACGTACACAAAACGCAAAACCAACACCGGAGCTGTCGCGCTGGTGGAATGGCAATTCGGACTATCGATTTTCCTGGAGGAGATATGTTTACAACAAAAATGTCACGTTTGATTCTGGCTACCGTTTCTGCAGTGGCGGTCATGTCCGCCACTGCAAGCGGCAGCGCGCAGGCACAAAATGCCAAACCGGCCGAACTGAAGATCGGCATCACCACCTTCACCTCGGGGCCGGCTTCGGTATTCGGGGTGCCGGCCAAGCAGGCAGCAGAAATCTATATCGATGACCTCAACGCCGCTGGCGGTATCAATGGTGTCAAGGTGGTGCCGACCTTCATCGATGAAGGCGTCGGTGGCGACAAGCTGTTGTCGGAGTATCGCCGCGTGGTGCAGGAGCAGGGCGTGAAGGTCATGTTCGGCGCCATCTCCAGCGGCAGTTGCAACATCATCGCGCCGGTCGCGGAAGATTTGAAGGTGTTGAATATCCTGTGGGATTGCGGCACCGAAAAAGTGCTCGAAGAAAAACGCTATCGCTACGTGGTCCGGACTCAGGCCAACGCCACTACCGAAATGGTTGCCAGCGTGTTGTATCTGCTGCGTCAAAAGCCCAACTTCAAAACCATTGCCGTGGTCAACCAGGACTATGCCTGGGGCCGCGATTCATGGGAATTGTTTTCGCATACGCTGAAGGTGCTCAAGCCGGATGTCAAAGTAGTGGCCGAGTTGTTCCCGAAATTCGGCGCGTCCGATTTCTCGACCGAAATCAGCCGCTTGCAGGCATTGCGTCCGGACGTGATTCTGTCGACATCATGGGGTGGCGATCTGGATACCTTCGTGCGGCAATCGGCACAACGCGGTCTGATCAAGAATTCGCAATTCGTCTTGCCGCTGGCGGAAAGTTCGCTGGAGCGTCTCGGTACCACCTTGCCGGACGGCGTGATCGTCGGCGCTCGCGGTGACCATTACTTCCTGCATCCGGAATTGAAAGATGATCCCAAGCTCAAGAATTTCGTGCAGAAGTTCAAGGCCAAGACCGGTTCTTATCCGATCTATTCGGTGTATCACATGATTCAGGCGCTGGATGGCATGGTGTCCGGTTACGACAAGGCGATCAAGGCCAACAAGGGGCAATGGCCAAGCACCGAGCAACTGGCTGATGCCATGCACGGCCTGAATTTCCGCGGCCTGACACGGGAAGTGAAAATCCGCGCCGATGGTCAGGGCCTGGAAGATCAGTTGCTGGGCATTACCAAGAAAACTGCCGCGTACCCATTCCCGATTCTGGACAAGGTGGAAATCTATCCGGCTGAACTGATCACGGCGCCGGTCGGCCAGAAGTCGGTGGATTGGGTCAAGACCATCAAGCCGGAAATTCTGCGCGATCCGAAGATCAAGACTTTCCCGGCGCTGGCCAACTAAGTCGCCGCCATGAATCAGGAATTGTTCTTACTCGCCGTCCTCGACGGCGTGTCATACGCAGCGCTGCTGTTTCTGGTGGCGCTGGGCATGACACTGGTGTTCGGGGTGATGCGCATACTCAACATGGCGCACGGCAGCATGTACGCCTTCGGCGGTTATTTTGCAGCCACGCTCGGCATGTGGGCGGTGGCGGCAAAATTTTCACCGGCGTGGTCGTTTCTCTGGTTGCTGATCGCCGCCGTGGTGGTGGGCGCGATCCTCGGCGCCGTGATGGAGATTTTTCTGTTGCGCCGGATCTATCACAAGGAGCAGATACTGCAATTGCTGGTGACCTTTGCCGCCTTCATGATCTTCGAAGACTTGCAACGCATGATCTGGGGTTCGCAGCCGTATTTTGTTTCGGACATCGTCACCTATCTGGGCGTGGCCGACGTGCTGGGCATCACCTATACGCGTTATCAGCTGATGGTGTTGCCGGGCGTGGCGCTGATCGTGTTCATCGGCTTGCGCTACTTTCTCAAGTCCAGCCGTACCGGACGCCAGATCGTGGCAGTGGCGCATCACCGCGAAGTGGCGATGGCCATGGGTATCGATGCCAAGCGCATTTGTCTGCTGACCTTCATCTTCGGTTCCATGCTCGGTGCACTGGGCGGCGCGCTGGCCTCGCCGACCACCTCGCTGGTACCGGGAGTCGGCGCCGAAATGATCGTGCTGTCGTTCGCCGTGGTGGCCACGGCCGGACTGGGGCAGATCGAAGGCACGCTGATCACGGCGCTGCTGATTGGTCTGGCGCGGTCGTTCGCGGTGTATCTGCAACCGGAAATGGAAGTGCTGGTGCCTTATCTGATCATGGTGCTGGTCTTGCTGTTTCGTCCTCAGGGTTTGTTTTCCGTGGCCCAGGCGAGGAGAGTGTGATGTCGAAAATAAGAATTGCAGGTGTGGTGCTGGTATTGCTGGCACTGCTGGCGCCGGTCATGTGGCCGTGGCTGAAAACACCGATCGTGATTGCCACCAGTTTCGGCATTGCCGCACTTGGTGTCTCCATCCTGATCCGGGCCGGGCAACTGTCGTTCGGACATGCCATGTTTGCGTGCGCCGCCGGCTATGCGGTGGCGTTCGTGGCCCGGGCCTGGCCGCAACTCGACAGTGCCTTGCTGATCTTGCTGGGTACCGTCTTCGGTGCCGTCATGGGCATGATCATCGGTTTGTTCGTGGTGCGTTACCGGGCGATTTTCTTTGGCATGCTGAATCTGGCGTTGTCGATGGTGCTGTTTTCCATTCTCGGCAAATTCTATAGCCTGACCGGCGGCACCGACGGCATCCGTCTGGCCCGTTCCACCTTCTTCGGCATGCAGCTGGAGCGGGATGGTTTCGAAACCGCTCTGCTGATTGTGGCAGTGGTGCTGGCGGTGGCACTGGCCTGGGCCGTGCAGCGTTATCTGAACTCGATTGCCGGCCAGGCCCTGGCGGCGGTCAAGACCAATGAAACGCGACTGGAGTATGTCGGCTTGTCTGCCAATCGGGCCTTGTGGATCGGCTATGTGATTTCGGCCGGCTTGTGCGGTTTGTCGGGGGCGATGTTCGCCCTGATGCAAGGCCTGGTGACACCGGAAATGGGCTACTGGGTGCGTTCCGGCGAGATCGTGTTCATCTCGATTCTGGGCGGTATCGGCCATCCGGTCGGCGCCTTCCTGGGCGCGGTGGTGTTCGAATTCGTGAAGCTGTATTCAGCGGCGCTGTTCACCGGCGCCTGGCAAATGGTGCTGGGTTTTGTCTTGATCGGGCTGGTGTTTTTCGTACCGACCGGCTTGTCCGGCCTGCTGTTCAAACAAGGCGGACGGCGCGAGGAAAAACCATGACGCAAGCACTGTTACAAACCAAGGGATTGCAACTGGCGTTCGGCGGCGTGGTGGCCGCCGACAACATCGACTTTGAACTGCACGAGGGCGAACGGCTGGCAGTGATCGGCCAGAACGGCGCTGGCAAGACCACCTTCATCAATATCTGCACCGGCTTTATCCGGCCCAGCGGCGGCAGTGTCAGTTTCGATGGTCGCGACATCACCCGGCTGACACCGCGGGCGATCGTACAGCGCGGCATCAGCCGTTCATTCCAGTTGCCGCAATTGTTCCTGGAACACACGGTGCGTGATTGCATCCGCCTGGCGGCAGCCGGTCGCAGCGGCAAATTGCGCATCTGGACGCCGCTGGGAAAAGTGATTCCGGAAACCGAGATCGATCACATTCTGGAGCTGGTCAATCTGCGTGAGCGCGCCGATGAATTGTGTTCGTTGTTGCCGGAAGGGCAGCGCAAGTTGCTCGACATTGCCATGGCATTGGTGCTGCGACCCAAACTGATGATCATGGATGAACCTACCAGCGGTGTCTCTACCGATGAAAAACATGGCCTGATGGCGATCATCATGCGCGTGCTCGATGAACAGAAAATCACGTCCATCTTTGTCGAACATGATGTCGATATCGTGACCAGATATGCGACCCGCGTAGCGGCCTGGATTTCCGGTCGCATCGCTGCCGATGGCAAGCCGGATGAGGTATTGAACAATCCGGAAATCCGCCGCAACGTGATTGGAGAGTAGATTGGAAAACCTATGCTGAAGATCAAGAAGATCAGCGCCAAAATCGCCGGCATCACGGTCTTGCGTCAGATCGAAACCGAGTTCCGTTCCGGCAGTCTGCTGGCGGTGGTGGGACGCAACGGCGCCGGCAAGACCACCTTGCTACGCGCCATCATGGGCCTGATTCCGCTGCAGGAAGGCAGCATCGAATTCGATGGCCGCAATCTGGCATCGGTGCCGGAACATGGCCGCGCCGGTCTCGGTATCGGTTATGCGCCGGAAGACCGGGTCATGTTTCCGACCTTCACGGTTGAAGAAAACCTGCGCCTGCCGTGCGATGTGTTGCGCTTGTCCAAGGCAGAGATTGACCTGCGTCTGGAAAAGGCATTGGTGGTGGTGCCGCAACTGAAAGAAATGCTGCCGCGCTCGGGGGCCGCCTTGTCCGGCGGTCAGGGCAAGATCGCGGCACTGGGCCGGGCCTTGATGGCCGGCACCCGGCTGGTGTTGCTGGATGAACCATTCCAGGGGCTGGCGCCGGTACTGGCGACCCAATACGGCGAGTCGCTGCGGCGGCTGCGCGAAATCGACAGCGAAGTCTGCGTCGTGGTGACCGAATCCAATCGCAGTCTGTTGCGCGATTTGCCGGATGACACGCTGACGCTGGAGCGCGGCGAGCTGATGCATGACGTGGCCGGCGCGCACTGACTGCAGAACACATTCAAACTCATATGGAGAACAGCATGAAAACGATTTTGATCGGCGGTCGCTGGCAAGCCGCACAAGATGGCCAGACCATTGATGTGATTGATCCCAGCAACGCCAAGGTATTCACCTCGATCTCGCGCGGCGGCAAAGCCGACATCGATCAGGCAGTGGCAGCAGCGCGCGCCGCACTGAGCGGCGAGTGGGGCCGTCTGACGGCAACCGAGCGCGGCCGTCTGCTGCAAAAGCTGGGACAACTGATTCTCGACCACACCGAAGAAATTGCGCAACTGGAAGCGCGCGACACCGGCAAGCCGATTACCGTGGCCCGTAACGATGTCAAGGTAGTGGCGCGGTATTTCGAATTTTATGGCAGCGCTGCCGACAAGATTCATGGCGAAACCATTCCTTACCTGGAAGGTTATAACGTCAGTCTGGTGCGCGTGCCGCACGGCGTGACGGCGCACATCATTCCATGGAATTACCCGGCCCAGATGTTTGGCCGTTCGCTGGCGCCGGCGCTGGCGATGGGTAATGCCACGGTGCTGAAGCCATCGGAAGATGCCTGCCTGAGCGGCATCAAGATCGCCGAACTGGCACTCGAAGCAGGCTTCCCGCCGGGAGCGCTGAATCTGGTGACCGGTTACGGCCATGAAGCCGGCGCGGCGCTGACGGCCCATCCCGGCATTGATTTCGCCACCTTCACCGGTTCGCCGGAAGTCGGCATCATGGTGCAGGAATCGACCGCCCGCAATCATATTCCCTGCGTACTCGAACTCGGCGGCAAGTCGCCGCAAATCGTGTTTGAAGATGCCGATTTCGAAAAGGCGCTGCCGGTGATCGTCAAGGCCATCACGCAGAATGCCGGCCAGACATGCTCTGCCGGCAGCCGCTTGCTGGTGCAGGAAAGCATCTACGACAAATTCACCGCGCTGGTGGCCGAGCGGTTCCGCGCGGTCAGGGTCGGTACGCCCGAGATGGATCTCGACTGCGGTCCCATCGTCAACAAGAAACAATACGAACGGGTGCGCAAGTTCATTGCCGAAGCCGTTGAGTCGGGCGTGCCGCTGCTGGCGCAGGGAACGCTCGGTGACGGTTTGCCGGCCGATGGTTATTTCGTCAGGCCGGCCTTCTTCGGGCAGGTGCCGCGCGATCACCGGCTGGCTTGCAAGGAAGTGTTCGGCCCGGTGTTGTCGGCGATTCCATTCAAGGATGAGGAAGATGCGATTGCCTTGGCCAATGCCACCGAATTCGGTCTGGCGGCCGGGGTCTGGACCGAGAATGGCAGCCGTCAGGCACGCGTGGCGCAACGGGTGCTGAGCGGTCAGGTGTTCATCAATTGCTATGGTGCCGGCGGTGGCGTCGAATTGCCGTTCGGCGGCGTCAAGAAGAGCGGTCACGGCCGCGAAAAAGGGTTGCTGGCGCTGGAAGAAATGAGCACCACCAAAACCATTGTCCAGTATTACAAATAAGGAAGTCCACATGTCGCAACTGCAAAACAAAGTCGCCATCGTCACCGGCGCCGCCGGCGGCTTTGGCGCGGAAATCGCGCGGGCATATGTACGTGAGGGCGCCAAGGTCATCATCGCCGATATCAATCTGACGGCGGCGCAAAAGCTGGCGCAGGAACTGGGGCCGAGCGCCACGGCCGTATCGTGCGACGTCACTGATGCAGCGCAAGTGAATGCCGCCGTCAGATTGTGCGTCAGCAAGTATGGCGTGCCCGACATCGTGGTCAACAATGCCGGCACTACGCACAAGAATCAGCCGTTGCTGGATGTCGATGAAGCCACGTTTGACCGCGTATTTGCGATCAACGTCAAATCGATCTATCACATGACGCATGCGGTGGTGCCCTTGTTGCGCGAGCGCAATCTGCGGCAACCCGGCAAGGGCGGCGTGATCCTCAACGTCGGTTCCGTGGCCGGCATTCGGCCGCGTCCGGGACTGACGTGGTACAACAGCTCCAAGGGCGCGGTCAACATGCTGTCAAAATCGATGGCGGTGGAATTGGCGCCGGACCGCATCCGGGTCAATGCGATTTGCCCGGTAATGGGCGCGACCGGTTTGCTGGAGCAATTCATGGGCGTACCCGATACGGCCGAAAGCCGGGCTCGCTTTATCGCTACGATTCCATTGGGCCGCATGTGCGAAGGTACCGACATTGCCAATGTGGCCGTATTTCTGGGCACTGATGCGTCGCATTTCCTGACCGGGCTGGAAATGCCGGTCGATGGCGGACGCGTGATCTGACAAGGAGCAAGACATGAAAATCCAGGCCGCCGTATTGCGTGAAATGACGACCGTGCAACCGTTTGCACAAAGCCAGCCGCTGAAGATCGAAG
Source organism: Herbaspirillum autotrophicum (assembly GCF_001189915.1). Classification (GTDB taxonomy): domain Bacteria; phylum Pseudomonadota; class Gammaproteobacteria; order Burkholderiales; family Burkholderiaceae_D; genus Herbaspirillum; species Herbaspirillum autotrophicum. Next base: position 70,026 of record NZ_LFLS01000026.1, read on the forward strand.
AGCTCGATCTGGCGGCGCCGGGAGCGGGCGAAGTATTGGTCAGGATGCGCGCCGCCGGGCTGTGCCATTCCGATCTGTCGGTGATCACCGGCGTGCGTCCGCGGCCGGTGCCGATGGCGCTCGGGCATGAAGCCTCCGGTGAGGTAGTGGAAGTCGGCGCCGGTGTGACCGACCTGCGCCCCGGCGATCTGGTGGTGCTGGTGTTCGTGCCGAGCTGCGGTCATTGCATGCCCTGCATGGAAGGCCGGCCGGCGCTGTGCGAACCGGGGGCGGAAACCAATGGCAAGGGGCAATTGTTGTCGGGGGCAATGCGGCTGCAAAACAAACAACAGCATATCCATCATCACATGGGGGTATCGGCGTTTGCCGATCACGCCGTGGTATCGCGCCGTTCCTGCGTCAAGATCGAAGCCGATATCGATCCGATTGAAGCGGCCTTGTTCGGCTGTGCGGTGCTGACCGGGGTCGGTGCTGCGGTCAATACCGCTGAAGTCAAGGCTGGCACCACTGCGGCGGTGCTCGGTCTGGGCGGCGTCGGTTTGTGCACCATGCTCGGCGCACTGGCGTCCGGCGCGCGCGAAGTGATTGCGGTCGATTTGCACGACAGCAAACTGGCGCTGGCAAAATCCCTGGGCGCAACAGCCACCATCAATGCCCGCGATCCCGATGCCGTCGAAAAGGTCAAGGCGCTGACCAAGGGCGGGGTCGACTATGCGTTTGAGATGGCCGGTTCGGTACAGGCAATGGAAGCGGCATTTCGCATGACACGCCGGGGCGGCATGACGGTCACCGCCGGTTTGCCGGCACCCGATCAGAAATGGGCCTTACAACAAGTGGCGCTGGTGGCGGAAGAACGCACGGTGAAAGGCAGCTATATCGGCTCTTGCGTGCCGCTGCGCGACATTCCGCGCTACATCGGTTTGTATCAGCGCGGCCGTTTGCCGATCGACAAGCTGATGGGACAACGTCTGAGCCTGGCCGAGATCAACAGCGGTTTTGACCGGCTGGCATCGGGCGAGGGCTTGCGGGATTTGATCGAGTTTTGATTGGTCCCGCAGTTGCCGGCAGCAGGAAAAGCGCACTTCAGGCATGCCGTGAAGTGCGTTTTCTTTTGCCGGTGCTGGCTGACCAGCGGCATCGGCAGCGATTGCCCGGCGCCGGGGAACTCGCTGCGGTCAGTCTCATCAGAACTTGATTGCAACCGTATTCAGACATTTCCCCATTTTTGACCGAAGAAAGGATTTCCCATGCTTGCCCTGAAGAATCCCGCGTTGTTTCGCCAGCAATGTTATATCGATGGTGTCTGGACCGATGCTGACGATGGCGCTGCCGTGGCGGTGAATAATCCTGCCACCGGCGATATCCTTGGCACCATTCCCAAGATGGGCCGCACCGAGACTGCGCGTGCGATTGCCGCCGCCAATGTGGCCTGGGGCGAGTGGCGCAAGAAGACCGCGAAAGAACGGGCGCTCATCATGCGCCGCTGGTTCGATCTGATGCTGGCCAATGCCGATGACCTGGCGCTGATCATGACTTCTGAACAAGGCAAGCCGCTGGCCGAGTCGAAAGGTGAAGTCACCTATGCCGCATCTTATCTGGAATGGTTTGCCGAAGAAGGCAAGCGTGCCTATGGCGACACCATTCCGCGCGCCTCGGGCGAGACCCGGATTGTGGTGATCAAGGAACCGATCGGCGTGTGCGCCGCCATCACGCCATGGAATTTCCCGGCCGCCATGATCACGCGCAAGGTCGGTGCCGCGCTCGGCGCCGGCTGTCCGATTGTGGTCAAACCGGCAACCCAGACACCGTTTTCCGCCCTCGCGCTGGCAGTACTCGCCGAGGAGGCCGGCGTGCCCAAAGGCGTATTTTCGGTGGTGACCGGTGCCGCTGCGGCGATTGGCGCCGAGATGACGGAAAATCCGACGGTGCGCAAACTGAGCTTTACCGGTTCCACCGAAGTCGGCCGCAAGCTGATGGAGCAGAGCGCGGCCACCATCAAGAAGGTATCGATGGAACTGGGCGGCAATGCGCCGTTCATCGTATTTGACGATGCCGATCTCGATGCCGCCGTCGTCGGTGCGATTGCCAGCAAATTCCGCAACACCGGCCAGACCTGTGTGTGCGCCAACCGCATCTATGTACAGGATGGCGTGTATGACGCTTTCGCCGCCAAACTGGTGGCAGCGGTGCAGAAACTGAAAGTCGGCAGCGGTATCGACAAGGATGTCACGCAGGGACCATTGATCGACGGCAACGCCGTGCGCAAGATCGAAGAACATGTGGCCGACATCATCGCCAAGGGCGGCAAGATCGTCACCGGCGGCAAACCGCATGCGCTGGGCCAGACCTTCTTTGAACCGACCGTGGCGCTCAATGCCACGCAGGACATGCTGGTGGCGAAAGAAGAAACTTTCGGACCACTGGCGCCGCTGTTCCGTTTCCATAAGGATGAAGAGGTAGTGGCGTTCGCCAACGATACCGAATTCGGACTGGCCAGTTATTTCTATACGCGCGATATCGGCCGCGTCTGGCGCGTGGCGGAAGGACTGGAATACGGCATGGTCGGCATCAACACCGGCATCATCTCGAATGAAATGGCGCCGTTCGGCGGCGTCAAGCAATCGGGACTGGGGCGGGAAGGTTCGCGCTACGGTCTCGATGATTATCTGGTGACCAAGTATTTATGTATCGGCGGCATTTGAACATCAGCTGGAGATGACGAAAAAAACCCGGGGACAGCACATTGCTGTTCCCGGTTTTTTCATGCATCACGCCGCAGATGCGATACCAGCAATTTGGCCGCCACCGGCAGTGCGTCATAGGCGCGCACGCAAATGCGCAATTCGCGCCGGGCCCAGGTTTCGTTGAGCGTGATGATGCGAATCGCCAGATTCTTGGCGTGATGACTGGCGACGGCGGCTGGCAGCAAGGCCACGCCGAGACCGGAATCGACCATCAGGCACAAGGCGTCGTAGCTGGTGACTTGTATCCGCAGTTTGAGCGGCAGGTTGAGATCGTTGGCATGTTGCAGCAACATGCGATTGATCGCGCTGCCGGTATGCAGGCCGACGAAATCATACGCCAGCGCTTCGCGCAAACGCAGACTGCTGCTGCCCGCCAGCGGATGTTCGGCGGGCGTGATCAAGACCAGCTTGTCTTCGTGATACGGAAAATCTTCCAGCCCCAGGCCGTGCGGTTCCATCGTGAAAATGCCGATGTCGGCTGAATTTTCTGCCACCGCCTTGGTGATCACGGTACTTATTTTTTCTTCCAGATGCACCTGCACTTGCGGATATTGTTCGAGAAATGACTTGATCTCGCCCGGCAAGAATTGCGTGATGGCGGAGATGTTGGCAAACACGCGCACATGCCCGCGCACGCCGCTGGCATATTCCTGCATCTGTACGGAAATCTCATCGAGCTCATGCAACACCCGGCGCGCCATGGTCGACAAGGCCAGGCCGGCGGCGGTGGCACTGATGCCTTTATTGGTTCTGACCAGCAATTGCGTACCAAGCTGGGCTTCGATTTCGCTCATGCGTTTGCTCACCGCAGCGGCGGCGATATGTTCGCGTTCGGCGGCGGCGGCAATCGTGCCTTCTTCCAGCACGCTGATGAATAATTTGAGAGAGATCGGATCGAGTCTCATGCGGTGACCTCGCTGCCATGCCGCTGTGAGCGGGGCAGGGCTGGGTGTGAAAGTGGGCGAAAGCGGCATCGGTCAGCCGCGGTTCCGATGAGAGAAACGGCGGCTTCGATTGCCCGCAATTATAGCGGTCATTGATTTTTTTCACCGCGTGCAGCTTCAATGCGAAAAAAATGCGAAGCACAGCTTGCCGGTTTTTCCGTTATTTATCCTGCGTCGCAACATCGCCGCAAACACTGATGCCGTCTGGGTTTTTGATCGAAGACCAGGATTCCATATTTTGGACGTCGCCAATCACGATGGCATCCTCGCTATTTACTTCTTTAGTTGAACGTGTCGAAAAATTAGTATCCGCTCTCATAAGAATAATGATCAGAGCATCGCGGTTTATCGACTGGCTCAAGGAGACAAATGTTGCCGGCAATGCAGCGGCACGCAGTATGTTCGTTCTCTCAGGTTCCTCTCGTTGCTGCGGTATCCGATCATTCTCACGATACAAGAATGGCGCGCTGTCGGGTGCCGGTAACCTTAGAGATGAATCGTTGCGGCAATGAAAACACTTGCAGAAAATCAGTCCAGCTCGCTTGCTGGCGTTAAAGTCGTGGAACTCGGCACCCTGATCGCCGGCCCTTATGCCGCGGGCCTGCTGGCGCAATTCGGCGCTGATGTGATCAAGGTCGAATCACCGACCGATGGCGATCCGTTGCGCAAATGGCGCAAGCTGCACAACGGCACATCGCTCTGGTGGTACTCGCAGAGCCGCAATAAAAAATCCCTGACACTGAATCTGAAATCGGAAGCCGGACAGCAGATCGTGCGCGATCTGGTCAAGGATGCCGACATCGTGATCGAAAATTTCCGTCCCGGCACGCTGGAATCGTGGGGACTCGGTTGGGATGCCTTGTCGGCCATCAATCCGAATCTGATCATGGTGCGGGTCTCCGGCTATGGTCAGGATGGCCCGTATCACAAGCGTCCCGGCTTCGCCGCGATTGCCGAATCGATGGGCGGGCTGCGCAATCTGATCGGCTTTCCCGACCGGCCGCCGGTGCGGGTCGGCGTCAGCATCGGCGATACGCTGGCGTCGCTGTATGGCGTGATCGGCGCGTTGATGGCGATGCATCACCTGAAATGTAACGGCGGCCAGGGGCAGTTCATCGATATCGCCTTGTATGAAGCCGTGTTTGGCGTGATGGAAAGCCTGATCCCGGAATACGCCCGGTTCGGTCTGGTGCGCGAACGCGTGGGCGCCAGCCTGCCCGGCATTTCACCCTCCAGCACCTATCTTTGCAAAGACGGCAAGTACGTCATCATCGCCGGCAATTCCGACAGCATTTTCAAGCGCCTGATGAAGGCCATGGGACGCGACGATCTCGGCAATAACCCGGATCTGGCGCGCAATGACGGCCGGGTGCAGCAAAACGACATGATCGACGCCGCGATTACCAACTGGACCACCAGCCTGCCAATCGAGGAAGTGCTGGCGGCGCTGGAGGTGGCAGAAGTGCCGAGCAGCGGCGTGTTCACCGCCAAGGACATTTATGAAGATCCGCATTACCGCGCGCGCAACATGATTGAAGAGCATGCCTTGCCGGATGGTCAGCGCATCGATTTGCCGGGCGTGGTGCCGAAGTTGTCGGCGACCCCGGGCAAGACCAAATGGGTCGGTCCGCAACTGGGTGAACACACCGAAGAAATTTTGCTGGCACTGGGTCGCGATGCTGCGGAAATTGTGCGTTTGCGTGACAGCGGCGTGATCTGACGTCACCCATCAAGAAGTATCGAAGAGAGAACAACATGTTGTTTGCCAAAGCAGAAAAACGCGTTTATGTGAATGATGTCGCCGTGCGCGACGGCTTCCAGAGCGAGCCGGAGTTTGTGCCGACCGAAGAAAAGATCGGACTGATCAATCGCCTGTCGCGTACCGGCTTGCGCAAGATCGAAGTGACTTCGTTCGTGTCGCCGAAGGCAATTCCCAATCTGCGCGATGCGCAAGAAGTGATGGCCGGGATTGAGCGGGTGGCAGGTGTTACTTACGTGGCGCTGGTGCCGAATGAACGCGGCTGCGAACGGGCGCTGGAAAGCGGCGTTGACGAAATCAATCTGGTGATGTCGATTGGCGAGAGCCACAACCTGGCCAACATGCGCATGACCTGCGAGCAATCGCTGGAACAGTTCCGGCGCGTGATGGAGCTGGTGCGCGGCAGTGAAGTCAAGGTCAACGGCACCGTTGCCACGGCGTTTGGTTGCCCGTTCGACGGCGACCAGCCGGTATATCGCGTGCTGTGGGCGGTAGAGCAATATCAGGCGCTCGGCATGCACAGCGTGACGCTGGCTGACACTACCGGCATGGCGCATCCGCGCCAGGTGGCGGAATTGTCGGCGGCGTATATGGATTTGTTTTCCAAGCTGCCGGCGACGCTGCATTTTCACAATACGCGCGGCATGGGGCTGGCCAATGTCATCGCCGGCGTCGATGGCGGCATCAACAGTTTCGATGCCTCGCTCGGCGGTATCGGCGGTTGTCCGTTTGCGCCCGGCGCGACCGGCAACATCTGTACCGAAGACATGGTGCATATGCTGGAATCGAGCGGCTTCGACACCGGGGTCGACCTTGACCGGCTGCTGGCGATCGCGCGCGATCTGCCACAGATCGTCGGCCACGATGTACCGGGAAATCTGATCCGCGCCGGCAAGCGCGATGAACTGCATGCCAGACCGGCAACGGCCTGAACACCTGATTTGAGCAACATCATCTGATGGCTCAGGGATCAAACGAGGATAAAACGATGCAATTACAAGATCAGTCGCTGTGGCGGCAACAAGCGTATATCGGCGGTGAGTGGTGTGATGCCGCCGGTGGCGCGGTCATCGCCGTCAACAATCCGGCCGACAACAGCCCGCTCGGCAGTGTGCCCGACATGGGGGAAGCCGAGACGCGGCGCGCGATTGCCGCCGCCGATGCGGCCTTGCCGGCATGGCGCCGCAAGACCGGCAAGGAACGCGGGGCGATTCTGCGGCGCTGGCATGAACTGATTTTGCAAAATATCGACGATCTGGCGCTGATCATGACGCTGGAAAACGGCAAGCCGTTGGCCGAGGCACGCGGTGAAGTGCACTACGCGTTGTCCTTTGTCGAGTGGTTTGCGGAAGAAGCCAAGCGCATCTATGGCGATGTCTTGCCGAATACCCGCAGCGACCAGCGCCTGATGGCAATCCGTCAGCCGATTGGCGTATGCGCCGCCATCACGGCCTGGAATTTTCCGTGTGCGCTGGTGACGCGCAAGGTTTCGCCGGCATTGGCCGCAGGTTGCACGGTGGTGCTGAAACCGGCCGAATTGACGCCGTACTCGGCGTTGGCGCTGGCTGAGCTGGGGCGGCGTGCCGGCATTCCGGATGGCGTGTTCAATATCGTCACCGGCAATCCGGTGGCCATCGGTCGCGAGCTGAGCGGCAGCAGCATTGTCCGTAAATTGACTTTCACCGGTTCGACCGCTACCGGCCGTCTGCTGATGGAACAATGCGCATCGAATATCAAGAAGCTGTCGCTGGAACTTGGCGGCAATGCGCCGTTCATCGTGTTTGACGATGCCGATATCGATCAGGCCGTCGACGGCCTGATGTTTTCCAAATTCCGCAATGCCGGCCAGACCTGTGTCTGCGCCAACCGGGTCTTCGTGCAAGAGAACATCGCCGCCGAATTTTCTGCACGTCTGCAACGGAAGGTCAATGCCCTGCGCGTCGGCAATGGTTTGCAGGATGGTGTCGAGCAGGGGCCGCTGATCAATGCCGCCGCCATCGACAAGGTGCAGCGTCTGGTGGCCGATGCCATCGACAAAGGCGCGCAAGTGCTGACCGGCGGTGCGCTGCACGCGCTGGGCGGCTTGTTCTACCAGCCGACCGTGTTGTCCGGCATTACACCGGCGATGACGATTGCACACGAAGAAATCTTTGGCCCGGTGGTGGCCTTGAGCACCTTCACTACCGAACAGCAGGCACTGGACATGGCCAACGACAGCGCCGCTGGCCTGGCTGCGTATTTTTACGCCGGCAATATCGACCGCGTCTGGCGCGTGATGGAGCAACTGGAATACGGCATGGTGGGTGTCAATACCGGCATGATTTCGAATGAAGTCGGACCGTTTGGCGGCATCAAGGAATCGGGTGTCGGGCGCGAAGGATCGCGTTACGGCATGGAAGAGTTCATGGAACTGAAATACGTCTGCATGGCCGGCAAGTTGTAATGCCGGTACGACGGACAGGCAAATACGTTTTTAAAATCTGAAGAGGAGACTGCAATGTTATCTATTTTTCGTACATCAAAACTGATCCCGGTGGCTGCCGCAGCCATTATGAGCATGGCATCGTTGTCGGCGATTGCCCAGGAAATCAAGATCGGCTACAACAGCGATATGTCGGCCAGCGGTTCGGCTGAATTCGGTCTGTCGGCGCTGTGGGGCGCGCAACAGGCGGCCGACGAACTCAATGCCGGCGGCGGCGTGCTGGGTCGCAAGCTGGCAATCGTGGCGCGCGATGACGTGGCGCAACCGCCGAAGGCGATCCAGAATACCAATGAATTGCTGGACAACGAAAAGGTCGTGGCACTGATCGGTTCGGCCAACTCCGGCAACGTGATGGCCTGGCTGCATCTGCCGCAACAAAAGAAGATTCCGGTGATTTCGCCGATTGCGACTGCTACTGACATCACCAAGCGTTATGAAAGCAGCGGCGAGAATTACATCTTCCGCGTCTCGATGATCGACCGCGACCAGATCGCCTTGCTGGTGGCGTATGCAGTCAAAGCGACCAAGAACAAGAAGATTGCCTTCATCGCCGACTCTACCGGTTACGGTCAGCAAGGCCTGAAGGATTTGAATCAGGTGCTGGCATTGCACGGCATGAAGCCGGTGGCGGAAGAAAAGTTCGGCGGCAAGGATACCGACATGACTTCGCAACTGAGCAAGATCAAGGAAAGCGGCGCGGACACGCTGATCATCTACGGTCTGGCCGATGCCAACGCCTACGTGTTGCGCAGCATGGAAAAGGTCAACTACTTCCCGGTGACACTGGGTTCGTGGGCCAACGTCAATACCCCGATGATTCAGCTGGCCGGCCCCAAGCTCGGCGAAAAGCTGATCTTCACCGCATCGACCACCGAAACCAGCACGCCGAAGGCACGCAAGCTGAATGCCGATTTGTTGAAAAAGCACCCGAAGATGACGGCCTTCGTGACTGCCGCCCAATCGTATGACTCGGTGATGTTGCTGGCAGCAGCGATCAAGCAGGCCGGCACCACCGACGGCGCCAAAGTGCAAAAGGCACTGGAAAACCTGCCGCGTACCGAAGGCGTGGTCAAGACCTATGAAAAGCCATTCAACAAGACCAACCACGAAGCCTTGTCGGTAACCGACTTCCACCTGGCGCAATGGAAAGATGGCCGTATCGTCAGCTATGACGACGACATCACCAAGGCCTTGAAGCCGGCTGATCTGAAGAAGTAAGCGAGACGATGCCATCGCGGCCGGCGGTAGCCGGGACGGGATGGTTATCAGATGGAGCGGAAATGAACCGTGCGTGGCCCGGGATCTGGATCCCGATGCCGCGCACGGTTTTTGAAACAGGCGCGCTGCCGGTTTGAGGCGGCGCCAGCCTTGCAATTTGGAGTAACAAGATGACAGAAGCCTTGTTTCAGGCCCTTTTCAGCGGACTTGCGCTGGGCGGCGCGTATGCGCTGGTGGCGCTGGGATTCAGCATTACCTTCACGACCACGAAGACGCTGAATTTTTCGCACGGAGATTTCGTTTCCGCCGGATCCTTTATCGGATTTACGGCGATGCTGCTGCTTACCGGGGCGCCGCTGGGCAGCGTCATCGATGTGCTGGCAGTGCACGGCAGCGAGCAATTGATTGCGGTCTTGCTGGCAGTTGCGGTGATGGGCGTGCTGGGCATTGTGCTGTATCTGAGCGCGGTGCGGCCATTCGCCGGCAAGCCCGGTATGGCCTGGGTGATGAGCACGATTGGTTTTGGCATCATTTTGCAAAGCGTCGGACTGGCGATCTGGGGACCGGCACCGGTCAAGGTACCGGCCCCGCTTGGGGAAGACGTGATCCGCATTTTCGGCGCCGGCGTCCGCTCGCAGGAATTGCTGCTGATCGCGGTGGCGCTGGTGATCATGGTGGTGTTTGACTGGGTCATGCGCAAGACCATGATCGGCAAGGCCATGCGCGCCGTTGCCCATGATCGCAACATCGCCAGCCTGATGGGGATCAATGTCAACGCCATCATGCTCGGCGCATTTTTCATCAGCTCCGGCCTGGCCGGACTCAGTGGTTACCTGTTGGCGCCGATTGCTTCGGCGTCATTGTTCATGGGACTGGGCATTGCGCTCAAGGGTTTCTCCGGCGCCATGGTTGGCGGCCTGACCAATCCGCGCGGCTGCGTGATCGGCGGTTTCATGATGGGCATTCTGGAATCGATGATCAATCTGTGGCAAGCCCAATGGCGCGAGATCGTGCTGTTCGGGCTGGTGATTCTGGTGCTGGCATTCCGTCCGAATGGTTTGTTCGGCAAGAAACTGGTGGAGAAAGTATGAGCAAGCAATCCGTATCCCTCGCTGCGGCACGCCAGGCAGCACCGGTGAGTACGCTGAGCGTGACCGGCAAGCCGTTTCCGACGCATCTGCTCGGGGTGCTGGTGATCGCCGCGATTGCCGCCGTGCTGGCGGCGCTGGCCAGCAATGATTATTACCTGCGCATTCTGTTCATGATTTGCGTGTACTTCATGTGCGCCACCGGCATGAATGTACTGGTCGGCTTTGCCGGCCAAAAGTCGCTGGGCCAGGCCGGACTGTTCGCCGCCGGTGCCTACACGGCCGCGATCCTGACCGTCAATTTCAATTGGTCGCCATGGCTGGCGATGGCTGCCGCCGGCGTCGTCGCCGGTGTTTGCGGGGTTCTGATCGCATTGCCGTCGCTGCGCGTCAAGGGACCGTATCTGGCGATGGTGACACTGGCATTCGGTACCGTGATCGAAAAGATCGTTACCGAATGGGATGACATCTTCGGCGGCGCTGCCGGCATCTATGGCATCAAGCCGCTGAGTCTGGGCGAAGCGCCGTTGAGCAATGTGCAATGGGTCTGGTTCGGCATTGCCTTGTGCGCCGTCACGCATCTGCTGTTGCGCAATGTCTTGCGCGGCCGTCTGGGACGCTCGCTGTTGTCGTTGCAAGCCGATGAAATTGCCGCCGCATCGGTCGGCATCAAGGTCTATCGCGCCAAGGTACTGGCTTTCGTGATCGCCGCCGTGACCTGCGGCATCGCCGGCGCCATGGTGGCGCAGCAAAATCAGTACATCAATTCCGACTTCATCAACTTCAATCTGTCGGTCTTCATCCTGTTGCTGGTGCTGTTCGGCGGTGCCGGGTCCACTCTCGGCCCCTTGCTCGGAGCGGTATTGCTGACCGTGATTGACGCCATGCTGTCGCGCTGGCCATCGGCCCAGCATTTTGTCTATGGCGCATTGCTGCTGTTTGCACTGTATGCGATGCCGCAAGGCGTGGCCGGATTGCTGGCGCCGTTGTTGCGCAAGCTGGGTCTGGTGCAGCGCATCGGCTTGCCGGCGACACCGGTGGCATTGCAACAGCAACGTCCGCACAGCGATACCGATTTGTTGTTGGCGGTGACCGGCGTCTGCAAGGCCTACGGTGGCGTCAAGCCGGCGCAGGATGTCTCGTTCGAATTGCGCAGCGGTCATATCCATGCGCTGATCGGCCCCAACGGCGCCGGCAAGAGCACCATGATCAACATGCTGACCGGCATCGTGACGCCGGATCAGGGCAATATCGCACTCAGCGGCAACGTGATTTCGGGCACCCAGGTGCATGCGATTTGCGAGCGCGGCATTGGCCGCACGTTCCAGAACCTGCGCCTGTTCGGTGAATTGTCGGTGCTCGACAATGTGCTGGTCGGACGTCACAGCCGCATGCGCAACGGCTTCTGGTCATCGTTTTTCAATTTGCCGCAGGCGCTGAAGCAAGAAGCCGATGCCCGCGCGCATGCGATGGCGATTCTGCAATTTGTCGGATTGGCGGAGCAGGTTGACATTCCGGCCGGCAGTCTGCCTTATGGTTTGCAACGCCGGGTCGAACTGGCCCGCGCGCTGGCCACCCAGCCGCAACTGATGTTGCTGGACGAACCGGCGGCCGGTCTGAATCCGCAGGAAACCGCCGAACTCGGACAGTTGCTGCTGCGCGTGCGGGAACTCGGCATCACGATTCTGATGGTGGAACATCACATGGATCTGGTGATGAGTATTTCCGATCACGTGATCGTGCTTGATTACGGTATCAAGATCGCCGAAGGCAAGCCGCAGGAAATCCAGCAGAACCCGCGCGTGATCGAAGCGTATCTCGGCGCCGAGGTGCCGGCATGAACAAGGCAGATATGAGCAATGTAATTCTGAAAATGGATAACGTGTCGGTATCGTATGGCGCAATTGAAGCCGCGCGTAATGTATCGATTGAAGTCAAGGCTGGTGAAATCGTCACCATCATCGGCGCCAACGGTGCCGGCAAGAGCAGTTTGCTGAAAAGCATCGCCGGTCTGGAACCGTTGTCGGGCGGCAGCATTGCCATCGGCGGTCAGGATATCAGCAACATGCCGGCGCACAAGCGTCTGGGTCTCGGTCTGAGCATGTCGCCGGAAGGGCGCGGCGTCTTTCCCGATCAGAGCGTGCGCGACAATTTGCTGCTCGGTGCTTACAGCCTGAAACTCAAGCCGGCCGGGCTGGAACAAAGCATGGAATACGGCTATCAACTGTTTCCGCGTTTGCGCGAGCGCCAGCAGCAAATGGCGGGGACCTTGTCCGGCGGCGAACAGCAAATGCTGGCGATGGCGCGCGCCATGATGAGCAAGCCGCGCTTGCTGTTGCTGGATGAACCGTCGCTGGGACTGGCGCCGCTGGTGATTCGCGATATCTTCCAAAGCATCAAGACCTTGCGCGACAATGGCCTGACCATCTTGCTGGTGGAGCAAATGGCCAATCAGGCGCTGGCAGTGGCGGACCGCGCTTACGTATTGGAAACCGGCCGCATCACCTTGCAGGGCAGCGGCCAGCAATTATTGAGCGATCCCAAGATACGGGCTTCGTATCTGGGCGGGCATTGAATTTCATCAGGCTGAACCAGGCTGAACCGAGCCGATTCGGCAGCAACACATAACCGGACGCCGCAGGCGTCGCAAATGGCGGATGGCAGACATGAGTACGAACAGTGCAGCAATGGGAAACAGCGGCAAAGTGAGCGGCGCGGTCGATCACTTTGATTATGTAATCGTCGGTTCCGGCGCCGCCGGCGCGATTCTGGCAAACCGGCTGTCGGAAGATGGCAAGACCACGGTCTGCCTGCTGGAAGCGGGGCCGTCGGACTGGCATCCGTTTTTGCATATTCCGGCCGGTTTCATCAAGACCTTGTTCAACCCGGCATTCACCTGGCAATTCCAGACCGAAGCCGGGCCGATGACCAATGGCCGCCGCATCCCGGTGCCGCAAGGCCGCACGCTGGGTGGTTCGACTTCCGTCAACGGTCTGGTCTACAACCGTGGCCAGCATGCCGATTTCGACGGCTGGGCGGCGCTCGGCAACGACGGCTGGAGTTTCGCCGATGTGCTGCCGTACTTCAAACGCATGGAAAAACGTATCGGCGGCGAGGATCAGTATCGCGGCCGCAACGGCGAATTGCCGGTGACCGACATCGACTGGATTCATCCGCTGTGCGAAGCATTCATCAAGGGCGCCACCGGCCTCGGCATGCCGCGCAATCCCGATTACAACGGCGCGGATCAGGCCGGCGTCGGTTACTTTCAGCGCACCATCGACAATGGCTGGCGCATGAGTACCGCGCGTACCTTCCTGACGCCGGTGAAGTCGCGCCTGAATCTGACCATCCGCACGAATGCCCGCGCCACCCGCGTGTTGCTGGAACAAAAGCGCGCGGTCGGGGTGGAATATGTACTCGGCAACAATGCCGGCAATCTGCGCCGCGTCATGGCCCGGCGCGAAGTGATCCTGAGCTGCGGCGCGATCAATACACCGCGTCTGTTGCAGTTGTCCGGGATCGGCAATGCCGGGCATCTGAAGGCTGCCGGGATTGAAGTGCAACATCATTTACCGGGCGTCGGCGAACATCTGAGCGATCACTATTCGATTCGCCTGGTGGCGCGCGTGAAAAACTGCGTCACCATCAATGAGCTGGCGCGCGGTCCGCGACTGGCGTTGCAGATTGCACGCTGGATGCTGAAAAAGCCGAGCATCATGGCGCTCAGCCCGTCGCTGGTGCATTACTTCTGGAAATCCCGTCCCGACCTCGATGCGCCGGATTTGCAGGGCGTGTTTGCGCCGGCCAGCTATCGCGAAGGTTACGTCGGCATGCTCGACAAGTACCCGGGGATTACCGCCGGCGTCTGGCAGCATCGCCCGGAAAGTCTGGGATATGTGCGGGTGCAATCCAATGATCCGTTCGCCGATCCGGTCATTGAGCCGAATTATCTGCAACACGAAAATGATCGCAGGGTATTGATCGACGGCGCGCGGCTGGCGCGCAAGTTGTTGCAGACGCCGGAACTGGCGCCGTATGTGGAACAGGAAACCTTGCCGGGCGTGGCCATTGACAGCGATGACGAATTGCTCGATTTCGCGCGTCGTTACGGGGTTTCTTCTTACCATCTGAATGGCACTGCCCGCATGGGACCGGCCACCGATGCCATGGCGGTGGTGGACAGCCAGTTGCGGGTGGTCGGCTTGCAAGGCTTGCGTATCGCCGATTCGTCGGTGATGCCGAAAATGCCATCGGCCAACGTCTGCGCCACCACCATGATGATCGGTGACAAGGCTTCCGACCTGATTCGCGGCAAGTGATTTTTGCGGCGCCGGCGCGCGTTCAGGCTTCGATGAACAATCGCACCTGATCGCGGCCGGCAGCCTTGGCCATGTACATCGCCTGATCGGCATTCTCGATCAGGGCATCGGCAGTATCATCACGCTCGACCACGTCAAAGGCGCTGACGCCGATGCTGATGGTCACCGATCTGCCCGGACTGGCGCTGTGGGCGATGCCCAGATTGCGCACCGCCTGACACACATTGCGTGCAACAATCGTCGCCCCGGCACGATCCGTGTCCGACAGGATGACGGTAAATTCTTCGCCGCCGTAACGTGCTGCCAGATCGCCGGAACGTCGCTCGAACGATTTCAGGGTATTGCCGATCTGGCGCAGGCAGGCGTCGCCGGCCTGATGACCATAGATATCGTTGTATTGCTTGAAATGGTCGACATCGATCAGGATCAGCGCCAGCGAGCCGCGATTGCGCTTGGCGCGATTCAGTTCATCTTCGATCACGATGTCGAACTGGCGGCGGTTGGCGAGCCGCGTCAGACTATCCTGCAACGCTAGTTTCTCCAGCGTCTGGTTCAGTTTTTCCAGTGTCACGCGTGCTTCCAGTGCATCGCGTTCGGCACGGATGCGCAGCCGCAACTGTGCCACCAGACGCGAACCCAGTACTCCCAGCACACTTGCCAGCACCAGTACGCCGGCAGAATGCAGGTAAGTGTCGGCCAGCCACGGCGCCAGCACTTCTTCCTTCGACAGCGCGGCGGCAACATACATCGGATAGCCGTCGAGATGACGGTAACTGACAATCCGTTCAACCTCGTCCTGCGAGGAGCGGATCAGGATGGTGCCGCTCTTGCTGTGGGCAATGTATTCGCGGAAGGCCGGCGCATTGCTGATGTCCTTGCCGACCGAGTCATTGCGCAATGGCCGCCGCGCCAGCACGATGCCTTTGTCGAGCGCGAAATAGATCATGCCGTTGCGGCCGATGTCGAAGCTGTCGTAAAACTGCTGAAAGTGCCGGATATCGATATTGGCCAGGGCAACACCACCGAAGCTGCCATCCTTGAGTTTGATCGTGCGCGACAGCGTGATGATCCAGCCGCCGGCGGTTTTGCTCTTGATCGGTACGCCGATATAAGGACCGGTATCGACGTGGTCGCGATGATGGATGAAGTATTCCTGATCGGCGCCGTAACGCGGTGCCGAAATCGAGGTTTGCGAATCCACCAGAAGGCGTCCGTAACGGTCGAATACCGACAGGCTGTGCAGTTGCGCAACGCTGGCCACGCGGCTGCTCAGAAAGCCGCGCAGGCGATCAATGGCCGGCGGTTCGGCGCCATCGACGCCAACCCGTTCCACCAGCCCGATCAGAATGCTGTCGACTTCCTTGAGTGTGGCTTCGGCATGTTGCGCCAAGGACCAGGTCATGTTGGAGGTCGACATCTCGGCCTCGCTCAGGCGACGCTCTTTGGCTTCCCAACTGCGCATGCTGTCGATGAACAACAGCAACAGGCAGACCAGGACAACAAATACGGTTGCCAGCCGGGTACTGTAAAAGCCGGGCAAAACTCTCGGTAATGGCATGCGAATTGACAATCCTCATGTAATGGATGACGACGACACGACACCGGATGCGCGATACGGATGTTGCAATAGTTATAACATTTCAGGTGGTGATGGAATAGCGAATAAATTGATATTTCCGGCCATTTCTGCAATCGGTGGCAGAGAGGCCGGCAGGGCATCGGGCATGTGTTTTTTTCAGGGAGGCGTTGCCGAACCGGTTTTTCGGCGAATCGATAAAGCAGAGGCAGGCGGGAATTTTTATGCAAGCGACGCTGCGG
>NZ_LFLS01000027.1 GCF_001189915.1 Herbaspirillum autotrophicum
GTCATTGTCATTGTCATTGTCATGCTCCTTTGCTTGCAGTCTGATGGCAGCTTATGTCGTCGGGCAAAGGAATGTATTGATGCATCGCAAACCTGCGCCATTTGTTGCGGCACGGTTCTCAAGGAGGATGGATTCACCGGGGGCGCGATGGGGAGTGCCTGGGGCAACAAGCATGTTGTTCCGCGACTGATTGGAGCGCTAAACAGCCGGCGTCATTCCTGGTTGCTGCAACGCAACGTCTTCCAGGCCTGGAGGGGTTCGCGGCGAGTCTGAGGCCGGGTCTGGTACCTCAAGCTCATCAGGAAAAAGGTCGAATGAGTCAGTAAGGACATTATGTCCTAGGGCTTTATGTCCAATGTCGGTCGCGGTTTGTTTAGCCTAGAATAGGGCGACTTCAAGGGCGATATCATGCAGCGGTTTGAGGTAGTGCTCCTCACGATAGATAGTGTCAAGTAATAGTCTGGAAATACGCAAAATGATGGAATTGGACTGGGTCCCGATAGTCTTCGTTACCTTCAAGGTGCTCGTGCTCGCTACGGGCATGTACTTCGCCATCAGGTGGCATTACGATCAAGGGAAGAAGGATAAGGATAAAAAGAAGGAAAAGCGCGCGGTGCTGCGCGCGGGCGGCAAGGTGGCCGCAATCTTCGTGCTGTCGCTCCTGGCCCTGGGGCTGCTCACCTTCGTCCTGGCCAGGACGCTCGGTTTGGACTTGACCTTTCCATGATGGCAAAGAATAGCGGGCCGATCTCCGGTGATGCGGCAGCTATTTTCCGATGCGGCATCGCTGCGGGACTGTTAATCGGCAAGCCATCAGGCATTGCATTGATGTGTTTCATGGCCGACAGCGGACACCCGTACAGTAACTCATGCACTGGCAAACACGTTCGCATCGGACGAGTTATCCACGGTATGCCACGATTTGGCATATTGACCGGGCGGCATGCCGGTATGACGCGTGAACGCGACAGTGAATGTGCTTGATGAGCTGTAACCCACACGCGCCGCTACCTCTGTAATTGCCTCGTTCCGTTCAAGAAGATTTCTTGCCATTGCCATCCGCCACGACAACAGGTAGTCCATCGGTGTGACACCCACGGCTTTGCTGAATCGTTCAAAAAAGGCCGAGCGGGAAAGTGCGGATGCTTTCGCCAACAGAGCAACGGTCCATGACGCTTGCGGGTTTTCATGGATGCAGCGGATTGCGTTCGCCAGCCGGATATCGGCAAGTCCGCGCAACAGCCCGGGCGAGGTCACCGCATTGTTTGAGGAGCGCAGCGCTTCAATCAACAAGACTTCCAGCAAGCGCGCGAGAACCTCTTCCCGCGCCGGGCGCTGCGCGCGTGATTCATCAATCACGAGTTGCACCAGCGCTGACAAACGGACGTCTCCCCGAATATGGACGAGCTTCGGGAGCAGCGTCAACAGTAATGCGGAGTCGGGCGAAGTCAATCGGCAAAAGCCGACCAGTGTTCTCACGTCGGCATCTGCTGATATCGATCCATTGCGGTGTTCGCCGTTTTCCAGGAGCGCGGGTTCGGACTGCCATTCATCCTCGGCAGGAGCGTCAAAGCTGGTTGCCAAAAATGTCGACATTGACGGAATCAGCACGAAATCGCCAGCTTCGACGATGAGTTCAGCCTCATTGATCGTATATCGCAGTTTTCCTTCCAACACCACGCAGCAACACAATCGCGTGCCGATGAGTTCACCGCGCACGCCCCAGCGTCCGGCGCCGGTCACAATCTTTGAGAACGTCATTTTCGGTTGCAGCAGCGCCACGACAGAAGCCAATGGATCAATCATTCTGGACTCTCGCAAACAAATTCGGGACTTTTGATTGTAGATGGTTTGGCTGGCAAGGGCTATCGTTACGGCTTACTGATGATGAAAGGATTTACATGAAAACCATTTTAATCACTGGCTGCTCTTCCGGATTTGGTCTGGAAATTGCCAGATATTTTTTGGAGCGCAAGTGGAACGTAGTCGCCACCATGCGTACACCGAATCAGGACGTTTTGCCAAAGTCTGAATATTTGCGGCTGTTGAAACTGGACGTGACTGATGCTGACAGCATACGTCGCGCAGTCGAAGAAGCGGGGCCGGTGGATGTTCTGGTGAATAACGCCGGCGTCGGCATGCTCGGGCCGTTCGAAAGTACCTCGATGGAAGCCGTACGCGAGGTATTCGAAACCAATACGTTCGGTACGATGGCCATGACGCAAGCATTTTTGCCGCAGTTTCGGGCACGCAGAGCGGGCGTTGTCGTCAATGTGGCATCTTCCGTGACCCTGAAGGCCTTGCCGCTGCTTCCTGTCTATACAGCCAGCAAGGCAGCCATCGTCGCATTCACCGAATCGCTGGCGCTCGAACTGGCTGAATTCAACATCCGGGCCGGCGTCGTATTGCCGGGAATGGCGCCGGAGACTGCGTTTGCATCCAATGCCGGCGCACGCGTCAGCCAGACATTTCCTGCAGATTACGCGGCCACGATGAATGCGGTGATGTCCGGGTTTCAGAATTACACCGGTGCAGTGACGCATTCGATTGATGTTGCCGAGGCGGTCTGGCAAGTTGTGCAAGACGGTTCGACTGCATTCCGCGTTCCGGCCGGCGCAGATGCGATCGAGTGGTTCAATAAGATCTAGTCGTCGGACAGGTCGGGCAGAACGCTGAGGGTGGGATCAGGCCGTGTATGGCAGGGGAGTGGCATTGGCCCGATCGGCTTTTTAAGAGAACGTGTATTACGCGACAGATTTCAGCTGCATGTCCGTTACTGGACGATTGTGGACTTTCGGAAACTAAACGCGTGCAATAATTTCTTTTATCTCACATCCTAATATTTGGCTCAGTCTTGTCAGACCTTTTTCCTCAATTCTAATGACATTTGGATTCATCACTTCCAAGACGAATTTAGCGAAGGCGACTGGCCACACATAGGCAAGCTTATTAAGGGATACACTTTTTTCGCAGCATTGAGTACGAACAATTAGGTTGGAAAATTTCCTTTTATACGCTTCCGACATTGCGTCATTCCACCAAGCCTCCATATCCGATTTGCACATCGGACAGCGAACTCCGTCCCAATTCTCACCAGCGTCAATGAATGCAACGTCCGAATGTTCAGTAGCAATAATCGATTCCGCTAGCGGAAATAGCGACGCCAACATTTCTTTTGCAGCTAATATGGCCTCGCCATTTGGAACGAACAGAGGGTCAGTTGGTACAAAACACAGAAAATTATCTGACATACGGGAAATAAGGTGGTTGACGGAATAATCCAGCATTTGTTCGCGTAGATCTCCTTGATCGCACCAGCTTTTGCCGACTTGCAGAAGTGGCTCGCACCCTTCATATCTTCCGGCGAGCATCCATCGACCACGTTTCGCTACGACTCCCAGTGCGTCCGTGCATCTGCCAAGGAGAGGAAGGTGAGTTCAAAGAAGGGGCCAATGTTAGCACCCCCCAACCTGTCCATCATGCAACGACCTTCATATTTTCCTTGGTAACTTTTTTTGATCATTAAGTCCGGTTCTGGCCGACTGCGGACGAATTAAAAAGTCATAGATATTGCTCGTGGCCAACACAAATAAGGCGCAAGGCTAATCTTATCCGCTTCACTAAGAGGTTCGGTCAATGGAGCTGCTATTGCACGGACTTGCGGCCAAGGAGCTTGAGCGGCAATATCTGAAGCAAATATCATCAGCTTTTCAACGTTATCCATCGGCGGACGTTCAAGAAGAGGAGATCCTTCCTTACCCTCCCTTACTGATACACCCGTGGAATGTGGTCAGTCCACGTCTTTTCCCTGACCAAGCTGCCATTTTGCCGCAAGGTCTTGGTGAAAGTGATGTGAAAATAGGAGGCATCCGACTCGATCAGCGCCCGGGTCGAGAGATCTATTTCCTTGTCCGCGATGGTGAACACATTTCTGCGCTCGCCCTGGTAGCGGGCGTTGGCCGGCTTGGCGTCATTGACTTCCCATCGGTATGATTCGCCGGACTTGTATTGGTTGTCACGAATGGTCCAGGTCACGTCGCTGGCGGTCGAGAAGGTCGAATCACCGGTTTGTTCATTGCGAACGCGCCTGAAAACCGGCCCGTTCCTTCCCAGCTCTTTGCCAAAGGGCGCGGCGTCATTCGATTCGACCGCGGCCAGGCGGCAGGCGTACTTGGTTTCGTTCTGCACGGGTACGGCCGGCAACTCGATCCATGTGTCGCCGCCCAATAAAAGACTGGTAGTGCCTGCCGTGGGGCTGGGCCAGATCATCGGAAATTGCGCATTGGCGACGGCCAGGCGGATGCGATGACCCGGTTTGAAGCGCCAGGTGGTGAAGTGAATCGAGGTGGCCAGCGTAGCCGGTGTGCCGTGTATCAATGCTTCAGGCGCAAGCCGTGAAACACGCTGCGAAGGATTGATGATCGCACCGCTGACCAGGGACACCTTGCCATCCGGCGCAACGTCTTCCAGACGCACCGTCCACTGATAAAACGACGCATCTGCGGCCACGCGCAAGCGCACTTGCGGCATGCCCATGATTTCCATGGCTTCGGTCAACGGGGCTGAATCGTAGACCAGGCTATGGGCATCGTCCGCTGCCATGTCGCCCGTTTGTTCGCCCCACCAACCGCCCGCGCCCATGCCGGCACCAGCGCGGTAGAGCAGGGTTTGGGTCGTCTCCTGCGCTGAAGGCGTATTGCCCAGTTGCTGCGCGGTTTGCGGATAAAGGCGTTGGCCGGTACTGCTGTTCCATGGCCATTGCTGGTCGCAACGCCAATAACCGGGGACGGTCTCCAGATCGGTGGCAGGCGGGTGCCCGGTACGCATGAATGCCGTCCAGCGGGGTTCCTCCAAAATACCGTTGTCTTTGCCTTTGAGCCAGTAATCCCACCAGCGCACCGCCTTTTGCCGCCACTCGTAGTTGGGGCCGGGCACGCCGTATTCAGGCCAGGCGTGGTTCCATGGTCCCATGTCCGCAATGACCGGCGCCTTGGAGGTTTGGGCCACCTCTGCCACGAAATCGCGGTAGCCGTCGAGCAAGCCACCGATCAGATAGGCTGGAACTTCCAGCGGCGCTTTGAATTTGACCGACTCCTTGCGCCAGAAATTGCCATCCTGTTGCTGACGCAGCCACGTGAATATCCAGGGTTCCCGGTCGAAGCGATTTCGGAAATAATTTTCGTCAATGCGGTAGTCCGGACTTTGCGGCATCGAATTGTCGGTATCGATTTGATGTGCGTAGGAATCGATATGCAACGCGCCGTCAATGTAATGAACGTCGTTGTAAAAAAGATCAGCCGACCCATGCGCGGCAATAATGGCCTTGAGCGCAGGCGGTTTCCTGTGAGCGGTCATCAGGGAATTGAAGGCGCTCCACGAAATGCCATACATGCCCACATTGCCATTCGACCAGTTCTTTTTGGAGAGCTGTGCGATCAATTCCTCGGCATCGGTAATCTCCGCTTCGGAATACTCGCTGACAGGAATACTGCCTTCGCTGCCTCCTGTACCGCGCACATCCACCCGGGCAACGACATAGCCACGCTTGGCAAAATAGGCGCCATATCCATAATCACCCAGCGCGAAAAAATCATCCTTGCGATAGGGCACCATTTCCATAATGACCGGGAAAGTTTCGCCGGCCGTTTTGGCTGCGGGGCGATAGTAGGTCACGGCCAAACGCACGCCATCTTTCATTTCCAGCGTGTCGTGCTCCAGGGAAAACGCATAATGCGTGGTGTCTGCTGGCAGCGTAGTAACGCCAGAGCAGCCGCATAAACCGCATATCAGGAACAAGCAGATTGCCTGTTGTCTCAAGGTGCTTGCACTCCATCGCATTTTTTTCTCCATGGTGATTTGTGCTGTTTGCAGTGCCTCGGCGTCAGCGTGTACGAACGAAAGCCTTTGATTATGGCAAGGATCACAGCTCCGGACAAGTCAGCGGGCACCGGGCTTGCGCATGCGCCTCCGTATCAGGCAAGGCCGCGAACGCAATGGTGGTGGTTGATATTCCATGCCGCCA
The DNA here is from genome assembly GCF_001189915.1 of Herbaspirillum autotrophicum. GTDB lineage: Bacteria > Pseudomonadota > Gammaproteobacteria > Burkholderiales > Burkholderiaceae_D > Herbaspirillum > Herbaspirillum autotrophicum. The sequence goes on from NZ_LFLS01000027.1 coordinate 6,023, forward strand.
GATTGCGCGCGTTCTTGGAACGTGTTCACGCGCTGTCGCTTTTGAAGCAAAAATATCGTAATGAGAAAGAGATACGCCAGCAACATCAGCGTGGTTCAAGAAGAGCTGGTCGTCGGGCAGAACGCCGAGGGGAGATCCGGCGGGGGGAGTTGGCCCGATCCGTTTTTTTGAGAGCGTGTATTGCGCGACAGATTCGGCAGCATGTCCGTTACCGGCGGCGGCTTCAACCGGTGAAGGCAACCTGCCAAGGCAGAATGGAAAAAACAGATGCAGACACGGCAACGCCATGCAGTTGTAAACGATTCTGAGCCACACATTCAAATTGCGCGCCGGATTTGTGGGCGACACCTGCGCTGGGGATATTGCCACTGGCGATCACGATTTCGACGCGCTGCATGCCAAGAGTGTTGAATGCACAGCGGGCCAATGCCCTGACACTGCGCAACGCCACACCCCGCCTTTGGGCAGACTGGCGCACCCAATATCCAAGATTGCAAAAGAGATGTTCATGGTTGATGGCATTCAAGCCTGCGCCGCCCAGGAATTCACCGGTCGCTGCCGGGAAAGCGCCGAACTCGTGGGCGGAACCAGCCGCAAAAGCAACCCGGCAAAGCTGGAACCAGTCAAGGGCATCTTGCCTGGAAAAAGCGGGATTGCACCAGGACATCCATTGACCTGCGGAGTCCACCGATTCACGTGCCGCGGCAGCGAAATTTTCTGCGTCGCTGTCGTCAAACGCGCGAAACACAAGTCCTTCATACAGGAATGGTTGCATTGAGATTGCTGATTCAAAGTGATATTCAGATTATTTTACAAGCGCGGCCGTTGCGGGCGGCGGTGACAGATATCACCGCTTTCCGCCATCACCACCGGCCGCAGGCAACCGGCCATTGAGCCGGATGCCTGCGGCATGTTGCGTGGCAGCTTAAAACTTGGTCGAAATGCCCAGGCCCCATTTGCGTTCGTCGTCGCCCGTGTCCGGCAACAGGCCGTTGGAATATTCCAGGCTCAGTCCCACGTTCTGGTTGAAGTTGTAGGTCAGCGCGCCTCTCCAGTAATGGATGCTCTGCGAGCCTTGCAACGCCTTGAGGCCGGTATAGGTAGTGGTGAAATCAAAAGGCAGTCTGGGATTGGTCGATGCCAGCGTGAAGCCTGCCTGTACCCCGAGGCGGATGAAGTTTTGGTGTTCATCGTACACCGTGGCGTCGCCGCGATTGACATACATACCGTTGCGACTCTGGGCGATCAGGATCGGCTTGAATGCCAGGCCGTTGTCCCAGCGGATGAAATCGTTGAGGAGGCCCGGTCGCACCATGGTGTAGGTGAAGTTGAGGGTGAACAGCCGGCTGCCGTCGGTGCTGTTGATGAGGTAGTCCGGCCGCGCGGTCAGGTCTTCGGTATTGGCCGAATCGGGATGTGCAAAGTGGAATGCCGACAGCATACCGACCTGACCGCTGCGGGAGGTTTCCACCGAGGTGCCGTTGCCGGTGTAAGTGGTCTCACGGTTTTGTTTGAAGCCGACATAAGGCACCGCTTCGTAGGTACTGCCGTTGCTGTCCATCGGGCGTTTGTCGAAGGAGTAGCCGGTGTAGACCACGATGTCGTTGGTGCGCGATTGCGCCACGTCATCGTTGGACAATGTCAGATGGGCGCGGTCGACCGATGCATAGGCGGCCTTGTTGCTGCGATCGACGGATAACTGGTCGGGATTGCCGCGTATGCGCACCGGATCGAGCCAGTCCGGCTGAGGTTTTTCCGGTGTGGCGGCCGGGGCCGGCGCGCTGGTGCCGGCCGCTGCGACTGCCGCCACCGGCGCAGTGGTCATGCTGGCTGCCGCTGCGGCATGCGGCAAGCTGAGCCGGGCCTGGGGCTGCGCACACACCAGATTGCTGCGGTTATCGGCGTCGAAGAAGGTGGCGGCGACGGCACCGCTGACCGGTTTGAATTGGGCATCCTTGCCATCGAGCAGGCTTTGCAGGTCTGCCGCGATGTGGCCGGCGTTGCAACTGTCGCCCTGGCACGTGCCGCCGGCGGTTGTTGCGACGGCATGTTTCTTGATCAGCCATGCAGCCAGTGCCCGGAATGATGACAGCGGCGCCGGCTGGTCGCCTACCGACAAATAGGCGGTGCTCACCGGATAGGTGGCAAGCAGGCGGGCCGCCAGTTGTTCCTTGTCCACCTTCAGATCGGCGGTGCATAACGCGGCGGCATCGGCAGCCTGCGTCAGAGGCGCGGCACCGGCCGCGGACAAGAGCAGGAGCGCAGCAAGCGAATGGTTTCGGCTTCGCATTGATATCCTTTTTGTTGAAAAATGCGTTGGTCGGAAATAAAGGGCATCGACGCCTGGAGACAGCGCCGCCATGGCTCGTCAAAAGGTGGTATGGACGCACCACGCGGGGAAATGTTCAACGCCAGTGGCAAATTTATATCCGCAGCGAGGGCTGCCCGTGCCACGTTGCGCAGCATCATCACGGCATCAATGCGGGACCGGCAACACGGTGCGGTGCGGGGGGCTGGTGTATGGACGAACAATGGCTGCAATTTATTCGGTACAGGTATCGGTTTGATTTGATATCGCCGGTTGGTGGCTGCGCGGCATGCCGGCGGTGAACTCCCGCGTGCAATACTTGCTGTCGGTATCAGGATCAGGATGCTGATCGTCAGAGGGCAGGTGAGCGGGGGATTTCAAGACGCGCTGAAATGACACGCAGAAGGCCTGCGGAAGAATGACGGGCTCTGGCCGATAGCCTCTTCCGTCTCCTAATGCCGGTGCAGAATCGCTTTCAGGAAAAGCTTGAAATCCTTTTCCAGATCCGCGCCAAAATCTTGTCTGGCCACACCGCGAAATTCCAGCGGCTCCAGCAACGGATCGATGGCACCGATGGTGCGAGTGGCGCTGCCCAAAGCATCAAATTTGATGGAGTAGGAATAATCGGGATTCGTCACCAGATCCGGATTGTTTGCATGCCGCCGGAGACGAAAACTCAGGCTCAGGTACGCCGGCTTTTGGTTATCTTCGCTCAATTCACCGGCCCACCAATCGGCGGCCTGCAATTCGACCCGCAATGCGGCAACCGTCTTCTTTACCGTGTCAACGGCTCTGGATGTGATCATGTCAAAATCCTCCAGCGCTTGCCAGGCGTCATCCTCTGCTGCTTGTTTCTCCAGCGCTATCTCGCGTATCGCCTCATCAAGTATGCCCATGGTTCGTTTTTCCCTTTATCGAAGAGGGAATGGTAGCTGACAAGCACCGCATATTCCCGAAAATTTATTGGCCGGGGCGAACGCGGCGCTGCCGGCAGGTGCCGTTCAACGGCGGCGAACGGCAGTTTGAAGCGACTGATCTTGTCCATCGGACAAGAAAATATCGCCGCGATGCACCATTTCCCCCGGCGGCGACTGACAACACCGGCGACGGTGTCAGCGGTTGCCTGTAGCGTGTTTGTGCTACAGACAACCGCGGCACAAACTCATATACTCGCGTGACTTCAAAAAGCGGGCATGGTCACCGGCAATGATCAATCGGGCTGCATGCCGCCGGCAGTCGGCAACGTCACTCGCAATATCAACAACGGCGGCTGGATCGGGTAACGCAACAGAAACAGCCGTGCGCTGAATAAAAATCGGATATCTGCTCCAGAACAAATTGCACGTCATCCAGGGGGAATGCATGTTTCAACTCAACCATCAGGGCGACACGCGCCGGTTTTGCCGATTGCAGCCGACGTCCTCGTGGCGGCGTGCAGGCGATATCGCTGCGGGTTCTTTCCGCGCTGTCCGTGCCGTGCGCACCGTATTGCCGGCGCTCGTTGCAATGACCGCCGCACTGATGGTGATGCTGTTGTCTGCCTGGTTCAGTGCGGCCTGGGCCGGGGTTTCTCCTTGCGGCACCATCAATGCCAGCGTCGCCGCAGGGCAGCAGGTGCAGATCGTGTTCAATATCGGCGGCTGTTCGAGATTCGGCTGGGACGGCATTCTTGTCTATCCCGCCAACGGCATTATCGTTGCGGCGAATCCGTCAGAGGGCGACACCAACACCTACATCATCTATTCCAACAGCGGCAACGGTCAGCTCACGGATACCTTTACTGCCAAGGACGAGAGCAATAATGAGATGACCTTCAACATCACGATTGCCGCACCGACGTCGCCGCTGACGATCTCGCCGACGGCATCCGCTAATCCGACCGTCGCCCAAAATTTTTCGCAGCAAATGACCACCACCGGCGGCACCGCGCCGTATACCTATGCGCTGGTTGCCGGCTCATTGCCGAACGCCGTGACGATGAATGCCGCCGGTACTTTTTCGGGGATACCGATTACGCGTGGCACTTACAATTTCACGGTGCAGGTCACTGACGCGTCGGTGCCGCCGAACATACTCACCAAGCAGTATCAGTTGACGGTCGGGGCGGCGACGCTGACCACCACGCCGGCATCGCTTCCCAACGGCATGGTCAATACCTCGTACTCGCAGCAACTGAGTACCAGCGGCGGCATCGCGCCATACAGCTATGTGGTGGACAACGGCGCCAGCTTGCCGACCGGGCTGTCGCTGAGCAACACCGGCCTGATTACCGGCACGCCGACAACCGCCGGCACCAAATCCTTTACCATCATCGTGACCGACAGCACCGGCGTTATGGCGACAGTCAATCAGGCGGCTTACAGCATGATCGTCGACCCGCCGCCGCCGCCACCGGTGGCTGGCGCGGTCAGCCTGAGCATACCGTACAACAGCAGCCTGAACCCGGTGACGCTGTCGCTCAGTGGCGGTACCGCCACTTCGGTGGCAGTTGCCGGGGCACCATCGCACGGCACCACCAGCGTCAGCGGTACCACCATCAAGTACACGCCGACTGCCGGTTATAACGGCCCGGATGCGTTTACCTACACCGCCACCAATGCCGGTGGCACCTCGGCGCCGGCATCGGTGAATCTCACGGTTACTACGCCCGTGATCACCGTCTCGCCCGCCGGCACGGCGCTCAATGCGACGGGAGAGCAGCAGTACACTCAGGTATTCAGCGCCAGTGGCGGTACTGGTCCCTACACCTTTGCCCAGACCGGTGTCTTGCCTGTCGGCCTGAGTTTCAACAGCGCTACCAGAACCTTGTCGGGAACGCCGCTCCAGGGCGGAACCTATTCCGTCAAGATCACCGCGACAGATAGTTCCACCGGCACGGCGGTGCCAGGCGCTCGCGATTACACACTGACGGTGACGAACCCCGTAATCCGCGTGTCGATTCCCGCGGCCACGCTGCAACGCGGTATGCCTGCTTCTCTGCAAGCGAGCGCCAGCGGTGGCGTGGGCCCTTACATGTATGCGGTCACCAGTGGTTCACTGCCGACCGGCTTGATCCTGGCCGCTGACGGCAGCATCACCGGTACGCCGACCGTAGCCGGCGCCTATTTCTTCGGAATCACCGCTGTGGACAGCAACGGTTTCACCGGCGTCCAGAACTTCGCCAGCAACGTCGGTGCCGGTGCGCCGGTGGCGAATCCGGTCGCCACTACGGTCGCTTACAGCACCGGTGCCGGCAGCGCCACGATTGCTGCATCTCTCGGTGGTGGCACGGCGACTTCGCTGACGGTCGGTACCGGTCCGTCGCACGGTACGGTCAGCGCGCTCAGTGCAGCGTTGTTCAGCTATACGCCGACGGCCGGTTATGCCGGGCCGGACGCGTTTACCTATACCGCCACCAATGCCGTCGGCACCTCTGGTTCCGCGACCGTGTCGATTACCGTGTCGCCGCCGGTGCTGACCATGGCTCCGCCCTCTGCGTTGTCGGCCACTGCCGGCATTGCGTACTCGCAGATCTTTACCGCCGGTGGCAGCGCCACAGCGTTCACCTACAGCATGAGCAACGGCAGCTTGCCGCTCGGGTTGAGTTTCAATGCCGGCACCGTATCGGGTACGCCAACGCAAGCCGGCACGTTCAATTTCACGATCCGGGCCGTCGACAGTTCTACCGGGGCCGGTGCGCCGTTCAATGTCTCGGTCAACTACACACTGACCGTCAGCCCGCCGTCGCTGGGTCTCTCGCCATCCGTGCTGACCACGCCCCAGGTCGGTATCAGTTTCTCGCAGCAGCTCTCGACCGCCGGCGGCACCGCACCCTACACCTATACCGCGAACGGTACGTTGCCACCCGGCCTGGGTCTGTCCACCAGCGGGCTCATCAGTGGCACGCCAACTACCGCCGGCGCGTACACGTTTTCGGTGACGTCAACCGATGCCGGCAGCTTCAGCACGACAAACAGCTACAACGGCACGGTCGGTGCCGGCAAACCGGTGACCGCCAACAGTGCCTCCACGGTTGGCTACAGCAGCAGTGGCAACGGCATCAGTGCCTCGCTCAGCGGCGGTACGCCAACCACACTGACCATTACGACGGCGGCGCTGCATGGCGCGGTGGCGACAGCCGGCATCAACGGTTTTACCTATACGCCGACGGCAGGCTACAGTGGCACCGATACTTTCAGCTACACAGCGACCAATGCCATTGGCACCTCGAACCCGGCGACCATCATCGTCACCATCAGCGCCCCGACCCTGGTTATCACACCGTCGACCACATGGAGCGCAGTGCAGGGCGCAAATTACAGCCAGACACTGACCTGGAGCGGGGGCAATGCGCCGTATACCGCGATCACCGTGACGGGTCTGCCGAGCGGCCTGACATACACCACGAGCACCACCAGTGCGACCATCTCCGGTACGCCAACGCAGAACGGCAGTTTCTCCGTGACGGCATCGGCCACCGACAGCAGCACGCCGACGCCGTTCATCAAAACGCAAACATTCACGCTCACGGCAGGGCAGGCGATTCCGGTCGTGGTCGCTGACAGCGTCAGTACCAATGCCAACCAGGCGGTGACGGTGCCGGTGACCAGCAATGACAGCGGCGCCATCACCAGCATCGTCGTGATCACTGCGCCGGCACACGGCACGGCAGTGGTCAGCGGCCTGAACGTGCTCTACACGCCGGCCGCCAATTATTTCGGCAGTGACAGTTTCACTTACGCCGCAACCGGTCCCGGCGGCACCTCGGCTCCTGCCACCGTCAGCGTCACTGTCGCCGCTCTGGCAGTACCGACCTCGGCGCCGCAAAGTGCCAGCGTCGCGCCGGGCCAGTCGGTGACACTGCACGTCGGCGCTGCTGCGGCCAACGGCCCGATCACTGCGGTGACCTTGTTCAGCGCACCGGCCTCGGGCAGTGTCGCAGTCAATGGCACTGACATTGTCTACACCGCCGTCAACGGTTTCAGCGGCAACGTGCAATTTACATATGCGGTGTCGAACGTATTTGGCCCGTCAGCCGCCATCACGGCCACGGTCCGCGTCGGCATAGTGCCGGTGGCGCTCAACCAGAGTGTGTCCGGCGCGGCCGGCGCTGCGGTGGCGGTCGATCTGATGGCCGGCGCCAGCGGCGGACCGTTCACCGCTGCGACCCTCGGCGTGCTCAACCCTGCGGCTGCCGGCACCGTCGCCATTGTCAATGCCGGCAGTCCTTCTTACCGGTTGAACTTCACGCCGGCAGCAGCGTTTTCCGGTGTGGCGACGGTGACCTACACGCTGAGCAATGCGTCGGGGCAATCGATGGCGGCGACTGTCACCATCACTATCGGCGCCCGCATCAATGCGACCAATGATGTTCAGGTCAAAGGCATCGTGGCGGCCCACGCCCAGAGTGCCAGCCGTTTCGCGACCGCGCAGTTGGGCAACTTCAGTCGCCGCCTTGAGAGCTTGCACGGATCCGGCTGGGCTCAGTCCAGTTTTGGTCTGGGATTTTCACAGCCGGCCACGCCTGTCAAACCGCTGCTGGCGCAATGGAGCGACGACGAAGTGGATCGCGTGGCCGGTTCACCGTTGCAGGCAGGCATGCGCAAAGTGGGCTGGCCGCTGTTGAGCCAGGCCGGGAAAACCGGTACCAGAGCGTCGGCAAGCAATAGCCAGGACCTGGCCGCGTTGCCGGAATTGCCGGCCAAGTCAGAACAGGAAAAACAAGAGTTGTCGCTATGGATCGCCGGCACGGTCGACTTTGGTCAACGCAATGCCAATGGCCAGCAGGAAGGTTTCCGCTTCACCACCAACGGCGTCAGCATGGGTGCCGATTATCGCCTCAGCGATCAGCTCACGATCGGCGTCGGCACCGGCTATAGCCGGGATCGCAGCGACATCGGCGACAGCGGCAGCAAGAGCATCGGGCAGAGTATGGTAGCAGCGGTCTACGGCAGTGTGCGACCGACACCGGACATCTTCATCGACGGCATGCTCGGCTACGGTGCATTGAACTTCGACTCGACCCGCTACATCACCGGCGACGGCAGTTTCGCTACCGGCCAGCGCCACGGCCAGCAAGTGTTCGTGGCACTGGCGGGCGGTTACGAATTCCGTGGCGAAAGCTGGATGTGGTCGCCCTATGGCAAGCTCGATCTGGCATCCACCACGCTGGGTCAATATACCGAAGCTGCCGCCGGCAACAATGCGCTGACGTACTTCAAGCAACAAGTGCGGACCACCAGCGGCACCTTCGGCCTGCGTACCGAGGGCCAGTATCTGAGCCGTTCCGGCATGTGGACGCCGCGTGCGCGGGTGGAGTACCGCCGGCAATTTTCCGGGGCCGGCGAAGCAGGAATCTCGTATGCCGATCTGGCGTCGAAGAAAAAGGCCTATGTGATCCGCTCGGACGACAGCTTCACCGGCAACTGGACCGCCGGCCTCGGCATGCGCTTGCTGATGTCGGGCGGCATGTCGCTGATCGTCGATTACAGCAGCAACCTCAACGTCGGTCAGGGACGCTATTCATCGATCCTGTTCGGGGTCAATGTGCCATTGCGTTAACGGGCACATCGCTGGCCGTTGCCGATGGTGCAGCGGCCAGCGCAGATCACAAGGTCTGCATGAAGGCCTTGACGCAATCGGCAAATGCGCGCGGCTGTTCAATCGCGCTCAGGTGCGAGGCGTCGGCCAGCACTTCCAGGCGGGCACCGGGAATGGTATCGGCTAGCAATTGCGCCATCGCAACCGGCGTGCCCTGGTCGAGGGCACCGGCGATCACCAGTGTGGTGGCCTTGATGGCGCCGATTCTGGCCGTGGTGTCGACGTTGCCGACCGCATGGCAGCAACCCATGTAGCCGTCGGCGTCGGTGCTGGTCAGGCGCTCGCGGAAGCGGCCCACGGTCGCGGCTTTCTCGCTGCGGAACTGGTCGTTGAAGTAGCGTCCCATGACGGCATCGGCCACTGCTTCGATGCCGTCTTCGCGCACCGTGGCAATGCGTTGACGCCAGGCTTCGCGTGCGGCTTCGGGATAGGCTGAAGTCGAGTTGGCAATCACCAGGGCATTGATCAGTGACGGATGGCGGATCGCCAGTTCCTGACCAACCATGCCGCCCATCGACAAGCCGATCCACAGCACCGGGCCGGTATCCAGTTCGCGCAGCAGTCGCGCAGCATCGTCGGCCAGATCGGCGATCTCATACAAGCCGGCGGGGGCATCTGAACTGCCATGTCCGCGCTGGTCGTAAGTGACCACGCGGCAATCGGCGGCCAGTTCATTGGCCAGGCTGTCCCACATCGTCAGATCGCAACCGAGCGCATGGCTCAGCACAATCGTGTGACGCGGGATTTTGCCATTGCGCGGGGCGCGCACGCTGTAATGCAGGGCGGGCTTGCCGCTGCTGCGGTATTCGCGGCCAATGCCGGGATGGCTGGTCAGTGTCGGCGCCAGCGGCGTCACGGTATAGCCGATCTGTTCCCCGACTTCGCGCAGGATTTGTTGCGCATGCGTGAAGGCGGTATTGCCGGCCGGGACGCCGGCATAGATCGCGGACTGGATCAGCACTTCTTTCATTTCATCCGGCGTCAGGCGCGTTTCGGCATCACCGAGCAAACCGGCGCGCACATGCAATTCGAATTCTTCCCAGCGCCCCAGCGCAATCGTGATCGCCAGCACGATGATGCGGCGGGTCTTTGGTTCGAGTCCGGGACGGCCCCAGATTTCATTCCAGGCAAAGCGCGTGATCAGATGTTGGAATTCGGCATTGAAGTTGGTGGCGTTGGCCACCGACCGGTCTACCCAGGCGTCGCCCAGCACTGCCCGGCGATTGCGCATGCCGCGTTCGAAGTCATGGTCGAGAGGATCGTAGCTCATGTAAGTACTCGCAAGAAGGTAAGTGGTTACGGTGCAGAGGCCGCGTCGAGTGCGGCAATCTGTTGCTGCAGTTGTTGCAATTGCGTGTGCGCCAGTGCTTGCGCCGGTGCGGTGGCGGCCACTGCATCAAACAGGCGGCGCAGTTGTGTCATGTCGATGGCGGTATGCAAGGCCGCATCGGCTTCCACCGCCGCGCCCAGCACATCGGCCAGTTGCCGGCCGCTGGCCACGGTTTGCTGTGTCAGTTGTTCCAGCAGGGCATGGGCGCGCGGGCGGCCGATGCTGGCTGCCAGATAAATCGAGGCGGCTTCGGCAAACACCAGACCTTGCAAGCTGTCGATATTGCGCTGCATGCGCACGCTGTCGATATGCAAACCGGCAAAGGCTTCGTTGAGTGCGCTCAGTGCACCGTGGGCACTCAAGAACAAGGCAGGCCATTCTGCCAGCTCGGCTTGCCAGTTGCCGAGGCCGCGCTCATGTTGCTGGCCCATGCTGGCGAGCAGGGCCGCAGCCTGATGCGGCGTGCGGGTGGCGGCGGCCAGCGCGATCATGGCCGATACCGGATTGCGTTTGTGCGGCATGGCTGATGAGCCGCCACGGCCATTGCCGGAAGGTTCCGCCAGTTCGGCGATTTCACCTTGCGCCATCAGGCTGAGGTCGGTTGCCAGTTTGCCGAGACTGCCCACCAGCACGGCAACTTCCATGCCGAGCCGGACCCATTCGTCGCGCTGGGTATGCCAGGCGGCATCGGCGGCCTTGATGTCGAGCTGCTGCGCCATGCGTGCCGCCACTGCCGGGCCGGCGCTGCCCATCACCGCCAGCGTGCCGACGGCGCCACCCAATTGCAATTGCAAGGCGCGCGCGCTGACGGTACGCAACTGACTGCGGGCGCGCACCAGCGGCGCCAGCCAGCCGGTCAGCTTGAAGCCGAAACTGGTGACTTGCGCCGGTTGCATCAAGGTACGTGCCAACACCGGTGTCGCCAGATGGGTCTGCGCCAGTCGCAGCAAATGTGCGCTGAGGCTGCCCAAGTCGCGATCGATCAGGCGCAAGGCATCACGCGTGACCAGCACCATGGCGGTATCGATGACGTCTTGACTGGTGCTGCCCCAATGGACATGCGTGGCTGATTCTTCACTGTAGAGGGCGACCGTTTTGGTCAGTTCCTTGACCAGCGGAATTGCCAGGCTGCCGGCGCGGCGGCCGGCATGAATGATGGCGGGGATATCGTACAACTGCGCATTGCAGACGCTGGCGATGGTGCGCGCGGCGGCTTCCGGGATGATCTGTTCGGCGGCTTGCGCCTGTGCCAGTGCGTCTTCAAAACGAAACATCGCCTGCACCACCGAGGCATCGTCAAATACCGCGATCATGTCAGGCGTACTGAGAAAACTGTCGAATAGGGAAACGCTCACGGTAGTCTCATTAGTCAGGGTAAATAAGAAAGCAAGACGCCTGCGACACCGGTTTCGATGTCACAGGCGCTGGCCGGCTGCTGCGTTCAGACGTAATCGAAGAATACCGTTTCTGTGGCGCCTTGCATCCGGATATCCCATTGATAACTGCCATCGGCCTGCTTGCGGGCGATCAGGGTATCGCGCCGCTCGGCCGGCACCTGCGCCAGTATGGCCGATTGTGCCAGACCCTGGTCATCGTCGAGAAACACGGCCGTGAACTGATGCTTGATCAGGCCGCGCGCGAAGACCGTGACATACATCACCGGCTCGCCGGCGACGCTGGTTTGCGGCAGCGAAACATTGACGCTGAAACCGCCCTGATCGTTGGTCGGTACCCGCCGGAAGCCGGGCAGGGCATGACTGGCTTCCACCGTGTTGGCGGTCGGCAGCCAGGCTTCGATCCAGCCGTCGTTGATCGGTGTGTCGTCGCCGTCGAACAGGATGCCGCTGATGGTGACGGTCGATGCCGTGCTGCTGACGGCGGCGGTGGCATCCACGCCCCAGTGCCATGCTTCATGCGGGAACGGGCCGATGGTTTGCGAGGTGGTAATTTTACTGGTCATATATTTTCCTTTGGCATGGACGGGATCACAGTCCCATCGGCGTGGCATCGCGGCCGCGCAACACGATATCGAATTCGTAGCCGAGCATTTTGTCGTCCACGGTTTCATCCATGCTGAAGCGCGAAATCAGGCGTTGCCGGGCAGCGGCGTCGGGAATGCTCTGGAAGATCGGATCGAAATCGAACAGCGGATCACCCGGGAAATACATTTGCGTCACCAGACGCTGCGCATAGACATTGCCGAACATCGAAAAATGGATGTGCGCCGGACGCCATGCCTTGTGATGGTTACCCCACGGATATGGACCCGGCTTGATGGTGACAAAGCGGTAGCGGCCGTCGGCGTCGGTCAGCATCTTGCCGAAGCCATGGAAATTCGGATCCAGCGGCGCGTCATGCTGGTCGCGTTTGTGCCAGTAGCGGCCGGCCGAATTGCATTGCCATACTTCCAGCAACGAGTTGCGCACCGGTTTGCCATCTTCATCGAGCACGCGGCCGGTGACCACGATTTTTTCGCCGAGCGGCTCGCCGTCGCCTTGTGCCGTCAGATCGGTGTCGTTGGGCAAGATCAGTGCGGGCGAGACCAGCAGGTTTTCATGGGTCGGCGCTTCCGCCTTGATGCGCAACGGCGGCAACGTGGGGCCGCGCTTGACCGTGGATTTGTAGGGAGGGTATATCAGGTCCGGCCAGACACCGGGTTCGATGGCATCGAAGTTCAACGCAAATCTCCTTTATATGAATGGTGCGCAGCGCCACCATGTGTGCGAATAGCATCGTCTTGAGTAACGGTGACCTGATACTAGGCAATGGACTGGCAGCAATCAAGATGGATTCTGCTACCGGCATTCGCCATTCGCCCGATTTGTGCGACAATCGCCCAAATTGACGGATATCTGACCATGCCACCCTCAAATACCAACCGCAGTGATGACAATGCCGCCGCCACGGATGATGTCCTTGCCGTTGCCGCACCGCACAAGCGCGATCTGATTGCCGGCCTCGAAAAAGGCTTGCAAGTGATCGAAGCATTCGACCAGGAACGCTCGCGCCTGACCATCAGCGAGGTAGCGCAACGCACCGGACTGACCCGCGCGGCGGCGCGTCGCTATCTGATTACGCTGGCCCATCTGGGGTATGTGCGGCATGAACAAAAACTGTTTTCCCTGACACCGATGGTGCTGCGTCTGGGGCAGTCGTATCTGCATTCGGCGCGCTTGCCGCGCATCGTGCAACCGCTGTTGTACCGGCTGGCGGCGAGCCTGCAGGAAGCGGTGTCGGCCGGTGTGCTCGATGATGATCAACTGGTGTGCGTGGCCGCAGTCAGCGGCGGCCGGCTGGTATCCACCACCTTGCAGCCGGGCACCCGGGTGCCGGCCTTTTGCACTGCCAATGGCCGCATGTTGCTGGCCAGTTTGCCGCCAGACATGATCGATGCCTTTCTGGCGCGACTGGTACCGGAACCGATCACTGCCCACACCATCGTCAACAAAGAACGGCTGGCGCTGGAAATCGCACGGGCCAGAGCGCAAGGCTATGCCTTGGTGGATCAGGAACTGGAACTCGGTTTGCGCACCATCGCCGTGCCGCTCCGGAATTTCCGTGGCGATACCGTGGCCGCCATGAATGTCAGCGTGCACGCTGCACGGATGCCGCTGGAAGATATCGTGGAGCGCTGCCTGCCGGCGCTGATCAAGATTCAGGTCGAACTGAGCGCCATGTTGTAGTGCCGCCGCTCGCCATGGCCCGCCACAAAAATTCCATTTTCGTATTGACCCTGACCTTGGGTCAGGTCGCACAGTAGCGGCTGAAGGAGAGCAACCATGCTATTGAAAGTCGGCGCATTGGCCCGTCAGACCGGGCTGACCATCAAAACCCTGCATCACTACGATGCGATTGGCTTGCTCATTCCTTCTCACCGGTCCGACGCCGGTTATCGCATGTACGACCGCGATGACCTTATGCGCCTGAATCAGATTCAGGCGCTCAAGCAATTGGGTTTTGCGCTGGCCGATATCGGTGACACGCTGGCTGGCGATGGCATGACGCTCACGGACCTGATTCCGAAACAGTTGGCAGAGCTCGACCGGCAGATCGAGCAAAGCACGCGTCTGAGAACGCAGCTGCTGTTTCTGAAGAACAAGATGGACCAGGGCGACACGCCGGAGATGGCCGATTTGCTGCTTACTCTGGAGTTGATGACCATGTACGAAAAATACTTTACCGCAGAAGAATTGACCTTGTTGGACCACCACCGGCGCAATGCCGTCCCGGATCTGGATGCGCGCTGGGCGACGCTGGTCCGGGCCATGCGCGACCTGATGCAACGCGGCGTCGATCCGGCCCATGCGGACGCCCAGGCGCGGGCATCGGAATGGACCGCGCTGGTGGAAGCAATGGTGGGCAATGATCCGGCGCTCATGACCAAAATGGATGCCATGACCCGCAATGAAACGGCGGCGCAGGCGCAGTCCGGCATTGACCCGGCATTGCTGGATTACGTCATGTCGTGCATGCAGGCGCGACACGCGGCAATCTATGCCAAATACCTGACACCGCAGGAGCTGGCGCACGTGTTGCAGGGCCGGACGCAAACCAAAGCCGCCTGGCCGCCGCTGATTGCCGCCATGCGCAAGCTGGTGGCACAGGGCGCGCAGGTCAGCGATCCGGCCGTGCGCGAACTGGCGGCGCAATGGAAAATCCTGTTTGATGTGACCCATGCCGGCGATGACGGCAGCCTGAAAGCCAAGCTTGCGGCCGCGTATGCACAAGAGCCGGAATTGCTGCGCGGTACCGGACTGGACATGCCGCTGTTGCAATTTGTCGGACGCGCCATGGCCTTGTTGTAACGGGCGTTTTCAGGAGCCGTCTGCGGCGTCTTCCGGCGCCATGTTTTGGCCGCGAAATGCTTTCGGCGTCAGGCCGGTATGGCGTTTGAACAGGCGGCTGAAATAGGCCGGATCCTGAAAACCCAGTTCATAGGCGATGCTGGCGATGCCGGATGGCACATAGGTCAGTTTGCGGCAGGCTTCCAGCATCAGCCGCTGCTGGGTGAGGTCGAAGGCGGAGTCTCCCGACAGTTTCAGGCACAGGCGATTCAGCCGGCTCGGCGTCACCCGCAGGCTGGCGGCATACTGGCTGATCTGCCACTGGTCTTTGTAGTGTTGTTCGACCAGTGTGCGAAAGCGGCTGAATAATTCAAAGTCATGCCGCCCGCTCTGATCGGCCGAGCGGTGGTCGGCATGCAGCCGCACCAGCAACAGCAGGGCGCTGCGCGCCAGCCATTCCAGCATCAGTGTGTGGCCGAACAGGGGCCAGGCCGATTCGGCAATCAGATTGCGCAACAAGGCTTCCAGTCGTTCCCGCACTTCGGGTACGGGTTGCAGATCGATGGCCAGCGGCTGCACGAACAGCGTCGCAAAAATATCGGTCTGGCTGTCGGCGCCGGTGCTGCTTCCGACCGCGAATACCACATTCTGATCCACCGTCAGTACGAAGCCGACCGCTTCTTCCGAAAAGGCAAAACCGTGCACCACCGACGGATGAATCGTGATGGCGACCGGGCCTTCACATTCCCAGACCGCATTGTCGATCTCGGCGCTGACATGACCCGACATTAAAAAAAGTACCTGAAACAGACCGCGATGCGTATGGCTCTGAATGTGCCAGTCATGCAGGCGGCTGCGGGTCTCGATCAGTTCTATATGCACGAACTCGGCGTTGTCTGGCCTTGTGTCCTCGCCGTAGAGCGAGAATTGCGGTACCTGTTCAGCGCGGGCTTTTTTGTTGCTTGCAGCCATGGGCAACAGCTTTCGTCAAAATGATGCGTGTAAAAATAGTACAAGTTATTGCGGCTTTCATCCATTCTTTCCAGCGCCATCCGCCGCTACGATGCAGGCATACCAATAAGGAGACATGCCATGCATACCCAAGTAGCCATCATCGGCGCCGGTCCGGCCGGACTGTTGTTATCTCATCTGTTGCATCTGCAAGGCATCGAATCGGTGGTGCTGGAAAGCCGCAGCCGCGCCGACATCGAAGCCACCATTCGCGCCGGTGTGCTGGAGCAGGGCAGCATGGATATCCTCAACGAATCCGGCGTGGGCGAGCGCATGCGCAGCGAAGGTGCGCTGCACCACGGCTTCGAGCTGTCGTTCGGCGGCCGCCGTCATCGCATTGATCTGACGGCACTGACCGGCAAGGCCATCACGGTGTATGCCCAGCATGAAGTGATCAAGGACCTGGTCGCCGCCAGACTGGCGGCCCAAGGTACGCTGCTGTTCGAGGTCAGCGAAGTGCAATTGCACAACATCGACAGCGAAGCGCCGGCAGTCAGTTATCAGCATGCCGGGCAAGCGCAACATTTGCAGGCCGACTTCGTGATCGGTTGCGACGGTTTTCACGGCGTGTCGCGGCCATCGATGCCGGAACACCTGCGGCAGGATTTTCAGCGGATTTACCCGTTCGGCTGGTTTGGCATTCTGGTGGAATCGGCGCCGTCGTCCGAGGAGCTGATCTACGCGCAGCATGAACGCGGCTTTGCGCTGGTCAGCACGCGCTCGCCGAGTGTGCAGCGGCTGTACTTTCAATGCGATCCGAAAGATGACGTCAATAACTGGTCGGATGATCGCATCTGGGCGGAATTGCATCAGCGGCTTGAAAACAATGATGGCTGGCAACTGAAAGAAGGCAGGATTTTCCAGAAGAACATTATCGGCATGCGCAGCTTCGTGACGACCACCATGCAGCACGGCCGGTTGTTCCTGGCCGGCGACGCGGCGCACATCGTGCCGCCGACCGGTGCCAAGGGCATGAACCTGGCGGTTGGCGATGTGCGCATCTTGTCGCAGGCGCTCAATGATTTTTACCGGCATGGACGTCACGATCAATTGGCGGCCTATACCGAAAACGCACTCAAGCGGGTCTGGCGCGCCGAATATTTCTCGTGGTGGATGACCAGCCTGTTGCATACCTTTGCCGACGCTTCGTCATTCCAGCAACAGATGCAGCGCGCCGAGCTGGAGTTCGTGGTCAACTCCAAAGCCATGGCGACCGCACTCGCAGAAAATTACGTCGGCGCATTTTAATCAACTGTCATTGCCAGTGTCAGTCGCTGCTGTTCGGTGGCTGACATCGGCAACACCGCTGCCGCTTCAGGCGGGTGCAATCCGGCATGGCGCAGCTTGAATACACTGACCGCCTGACCCAGGCTGGCAGCCTGATGTTACAAGGCTTGCGACGCCACCGATACCTGCCGCACCAGCGCCGCGTTTTGCTGCGTGGTGCCATCCATTTCGGCGATGGCGCGATTGATCTGCTCGATGCCCAGGGATTGTTCGTGGCTGGCGGTACTGATTTCACCAATGATGTCGGCTACTTTCTTGACGCTGACGACGATGCCGCTCATGGTGGTGCCGGCCTGATTCACCAGCTTGCTGCCATAGCCGACATTGTCGACCGACGTATCAATCAAGCCCTTGATTTCCCGCGCCGCATTGGCCGACCGCTGCGCCAGTGTGCGCACCTCCGACGCCACCACCGCAAAGCCGCGACCCTGCTCGCCGGCGCGCGCGGCTTCGACCGCAGCATTGAGCGCCAGGATGTTGGTCTGAAAGGCAATGCCGTCGATGACGCTGATGATGTCGACGATTTTTTTGGCCGAGGCATTGATGGCTTCCATGGTCTTGACCACTTCCGCCACCACGGTGCCGCCCTCGGCGGCAATGTCGGATGCGGAAATCGCCAGCGTGTTGACCTGTTGCGCGCTGTCGGCGTTGTGTCTGACCATCGCCGTCAATTGTTCAATCGAGGATGCCGAGTGTTGCAGCGCAATCGCCTGTTGCTCGGTGCGCGAAGACAGATCATCCATGCCATCGGCGACTTCCAGCGAGGCAGTGGTGATACTGTCGGCGCCCTGACGGACTTCATCCACGGTGCGGTGCAGGCTGGTGTTCATGTGTTGCAGCGAAGTCAGCAACTTGCCGGTTTCGTCCTGGTTGCCGCTGCGGATATCGGAGGTGAAATCACCGCGCGCCACCACCTCGGCAATTGCCACCGCATGTTGCATCGGCACCGTGATCGAGCGCGTCATCATGGCGCCGATCACGCCCACCAGCAACAAGCCGAGCACGCCGATGGCGACAATCAGATTACGCGTAAACACGTAGCTGGACTGGGTATCCTGACTCGCAGCCTGCATCAGGCCGGCTTGATAGGCCACCAGTTGCGCCAGCGAATCGCGGTAGGCAATGAAATCCGGCAGCACTTCTACGGTCAGGTATTTCTTGGCTTCATCCAGCATGGTGAGGTCAATGTATTCGAGTACCTTGTCTTGTTGCTGCATGAAGCGGGTTTGCAGGCGCAGGGTCTTTTTCAGCAAGGCCAGTCCGGCCTCGTCGACGATCATTTTTTGCAGTCTGGCATCGTTGTTCTTGATGGCCGTACGCGAACGCACGATGTTGGCCAGTTCCTTTTGCTGATCGGCGACCTCGTAGTGCAGCATCATGTTGCGGATCGCCAGTGAAATATTGTTGGCTTCGGTGTAATTGCCTTGCGCCACTTCAATCGCCGGCCAGCGTTCGGTAATGATGCGCGCGGTATCGTCGTTGAGGCGCGATAACACATTGAGTGCAATGCTGATGATGATCGCCAGAATTGCCACCACGATACAAAAAGTCATGCCGAGACGAACTGCTATTTTCAAATTGCCAAGCTTCATCTGGTTCTCCGCTCCTGATTTTGGTTTTTGGTGCCGGGCGCTGAGTTGGATTTTTATTTGTCGGCCGGAAATATGCTCGCAGATGATAATCAATGTGTGTGCGATAAACAATCTAATGGGCGATAATCGCACGTCATTTGCTGGTGTGCGTTGCAACAGTGTTTTGCCGGGCCCAATGAAAAATGCCGCCCGGTATCAGCCGGGCGGCATGCATGAAGCGAACTGCGGTGACGACAATCAGAAGCCGATCGCGCGGCCATCCGGATTGCGTGGATCGGAATAACCGTAGAAACCGTCATCCTTGATCTGAATCGTTTGCGTGCGACCCATGGACGGCTGAATGCTGACTTTCTGGCCCTTGTCCTGCAACAGCTTGATGGTGTCGGCGCTGATACCTTTTTCGATACGCAACTGATCCGGCGCCCACTGATGATGGATGCGCGGCGTGATGGTAGCTTCCGCCACATTCATGTCGTGATCGATGACGTTGAGGATGGTTTCCATGGTGGTGGTGATGATACGGCTGCCACCCGGGCTGCCGGTCACCAGGAACGGCTTGCCATCCTTGAGCACGAAGGTCGGCGACATCGAACTCAGTGGCCGTTTGTAGGCGGCGACGGCATTGGCTTCGCCACCCACCAGGCCGAACGCATTCGGCACTCCCGGCTTGACGGAGAAGTCGTCCATTTCATTGTTGAGCGTGATGCCGGTACCGGTCGCCACAATGCCGCTGCCGAAATTCAGATTCAGCGTGTAGGTGGTGGCGACAATATTGCCGGCCTTGTCGGCGACCGAGAAATGCGTGGTCTGGTCGCTTTCATACGGCTGCGGTTTGCCCGGTTTGATTTCAGTCGATGGCGTGGCGCGGTTGGGATCGATCTTCTTCGCCAGTTCATCGGCATAGCTGCGCGAGGTCAGGCCCTTGACCGGCACCTTGGTGAAATCGGGGTCACCGAGATACTCGGAGCGGTCGGCATACGCCAGTTTCATCGACTCCGCCATCAGGTGGATGGTCTGGGCACTGTCGGCGCCGTACTCCTTGAGCGGATAGCGTTCCAGAATATTCATCATCTGGATGATGTGGATACCGCCCGAACTTGGCGGCGGCATCGACATGACCTGATAGCCGCGATAATTGCCGACCACCGGTTCGCGTTCAACCACTTTGTATTTCTTGAGGTCATCACTGGTGATCAGGCCGTTGTGTTTGGCCATCTCGGCGACGATTTTTTTGGCAATGGCACCTTCATAAAAAGCCGACGCGCCTTCGCGCGAAATCAGTTTCATCGATTTCGCCAGATCCTTTTGCACCAGCTTTTCGCCAGCCTTGAGCGGACGGCCATCCTTGAAGAAAATTGCCTTGCTGGAATCCCACTGGCCCAGATGATCGCGTTCGGCCGCCAGAATCAGCGCCAGACTCGGGCTGACCGGATAGCCGTCGTTGGCCAGCTTGATTGCCGGCGCCATGACTTCCCACAACTTCATGGTGCCGTATTTGTTGAGCGCATGGGTCAGGCCGGCCACCGTGCCGGGAACGCCGACGGCGAGGTGACTGTACAGCGAACGACCGGGCACTACATTGCCCTTGTCATCCAGATACATATCGCGGCTGGCCCGGGCCGGAGCCATTTCGCGGAAGTCGAGTGCGACATTCTTGCCGGTCTTGGCATCGTGAATCATCATGAAGCCACCGCCGCCGATGTTGCCGGCATTCGGCAACACCACGGCCAGCGCGAAGCCGACGGCGACGCCGGCATCAATCGCATTGCCGCCGCGCTTGAGAATATCGACGCCGACCTTGGTGGCCAGTTCTTGCTCGGAGGCAACCATGCCGTTGGCTGACTGAATCGGGCTGACGATGTCGTAAGTGAGGTCGTACTTGATTACCGGTTGCGCTGCAGTCTGGGCCTGGGCCGGCATCCCTGTCAGCGAAGTACACAGCAACGCCAGTGCCGGCGTGCTGAAGCCATTAAGTCTCCTCATGCGTCTTCTCCTGTGGTGATTTTTTTATAACGTTTCATCATGCTTGCGCATGCGCTGATTGTAGCGCCGGGAAGCGGCTTGTCGATAGCAAATATTGGCGAATTGGCGTCGCAAAAAAATGCCATGCGCGGCTCGTCGTTCATGCCGATTTTGCATCGGCAGGCAACGCGCTCTGCGCTACACTGCCGTTTGTTTCCAACAATGCAAGGATCGTCATCATGAGTGAAATCAAACGCAGCCATATCGGACCACGCCTGTCGCAGGTAGCCGAGTATCAGGGGGTACTGTATCTGGCCGGACAAGTGGCCAGGAATGTCGACGTCGGCATCAAGGGCCAGACCGAAGAAGTGCTGGCGACCATCGACCGTTTGCTGGCCGAACAGGGCAGCGACAAGAGCCGCATTTTGCAATGCACGATTTATCTGGATGACATGGCGCTGGCGGCCGACATGAATGCGGTGTGGGATGCCTGGGTGACGCCCGGCCATGCACCGGCGCGTGCTACCGTACAAGCCAAACTGGCCACCCCGCAAAAGCTGATCGAGATCACCATCATCGCTGCTGCCGGCAAGTAAGTTTCAGTGCAACGGCAGGGCGCGATGGCATACCGTTCAGGTACTTTCGCGCACTGCCAGTTCAAAGCCGAGATCGATGCGTGCCTTGGCGATGGTCTCGCCTTTGAGTTGTTGTATCAGCAATTTTGCCGCCTGAAAGCCGATGTCGTAACGCGGCGTGACGACCGTGGTGATCGACGGCGTGGCGCAGGCGGCCCATGACAGATCGTTGAAACCGGCAATCGCCATTTGTGACGGCACCTGAATGCCGCGACGCTGACATTCAAACAAGGCGCCCAGCGCCAGATCGTCATTGCAGCAAAAAATGGCATCACAATCGGGATTCAATTCCAGAATCCGGCGCAACAATTGCGCCCCCATATCGACGGTAGTCGGAGTCGGCAGCAAGACTTCGATATCCGGGTCGAAGCCGGCTTCACTCAATCCCTTGCGAAATCCTTCGCGCCGCTTGAGCATGCGCGGGTCCATCTGCGCCGCCAGAAATCCCGGCTTGCGATAACCGCGTTCAATCAAATGCCGCGCCACCGCGTAGCCGGCCTTGAGCTGGGAAAAGCCGACGCTCATGTCTTGCTTGCTCTTGCCGAGATCGAACATGCGCACTGCCGGGATATGATCGCCGGCCGCAGCGCGCAAGATGTCGTGCTGTTCTACGCTGGACAATAAAAAGCCGTCAGGCGCATGTGCCAGATACGTCGAGATCAGTTGCGTTTCCTTGGCCTTGGCGTAACCGGTTTCGCCGATCAGGAACTGATAACCGGCTTGCGCCAGATAGTCACGGATACCGCTCAGGGTTTCGATGAAGACGGCATTGGTCAGCGATGGCACCAGCACCCCGATCACTTGCGAACGGGCCGATGCCAGCGTGCTGGCGGCCTGATTCGGGAAGTAACCGAGTTTCTTGATGGCGGCGCTGATGCGGTCGCGTGCTTGCTGTTGTACGACGGCGGGCGTTTTCAGTGCGCGCGAAACAGTCATCGGACTGACTTGCGCTTCACGGGCGACATCGACGATGGTGACGCGGCCGGTGGCGCGGCCGGCGCGCGCGGGCTTGGTGGTCGACGGGACGGATGGTTGTCGGGGCATGGCGGGTGGGGAGACTGATGTTGGCGACATCATACTCTGGTGGCGCGCATGACTGAAAGGGATTCAGCGGGGAGTGGCGGTGGTTGTTTCTGCGATGACCCAGGCGGGGCAGCTCCGCCGCCACTCAGTTCGGAACCGATCGCCAACGGGAACCCGAAGGGCCGCAGCTGTTGCGGCCGTCTTTCTTTGCTTGCTTTCTTTGACGAAGCAAAGAAAGTGAGTGGCTGCGGGCCACCCCCTGCTTGCTTCATCAAAGAGAGACGACAGAAAAAATAAAAATACACGGGCACATCCTTCAAACCTCTTCCCGAAACTCCATCGCATTCCCGATCTCGCCGGATCGCTTTTGCTCCTGCCGCCGCAATTCCACACGCCTGATCTTGCCGGAAATGGTCTTCGGCAAATCCGAAAATTCAATGATCCGCACCCGCTTGTAGGGCGCCAGTCTGGCCCGTGCAAACGCAAAGATCGATTGCGCCAGCGCATTGTCCGGCGTGAATCCCTCCCGCAAGGTGATGAACGCTTTCGGCACATACAAGCGCAAATCATCCGGGCTCGGCACGATGGCCGCTTCCAATACGGCCTCATGTTCGACCATCACGCTTTCCAGCTCAAACGGACTGATGCGGTAATCCGACGACTTGAATACATCGTCATTGCGACCGACGTAAAAATAGTAGCCGTCTGCATCACGCGATGCGGTGTCGCCGGTGTGGTAATGACCACTGCTCATGACATCGGCATTCTTTTCGGCATCGCCTTCATAACCGATCATCAGACCGACCGGACGGGTTTGCAGATCGAGTGAAATTTCACCTTCCAGTGCCGGCTGGTCATCGGGATCGAGCAAGGCCACGCGATAGCCGGGCAGGGGCCGGCCCATCGAACCGGGTTTCAGTTTCTGGCCCGGCGTGTTGCCGATCTGCGCCGTGGTTTCGGTCTGGCCGAAGCCGTCGCGGATGCGGATGCCCCAGGCCCGTTCGACTTGCTCGATCACTTCCGGATTGAGCGGTTCACCGGCGCCGACCAGTTCCCGCAGCGGCAACTTGTACTTGCTCAACTCTTCCTGAATCATCATGCGCCACACGGTCGGCGGTGCGCACAGCGACGTCACGCCGCAGCGGGCGATGACTTCCAGCGACTTGCGCGCATTGAAGCGTTCATAGTTATAAACGAACACGGCGGCGCCGGCATTCCACGGCGCGAAGAAACAACTCCAGGCATGCTTGGCCCAGCCGGGCGAGCTGATGTTCCAATGGATATCGCCCGCTTTCAAACCGATCCAGTACATGGTGGACAAGTGGCCGATGGTGTAGCTGGCGTGGCTGTGCAATACCAGCTTGGGTTTGGAGGTAGTGCCCGAGGTGAAATACAACAATAGCGGATCGGTCGCCAGCGTGCGCGCATCAGGTGAAAAACCGGTAGCGGCGAAGCTGCTTTCTTCAAACGCATGCCAGCCGGGCGTGGCGCCACCGACCGCGATGCGCGTGAAACCGTCGCCGAGCGCCGCAAATTTTTCCAGTTCAGTGGTTTGCGCCACGACGTGACGGATCGCGCCGCGTTCCATGCGGTCCAGCAAATCATCACCGGACACCAGCATCGTGGTCGGGACGATCACGGCCCCGAGCTTGATACAGGCCAGCATGATTTCCCACAACTCGACCCGGTTCGGCAACATCAGCAACAAGCGTTCGCCGCGCTTGACGCCGAGGCTGCGCAAATAATTGGCGACCTGACTTGAGCGCTGTGCCATGTCGGCAAAGGAAATCTTGCTTTCCTTGCCATTCTCATCGACCACCCACAGCGCCGGTGCCGTATTGCCCTTGGCCTGGACGTCGAAGAAATCCAGCGCCCAGTTGAATTCCGGCAAGACCGGCGCGCGATAATCGCGATAAGCGGTGTCGTAATCGTTGCGGTGCAGTTGCAAAAAATCGCGTGCGGCAATAAAGCTGCGGTACTTATCGGTCATTGCTGTCTCCGTTGCTATTTGTAGTAGGTCTTCTGTTTGGAGACAGCCTAAGCCAAAACGTTGCAGCCAGGTGTCGCCGGCCTGACATTGTGCGAGCGACAACGCGGCAAGCCGCACGGCAGCGGCTTTGCTCAAATTCGCAACGGATTTGCATGGATGCACAGCAGCTCGCATCCCCGCTTGCTGCCGCAACGCAGCAATCAGTCGGTGACTTTGGCCCGGGTCAGTTTGATCTGGCCACGGCTGGTTTTCTGTTCCAGCCGTTTCCGTTTCGCGCTGCGAGTCGGTTTGGTGGCGCGCCGGGTCGGCGGCAGGACGGTGACGGATGCCAGCATTTCATGCAAGCGCCGGATCGCTTCTTCCTTGTTCTTTTCCTGACTGCGAAACGCCTGGGCCTTGATGATGATCACGCCATCTTTGCTGATGCGCTGATCGCGCAAAGCCAGCAGGCGTTCTTTCAAATGCGCGGGCAGGGAGGAGGCTTGAATGTCGAAACGCAAATGGATCGCACTCGATACTTTGTTGACGTTTTGGCCGCCACTGCCCTGGGCGCGGATGGCGCTCAATTCTATTTCGTCGTCAGGGATGAGCGGGGTTTGGATAATACGTCCTTGGCTTGCGTGGACAGGCATTCTAGCGCCAATCGTCGGACCCGGTCGTGCGCGGGGCCTCCGCGCGTGCCGCTTGCAAGACGCGCGACCGCTGCCCGGCGTCTGGCAGCGCACTGTTGCATCGCCGCTGCGGGCACCATGCCGGCCGCCTTTGTGCGTAAAAATCCGTTGACACCAGAAATTTGGTAGCGCTATCATCGCGCCTTGTGTTAGCGCTACCATCGCATTCAACATGTCGCAACGGGTACTTGAAACGTTGGCGCATCGACGCTGGAGCCTGACCGCTGACACTGCGCAAGACAGTGGGCACGACGGGTTTGCAAGCCGGCATGGTCCGATTACCGTTCGTCTGAGGCATGAAATCCAGGTGGAATACATGTTCGGCGGCGTAATAACGTCCGCTGTATTTCCCGTGTGCAATCAAGGTTGTCATCGTGCGCCGCTGCGTATGCCCGCGGCATGAACCTGACAGCCGGCACCTCAACACCTTGGAGACATTCATGCTGGGCCTGAGTCACGAAGCAACCCTGTTGTTAAACGCAGTCATTGCCATTGTCGCGTTGATCCTGATGATCACGCGTTTCCGCATCCATCCTTTCATCGCCCTGACCATCACTTCCGGCTTGCTCGGTCTGATTTCCGGCATGCCTTTGCCGAAGATCGTCAAATCCTTCCAGGATGGCTTTGGCGGCGTGCTCGGTTTTGTCGGCATCGTCCTCGGACTGGGCACCATGCTCGGCAAGATGATGGCCGAATCCGGCGGCGCCGATCAAATCGCACAGACGCTGGTGCGCGCCTTCGGCAAGCAGCGTGTGCATTGGGCCATGATGATCGGCGCTTTTCTGGTCGGCATCCCGCTGTTCTTTGAAATCGGTTTCGTGTTGCTGATTCCGCTGGTCTTCATCGTGTCCCGCCGTTCCGGCGTACCGCTGTTCAAGATCGGCATGCCGATGCTGGCCAGCTTGTCGGTGATGCACGGTCTGGTGCCGCCGCATCCGGGGCCGTTGCTGGCGATCGGCATTTTCGGTGCCGATATCGGCAAGACAATCTTGTATGGCCTGATCGTCGGTTTGCCAACGGTCATCATTGCCGGTCCGATGTTCGGCTCTTTCATTTCAAAGTATGTTGATATCAAGCCATCGGAAGAATTGATGGCGCAACTGGCGCGCGAGCCGGAAACCAAGAACTTGCCGGGCTTCGGCATCACGCTGGTTACCGTGCTGCTGCCGGTATTCCTGATGCTGCTCAAGACCTTCGTCGATGTGGCACTGCCGGAAGGCAGCGCCATGCGCGACCTGATGGATTTCATCGGCAATCCTATCGTGGCCTTGCTGGCAGCGTTGCTGTTGTCGCTGTATACCTTTGGTACGGCGCGCGGTTTTTCCCGCCAACAGGTATTGAAATTCGTCGACCAGAGCCTGGCGCCGACGGCTGCCATCGTGCTGATCATCGGCGCCGGCGGCGGCTTCAAGCAAATGCTGGTCAATAGTGGGGTCGGTACTGCCATCGGTGAAATTGCCGTGCATGCGCAAATTTCTCCGCTGTTGCTGGCCTGGTTCGTGGCCGGCGTGATTCGTGTCGCCACCGGTTCAGCCACCGTTGCCACCATCACCGGCGCCGGTATCGTGGCGCCGCTGGTGGGCATGATTCCCGGTACCAATCGCGAATTGCTGGTGCTGGCGACCGGCGCCGGTTCGCTGATCTTGTCGCACGTCAACGACGCCGGTTTCTGGCTGGTCAAGGAATACTTCAACATGAGCGTCGGTGAAACCTTCAAAACCTGGACCGTGATGGAAACGATTATTTCAGTTGTTGCTATCATCTTCATCATGTTGCTTAATCTGGTGGTCTGACCGATCCGAACCACCGTCCGGGAGTACCAATGAAGAACAACCTCATGCTTGGCGTCGATATCGGCACCACCAGTACCAAAACCGTGGCCTTCACGCTGGATGGCCGGGTGGTGGCCCAGCATGCGGTTGAATACCCGTTGTTGTGCACTGCACCGGGCATGGCCGAGCAAGACCCGCAGCAGATTTATCAGGCGGTGCTGACATCGATTGCGCAAGCGTTGCAGGCGGTGCGGGCCAAGGGCAATCACGATGGCGTCGCGCTGGTGTCATTCAGTGCGGCCATGCACAGCGTGATCGCCATCGGCCAGGATCAGCAGCCGCTGACCAACAGCATCACCTGGGCCGATAACCGTGCCAGCGTCTGGGCCGGACGCATCAAGACCGAACACGATGGCAACGCCATCTACCGCCGCACCGGCACCCCGATCCATCCGATGTCGCCATTGTGCAAACTGATGTGGTTGCGCGAGGATCAGCCGCAATTGTTCGCGGCGACGGCGCGCTTCGCCGGCGTCAAGGAATATGTCTTTTTCCGCCTGTTCGGACAATGGCTGGTAGATTATTCGATTGCCTCTGCCACCGGTCTGTTCAACCTGCAACAACTGGCATGGGACGAGGGCGCGCTGGCGCTGACCGGCGTTGTGCCTGCGCGGCTGTCGACACCGGTACCGACCACGCATCATCTGCAAGGACTGGATGCGGCGGTCGCGGCGCAACTCGGTTTGCCGGCCGACACGCCGTTTGTGATCGGTGCCAACGACGGCGTCTTGTCGAATCTCGGCGTCAACGCCATTCATCCGGGCCAGGTCGCGGTCACCATCGGCACCTCGGGCGCGATGCGCACGGTGATCGACAAGCCGGTGACCGATGCCTCGGGCCGCACTTTCTGTTATGCGCTGACGCCTGATCATTGGGTGGTCGGCGGGCCGGTCAATAACGGCGGCAATATTTTCCGCTGGGTGCGCGATGAACTGGCGACGGCGGAAGCAGAGACTGCCCGTCAAGCCGGTATCGATCCTTACGATGCGCTAACACGCATCGCCGAACAGGTGACGCCGGGCGCCGAAGGCTTGCTGTTCCATCCGTTCATGGCCGGCGAACGGGCACCGTTGTGGAATGCCGATTTGCGTGGCTCGTTCTTCGGCCTGGCCTTGCATCATCGCAAGGAACACATGATCCGCGCCGCGCTGGAAGGCGTGATCTTCAATCTCTACAGCATCTTGCCGGCGGTCGAAGACCTGATCGGACCGACCAGACGCATGATGGCGACCGGCGGCTTTGCGCGTTCGGCCTTGTGGCGGCAAATGATGGCCGATATTTTCAATCGCGAAGTGGTGGTGCCGGAAAGCGTTGAATCATCGTGCCTGGGCGCGGCCGTACTCGGTTTGTATGCGCTGGGTCTGGTACCGTCGCTGGATGTGATTTCAGACATGGTCGGCTCCACCAACCGGCATGTGCCGATTGCCACCAATGTCGCGATCTATGAACGGTTGCGGCCGATCTTCATGGCGCTGCCGGGCAAACTGGAACAGGAATATCTGGCATTGGCGGCATTTCAGCGGGACGCGCCGACACCTTGAGTTGCACGTAGTTATTCACCGTATTCACCGTAATCTGCCGTTCGGGATGACTGAGCGGTGCAGAAGAAATCCACCAGGAGACGCAATGACAACGACATTACCATCGGGTTTGCAACAATTTTCTCTGAGCGGCAAGCTGGCGCTGATCACCGGTTCCAGCGGCGGCATCGGTCTGGCGCTGGCGCGCGGACTGGCCGCTGCCGGTGCCGCCATCGTCCTCAACGGCCGGGATGCGATCAAGCTGGCCGGCGTTGCCGCTACCCTGCGTGAAGAAGGCTATACCATCCACGAAGCCTGCTTTGACGCTACCTCATCGGCATCGGTCGATACCGCCGTGGCGCGTATCGAAAATGAAATCGGTGCGATTGATATCCTGTTCAACAATGCCGGCATTCAACGCCGCGGCCCGCTGGAAAATTTCACCGACAGCGACTGGCACGATCTGATTTCGACCAATCTGAACAGCGTGTTCTTTACCGCCCGTGCCGTGGCGCAACGCATGATTCCGCGTGGCCGCGGCAAGATCATCAATGTCTGTTCGGTGCAGAGCGAACTCGGACGTCCCAACATTGCGCCGTACACCGCGACCAAGGGCGCCGTCAAAATGTTCACCAAGGGCATGGCGATTGACTGGGGCAAATACGGTTTGCAAGTCAACGGCCTTGGCCCCGGTTATTTCAAGACCGATATGAATATGGCGCTGGTGGCCGATGAGAAATTCACCGAGTGGCTGGTGGGACGCACCCCTTCACGGCGCTGGGGCGATGTCGAAGATCTGGTCGGTGCTGCGATCTTCTTGTCCAGCGACGCCTCGCGTTTCGTCAACGGTCACATTCTGTATGTCGATGGCGGCGTGACTGCCACGCTGTGATATGCCGCTTGCCTGCATATCACTGAACTGAGCGAACCGAACGAACCGAACGAACCGAGCCGAACCCACAGGAGAAACACATGCAACAAGGAATTGTCATTCACGCGCCGCACGATTTGCGCGTTCAGGAATTGGAAACCGGCACCTTGCAGCCGCAGCAACTGAAAGTCAAAGTCAAGGCCGGCGGCATTTGCGGGTCCGATCTGCACTACTATCATCACGGCGGTTTCGGCACGGTGCGCATCAAGGAACCGATGGTGCTGGGCCACGAAGTTTCCGGCGTGATTGCCGAAGCCGGCAGCGGCATTACCGACATCGCGCCCGGTACCAGGATTTCGATCAGCCCGAGTTTGCCGTGCGGCAGTTGCAAGTACTGTCAGGAAGGCAAACAGAATCACTGTCTGGATATGCGCTTTTACGGCAGCGCCATGCGCATGCCGCACGTACAAGGCGCGTTCCGTCAGGAAATCGTGATCGAGCGTTCGCAGGCGCACGTGGTGGCCGATCATGTGAGCGATGGCGAAGCAGCGATGGCCGAGCCGTTGTCGGTGGCCTTGCACGCGGTGCGTCGCGCCGGCCCCTTGTTTGGCAAGCGGGTGCTGGTCACCGGTTGCGGTCCTATCGGTGCACTGACGGTAATCGCCGCCCGCCGTGCCGGTGCCTTGCAGATCGTGGTGACCGATGTCGCCAAAATGCCGCTGGAAAGTGCACTCAAGGTCGGCGCCGATCAGGCGATTGATGTCAGCGCCGATCCGCAGGCACTGCAGTCTTTTACCAAAGACAAGGGCAGCTTCGACGTACTGTTTGAAGTCAGCGGCAATGAACAGGCGTTGCGCGGCGCGCTCGATACCTTGCGTCCCGGTGCCGTGATCGTGCAAGTTGGTCTCGGCGGCGACATCAACTTCCCGGCCAACCTGCTGGTCGGCAAGGAACTCGAATGGCGCGGCGCCTTCCGCTTCCATGAGGAATTCGCAATCGCCGTGGAGTTGATGAACAAACGCCTGGTCGACGTCAAGCCGCTGATCTCCGCAACCTATCCGTTCGAACAATCGGTCGACGCGTTCAATATCGCCGGTGACCGTTCGAAGATGATGAAGGTGCAGCTCAGCTTCAATTGAAGGTCAGTTGAACCGGATTGGCAACAACGGGGCGGGCCGTCATGGCACCGCCCCGTTGTTCACTGGCTGTCGCGCCGGGGGGAGTTGCCACGCGGCTGCCGGTTCAGAATGGTCTGTTCAATCTGACTGAACTGCTCCACATACGTCAGCATGAACGGGCGCGTGGTCTTGCTGGCGAATGCCACGCCCAGCAGCATGAAACCTTCGAACGTCATGCGATAGGCGCGCGCTCTGGCATCGCGTTTGCCATCGCTCCTGAATGCCGGTGCGATTTGCAGGAAGTGCGGGTCATGCCAGCGCGACGGCAATTCCATCTGTACCAGATCGATACCGAGCAATATCTTGCTGTGCGGCTTGCCGAAAAAACGTGCGACCTGCTGGCTGGTGGTCACTGCCTTGCCATCGGCGATGGATACCAGACCGTCGTTGTGTTGCGAAGAACCTGAATGCATCAATACTCCCGTCATTGAAGGATGAAGCGTGAAAGACAACGCCGGCCATGACCGGACATGGGCTGCTTCGGGCATGCCATCCGGTTGCCTTGCCGGCAAAATGATTCCGGCCGCAATGTGCCGGTCCACGCACCGCGAGACTCGCAATCAATCGATATTTAAGTAGAAAAATAGCGATATTTGTCCATGTGAATAGACGATACGAAGTGTTTTGGCGGCTTGGAAGAGGGGGCGAAGTCATGTTGCAAACGACTTGCGCAATGCCTGCCATACCTGGCGATATTGCTGTAACAGTGAATTGGCCCGGTTAACACCGAATGATTGAAGCGTCGGCGCTAAAGTCAATTCCGAACAGGTAATATTTTGTTTCCTTGTGGAAACTTAAGTGTATTTATCTTCCTGTGATGAGTCTATTTTGATATTCAAATCGATTTGTTGATTCCTATACAAAAAACAAATCATTTGTTAGATTCTTGCTCATGAGCACTTTCCCGGAACGCATCCGTATCATCCTGTCCGAAATGGAAGGGCCGCAACACGGCAAGCAAAGCAGGCTGGCGCAAATCGCCGGTTGCACGCGTGGTTTGGTCAATCAATGGAAGATCGGGATTCATGAAACCATGGGCTACGCCTATGCCAAAAACATAGAGAAGGCGCTCGGTTACAGTGTGTCGTGGGTTCTCGATGGCACCGGCGCCAAGCAAACCGGCATCGGCGCCACGCGCTATTTTGTCTCGGAGGAAGCCAGCGGTGTCGGTGAGTTCACGGTCTCGGATCATGAACTGGTGCCGGTCAAGACCGGCGTGCTGAACCTGAAAGCCGGCAGCGAAAAATTCAACGTGGTGCCGATAGATAATGACGATTTGCCGTTCGTGGTACGGCGGCACTGGATCAACACGCACGGCTACGTGCTCAAGCGCCTGATTGCCATCAAGGTCAGCGACGACAGCATGGAACCGGCGTTGTACGAGGGCGATACCATCATCATCAATACCGCCGACCGGCAGTTTCTCGACGGCGTCGCATTCGCCATCAACTACGAAGGCCAGCTCAGCCTCAAGCGCATGATGCGCGACGGCGGCGAATGGTGGCTGGCGTCGGATCATCCCGATCAGCGCCGTTTTCCGCGCAAGCTTTACCGGGTCGGTGATTGCAATCCGATTGGACGGATTGTCTGCAAGCAGAGTGCGCAGATTTGATTGTCATTCTGAGCACGGTTTAATCGAGGTGGTTTGATGCAATGATCAAATAACGGTCCAATTCATTGTCGGATGTAATGAATTCTGGTCGACGACTGCAGGATGAGGATCGATTGCTTTTAGCAAGGTTCTTAGTTTGAGTATGAGATGCGCTGGTTCAATTGCTCTCGGCCGCAATTTTGAGTGTTTCGCTGGTTGCTCTAAATGACATACGATGCGTACTTTGTTCGCGTGAATTAGTTTTTTTGCGCAAGACTTTTCGTCTGGGTCGACTGCTGAACATTTGGCGCTGACAAGTCCGGCCAGAGTATCTCTGACTTTGATAGCTACTTCGTCACCTAAATCAATTGTCTTGGTTCTTGCATGCTGTCGAAAGTCTTTAATTTCGATCAGCCAAGCGGTATTCCCCTCTGCAAAGACTATGTCAACGGCTTTGCTGGAGCCACAAATTTTCTGGGCTTGATTTCTATAGTGCGACCAATCGTCATACTTGCTGGATATGCTGTCGGCAGGAAAGGTAAATGTGAGATTTCCTTCGACCAAGGTTGATTGGATAACTGACATTACGTCTCCTCTGCATCGAGGAAGCGATCTGATTGTCTTAACTCTTCGTCCAACGAAACTATGGTATGCAAATCATCAATCCGATCACCTTGTTCCAAGATAACTGCATCTGACTCGGCTACCAATGAAAAATATCTCGAATTCATTTCTTTGTAATTCTTGTTTGTCGCCAGCATCTCTAATTCTCGAAGCAGAAATAGCGAATGTGTAGCGATGAAAATCTGGATTCCTTCTGACGCCAGGCGAACGATACTTTCAGCAAGGGTCTTGATGAGTTTGGGGTTTAGGTTTGTTTCCGGTTCGTCCCAGAACAGATAGCCTTGTTCAAGTAATACTCCTGTACTTATCAAGCGGGCCAACATTGCGAGTTTCCTCATTCCTTCTGCGACGAGCGGCATTTCCATTCGTCCCTCTCCAGTTACCTGAAGATAAAACCGGCCGTTCGCCCCATCAACG
Source organism: Herbaspirillum autotrophicum (assembly GCF_001189915.1). Taxonomy (GTDB): domain Bacteria; phylum Pseudomonadota; class Gammaproteobacteria; order Burkholderiales; family Burkholderiaceae_D; genus Herbaspirillum; species Herbaspirillum autotrophicum. Next base: position 39,228 of record NZ_LFLS01000027.1, read on the forward strand.
ACAACCCTGCCTCCCATCGCTTCTTCAAGTGGTTTGAGTAATCTGGCAACTTTGTTTGCACGAGGACCTTTGATCGAAGGAGCACCAAGCAGTGAAACGGTATCGCGCCATGTTTCCTCAAACTCGATATGATAATTGTCATATAGCGGAACAAACCATGGACATAATGTGGCCAATTCACGCGTCGGAAAATAAACTGGAGACAGAGTCAAGCATTCATTCGGCGCCTGAATTACTTCAACTTGAGATTTGGCATTGGTCGCAAAGGCAATTTTGCTGTTTTTACCATCGTCTTTCATCGTCAGCGCAATTTCGCAACGATCGCGGCCTTGTTTACGCTTTACCAAACGCCCAATAGACTCTGGACGCATTACCGCGATCAGCTTATCGGCATACGCTTTTTCGAGCGTAGATTTAGAAAAATCCTTCCCAATTTGGGCCTGTACTTTTAGCATCGAATAGATCGCTTTGAGCACATGTGATTTTCCCAAACCATTTTCTCCTACGATCACATTTATGCCGGAAGAGAACTTCCATATTGCATTTGGTACTGTTGTTAAGTTTTGAAACTGCGCCTTTTCTAACATATTGCGTCCTTATAAAGACCTTATTTTACAGTTTGCCTATGCATGAATTAGATGGGTATCAGGCGGCCTCCAACTCTGTTTTTCTATGCCAAATCATACTGGTCAGACTAATAAATAGAAAAATAGCATCATAACCGTGCAAGTATCTCATGCACCTGACACTATGCAATAGCCAGACATTACGGAGGCTATTGTTCACGTACCATTCAGGCACACAGGCTTAGGGTAAAACATCGGAGCGAACAGAGGATTTGTGTTGACCCGCACCAAGCGTCCTGCGGCCGGCAGCAACATGTTATTGCTGCCGATACGAAATTGCGCAGGTACTCGTTGGTATTAATGAAGGGGCTGCCGAAAGGACCCAATTTCAGGAAGATATGAGGAGCTACAGATGTTTCCTGTCAAGACCAGGTCTATCATTCTGGCAATGAAGGATATTGCGTTTATTTGTCGATCGACAGCATTCGTTCCACATACCGCGCAATCACATCAATCTCCAGATTGACCTTGCTGCCGGCTGCCAGATGCTTGAGCGTGGTGACCTGAATCGTGTGCGGAATCAGGTTGATCGAGAAGCTGCAGCCGCTGGCGCTGTCTTCGACGCGGTTGACGGTCAGCGAGACGCCGTTGACCACCACCGAGCCTTTGTATGCCAGGTATTTGGCCAGTGACTTCGGCGCTTCGACGATCAATTCCCATGATTCACCGACCGGTTCGAACTTGCGTACCGTGCCGAGGCCGTCGACGTGGCCGGAGACCAGATGGCCGCCGAGCCGTTCGGCCAGCGTCAGCGCCTTTTCCAGATTGACTTCGCCCTGTGCGTCGAGGCCGGCAGTGAGGCTGAGACTTTCACGCGAGACATCGACCGTAAAACCGTGGGCGGTCTTTTCGACCACGGTCATGCAGGCGCCATTGAGGGCAATCGAGTCACCCAGATTGACATCATGCAACGGCAAGCTGCCGGCATCGATGTTGAGACGGACACCGGCGTCGGGGCCAGCGCCAAGTGCTTGTACGGAAGTGATTTTGCCGACGGCGGCAACGATACCTGTAAACATGCGGATACCTGAAAAAATTAAGTGAATCGTGCAAGGATACGCAAATCTGCGCCGATTTGCTTGACCTCATGAAAACGCAATTCCAGACTGCCGGCCAGATCGTCGAGGGCGGGCAGATCGAACATGTCGCGCGCGTCGCCCAGCAGGCGCGGCGCCAGATAGAGCAGCAGCTCGTCGACACAGTGTTCGCGTAACAGCGAGGCATTGAGCTTGGAGCCGGCTTCGATATGCAATTCGTTGATTTGCCGTTTGCCGAGTTCTTGCATCACTTGCGGCAAATCGACCTTGCCATCGGCGTTGGCGGCGACGATGACTTCGGCGCCGGCCGCTTCCAGCAATGCGTGTTTCTGGCGGTCATCGCTGGCGGTGAATACCCAGGTGCCGCCGCCGCTGACCACCTTGGCTGCCGGCGACAAGGCCAGCTTGCTGTCAATCACGATGCGGCGCGGCTGGCGCGGGGTGGCAATGGCGCGCACATTGAGTTGCGGATCGTCGCCGCGTACCGTGCCGATACCGGTCAGGATGGCGCAGGCGCGGGCGCGCCAGACATGACCGTCATCGCGCGCGGCCTGGCCGGTGATCCACTGGCTCTTGCCATTGTGCAGAGCGGTCTTGCCATCCAGACTGGCGGCGCTTTTCATGCGTACCCACGGCGTGCCGCGCTGCATGCGGGTAAAGAAACCGATATTGATGGCGTGCGCCGCGTCGCGCAGCACGCCGCTGCTGACGTCGATGCCGGCGGCCTTGAGCCGTTCCAGCCCCCGACCGGCGACCAGCGGATTGGGATCGCCGATGGCCGATACCACACGGCCGACGCCGGCCCGGATCAGTGCATCGGCACACGGCGGGGTGCGGCCGAAATGGCTGCATGGTTCGAGCGTGACGTAGACGGTGGCGCCACGCACGTCATGGCCGTTGGCTTGCGCATCGTGCAGCGCTTCGATCTCGGCATGATTGCCGCCCGGCGGCTGCGTGAAGCCGGCGCCGATGACGCGCTGCTCCCTGACGATGACGCAACCCACGCGCGGATTGGGGGTAGTGGTGTACATGCCGCGTTCGGCCTGTTGCAGCGCCAATGCCATGGCTTGCTGGTCGTCGGTGATCGCTGGAAATGAAATGGACATACGGTTTCTGCTCGGTTCTCGAAATGAAGCCAACACCTGAAGCGTGTGCCGGCGTGCACCGCGACGTTATCACGGATTGCGGTGTCATGTGTCGATCTCACTTGGCTGGTCTGGCGGACCTGGTCAGGCCGGGCGGCAGGCTGCAGCCGGGATCGACGCCGGGGCGGCAACTGCGCACGCGACCGATGAGATTGACGGCGATCAGGCGTTGCTGCTCCGCTTCCTCGAATAACCAGCTGCCGGCAGTGTTGGTGCCGGTGCTTTGATACGCAATGATGGCGGCGCGCACGGTGGTGGTGATGGCGAGTGAATCCGGCAGTGAAGCATGCTCGGTGATCAATATGTCCCCGGCTTGAAAATCGCTGTCGGTATTGTTGTCATGCTTGACGAAGATGCGCCAGCCGCTGCGCCAGTCTTTGCCGTTGCGGGGCGCCAGATTGGTGCGGACGCCGCGCATGATGGCGGTAGAGCGGGTCAGATTGATGGCTTGCAGAAAGGCGGCGCTGGCGCTGTTGACGCGCTGGATCGCAAGAAACCGCTGGAAGTTGGGTACCGCCATGCCGATGAAGAGCGCGGCGATGGTCAGTACCGCCATCAGCTCCGGCAACGTGAAACCACGGGCCGGAAATGCTGGTGGCGGGATTGATCGGCAGCCAGTCATGGGAATCTCCGTTTGTGTGATCAATTAACGGCATGCCGCGGGGATGGCATCGCCACCAGTGGCGGCGGCAGTCCGGCGTCCCCGGCTGTCGAGCGTGAGGGTGCCGCAGACGGGATCGGCGAAACCGTTGGGTACCGCTTGCAGCCGGATGCATTGCTGCAGGCCGGGCGGATCGCAATCGACGCCGCTGACGTGATACGCGCTGCGGGCCGGATCGTTGCCGGAAAACCATTTGAATCCGGTTTCGTTGCTGTTGCCGGCAAACAGGCGGTAGCGGTTGTTCAGTGAGAAATGCCGCTCTTGCTGCAACATCACCTGCAATAAGGCGGCATGGCCTTCAGCGCGTTTGGCGTGCAACAGGCGGGACTGGTAGGCCGGATAGGCCAGCGCCAGCAGAAGACTGAGAACGCTGATGACGATCATCAGTTCGATCAAGGTAAAACCGCGTTGTGCTGATACGGGCATCGGGTCTGGTTTCATCGTCTGCTTTTGCCGGTGCCTGAGCCGATAGCGGCATCACGGCGCAGGTCACGCCAGGCGGGAATTTCTTTCCAGCCCCAGCTTTTTCCGGTGCGCGTGATGTTGATTTGATGGAGTATTTTTGCTGCCGGCTTACCTTTGTCGCTGGCGGCAGCCGCCAGAATGTTGACTGCGCCCGCACTGTCACCGTCACCGTCACTGCCGCTGGCATGGGCAATCGGCATTCCCAGCAATCCATGCGGATGGCGGGTTCCGGTGCTCTCGCTATTGATGCCGGTCAGTGCGTTGACGCGATAGCTGCGGCTGGTCAATGGCTGGCAGGAAGTGGCGCCGGCGGACAAGGAGTTGAATACCAACTGCTGCTGCACCACCAGCGGATCATAGATGACCCGCTCGCCGCTGTGCCCGGCATCGGGAAAGTCGATATACCAGCCCAGCCGGAGGTCATTTTCGTATGCCAGTGGTGCGCCCGTGATCATGAAGCCGTCGTCGCTGTCGGGCGTCAGCGTGCGCGCCTGCAGGTCAGCCCGGGTGCGATTGTAATCGCCGCTCAGATCGCGTACTGCATAAAATGACTGCGGTTGGAATGTCGTCGGATTCAGGTCGCTGTTGCTGACCAGCTTGCCGGTGCCGAACAGCACCAGAAAGCCACCATGCGGCGCATGCAGGACTTGTGGGCGGGTGGTGATGGCTTGCGGACGGCCGCTGCCATCTCTGCTCAGAAACAGACGAGTGGGAACGACCTCCGATAATTGCGCTGCGCTGTCGACCGTTGAAAATGTGAAGCGCCACATATTGCCGAGCAAATCGCCGGTGTAGAGAGTGTCAACGCTGCCATCCGCAGCCAGTACCAGACCCGGTGTGGCCAGCGCATTGCCATAGCCGGCCGGGGTCGTGACGGTCTTCAGTTTGAAGTAATTGACCCCCGGCGTCCAGTGCGTGACCGGCTGGTCGAGCGCCAGCAGAAACAGGATGCCGGCTCCGCTGGCGTCGTCCGGATAGACATTGCGCGGGCCGGTAGCGAGAATGGCGAAATGCCGCATGTCCGGTTTGCCGGCAGTGCCCAGATTGAATCTGGCGATCACCGGCGTACTGGTGAGGTGGCCCATGTCGGCATCGTCCCGGTTGCTGAATTCCCATAACACGCCGCGCCTGGAAAATGTGCCGGGATCGGAGATGTCGAGCGCTACCGCACCCTGCGCACCGCCGCCGAGACCGGCGACCAGCACGGTGCGCCAGGCGGTGCCGCCGGCCACCGGCACGTCTGCGGTGGTCAGCGCACCGTCGACATAGGCCCGGTGCGAATAGCGCGGTGCGGTCAGTGCCCGCAGTTTGTTGATCAGCATTTGCGGGATATAGGAAAACAGTTCGGCGCCGCTTTTGGCATCGAATGCGTGCAGCATGCCATCGTTGGCACCGACATAGATTGCCGGCGGGCGCGAGCGCAGAGCGGCTGGCAGCAATGCGGATGGCGGCCCGACATACAGGACGCTGCTGTTGACGATATCGCCGAGCAGATTGTTGCGCGGACGGAAGTTGTTGAAGCCGGATTCGCGTGCGCGTTCGCCGCGCAGATAGGCAATGCGATCGATGCTGCTGAAATCGGGATGGCCGCCAACAGGGGTGGCGGCAAACAAATTGGCTTGTGCCGGCGTCAGTGTTTGATAGAGGAACTCTGTGGTTTGCGTTGCCGGATCCGCGCCGCGTACCGCGGTGTAAATGCGGCGCTGATTGTGCGCGCTGTTGATATGGCTGGCCGCGTCCCAGTCGCTGGCCTGATTGATGCGGAGATTGCCCGCAGCATCGGTGTGCAGTTGGCTGCGGGTCAGGCTGCCGCTCCACCAACGGCTTTCGAATCCGGCCTGATACAGTGCGCCGCCGCCGCTGGCGATGCCGCGCGGCGCGATACCGTTCGGCGTCGCGGGCTGACCGGGCAACAAGGGCATGCATTCGACAAAGCTGATGGTGCGCAATCCGGTGAGGGTATACGAATAGTTGCCGGTAATGCTGAGCGCGCGTTCACCATCGAGACGAAACAGATTGAACTCGTCAATACTGCTGACCGGCAAGGCAGCGCGAAACGGCCGTTTGCGCAGCAGGATGCGGAAGCTGAGGGTAACATTCTGCTGCCCCGCAGCGGCTCGGAACCGGTGTTTGCTGTCGATTCTGGTCGTGCCCCAGTATTCGGTATCGGCATAGAGAATGCCGAATTCCATGCCTTCCAGCCGGTCATTATGCGCTCCCGGATCAGGATAGAGATAGAGGGTTTCGTCGGCGCTGCCGCCGATTTCGTTGTCGCACCGGAGATGGATTGTTTGCTCGGCAGAGGTCCAGGTGTTGAGGTAGTCGGGGGTATTGCGGGCCACTCTCAGGGCGTCGCCGATGGCATGGCGCACATTGATGGCGTTGCTGTCGCGGTCGCGGCAATTCAACGCCATGACCGCTGATGACATCAGCGATGCGGTGATCAGCATCGTCAGTATTGTGAGTCTTGGCCAGAATTGGTCGGGAATGAATGCAGGCATGACGCGCTTATTCCTTTTGCACAATTTTTTCGAGCAGAACGTGTGCCGTGGCACGCTGATTGAAACCGATTGCGGTGATGCGGTAACGCAGTGAAAGATGATCGGTGGTGGTGCCGGCAACCGGTGTCACGTTGCGCATCAGCTCAATCAGATAGCGCGGCGGCGGTGTGGCAGGGGTGCCGTTTTCTGCCGCATAATGATTGCCGGTGAAGTGGCCATAAGGTACGCCGGCCCCGGTGACCTGTGATAGATCCATGTCTTGCCATATCATCCGGCCCGGTGTTGCAAGGCATAAGCCCAGGGTTTCGCCGCCGCCGCAGCCCGGCTCAGCGGGAAAAGCCTGCATGTTTTGTGGTGTAAACAGCGACGCGCGGCGCGAACGCCGGATATCGTCTTCGGCATCCGATAAAGCGGCTTCGGCGGCCTGAAAAGCGTGTGCCCGATCTTGCGCATTGCGCAGCATTTTTTCGCCGAGCAAGATACTGTTGGCAGCACCACCGCTCAACAGCAGCAATACCGACAGCGTCAGCAATACCAGCAACAGCGCCGCGCCGTGTTGTCCGGTCGCGGCAGCGGCAGGCGGCTGTGCCATCGCATTCATGATGGCGGCTGGCGCAGCCAGACAGTAGTGTTGAATACCTTGCGGATGTAGCCGCGACTGGCGACATCCGGCTCGAACCTGACGCCGGGATCGGCAGCCTCGCGCAAGGCGCTGTAAGCCGGACCGAACAAGTGATAGACGCTGGCCGCACGGGAACCGATATGATCGATATTGCTGGTGCGTACCAGAATGGCGATGCGCACTGCGACCACTTGCCGCCATTGGGTGTCGCTCATGGCGGCAGCGTTCAGCAACTGATCGGGAACGCCGTCGCCATTGCTGTCGATGGCATACAGAAATTGCAGCACCTCGATGCCCGGCACCAGGTCAGCGACTGGCCGATATCCCGGCCGGCCATCATATTGGCAAGACAATTCCGGCTTGCCATCATTTCCGCGTGCAAGATAAAAATTGCTGATGCTTCGGGTGACGGCGTTGATGGTGCCACTGCCACAATTGCGGACGGTGCCGTCGGCGGGAGTGCCGGAGCCGATCTGCACGACCGAAATAAGGTCGCTGTGATTGACATCGGGACGGGAAGTCAGGCCGCTGCTGAAACGGACGTTGTCGTCACCTTCGATCGCTGGCCGCAACCTGGTGCCAGCCGTCAGCGGCAGGCTGCCGCCGGCGTTGGCCTGACGGATGACGCGCGCCATCAGTTCGAATGCCATCCGGCTGGCTTCTTGCATCCGTACCGATTCCTCGATGTGCTGATTGGCATGACGCGCCATCAAAAACAAGGCGCAGCAAGTGAGTGCGACGGCGCTGCCGAGCGTCATGGCCACCATCATTTCGATCAATGTCAGACCGCATTGCACGCGCTTGAGGCGTGGCGGCGGAAAGCGCGGAAACGGGCAAGTCATGTGCCTCCCGGCATCACATGCAGAACCAGTTGCGGTGGTGCAGTGGCACTGGCACCGGCGCTGCGCCAGCCGATCTTGATGGCCATGGTGCGGCTGTTGTCGCTGGCAGTGCAGTCCCATTCCCGGGTGGCTTGCGGCGTATCGTCAACGCACACGACCGCGCTTGCTTCGGGAAATGCCTGTTGCAGACGTTCCTGCCATTCGCCGATGCTGAACGCGGCAAATTCCTGCGGTGTGCAGACTGCGGTATAGCACTGTTTGGGGGCAGGCACGCTGCCGCCAGCGGCGTTGAAGGTAAACCGATAGGGATTGGGTTGACCGCTGCGCGGCGGATTGGCGCGCATGATGTCGGCCAGCTCGGTTGCCATGATGAGGGCTTCGGACTGGTAGGCGCTGTGCCGGATGCTGCGCATGCCGTGCAGTTGCAGCGTCAGCAGAGCAATGATGCCGATGGCCAGAATCACCATGGCAATCAGCACTTCGAATAGCGTAAAGCCTGAATTCTTGCTGCCGCTCACGTCGTCTCCCGTACCGGAATATGTCGGTCGGGAAATATCTTACTGTTAAAAAATTATCTTAAAAGCAAGATTAGCGAGGCGTAAGCAGGGCGACTTTGCGATTCTTAACTACTTTTTGTAATCGTTATTCTTGCTTAAATGACAATCTGATATGAGCGCAGGATAACGGGTCTGTGCATCGGCGTTCGCCGGCTATACCGGATGCTGTTCCGGATATTGCGTCACCACATAAGCGGCAGCTTCGGTATCGGCCGGATTGCGATAGGCGTGGGGCTGGTCGGCATCGAAAAAGATGGCATCGCCGGTACCGAGCAATTGTTTGTGGTCGTTGAGCTGAATTTCGAGCGTGCCGGAGGTGACTACCAGATTTTTCTGGGTGCCGGGCAGGGCGGCGCTGATCTGTTCGGTCGACAAGCCTTGCAACTTGAGTTCATGCAAGACGAAGCGACGTTCGCCGGGCGGGGTCAGGCTGCGGCTGATGAAACGGTCATTGCCGCTGACCAGACGCGGCGACTCCTGCAGCGGCAGCACCACGAATCCTTGCTGGGCAAAGTTGCGCAAAAACGCTGCTACCGATACTTGCAAGGCCGAAGCCACGCGTTGCAGTACGCGAATGGTGGGAACGCTGCGTCCCGATTCGATCTGCGCCAGCATGGCGCGGCTGACGCCGGATTTGCGCGACAGTCCGTCCAGCGACAAGTGACGCAAGGCGCGCAAGCGCGACAGATTGCCGGCCACGATATCCTCGATGTCATTGCGTGCCGGTGCCGGTACTGCATGCAAATGATGGGCAGCTGCGGGAGCAACGAGGGTGGTAACGGTAGCAGGGGTAGTAGTCATCCGGAGTCTCCAGTGCATCTTGCATCAATACCGGGATGGATTGATGCAATGCAGCTTAGCACCGGCGTTATATTGTCCAGAACGAATAAATACTCACAACCATATGCGGAATCAGAATGATGAGTGCGGTTCCAGCAAGAACTGCGCTTCTTCCGGCGTGGTCGCCCGCGCCAGAATCGCGTTGCGATGCGGGAAGCGGCCAAAGCGGGCAACGATGGCGTGATGTTGCGCGGCAAAGGTGAGATAGCCGTCGAACAGGGGCTTGTCGGCGGCCGGCGCGTCTTGTTTCAGCTTGCGGAACAATTGCAGCGAATAATCCTGGTCGTCGGCATCTTCCGCATGTTCCAGCGGCAGATAGAAAAATACCCGTTGCAGCGGCGGCAGTTGCTGATCAAAACCTTGCGCCAGACCCAGATGGCAGCATTGACGTGCCGGCTCGTCGTACGCGAATGCCTGCGGTGTGCCGCGATGAATATTGCGCGGAAACTGATCCAGCAGAATGATCAGCGCCAGCATGCCCTCGGGACTCTCGGTCCAGTCCGCCAGCCGGTTGTCGGCGGCACTGTCCGGCAAGGCCCCAAAACGGGTGCGGATCAGGGCGTCGGTGGCTTGATCCTTGCCCCACCACAGCGGCGCCTGACGCTCTGCCACGGTGCTGTTGTCAGCGGCATCGCCGAACCAGAATTGCAGAATGCTGCGGATATCTTCCATCTTATTCAGCCACTACCTTGATGCGCACGTCGCCGAGGGTGACGATCTGGCCGGCGGTGATCTTGCAGGTCTTGCGCAATTCCACTTTACCGTTGACCTTGACCTGGCCGTTGGCTACGATGGCTTTGCCGGCACCGCCGCTGTCGCACAGGCCGTTGAGCTTGAGCAATTGATTGAGTTCGACGAACGGACCTTGCAGCTGAAATTCCAGTTGTTGCATATAAACCTTAAAGCGATGCGCTGTGCGCGAGAGTGTGTTGGGCCTTGTCGAGCCAGACATCCAGATTGGCCAGTAAATCGTCCTGGCTGAACGAGCAGCTTTCCTCGGTAAACAAGCTGCCGGCTTCCAGCCGTCCCAGCAAGTCTTCGGCGACATCGGCGTAACGCGCCGGCAAGGCTTCCAGCAATGTACTTTGGGCGCGCCAGACGGCGCAGAAATTGCTGACGCCGGAGCGGCCCTGACGCAGATCGGCCAGCGCGTCGCGCAATGTCCGCAAACGCGGATCGTCCATCAGTGACGCTGGCAAGGCATTGGAATCATGCATGGTTGGCCGCCATGATGAAGAGTGCCACGACCGCGCCGTAGCCGACGATCCATGACAGGGAACGCAGTGACGGCCGGTTGCTGAGGTAGAGAAAGGTGTACAGCAGTCGCGCCGCAATGAACAGCAGCGCCAGATTGTTGATGGTGCTTTGGGTCACGCCCAGTTGTTGCGCCGTCAGCACGGCCGCCGCAAAGAACGGAAATGCTTCAAAGTGATTGCGGTGCGCATAATCGGCACGGCGTCGCAAGCCGGATTGCTTGTCGAGCCAGGCGCGCGGTTCGGCATTGTCGAAATCGCGCTTGCCATATTTGGCAACGGCGATGGTCAGTACCGGCAGCAGGCCGGCGATCAAGATGCACCAGTAGGCAATGGGCATGCGGACTCCTAAAGTGTCTTTGCTTCGAACGTATTGCAGTTGCTGACCTTGCCTTGCGTCAGGCCGCGCTTGAACCAGTTCACGCGTTGCGCTGACGTGCCGTGGGTAAAGGAGTCCGGCACCACTTGTCCTTGCGCTTGCCGTTGCAGTGCATCATCGCCGATGGCCGAGGCGGCGTTCAAGGCATCTTCGACGTCACCCTGTTCCAGAATGCTGCGCGCCTCATTGGCATGAAAGGCCCAGACGCCGGCGAAGCAGTCGGCCTGCAATTCCAGCCGGACCGACATGGCATTGGCCTGCTTTTCCGACATGTTGCGACGTGCGGCATCGACCTTGTCGGAAATGCCGAGCAAGTGTTGCACGTGATGGCCGACTTCATGCGCGATCACATAGGCCTGGGCAAAGTTGCCGGAGACGTGGAAACGTTCCTTCATCAATTGGTAGAAGCTCAGATCGATATAGACTTTCTGGTCACCCGGACAGTAAAACGGGCCGGTGGCGGTCTGCCCGGTACCGCAGGCAGTCGGTGTGCTGCCGGAAAACAAGACCAGCTTGGGACGGACATAGGTGGCATTGCTGGCGCGGAACAATTCCGTCCAGGTGTCTTCGGTATCGGCCAGCACGGTCGAGACAAACTTCGCCATCTGATCGTCGGCCGGCGGTTTGTGCGCCTGGGTTTGCGGCACCGGCGCCGGTTGGCCGCCGCCACTGAGCATATTGAGTACGGTCAGCGGGTTGACGCCAAGAAAGTAAGAGGCCACCAGCGCAATGGCAATCGTCCCCAGGCCGAGCGAGCGTCCGCCGAACTGCAAGCCGCCGCCACCACCGCCTCCATCACCACGTCGATCTTCAACGTTGTCGCTTTCGCGGTTGCCTTCCCATTTCATGATGTTTCCTTTGCCCGGCTGTAATTCGACTGTAATTCGGCTATAACGCGATAGTGCGATTGTAATGGAGAGCGCCGCCGGCAGCGCATCGCGGTAAACAAAAACAGCCGCGTCATCCCGGATGACGCGGCTGTTTCGGTGATTGCAGAAAAGGCATGCCGCAAACCATCCTGCGGCCGGCAATGCAATCAGGGGCTTACTTGAAATCCCATTTCATCTGATCACCGATGGTGATATGGCTGGCCGAACGTACGCACAAAGGCAGGTAATCGGTCACCGGCGGCGGCAGCGGAATGCCTTCGGCCAGCAGATTGTCGTTGCGGAATACGTAATTCAGGCCGGCAAAGCCGCCGTACAGTTTGAGCGCACGCAACAACAGGCGCGCATTGCAATCCGGAATCCGTTGCCGGATGCGCGGCAGCAGCCGATCCATTTCTTCCACGCTGATGTGTTCGTAAGCAGTGCCGACCGGCGCCACGCCACGGCCTTCGGCCAGTGCGATGTCGATGTCGTGAAACGACTTGCTCGCTTGCACCCCGGCCGACAGATGGAATACGTCATGCGACAACGCATCCTTGAGCGCCAGTTCGATAATGCCGCGGGCACACCAGTCAACCGGCACCACGTCGATTTTTTCATCGAGTTCCGTGGTCAGAATGCCAAGCATTTGCCACACCATGAAGACCCAGAAAATGCTTTGTGACGGACCGCAGCCCAACACCGTGTGGCCCACGATGATGGACGGCCGCACGACCACCAGCGGCAGATCGGGAAAGGTTTCGCGCAGTTTCTTTTCACCCATGGCCTTGGAGCGGGTGTACGGCACCAGATGGTCTTCGTCGGCCAGCGGCAGATCGCGCAATTCCGAGACCACGCCATCAATCGCCGCATCATCGCCGCATGCCATGGCAGTGCCGATATACATGAAGCGCTTGAGTGCCGGCCGGCCATGCATCAATTGCCCGAGGGCAACAGTGCCGTCGACATTGATTTTTTCCAGCGAAGGGTGATGCGAGAAGGTGGCCAGCGCCGCCGAGTGAATCACGGTCGAGACCTGATCCAGACGCGAGTCTTGTGTCACATTCTCCATTTCGCCGAGGTCGCCGCACAGAATTTGCGAGACTGTGATTTGTGCCACTTCCTGAGCGCTGGCGCCGAGCAACTTGAGGTTTTCCGCAATGCGTGTCAGTCCCAGTTCCGGACTGGCAGCGCGTACCAGAAACAGCAGCCGCGCGCCGACGCCGCGCCGAATTGCCTCTACCGCATTGGCCCCGCCCAGAAAACCGGTGGCGCCCGTCATCAAAATGAAATTATTCATGTGAAGCTTATGTCTTGCCGTGTTGTGCCTGTTGCTGCATTTGCCTGCCATGCGCGAAGACCGCTGCGGTCCACAACACAGGGCAAGACCCCCTTTGATTCACCAAGTCACTGCCGGGTGGGTTCTGGATACCCACGGATTATTTTTGTTTGACCGGGTCGGCTATGGCGTTTGGCTATGCCGGCTGATGCCCGACTTGCTATGAAAAATCACCAGCGTTCATCGAATAAATTCTCTGCAACGTAGTGAATTTTCGACTCATGGGCGTAGTAACGGCTGGTTGCCATCCGTCGTTGACAGCGGCGGTCCGGCCGATGGAAATAAACGCGAGTGAAAGGATCGGAAAGCGGCCGCCGGCAGTTGCCGAAGGTCATCATTCATTCCCATCGAGGGGCTTATGTGGGACTATAGATGCGTATTCAGACGTCAATTGGCGATAAAAGTCCGTAACTGGAACGAATGTCATCGTCGCCATGCCGTGGCACCGTGTTCTTGTGCCCCGGCTTTCTGCAGCAACTTTTGACCAGGAGACTTCATATGATTTTATGGCTCGCTTTATTCGTGGCTGGATCACTGGCATTGATGATGGCGCGTGCCAGTGCCTGGGGCTGGTTGGCCGGCGGTGCGCTCTGGATTGTCTTGGGCGCGCTGACCGGTGAAGCCAATCTGGTGATCTGTGTCCTGTTGCTCATCCTGATTTGCATTCCAACCTTGCTTACCGGCATCACATCGTTGCGCCAGACGCTGATGACGCGACCGGCACTCGATCTGTTTCGCAAGATCCTGCCGCGCATGTCGGCCACCGAACGTGACGCAATCGAAGCCGGGACCATCTGGTGGGATGCCGAACTGTTTTCCGGCAAGCCGGAGTGGAGTCGTCTGTTGCAGTTGCCAGCCTCAAAATTAAGTGCCGAAGAGCAAGATTTTCTGGATAACGAAGTAGAACAATTGTGTGCCATGGTCAGCGATTGGGACAGCACCGTGGTGTGGCAGGATCTGCCGCCGCAGGCCTGGCAGTTCGTCAAAGACAAAGGCTTTCTGGGCATGATCATTCCCAAGCAATATGGCGGCAAGCAATTTTCCGCGCATATGCATTCGCAGGTGATCATGAAACTGTCATCGCGTTGCTCGGTGGCGGCGATTTCGGTGATGGTGCCCAATTCGCTTGGCCCGGCTGAACTGTTGCTGCACTACGGCACCGAAGAACAGAAAAATCACTATCTGCCGCGGCTCGCCAGCGGCGCCGAAATTCCCTGCTTTGCCCTGACCAGCCCGTATGCCGGGTCGGATGCGGCGGCAATTCCGGATGTCGGCATCGTGTGTAAAGGCATACATGAGGGCCGCGAGACGCTGGGCTTTCGCGTCACTTGGCACAAGCGTTACATCACGCTGGCGCCGATTGCGACCGTCCTCGGTCTGGCATTTCGCGCGCTGGATCCGGATGGCTTGCTCGGCACCGAGGCCGAACCCGGCATTACCTGCGCGCTGATTCCGACCAATCATCCCGGCGTCGATACCGGCCGTCGTCACTGGCCGCTCAACGCGGTATTCCAAAATGGCCCGACCACCGGCGAGGATGTCTTCATTCCGCTGGACTGGGTCATCGGCGGTCAGGCGCAGGTCGGCAAAGGCTGGCGCATGCTGATGGAATGTCTGGCGGCCGGCCGTGCCATTTCCCTGCCGTCGTCCAGCGTCGGTTTCTCCAAGATGGCAGTACGCGGCACCAGTGCCTATGCTGCCATGCGGCGTCAGTTCAAGATTGCCATCGGCAAGTTCGAAGGAATCCAGGAAGCACTGGCGCGCATGGGCGGACATCTTTACATGATCGATGCCACGCGGCGGTTATCGGCGGCGGCGGTGGATGCCGGCGAAAAGCCGTCAGTCATTTCGGCGATCTCGAAATATCACGTGACCGAGCGCGGCCGCCTGATCGTCAACGACGGCATGGACGTCATCGGCGGCAAAGGCATTTGCATGGGCCCCGGCAATTTTCTGGCGCGGGTGTATCAGCAAATTCCGATTGCGATCACGGTCGAAGGCGCCAACATTCTGACGCGTTCGCTGATCATTTTCGGGCAGGGCGCGATTCGCTGCCATCCCTATGTCCTCAAGGAAATGGCGGCGGCAGCCGACAGCGATCATGAACGCGCACTGCAAGATTTCGATCAGGTTTTCTTCGGCCATTTGAAATTCACGGCGGCCAATGTGGCGCGTGCTTTCGTGTATGGCATCAGTGGCTGCCGGCTGGCACCCGGCGCGGCACAGGCAGCGCCCGAAGTGCAGTTGTATTACCGGGCCGCGACCCGCATGTCGGCGGCATTTGCGCTGCTGACCGATGTGTCGATGTTTGTGTTGGGTGGTTCGCTCAAATTCCGGGAGCGCATTTCGGGTCGTCTCGGCGACGTGGTGTCGCAGTTGTACCTGATTTCGGCGGCACTCAAACGGTATGAAGATGATGGTCGCCAGCGCGACGACTTGCCCTATCTGGCGTGGTCGGTACAAGATGCGCTGCACCGGGCGCAAGAAGCGATGATCGACGTGCTCGATAATTTCCCGCAGCGCGGGATTGCCATCGCCTTGCGGCTGTGGATGTTTCCGCTGGGTTTGTCGTACCGCAAACCATCGGACGCATTGGCCAGCGAAGTGGCGGTGGCGATGCAAACACCCGGACTCAGTCGCGAGCGTTTGCTGGCCGACGCCTATATCCCCGACGCTGCCGGCGATCCGCTGGCCAGCGGTGAACTGGCCTTCAATTTGCTGCCGCAAGTGCATGCCATTGAGCAACGTCTCAAGCCGCTGCTGGCCGAGGGGAGTGTGGCCGCGCTGCCGCAAAGCCTGATCGAATTGCTGCGCTGGAGTGTGCAAGCCGCAGCCGCCGGTCACATCAGCGCCGAGGAACGGCAGGTACTGGACGACTTTGCCCGTCACGGCGACCGCAGTGTTCAGGTCGATGAGTTCGGTCCGGACCTCGGCCGCCGGGAGGCGTTGGCGCAGGCACAGGCCGGCATTTGACGGCGGCGCCGCAGGGGCGGTGCTGCCTTGGCGGCCCGCCGGGCGGCATTGGATGCATGCAGATTGACAGTGCGTTGCGCCCGCAAGTCTGTTTCGGCGGCGGCAGACAGCGTATACTAGCGCGCGTTATTATTCATTTACGGTGCTTGCCGCACTTCGCTTTTCGCCATGTCTTCTTCAAATCTCTCGTCGTCTGCCGCTTCCTCCAACAAAGATCTGTCGTTCCGCTGGCTGACCATTCGCCAGGCAACACCGTTTCGTATTGCGCTGACGCTGGTGATCGGTTTGCTGGCGTTGCTGTCGCTCAATCTGACCACGTTCGGTGGCAGCGAAGTGGCACTGTTGAGCCTGGGCGCGATGGCGCTGACCTATCTGCTGGCAGAAGTATTGCTGGTGCTGATCGTTACGCTCGGTCCGTTGCTGGTGTTGCTGTTTTTCATTGCGGACAGTATTTCCCGCTTGTTCTGAACGGCTGATGTCCTGATTCGCTGATGCTTCATCCGCTGGCCCCGGTATGTTTGCCGGTACCGGTATGCCATCCATGCCTGATGCCATATCGGGCATGTTGATCTCCACCCCGTGGTCGCCCGGCCACGGGTAATTTGTTTTTCACTGTCCTTTCGCTGTTTTCCTCGTCGTTTCTTCTGCGGTTTCTTCCGTTGTTTCTGCTGTTGTTCTCCTCCTCCTGTTGTTCTCCGAAAATCGTCTGTCATGACATCGGTTTTGCTGCCGCCCGGTGCTGATGACATTCGTCTTGATGAGAATTTTCTGAAAAATGTTTTGATGCGCAAGTGCTTGTCAGAAGATGTCAGAAGATGTCAACAGATGTCAGTAATCGTTCGAGAATTTCTATCAGAATCCGCAACTTCACAAAGATTTGCGCATTGCCACGGGGGGTGCGTCTGAATCGATTGTTAAATCGGATTTACGCAAAGCAGCGCGGCATGGTGATGCCGGCTCGCCGTGCCGTGTCTGTCATGTTTGTTCTCCATGGCAGGCTGGCATGGCGGCCGCTGCTGGGCGTCAGTCACTGGATAAAAATTCAAAGACCGCCATGCGCAGCTACCAACTTTTCAGCCGGGTTTCCCGGGTTCGCCAACTCGCATTGTTGATGGGAACGGCGGCACTGTTTTACAGTGCCCATTCCCAGGCCGCGCTCGAAGTGTCGAAGAGTGTCTCGCCGGGTTACAGCACCTCCATTTATCCAGGCGACGTTACCTCGTTCCGGATTACGCTGACCAACAGCAATTCGGCATCGGCTGTTACTGGTGTGAATTTTACCGACACCATGCCACCCGAGTTGACGGTGGCCGGCGCCGGCGTCAAATCTTATGCGTGCTTTGATGGTACGAATGCACCCGTGGCCAGCACCGGTTCGATCACCGCGACCATCGGCTCCAGTCAGATCATCGTCGCCGGCGGCACGGTACCGATTGCCCAAGCGGCCGGTAACACCGGCCGTTGTGAAATTGACGTCGAAGTCACGTCACTGGCACGCAACAAATCACTCATCAACACCATTCCCAAAGATGCCGTCAGCGGTGTCGATAATAGCGGCAATATTACCAATGGCTCACCGGCACTGCAGTCGATCCTCGTCAATGATCTGACGTTGCCCAGCCTGAGCAAAAGTTTTTCTTCCTCGGCTGTCGTCAAAGGTGACAAGACAGTGCGCCTGACCATGGTGATCAGTAACGCGGGCGCTGCCACCAATTTGCCGCTCAACGGCATCGGCGATACACCGGCCTACGCCTTGCGCGATCGTTTGCCCGTGGGTTTGCAGGTAGCAGCAACGCCCAATGCGACGGCTGTTTGCAGCGGCAGCGGTGTGGCGCCGACATTTACGCCGGCCGCGGCGGCGACGGTACTGACGGCCACCGGCGGCACCGTGGCTGCCGGCGGCAGTTGTACGCTGGCAGTCGATCTGGTGGGTACCACCACCGATGGCGCGTATCAGAAAGATGTGGTCAATACCATTGACCGCAATACCGATTTCGGCAACAAGCGCGGCCTGATCCCGGCCAGCGATGCCAGTGCCAGCCTGTCGATCCGTTCGGTATTGCGGGTCACCAAATTGTTTGCACCGGGAACCGTCAGTGCCGGTCAGCCATCGACGCTGACGATCACCTTGAGCAACGACAGTCCGGTCAATCCCATCACGCTGACCAGCTTCATCGACAGTCCTATCGATGGCATCGGCAATGCGGCGTATGGTTTGAAAATTGTTGGCACCCCAACCAATACCTGCAATTCCACCATTACCGTCAATGGCGGCGCAACCGGATTTTCTCTGACCGGCGGCGCCATTCCGGCAGCCGGCAGTTGTGCGATTACGGTGACCTTTGTCGGCAGCGTACAGACTGCCGGTCAGCCCAAGGCGTTTACCAACGTGATTCCGGCCGGCGCAGTCGTGACCAGCGATTCCGGTATCACCAGCCAGGGTGCGACGCACTCGGTCACGGTCGCCGACCAACTGCTGGTCAGCAAAAGTTCCAGCCCGACGACGGTGGCTGCCGGCAATCCGATTCAATACAGCATCAGTATCAGCAATTACACCGCTACTGCGTTAAGCAATGTGGTGCTCAAGGACACCTTGCCGCCGGGCGTGCTGGCATTGCCGACGGCACCGTCGGCGCCGAGCGTGTCGCCTGCTTCCTGCCTGAATCTGACGCACAACATTCCGCCGCTGCCGATTTCGATGGCGGTACCGCAATTCACCATCGGCACCGTGCCGGCCGGCACGGGTGCCGGGCCGGGCGTGTGTACCGTGACGTTCTGGGCGATGGCGCCCAAGGGTTCGGGCGTCAACACCACGCTGACCAATACGATTCGTGCCAACGATGTCGGCACCGGCGGTATCGTCAATGCCATCGATTCCAACAGCGTCGTTGCCACCATCGGTTCGGCGCTCACCATCGACAAGAACTTCAGTCCGGCCAGTGCCGCTGAAGGCACGGTATCGCTGCTGACGCTGACGCTGACCAATATCTCATCACAGGCGATCACCAACGCCAGGTTTACCGATACGCTGCCGGTCGGCTCGACTGGTTTGCAACTGGTGGTGGCCGACCCGGCCAGCGCTGCCACTACTTGCCAGAACGCGACGCTGACGGCACTGCCGGGCACCAACACCATTACGCTGACCGGCGCCACGGTACCGGCGCGTGCCAGCAATGGCACCGGCACCAGCGGCAGTTGCCAGGTCCAGGTCAAAGTGATCGGCCCGGCCGGCAATTACACCAACAGTTTGCCGGCGGGTGCCTTGAGCGGCACGCAGAATTATGCCGATGGCACCACCGACACCATCAGCAGTCCCGGTCCGGTCAACGCCAGTCTGACTTACACCGCAGCATTGGTGGCCAGCAAGAATTTTTCGCCGACGACCGTCAGCGCCGGTGGCAAGGCCACGGTGCGCATCAACCTGACCAATACCGACAGCGGCACGCTGAATAACGTCAGTGTGCAGGATCCGTTGCCGGCCGGGATGGTGATTGCCTCCCCTTCGAATGCCTATACTACTTGCGGCGGCAATCCGGTCATTACGGCGGTGCCGGGCGCGGCATCGGCGGCGTTGTCCGGCGTGGTGCTGGCGGCGGGCGGCAAATGCGATGTCTTGTTCGATGTCGCTGTCAGCGGCAGCAGCAACTGGATCAATACGATTCCGGTTGGCAAGGTCACTGCCAGTGGCGGCGTGCAAAACGTGCAGCCGGTCACGGCTACGCTGATCAACAGCACCGCCGGTGCCGTCAGCGTCACCAACAATACCGCGCCGGCGACCTTGCCGTCGCCGGGCAGCGCCAGTGAACTGACGGTGAAAATCAGCAACACCGGTTCGGTGGCGCTGAGTGGCCTCAATCTGAACAACTATTTCACGGCCAACGGTGTGGCCGGCGGCGTCGCCACCGGCATGCAGATCGCCGCCAATCCTGATCTGAGCACCACGTGCCCGGGCGGGATCGTCACGGCCGGCCCTGACGGCACCAGCATCCTGTTGTCCAACGCCACGCTGGCGGCCGGTGCTTCCTGCACGATTACTGCCAATGTCACGTTGAATACCACCGGTACCGTGCAGAATACGATACCGGCCGGTGCCATCACCAATAACCAAGGCATCAGCAACGCCACGCTGGCCGTGACCAGTTTGTCGGCGGGTGCCAATATCGGGATCGTCAAACGCTTCACGCCGGCGGTGATCAAACCGAATGAGCGCGCGCGCCTGCGGTTGACCTTCATCAATCCGGTGACGATTACGATGACCGACCTGACCGCGGTCGACAACTTGCCCACCAACATGAGCATACCGGCGGGCGCCAATCCGATGACGACGTGCAGCGGCGGCAGTGTGGCGGCGACCAGCGCCAGCCAGGTCAAACTGAGCGGCGGCAGCTTGCCGCCCGCTACTGCCGGCAGCTCTGCCAGTTGCTATCTTGAAATCGATGTGCAGACCAATGGTGCCGGCACCTTCAGCAACGTGATCGCACCGGGCGATGTGAGCGCCAACGCCGGTGGCACACCCACCTCCAATCCGACGCCGGGGACGGCGACGCTGGAAGTGCGCAATCCGGTAGCGATCAGCAAGGCTTTCCTGCCGACTTCGGTGGCGCCTGGCGTACCGTCGACGGTGACGATCACGCTCAACAACAGCAACAACATTGCCCTGACCAATGCGGTGCTGAACGACGTCTTGCCCGCCAATCTGGTGGTGGCGCAAGTGCCGAACGCCAGCACCACTTGCAGCGGCGGCGTGGTGACGGCCAATGTGTCGGCCAAATCAGTGGCGCTGACCGGCGCCACATTGCCAGCCAATGCCTCGTGCGTGGTGAAGTTTGATGCGGTCAGCAATATTGGCGGCGTGTATGAAAACATCATCGCTGCCGGCAGCCTCAATACCAAACAGGGCGTGACCAACGAAACCCCGGCCAGCGCCACGCTGAGCCTGCTGGATCCGCCGACGGTCAACAAACAGTTCAATCCGGTATCGATTGCGGCCAATGCCAGGTCGACGCTGACCATCGTGCTCGGCAACCCTAACAGCAGTGTCGCCACCTTGAGCGCAGCGCTGGTCGATACCTTGCCAACGTTGCCGGGCAATATCGTGATTGCCTCGCCGAACGCCCTGAGCGGTACGTGCAACATGGGCAGCGTGACGGCCCCGGCCGGCGGCGCAACGGTAACCTACGCCAGCGGCGCCACCATTCCGGCCGGCGGCTGCGTGATCAATGTCGATGTCACCGGTACGGTCAACGGTTCGTACAACAACTTCATCGGCGCCGGTGCGCTGACCACCAATATCGGCAAGAACGTACAGCCGGCCAGCGCCAATCTGGAAATCACGCCGCTCGGCTTCATTTCCGGCAAGGTATTCAAGGACAACAAGCTGGTGCCGAACGGCAGCTTCGTGCAGGGTACCGATACCGCCATCGCCAATGTGACGATCACCCTGAGCGGCACCAGCTACGGCGCCGATGGTGTCGCCGGCGGTGGTGATGACACCGTGGTCACGTTGACCACGGTGACGGATGCGCTGGGCAACTACGCCTTTACCGGTCTCCTGCCGGGCAACTATACCGTTACCGAAACCGAACAACCGGCCGGTACCCTCAATGGCATTACGACTGCCGGTACGATTGCGGGCAGCGGGGGTGGCACCGCTGGTACGGCGACTGCCATCAGCGTCACGCCAAGCCGGGTGTCGAACATCATTTTGCTCAAGGATGGCGGCGGCAAGGTATCGTCTTCGCCCGGCAACAATTTTGCCGAAGTGGTGCCGTCGTCGATCAGCGGCAAGGTATTCCTCGATCAAAACAATAACGGCGTCTACGAGCTGGCAGACAGCCCTCTGGCCGATGTCAGCATCGAGTTGCTGAACAATCTGGGCGCGGTGGTGGCGACCACCAAGACCGATGCCAACGGCGCATACAGTTTCAATAATCTGGTGCCGGGTACGTATTCGGTACGTGAACCGAACCAACCGGCCGATACCATCAATGGCAAAACCGTAGCCGGTACCATGGCCAACGGTGGTACCGCCGGCACACCGACTGCCGTCAGCGTCTTGCCGAGCCAGATCAGCACCATCGTGCTGCCGCCGGCAACCAACAGCAGCGGCAACAACTTCGCCGAACTGCCGAGCGGTCGCCAGATTTCGGGCCGGGTATTTGCCGACGTCAATAACGATGGCCTGTTCAATGCCGGCGACACCGGTTTGGCCGGCGTCAAGATCGACTTGACTGGTACCGATGTCAACGGTACGCCGGTGACAAAAACTACGACGACTGCGGCGGATGGCCGGTATACCTTCATCGGTCTGCCAGAAGGCACCTATACCGTTACCGAACCGGTACAGCCGCCGCGCACCAACAACGGCATCACCACGGCCGGTTCGGCCGGCGGTACTGTCACTGCGGTGGGTACCGTGCCATCGGTCATCTCGGTGATTCCGATGACCGGCAACAATACGATTTCGGTGGACAACAATTTCGCCGAAATGCCGATCCTGACCGGTGTCGTTTCCGGCAAGGTATATGTTGATACCAACAACAATGGCGTGCCTGACGGTGGCGAAGCCGGCATCGCAGGGGTAGTGATGCATCTGACCGGTACCGATATCAATGGCACCGCCGTCAGTCGCGATACGACTACCGCCGCTGATGGCAGCTACAGCTTCGCCAACCTGGTGCCGAGCAATGCCAGCGGATACACCATTACCGAAATCCAGCCGGCGCAATACAAGGATGGAAAAACTACTGTGGCACCGGGCAATCCCGGTGTGGGGTCATCGGTCAAACCGGTATCGGCCAACAATGCCGATGTGATCCGCAATGTCGTGGTGCAGGCTGGCGATGTGCTGGGCAATTACAACTTCGGCGAAATCGGCAACCTGGCCCTGAAGGCGCCGCTGATCAATGGCTATGTCTATCTGGATCGCGAACACAGCCGCCAGCGTCCGGTCGATGGCAGCGCGCCCGGCCTGAGTGGCTGGACCGTGCAACTGACGCAAGGTGCGACCACCATTTGCACCACCACTACCGATGCCTATGGTTTCTACCAGTTCGACAATCTGCATTGCCCGGGCTATGAAGCATCCGGTCTGCCAACCGGTGCCGGCTTCAACATCCGTTTCACCAAGGATGGCAATCAAATGCCGACGGTGCCGACTTCGGGCGACAATCGCGGCAATACCTCGACCGCGACGGGCGGCGTGATCAGCAACATCACCTTGTCGGCCAACGATGAAGTGATCGAACAAAACCTGCCGCTCGATCCGTCCGGCGTGGTGTATGACTCGGTTACCCGCAATCCGGTCGCCGGCGCGGTGGTCAGCATCAGTGGTCCGCCTGGCTTCAATGCCGCCACGCATCTGGTCGGCGGTCTGGCGGCGCAAAGTCAGACGGTGGGCAGCGATGGCTTCTATCAGTTCTTGCTGCAAAATGCCTTTCCGACCGGCACGTATACCTTGTCGGTGGTTGCACCGGGCGGCTATCTGCCGGCCCCTTCGACTAGTCTGCCAGTGTGTAACGGGACGCTGACCGTGGGTGCCTTGCCGAATCCGGCCTTGGTCCAGGCCAGCAATACCGCGCCGGGATTGTCGGTGCCACAGCAACTCGATCCGAGCGCTTGCGCCGGTCTGGTGGCCGGTGGTGCGGCATCGACCCAGTACTATTTCAGCTTCGTGATCACCAATGGTGGCTCGGCGGATATTCTCAACAATCACATTCCGCTTGATCCGGTGCAGCAAGGCGCGATCCGCGTCTCGAAGACGACGCCGCTGGTGAATGTGTCGCGTGGCGATCTGGTGCCTTACACCATCACCGCCACCAACACGCTGACTTCGCCGATTCCGAACGTGAATGTGCGCGATCAGATTCCACCCGGCTTCAAATATCGTCAGGGCAGCGCTTCGCTCAACGGTGTGGCAGTTGAACCTGCGGTGAGCGGACGTTTGCTGACCTGGCCGGCGCAGAACTTCGCGGCGCAGGAAAAGAAAACCTATCGTCTGCTGCTGACGGTCGGTTCCGGTGTCGGCGATGGCACGTATATCAATCAAGCCTGGGCGGCCAGCAATGTGACCAGTCTGATGTTGTCGAATCTGGCGACGGCGACGGTACGCATCGTGCCGGATCCGACTTTCGATTGCCCGGACATCATCGGTAAGGTATTCGACGACCAGAACGCCAACGGCTATCAGGATCAGGGCGAGCCCGGCATTCCGGCAGTGCGTCTGGCAACGCCGCGCGGTCTGTTGGTGACCACCGATGCCGAAGGCCGCTTCCATGTGCCGTGCCCGGACATTCCGAATCAGGACCGTGGCGCCAATTTCGTGATGAAGCTGGATGAGCGCTCGTTGCCAAGCGGTTACCGCATCACTACCGAAAATCCGCGCGATGTCCGCATTACCCGCGGCAAGGTGACCAAGCTCAACTTCGGCGCCTCGATTCACCGCGTGGTGCGGCTGGAACTCAGCGATGCCGCGTTCACTGCGGGCAGCACCACCTTGCAGCCGCAATGGCAACAGCAACTGGATGCCTTGCCGGCGCAATTGAGACTGCGGCCATCAGTGGTGCGGCTGGCGTATCAGAGCGGGCAGGAAAAAGCGGAGCTGGTGCAGCAACGTATCGCGGCCATCCGCAAATACATTGAAGAGCGCTGGAAAAAGGATGCGTCAAAAGGGGAGTACACGCTCAACATCGAAGTCGAGAACGCACAATGAAAACTAAAAATCGTTTTAATCTCCGTGCGAAACGGATTGCCGTTCTGTTGAGTGCACTCGGCATGACTTACTTGCCGATCCGGGCGCAGGAAATAGCGGATATCGCTGATCCGAATTTCAAGGTGCGCGGCAAAATGCTGGATCACAATCGTACTGATCCGGCGCTGGTGTCGCCCAACAGCGAACGTCAGGGCAGTGAGTTTGCCGGCCTGTCGCCGTCGTCGCTGTCGTTTGGCGAGCGCAAGATCATGCTGGAAACGGTGGCGCCTGAAAGCGCGGCGCAGCAACAGCTGGTGATGGAAGACAAGATCAATGCCAGTCATTTTGAGTCCGGACGCGCAGTGTTGCTGCCACCGACCAAGGAGGCGTTGAATGACTTGTTGCATACGCTCAAAGACAAGCGCGACATCAAGATTCAGATCGTCGGTCATACCGATAGCCAACGCATCGCACCGGCC
The DNA here is from genome assembly GCF_001189915.1 of Herbaspirillum autotrophicum. Lineage (GTDB taxonomy): Bacteria > Pseudomonadota > Gammaproteobacteria > Burkholderiales > Burkholderiaceae_D > Herbaspirillum > Herbaspirillum autotrophicum. Next base: position 64,502 of record NZ_LFLS01000027.1, read on the forward strand.
TTGCGTGCCACCTACGCCGACAATCAGGCATTGTCGGAAGCACGGGCACTGGCGGTGGCTGCCTACCTGAAACAGGGACTGAACATTCCGGCGGACGCTTTTTCGGTGAGTGGCAAGGGCGAAAGCCAGGCCGTCGCCAGTAATGCAACGGCGGCTGGCATGGCGAGGAACCGGCGGGTAGAGATCCGGGTCTGGTTCAGTGCTGCTCCGGCCATGGTGACGCGCGAGAAAGTCGTTGACGACAACGTCTGCGCCGCCAATCCGAATGCGGCCGAATTGCCATTCTCGATCAGCGTCGACGGACAACCGATGCAACTGGATGCCAAGGCACAGGAAGCCGATCATCAGCGTTGCGTCGACGTCGGTCTGGAAAAGGCCGATATTCAGATCAAGTTCGATCCGCTCAATGTTTCACCGGCACTCAATGTCTGGGTAGTCCCGAGCACCGCCGTGCGCGGCAAGGAAGTTTACTTTGGTACTTACACCAACTATGCATGGTGGCTGCGTCGCGGCGAATTGCGGGTGTTTGCCAAAGGCCAGAACACCCAGGAAACGCCGTTGGCAGTGGTGCCGTTTGCGCCGGGTGCCGCGATCCGGTGGCAAGCGCCGGACAATGTCCCGAGCGAGCTGGCTTATCTGATCCGGGTCTATGATGCCGATGGCCGGTTCGATGAAACCTTGCTCAAGCCGATGCGTTTGCTGGATCGCAGCGATCCGCTCAACGATCCGCAACGGCTGGCGCGCGAACAATTATCCGGTTGGGGCGAGTCCAGTCTGTATCTGAAGAACATTCCGGCACGCGGTGGTTCGGTGACGATCAGCGGCGAAAAGATTCAGGCCGGTGAAACCGTAACCGCCATGGGCATGCAAGTGCCGGTCGACGACAAGGGCAAGTTTGTGTTGCGGCAGATTTTGCCACCCGGTCCGCATCAGGTGGATGTCGCTGTCAAAGATGCCAGTGGCAAGGGGGCCAGCTTCCGGCGCAATCTGTCGATTGCCGATCAGGACTGGTTCTATTTTGCCGTCGCTGATCTGACACTGGGTCAGGACCGGACGACCGGTCCGGCGCAACTGGTGACCAATGACACTTCGCATTACAACAATGAAACCTGGATCGACGGTCGCGGCGCGTTCTACCTGAAGGGCAAGATCAAGGGCGATTATTTGCTGACGGCCAGCGCCGATACGCGCGAACAGCCGTTGCAGGATTTGTTCAGCAATTTTCAATCGAAGGATCCGAACTATCTGTTGCGACGGATCGACCCAGACCGTTACTACCCGGTGTATGGCGACGACAGCACCATCGTCGATGATGCACCGACGCAGGGGAAATTTTTCGTCAAGCTGGAAAAGGATAGTTCCTATGTGATGTGGGGTAATTTCCAGACCGCATGGACCGGTACCGAACTGACCCAATACAGCCGTGGTTTGTATGGTGCCAACCTGCTGTGGAATAACAATGACACCACGCGTTACGGTGAAAAGCGCACCACGGTGAATGCATTTGTTGCCGATCCGGGGACGTTGCAATCACGCGAAGAATTCCGGGGCACCGGCGGCTCGCTGTATTACCTGCATCATCTGGATGCAACCGAAGGTTCCGAGCGGTTGTGGGTGGAAGTGCGCGACAAGGATTCCGGTCTGGTGATCCAGCGCACGCCGCTGACACCGGCGCAGGATTATGAAATCAATTATCTGCAAGGTCGGGTAGTGTTACGCGCCCCATTGCCGTCGGTATCCGATGGCAGTACGCTGATCCAGACTTCGACCGCCAATGGCAATCCGGTCTACCTGATTGCGACCTACGAATATGTGCCGGGCCTGACCGAGATCAGCAGCAGCGCCGTCGGTCTGCGCGCCAGCCACTGGTTCAATGACAATCTGCGCGTCGGCATGAGCGTGTATCGTCAGGGCGATAATGGCCAGGATCAAAATCTCAAGGGCATCGACACCATGCTGCGCTACAAGCCCGGCACCTGGGTCAAGGGGGAAGTGGCGCGTTCCAGCGGAATCGGCAATACCGCGCTGACCTCGCTCACCGGCGGCTATGATTTTGCGCAAAGCATTCTGACCAATCAGACCGCCCATGCCGAGCGCGTCGATGCTGCGCTGGATCTGGCGGATATCAGTACGCTCAAGGGCCGTTTGTCGGCGTATTGGCAAAATCGCGGCGCCGGTTTTTCCGGTCCCGGACTGGCAACGCCGAATGGCGAAGCGATGCAACAGAAAGGTTTCTCCGGCACGGTGCCGATCAATGATTCAACTGAAATCAGTACCAAGGTCGATTATCGCGATGCTCTCAGTCAGAGCGCCAACACGGTGGAAACCGCAGTGCGACACAAGATTGATGCGGAATGGGGTGTCTCGGCCGGGGTGCGGCGGGATCAGCGTTCCAATGCCAACGTGCCCGGAGCGATTGTCAATGCCAGCCCGTTGCTGAGTCAGAATGGCGCGCGCAGCGATGTCATCGTGCGCGTCGATTACCGGCCATTGGAAGAGGGCGAAGCGGAAAAGCTGGCAGTCATGCAGGCCACCGGCAATGCGCTGATGCCGGCGGCAGCGCCGGTAGCGGGTGCCGAATTGTTGCCGGCGGCAGTTGGCAGCGGCACGGCCGGCGCGCCAGTGGTGCCGCCTGCCAATGGTGGCAGCGTGATCGCCAATAATCAAAATGGTCCGACCGGATCCTTGCTGCCGTCCGCCACGCGCAACGGCAGCATCGAGTCGCGCGCCACGGTCGATCCGACTTCCGCTGCCGGGGTGGCAGCGGCACGCATGCTCGGCCTCAAATACAAGCCATGGGATACCTACGGTTTCGTGCAGGGCACAGTGGCGCGCAATGGCGATCGCGGCGAAAACGACCGCGCCGGTATCGGTGGCAGTTGGCAAGTCAACGACCGTTTGCGTCTTGGTGCCGAAGGTTCCGGCGGCAGCGGCGGGGTCGGTGGGCGTCTGTCCGGTGATTATCAGGTGGATGACCGCAGTACCGTCTATCTGAGCTACACCATGGAAACCGAAAGTCAGGACAGCAATTACGGCGGTCGTCAGGCCACCCTGGCATCGGGTACCCATTACCGTTACAGCGATCAGGTCGGCATGTTCGGCGAAACCCGCTGGTCCAACGGCTCCGGTCCCAAGAGTCTGACGCATGCGTTCGGCGTCGATTTCGCACCGGATAAGCGCTGGACCTTTGGCGTCAAATATGAAACCGGCACCTTGTCCGATCCGGTCTCGGGTGATCTCAAGCGGGATGCCATCGGCTTGACGGCGGCGTACAAATATCAGGACCTGAAATTCAGCAGTGCGCTGGAATTCCGCAACGATAAAACCAGTACGCTGGGCAATGTGGTCGGTACGTGCATGACCAACGATATCAACGGCAATTGCGCCGGTATCGCCGGTGACAACAATCGCCGTACCTGGTTGCTCAAGAATTCGGCGCAGTATCAATTGGATCCGGCCTGGCGTCTGCTCGGCAAATTCAATCTCTCGCGCAGCAGCAACAGTCAGGGTGCGTTCTATGACGGCGACTATACCGAAACGGTACTCGGCGCCGCGTTCCGTCCGGTCGACAATGATCGCTGGAATACGCTGTTCAAGTACACGTATTTCTATAATCTGCCGTCACCGGGTCAGGTCGACAGCGTCACCGGCGGTGCGCTCGACTACACCCAGAAGAGCCATGTGTTCAACATCGACACTACCTATGACGTGGTGCCGTGGCTGTCGGTCGGCGTCAAGTACGGTATGCGGCTGGGTCAGTTGCGCATGTCCAAGACCAGCGGCGAGTGGTTCTCCAGTCGTGCCGATTTGCTGGTGTTGCGGGCCGACTTCCACATCGTCAAGGAGTGGGATGCGTTGATCGAAACCCGTCGCTTGCGCGCCAAGGAAGCTGACGATATGCGCTCCGGCTATCTGGTCGGGATTTATCGTCACATCAAGAGCGATGCGTCGGGCAGCGTCAAGATCGGTGTCGGCTATAACTTCACCGACTTCTCCGACAATCTGACCGACATGTCGTACCGCAGCCGTGGCTGGTTCCTCAATGCCCTTGCAGCGTTCTGATATAGGCGCCGTGGCCTCGTCGTTCTGCAATGACGAGGCCGGCCATCAGGGCCGATACGTCAAGCAGTTCTGAACAGCGGTGTGACACTGTCGTCGAGCGGAAAGAACGGCCGCCGGCACACATGCCAATCCAGTTTGGTCAAATCCGCACGCGCCGCACCCGGCGTATCCAGTGCGTACAGGCGCGGTGCCCAGGCATAGGTCTGGCGATAGTTCATCGGATTTTTCACCACCACATACTTGTAGTCGCTGAGCGTCAGGCCGGCGGCAACATATTGTTCATCGCCGTATTCGTAGGCGGCTTTGCTGGTCACGAAAAGCGTGACGTGACGATGGCGCAGAATCACGGCGTCGCCTACGGTCGACCGTATGCCGGACATCAGGCCGCCGGCATAAGTAAATGCGCCGTCATGCAATGACAGCACTTCTGCTTCTAGACTGACTGGCGGACCATTGCGCGTTTCCACCTTGTGGCCGACCGCGTAGTGCGCGACCGAACCGATGCCGCGTTCGCGGGCCTGCGCCACGACTTCCGGATCAACGATCTGGACCAGCAAGGAGGCGTTGTTGCCGGTGCGCAGGCAGGCATCCAGCACCACGGCACTGTCGCCGGTAGCGCCGGCACCGACCGCGTCTGACATCTCGCTCAGAATCACGGGGCCTTCCTGCAGGTCGCGGCTGTCGCTGAGTGCCTCGTCCAGTGTCACCAGTTGTGGTGTCAACCGATGCCGGTCGCGCCAGAGCCGGTCGCACAAGGTGGTCAAAATTTTCTCGGTATGTTCATTCGGTCCGTCACTGACGACAACGAAGGCGGTGCCGCCGTCTTCGTGTTCCGCCCACGGTGTCAACGGGAAGTAGCTGACGGACAGAATGCCGGGCAAGGCCTCGAAGGCCCGGCATTGCTTGTAGATGTCGCGCATCGGGGTATCGGTGCGGGTGCCCGAGGTGGTCGGTGAGATCAGCATGGCCAGTTTTTTCATGGACATAGTCACGGCCGATGCCGGCTGCAACGCCTTGAGCAACAATTGCGCGCCGCGTACGCCGGTTTCAAACGGATCGTCGTGCGGATAATGCTGATAACCCACCAAGGCATCGCACAATTGCAACAACGCGGGCGTGACATGGGCGTGCAAGTCATAAGACACCACTACCGGGATATCACCGACCAGTGCGCGCAGCCTGGTGAGCAGTTCGACTTCCGGGTGCGCAGTGTCTTCACAGATCATGCCCCCATGCAGGGCAAGATAGATGCCATCCACCTTTTCCGTGTGGAGCCGGGCCAGCAGATTTCTTTGCAGTTCTTCAAAGCTGTCGCGCAGGACCGCGCCGCCGCATCCGCCATGCGTGGCGATCAATGGCAGCAGCTCGACATTGGCAGCGTGAAATACTTGCAAGGCGCCCGAGATTTCCACTTCGCCGCCACCGAGACGAGTCAGGATCTGTTCGCCTTCGTAGTAATAATTTTGTTTGAATTGTGCAAATGCGGATCTCCCGGCGGAGAAGGTATTTCCTTCAAACAGCAGTGCGCCGATGGCAATTTTCATGTGCTGCTCCTGATGTGATGATGTACAGCATGCAGTCTGCCGCTGGCAGAAAGCGGCACAGGCCCTGGCAGGCCTGTGGACAGCAAATGGTGAAGACGCCGCATTGCCGGTATCAGCAGACGGCGCGCATCAGCATGGTCAATGTTTGTTCAAATCGCGTCTTGCCGTTTCCGGTACGGTCAGTGCGGCCACGAAAACCAGCGCCGCCAAGGTCGCCAGATAGAAACCCGGCGCCATTGGATTGCCGGTCAGCTTGACCAGATAGGTGCCGACGAATGGTGCGGTACCGCCAAATACGGCATAAGAGATGTTGTAGCTGATGGCAGCGCCGGTGAATCGGACCGAGGTCGGGAACAGTTCGACGAAAAAAGTATAGCTGCCACCGCCGAACACTGCCAGACAGACGGCCAGAATGATTTGCGCAAAAATCGCGCTCTGCAAGGTATGTTGGGTCAGCAGGTTGAAGGTCGGGACGCTGAGGACGGCGATCAGCAATGAGCCGGCCAGCAGCATCGGTTTTCTGCCGATGCGGTCCGACAAGCGGCCGCACAGCGGCAGCAGAATCGAAAAGGTCAGCAAGCCCGCCGCATTTGAAATCAGCGATTCTTGTTGTGTCAGTTTGACGACGGTTTGCAGGTAAGTCACAAAGTAACCGACCATGAAATAGAACGTCAGTGCATTCAGCGACACGATCATGAATACCTGCAACATGCGCAAGCGGCTGCTGCGCAAGCTGTCGCGCAGCGAAACTTTTTTCTGCGTTCCGCGTTCTTCCACGGCTTTGATGAAGGCGTCGCTTTCTTCTGTCTTGTGCCGGATATACAGGCCGATGGCTGACAGTGGCGCCGCAATCAGAAACGGAATGCGCCAGCCCCAGGAGGCATAACTTTCTGCCGACATCGAATTGACGATGCCCAATATCATGACGCCGGCGACGATCGAAGGAATCGCCGACATGGCAATCGTAATGCCGATCCAGAAGCCGCGCCGTTCGATGGGGGCATGTTCCAGCACGAAAGACGGCGCACCGACGGCTTCACCACCGGCCGAAAAGCCCTGAACCAGACGACATACCAGCAAGGCCGCCGGCGCCAGCAAGCCGATCTGACCATAGGTCGGCAGCAGGCCGATGATGGCGGTCGCCGCGCCAATCGACAGCAAGGTAATCGCCAGCACTTTGCGGCGCCCGATGCGGTCGCCCAGCGTGCCGAAAAACACCCCGCCCAACGGACGCACGACAAACGCCACGCCATAGACGGCAAACGCTGCCAGTACGCCGGCCACCGGGTCGGTCTGCGGGAAAAACAATTTGGCGATCATCACCACGGAAAATCCATAAATGGCGAAGTCGTAGAATTCCACGAATTGACCGACCGCCCCCGCAATGAGTACGCGTAAATCTGGTTTCTTGCGCACTGACAGTTCTGGTGCGTTCTCTGATACAGCATTCATTTTCCGGCCCTTTTTTTGGATAGGTGTCAATGGCAGATATCTGGGTGCTCTAAGGCAATTCTGCTGGCGTTTACCGATGAAAAAAGGTGAATTCCGGTTCGGGAATTCACCTGCCTGGCCGTGGGTAACAATCAAGCCGGCCGGGACTTGGGTTGATGCTGATTGATTCTCCCGAGATGATTGTCGGGAAAGGACGCGTCATCCGATCGATGTCAGCGCCCACTCCGGTTTCACGCCCTTGGCGCGTGCCACGCGCAAGTCTCCCGAACGGGCGTGGCCTTCGAAATTTTCTGCGCGTGATGCACGTCCGCACAATTCACCCATCGCCGCGCTGGCCGGCAGCGACCGGATTTCCTGATAGGTTACGGTCTTCAAAAACTTGCCGACCCACAGGCCGCCGGTATACCGGCTGGCGCCACGGGTAGGCAATACGTGGTTGGTGCCGATGACTTTGTCGCCGAATGATACGCAGGTATTTTCACCGAGGAACAATGCGCCGTAATTGGTCAATGCGGTCAGCGCCTGACGCGGCTCGGCGATGAATGCCTGCACGTGTTCACTGCCGTATTGATCGGAAATGTCGAATGCTTCGGTCAGCGTATCGACCACGATGATTTCACCGAAATCACGCCAGGCTGCGGCGGCAATCTCGCGCGTGACCAGATTCGACATCTGCAATTCCATTTCTTTCAGGACTTGCTCGCCGACCTTGCGGGAGGTGGTTACCAGCACTGCCGGGGAATCGGGGCCATGCTCGGCCTGACTGATCAGGTCCACCGCAATGGTGAACGGATCGGCAGTCTCATCGGCAATAATCAATACCTCTGTCGGGCCGGCGAACAAGTCGATGCCGACTTCGCCGAACAACTGGCGCTTGGCTTCGGCGACATAGGCGTTGCCGGGACCGGCCAGCATGTCCACGCGGTCGATGGTGGCGGTACCGATGGCCATGGCAGCCACCGCTTGCACGCCGCCGAGCAGATAGATTTCATCGGCGCCGGCGAAATATGCAGCAGCGACCGAGGCATCAGGAATGGCGCCGCGATTGGGAGGGGTACAGGCAATCACGCGTTTGACGCCGGCTACCTTGGCGGTGGTGATGATCATGTGGGCCGATGCCAGCAACGGATATCTGCCGCCGGGAATGTAGGCGCCGACCGCGTTGATCGGGATATTTTTCTGGCCGAGGAAGATGCCGGGTTGTACTTCGCTTTCGAAATCGCTGACCGAGGCCCGCTGCAATTCGGCAAAGCGGCGCACATTGACTTGCGCCGCGCGAATATCGGCCAGCGTTTGCTCTGGCAAGCGGGCGATGGCGGCATCAATCTGCTGCTGCGACAGCCGGAAGGAGTCAGGACTCCATTGATCGAACTTTGTCGAAAACTCGCGCACGGCAGCGTCGCCTTGACTGCGAATCTGCGCAATCACGTTCTCGACTACTTCCCGCACTTGCGGCGTTGATGACTGAACGGAATGCGTCTGTTGCGCGGCTTGTTTCAGGTGGTACTTCAATGTCGGCTCCGAAGATGAATGTTGGCGTGAATTGCGGGGGAGGGCCTGTGGCGCGGACTCTGGCGCTCCTCTATTGGTCGGGTTTGAGTATAGAATTCAGCCTGACATCAGGCAATATCCATATCCTTATAAATTGCATAACCTTTACTTATGACACTGGTTCAACTGGAAGCTTTTGTTTTATCCGCCAGGCTCAAGACATTCAGCGCTGCCGCACAGCAGATGGGCATTACGCAACCGGCGGTGTCGGACCTGGTGGCACGGCTTGAGGCCGAGCTCAACACCAAGCTGTTTCGACGCACCAAGCGCTCGGTGATCATCACTGCCGCCGGCGAGCAATTGTTCCCGTTTGCCGAACAGTCAATGACCTCGGCCATGCAAGGCGTGCAGGCAGTCAAGTCGATGATGTCGCTGGGCGGCGGCACGGCCACCTTCGGTCTGTTGCGCAATGCCGATTTTTATCTGGGCACCAATCTGGCGAAACGGTTCCATGCACTGTATCCCGACGTGCACATTCGCCTGATTGGCCAGAACAGTGCCGAGACCGCTGCCGATGTGGCGTCCGGTTATCTGGAAGCCGGTCTGGTGACGTTACCGATCGATGATGCGGAGCTTGACGTGGTGCCGCTCGCGCGCGACGAAGTGTTGTACGTCAGCGCGGATCAGAAACGGGGCCGCAAGCCGCCGGGTATTTACGATCTCGGCGAAGTGCCGCTGGTGTTGTATGACGCCCATTACGCCCTTACGGATCCGGCCCGGCGCCAATTGAATGACCGGGCGCGGGTGGCCGGCGTCAAACTCAATCCGCTGATTGAGGTGGAGTATCTGGCGACCGCACTGGCGCTGGTGTCGGAAGGTATCGGCGACACCATCGCTTGCCGCGCTGCGCTCAAATCGGATGGCTATCCGGCCAATCTTTACAGTACCCCGTTCGCCGAGCCGCTGTACGATACGCTGGCGCTGGTCAAGCGTCGCGGACAGTTGCTGTCGCCTGCAACGCGTGAACTGGCGCGACTGGCGCATGAATCGCTGATTGCCTTTCAACGCTCGGATGCCGGCACCACGGAATTGCTGCCAAGTGCAACCGACACCACTTCCTTCTTTTTCTGACCATTGTGAAATCAGTTTTTGAAAACGACGCCATGCAATTGCTCATCCAATCCGAATCTCCCGTCACGCCGCAGGCCGTGGCACAACTGTCCGCCGTATTGCAGGCCACGCCGTCTTCCGGCACCGGTGACCCGTGCCTGACATTTTCCTTGGCCGCAGCACCAGCCCCGGAAACACGCGCCGCGGTGCGGGACATATGCCACCAGCATCAATGTGATCATGGCTGGATCAGCAAGCGCCGCGTGCTGGCCAGTTATGGTCTGCTGGTGTTCGATATGGATTCGACGCTGATCAACATCGAATGCATTGATGAACTGGCCGATTGCGTTGGCCGCAAGGCAGAAGTCGCCGCCATTACCGAGCGCGCCATGCGCGGCGAAGAGATGGATTACGACCAGAGCATGATTGCGCGCGTGCAGTTGCTGCGAGGACTGGCTGCGCGTGATCTCAAGCGGGTCTATGACGAACGCCTGACGATCACGCCGGGTGCACGGCAACTGGTGCAACAGGCGCGTCGCGCGGGGTTGAAAACAGCGATCATTTCCGGCGGCTTTGACTATTTCGCCGACCGCCTGCGGGCTGAACTGGAGATTGATGTTGCCATCTCGAATCGCCTCAGCATGGAGCACGGTTATGTCACGGGCGGAATGGATAACCCGCCGGTCAATGCGCAGGTGAAGGCCAGTACCGTGAAATCACTGTGCGCTGAATGGGGCGTGGCACTGAGCGACACGATTGTTGCCGGCGACGGCGCCAATGATCTGCAGATGATGGCGATTGCCGGTGTGTCCGTCGGCTACCGGCCGAAGCAAATCGTGGCAGAAAAAGTCGATATTCAGATTGCACACCTGGCACTCGATTCAGTACTCGGCTATCTGACGCCAAACGGATTTGCCGCCCGGGTGTGATTACCGATACCGGCTTGATGCCGGTCTGCGCTTGACGGGAGATTCCCGTTTCCGTCGTGGCTGATTGCTGCATGGCAATCGTTGTTTCCGCCACGCGGGCAACAAAAAAAGAGGCAATACATCCTTGACTTAGGCATTTCTAAGATATATCTTAGTAACGTCTTAATCAAGAGGAGTCAATATGTTTGGACGTTTAACTGGCCGCATGTGCGGCCCCAAGCACAATCGTCATGAGCGCCCGCATCACGGTGGTGGTGGCTTGTTTGAAGATCGCGGTGGCCATGGCCGCGAAGGCGGACGCGGTGCACGCATGTTTGAACAAGGCAGTCTGCGTCTGGTGATTCTGCATTTGTTGCAGGAAAAGCCGCGTCACGGTTACGAAGTGATCAAGGCCATCGAGCAATTGGTAGGTGGCGAGTACAGCCCGAGCCCGGGTGTGATTTATCCGACGCTGACCTTGCTGGAAGAATTGGGCTATGCCGCCATCGAAGCGGAAAATGCCGGCAAGAAGTTGTATCGGATTACTGCGGAAGGTGAACATTTTCTGCGCGAAAATCAGGAAGCGCTGGATGTGGTGCTGAAACGATTGGAATTGCGGCAGCGTGCGATGGGACCGGAAGCACCGGAACTGCGTCGCGCCATCCAGAATTTCAAGATGTCGTTGCATACCCGGCTGGCCAAGGGGGATCTGACCAAGGCCGAGTCGCACGCGATTATCGACATCATCGACAAGGCGGCAGTCGCCATCGAGCGTACCTGATGATTGCCAGCTGGCTGAGTCTTTCGCCTTTCATCAAACCACTGAATGCAGAAGGAGTCTGCATGCGCGAACATCGCTATCGCATCACGCTGGAACATGTGGCGACGGCATCGGCCGGGCAGGCACAACATGTGCCATTGCAATTCGAAGCCGGCAATCACGACGATCTGTTTGTCATCGTCGACAAGCTGCGCAGCAAGCAACAGTTCGATGCCGATGCCAGCGCCGCGCTGGCGGTCGGTCTCAAATTGTTTACCGAAGTGATGCTGAAGAATCGCCAGCATCCCTTGTTTTCCGAGATCAGCCAGCCACTGCGCGATTTCATCGGCAAGCTGAAATCGCAACCCGATGCCGACGCAGATAACGCTGGCGCAGTACCCGCCTAGTCCGGTTCAGGGCCGGTCCGGCATGATCATTTCCGCATATTCATAGAGCGCGGCGAGAATTTCCTCGTCGCGCTCATTTGCATTTGCAGACAACTGATCAATCTCGCTGGAGAACATGTCAAAGTTGCGCACGCCGCCGGCGCCATCGAACAGACGCGCCGCGCGATGCGCTTCCCAGCGCGTCGCTTCGTCTTCGCTCAGTGTCTCCGGGAAGTTGCGGGCGCGATAGCGGAACAGCAATTCCAGCAAACGCTTGTCATCAAAGTGATAGCTCGCCTGCGCCAATTGTTGCGGCGACAGCGCGCGCAGTTGCGTCAATTCGCGCCGGTCATTGTTGCTGATAAAGCCGCCATACAAATCTTCATCGACATCCGGTGCGGCTTCTTGCGGCCGCCGGTAAACCTCGGCCCACAGCTTGCTCAGATCGGGCAGGGCGGCAGCCGCAGTGGCGTTCAGCAGCGCGCCGTCGAGATCGATGCCGAGTTCGGCGGCACGCGCTGCCGACAGTGTCTTCAGGTTGCCGACCACCATCGGTGATTTGTTCAGGTGAATGCTTTTGACCGGCAGCCGCGCCACGCCTTCCGGCAAATCCTCTTTCTTGCTGAACATGCGCAGGCGTGCGGTATCGGCATCGAGCGTCGCCAGTTCGCCGGGATCGCTGCTGAGGTCCCAGGCCAGTACTTCATTCTTGTTGGTCGGATGAATACCGAGCGGCCACATCACGGCCATGCAACCGCGTACCGCCGGGAACATGCCGGAGATGTGCAGGAACGGATGCGCCGCCGGCAAGCCGATTTCCGCCGCAACCTTGTCTTTCTTGTGCAGCGCCAGACAAAAGTCGAACAAGCGCGGTTGCTTGTCTCGAATCAGGCGCGCCAGGGCAATCGTGGCACGCACGTCCGACAGTGCATCATGCGCTGCTTCATGCACCAGGCCATTGGCCTTGCTCAGATGTTCCAGCTTGAAGCTGGGCGTGCCGTCTTCCTTGGTCGGCCACACGATGCCTTCGGGCCGCAAGGCACAGGTGGCGCGTACCACGTCGAGCAAATCCCAGCGGCCGCAACCGTTTTGCCATTCGCGCGCATACGGATCGATCAGATTGCGCCAGAACATGAAGCGGGTAATTTCATCATCGAAGCGAATGGTGTTGTAACCGACGCCGATGGTGCCGGGTTCGGCCATGGCCTGTTCGATTTGCGCGGCAAACTGATATTCCGGAATCCCGCGTTCCAGGCATACCTGCGGCGTGATGCCGGTAATCAGACAGGATTGCGGATCGGGCAGGAAGTCAGACGCCGGCTGGCAATACACCATGATCGGCGCGCCGATTTCATTGAGTTCGGCATCGGTGCGGATGGCGGCGAATTGCGCCGGCCGGTCACGCCGCGCCTGTGCGCCGAAGGTTTCGTAGTCGTGCCAGAGAAAGGTGTGATTGGACATGGTCAGCGTAGTGGAAACAAAAGAGGCGCGGCAGATGCCTGCCGGCGCATGGTGGATCAGCCGGCGCGGCTGGCTGGCAGTGCTTGCGGCATCGGACCTGCGGCTGCGATTTTACCTGATGCGGTGGCTGGCGAACTAAGCTTTGGGTACAGCCGGCTGCCGCAGTTGATCGAGAATCGCTTGCAGCGTTGCTTTCAGATTGCCATGTCGCATCGGCGCCGCAGCGCCGCCGAATTCGATATCGTCGATTACCCAGCCGCGTGCATCCCGGCCCAGCAACAAACGATCCGTCCATTTGATGGGCGTCGATTTGCCATCATTCCAGGTCAGCTCGACGGCGCAGCCGGCATTGTCGTCCTTGAGTTCGCACGCCAGAATCTTGAAGGCGGTCAATCCTTTGGGATTGGCGCTCAGCAAATCGCCCTGCACCAGTGCCGGTTCATCGGGATTGGCCAGATGCGCCTCTTCCGCCACCGACACATCCTTGACCAGATCAAACAGCGGTACCGACAGATATTCCCGAACCGCGATCAGTTCCTGCAAACTCAGCGCGCCGGCCGGTTTGAGTGTCTGGTGCATCTTGTAGAAGCGGGTCACCAGATCGCGGGCCTGCTCTTCTTTCGCCGGAGTGCATGCCAGCGTCATGAGGGCGGCAATGGCGATAATGATGGTGCGGACAAACTTCACGATTTTTCCCCCGAGTCTGACTGTGTATTTGTGACTGCTTGAGTTTTATGCAACGTGGCCTGATTTTACGCAAAAAGAATGCATTAAGGAAATAAGCCTGCCGCAGCAACTGCTGTCGGGGGAAAACATCATTCGGCCTGGCGCACCACGTCGGTCAGTGCATCGCTCAGATATTCCCGGTGCGAGGACTGGCCATTCCCGGAAAACTCGATATCGTCGATACGCCAATGCTGATCTTCCTTGACCAGCAAGACCTTGTCTTTCCAGTTTTCGGTCGCGCTGTCCTTGCTTTCATAGGTAAACCGGACCTGACAATAGGCCTTGTTGCCTTCCGTTTCACAACTGTCGATGCGGTAAGCAGTGGCGCCTTCGAACAGCGATGTAAACAAATCCCCTTCGATCATCGGGGCGGCCTGATTGTTGAGTGCCGCACGGTACTTGGCTTCAGTATCGGATGCCTGTTGCATCAGGGTATACAGCGCACGCGATACAAACGGTTGCAGTTGCTTCAATTCATCCGGACCGGGAATGCCGGCGACGCGGGTTTTCAGATGCTGGTCATAAAGACCGCTGATGACTTGCTCTTGCTGGCTGGCATCACTGGACAGACCGCCGCAGGCAGTCAGCACAGACAGCGCCAGCAAGATGAGGAAACGCTTGAACATGTTCATTTCATACTTTTCTGCAACGGGGAGCGGTCGCCGCGCGACCTTCCCGATGCGTCGTGACTACAATTGCGGCCGACACCCGCAGCCGGGTGCGACTTCACTACTCAAGCAGCAGTGTTCAACAGGGCAAAGTGCTCCACCTGTGGTGCACTGGCGAAGAACGGTCCGACGATGCCGCGCCACTCGGCAAATGCCGGCGATTCGCGGAAATCCACGGTGTGATTTTCCAGTGTAGCCCATTGCACCAGCAACAAATAACGTTCCGGTGCTTCAACCCCTTTTTGTATCTGATGGCCCAGGTAGCCTTTGGCTTTGGCGATGGTCTGCGCGACACCGCGCGCAATGGCGGCGTCGAACTCGGCTTGTTGGCCCGGTTGAATGCGAATGTCGGCAAGTTCCAGAATCATGTTGTCTCCGTTGGTCAGGGTGGCGTCTCTTCTGATTGATACCCTACGGCTATTTACCGGAAGAGTTCTATAGTCGTTCTATAGCAAGCGGGCCTCGATTATCACATTTTCCAGCGCTGCGTGCCTCGTGCAGCAGGCGCCGACATGGGCGAAGGTTTCATTTTTGTCATCGCAACTGTACTTTGGCACATGAATGACTATGCTGAAGTCAAGGGGGCAATTTTGTTTTGTTGTCGAGGAGACCATTATGTTGGGCAGACAAAGACTGTATTTCATGTTGCCGGATATCGCCAGTGCCCGCAGCATGCTTGATGAACTCTTGCTGGCACGGATCGAGATCAGGCATATCCGCTTTTGGGCGCGTGACGGCGACTTGCCCGACGACATGCCGGACGCCAGTTTCTTCCATAAAACCGATCTGGTGCATGGGGCCGAAATGGGTATGCTGGTGGGTGGCCTGATCGGGCTGGCAGGCGGCATCTGGCTGGTGACGTTTCCACCCGAGTGGGCGCACCTGAACATGCTGACCGTGTTGATTACAGTGGTGTTCGGCGCGGTGCTCGGCAGTTGGATGTCTGGCATGGCGGCAGCGGCGCTGCCCAATTCCCGCCTGAAAGACTTTCAGCAGGAAATTGCTGCCGGCAAGGTATTGCTGATGATCGATGCTCCTTTCAAACGGGTCGCCGAAATCGAAGAAATGATGGCGCGCCGCCATCCCGAAATCAGGTTTGGTGGTGTCGAACCGCACATTCCGGTCTTTCCTTGACGCGTGTTATTCCTTATTGTCAACGTGGTATGTATCGCCGGCCCTGAGCCGGCGATTTTCATGAGTGCGGCCGTTTTGATGAGCGCAACCAGGAACCAGATTGGCGCAGCGCTGCTGGTCTGATGCCGAATCCGCACCGCTTGTGCGCAGCCGCTGCACCGTCAAATTGCAGCATCGGATTTATTTGCGTTTGCGACCCGGCGACGATTGTTATTTGTGCCCGGCGTCAATACACTAACCCCCGGTCCAAATTAAAAAAAGAAAGGCAACTCATGGCGGGTTCTTATTTTCCTCAGTGGCGGGTGCGCAGCAGCGCAGCCGATGGTCAAGGGCAGGTGATTGCAGCCGACGAACGACTGCCGATGCCGCAGACGGTGGCAATGGGTGTGCAGCACGTGGTGGCCATGTTCGGCTCGACCGTACTGGCGCCGTTGCTGATGGGATTCGATCCGAACCTGGCGATTCTGATGTCGGGTGTCGGTACCTTGCTGTTCTTCGTCTTGGTTGGTGGCCGCGTCCCGAGTTACCTCGGTTCCAGTTTTGCCTTCATCGGTCTGGTCATCGCCGTCACCGGTTACGGCGGTCAGGGACCGAATCTGAATCTGGGCGTGGCGCTGGGCGGCATCATTGCCTGTGGCGCCTTGTATCTGCTGATCGGGGTGCTGGTCAGCATGGTCGGTACGCGCTGGATTGAAAATCTGATGCCGCCGGTGGTGACCGGTTCGGTGGTGGCAGTGATCGGTCTGAATCTGGCGCCGATCGCCGTCAAGGGCGTGACCGGTAATAATTTCGATGCCTGGATGGCACTCGGTACGGTGTTGTGCGTAGGGCTGGTGGCAGTGTTCACGCGCGGCATGATGCAGCGCTTGCTGATTCTGATTGGCCTGTTGCTGGCCTATGTCATCTACATTGCACTGACCAATGGCGCCGGCCTCGGCAAGCCGATTGATTTCAGTGCCGTCGCCAATGCCGCCTGGTTCGGCATTCCGCATTTTTCGGCACCGGTATTCAAATTGGATGCGATGGCGTTGCTGGCGCCCATCGCCATCATTCTGGTGGCGGAAAATCTGGGTCACATCAAGGCGGTCAGCGCCATGACCGGACAAAACCTGGACAAGTACATGGGCCGCGCCTTCATCGGCGATGGACTGGCGACGATCCTGTCGGGCAGCGTTGGCGGCACCGGTGTGACGACCTATGCGGAAAACATCGGGGTCATGGCGGTGACCAAGATTTATTCGACGCTGGTCTTTGTGGTGGCAGCGGTGATCGCCATCGTGCTGGGCTTTTCACCCAAGTTCGGTGCGGTGATTCTGACCATTCCGGGCGCCGTGCTTGGTGGCGTTTCGATTGTGGTGTTCGGTCTGATCACCATCTCCGGCGCCCGCATCTGGGTTGAAAACAAGGTCGACTTTTCCAATAACACCAATCTGATCGTCGCTGCCGTAACCGTAGTATTGGGCGCCGGCGATTTCACGCTGAAGCTGGGCAACTTTGCGTTGGGCGGCATCGGTACCGCTACCTTCGGTGCCATCATCCTGTATGCGCTGCTGAAAAAGCGTTCCTGACAGCGTTGTCAGTCAATAAAGCAAATACGGCAGGTGCGGTTCCACAATCGCACCTGCAATAAAATTTCCATTGAGCAATTTATCGCGGCTCACTATACTAGCCGGGCCAGTCAATATCGTGATTCGCAACCAGCCCGGGAAGGGGCGCGGATCACTTGTCTGCATGACAAGCCCACACCAACAACAGGATGCCGCATGAACGCCGTTTTCAAGAGAACTTTCGTATTGTTGTGTATTGCCACGCCACTGCTGGCGGGGTGTGATGCCTTGGCCGGCAAGAAGGACTACGCCTATTTCAGAAAGAATGTCGATGAAGCAAAATCGGTTTCCGATCAATGCTCCATGAATGGCACTTCCGGCATGAGCACGGCGCAGATCGCGACCTGCAATGCGGCACGCGACGCCTACGCCAACCGCAACTTCAACTACTGAGACCACGGGCCGCAAGCGGCCACCTGCAAAATGGCGGTGGCTGAGCGTCGCCGCATTTTGCTTGTCACAAAACTGTCAAAGTCGGCCGGTAGAATCCAGCGTCTCTCTTTGATGGCTTGTTCCGGTCGCTATGCATAACCCTCCCGTTTCACCGCAGGCGCTGCACGTGTTGTATGAGCCGGCCGGTTTCATCTGCGCCTTCCGCTTTGATGATGGCGCCGCCACCGCGCTGAAATGGCATGAGATACAGACCGATACGGTGGTCGCCCCCGCTTTTACCTGGTTGCATCTGAAGACCGCCGACGTCAAGGTGCAGCAATGGCTGGAGCAC
Organism: Herbaspirillum autotrophicum; assembly: GCF_001189915.1. GTDB lineage: Bacteria > Pseudomonadota > Gammaproteobacteria > Burkholderiales > Burkholderiaceae_D > Herbaspirillum > Herbaspirillum autotrophicum. The sequence goes on from NZ_LFLS01000027.1 coordinate 82,535, forward strand.
AAGGAGGACATTCCTGAGCACATCAGTGAATTCCTGCTCAGCAACGATACCCATCCCTGTCTGCACACCACTACCAACGGTGTCTACGGCACGCTGGCCGATATCAAGATGGAGATCGGCGACACCGGCACCGAAAAAGGCGCATTGCATTTCTTTCTGGATGGCAGCCGTTTACTGACATTGCGCACGCAAGCCTTGTGCTCGACCAATATGCTGCGGCAGAAGGTGCTCGACGGTGCGCGGTTTCACAATGCCATGGAATTGTTTGCCGAACTGCTGCGTTGCCTGGCAGACGGTTTCAATGCCCGGCTTGAACATCTCAACGATAACGTCGATGACATTGAAGAATCCGTGCTGTCGGACCGGCGCTCGGAAGATCGCAGCGAACTCAGTGCGATCCGCCGCCAATTGGCCGAATTGCGGCGACACATTACGCCGGAACGGCGTTTGTTGAGTCAGCTCAACCGCTTGCGTCCGGCCTGGGTGCCATCGAGCGCGCTGGAAGAATTGACGCATGCGCTCGATGAACTCAACGATTTGCATCTGACGCTGGAAACCTTGTATGAGCGCGCCAAATTATTGCAGGAAGAAATTGCCTCGCAGATGTCCGAGCAAATGAACCGCAATCTGATGGCCTTGTCGATTTTGACGGCGTTGCTGATGCCGGCGACCTTGGTGTCGGGGATTTTCGGGATGAACGTGGCCGGTTTGCCGGGTTTGCATGACGAGGCTTCATTCCTGATGGTGATGGGCGTCATGGGCGGCCTCGGCGTTGCCACGGTAGGGTTGTTGAAGTGGCTCAAGATCTGGTAAGGCAGACGCCGCGCCAATGAAAAACGCGCCGGGATCGCAGAGCGGCCACGGCGCGTTTTTTTTGCAGACTGCAGCGTTACGCTATCAGTACTTGCCCATGAAATCGCCCTTGCCGATTTCCAGACCATTGCTGCGCAGGATCGCGTAGGCAGTCGTCACGTGGAAGAAGAATTGCGGGAAGCCGTAGTGCAGCAGATAGTGCTCACCGGTAAAGCGCTTTTCTTTCGGTGTGCCCGGACGCAGCACGACTTCACGTGTTTCGGCACCCTTGAATTGTTCGCTCTTGAGGGTATCGAGGAAGGCCAGTGTCTTGTCCAGACGCTCTTGCAGATCGGCAAAACTCTTTTCGTTATCGTCGTAGGCCGGCATGTCGACATCGGCCAGGCGTGCCGAAACACCCTTGGCGAAATCACAGGCGATCTGGATCTGGCGCGTGAAGTTCAGCATGTCCGGAAACAGACGCGCAGTCAGCAAAGCGTCAGCTTCGATTTTTTTCTCGGTGGCGTGCGCTTCAGCCTTTTTCAAGACATCCTTGAGGCTGTTGAGCAATTGTTTGAAAACCGGGACGGAGGCGTTGTAAGCAGAAATTGTCATGGTTTATTCCTTGGTTGAGGTCGCTGCGATGATAGCAGCTTCGCCGCTATGGTGTTTTTGCATGCGATATCGCTTGCTTGTGAATCTTTTGATAAGGCCGGGGTCCATCTGGAGCACCGATTGAATGTGCCTGCCATCCGGCCGGCAACTATTTCCTGGGAGTAAGGATGACTGAAGATGATGTCCGTCGCAACGCGTTTTCCATGCCAATTCACAATCCGGCGTTTCCTCCCGGCCCCTATCGTTTCATTGATCGCGAATTTCTGATCATCACCTACCGCACCGACCCCGACAAGTTGCAGGCCATGGTGCCGGCGCCGCTCAAGGTGACCGAGCCGATTGTCAAATTCGAGTTCATCAACATGCCGGACTCGACCGGCTTCGGTCACTATTGCGAATCGGGTCAGGTGATTCCGGTCACGCTCGATGGTGTCGCCGGCGGCTATGTACACAGCATGTATCTCAACGATCATCCGCCGATTGCTGCCGGTCGCGAGTTGTGGGGTTTTCCGAAGAAACTGGGCGAGCCCGAATTGCGGGTGCACAAGGATACGCTGATGGGCACGCTCGATTACAGCGACCTGCGCATTGCCACCGGCACCATGGGCTTCAAGCACAAGACGCTGGATAAGGAGACGGTAAAGAAATCGCTGGAGACGCCGAGCTTTTTGCTGAAGATCATTCCGCATGTCGATGGCACGCCGCGTATTTGCGAACTGGTGCAATACACATTGCAGGACATCACGATCAAAGGTGCCTGGAGCGGACCGGCGGCGCTTGAGCTGTATTCGCATGCGCTGGCGCCGGTGGCGGATTTGCCAGTGTTGGAAGTGCTGTCGGCGGTGCACATTCTGAGCGA
>NZ_LFLS01000028.1 GCF_001189915.1 Herbaspirillum autotrophicum
GGAACGGAGTGAGCTGCCTGCGCAGCTCACGGCGGGTCTCGAAGGGATTCGCGTACTCGCGAATCGGCGGCCCGCAGAATGTGGGCGAGCCCCTCGTGGCCGTTGCCAAAATACAAATGCCCGCTTGCGCGGGCATTTGTATTCCAATCAGTTCTTGCAGTTCTCCAAGTCTAGCGGCTGCTCTTCGCACTACCAAGCTGCTCCAGCACCTGACGCGGTGCTTCGGCGTAGTGCTTGAACTCCATCGTATAAGTTGCCCGGCCCTGGGTCAGAGAACGCAAGGACGTCGAGTAGCCAAACATTTCCGCCAACGGTACTTCGGCACGGACCAGCTTGCCACCGCCGCCGGCAATATCTTCCATACCCTGCACCATGCCGCGCCGTGACGACAGATCGCCCATGACGTTGCCGGTGAAGTCTTCCGGGGTCTCCACCTCAACTTGCATCATTGGCTCCAGCAAAATCGGCTGAGCGCGTCGCATGCCTTCCTTGAACGCCATCGAGCCGGCAATCCGGAATGCATTTTCGTTCGAGTCGACATCGTGATACGAGCCGAAGGTCAGCGTCACCTTGACGTCCACCACCGGATAGCCAGCCAGTACCCCGGTTTTCAGTGTTTCCTGAATACCCTTGTCGACCGCCGGAATGAATTCGCGCGGAATGACACCGCCCTTGATGGCGTCCACGAATTCATACCCTTTGCCGGAAGGCAACGGCTCCAGCTTCAGCACCACATGACCGAACTGCCCGCGTCCGCCGGATTGTTTGACGAACTTGCCTTCGACATCCTCCACCGTTTTGCGAATCGCTTCCCGATAGGCCACCTGCGGTTTGCCGACGGTTGCTTCAACGTGAAACTCGCGCCGCATGCGATCCACCAGAATTTCCAGATGCAGCTCGCCCATGCCGGAAATGATCGTCTGTCCCGACTCTTCATCGGTATGCACGCGGAAGGACGGATCTTCCTGCGCCAGACGATTGAGCGCAATGCCCATCTTTTCCTGATCGACCTTGGTCTTCGGTTCCACTGCCTGCGAAATCACCGGCTCCGGAAATACCATGCGTTCCAGAATGATGACGTGATCGGGATCCGTCAGCGTGTCGCCCGTGGTGACATCCTTGAGACCGACCGCCGCGGCGATATCGCCGGCATACACATCCTTGATTTCCTTGCGCTCATTGGCATGCATCTGGAGGATGCGGCCAAGCCGCTCCTTCTTGCCCTTGAGCGGGTTGTAAACCGTGTCACCGGAACTGATGACGCCCGAATACACGCGGAAGAAAATCAATTGGCCGACGAACGGGTCGGTCATGATCTTGAAGGCCAGCGCCGAGAAATTTTCGTCATCGGATGGATGCCGCTCAATTTCCTGATCGTGTTCATCGTGACCTTTGATCGCCGGCACATCAACCGGCGACGGCAGATAGTCGATCACGGCATCCAGCATCGACTGCACGCCCTTGTTCTTGAACGCACTGCCGCACAACATCGGCACGATTTCATTGGCGATGGTGCGCACGCGCAAGCCATGCTTGATCTCAGCCTCGGTCAGCGGCGTGCCGTTCAGATACTTGTTGAGCAATTCTTCGCTGGCTTCGGCCGCCTGTTCGATCATCTTCTCGCGCCATTCGGTGGCGCTGGCCAGCAGCTCCGCCGGAATGTCGCGGTACTCGAACAATACGCCCTGGCTTTCTTCATCCCAGATGATTGCCTTCATCTTGACCAGATCGATCACGCCCTGGAAATGATCTTCGCTGCCGACCGGAATCTGCACCGGCACCGCCTTGCCTTTCAAGCGTTCGCTGATTTGTCGTTGCACGCGGAAGAAGTCGGCGCCGACGCGATCCATCTTGTTGACGAATGCCATGCGCGGCACGCCGTATTTATTGGCTTGACGCCACACGGTTTCCGACTGCGGCTGAACGCCGCCGACGGCATCGTAGACCATGACCGCGCCATCGAGCACGCGCATGGAACGCTCGACTTCAATCGTGAAGTCGACGTGACCCGGGGTATCGATGATGTTGATGCGGTGTTCCGGATAGTCGCCGGCCATGCCTTTCCAGAAGGCAGTGGTGGCAGCCGAAGTGATCGTGATGCCGCGTTCCTGTTCCTGCTCCATCCAGTCCATGGTGGCAGCGCCGTTATGGACTTCGCCAAGTTTGTGATTGACACCGGTATAGAACAGGATGCGCTCGGTCGTCGTGGTTTTGCCAGCGTCGATATGGGCGCTGATGCCGATGTTCCGATAGTGCTCGATTCTGGTCTTGCGTGTCATGGCGTTTCCTTTCATGCACTGCAGATGCGGCTGCAAGAATCATACGCCCGGACTTGCACCACCGGTGCGAAATCGCGCTGACGGCCACCGTATCCGAAAGTGGTGCGCCATCGTATGTCTTGTCGGCAAGATGTGCAGTGACTTGCCGGGGTTAATTATGTAATGCGTGTTACATATTAATGATTTGCCAAATTCACTGTCAAGACAATTTTGTAACTCAAGTTAAATTAAGCTACACTGAACCCATTCCAGCAGCAAAGTGACAACACAAGGAGCAGCGATCATGCAGACCAGAGGACGGCCACGCAGTTTTGACCGGGAGCAGGCATTACACGTGGCCATGCAAGTATTTTGGAACAAAGGGTATGAAGGCACCACCATGGCCGACCTGACGGCCGCCATCGGCGTCAAGGCGCCGAGCCTGTATGCCGCGTTCGGCGACAAGAACGCCTTGTTCAGAGAAGCGGTGGATTGCTACGCTGCCACTGCCGGTGCAGCGCCGCTGGCAGCGCTCAAGGGCGGTCAGGGGATTCGGGCCGACCTCAGCAATATGCTGCGCGCCAGTGTCGCCATGTTTGACGATCCGGCCAATGGCAAAGGTTGCATGGTGGTCATGTCAGCCATCAATTGCGCACCGGAAAATCTGGCGCACAGCGATGAGCTGACGATCCGGCGGCAAAAGAAACGGACCGAGCTGGAAAAGAGACTGGCGCAGGCGCAAGAGCAAAACGAATTGCGCGCGGACGCTGATATCAAAGGCTTGAGTGATTTTTATATCGGGGTGTTGCATGGTTTGTCACTCGGTTCACGCGATGGCGTGTCGAGCGAACGCATGTACAAGATCATCGACTATGCGATGCAAGTGCTGGATGCGGAGATGCGGCCGGCGTCTGCGAATCGGGAAACCACAACTTTTCCTGATTCGCAGAGCAAGGCTTGATGCGATGCCGGCGGGTGCCGGCGATCAGGCTGCCAGCGCGGTGCTGCCGTCGTTTTCCTTCAACTGGCCGCCGAGCGCTTCAATCAGGTCGGCCAGCAGCTTGCTGACTTCACCGGTCATCAGCATGAAGTCGCCGTCGAAACGCTCGTCATCGTTCTTGGAGGTGACGTCCGAATCTTCCTTCAATACATCGAGTGGCGAGATGCGCTTGATCGACAGGTTTTCCGTCAGTACGAAGGAAATCTTGTCATTCCATGTCATCGCCAGCCGCGTGCATTGCTTGCCGGATTCGATATGGCGGCGGACATCTTCCGGCTCCAATGTATGGCGCACATAACGCACGGTGGCCTTGCTTTCGCCGGTGGCGCGCAATTCGGTATCCTGATCGACAGTAAAGCCGCTCGGTGCTTCATCGGCGGCCAGCCAGTCAGTCATCGAAGCCAGTGGCGAGCGCACGGTGCGCAGTGTTTCCAGAGGGAATTTCGGAATGGCCTTGAGCAACAGCTTCAAGACTTCTTCGGCCTTGCCCGGACTGCCGGCATCGACAATCAGCCAGCCATTGACCGGATCGATCCAGGTCCAGGTGCTGCGCACGATGCTGAACGCGCGCGGCAGCAATTCATCCGTGACCTGTTCCTTCAATTCCTTGGTTTGCTTGCGTCCGGGCGGGAAGCCTTGTTGCTCTTCCATTTCCACGGCACGCGCCTTGGTGACCTGATTGATCACGGTGGCGGGCAACAGTTTTTTCTCGGTGCTCAGTTGCAACAGGAATTGGCGGTTGACGGTGTGCACCAGGCGTTCATTGCCGCGTGGCGAAATCCAGCCTTGGGTTTGCATGTCCAGACTGGAGCAGGGCGCGAATGCTTGCGATGCGAGGTGCTCTTCGAGTTGATCGGCAGTGATGGCCCACGGTGCGGGGAGACGGTAAATCTGAAGGTTCTTGAACCACATGGCAGTCGGGGGCAAAAGGGAGCATTCTACACGCAGCGGCAAGCACTGTTAAGAATGGCAGTGGATGGGAAATGTTTAGGCGGGAACAGATCAATCATTTTGAAACAGATCGCCCTGCATCAATGCCGGACGATCTGTTGCCGGCTCTTTTTTGGAGAGTGCACTCGCGCGCACACCGAGCAAACGCAAGCGCCGGTCAAGCGTGATGCGGCGCAGGCATTCGCCGGCGGCACGTCGTATCACGGCGGCATCATCGGTGGCGGCGGTCAGTGTCAGATCGCGTGTCACGGTCCGGAAATCGGCGAAGCGCAACTTGATGCCGACGGTAGCGCCGAGATAACCCTTGCGCTGCAAGTCGCCGGCCAGGCGGGTACACAGGCTGGTAAAAATATCGGTCAGTTCATTGCGATCACTCTTGGCGTGCAAATCACGTTCGAAGGTTGATTCGCGGCTGATCGATTTCGGTTCGGAACTGGTGACCACCGGCCGGTTGTCTTCACCATTGGCGGCACGCAACAACCATTCGCTGTAGGTACGGCCGAAATTTTCCTGCAACAGCGCCGGATCGGCCTTGGCCAGATCGGCTATCGAATGCAGGCCCATCACTGCCAGCTTCTCGACTGCCTTGGGGCCGATGCCATTGATTTTCTTGACGGACAAAGGCCAGATGCGGGTGGCGATATCGTCCCGCGTCAGCAAGGTGATGCCATTCGGCTTGTCGAGCTCGGAACAGATTTTGGCCAGCAACTTGTTGGGCGCGATGCCGATGGAACAGGTCAGGCCGGTGGCAGCGTTGACGGCGTCCTTGATGCGTTGCGCCAGCGTGCGGATGTCGTCATCGATGTCGCTGAGGTCAATGTAGATTTCATCGATACCGCGATCTTCAATCAGCGGTGCGAGTTCGGCGACAGCATTTTTGAACAGGCGCGAATGACGGCGATAGGCATCGAAATCGGTGGGCAGCAGAATCGCATCGGGACTCAGCCTGGCTGCCTTCATCATGCCCATGCCGGAAAAGACACCGAGCGCGCGCGCTTCGTAGGTGGAGGTAGTGACGACGCCGCGGCCGACATAATCGCGTAGCTTGAAATAACGCAAGCTGCCGTCGGCTTGCACTTCAGGATGATGTTTGCTGCCGCCGCCGACCACTACGGGATACCCGCGCAATTCGGGATAGCGCAGCAATTCAACTGAAGCATAAAACGCATCCATGTCCAGATGGGCGATGCGGCGGACCGGCGAAAGCATGAAGTCAAGTCGTGGAATGTTGATGAGGCTGTAGCATACCACCACTGTATGAAAACACAGTGATAAAACCACGCCATTTCAGCCATTGACCGTGCCGCACGTCTCAATAATGCGGCGGTCTTTCATTTTCGATATTGCGTTCGGCGCTGCTGCCGTCGCCTTCCTTGAGACGGCGCGCCAGCGCCAGCAGCAAACCTTCCAGTTCATCGATTTTCTTTTGCTGGCGGTAGACGGTCTGGTTCAGGGTCTCGACCGTGTCTTCCTGGCGCGTCAGTTTCACTTCGATGTCGATCAGACGTTCTTCCATACTCATGATGCGGATTCCTTGTTGGTTGCCAGCCATTGCGACACGCCGCCGGCAGCGGCGCGTCCGCTGGCGAAGCAGGCTGTCAGCAGATAGCCGCCGGTAGGGGCTTCCCAGTCCAGCATTTCGCCGGCGCAAAATACGCCGGGCAATTGGTGCAGCATCAGATCATGCGTCAGTGCTTCGAACGGTACGCCACCGGCGCTGCTGATGGCTTCGTCGATGGGGCGCACGGCGCTCAGCGTCAACGGCAAGGCCTTGATGGCGCGCGCCAGGGCAGCGTTGTCGCCGAAGGTGGCGGCGTCGGTGCATTCCCGTAGCAGGCCGGCTTTGACGCCGGCCAGTTTGAGCCGGCTTTGCAGATGACTGGACATCGAGCGCGAACCGCGTGGATGCGACAGTTCCTGTTGTACCCGGTCCAGACTCCAGTCGGGTAGCAGATCGAGATAGAGCACGGCTTTGCCGTCGGCTTCAATGGCATCGCGCAGTGGCGCTGACAAGGCATAAATCAGACTGCCTTCAATGCCGCCGGCGGTGATGACGAATTCGCCGCGACGTGCGGCACCGCCGGCGGTGTGGGCACTGATCGATTTCAGCGGTTGGCCGGCGAACCGGCTGCTGAAGTGTTCGCTCCACGGCAAGGTAAAACCGCAATTGGCGGGACGCAGCGGCGCAATCGGAATGCCGTGTGCCGCCAGCAATGCGGTCCAGCGGCCATCGGAACCGAGCCGCGCCCAGCTGCCGCCACCGAGCGCCAGTAGCAAGGCTTGCGGTTGGCGGATGACAGGACCATCCGGGGTGTCGAATTGCACGGCGCCGTCCGCATTCCAGCCGCACCATCGATGCCGCATATGAAAGCGTACCCCGGCTTCGCGCAAGCGATGCAGCCAGGCGCGCAACAGCGGCGCGGCTTTCATGTCGGTCGGGAACACGCGTCCTGAGGAACCGACGAAGGTGGCGATGCCGAGTTCATGGATCCAGGCACGCAAGGCATCGGCATCAAAGCCGTCCAGCAGTCTGGAAATGTCTTGCTGGCGTTGGCCGTAGCGTGTGCGGAATTGTTCGCTGGCTTCGGCATGCGTGATGTTCATGCCGCCTTTGCCGGCCAGCAGAAATTTGCGGCCGACTGATGGCATGGCGTCGTACAGATCGACGGCGATGCCCTGTTGCGACAATACTTCTGCCGCCATCAAACCGGTCGGACCACCGCCGATGATGGCCACCTGTGGTGGCCGGGCGACCGGCGACGCCGGATCAGTGGCGGTGCGGGGCACTGTATTTCTTTTCCAGCTTGCTGACCAGCAACGCCAGGCAAATGGTCATTGAAAAATACACCACGGAAATCGTGATATACGGTTCCCAGTAGCGCGAATAACTGCCGGCCACGGTGCGCGCGGCATAGGCCAGTTCGGCCAGACCGATGGTGGAGACCAGCGAGGAATCCTTGAGCAGGGTGATGGCTTCATTACCGAGCGGCGGCAGCATGCGGCGAAACGCTTGCGGCAACACCACATAGCGCATAGTCAGCCGGTAACCCATGCCGAGACTGGACGCGGCGTAAGTCTGACCGCGATCAATCGACTGGATGCCGGCGCGGAAGATTTCCGAAATGTAGGCGCCGGCATTGAGTGACAGCGCCACGATACCGGAGATGAAGGCGCCGTAGTCTTGCTTGATCGAGCGCGCCAGTTCACCGGAAATCAGCAAGCCGCCGTCCTGATGGATCAGGACCGGCATGACTGCAAAGTGGATCAGCAGGATTTGCACGAACAGCGGCGTACCGCGAAAAAAGGCGACGTAAAACGCGGTCAGCCAGCGGCACAGCTTCAAAGGATATTTCCATGGCCCGTGCTTGACCTCGGCCAGCCGCAACATGCCCAGAAGCAGGCCCAGTATCGTGCCGATGACGATACTGATCACGGCCACCCGCAGCGTCATGAAAAAGCCTTTGACGAACAGCGGCGCGTAGCCTTCTATGATGCTCCAGCGGAAATCCATGTTGAAAGAAAGGTAGTTGAAAGTGAAAATGCGCAGGCGGGTGCGCCTGCGCATTCGAATCCATCAGCGATGCGCCGGAATTATACCGTAGCGCTGCCTGCCGCCGTCCGCGCCGTAACGCTGGCCCGGATGCCGGCGGCCCGGCGGAAATTACTTCTTGTCGCTGCCGAAGTACTGTTCGCTGATCTTGGCAAAGCTGCCGTCGGCCTTCATGTCGGCCAGACCCTTGTTGATCTTGTTCAGCAACTCGGTATTGCCCTTGCGCACGGCAATGCCGTAATACTCTTTCGGGAAACCGGCATCGGCGACGGTGCGCAGCTTGCTGGAAGGGTTGTTGGTAATGTAATTGCGGACCACTGCATCATCGGCCACCACGGCATCAACGCCGCCGCCTTCGAGTTCCTTCAGCGCCAGCGGCGTGGAGTCGAGGCGCTTGATGTTGGGATTGTTCTTGCCCAGCAGTTGCTGCACGATCTCATCGCCGGAAGTGGCGCTCTGGACGCCGACTTTCAGGGGCTTGAGATCGTCGAACTTCTGAACTTTGGTATCGCTGCCGGCGACGGCGATCAGTTGTGTCGCTTCAAAATAAGGCGCAGAAAAATCGACTGTCTGCTTGCGCTCGTCAGTAATCGTGATGGCGGAAATCAGCAGATCACGGTCGCCCTGGGCGAGGAAGTTGAAGAAGCCTTCGAACGGGGTCGGGATGAATTTGACTTCGATGCCGATTTTTTGGGCCAGTGCTTTCATGACGTCGATGTCGAAACCGACCACGTCTTTTTGTTCATTCTCCGAAGAAAACGGCGCATAGGCCGATTCCACGCCAACCAGATAAACCGATGGTTTGGCCGGGGTGGCGTCGGCAGCCGCTTCTTTCTTGCCGCACGCCGACAAACTCAATAAGCCGATCAGCAAGGCCGCCATCGGGGTGTATCGCTTGAAAAATTGATTCATTGCCATCTTTCTGAAAAATAAAATAGCCACACCCGGTTCCGGTTCAGTGTTGCTGAGGTTGCTTGCTGCAATGCCGTGGCGGGTTGCAGCCAGTGCGCGGCAGCCGGGTTGGCGCAGGCGTGATTGTAAACGCTTGCCGCAATTGCTTGCGAAATAAGCACGCTGTATGTGGGGGAAATGTTGTATTCAGACGCCGGGCGATGGCTGAAATGCTGCCCGACGGCAATCATGCAAAATCAGATGCCGGCGGCGCTGCCCGTTGCAGGCAGCGCCGGTGAGCGATTATTGCTCGGGACGGCGTACGGTCTGGAAGATGTACTTGAGGGCATCACCGATGGTGGATTCCCACACTGGCCAGGCATGCGCACCGTTGACGATACGCAATTCGGCAGGTTGCTTGTTCTTGCGCAACAGTTCATAAAACTGGGTGGCTTCGCTTTCGATGTTGAAGTCGTCATCGTCGCCGGAGTTGATGTACATCGGTACCTTGATGTCTTTCTTCAGGAACGCATCCCACAGTGCCGGATAGTTATGGGCTTTCCATACTGCGGCATCGTAGTCAGGCGCACCGAACACCTTGACGAAACGCGCCGAGGACGTGACCGGCGGTTCCGGGTTGTAGATCGCCGGGCTCAGCAGCGCCGCTGCCTGGAATTTTTCCGGATACTTGAGCGCAAAACGCAGGGCGCCATAGCCACCCATCGACAAGCCGCCAACCAGACGACCATCGCGACCAGTCAGCGTGCGGAAGCGCTTTTGCACCTGCGGGATCAGATCCGAGATGAAGGCGGTTTCCATCTTTTCCTTGAGATCGACAAACCAGGTGGTGCCGGCATCCGGCATGATGATGATGGCCGGCGGAATGTCGCCGGACGCGATCAAGGCATCGGCAGTCGCCTGAATGCGGCCCTTGACCACCCAGTCATTGCGATGGCCGTCATTGCCATGCAACAGGTACAACACCGGATAGCGCAATTGGGATGTCTCGTAGCCGGTCGGCAGATAGACGTTGTAATTCCAGCTGCGGCCCAGCGCCGGTGACTGGAATTCGACATTGGTGATGCTGCCTGCGTGTGCGCCGATGGCGCAGCACAGCCACAGGAACAGCACGGACAGGTGCTTGCTGATGCGATGCATGATTTCTCCTAGATGTTATTTGAATGCTGATTCCGGATCATTTCCATGGGAAATTTCCGGAGCGCAAGTATAACGGGCATGGAGAATTCATGCCGGCGGCAGCGCGCTTACGCGGTTTTCGGTTTGGCCAGCAAGGCTTTCAGATTGGCCAGCCGGTTTTGCGGCGTAATGGTTTCGGCTTCGGTCGGCACCGCGTCGCCTTCATCCAGACGCATTTCCTTGATGAAGCGCGACATGTCGCATTGCACATATTCACGCGCCCGCTTGCGGCGTTTGCACCAGGTGATTTGCAGGCTGCGTTGTGCGCGCGTGATGCCGACATACATCAGCCGGCGTTCTTCTTCGATACGCGCGCCCATGGTTTCGGCCGGGGCATCGGGATCCCCTTTGTGCGGCAAGATGCCTTCTTCGACGCCGATCAGAAACACGTGCGGAAACTCCAGTCCCTTGGAGGCGTGCAGGGTCGACATGCGCACCGCATCCGGCTCTTCATCCTTGCCTTCGAGCATGGTCATCAAGGCCACCATCTGAGTCAGTTCCAGCACATTCTTTTCATCGCCGGAACCATCCTTGCCGCCGCAACCGCGTTCCTTGAGCCAGCCGGTGAAGTCCAGCACGTTCTGCCATTTGCTTTGCGCCTGCCGCTCGTCGAAGGTGTCATAGACATAGGCTTCGTAATTGATGGCGGCCATCAGATCGTCCAGCACCTCGGCTGCATGTTCGCCGCTGCCGGACGGCCCGGGGCGGCTGGCGCGCGATTCAAGGCGGTTGATGAAGTCGCAGAACTGCCGCAGCGGGGTCAACTGGCGGTCGGCCAGCTTGTCTTCGATACCGCCTTTGTACACGGCTTCGAACAGCGAACATTGCCATTGTCCGGCGACCGTGCCCAGCACTTCCAGTGTCGATTGGCCGATGCCGCGGCGTGGCGTGGTGACGGCGCGAATGAATGCCGGGTCGTCCTCCTGATTGGCGATCAGGCGCAGGTAGCTGATGATGTCCTTGATTTCGGCGCGATCGAAATAACTCTGGCCGCCCGACATCACATAAGGAATGCGTTCGCGGCGCAAGGCTTTTTCGATGATGCGGCTCTGATGATTGCCGCGATACAGAATTGCATAATCGGAAAATTTGGCGTGGCGTTCGAAACGGTGTGCCGACAGCAGAATGGCGACCTGTTCGGCTTCGGCTTCGTCGTCGTCCATACCCATCACCTTGATCGGATCGCCAAGGCCATGCTCCGACCACAGTGCCTTGTCGAACAGTTTCGGATTGTTCGAAATCACCGAGTTGGCGGCTTGCAGGATACGGGTGCTGGAACGGTAATTCTGTTCCAGCTTGATCAGATGCAGATTCGGAAAATCGACTTGCAGCGTTTTCAGGTTTTCGATGGTGGCGCCGCGCCATGCGTAAATCGCCTGGTCATCGTCACCCACCGCCGTAAACATCGGTTTCTTGCCAATCCCCGACACCAGCAATTTGACCAATTCATACTGGCAGGTATTGGTGTCCTGATATTCATCGACCAGCAAATAGCGCAGCTTGCGCTGCCAGCGGTCGCGCACTTCTTCATTGTTGCGGAACAGTTCTACCGGTAAACGGATCAGGTCGTCGAAGTCGACCGCCTGATAGGCCGACAGCGTGGCGACATAGCTGGCGTAAATCCGCGCGGCTTGCGCTTCATCTTCGTCAACCGCATTCTTGAGTGCAAGTTCGGGAGTGACCAGGCCGTTTTTCCACAACGACATGTCGTTCTGAATGCGCCGGATCAATTGCTTGTCGGTGGTGGTGGCGAGGTCTTGCACCAGTGAAAAGCAATCATCGCTGTCCATGATCGAGAAGCGATCTTTCAGACCCAGATACCTGGCTTCCTGACGCAAGATCTTGACTCCCAGCGAATGGAAGGTGGATACCGTCAGATGCTTGGCCTGCTTCGGTTCTTTGAGCAACTTGGCGATACGTTCCTGCATTTCCAGGGCCGCCTTGTTGGTAAAGGTCAGGGCCGCGATATGGCGTGGCTCATAGCCGCACGTCTCGATCAGATGCGCGATCTTTTGCGTAATCACGCGCGTCTTGCCGGAACCGGCGCCGGCCAGCACCAGGCACGGACCTTCCATGTACTTGACGGCTTCGCTTTGGGGCGCGTTCAGACCAAATGAGGGACTTGCAGACATGCGATGGCCGGAGTGGAATCAGGGTTGAAAGACAGGGCTGGGATGCCGGACTGAAATACCGGACAAAACAAGCGGGCCATTGTAACAGGCCGCAGTGTGGGACAATTGCGGCGGTCCCTTAATCTTTGCGCCACCATGAAATTCAATCACCTGATTCAAATCAACGATCCGCTCAATCCCCTGATCGAGCCAATCGGCCGCGATCTGCTATGGCGCGGCCTGGTATTGCGGGCCGAAGCTCCGATGTTGTTCATGTCGCATCTTGATCAGTGTGAACTGTCTGACAAGAAGATTGATTCAGTGCAACGGATGTTGCGTTATGGCGAGTTGCGGATTCGCGACACGGTGACTTATCTGCCGCAGATTCAGGTGCATTATCAGGTGCCGGCGCAGGGCGAGATTCCGCAATCGAGCATGAGCATGACCATCGAAGTGCCGGCGGAAGAGCAATTGTTCGTGCGCTTTGAATACGACGATGGCACGCCTGAAGTGGTCAGCGGCGAAGACGCGTTTTACAACGAGTTTCGCCGCTCGGCCTATGAAGAAGCGGACATCGATACCATCAAGATCATTCGCGAACTGATTGCGACCGGGCAATTGAAGTAAACCTGCCCGGCCGCTGTCTGGCTGCTGCCTGGCACTTGTCAGGTCAGCGCCCGATTGATGACGGCGCCGCCGACGATCAGCCAGCCGAACAGCAAACCGCCCAACAGCAGTGGCCGCATGCCGGCACGCCGCACCGCCGACGCCTGGGTGGTCAGGCCGAGTGCGGCCATCGCCATCGCCAGCAACAAGGTATCGACATCGAGCAGGAAAGCATTCACGGCTGCCGGCAACGGTGCAATCGAGTGCAGTGCGACCACGCCGATGAAGGCGAACGCAAACCAGGGCACGCCCAGCTTATCCTTGCCGCCGGCGGCGACTTTGCCGGCGCTGCGCCGCATGAAGGCCGACAAAATCAGCAGGAACGGCGCCAGCATCATGACCCGCACCATCTTCGCAATCACGGCTGTGTTGGCCGTGCTTTCATCAATCGAACGGGCCGCCGCCAATACCTGCGCCACTTCATGCACGGTAGAACCGATATAGATGCCGAAATCAGGCGCCTGCTGATGCCACCATGGCAATTGCTGGCTCCACTGATGCAGCATCGGATACAGGAACATCGCCAGCGAACCGAACACCACCACGGTCGACACCGCCACCGTCACCTGTTCGCTGCGCGCCCGCAGCACCGGCTCGGTAGCCATTACCGCGGCAGCGCCGCAGATCGAACTGCCGGCACCGATCAGCAACACCGCATTGCGTTCCAGCTTGAACAGTTTGACGCCGATCAGATACGCCATGGCGAAGGTCGAGGTCAGCATCACCGCGTCAATCAACACGCCGCGCACGCCGACCTGGGCGATGTCCTGAAACGTCAGCCGCAAGCCATACAACACGATGCCCAGACGCAACAGGTTTTGCCTGGAAAAGCGCACGCCGGCATCGCAACTGGCCGGCAGGCGCGCCAGTACGGTGTTGCCGAGCAACATGCCCAGCATGATGGCGACGGTCAGTGCACTCAGGCCATGTGCCTGCATCCAGTCAATCCGGCCCAGCGCCATCGCTGCCAGCGCCATGCCGGCACTGAGCACCAGACCGGGCAGCAATCCGGTCAGTGGTTTGTGTATTGATCTGAACATTGGAGCGAACGACATCATGATGTTTTAGCGTCTGGTGAGGATGCTTTAACTGTAATATCCTCCGCTATAAAAGAAAAACGCGTTATTTTGATGATATCTACCTGAAAAACAGGTTGATCAGGATGTGATGAAGTTTTAGCGGGAGCAAACCATGAAGATAAGCTTGCGGCAGTTGCAGATTTTTCTGGCGGTGGCGCAGTCCGGCAGCACCACCGCTGCGGCGGACATGATTGCCTTGTCGCAATCGGCGGCCAGTGCGGCATTGAATGAGCTGGAACACCTGTTGGCGGTGAAACTGTTTGACCGCGTCGGCAAACGCCTGCTGCTCAATGACAATGGCCGCCTGCTGCTGCCGCAGGCGCGTCATATGCTGGATGCTGCCAACACGATTGAGCAACAGTTCCTGAAGCCGGATCAGGCCGGCGCCGAATTGCATATCGGCGCCAGCACCACGATTGGCAGTTATCTGTTGCCGGCGATGGTGGCCGCTTATCGTCGCCGGCATCCGCAACTGCGGATTCGCGCGCTGGTCGCCAATACCGCCGACATCGTCGCCGCCGTCAGCAACTTCGAAGTCGATGCCGGTTTGATCGAAGGGCCGTGCCATGCTGATGATGTCGAAGTCGAACCCTGGATTACCGATGAGCTGATCGTGGTGGCGGCGCCCGGACATCCGTTGGCGGCCGCCGGCCAGGTGCCGACATTGCAGGCGCTGGGCCGGGCCGACTGGTTGCTGCGTGAAGCAGGATCGGGGACGCGAGAGGCAGTCGAGCATGCCTTGCTGCCGTATCTGCATCATTTGCCCTCGGCCTGCGAATTCGGCAATTCGGAAGCGATCAAGCGCGCCACCGCAGAAGGATTGGGCATCAGTTGCCTGTCGCGCGCGGTGGTGGCAGATTTGCTGGAATCGGGCCGGCTGGTCGAATTGCATTCGCCGTTGCCGGTATTGCGCCGGCATTTCTATCTGGTGGTCAGCCGGCACCGGGTACTGTCGGCGCGGTTGCAAGCCTTGCTCGAATTCTGTCGCAGCTGGGGTGCCGGCGGAGCTGTCTGAGGGCGGCGGGAATTCTTGTCGTCGTCATGAGTCCATCTGCGTTCAGGTAGCTGCTTGCGGCCATCGGAACAGCGCTCCGATCCGAGACTGCAGGCATATCGTTTGATGGTCCAGACAGGAGTCGATGATGAGCATGATAAACAGTGTGCGCTGCGCCGGACTTTCCGGTTCCCTCCCGGCCGGCGCCAATTCCCCCGGCCGCAACAGTCAGCCGGTCAGGCCGCCGCCTGCATTGCCGGTGCCGGCCGGTGTCAATGTCAATCTGTCCCGTGCCGCCCGCAGCGCGCTCGGTGACAATCCCGCCCTGGATGCTTATATCGCGGCACATACCGTCAACATGGCCAGTCCGGAACAACAGGCTGCGACCCTGATCCGGCGCATGTTCCGGGATCAGTGGGGGCAAGACGTCGATCCCGACAACACCTTTCTGACCACCTTCAATTACCTCGATGATGGCAGCGGCGCGGCCAAACCGGCAGAGCTGGTGCGCCGCATATCGCTGACCCGGGCGCTGCTGTCGAATGTCCAGGAGCCGGTCAGCAGCACCGCCCGCCGGCAGCCGTTCGACCACGGCGGCGGGCCAAGCCTGACGCTGGTGCCAGGCTTGCCGACGCCAGATCACGTATTGCGCACGATGCCCGCGCTGCTGACGCCGCTGTTCCGGCTGGCGCAGGCCACCACGCCATTGCTGCAATGGCAGCCGGAGGTGCGCACTTATGAAGCGCTGTATCGTGGCGGCGCCACAGCGCATTACGATCGCAGCACCCAACTCGACGTCGCGCCGCAAGCATTTCGCGCTGCGCTCTGGGACATGGATCCCGGCACCACCCGCGAGCGTTATCTGGACCAGTTCTGGCGCGCCCATGAGTCGGCATATCCCTTGCTGGCAAAGATGGCCTATGTGCAGGCTTGCCAGTGGCAATTTCAGGAGGGCAGTCTGAGCGCCGCCGGCCATGCACTGGCCGCGCGCGTGGCCGGATTGCAGCCGGCATGGCAGTGGCAGGATTTGAGCCTGAATGACTTGCGCACGGGACATCTTGCCGATCCTGATCTGCAAACCGGCCTGCTCGATATTCACGCGTATCAGGCCACCGATATCGTGTACGCGACCGACAAGAAAAGTCAGCTTACCTTGTTGTACATTCCGGGAAATTCATCGCCGTTGCATGAATTCGCTAATCCCGCCGCGATGAAAAACTGGCTGGCGCTGCAAGCCCGGGATAGTCAAAAGCGGGCCGCGCTGTTGTCGCATTTCACGCTGGCCGACCGACCTGATGGCTATACCCGGGCTGGCGTCGAAGAAGCTTTGCAGGGACTGGCGGCGTGGCCTGGCGTACGGCATGCATCGGGTGGCTTGCTGTCGTTCAATCGCGCTACCTTCAGCGGTTACTGGAATCCGCAGAGCTATGTCAATCAGCAGGCCGCTGTCAGCAGTGATCCGTTCGCCGCGATTGCGCGTCAGCAGAAAGCCCGGTCTTATACGGATGCTGCTTTGCTGGTGCGGTCAGATCGCGACGTTCGCAAAGCCGAAGTCAGTCGCGTTCTGGACGCGGCGGCGCTGATGCTGGTGCCGCTGGCATTGCTGGTTCCGGGTGCCGGCGCGGCGGTCGATGCGGCACTGTTGTCGATTGGTGCGGCCGAAATCGGCATCGGCGCTGATGATCTGGCGCGGGGCAAATTGGCCACGGGGCAGGGGCGGATTGCGTTTGGTTTGCTCAATGCGCTGCCTGTGGCGTCAACTGTCGTGGCGCAGTCGTTGCTGAATACCGGCGCGCGCATCGGCAAGGCGGCAGGCGATGCCGGCCTCGGCAGCCTCGGTGCCGAGGCGCAATTGCCGGCGGATGCGCGAGCCTGGATGCCGCAGTTGTCTCATCCGCCCGGCTTGGTCGTCGCACAGAAGGCGGCACCGCTTGATGTCCGTTTGTTGCCGTATGTGAGCCGCCACGGCCGCGCCGGATTGCAGATGGATGCGCAGGGCATGTATTGGATCGGGCAACGGCCCTATGCCGCCATTGGCGATCAGTTGTTTCGGCTGCAAAAGGAAAGCAGCGGGCCCGGCTATCGCTTGCTCGCCGATGACGACCTGGTGGCCCGTTTCAATGCACCATTGCTGAGGCGTCGCGCCGATGGCATCTGGGAACCCGCGCCAATGGCCGGACTGCGTGGCGGCGGTGACGTTGACGGCGCCGCGCTTGCCGGCACCACGGACAACGCGGACAGCATTGCTTCTTTTTCCAGCATCGTCAGTAGCGGCAGCACGCTGCCAATTCCGCGTGCACCGTTGGCGCAGGCGCAGAGCGAGAGTACTTCGCTCCAGGCGTACTACGCGGGACTGGCGGCGGATGCCGACGTCGTATCTGCATCCACCTCTGCCTCTACATCCGAAGCAGCGCCTGTCGGCAGCAGCCGCCTGCGCCGTTTTTCGTACACGCTGTTGCCTCCGCCGATACGGGCAGGATTGTCGCCGGCCGTCATGCAAAGCGAAGCACGGGCAATTTATGATGACGTGCGGGCACTCTACAAAAAGGGCGTGAAGTCCAGCAACAAACTGCATCTCGATGATGCCGGGCGTATTCTCGAACAGGATGGCGTCAGGCAAATTGATGCCGGCCTCAAACTCTCGAAACTCATTCGCCGTCCGTATCGCAGCGCCGATATCGCCGCGGCGGAACGACTGCGTGCCGGCAATTGCGATGAAATGGCGCGTAGCGTGATCTGGCGCGCACAGCAACAGGGATTGCCGGCGCGCCTCGGTTATATCGACGAAGGAGGCGATCATTTCTTTGCCGTCATCGGCGACCATTTGCCGGATCGCGTGCGTCATATCAACGAATTGTCGCAAGCCTGGATTGCCGACCCCTGGGCCGGCATTTTCGCGCCGGCCGCAGAATACGAAGATCGCTTTGTCGCCAAAATGAACAAATGGCATCAGAACAACAAGATCGTCTGTTTCAAGGGTGACTGGATGCACGCCAACGATCCGCGCTGGCTCAACTCGGTGATTGGCAAGTTCAAGGCTATTGAGCCGATTTCTTACCGGCCGGTGATGTCCCGTGCCGGTCCGTCCACATCCTCGCGGTCGGCCGGCAGTTGCATGGAATCGTTGTGCTGATCTGGCGGCGTGCAGTCCGCGTAGCCGCAGTCGCTCAATGGATCACGAACGCACCCACCGTGGTGCTCAGTTTGCGCGCCTGATCCTGCAGCGACTGTGCCGCCGCCGCGGCTTGTTCCACCAGCGCGGCGTTCTGTTGCGTCACCTGATCCATCTGCGTGATGGCGTGATTGATTTCATCGATGCCGGTGCTTTGTTCGCGGCTGGCATCGGTAATGTCATTGATCACGTTCTCCACCCGCTTGACGCTGGCGACCACGTCACTCATGGTCTGACCGACCTGATCTGCCAGCTTGCTGCCGGAACTGACTTTTTCCACCGAGTCGTCGATCAGCGTCTTGATTTCCTTGGCCGCTGCCGAACTGCGTTGCGCCAGGCTGCGCACCTCGGATGCCACCACGGCAAAACCGCGTCCCTGTTCACCGGCGCGCGCGGCTTCGACCGCGGCATTCAATGCCAGGATGTTGGTCTGGAAAGCGATGCCATCGATCACGCTGATGATGTCGACAATTTTCCGGGAAGAGGCATCGATGGCGCCCATGGTATCGACCACCTGTTGCACGATGTCGCCGCTTTTGAGCGCCACCGAGGTGGCCACCGCCGCCAGTTGATTGGCCTCTTTGGCGTGATCGGCATTTTGCCGTACCGTGGCGGTCAGTTGTTCCATGGCCGAGGCCGTTTCTTCCAGCGAGCCGGCCTGTTCTTCGGTGCGCGCGGACAGATCCAGATTGCCGCTGGCGATCTGGCTGCTGGCGGTATTGATGGCATCGGTACCCGCACGCACATCCCTGACGATCTGCTGCAAACCGTCATTCATGCTTTTCATCGACGCCATCAGGCTGGCCTGGTTACTGCCATTGCTCACCACCCGGGTAGTCAGGTCACCTTGCGCAATCTTGTGCGCCAGTGAAGCGGCGTAGGCCGGTTCTCCTCCCAATTGCTGCAGCAGGCTGCGCATGATCAGTGCGGCAGCGGTGATGCCGGCGATCAGGGCGATGGCACCGAGCAGCAACATGACGCGGCGGGCCTCGCTGTAGGTGGCTTTGGCCTCTTGGTTGGCATCCTCGTTGAGTTTGTCTTCAACGCGTGCCAGTTCCGCCAGCGAGGCGCGGCGCTGTGATTGCATGGCGGTGAGACGGCCGGCCAGCAGAGTCTTGATCTCGTCGGTTTTGCCCGCTGCCCCGGCGCTCGTCACCTGGTTCAATATCGGCGCTGCCTCGGCGGCCTGCGCCTTGATCGTGAAGAAGCTTTTGCGTTCCGTCTCGGTAGTTTCATCGAGCTCGGCGAACATCTTGCCCAGCTTCAATTCCGTATCGGCATAAATGGCAATCTGCTGTTTCAGCCGCTCGGTCTGCTGTTGCATTACCGTGGCATTTTCGGCCAGCGCAATATTGCGCGTGATCAGCGACTGTTCGTACACCGCCGCGCGCATGGTCGCCAGATGGCTGGTTTCCACGTTATTGACGTCGGTGATCGAGGTGAGCTGTCGATTGATATTCGCCATTTTCATCAACGCCACCACAATGATGCCGGCCAGCAAGATGAAAATGAAAGAAAACCCCAGGCTGAGCCGGGTCGAGACTTTCAGTTTTGTCAGGTTCATTTCACGCCTTCTGTGAGGAGTTGTCGACGGACAGATTTGCATCGTTCGGACTGAAACAGAACAACCAGGACATAAGAACGCATGTGCTCTGCCACCCCCGCGGCGGATCCCATGTGTGCAGATGATTGTAGGCAGGTTTTGGATGCGTCAAAAGCAGAACAGCGACGCTTACAACGTGTAATTCACGCTTTATGGCGACCGCAACCAGAGCGCAGCAGCGCGGTGCAAGTCTGACAATGTTGCCGTTGCGGCCATGGTTGCCGGGCGGAGAAACGGCGTGAGAAAGTCCGGGCCTGCCGCGCTTCGTTCAGCGCGAGGGAAACAGGATGCGCACTTTCAAACCACTACCCGCGAGATTGTCATGCAGGCTGATCTCGGCATGGTGCAGGGCGGCGATGTCGCGCACGATGGCAAGGCCGAGGCCGGCGCCGCTGGGATTGATGTTCTGCGCCACCGGTGCGCGATAAAACGGCGCGAAGACCCGTTCGCGTTCGGCAGCCGCTATGCCGCTGCCGGTGTCTTCCACTTCCAGGACGGCGCGCGGCTTGCCGGCATCGTCGTTGAGGTTGGCCTCGGCCAGAACGCGCAAGGTGATCTTGCCATGCGCCGGGGTGTAGCGAATGGCATTGTCGAGCAGGTTGCTGACCAATTCATGCAGCAGCGTGGGGCTGCCGGTGATCTGGATATCGGTATCGGCTTCCAGTGCCAGATCGATGTGTTTGGCGACCGCATTTTGCGCCAGCTTGAGCGCCGCTTCGCGCGTGGTTTCGGTCAGCGACAACGCCTGCATGCCGCCGGCGGCCACGCCGTGTTCGGCACGCGCCAGCGTCAGCAGGCGATTGGCCAGATGCACCGTGGCGTCGGTAGTGCCGGCCATGCTTTCGACCAGTTCGCGCAGCGATTTGAGATCGGCAGCGGGGCGGTCGAACTCGCGCAGTGCCAGTTCCGATTGGGTTTTCAGTACCGTCAGCGGCGTGCGCAGTTGATGCGAAGCATCGGCAATGAAACGGCGCTGGCCGTTGATCAGGTTTTGCAAGCGCGCCATGTAACCGTTCATGGCCAGTACCAGCGGCTGTACTTCCTTGTGTACTCTGGTGGGATCGAAATCGGACAAGTCGGTGGGAGCGCGGGTCTCGACTTCGCTTTTCAATTGCATCAGCGGACGCAAGGCAAAGCGCACGGTGAACCACACCAGCAGGGCCGCGATACTGACCAGCAGGGTTTGGCGCCACATGGTGTCGAACAGGATCTTGCGCGTCAGTCCACGGCGCGCATCCATGGTTTCGCCGACCTGGATCAAGGCGATGCCGCGCATCGAGTCGTCGTAGACCGGCTGATGCAGCGCGGCGATGCGCACGGCTTGTCCGTGGTAGTTGGCGTGATAAAAATGGACCAGCGCCGGATAGGCTTCCGAACGTTTGACGCCGGGCGGGATCGGCGGCAGGTCGTTATAGCCGGACACGAATTCACCGCGCACGCCGGTGACCTTGTAATAAATCCGGCCCAGCGTATCGGTTTCAAAACTGTCCAGCGCGACATAGGGCACATCGGCCACTACCTCGCCTTTGACAATCGAGACGCGTTCGGCCAGCGCGCGCGTGGACGCCAGCAGCGAACGGTCATACGCGACGTCGGCGACATCGACCGCGTTGTCATAGACCGATACCGCGTCGAGTGCCACCAGAATCAGCAAGGGGATCAACAGCCAGCGTACCAGTTGGCCGCGCAGGCTGCCGAGGGTGTTGCCGGCCGGGGCTGTCATGGCGCGCTTTGCAGCAGATAGCCGAGGCCGCGCAAGGTCGTGATCGCGACCCGGCCCGGCGCTGCCGTTTCCAGTTTTTTGCGCAAGCGGTGAATATAGATTTCAATGGCATCGACGCTGGCATTGTCATCCAGCGAAAACACCTGCTGAAACAGTTTTTCCTTGGCCACGGTCTGGCCGGCACGCGTCAGCAAGACTTCCAGTACCGCGTGTTCGCGCGGTGTCAGCGCCAATGCGGCATCACAATAAGTAAACATGCGCGAGACGGTATCGAAACTGAGTGCGCCGCAGCGGATGGTGACTGCTTCGTTGCCCTGCGTGCGGCGCAGCAAGGCTTTGACGCGCGCTTCCAGTTCCGCCAGTTCAAATGGTTTGGCCAGATAATCATCGGCCCCCAGATTGAGACCGTTGACGCGGTCATTGAGGCCGCTGCGCGCGGTCAGGATCAGCACCGGGGTCTTGTTGCCGCGTGCGCGCAGGCGCTTGAGTACTTCCAGTCCATCCATTTTCGGCAGCGTCAGGTCCAGAATCACCAGCGCGTAATCTTGCGTCAGCAACAGACTGTCGGCGTCGGCCCCGTTGCCGGCGCACTCCACGGTCAGATGGGCATCGCGCAAGGCTTTGGCCAGCCAACGGGATAATTCGACATGATCCTCAACCAATAAGATGCGCATGAGCCGGAATGTGGAGTGGTGAAAAAACGAACAAGATCGAGGTGAACACGATTGTAGTGACGATGCGCTGTGCTGGCGTGATGTTAACAGAAGCCGGACCCGGCCGGCGTTGGAAATTCGCACTGAAAGGCGATTGAAAGATTGGCCGGGTAGCATGCGACCAATAAATTAAAACCACTATAAGACAAATAATCCGAGACTGACATGGCAAAGACCTGTTTACCTGCTTACCCGTTGTACAGTGTGTCGCGACCTGCGGCAGAGATGTTGTTCTTTGCCGGAAGCGTCGCTTGACTAACCTGAGCGGGCGCACGTAATGAACACATTTTTCCGTATCCGATACCTGAGCGCATTGAGTGCCGCCATGCTGGGCTTGCTGTGCCAGTCGGCATGGGCCAATCCGGAGTGCATCGTGGCGGCCAAGCCGGGCGGCGGCATGGATGTCAGCTGCAAGCTGCGGAAAAAAGCCATTCGTGCCGGTGGCATGACGCAGGAACTTGCACTGAATTATTTGCCGGGCGGCATCGGCGCCGTGGCCTGGAGTTCGGTGGTGTCGCACCGGCGGGGCGGCGCTGATTCCCTGGTGACGTTTTCCGGCGGTTCGCTGCTCAATCTGGCGCAGGGCAAGTACGGCAAGGCCGGCATTGCAGACGTGCGCTGGGTCGCTGCCATCGGTACGGATTACGGCATGATTGTCGTGCGCAAGGATTCGCCGTATCGCAATTTGCGCGAATTGTTCAGTGCGATACAGCAAGACCCTTCCAAGGTCACGATTGGCGCCAGCGGCACCGTAGGCAGTCAGGATTGGCTCAAGATTGCCTTGATTGCGCGCTACGCGAAGGTCGATCCCAAGAATTTCCGTTTCGTCGCCCTCGAAGGCGGCGGTGAAGCGTTTACCGCGTTGCAGGCCAATTACGTGCAGGTCGTGTCGGGTGATGCTTCGGAAGCGGCGCTGTATGCCCCCGAGGGCAAGTTCCGGGTACTCGCGGTGTTGTCCGATGCGCGCTTGCCCGGTGTGTTGGCCGATGTGCCGACAGCGCGCGAGCAGGGGTTTGATGTGACCTGGCCGCTGATTCGCGGCTTCTACATGAGTCCGTATGCCTCGGATGCCGACTACAAACGCTGGGTCGGGATCTTCGACAAGATGATGAAAAGCAAGGAATTCGAGCAACAGCGGCAGATCAGCGGCTTGTTTCCGTTCGCCATGACAGGCTCGGAACTGACCGAGTACATCAAGAAAACCGTCGAGCATTATAAAAAGCAATCGCAGGAACTGGATTTGATTCGTTGATCCAATTTATTCATTACATCAAGGAGATAGCACATGTTGGTAAAGCGTCGCATCGCAATCGCACTGGGTCTGGCACTGGCTGCCGGTTTTTCGCTGAACGCTGCGGCTCAGGTGCCGGCAGGTTATCCGGCGGATTACGCCAAGATCATCGATGGCGCCAGGAAAGAAGGCAAGGTCGTGGTTTACAGCACCACCGATTCGAAAGCCGCTGACGCGCTGATCAAGGATTTCAGCGCACTGTATCCGGCCGTCAAGGTTGAATACAACGACATGAACTCGACTGAAGTGTATAACCGCTTCATTTCGGAAGCCGCCGCCGGTGGCACCACCGCCGATGTGATGTGGTCGTCGTCGATGGATTTGCAGGTCAAGCTGGTGGCGGAAGGTTACGGCATGCCGTACAAATCGCCGGAAGCCGCTGCCGTGCCGGGTTGGGCCAATCTGAAAGATACCGCATACGGCACTACTTTCGAGCCTGCCGCGATTGTGTATAACAAGCGTCTGGTGCCGGCAGATGAAGTGCCGGCTACCCACGCCGAGTTCACCAAACTGCTGATCACCAAGCACGACAAGTACAAGAACAAGGTCACCACTTACGATATTGAAAAATCCGGTGTCGGCTTCAGCCTGATTACCCATGACCTGAAGCTGGATCCGCATTTCTGGGATTTTGCCAAGGCCCTCGGCAGCGTCGCGGTGCGCGTACAGTCGTCGACCGGCACCATGCTGGAGCGCATTTCCTCGGGTGAAAACCTGATCGGCTACAACGTGCTCGGTTCTTACGCCCTGACCCGCGCCAAGAAAGATCCGTCGATCGGCGTCGCGTTCACCAAGGATTTCAATCTGGTGTTGTCGCGCGTGATTTTCATCAACAAGTCAGCCAAGAATACCAATGCCGCCAAATTGTGGCTGGACTACCTGTTGTCCAAGCGCGGTCAGACCATCATTGCCAATGACGCGCAATTGTTTGCGATTCGCGGCGATGTCTCCGGCGCCACTACCTCGGCCGAGCTGACCAGGCAATTGGGCGCATCGCTCAAGCCGATGCCGGTGACTACCGATTTGCTGGAGTATCTGGATCAGACCAAACGTCTGGCATTCCTGAAGCAATGGAAAGACGCTGCCGGTAAGAAGTAAGCATCAGGCCGGCGATTCCGTGATCCGGAGTGGCCGGCAGTTTCATCCTTGCTTTTTTTCGTTCAGTTTCGATTCGCATTTCTAATAGTTGTTGATCACCCGGAACACGCGCGTGCGCGTAGTCCAGGCCCAAGGCTTGCCGACAGCCCTGGCGCCGTGTCTGCGGCGGATCTCTTCGGCGTTACTTTATACGGCAAAGTTTATGCAAACTCTTTCATTCACGCATCGGATGGCGCGTCTTAACTGGCCTCGCGGTCTGGTGGTCGTGCTGGCGTCGCTGGCCATTTTCGTACCGTTGATTCTGATTTTTTATCAGAGCTTTTTATCGGCGCCGTTCTTTGCGCCGGTCAAGACGCTGACGCTGGACTCCTATCGTTTTATCTTTGAGGATTCCGATTTCCGGCAAGCGTTTGTCAATGGTTTCTTCCTCGCCACCGGACTGGCAATCATTGCCGTGCCGCTGGGCGGGATGCTGGCATTTCTGATGGTGCGCACCGATCTGCCGGGCCGCAACTGGATCGCGCCATTGTTGCTGGTGCCGATTTTCGTATCGCCGATGGTGATCGGTTTCGGTTATGTGGTCTCGATGGGGCCGGTCGGCTTCTATACCGTGTGGGTGCGTGATCTGTTGTCGTATGTCGGGTTCGAAGGCGATCCGTGGAATGTCTATGCCTTTCCCAGCATCATCATCATCGCCGGCCTGACGCACGTACCGCATGTATATCTGTATGCCTCGGCCGCGCTCAAGAGTCTGGGGTCGGATGTGGAAGAGGCGGCACGCGTGGCTGGCGCGTCACCGTTGCAAGTGGCGCTTAACGTGTCGTTGCCGATGATCATGCCGGCGCTGGCCTATTCCGGCGTGCTGGTGTTCTTCCTTGGTTTCGAAGTATTTGGCCTGGTACTGGTGCTGGGCGATCCGGAAGGCCATCTGGTATTGGCAACGTATCTGTACAAGCTGACCAATAAACTGGGAACGCCTTCTTATCATCTGATGGCGGCAGTGGCGGTCTGTCTGGTGGCGGTCACGATGCCGCTGGTGATGCTGCAACGCTGGTTGCTGAAGTCGGCCAACAAATATGTGTCGATCAAAGGCAAGGGCTCGCGCCAGAAGGCGTTGCCATTGGGGAAATGGCGCTGGATTGCGTTTGCCCTGATTGCCGCGTGGTTGTTGTTCACGGTGATTGTGCCGCTGTCCGGCATCGTGCTGCGCGCATTCGTGTCGCACTGGGGCGAAGGCGTGCCATTGCTGGAGGTGCTGACGGTGCAGAACTTCCGTGATGTCTGGGAACAGCCATCGCTGGTACGCGGCATCATCAACACGGTGCTGATCGGTGTCATTGGCGGCGGTATCGCCGTCGCTTGTTACAGCGCCATCGCACTGGCGATGCACCGCAAGAATGATGGCATTACCCGCTTCCTCGATTACAGCGTGCTGGTGCCGCGTGCGGTGCCGGGTTTGCTGGCCGGCTTGTCGTTCCTGTGGGTGTTCCTGTTCGTGCCGTCCTTGCTCGATTCCGTACTTAAAGGTTTCGATAACGACGCGGCGCGCTGGCTCAGCGACAACCTGATTCCGCAACTGCGCGCATTGCGTTCGACCATCTTCTCGGTGTGGCTGGCGTATTCGGTGGTGTGGCTGGCGTATGGCCTGCGTCTGATTACCACGGCCCTGCTGCAGGTCGGTCCCGAGCTGGAAGAAGCGGCCCGCGCAGTCGGCGCCAAGCAGGGTCAGGTAACCCGCGACGTCACGCTGCCGCTGGTCAAGTACGGCATGCTCGGCGCCTGGCTGATGGTATTCCTGATTTTCGAGCGCGAGTATTCCACCGGGGTGTATCTGCTGTCGCCGGGTACTGAAGTGATCGGCGCGATGATTGTCTCGATGTGGGGCGCCGGTGCGGTGGACATGGTGGCAGCACTGTCCTTCATCAATATTTCGCTGGTGGCGATTGGTCTCGGGATTGCCTTGCGCTTTGGCGTCAAGCTGCACGACTGATCGACGACACCCAACCCTGTTTACTCAATTTGATCGTGGCGACGACGCCACGTTGATCTCAAAGGAATGCATATGTCAGAACTTACCGTCAACGATCTGTATCTCGATTACGGCAGCGGCGCCAGCGCCAATCCGATTCTCAAGGGCGTGTCGATGGAATTGCAGCGCGGCGAAGTGGTGGCCTTGCTGGGCCCTTCCGGCAGCGGCAAGACCACATTGTTGCGCGCAGTCGCCGGTCTGGAATCGCCGAAGGCAGGCAGCATTCACATCGGCGAGCGGCAAGTGTTCAACGGCAACGCCAAACTGGAAATCCCGGCCGAGGAACGCAATCTCGGGCTGGTGTTTCAGTCATATGCGCTGTGGCCGCACAAGACGGTATTCGACAACGTTGCCTACGGCCTGAAATTGCGCAAGATGGGCAGCAGCGACATTGCCGAGCGCGTCAAGGCGGTGCTGGGACAACTGGGACTGGGCCATCTCGGCGAACGTTTCCCGCATCAATTGTCGGGTGGTCAGCAGCAACGGGTAGCGATTGCGCGGGCGCTGGTGTACAACCCGCAAGTGATTCTGCTCGATGAACCGTTGTCCAATCTGGACGCCAAACTGCGCGAAGAAGCCCGTGCATTCTTGCGTGAGCTGATCGTCCGTCTTGGTCTGTCGGCGTTGATGGTGACGCATGATCAGGGCGAAGCGATGGCGATTTCGGATCGCATCCTGTTGCTCAACAACGGCAAGATCGAACAGCAAGGTACACCTCAAAGCATGTATCAGACGCCGGATACCTTGTTCACCGCAGAATTCATGGGCAGCAACAATCGCATGCCGGGCAAGGTGTTGCAGCGTGACGGTGCGCGCGTCACCTTGCAGGTCGAAGGCGGCACCGTGCAGGCAACCGCGCGCGGCAGCAATCTGGGCAACGATGTCACCGGCATCATCCGTCTGGAGCAAGTCAAGATTTCCGATCACCAGACCGACAATGCGATTCGCTTGCCGCTGTCGACCTGCATGTATCTGGGCGACCGCTGGGAATGTCTGTTCAAGGCCGGTGGCGTCGACACCGTCGGCTTGCGTGCGTATGCCCCGCACAAGCTGGAACAAGGCGATTACTGGCTGAGCTTGCCGCAAGAATCGCTGTGGGCTTTTTAAGTGAACCGATAGTGTGACCCCGACCTGGCTACGGCCAGGTCCATCCCTTTATTGCAATCCATGTCCTTGCCGTCACTGCGGCAAGGACCGGGACTGCTCACGTCCGAATTTTGGCAATCATGAAGGAGGTTAAACCACGCGCAGGGAAATCGCTGTTTGGAACATCACATCAAAAAATTCCAAAAATAAAAATGGAAGTCGGGACGCAACAATGAAATTTATACTGGAGATCGCATGAATCAAAAGAACATACTGGCAGCGGCGGTGCTGTCGGTCATCAGCGGCGCAGCCGCGGCACAAAGCAATGTCACCATCTATGGCTTGATCGATACCGGTGTCGAATATCTGACCAATGCCGGCGCCAATAAAGGCAGCGTGTTACGCCTCAGCTCGGGTGCGATGAACACATCGCGTATCGGCTTTCGCGGCACTGAAGATCTGGGTGGCGGACTGAAAGCAGTGTTCCAGCTGGAAAACGGTTTCAAACTGGATACCGGTGCATTCGATGATTCAACCGGTGCCTTGTTCAACCGCCAATCGACGGTCGGTCTGGAAGGTGCTTTCGGCCGCGTGGTTGCCGGTCGTTCATTTACCACGACGTATGACTTCATCTTGCCGTTTGATCCGATGGGCTATTCCGGACAGTATTCCTGGGTGACTTCGGCCGGCGCCACGCCTGCTACCAGCACTGCGCCGGTACGCAAGGACGGCATGCTGACCAGTGCCTCCAACATGATCAAGTATCAGGGCGATTTCGGCGGTTTCAAAGTCGGCGCCACGTACAGTTTCGGTGAAGTTGCCGGCAGCACCAACGACAGCGCCAAGTACTCGCTCGGCCTGGCATACAGTGCCGGTCCTTTCAGCGTCGCGACGACCTATGATCGCAGCAACGGCGCCATCGCCGCCAACAGCAATTCCTACGACAAAGCCAGCAGCATGCATCTGGCCGGCGGTTATCAGGCCACTGAAAACCTGAAGTTCAACCTCGGCTATCGCTACTACAAGAAGAGCCTGGCGACCAATGCCACGCCGCTGCGCAGCGATTTGTTCTGGGGCGGCGGCAGCTACAAGCTGACACCGGCGCTGACCTTCATCGGCACCATCTACTATCAGAACATCAAGGATGTACCGACGGCACTGGATGCGGATCCGATCATGTATTCGCTGCGTCTGAAATACGCCCTGTCCAAGCGTACCGATCTGTATGCCAGCGGTGCATTTGCCAAAGCCAAGAATGGCGCGAATGTCGGCGTGTCACGTGATGATCCCGGCTTTGACAACAGTCAGACCGGTGTGACGCTGGGTATCCAGCACCGCTTCTAAGCGGCATCGGCTGGCGCGCAACGCCTCTGCATGGCTTGTTGCGTCGCCGCGACGAAGTGACCCGGCCCGGATCGTTATCCGGGCCGTTTTCTTTGCATCGTTCGTATCCGTGGGGCAACGATATCGACATATCTGGATTTTCAGGAAGTCTCGCCAGACCGATGGTGACAGCCCATTTTTGATTGCTAACATGGCAACACAAAAACGGGAGGGTTGTAATCCATTTCGGACTGGAGGCGTAATGTATCAAGGTAAAAGTGTCGTCGCTGCAATGCTGTGGCTGACCGGGGGTGTGGCGCTGGCACAAACACAAGTGGCAGTCTATGGGCTGGTCGACGTCGGCGTCGGCTATCAGACCAATGCGGCACCCGACAAGAGTAGTCAGACGCGGGTAAATTCGGGGTCGCTGGCAACCTCGCGACTGGGCTTTCGCGGCAGCGAAGATCTGGGTGGCGGTTACAGTGCCTTGTTCCGGCTGGAAACCGGATTCCGCGCCGATACCGGCGCCTTGGAAGAGAGCGGCACGTTGTTCAGCCGGCAGGCCAATGTTGGCGTGGCCGGACCGTTCGGATCGATCATTGCCGGGCGTTCCTTCAGCACCACGCTGGACTTCATCTCGCCTTACGATCCGATGATTTCGTCGCACAAATATTCGTGGGCGCTGGCTTCCGGCATGGCGAACGGACGACGCGACGGCATGCTGATCGGATCCTCGAACATGCTCAAGTATCAAGGCGACTTCGGTCATTTCAAGTTGGGTGCGACTTACGGTTTTGGCGAAACGGCGGGCAGCAACATGGCCAATGCGCGACATGCCATCGGTGCCGGGTATACCAAGGGACGGTTCAGCATGGCAGTCACTATGGACCGTACCAATGGTCCGCTGGTTGCCGGCACTTATGAGCGGGCCAGCAGCACACATATCGCCGGTGCATATCAGGTGTCGGATAAATGGCTGCTGAATGCCGGTTATCGCCGCTACCAAAAACAGCAAACCGGTGGTCTGCCGGATTTGCGCAGCAATCTGTTCTGGGGCGGCGGCAGTTATCAACTGGCGCCGGCATGGACCTTGATTGGCGCGCTCTATTATCAGGATCTGAAGACGATGCAACCGAGCACCGAAAGTGATCCGGTCATGTATGCGCTACGCTTGAAATATGCCTTGTCCAAGCGTTCCGAGTTGTATGGCACCGCTGCTTATGCCAGGGCAAAAAACGGACAGATGGTGAGTTTGTCGCGCGATGAAGTCGGTTATGGCAGCAGTCAGGCCGGCCTCGCGTTTGGCATGTTGCATCGGTTCTGATCCGAGGCCATCTGTTCATCGTGAGCAGATGGCCGCTGCTGCTGTCGCCGACAGTCCGGTTATGCGATAGTAGCGGCCATGATGGATTCTTCTTTTCCGTGGCGCGCTTTTTTATTGACCTTGTTGATTGGTATCGCGGCGGCGCTGGTGTGTCTGCTCTTGCACACGCCGTTGCCGTGGATGATCGGCCCTTTGTTTGCTACCGCTGCGGCGCGCATGCGCGGCATCCGTTTGCATGCGCCGGTACGCGTGCGCGAAGCCGGACAATGGGTGATCGGCACCGCGCTCGGTCTGTATTTCACGCCAGTGGTATTGACTACGCTGGCGTCGTTTATTGAATGGACGGTAGCCGCAGTACTGTTTGCCATGTTGCTCGGCATGGCGTGTGCCTGGATGTTGCGTCAATTGACGGACATTGACTGGACCACCGCATTCTTTGCCATGGCCGTGGGCGGGGCTTCGGAGATGGCGACTCAGGGCGAGCGCTATGGTGCCCGTACGGACCGGGTCGCGGCGGCGCACAGCTTGCGTATCATGCTGGTGGTGGTGATATTGCCATTCGGGTTGAAGTTCATGGATGTGCATGGACTCGATCCCTATCAGCAGGCAACCCGCATGGTCGATATTGCCGGGCTGGTACAACTGATCCTGCTGACCAGTCTGTGTGCGCTGACATTGCGGCGCTTGCAGATTCCGAATGCCTGGGTGATCGGGCCGCTGCTGGTAACCATCGCCCTGACAGCCTGTGAAATTCATTGGTCGGCGCTGCCGCAATGGATGATCAATGGCGGCCAGTTATTGATCGGGGTGTCGCTGGGTACCCGGTTCACCCCGGAGTTTTTGCATACCGCGCCGCGTTACCTGTGGGGCGTCGCCGTCAGCGCGCTGGCGGCAGTGGCACTGGCGACCGGTTTTGGCGTGTTGCTGGCCTATGCATCAGGGATGCATGCCGCGACCGCGATACTGGCCACTTCGCCCGGCGGCATTGCGGAAATGTCGCTGACTGCCAAGACCTTGCAACTGGGAGTACCGATTGTCACGGCATTTCACGTGATCCGGATGGTGGCGCTGGTGCTGTTGATTGGCCCTCTGTTCCGTTTGCTGCGCCGGCTGCATGGCAGCCGCGAGACGGATTAGGCGTCTGGTTCGGTTGGTTCGAACTGGCCGGCGCTGCGATTCTTCTGGACCTTGTCCCAGGCAAATACCTGGCCATTCATTGCCACATAGACGCCATGCGGCAAGATTTGTGCAACACCGCAGGCGAAGCCGAAATTGAACTGGGCATCCGAGCCGGCAATGGCATAGGGAATCATGGCGCCGGTCAAGACGATGGTTTTCTGCAACTGCGCTGCACCGAGTACCTTGCCGGTATCTTGCATGGTATCGGTGCCGTGGATGACGACGATGGCGTTTTCTTCCGACCGGTCGCAGGAAGCCAGTACCCGCCGCCGGTCGATATCTTGCATATCCAGCGAATCCAGCAGCGGCAATTCTTCCAGTACCGGGGCAATGCGCATGCGCGCCAGCGCAATCACGGCCGGCAGATGACTGCCGGCAAACGTCAGCTGACCTGCGATCTCATCGTAATGTTTGTCGAAGGTGCCGCCGGTGGCGATGATGCGTAACGTCATGATAAGTCGGGTTCAGAAAGTAGGCGTTCTCATCATAACCTACATCCTGAACCTGCAAGCGGCCGGCGCGTTCAGGCCGCCAGTAACTGCAACGGCTGGTCGCCGGCGATGGCGGCGGCATCCGGTGCTTGCGGAATCTGGCCGTCAATCAGCAATGCAAACAGGCGACCGACATCAATCGACTGGATCAGCAACTGACCCTGATTGGCCTTGATGACCTGACTGATCAGCATCGACTCGCCTTGCATGGCAAATGGCGTGTGCATGATCTGGGCCGGATTGAATTGCGGTACCGCATGCAATTCGTCGACCAGCAAGCCGATGGTGTGCCGGCCCTCGCGCACGATCATGACCTGACTACTGCTGCTGAGGCCGGAGCGGGTGCCGCGCATCAGGTAGCCGAGGTCGAACACCCAGATGAATTCCTTGCGTTGATCGTCGCTGCGCAAGCCGAGGACGCCGATCTGTTCCGGCCGCACGCGCATGGAGGTGGGCAATACCTCGGTATAGGGAACCGCTTCCATGACGTGCGCGGCGGAAATGGCGAACAGATTGTTATCCGAAAAGAAGGTGGCGAATTCGATGCCGTCGCTCATGGCCGGGTCGGTGTCGAGATGATAACTGGCGCTGGTGGCCTGGACGCCATGTTGACGGGTCTCGCCGAACGACTCGAACACCACTGCGATCACATCTTCGCGGTAGCCGTCGCTGACCTTGAATTCGCGATAGCCGTTGGAAACGCTGCAGGCGACGATGGCGTATTGGTCGTCATGCACCGTCACTTGCGAGGCGCGCTCGCCATTGGCGATGCTCAGCAGCGCTGGGTCGATTTCCAGCGTGGCGCCGACCGCCCGCGTGGGATCGGTACTGGAAATGATGCGGGCGTTGCGATCAATATAGAACGCCGTCATTTTCTTTTTGCCGGCGATGCCGCTGGCAAGCATGTTGGCAAATTCCGGTGTGGAATCGAACACGATGCCGATGCCGCCGACCACATTGGCGTCGTTGTCGAGATCACGGATCGCGGCATGATAAATGTAGGTATCGCGGCCGTCATACAGCG
This sequence comes from Herbaspirillum autotrophicum, assembly GCF_001189915.1. GTDB lineage: Bacteria > Pseudomonadota > Gammaproteobacteria > Burkholderiales > Burkholderiaceae_D > Herbaspirillum > Herbaspirillum autotrophicum. The sequence goes on from NZ_LFLS01000028.1 coordinate 32,754, forward strand.
CCGTGCCGGCAAACGGGCTGACGTGATATTGCTGCGCGGTGCGCAGGGCCAGTACTTGTTGCAGGGTGTCGGCATCGATCTGGCTGCCCAGTACCTGGCCGTCGCCGGTGGCGCCGGTGCTGGCGATGATATAGCCGTTGCGGTCGTAGACGAAGATGCGGGTATAGACGGTATACAAGCCGTTGATGTAAGTCAGAATGGCGCTGATGTTTTCAATCGTCTCCGGTGCCGGTGCCGGTTGCGCCAAGGCGATCCGCAGTTCCGGCGTCAGCGCCCACCAGCGGCAATCGTCCGAGCGTTCATAGAGATTGCGGTCGAGCAGATCGACCAGCAGGCTGGTGGTGAATTCGGCGTCGCGCATGCTGGATGCCAGCACGGTTTGGTACAAGTCATGAATCGATTGCGCAAACAATTCGTTGCTGCGATTGCCGGTTTCGCTGATCTGATCGAGGATGGTTTTCAGCTTGAGCATTTCGCCATGCTGACCGGCCGTCATGACCTGACCATTCCAGACGATGCGTTGAATGGTTTTGGCGGCGGTCATGATGTCGTACAGCGGCGGGCAAAATGAATGGGCGTGCGACAGCAGTCCTTCGGCGATCTCCGGCGACAGCGTAGTCAGCACTTCGCTCAGCATGCCGCTGAAGGCGATCTCCACCGGAATCATCACTTGCCCTTGCCAGCCGACCGGCCCGGGATAACCCTGATAGCCGCCCGAAGAAAACGTGCGCACCAGATATTCGCGGCCGCAAAACAGCATCAGTCTGGCATTGCCGTCACGATTGACCGGCACTTGAGTGCCGACCGGAATCCAGAGTGGATCGGCACTGGCGATGACGCGATCCTCGCCATCCAGCAACAACATGTTGGCGCGGGCTTCGGCATCGCGATGCGAGGAAAAAATGCCGCTCATCTCTTCTTCGAAATGGAAACAGAGACAGAGAATGCCAACCACTGCACCAGTTTGGGGATGATGCATGCGACGCGAATACATCAGCGCGCGCTCCTTGCCCGGCCGCAAGTCGCTGGCACGAAAGGTTTCGACGTAAGTTTCGGATGCCAGCGTTGCCGCCAGCAAGGGATCGGCACTGTGTTCGAGCGGTGTGCTGGGATCGATTTGCACCAAAACATTGCCGGCGGTATCGAGCAAGATGATTTCATCGTAGACGGTGTACTTGTTGCGGTACTCGCGCAGGCGATAACGGGCGGCATCGGCATTGGCGGTGACCCCGGCGACGAAGTCGCACAGCTCGCGGTCAGTCGCCAGGAAGCCGACATCGGCGGTGCGTTCGAACAGATTGCGCACCACGATATCGATGACATATTGGGCTTTGGTGCCGATCTCGGTCAGCACGTTGCGTACTTTTTCCTGTACCAGGCTGACCACCAGCTCGCGTTCAAGACGACTGAAGCCGGCGCGGGTTGCGGCCATGGTCGGCAGAATGGTTTTGGCTTCGGTCGGGCAATTCATCTTGGCGGATGCTTCAATCACGCGCCACATCAGATTGAGTTCCTGCAATGACTGTTCGCATTTGGTGACGTCACGCATGTAAGGCAGGAAGGTTTCCGTTTGTATCGTTGATGCCAGTTCAGTCATGATTGATTCCCCGTTGGACGAATTCAAATGCCTTGGCACGTCGTCGTTTTTTTGATTATCTGTACTTGCGCGAGATGCCATGAAAGACAGGCAATTTGCATGCCATGTTTGGCGCAAATGACAATGGAAAAAATGGCGGATTGGCATCGGTTCTTGTCCAACTGACATGCCGCTCACCGATCTTTCGCGCAGTGCAGCAATTTTCTCCGGGTTCTTTATAATGGCCGCATCATGAAACCGCTCGCTCCCGGCACCGTCATCTTTCACCGTCATCGCGGCTATGGCGTCATCGTCAGCGTCAACTTGCTGACGGGCTGGATTGCTGCGCGTTTCGGCAGTGAGGTGCGAACGCTGGATTTGAATTTGTCGTCGGATGAGGTGCAGCATGCCGACGGCACCCCGATCATGTTCCGGCGCGCGCCGCCGGATCGCATGCCGCATGCGCGCCTGATGGCGATGCTGCGCGAATTGCACAAGGCCGGCTATCAGCGTTTGTATTTATACAGTTGGCCGAAACCGTCGGGTTTGCACTGGCGCTGGCATTTGTTTGCCGGTCCGCGGCAGTGGATCGAGCGGCCGTGGCGCGAAGGCTGGTATGGCTCGGGCGCGGATTACAATTTCAATCCGGTGTTTGGCTGGGGCGATAATCCCGGCGCCGGCGCCACCGATCTGGCCAGCGCTTTGGCGCAGTTCGACCCGCAAGGACTGGCGCAAGCGTTGGGGACCGATGAAGACCACACGCAGTGGTTTGCCAGCGTCTGCGATGCACTGCTGCCGGACTATGCCTTCAGTCTGGGCTGGGACCGGGCCGGGCCGATGCCCGAGCATTTGCCAGTGATCGCAGTCCGGCGCGGCGTACCGGAATATGCCGGGCCGCCGTTGCCTTGGCCGCCGGGCTGGATGCACCTGTGGAAAATTTCACATGCGGTGTATGCGCCGCCGGTTTTCAAACGGATCAGGTCAACGCCTCAGGATTGAGGATATTGCGCGGCGTGCCGTTGGCGAAATCGACGATGTTCTGAAACGCGGCGCGGAAATACAATTCATAGCCATCCTGTTCGACATAGCCGAGATGCGGCGTCGCCACCACGTTTTCCATGCGCAGCAAAGGCGCATCCGGGGGCAGCGGCTCTTGTTCAAACACGTCAATCCCGGCCCAACCCGGTCGCCCTTGTTGCAATGCCTGTTGCAAAGCGTTTTCAGCGACCAGTTCAGCACGGCTGGTATTGATGAAACAAGCGGTGCTCTTCATGGCGGCCAGATCGTCGGCGGTGACGATGCCGCGCGTGGCGTCATTCAGGCGCAAATGCAGGGAAAGCACATCGGCCTGGGCAAAAAAGGATAACTTGTCAGCGGCGACCAGATGTCCATCCTGGCGCGCCTGTTCCAGGCTGGCCGGACGGCCCCAGACCAGGATCTGCATGCCGAATGCCTTGCCATAGCCGGCGACCATGCGGCCGATCTTGCCATAGCCCCAGATGCCCAGCATCCGCCCCTTGAGTGCGGTGCCAATGCGATTGTGTTGCGGCGTTGCGGCTGCCTGTTGCCAGGCGCCGGCTTTCAGATTCGCTGCATATTGGGGAATGCGGCGCGTGGCCGCCATGATCAGTGCCCACGTCAGCTCGGCCGGTGCAGTCGGATCGCCGACTCCCTCGGCAATCGCGATCTGGCTGGCGGTGGCGGCGGCCACGTCAATGTGACCGCTGACCTTGCCGGTTTGAGAAATCAATTTCAAGGCCGGCAATTTTTCCAGCAGGACCTTGTTGAAACTGCTGCGCTCGCGGATCAGCACCAGTGCCTCAAAGGACGCCAGACGCGCCGCCATCTGACCAGCGCCACGGGCGGTATTGGTGAATACCTTGACCTCATGTCCGGCCAGTAATTGGAAGCAATCGAGTTGGCGAACACTGTCTTGATAATCATCGAGTATGGCAATTTTCATGGGGTCTCCTATGCTGGAATGAGAGCATGATAAAACGTTTGAGATGAATGTGTGCTGGCAACGCAAGACGACGCTGTTGCGGAACAGGTGGCGCCAGAAGTTGATGCCTGATTTTTTCTCCGGGGCGTAAACCGACAATTGCCGCAAAGACAGAGCCACGTTGCGATGCAGCATGTCGTAACAAAAAAACATAAAGACGGAAATCGTAAATTTCCTACTACATTACTCAACTACTTTTCACTACAGATTTGGTGCCGGAGGCCGCTTCCGGGTGTACAATCGCCGCCTGCTTTTGGCTTTGAATGTTGTTTGAAATTTAACGATTGGTGGTCCCCGCGAGCTGCTTGCAAACCGTGCAGCGTCAGGTAAAACCTGCTCTCGGATAACCAGTCATTTGACACATGAACCAGTCCGGCGCGCATCATGAGATGGCGCCATATGCGCGAACCACGAGTGCGGCAGCATAGCGGCGCCGCGCATGAGCACATGTGACGGCGGTATTGACGACTTCGGGATTCATCAGTCCGATGCTGCCGCGCGGGTCAGGTCATGCATACAGTTATTTTGGTCTTTGGAGGTTAAGTTTATGAATCAACCCGTCATGGGCGGCGTCGCGGCAGTGAATGCACCGGCTTTCGTCAAACATCAGAAACTGATCAACTGGGTCGCCGAGATCGCGGCATTGACCAAACCTGATCGCATCTACTGGTGCGATGGTTCGCAAGAAGAATATGATCGTCTGTGCGCCGAAATGGTGGCCGCAGGAACCATGAAGAAACTGAATCAGGAAAAGCGTCCGAACAGCTACCTGGCATGCTCCGATCCGTCGGACGTGGCACGCGTTGAAGATCGTACCTTTATCTGTTCGCAAGACAAGCTGGATGCCGGCCCGACCAATAACTGGACCGACCCGGCAGAAATGCGCAAGACCCTGCACGGTCTGTTCGATGGCTGCATGCGCGGCCGCACCTTGTATGTGGTGCCATTTTCGATGGGCCCGCTGGGTTCGCCGATTGCCCATATCGGTGTCGAGCTGTCCGACTCGCCATACGTGGCGGTCAACATGCGCATCATGACCCGCATGGGCAAAGCGGTGTACGACGTGCTCGGTACTGACGGCGAATTCGTGCCGTGCGTGCATTCGGTCGGCGCGCCGCTGGCAGCCGGACAAAAAGACGTGGCATGGCCATGCAACAGCACCAAGTACATCGTGCACTATCCTGAAACCCGCGAAATCTGGTCGTTCGGTTCCGGTTACGGCGGCAATGCGCTGCTCGGCAAGAAGTGCTTTGCCTTGCGCATCGCTTCGACCATGGGCCGCGATGAAGGCTGGCTGGCAGAACACATGCTGATTCTCGGCGTGGAATCGCCGGCCGGCAAAAAACACTATGTCGCAGCGGCATTCCCGTCGGCTTGCGGCAAGACCAACTTTGCCATGCTGATTCCACCAGCCACCATGGGCGGCTGGAAAGTCACCACCATCGGCGATGACATTGCCTGGATCAAACCGGGTGAAGATGGTCGTCTGTATGCGATCAACCCGGAAGCCGGTTATTTCGGCGTCGCCCCGGGCACCAATGAAAAGACCAATTTCAACTGCATGGCTTCGCTGCGCGCCAACACCATTTTCACCAACGTCGCGCTGACCGACGATGGCGATGTCTGGTGGGAAGGCATGACCAAGGAAGCTCCGGCGCATCTGATCGACTGGCAGGGCAAGGACTGGACGCCGGCGATTGCCAAGGAAAGCGGCCGCAAGGCAGCGCATCCGAATGCACGCTTTACCGTTGCCGCCACGCAAAATCCGGTGATCGACAGCGCCTGGGACGATCCGGCCGGCGTGCCGATTTCGGCCTTCATTTTCGGCGGTCGTCGTTCCACCACCGTGCCCTTGGTAACTGAAGCGCGCAACTGGGTGGAAGGCGTCTATATGGCCGCCACCATGGGTTCGGAAACCACCGCCGCCGCTGTCGGCCAGCAAGGCGTGGTGCGCCGTGATCCGTTTGCGATGTTGCCGTTCGCCGGTTACAACATGAGCGATTACTTCCAGCACTGGTTGAATATCGGCAAGAAAATTGCCGCGTCGCCCGCCGAACTGCCGAAGATCTATTGCGTCAACTGGTTCCGTACCGATGCTGACGGCAAGTTTGTCTGGCCCGGTTTTGGCGACAACATGCGGGTGCTGAAGTGGATGCTGGAACGGATTGAAGATCCGCAAGGCATTCGCGTCGGTGGCGTCGAGCACATTTTCGGCGTGTCGCCGCGCTTTGAAGATCTGCAATGGGACGGTCTGGAGTTCTCGCGCGCCCAGTTCGATACCATTACTTCCATCGACAAGGCAGCGTGGGCGCAGGAAGTGGTCTTGCATACCGAACTGTTCGACAAGCTCAAGCATCACTTGCCGAAAGAACTGGAAGCGGTCAAGGCCAAGCTCGAAAAGCAACTGGCCTGAACTGAACAGCAGCATTGAATCCGGCAGCGGTAATGTACCGCCGCCGGTCTTCCCGAACGGTCATCGTCACGATGGCCGTTTTCTTTTGGGCAATGCCATGTGGCTGTCATCGTTTTGTAAAAACAAAAAATATCACCCTGAAGTAAGATGGCGACGGGAACGAAATCCCGCGATTGGTTTTCTGATTCGCGGGTAGCCTGCATATCAGCGATTGCGGCGGAAACGTGCCCGGACTTGCATTTTCTGCAAGTGGCGGCGCTGCCTGCCACTCAGTTGCCGATAGTCAAAAGCAATCAAAAGTATTAAATAAATAAATTTGATCTATTTCTACCCGAGCCTTACTATCACTACATCTTCTTTCAACCCAGCAAAAGGAAATAGCAATGTCCCTTATCAATACGACAATCAAGCCATTCAAAGCGACTGCTTACCACGACGGCAAATTCGTTGACATCACCGAAGCATCCCTGAAGGGCAAATGGTCTGTTTTCGTGTTCTACCCAGCCGACTTCACTTTTGTCTGCCCGACTGAACTGGAAGATCTGGCAAACAACTACGCCGAATTCAAGAAACTGGGCGTTGAAATCTACGGCGTTTCGACCGACACGCATTTCGCGCACAAAGCATGGCACGACACTTCGGAAGCCATCAAGAAAGTGCAATACCCACTGGTCGGTGATCCGACAGCAACACTGGCGCGCAACTTCGACGTGCTGATCGAAGAAGAAGGCCTGGCACTGCGCGGTACGTTCGTGATCAATCCAGAAGGTCAGATCAAGATTCTGGAAATCCACGACAACGGTATCGGCCGCGACGCTTCGGAATTGCTGCGCAAGGTGAAAGCTGCTCAATACGTGGCTTCCCACCCAGGTGAAGTTTGCCCTGCCAAGTGGACTGAAGGCGCAGAAACACTGAAGCCATCGCTGGATCTGGTCGGAAAAATCTAAATCAGGTAATGGAGTGGACATGGCGTCCACTCAACGATTTACGGTGGTCTGGCAGTAAAGAAATACCGCAGCATTGTCCGGGCTGAATGACAGCCTGTGGCTCACAAGGCCGGTGGCCGGAGCCCGGACACATTAAATCTCACATCAGAGGAAACGGAAACATCATGTTGGATGCCAATCTCAAAAGCCAATTGAAAACCTATTTGGAAAAGGTCACTCAACCGATCGAGATCGTCGCGTCGCTGGATGATGGCGCCAAGTCTCGTGAGTTGAAGGAATTGCTGGAAGAAATCGTGACCCTGTCGGATCGCATTACGCTGACTGAGCGCAGCGATGCCGCGACACGCAAGCCTTCCTTTGCATTGACCCGCCCCGGAACCGATATCAGCGTACAGTTCGCCGGTATTCCGATGGGCCATGAATTTACATCGCTGGTACTTGCCTTGCTGCAGGTCGGCGGTCATCCGGTCAAGCTGGATGACAAGGTCATCGAACAGATTCGCAATCTGGACGGCGACTATACATTTGAAACTTATATTTCGCTGACTTGCCAGAACTGTCCCGAAGTGGTCCAGGCGCTGAATGTAATGTCGATCATCAACCCACGCATTCGCCCGGTCACCATCGATGGCGCCCTGTTCCAGGATGAAGTGGAAAAGCGCCAGATCATGGCGGTGCCAACCGTATATCTGAACGGTGAAGTGTTCGGTCAGGGACGCACCGGCGTCGAAGAAATTCTGGCGCGCCTCGATACCGGCGCCGCCGCGCGCAAGGGCGAAGAGCTGAGCGCCAGGGAACCGTATGACGTATTGATCGTCGGCGGCGGTCCTGCCGGTGCGGCAGCAGCGATTTATGCTGCACGCAAAGGTATTCGCACCGGTGTCGTGGCCGAGCGTTTCGGCGGTCAGGTACTGGATACGCTGGCGATTGAAAATTTTGTCTCGGTGCAGGCGACCGAAGGTCCGCAATTTGCGACCGCACTGGAGCAACACGTCAGAAGCTATGACGTTGACATCATGAACGTGCAGCGCGCCGAAGCATTGGTGCCGGGCGAAAACATGATCGAAGTCAAACTGGCCAACGGCGGCGTGCTCAAGGGCAAGACCGTGATCCTGTCGACCGGTGCCCGCTGGCGCGAAATCAACGTGCCGGGTGAGCGCGAATACCGTAATCAGGGTGTCGCTTACTGCCCGCACTGCGATGGCCCATTGTTCAAGGGCAAGCGCGTGGCGGTAATTGGCGGCGGCAACTCCGGTGTCGAAGCCGCCATCGATCTGGCTGGCGTAGTGAGTCATGTGACCCTGATCGAATTCGGTGCTGAATTGCGTGCCGATGCGGTGTTGCAACGCAAGCTGCGCAGCCTGCCGAACGTGACGGTGATTACCTCGGCCCAAACCACCGAGATTACCGGCGACGGCAAGAAGGTCAACGGCATCACCTACAAGGAACGCGAATCGGGCGAGATCAAACATATCGAACTCGAAGGCGTGTTTGTGCAAATCGGTCTGGTGCCGAATACCGAATGGCTCAAGGGCACCGTGGCATTGAGCAAGCATGGCGAAATCGAAGTGGATGCACGTGGTCAGACTTCGATTCCCGGTGTGTTTGCTGCCGGTGACGTCACCACCGTGCCGTACAAGCAGATCGTGATCGCGGTGGGTGAAGGCGCGAAGGCAGCACTGAGCGCGTTTGATCACTTGATCCGCTCGTCGGCACCGGACGAAGCGCCGGTAGCGGTGGCCAAGTCGGAAGCAGTGTCGGCTTAAATCGTAAAGTCTCGCCAAGGCGCAAGGCAATAAAAAAAACCACCGTGTAAAAACGGTGGTTTTTTCTTGGGCGCTGCGCATGTTGCTGCTGCCGGTCCTGCCGGCAGCGCAATCATGCCAGCAATTACTTGAACAGCAAGCGCAGCGAATCCCAGGCGCGACCAAAGATGCCGGCAGGTCCAACCGATTCCAGTGCCACCAGCGGCAATTCAACCACGGCCTTGTCGTCGATCATTACCTTCAGTGTACCGACCTTGGTATTTTCAGTGATTGGTGCGATCAGCGGATCGTTGCGTTCCAGACGCGGCTTGATGCGTTCGGCAGTGCCTTTCGGTACGGTCACGTAAATATCGCGGGTGAAGCCGATCTTGATCTTGCCTTGCGAACCCTTCCAGACATCCGGTGTATCGACTACCTGGCCCTTGCTGTAGAGCTTGACGGCGTCAAAGTTCTGGAAGCCCCAGTTCAGCAGCTTCTGGCTTTCTTGTGTACGGACCTGATCCGATGTGGTGCCGACGATGACCGAAATCAGACGGCGTTCGCCGTTGGCAACCGGACGTTTGGCCGAAGTGATCAGCGAGTAACCGGCGCTGTCGGTGTGACCGGTCTTCATGCCGTCGACGGTCGGGTCCAGCCACAGCAAACGATTGCGGTTAGGTTGGGTGATGTTGTTGTAAGTGAATTTCTTGACCGAATAATAGGTTTTGTAGAACTCGGGGAAATCGTTGATCAGGTTACGGCACAACACGGCCAGATCGCGCGCGGTGGTGTAAGTGTCAGGACTTGGCAAGCCATGCGGGTTGCTGAAGTGGGTACCCTTGAGGCCTTGACGTTCGGCTTCGCGGTTCATCGACACCACGAATGCGTCGGTGGTGCCGGAGACGGCTTCGGCCAGTGCGACGGCAGCATCATTGCCGGAGACCGAGATCAGACCGTACAGCAGATTGTTGATCGATACCGGCTTGTTCGGTTCGATGAACATCTTGGAGCTGCTTGGGTCGACTTTCCATGCATTCACGGAAACGCTGACTTCCTGTTCCAGATTGAGGCGTTTGTCGCGCACGGCTGCAAATGCCAGGTAAGCCGTCATCAGCTTGACCAGCGATGCCGGTTCGACACGCATGTCGGCTTCCTGCGAAGCCATGATCTGATTGCTCGACGCATCCAGCAACAGCCAGGACTTGGCGGCAATAGTGGGCGGTGGCAGGGATTGGGCACTTGCTGCCGAGAAAGTAAAGACGGTTGCGGCGATTGCCGCGAGTAGTTTTTTCATCATCAGGTGTAGATTAGGTGGCCCGCCGAAGTGCACACGGGCCTGTAGTTTGGAAAGAGATGAATTGATACATCAGATACATCAATGCGCGATTATAAACGCCACGACAACATGTCACGGCGATTGCTACGTCGGTCTGCAGCGTCAGGCTGGCTAGCCGGCCCGGCGATGCCACATTTCGACCACCAGGTTTTTGATATGTTGCAGCTTGCGGTGAAAAAAGTGATCGGCGCCGGGAATCACGATGACCGGAATGTCTTGCGGCCTTGCCCAGTCAAGCACGGCGCTCAGCGGAATGGTGTCATCCACTTCACCGTGAATCAGGATGGTGTTGGCCGGCACCGGCGGCATGGCCCATTTGCCGGCCGCCGAACCGACCAGTACCAGCCGTTCGGCCGGCGCATTCTGCGCGATCAGGCGCTGTTGCAGTTGCGACTGCACGAAGGTGCCGAACGAGAAACCGGCCAGCGCCACCGGCAATTCCGGATATTGCTTCTGCATGTGGCTCAGCAGCAGTGCCATGTCATCGGTCTCGCCGTTGCCGTGGTCATGCTCGCCGGCCGATTGGCCGACGCCGCGAAAATTCATGCGGACCGTGACGTAACCGAGCGCGAGGAAACTGCGCGCCAGCGTTTGCGTCACTTTATTGTCCATGGTGCCGCCATAGAGCGGGTGCGGATGGGCTACCAGCGCCAGCCCGCGCGGTGCGGCAAACTGTTCGCTGTCAGGCAGATCGAGGGCGCATTCCAGCGCACCGGCAGCACCGGCGATCGAAAAGGATTGGGTATGGGCGTTCATTGCAGATGGTTCAGGATTCAGATCTTGAGACGGTCGACGATCTTGCCGCCGACGATATGGGTATCGATGATGTCATCAATGTCTTGATTGTCGACATAGGTGTACCAGGTGCCCTGCGGATAAATCACTACCACCGGACCTTCTTCGCAGCGTTCCAGACATCCGGCCTTGTTGATGCGGACTTTGCCTTCCCCGGCCAGACCCAGTTGCTTGATGCGTTTTTTGGCATGTTCTTGCGCTGCTTGTGCACCTTTGTCGGCGCAGCAGGTGCGTTCACCGGGTTTGCGTTGATTCAGGCAGAAAAAGACGTGATGTTCGTAAAAAGGGGTGTCGGACATGGAAAGTTTCTCGATGTGAGCAAGCTGGAATCATACACCGCGGGCCTTGCGGTGTACCGGATGATATAAAAACCAGAGCGCCAGGAAGGGCCACAGCACGGACAGGAATTGCGCCGCGCCGTTGAAATTCAGAAATTTTCCCTGGACCCAGGTTTGCAAAGTGGAAATAAAGTAAGGATTGGGCGGCACGGCATTGGTCAGCACCAGATTGAAGATCAGCGCCAGCGCCGCTATCCGGCGTTGCGCCAGCGGCGGTGCGAAGGCCAGGCCGGCCAGCATCAGGGTGCCGATGAAGATGCCGCCGACGGCGCCCGGGGTGATCCAGGCAAAGGCGTTTTCCGGTGCAAAAAACAAGGCGCAGGCCAGCGATTTGACGGCAATGATGCTGATCAGATAGAGCGCCGCCAGTGCATTTTTCGGCGCTTGCGGACGCAGCAGCAACAGCATCATCAAGGTAGCGCCGGTCAGGCCGCAAGCGGTGATGATGATTTCAGCCAGCCAGTATTGTTCGGCGCTCAGTTGGGCGCTGTTGATCCACCAGGTGGCGAGATCGATCGGCGTGTCGAGCAGATCGGACAGCAGCCCGGACAGGAACGGAATCACATGACCGAGTCCGAACAGATGGTTTTGCGGATAGATCAGCGCCAGCGGCCACAAGGCCACTACCACCAGGCCACGGCTGGCTTCGCGTGAAAACCAGCGCTGGCGTAATGCCAGCAGGCGGCTGTTTTGCAAAAAATAGCGGCTGGTAAGGGCACCGAGCAGGGCACCGATGGCGGTGCCGAGGATGTTGGTGGCGAGATCCAGATTGGACGGCACGCGGGTCGGCAGATAGGTTTGCACCGCTTCCATGCAGGCCGACAGCAGTGCGCCTGCCAGAATGCCGGGCAGGATCGCCCAGCGTGCCTTCAGCAACGGATGCAGCGAGAACACCAGCAACATGCCCAGCGGTATGTAGCCGACGATGTTGGTCCACAGATCGAACAGGGTCCAGTAATAGGGCAAGCGCGCCGAGAGATAGTCGAATGGTTGCAGTCCCATGTCGCGCCAGCCGGAAAACGGATACCAGCTGGCGTACACGATCAGCAGCGTGTAGACCAGCAGGCTGACCCGGGCAAATGAAGAAGCGGCGGGTTTGGGCGGCAGAGGCGGGATGGCGGTCGGGGCCGGATCTTGAGACGGGGCTTCCATGCGTGCGAGGGTAACCCATTTCGTCGTCGCTTGCATGGACGACAACCGTTACAATGCGCGTTATGGAATCCCTGAACCCACTCCCGTCAGCGTCGCGCATCGCCGCGCTGATCGCCGATTCGAGCAATCAGAACGCCAAGGCGGTCGCCATCAGTGTGGTGGCCGCGACCGGCTCCACCAATGCCGATCTGATGCAGGCGGTGGCGACCTTGAGCCGCCCGCAATTGTTGGTGGCGCAGGCGCAGACCGCAGGCCGTGGCCGCGCCGGCCGGCGCTGGCATACCACGCCGGCATCGGCGCTGACTTTTTCGCTGGCCTGGAAATTCGAGCGTCCGCTGCACGGCCTGGTCGGCCTGCCGCTGGCAGTCGGCATCGCACTGGCGGAAGCGTTGCAAGTCTTTGGCGTGACGGTCAATCTGAAATGGCCCAACGATGTCTTGCGCGATGGTGCCAAACTGGCCGGGATTCTGATCGAGACGGCCAGCGTCAAAAGCGCCGGCGCCCAGGCCACCTGGGCGGTGATCGGGATCGGCCTGAATCTGGACATGCCGGCCGGCCTGGAAGCCGAGATCGGACGTTCGGCGGCCGCGATCCCCGAGTTGCAGGACCAGAGCCGGGAGCGGATCCTGGCCATCATCCTGAGTGCCTTGAGCGACATGCTGGCCTTGTTCGATCAGCAAGGCTTCGCGCCGTTTGCAGCACGCTGGAACAATTTGCATGCCTACAGTGGCGAGCAGGTGCGGATTCTCGACGGCGACCGTATCCAGCATGAAGGTATCGCGGTCGGCGTCGATGACATCGGTCGCTTTCTGATGACCACGGCACAAGGCCGGGTGGCAGTCGTGGCCGGTGATGTGTCATTACGCTTGCGGGAGCCGGTCTGATGCTGCTCCTGATCGACGCCGGCAATACCCGTATCAAATGGGCGCTGCCGCATGCGGCGGCGAATACGGATGCCGCAGTGACGGGGGCCTCGCACTGGCAACACAGCGGGTCGGTGGAGCGCGCTGATATTGCCACGCTGGCCGACGCCTGGCGCGGCCTGGGCATTTCCCGGGCATTGATTTCCAATGTCGCCGGCCAGGTACTGGCGGAGGCATTGCAGGAAATACTGCGCAGCGCATGCAGCGAGATCGGGATTGTCTGGTTTGCCTCGCAAGCGTCGTTGGCGGGGATTCGCAACGGCTACCGTAATCCGGCGCAACTGGGCTGTGATCGGTTTGCCTCTGCCATCGGCGCCCATGCCTTGTTTCCGGCGCGGGCGCTGATCGTTGCGACCTGCGGTACCGCGACCACGGTCGATGCAGTCAGCGCCGATGGTCATTTCAGCGGCGGCATGATCTTGCCGGGGCTGGGGGTGATGGCGACGTCGCTGGCATTGAATACCGCGCAATTGCCGCAGATCAAAACCATTGCGCCGATCACGACGCCGTTTGCCGATAACACGGTCGATGCCATCATTGCCGGCTGCATTGCGGCTCAGACCGGGGCCATCGAGCGTGCGGCTGCTGCGCAACGCCAGTTGAGCGGTGATGTCTTGTGTATATTGGCCGGTGGTGCCGGGGCGATACTGGCACCGTATCTGGCGGTGCCGCACGAAACGGTCGATAATCTGGTGCTGATCGGATTGCATGTCGCCAGTGCGGAAGGCGCGGTGCCATGACCATCGATATACCGCTGCCGGTGCCGGCTGCCAATTCATGATGCTGAAAATATTCTTTTGCCTGCTGTTGATTGCCAATGGCGCATTGTTCGCGATGCAGCGGGGTTATCTCGGCGCGCCGGCGCCGGAACGCCATGAGCCGCAACGCCTGGCACAGCAGGTGCAGCCGCAGGCGCTGACTATTTTGCCGCCCAACAGCGCCAAGCTGGTGACGCCGGTGCGGGCGACGGCCGACGCGCCGGCGGAAAATGCCGTCGATACCGCTGCTGCCAAGACTGAACCGGCGCCTGTGCTGCCTCCGGTTTCCGCGCCGCCGGCCGCGCCGATCGTGACGGCCTGCGTCGAGGTCGGCAATTTCAGTGCCGCCGAGGCCAAACGGTTTGAGGCGCAACTGACCGGTCTGTCGCTCAAGGTCAAGCCGGTGCAGCGCAGTATTCAGGAAGCCGCCAGTCACATGGTGTATATCCCGTCGCAAGACGGCAAGGATGGTGCCGACCGCAAGGCCGCCGAATTGCGCCGGCTCGGGATTCAAGACTTTTACGTGATTCCGGAATCGTCAGCCAATCCGGCCTTGCGCTGGGGCATTTCGCTCGGCATCTTCAAGACCGAAGAAGCGGCCAAGGCTTACATCGGCCAACTGATACCAAAAGGCGTGCGCAGCGCGCGTATCGTGGCGCGTAATGTCAGTTCGACCAAACTGATTTTCCAGTTGCGTGACATGGATGCCGCCGCGCAATCTGCGCTCGACAAGATCAAGCTGAAGTTTCCCAATCAAGAGTTGCGGGCATGTGCCGGCTAAGCTGCGCCCGATATGACTGAAATCGGCATTATTGCCGTCAAAACGCAACAATCCGTTGACGCTTTCCATGTAAAATCGCGGACATTCCGAATACCTCCTTGTGCAGGATTTATCCATGACCGACCTGACTGAAGTCGCCCCCAAGATCAAAGCCGAGATTCTGGCCGAGGCACTGCCATACATCCGCAAATTTCACGGCAAGACCATCGTCGTCAAATACGGTGGGAATGCCATGACCGAAGACCGTCTCAAGCACGGTTTTGCGCGCGACGTGATTTTGCTCAAGCTGGTCGGCATGAATCCGGTAGTGGTGCACGGCGGCGGTCCGCAAATCGACAACGCTCTCAAGAAGATCGGCAAGCAAGGTACCTTCGTGCAAGGCATGCGGATTACCGATGAAGAAACCATGGAAGTGGTGGAGTGGGTGCTCGGCGGCGAAGTGCAGCAAGACATCGTCATGCTGATCAATCATTACGGCGGCCAGGCAGTTGGCCTGACCGGCAAGGACGGCGGCCTGATCCGTGCGCGCAAGATGCGCATGCCGGACAAGGAAAAGCCGGGCGAATTCCTCGATATCGGTTTTGTGGGCGAGATCGAAGCGATCAATCCGGCGGTGGTCAAGGCATTGCAGGATGATGCATTCATCCCGATCATTTCGCCGATCGGTTTTGGTGATGATGGCCAGGCTTACAACATCAATGCCGACGTCGTGGCCGGCAAGATTGCCGAAATCCTGCATGCCGAGAAATTGATCATGATGACCAACATCGCCGGCGTGCAAGACAAGAAGGGTAATTTGCTGACCGATCTGTCGGCCCGCGAAATTGATGAGATGTTTGAAGATGGCACCATCTCCGGCGGCATGCTGCCAAAGATTTCGTCGGCGCTGGATGCTGCCAAATCCGGCGTCAATACCGTGCATATCATCGACGGTCGCATTGAACACTCGCTGTTGCTGGAAGTGCTGACCGAGCAAGCGTTCGGCACCATGATCCGCTCGCACTGATCCGCTGTTGCGGGATGACGGCCTCACGGGGCTGTCATCCCAGCGTCTGATTCACTCCTGCAACATTCTCACCGTCAATAAATGCGCTGTACCCGATAGCCGCGTTGTTCCAGCAAGGCCGGAACACTGTTCGGCCCGGCCAGGTGCAGAATGCCGATGGCGGCGAACGCCTGATCCTGTTTCTGCAGCAGGCCGGCAATGCCGTCAGCCAGTTTGGGATTGCGCTGATCGAGCAAGACATCGGTCGCGAATTTTCCGGCCACGCTATGGTCGGTGCGCATGTCGCGCAGCAAGCTCTCCAGCTCACCAACATTGGCAGTGCGCCAGACCTCGGCCAGCTCGACGACTTTTTGCGCCGTATCGGGATGCGACAGTTCGCGAATCGTATCTTGCAACAAGCTGATTTGTTGCTTGTCATTCAATTGGCCGAACAGCGCCATTTGCGCCGCAGCGCCTTCCAGTTCGACGATGGGTTTGTCGTGTTGTTGCGCGTAGTTGGCAATGTAACTGTCGATGGCCAACTCCGGCTGGTAGCCTTTGTCGATGAACTCATTGAGCGTCAGCGCCATTGCCAGCATCCACGGCTTGAAGCGCAGCAGATTGTCAGGTGCCAGATTGTATTTTTTCAGCGCCGCCAGCAAGGGCCGCTGTTGCGTCGGACTCAGCGCGGTTTTGAAGGTCTGGCCCGGCGGATACAAACCGTACTTTTGCACGGCGGCCTGCATGACCTGGGTTTGCCCGGGATCAAGCTCAAGGGCGATGACCGGAGCTTGTGCCATGGCCTGCATGGCACGCGCTTCCAGTGGATAAAAATCGGGCGTGCCGACATGGATGGTGCCAAACAGGTACAGCGTGTGGCCGGCATTCTGGATGCTGAACAGCGCGCCGCTCTTGACCGGAGGCGATAGCAGATCGGCGGCGCCGGCTGCTGGCTGATAAACGCAGAGCAGCCAGCCGAATAACACTATAATCGTACGTCGCACTTTTTCTTTGCCTTCTTCCATTCAAGTTGCCAAATACTACACCGCTCTGGTTGTTCGATCTCGACAACACCCTGCACAACGCCTCGCACGCGATCTTTCCGGCGATCAATGTCAACATGAATGTCTTCATGACACGTGTTCTCAGCGATGCCGGCTTGCCGGCCGACGCCGACTCGGTCAACGCACTGCGCCAGCGTTACTGGAAATTGTACGGTGCCACTTTGTTGGGCATGGTGCAACACCATCAGGTACGTCCCGAAGAGTTTTTGCGCGACGCCCATCATTTCGACGATTTGCCGGCCATGATACGCGCCGAGCGCGGGTTGTTGCATTTGCTGGAACGCTTGCCGGGCAAGAAAATCCTGCTGACCAATGCGCCGCTCAATTATGCGCGCGCAGTGTTGCGGCATATCGGTTTGCACCGTCATTTTGCCAAGCATATTTCGATTGAGTCGATGCGGGTGCATCGGCAATTGCGCCCCAAGCCATCGCGGCAATTACTGCGCAAGCTGGTAGCGCGGGAACGGACTTCGGCGCGGCGTTGTGTGTTGGTGGAAGATACGGCGGTCAATCTGAAGTCAGCCAGACAGCTCGGCATGCGTACCGTATTGGTGACGCAATATCTGCCGGGAAATCCGCATGTGCCGGCGCAGAGCGTGCGGCGGCTGATGAGCAGCCATCCTTCTTATGTCGACGTCAAGCTGCGTTCGGTACGGCAGTTGACCAAGCATTTGCATCGTTTGCAGGCACGCAAATAACGGACACCTGCATTGCTGCGGATGGTGTGTTAATCGGCGCAGTCGGCGCACCAGCCTTTGATCGTCAGTTCCACTTCGTGGCTCTGAAAACCTTTTCCCAACGTCTTTTGCAGCGCGGTCTGCAACTGTGTCGCTGCCGATTGCGGTTTGGAGGCGAGGGCCGGTAATACGCTCTCCAGAAACCCGGCTTCGCCGCTGCCATCCAGACAAAATACGCGCGCACAGCGAGTACATTTGAAATGTCCGTGTTGATGTTGAGCATGCGCATGGGTGCCGTGTTCACTGTGTTCGGTGCCGGCGCTGTAGCGGAAGATGCGATCATCGCTGGCAATCTTGTGCGCCAGTCCGGCTTCGGTCAGGCAATCGAGCGCACGGTACAAGGTGACCCGGTCCATATCGACGAAGGTATCCTGAATATCCTGATGCGACACCGCGCTGCGCGCCGCAATCAACGTTGCCAGCACATTGACGCGGGCCTGCGTGACGCGTACTGCGGCGTCGCGCAATTGCACCTCTGCCAACGCATGCACTTCGCGCGGATCGTGCGTGTGGTGGTGGGCTGAGGGGGCTGCGGATTTGGGTTTCATTGTGCTGATGCCGGAAAGCTGATCTACGGTGGAAGAAGTGCCAGACCGATTATGCCCCAATTTGACTGGCTCGGCTGAGCGGGCTACCTGGGCTCGACTTTTTTGGCGCGCGGGTGGGCGGCATCGTAGACCTGTGCCAGCCGCTGGAAATCGAGCGAAGTGTAGACCTGGGTGGCAGTGATCGACGCGTGGCCGAGCATTTCCTGCACCGCGCGCAAATCGCCGGAACCTTGCAGCACGTGCGAGGCGAATGAATGGCGCAACATGTGGGGATGGACATCGGTGGCCAGTCCCAGCGCCTGGCCGTGGGCCTTGAGTCGCAATTGCGCGACGCGTGGCGTCATGCGGGTGCCGCGTTCAGATAAGAACAGGGCATTATGATCGGCGCCGGCAATGCGGGCGATCATGCCGGTGCGTGCTGTCAGCCATTGCTTGAGTGCCTGCATCGCCGGCGCCCCGACCGGCACGCTGCGCATCTTGTTGCCTTTACCGGTGACCGTGACTTCGGCGCTGTCGAAATCGATCCAGCCCAATGAGCTGTAGTTGGCTTCATGCCGGTAACGTTCATCCAGCCCGACCAGTTCCGAGATGCGCAAGCCGCTGGAGTAAAGCAGCTCAAACATGGCGCGATTGCACAATTGCGCCGGGGCCTCGGCATCTTTCACCGGATTGGGTTGCGATACCAGGCGAACGGCGTCATCGGCGGCCAGCGCCTTTGGTAAGGGTTTGGATTTTTTCGGGGCTTTGACACCATCAACCGGATTGGAGGGCAGGGTGATCTGCTCCGATAACCAATCGAAGAAGCCGCGCCACGCCGACAGTTTGCGCGAAATCGAACGGGCATTGAGACCACGGGCGTGCAACTGGGCAGCAAATTTGCGGACGTTGGTATGGCTGACGGCTTGCAGCGGAACGGCGGTGGCGTTGGCCAGCGCGACCAGTTCGTCGAGATCGCGGCCGTAACTGCTGATGGTATGCGGCGACAGCTTGCGCAACTGCAAGCTGTCCAGGTATTGCTTCAGAACGGTGGCGTTGTCAGTCACGCGCAGTCCGGGGAAAGAAGAAGGTATTTCAGTGTAGCAGGCTGGACAGGGCGGCACTGGCAGTTTCGCCGATGCGGGTCAGAAAGTCGGTGCCCATATCGGCGCTGAAACGGCTCGGATCCGAGGAGCCAAGCACCAGCAAGCCATATGCCTCGGGGGCAGCGCCGAGTCGCAATGGCAAGATTGCCACCGACTTCACTGCAGACGGATCGGGCAACCATGCGACCGCTTCAAAATCGTTATTGGGACCGCAAAACGGGGCGGTCAGTCCATTGGCGAAGATATGGGCATCATCCGAAACGGCTTCGGTGTACCAGCTGCCGGCATGTGCTTCAGGCAAATTCCACAAGCGCAATGTGACTTGCGGGACGTTGAATGTACTGTGCAGGTTATCCACCAGGGCACGTGGCAGGTCGGCCACATTGCGCGTCAGCAGCAAAGAGCGTGTCCATGACTGGAATTTGTTGGTGATCTCATCGTTTTCCTGTGCGATGCGCAGCAGGTCGGCCATGTGCAATTCCTGCACCTTGATCTTTTCGCGCAGAATTTCCATTTGCCGTTCTTGCAGGGAAATGGCGCGGCCAAGCACCGGACTGGTCAGTTTGATCCGCGACAGCAACTCCGCATGCTCTTCAAAAAAGTGCGGATGGTCGAGCAGGTAGTCGGCAATTGAATCAGAGTCCAGATGAGCGGTCATTTGCTTTGATGAGGTTGTTAAAGGCGACCGCTATATGCGGCGGGGTACAAAGTGAAGCGGGAAAGCAGCACCGGGGGAATTATCTACGCTATCGGGTGATATGACAACCTGCGATGCCTGCAGTCGGAGGACTCTCCTTGGCATCATGTTGGCGGACGATATTTTCCGGGCGAGGCCATAGAAAAAAGGGCTTGCATGATTGCTCATGCAAGCCCTTCAATTTCCAATCAAGTTACTGATTTCTCAACGAATGAACGTTGCGCAATCAGCTACTTAAATTAGAACTTGTGACGAATACCAACGCTAACAGCTGTTTGGCTAGCATCTGCACCGGAAGGAGCGGAGCCGATCGAGCTGGCACCGATACCTGGGTTGTAAGCGTTGCTAGCACGCAGGTTCGACAGGAAAGCGTAGATATCTGTACGCTTCGACAGCCAGTAGTCTGTACCCAGGTTGATCTGTGTCAGCTTACCCTTGCTGTCAGCACCAACGAAGTTCAGACGCGAGTGTTGCACGCTGGCCAGCAGCTTCAACGATGGGGACAACGCATAGTTGCCGCCCAATTCGAACAAGTCAGCCTTGTCCATGTTGCTGCCACCGATGGTGTAACCAGTGTTCGAACCGGCGTTAGGAGCAACAGTACCCGAAGTTGAACCCAAGAAGTTAGCTGGAGCTGCCGAAGCTGCTGCAAAGCTGCCGTAACCTGTAGCGGCTGCACCTGGTTGCTTCACGCGGGACCAGTTACCGTAGATCTTGGCGGCGCCGATTTGGTAAGCAGCAGCCAGAGTCCAAGTCTTCAGCACTGTGCCGCTAACGTTAGGATTAGCGTATGCGGAGTTCAGTGTTGTCGATGTGATGCTAGTATCAGCAGCACCGGCGTTGTTCAAAGTGCTAGCGCCGTTAGCTTTAGCTTGGTAGTAAGCTGCAGCCAATGCCAAAGGACCGTTTTCGTACTTACCGCCCAGACCCCATGCTTGACCAGCAGATGCCGAGCCAGCTGTTTCGCCGAAGCCATAGATCAGGCTACCGGTGAAGCCACCCAGATTGTTGGTGTTGTAACGGATCGAGTTGTTAGTACGTGTACCTTGCAGACGCGACAGACCGGAACCAACGTTAGAAATAACGCCGCCGAAATCGCCAACGCCAGTCATCGAACCACCGATGTCGTCCAGGATATCAGTTTGACGACCGGCCAGAACGGCACCGAAGCCGCCTTGCAGACCAACAACCGACTTGCGACGGAACAGGCTCGATGGTGTCGATGCATCAGCACCTTGCATTGCGCCTGTGTCGTTTTGGAAACCAGCTTCCAGGTTGAACACTGCGCTCAAACCGCCGCCCAGATCTTCAACGCCCTTGAAACCGATACGGGAGCCTTGCAGAATGCCAGAATTCAGGCCGAAACGGCTGCCAGTTGCTGTCGCTTGAGGAGTGCCTGCGACGCTGCCAACTTTGCTTGTGTAGGTGATACCGGTATCAACGATACCGTAGATAGTAACGGAGCTTTGTGCTTGTGCAGCACCTGCAAACGCGCCGAGAACGGCCAGTGCAAGCAGAGATTTTTTCATTTGACATCCTTCTATAAAAATAGTCTTGAGGATCCGTACATCTAGTCGGATGGTGAGACATTAAGGGTTCTCACTGGGCGACGCCTCAGATTGGTCGTTTGCGCCGTGAAAATTTGGTTGAAATCAGCAAACTCCCGAAGGAGTGTTGTTTTTTTCTGACGCTTGGGGCGAAAACTTCTTCCGGATCGGATGCGCAGGCTTGTCGGATTTGTAAATCATCGGGTGCAGCCGGTGGGATGTTGTTAACCCTTGTTTCGGCCGGGATCGTTGTTTAAATGTTGCGCTTCACCGGCAATATTGTTTCTTTAAAAAACAAATCCTGCTTATGGAGGATAATTTTGGTTTTGATGCTGAATTGGATGGGCTGATGGCGAATCGCGAGGATCTGGCAATTATTCGTGCGGCACGGGCAGGCAAGGCGGAGGCGCAACTGGCATTGGGACGGCGCTATCTGTTTGGCGGTAATGGTCTGCCACAGAGTTACGCCACTGCCCTGCACTGGCTGGAGCGAGCTGCACGACAGGATATGGCGGATGCCTGGT
This sequence comes from Herbaspirillum autotrophicum, assembly GCF_001189915.1. Classification (GTDB taxonomy): domain Bacteria; phylum Pseudomonadota; class Gammaproteobacteria; order Burkholderiales; family Burkholderiaceae_D; genus Herbaspirillum; species Herbaspirillum autotrophicum. The sequence goes on from NZ_LFLS01000028.1 coordinate 54,704, forward strand.
TGTTGATCGGCGAACATATCAGTTATGAAGTCGTGGCACAGCAGTCGAAACCACTGGATTTTGCGGTCTGGTATGAACGGGCTTTCGATGCCGGCCTGATTCAGGCGGGTCTGGTGTTTGCGCGTTTGGTACTACTGAACGGGGCTCAGGCAGCAGCCATGCAGATGCATGGCAAGGCGATCAAGGCATTGGAAGCGGCAGCGCATGCCGGCATGGCGGATGCGCAGTGGTTGCTGGCGCAGCACGGCGCGGGTGGCGCAGTCGCCTCGCAGGCGGATCCGGAGGCGGATCCGGAGGTATCGGCCCCGGCCGGCGCCTCTTGGGCGCAAAGGGCGGCAGATGCGGGCGTTGAGCAAGCCCAGCAAGTGCTGGCGGATGAGGCATGGCAGCGCGGCGACTGGGAGGGTTTCTTGCAGCGTGCGTTGCCGCTGGCGCGCAGCCTGCTGGTACAGCACCGTGAGGAGTTGCCGCAATTGAACGCGCCTTCGGCAGTATTGGCGCAGCAACTGGGCGCTGACAATATCAATGTGTTGTCCCGGCTGGCAACGGTATTGCTGCGTGGCAAGCGAGTGGATATCGATGAGGTGCAGGAAATTCTCGAGCTTGCCTCTTATGCAGATGACAAGGCGGCGCAACTGTCGCTCGGATTGTTGTATGCACGCATGGACGAGGATGGCGAACGCACCTTTCCCGGATTGGGATCAGCCAACTATAAGAAAGCGATACGCTGGCTGACCCTCGCCGGTGAGCGCGGCCAGGCGGCGGCCTGGTATGCGTTGTCGCGCATTTATCTGAAGCCCGAGTTTTCCCAGCGCAATCTGGCAGACGCTCAGCATTATCTGGAGCGCGCAGCCGAAATGGGACATGCCAAGGCGCAACTGGAATGTGGTGTCAGTGCCTGGCGCAACCGGCGTGACGATCCTGCCAATGATGTGCGTGCGGTGTATTGGTTGCAAAAGGCCAGTGCCCAAGGCAACGCCAATGCCGGCGACTTGCTGGCCAAAATTGCTGATCGCTCGGCCCCGGCTCCGTGGGCGCTGCAAGCGCGGGAGCAATTGACGCGTGAACTGATGAATGCCTACCCATTTCTGGCGGCACGTATCGAACTGGCAATCTTGTTCGGACTGACACGTCCGGAGGCCTTGCTGATCGATTTGCATCAAGCCGACTGCGGACATTGTCTGGTAGTGGATATCCGCGCTTATTACACCCGCAGCAAACGTCGCCTCATATTAATAGAGACCGGTGAAGAGCGACAGGCGCTGAATCGTATCGGGCGCTTGTTCGAAGATGTCGATTGCAGCCTGAGTGGACCGGAAGGGAATTACCGGCAACGCCTCTATCGTTTGAAGACGGCATTGCCGGCAATGGCGGAAGCGGCTGACGAGGTCGCCGATCCCGTGCCGGAGTGAGATCAGAGCTCGATCTCGCCTTCGAATACGGAGACCGCCGGTCCGGTCATCTTGACTGACTGGCCGGCGCCATCCCAGTTGATTACCAGTTCGCCACCGTGTGTTTGCACCGCCACCGGTGCATCCAGCAAGCCACGCAGAATGCCTGCTACTACTGCAGCGCAAGCACCGGTGCCACAGGCCAGGGTTTCGCCGGCACCGCGTTCGAATACCCGTAATTTGATGTAGTGACGATCAACGATTTGCATGAAACCGGCGTTGACCCGGTTGGGGAAGCGCGGGTGATGTTCAATCACCGGGCCATCGGTCAATACCGGGGCCGCTTCCGTATCGTCAACGATTTGCACGGCATGCGGGTTGCCCATGGAGACCACTGAAATCCAGGTAGTCTGGCCATTGACATCGAGTGGCCACAAAATATCGTTGCCTTCGTTTTTGCCGCTCAGTCCATTCGCATTGAAGGGTACCTGGGCCGGAGTCAATATCGGTGCGCCCATATCGACCGTGACACGGCCATCGCTTTCCAGCGTCGGTTCAATAATCCCGGACATGGTTTCAACCCGAATGGCTCGTTTGGCGGTCAAGCCTTTGTCGCTGACGAAGCGTGCAAAGGCGCGGGCGCCGTTGCCACATTGTTCAACTTCGCCGCCATCGGCGTTGTATATCCGATAACGGAAGTCGACATCGGCCGATTGCGGTTTTTCTACCACCAGCATCTGATCGGCACCAATGCCGAAGCGCCGGTCCGCGATGAACTTCCACTGCGCCGGGCTGAGGTCGATTTGCTGGTTGATGGCGTCGATGACAACAAAGTCATTGCCGGCGCCATGCATCTTGGTGAATTTGATTTTCATACTGGATTATAGAGCGCTCTTCTATATCAGGTGGGCGCTGTATTTATTTGTCGTAGACGTCGGGCAACCCTGGTGGGCGGGTCTTGAAGCGTTTGTGCGCCCAAAAGTATTCGGCCGGGGTTTCCCGCACGCGGTCTTCAATGAATGCATTCATGCGACGTGTTGCCGCCAGAATATCGTCGCCCGGATAGTTTTCCCACGCCGGATAAAAAGTGGTCTTCCAGCCCTTGTAACCGGGCAGGTAGGTGGTGATGACCGGAATCACATTGGCATTGGTGGCAGCGGCAATCCGTGCCGGCGCGCTCAATGTTGCCGCCGGGACACCGAAAAACGGTACGAACTCGCCATCGCGGATACCGAAATCCATGTCGGGCAGCATGATGAATGGCAAGCCTTCGCGCATGGCGCGGATGATCGGTTTGACTCCTTTTTCCCGCGCCAGCAGCGTGACGGGACGAAAGCGCGAGCGTCCCTTGAGCAGAGCGTCGTCCACGATTTTGTTTTGCTGGCGGGAGTAAATGGTGCAGACCGAAAATTGCGAATTCAGCACCAGCGCGATACCCGGTATTTCAAGGCAGACAAAATGCGGACACAGCAAGATGGTCGGCCCGGATGACAAAGTCTCGAATGGCACCCCCGGCTCAACCTTGATCAGACGCTTCAGACGTGCTTCCGAAGCCCACCATAAAATGCCGCGTTCCAGTGCGCTGCGGGCGTAGGCCTGAAAATGTTGTCTGGCGATGACGGTGCGCTCGGCCTCGCTTTTTTCCGGAAAGCACAGGCGCAGATTGGTCAGCGTGATATGCCGGCGTGGCTTCATGATGATGAACAGCAACGAGCCAAGTGCCTCGCCGAGACGTCCCAGTATCGGCAGCGGCAACCAGTGCAGCAGCCACATCAATGCAATCAATGCCCTCATGCGCCGGACTCCGGCGCTGCTGCCACACCGGGCGGGGTTTTGTAACGGTTATAGCTCCATATATATTGTGCCGGGCAGCGCGCAATCAGTTTTTCCATGGCCAGATTGATGGCGCGGGCTTGCCGTTCCGGGGTGTCGCCCAGGATTTCTTCGAAGGCGACGAAGCGAATCACGAAACCGCGGCCAAAGGAAAGACGTTCGGCATACGACAAGATGATCGGCGCACCGCTCATCTGTTGCAGTTTGGCTGACAGCGTCATGGTGTAAGCGGCTTTGCCAAAAAAGTCCGCCCATACCCCTTCACCGTGTTGCGGCACCTGATCCGGCAACAAACCGATGGCCTGTCCCTTTTTGAGGGCCTTGAGCAAACTGCGCACGCCGGACAGATTGGCCGGCGCCAGATGCAGATTGGCGCGCGCACGGGCGCCTTCGATCAACGGCTTCAGCGCGGCCTTGCGGGGCGGCCGATACAGCGCAGTCAGCGAGGTCTGGGTCGCAATCGATTGGGCAATGATTTCAAAACAACCCAGATGCGGCGTCAGAAAAATGACGCCGGTCTTGGCGTCGAGCGCGGCCTGCGCCACGCCCCAGTTTTCGATGCGGGCGGTACGCAATACACGGTCCGGGGATGCACACCAGACAAACGGCAGTTCAAAGATGCCTTTGCCGGATTCGGTTATTGCTTTGGATAAATGTTGACGATAGCCGGCGCGCGTAATGTTTTGCTTCAGGCGCCTGCGATAAGAGGGGGACGCCAGATAAACCACCCAGCCGGTGACGCCACCGATCAGATGCAATACTGGCAACGGCAAGAATGAGAGCAGGCGGAATAAAGAAAAAAGCATAGTTGCCGTTAACAGGGAACTTCGTGGGAAATTGCCGATTTTTTTCAAGAGGCGTAAAATAGCACAAAGCCGTCGAGTTAATGACAACTTGCGAGACGGGATACAAAATTCGCTAAAGCGTCGCAGGCTCAATGGATTGGCCGCGACATGGTTAATCTTTAATGCAGGAGCCTGCGTATGTCCAACGAATATCTCTTTACTTCCGAATCCGTTTCTGAAGGTCACCCCGACAAGGTCGCCGATCAGATTTCCGATGCGATTCTGGATGCCATCTTCACCCAAGACCCACAATCCCGTGTTGCTGCTGAAACGCTGTGCAATACCGGCTTGGTCGTGCTTGCCGGTGAAATCACCACACGCGCCAATGTCGATTATATCGATGTTGCACGCGAAACCATCAAACGCATCGGCTACGACAATGCGGATTACGGTATTGATTACAAGAGCTGCGCAGTGCTGGTGGCGTACGACAAGCAATCGCCTGACATCGCGCAAGGCGTGGATGAAGGCAAGGGCCTCGATCTCGATCAGGGTGCCGGCGATCAGGGCTTGATGTTCGGCTATGCCTGTGACGAAACACCGGAACTGATGCCGGCCGCCATTTATTACGCGCACCGTATCGTTGAGCGCCAGTCGCAATTGCGCAAGGATGGCCGTTTGCCTTGGCTGCGTCCGGATGCCAAATCGCAAGTTACATTGAAGTATGTGGATGGCCGTCCGGTGGCAATCGATACCATCGTGCTGTCGACCCAGCATTCGCCGGAAATGGAACACAAGGCAATTGAAGAAGCGGCGATCGAAGAAATCATTCGCCCTGTGGTGCCGGCTGAATGGATCAAGAATACCCGCTACCTGATCAACCCGACCGGACGTTTCGTCATCGGCGGGCCGCAAGGCGATTGTGGTCTGACTGGCCGCAAGATCATTGTGGACACCTACGGCGGCGCAGCACCGCACGGCGGCGGCGCATTCTCCGGCAAGGATCCTTCCAAGGTTGACCGTTCGGCTGCCTACGCCGGCCGTTATGTGGCAAAGAATATCGTGGCCGCCGGTCTGGCGTCGCGTTGCCAGATTCAGGTGTCGTATGCAATCGGTATTGCCAAGCCGACATCGGTCATGGTCACCACCTTCGGTACCGGCAAGGTCAGCGATGAAAAGCTGGCGCAACTGGTGCTTGAGTATTTCGACCTGCGTCCGAAGGGCATCGTGCAGATGCTCGATCTGTTGCGTCCGATCTATCAAAAGACCGCTGCCTATGGTCACTTCGGCCGTGAAGAACCGGAGTTCACATGGGAACGTACTGACAAGGCCGCGGCACTGAAAGCAGCTGCCGGCTTCTGAGTAATGGTTTAAGTCATGTATTCCCGGGACAGGTGCAAGCCTGCTCCGGGGATTCATGATTCAAGAAGAATTGCATGATGTGCGTTGGCATTTCGCACAAAAAGTGTTTTACAATGCCTTTCCGTATCAAGGAGCGTTGCGACAGGAAACTCCTGCCAGGCTTGATACCGTTACACCGCAACTGCGCTCACGTTTCTTTTTTTCTTAATTTGAAAGGAGGGCGTGATGAACGCCGCAGTAATGACTACTTCCAATACCTCTTCCCAAGACTACGTAATTGCCGATCTGACACTGGCAGCATGGGGTCACAAAGAAATCCGCATCGCCGAAACTGAAATGCCTGGCCTGATGGCGATTCGCGAAGAATTCGCCGCGGCCCAGCCGCTCAAGGGCGCACGCATCACCGGTTCGATCCACATGACGATCCAGACTGCCGTGCTGATTCAGACACTGGAAGCACTCGGCGCCAAGGTGCGTTGGGCCTCCTGTAATATTTATTCGACGCAGGATCATGCCGCGGCAGCGATTGCCGATGCCGGTACGCCAGTGTTTGCATACAAGGGCGAATCGCTCGATGAATACTGGGAATTCACGCACCGCATTTTCGAATGGCCGGGTGAAGAACAAGCCAACATGATTCTGGATGACGGCGGCGATGCTACCTTGCTGCTGCATCTGGGTACCCGTGCCGAAAAAGACGCATCGGTTCTGAACAATCCGACCTCGGAAGAAGAAATCTGCCTGTTCAATTCGATCAAGAAACGCTTGGCTGCGCATACCAACTGGTACTCGTCGCGTCTGGCGCAAATCAAGGGCGTGACAGAAGAAACCACGACTGGCGTGCATCGTCTGTATCAAATGCACAAGGATGGCAAGCTGGCATTCCCAGCCATCAACGTCAATGATTCCGTCACCAAGTCGAAGTTCGACAACCTGTACGGCTGCCGCGAATCGCTGGTGGACGGCATCAAGCGCGCCACCGATGTCATGATCGCCGGCAAGGTTGCCGTGATCGCCGGTTACGGTGATGTCGGCAAGGGTTCGGCCCAGGCCATGCGTGCCTTGTCGGCCCAGGTGTGGGTAACCGAAGTTGATCCGATCTGCGCATTGCAGGCGGCGATGGAAGGCTATCGTGTCGTGACCATGGAATACGCGGCTGAGCACGGCGACATTTTCGTCACCTGCACCGGCAACTATCATGTGATCACCCATGACCACATGAAGCGCATGAAAGATCAGGCTATTGTCTGCAACATCGGTCACTTCGACAATGAAATCGAAGTCGCTGCATTGAAGCAATACACCTGGGAAAACATCAAACCGCAAGTCGATCACATCATCTTCCCTGACGGCAAGCGCATCATCCTGCTGGCAGAAGGTCGCCTGGTCAATCTCGGTTGCGGCACCGGCCATCCTTCGTACGTGATGAGCTCGTCATTCGCCAATCAGACCATCGCGCAGATCGAACTGTTTGTGAACACCAAGTCGTATCCGGTTGGCGTCTATACCTTGCCCAAGCATCTGGATGAAAAGGTCGCGCGCCTGCAATTGAAGAAATTGAATGCGCAACTGACTGAACTGACAGAAGAGCAGGCATCGTATATCGGTGTGCAGAAAGTCGGCCCATACAAGCCGGAACACTACCGTTATTAATCTCGGCAACGAGTAGCGGTCAACACGGAAGTCGCGGCGCACGGCAGGTTGCGCCCGGCTTGCGGTGATACCTCCAACGCTGAAAAAGGAAATCCCATGTTATTGCTGATCACCTGGCTTATCAACGCGCTGGCGCTGCTTGCGGTTCCGTATCTGCTGCATTCGGTGCAGGTCGACAGTTTTGGCGCAGCATTGATTGCGGCGCTGATTCTCGGATTCGTCAATACCATCGTGCGACCGGTGCTGGTCTTGCTGACGTTGCCGGTAACCATGCTGACGCTGGGACTGTTCATCCTGATCATCAATGGACTGATGTTCTGGGTCGTGGCGCAACTGGTGGGTGGTTTTCATGTGGCCGGTTTCTGGTCGGCAGTTGGCGGTGCCTTGCTTTACAGCATCGTGTCATGGGCTTTGTCCACCTTGCTGCTCAGTGCGCGTGGCAGATAACCCAGTTTCAGGTTGAAGATAAATGAAACCACATAATTTCAGTATTGAATTCTTTCCGCCCAAGACCCCGGAAGGCGTGGAGAAACTGCGCATTACCCGGGCCCGGCTGGCGGAGCTGGGTCCCAAGTATTTCTCCGTGACTTTCGGTGCCGGCGGTTCGACCCAGCAAGGTACGCTCGATACCGTGCTGGAAATCATGGGCGAAGGACACGCGGCAGCACCGCATCTGTCTTGCCTCGGCAGTTCGCGTGCGGCCTTGCGCGACATACTGAATGAATACAAGTCGCACGGCATTACCCGTCTGGTCGCTTTGCGGGGCGATTTGCCGAGCGGATATGGCGCGATGGATGCCGCTTCGAGTGAATTCCGGTATGCCAATGAGCTGGTCGAATTCATTCGCCAGGAAACCGGCGAATGGTTTCATATCGAAGTCGGTGCCTATCCTGAAATGCATCCGCAGGCCAAGTCGCCGCAAGATGATGTGCGGCACTTTGCGGCCAAGGTACAGGCCGGCGCGAACGCAGCAATCACGCAGTATTTTTACAATGCCGACGCCTATTTCAGTTTTGTCGAAGACAGCCAGAAACTGGGCGTCAATATTCCGATCGTGCCGGGCATCATGCCGATCACCAATTACTCGCAGCTGATGCGGTTTTCCGATATGTGCGGCACTGAAATCCCGCGCTGGATTCGCCTCAAGCTGGCCAGTTACGGCGACGATGCGGAATCAATCCGGGCGTTTGGTCTGGATGTGGTGACGCAATTGTGTGAGCAGTTGCTGGAAGGTGGCGCTCCCGGTTTGCATTTCTATACGCTCAATCAGCCGGCGGCCACCTTGGCTATCTGGCAACGTCTGACGACCTGATCGTCCGGATGGATGCATATGCAGTGGCGAAGCCGGCTTGCAAGAGCCGGCTTTTTCATGCGCGGACGGGGTCAGCCTTCCGTGATCATCAGATCCAGTGCGATGTCGTGGGCGGCACCGATAAAATCAACCTGCCCGGCCGCATAGGCAATGCCGATCGTGAGCGGTCGCGGGACAGGCGCCAGCGTGCGGTCGTAAAAGCCGCCGCCGTAGCCCAGCCGGAAGCCGCCGGCATTGAAACCGACACAGGGAATCAATAATGCCTGCGGTATTGTGTGTTTGCCATCGACGGGAATTGATGTGCCCAGTGCATCCTTGATCAAGGCCTCGCCGGGTTTCCAGCTCAGGAATTCCAGTCCCTGATCCGGACCAAGAATATTTGGCAGCGACAGGTGCACCCCTTGTGCGTTCAGCGCGTTATAGGCTTGCAGCAAATCCGGCTCATTGCGGATCGGATAGTAGACCCCGAGGCTGGTTACCGGGTGTGCTTGCCACCAATCCAGAATGCGGGCGCAGATAATCGCGTCGGCCGCTGCTTTTTCCGCTGCCGGCAACGCACGACGGGCCGCCAGCAAACGGGCGCGCAAGGCTTTTTTTGCCACTGCATCGGTGGCGGGCAAAGCAGAGCCGCGTGCTATGCTAGGTGTTGTCATTTGTTCCAATCCGGGGTCATAGAAGAATGCAATTAAAGAAATGTTTGGCTATCGCTGCCAGTATCGCCACCGCCGTCTGTTTCGCGTTGCCGGTGCAAGCACAAAAACGTTTGCCTGCCGGCGCTACTCCAGATGATATCTTTCTGGCGCTGCGCGATGCCGCCCGCAGCGATGATTCAGCCACCGCCGCCAGTCTGGCCGCACGTTTGCCGGACTACGCCATTGCTTCCTACGTCGACTATTATCGGTTGAAACCGCGCATTCGCGACTTTAGCGCAACGGAATCCGAGATTCGGGACTTCCTGACGCGTTATGAAGGCAGTGCCATTGCCGATCGCTTGCGTAACGACTGGTTGCTGGCATTGGGCAAACGTGGCGACTGGACCGTGTTCGATGAACAATACCCGCAATTTGTACTGAACGACGATGTACAGGTCAAATGCTTCGCACTCAATTCCCGAGCCCTCAAGGGACAGAATGTTGCCGACGAGGCGCGCGCCTTGTTGGTGTCGCCCAAAGATTATGGTCAGGGTTGCAGCGACCTGATCGCGACGCTGGCGCAAAATCATCAGTTTGACGATAACGATGTGTGGACACAGATCAGGCAGGCCGCCGAAGCCGGCGCAAATAACGTCGCCCGTCGCGCTGCGCTGTTTACCGATAACGGCGACACTTCGTTGCAGCAGGCGACCGATAAACCGGCATTGGTACTGGCGCGCGGTCCCGGCCGTGGACGTACCAGCCATGAGCTGTACATCATTGCGCTGGGCCGCGCGGCCAAGAACAATCCGCAACAGGCCGCCAGTTTTCTCAGCGATGGCGGCAGCAAGCTGACGGCGCAAGAACAAGCGCTGGGCTGGGCCCAAATTGCCTTGCCGGCGTCGATGAAGCTGGCGCCGGAAGCCATCGATTACTGGCGCAAGACCAAAGATGCACAGTTGTCGAATGAGGGTTACCAGTGGAAGGTACGCATGGCGCTGCGCGCCGGTGACTGGAAATTGGTGAAGTCGACGATTGAAGCGATGCCACCGGCGTTGCGCAGTGACATTACCTGGACCTATTGGCTCGGTCGTGCACAGCAAGAAGGTGGACAAAACGAAGCGGCGCAGAAGCAATTCCAGGCCATTGCTTCCAATATCAGTTTCTACGGTCAGCTGGCAACGGAAGAGCTGGGTCAGAAAATCATGATTCCGCCCGGACCGACCCCGGCAACCGCCGCTGAAATCGCGCCGATGGCCCAAAACAGCGGGTTCAAACGGGCATTCAAATTCTACGATTTGAATATGCGTTTCGAGGGCATTCGCGAATGGAACTGGGAGTTGCGCAAGATGAATGACCGCCAATTGCTGGCGGCAGCAGAATTTGCACGGCAAAACGATGTGCTGGACCGCATGGTCAATACTTCCGACCGCACCAGGACGGAAATGGATTTCACGCAACGCTTTCCGGCGCCGCATCTGACAGAAATGTCGGCCAACACGCGTCCGCTGGGTCTCGAAACTGCCTGGGTATATGGCCTGATCCGTCAGGAATCGCGCTTCATCAAGAATGCGCGTTCGCATGTCGGTGCTTCCGGCCTGATGCAGCTGATGCCGGCCACCGCCCGGTTTGTCGCCAAGAAAATCGGCCTGGTGGAATTCACGCCGGATCAGATCAATGACATCAATACCAACCTCTTGCTTGGTACCAGCTATCTGAACATGGTGCTGGGCAATCTGGATGGCTCGCAACCGCTGGCGACCGCGGCCTACAACGCCGGCCCGGGACGTCCGCGCAGCTGGCGTTCGACCCTGGCCCGTCCGGTCGAAGGCGCTATCTTTGCGGAATCGATTCCGTTTACCGAAACGCGTGGTTACGTCAAGAACGTGATGTCGAACGCCACCTATTACGCCGCGTTGTTCGAGGGCAAGCCGCAATCACTCAAACAGCGATTGGGCCAGGTTGCTCCGCGTGCGAATACGCCGACTGATTTGCCCTGACGACTGGTTCAGGTTCAAGGCATGGTTGCATGGTGCATCCCTGCCGGATGGCGAAAGAACGAAGAATCCACGACGAAAGTGATGACCGTGTATGGCGCACCAGAATGTTCTCGTAATCGGCGGTTCCGGTTTTATCGGTAGCAGGGTAGTGGCGCAACTGGCGCGCGGTACGGATTACCGGGTGACGGTGCCGACCCGGCGTTACGAGCGTGCCAAGCATTTGCTGGTGATGCCGACGGTCGGCCTGACAGAGGTGAATGTCCATGACGATGCGGTGCTCGATGCGCTCATTGGCAATGCCGACGTGGTGATCAATCTGGTGGGCATCCTGCATGGCAGGAAAGGTGCAAAAGGCAGTGCCTATGGCGCCGGCTTTGAGGCGGCACATGTGGCGTTGCCGCGCCGGATAGTCGCCTCCTGTGCACGTCAGGGTGTGGGGCGCTATCTGCACATGAGTGCCCTTGGCGCTTCCGCGCAGGCACCGTCGATGTATCTGCGCTCCAAGGCCGATGGCGAAACGGCCGCGTTCTCTTCTCCTGCCGTCGCGGCTACCGTATTCCGGCCTTCGGTCGTATTCGGCGAGGGCGATAATTTTCTGAACATGTTTGCCAGCCTGCAAAAGCGTTTGCCGCTGATGCCATTGGCTGGTGCCGACAGCAAGTTCCAGCCGGTGTATGTCGGCGATGTGGCGCAGGTGATCGTGCAGGCATTGCGGCAGGATCGATATTGCGGAAAGCGTTATGATCTGGTGGGCCCCACTGTTTACAGTTTGCGCGAGCTGGTTCATCTGGCTGGCGTCTATGCCGGTCACCCGCGCACCATCCTGGGTTTGCCGCCGGCATGGGCTTATTTGCAGGCCTGGGCGCTGGAGTACTTGCCCGGACGCATGATGAGCCGGGATAATCTGGCATCGCTGCAAATCGACAGTGTCGCCGCCGATGCCCCCGCCGCTGAACCGGGCTTGACGCCGACCGCGCTGGAATCGATTGCGCCGCGTTATCTGGCCGGAGTGCATACGCAGCAGCAACTGGATGCCTTCCGGCGCAACGCCAAGCGCTGAGTGATGCGCGATACGCTGAGCCGTTATGCCCGGCAGCGAATTTTATTTAAGGACAGACGATGCAAAACACAGAACTTGACCCGGTGTTGTCGGAAACATTAAGAAAAGCCGGAAAAAATTCGCTGACACTGGTGATCGGCAACAAGAATTACTCTTCCTGGTCAATGCGTCCGTGGGTCGCTGCAACGGCCTTTGATATCCCCTTCAAGGAAATTCGCATCGTGCTGGATCAGCCCGATACCGGCAACCGGATTGCCGAATTTTCCGCTGCCGGCCGGGTGCCGGTCCTGCTCGATGGCGAAACCACGATCTGGGATTCGCTGGCGATCTGCGAATATCTGGCCGAACAATTTCCCGATCGCGGCATGTGGCCGCAAGATGTGGCGGCACGCGCCGTAGCGCGCAGCATCTGTGCCGAAATGCATTCCGGCTTTACCGGTTTGCGCAGCGCCATGGGCATGGATATTCGCGGTCGCTATCCGGGCCAGGGCCGCACCCCGGAAGCGCAAGGCGATATCGGTCGCGTGTGTGAAATCTGGGAAGATTGTCTGGCCCAATTCGGACATCACGAATTTCTGTTTGGCGACTTCTCGATTGCCGATGCCTTTTATGCACCAGTCGTCATGCGTTTTCGCAGCTATCAGGTGTCGCTGGCACCAGCCTTGCAGGCCTATTGCGACCGCGTGGTTGCACATCCTGCGGTGGCGCGCTGGATCACGGCAGCGTTGGCGGAAACTGAAGTGCTGCCTGATCACTGATACCGCAGCATGGAAATCTATACCGTCGGTGGCGCAGTCCGCGATGAGTTGCTTGGCTTGCCTGTGCGCGACCGCGATTACGTGGTCGTCGGCGCCACACCAGAACAGATGGTGGCGCAGGGATTTCGGCCGGTAGGCAAGGACTTCCCGGTGTTCCTGCATCCCGAGACGCAGGAAGAATATGCACTGGCCCGTACCGAACGCAAGACTGCTCCGGGCTACAAAGGCTTTGTATTTCATACTGACGCCGACGTCACGCTGGAGCAGGATCTGGTGCGGCGCGACCTCACCATCAATGCCATGGCGCGCGCCGCCGATGGCACGCTGACCGATCCGTTCGGCGGTGCACGCGATATCGATGCCAGAATATTCCGTCATGTCTCGACCGCCTTTGCCGAAGATCCGGTACGCATTCTGCGGTTGGCGCGCTTTGCCGCCCGCTTTCCCGATTTCACGGTAGCGCCCGAAACCAATGTGCTGATGCAGGCCATGGTGGCACAAGGTGAAGTCGATGCGCTGGTGCCGGAGCGGGTCTGGCAGGAACTGGCGCGCGGATTGATGGAACGGCAACCGTCGCGCATGTTTGCAGTCTTGCGTGATTGCGGCGCGCTGGCCCGGCTGCTGCCGGAACTGGACGTGTTGTGGGGCGTGCCACAACCTGAAAAACATCATCCCGAAATCGATACCGGCGTGCATGTCATGCTAGTGATCGACTACGCGGCGCGGCAAGATTTTTCGCTGGAAATTCGCTTTGCCGCATTGATGCACGACCTCGGCAAAGGCACCACACCCGCTGACGAATGGCCCAGTCATCACGGTCATGAGGCGCGCAGCGTCAAATTGCTGGAAACGGTTTGCAGTCGTCTCAAGGTACCGAATGATTGCCGCGATCTGGCGCGCATTACCGCGCGTGAACATGGCAATGTCGGGCGCGCCTTTGAGTTGCGGCCGGCGACCATCGTGACGCTGCTCGGGCGTTGCGACGCCTTCCGCAAACCGGAGCGCTTTGTCGACATGTTGCGCGCTGCCCAATGCGATCATTGTGGTCGTACCGGTTTCGAACAACGACCATTTCCCCAGGCCGCCTATCTCGAAGCTGCGCTGCAGGCCGCGCGACAGGTCGATGCCGGCGCCATTGCCGCGCAGCATCAGGCGCAGCCACAACGTATCGCAGAAGCGGTGCAAGCCGCCAGAACTGCGGCGGTAGCGGCATATATCGCGGTAAACCGCTGATTTCACGATATTTCGTAATACACTGCTTTCTTTTGCATGCGGTCCCCTTTGATGCCCAATGTCTTTTCCAATCTGTTTGCCAAGCTGACTGCCGGCCGCTTTACGCCGGCGGGTGCGCATGGCGCGCCAGAGCGGCCGATGATTCTGGTCAAAGAGTTGTCGCCGCGTGCACGCCGCAGATTGTTGCGCCATTTTCTGGCGCTCGAAGAAAAGGACCGTCTGCTGCGGTTCGGTTCCAAGCTGTCGGATGAACTGGTGACGCGCTACGTTGAAAATATCGACTTTTCGCGTGACACCGTCTTCGGCGTCTACGACCGCAAATTGCGTTTGCTCGGCGTCGGTCATCTGGCTTTCGCGCCGCGTGAAAAATCACCGGTGAGCGGCGCCACCATCAAGGCCAAGGTCGCGGAATTCGGCGTGTCGGTTTCGGCCGCGGCCCGCGGCATGGGCGTCGGATCCAAATTGTTTGAACGGGCGGCGATACGTTGCCGTAATGTCGATGTCGATACCCTGTACATGCATTGCCTGTCCTCCAACAAGGTGATGATGCATATCGCCAAAAAGGCCGGCATGGAAATCCATCGCGATTTCGGTGAAGCCGATGCTTACCTCAAACTGAAGCCGGCCAATTCCGCCACCGTCTTTCAGGAAGCCATGGAAGAGCAGGTCGCAACGCTCGATTATTTCGTCAAGGCCAACATGCGCGCCCTGTTCAAATGGATCGGCAGTCTCTCCAAAGGTGAGCGGCAGTAACCTGCAATGTGCTCCTGTCATCGTGGCCTCAGGCAGGCTGCTCGCCTGAAAACGGCGCATAATGCTTGTATTGCAAAGATTTAAGATATTCATGAATACCAAGGCTTCTACCGACGATTTTTTTGCCAGCATCGCTGCCAAATCCGACAGCGGCGCGTTGCGCGGCGACTATACCCATGCTGACGAGCGCTTTGTCGTAGCGCAGAACTGGGATGCCTATACGCCGCAACAACATCAGTTGTGGCGCCGGTTATATGAGCGCCAGGCGCGCCTGATTCCGGGACGCGCCTGCGACGTGTTCGTGGAAAGTCTCAATGCGCTGGATGTGTCGGACGGCATTCCGCGTTTCGATCGCACCACCGAAGCCCTGTTCAAGGCGACCGGCTGGGAGCTGGTGGCGGTGCCGGGACTGGTGCCGGATCAGACCTTTTTCGAACATCTGGCCAACCGTCGCTTTCCGGTGACGGTCTGGCTGCGTGAAGAACATGAGTTCGACTACATTGTCGAACCCGATGTCTTTCATGATTTCTTCGGCCACGTGCCATTGTTGTTCAATCCGATTTTCGCCGAACATTTGCAGGAATACGGCAAAGGCGGTCTGAAAGCCCTGAAGCTGGATGGGCTGGCATTTCTGGCGCGGCTGTACTGGTACACGATCGAGTTCGGACTGATTCAGAGTCCTGAGGGTTTGCGGGTCTATGGCGCCGGCATCCTGTCGTCCGGCGGCGAGATCGAATATTGCCTCACCAATCCGGCGCCGCGCCGCATTCCCTTCAATGTCGAACGCGTCATGCGCACCTTGTACAAGATTGACTCGTATCAGGAAACCTATTTCGTGATTCAGGATTTTCAGCAATTGTTCAATGACACGGCGCCGGATTTCACTGCCTTGTACCAAAAGCTCAAGGCATGTGATGCTCTGCCGGCAGACACGCTGTTGCCCGCGGAAACCAATCTGATCGTTGCATGAAAAAAGCGGACCCGGCGCAAAACGGGGTCCGCAAGCTAGTGAGGCTGTTCAACACTAGAGGAGGAAAGTAGTCACGAGAAGGTGCCGGGCCCGGTATTACATGCGCCCATCCTTTACTCCTGCAAGCTATTAGACGCCGGTTTGCAGCGCGCTTCTCTTTCATTTACTTGCTGTTACAACTGCGTCCGTTGCCATTTTTTCAAGTAAGTTCTGCGCCGGCTATCTGCCCGTTTCTGCGAAGACACGGGCTATTTTTTTGCGACAACAATGTAAAGCGAATGTAAAGCGAAGAGCAGCGAGCTGCATCACGCAATATTCCCGGATAAAAACATTATCAGCGTTGCTCCGTTGAAAATAACTACGCGCTCAATAAGATGGTTGGGTACGTTTTGCACTGCGTACATTTCAAATTTCTTATCTGTTTACGAATGGAGGATGCATGGAAAAAGTAAATGCAATGGTGTTGGCGCATGTCAGTGGCGGTTGGGCGCCTCCTTGGCATGGTATGTACCAAAGTGGTCTGGCGAAGCCGTGTCCCGATGGCAGCAGCAGTGGCAGCGGCAGCCCGGGCAGCGTGCCGTCGGGGCCGGGCGTGAATATTCGGCCAAGTCCGGGTTCCGGCGCTTTCCAGCCTTGGGATCCCAACGACAAGGATGATGATCAAGCCGGCCTCGGCTGATCGTGATGGATTGTTTGTATCAGGAACCGCTTGCCAATGACGATTGGTGACTTGTTTTGAATTTGTTTTTTCCGGTCCTCGCCGCATCTTGTTTGCGAGTCGCGGCGTTCCGGATGTTGCGCCGTGCGTAGCGCCATCTCCGTCCTTGTGCTAGTGTAGTCACATTAAAAAAGAAACTGTTTTGCTCACAAAGTGAACACGTTTTAATCGCGTCAGGAACCGACGCATGTGCAACCAAAGACACGATTTTTGGCACGGAGACAGATGGCATGAACGCACCCCTCAATTCCGGTCAGCGACTATTGCTGGACGATATTTCCCTCGACGATAAATACACGCTGGAGCGTGGTCACGTTTTCATGACCGGCATCCAGGCGCTGGTTCGTCTGCCGATGCTGCAACGGCAAGCCGATGTGCGTGCCGGGTTGAATACGGCCGGTTTCTTTACCGGCTATCGCGGTTCACCGTTGGGCACCGTCGATCTGACTGCGGCCAAGGCCAAGAAATATCTGGAAGCGAATCACATCAAGTTTCATCCCGGCATGAATGAAGATCTTGCCGCCACCAGTGTCTGGGGCACGCAGCAAGTCAATCTTTTTCCGGGCGCACAATACGACGGCGTGTTCGGACTCTGGTACGGCAAAGGTCCGGGTGTTGATCGTTGCGGCGACGTGTTCAAGCACGCCAACATGGCCGGCACCTCACGTCACGGCGGCGTGCTGGTGATCGCCGGCGACGACCATGCGGCCAAATCCTCCACCACTGCGCATCAGAGCGAGCACATTCTGAATGCCTGCGGTATCCCGGTCTTGTATCCGTCCACGGTGCAGGAATATCTCGACTATGGTTTGCATGGCTGGGCCATGAGTCGCTATACCGGTTTATGGGTGTCACTGAAATGCGTGACCGATATTGTCGAATCCGGGATGTCGGTCAATATCGATCCGGACCGCGTCAAGATCGTCTTGCCGGAAGATTTTCAGTTGCCACCGGGCGGTTTGAACATCCGCCAACCGGATACCGTGCTGGAGCAGGAAACCCGGATGAACGTGTATAAATGGTACGCGGCACTGGCCTATGCGCGCGTCAATCAACTCAATAAAATCATCTGGGATAGTCCGCGCGCGCGCATCGGTATTATCACCGCCGGCAAATCGTATCTGGATACGCGGCAGGCGCTGGAAGATCTCGGCATTGATGAAAACGTCGCGCGCGATATCGGCATCCGGCTTTACAAGATCGGCATGACCTGGCCGCTGGAAGCCGAAGGTGTGCGCAACTTTGCGCAAGGGCTGGAAGAAATTCTGGTGGTGGAAGAGAAGCGCCAGATTCTGGAATATCAACTCAAGGAAGAACTGTATAACTGGCGCGATGATGTGCGGCCGCGCGTGGTCGGCAAGTTCGACGACACCGGCGAGTGGAGCGGCTCGCCGCAACAGGGACATGGCAACTGGCTGTTGCCGGCTACCTATGAATTGAATCCGGCGCAAATCGCGCGTGCCATCGCTACCCGCATTTCGAAATACTTTGCCGGACATCCGGTCGAGCAACGCGTCAAGGTGCGGATCGCCTATCTCGAAGCCAAGGAAGGGGCGCTGAACGTCAGCACCAAGGCAGATCCGACCAAGGACCGCATTCCCCATTTCTGCTCCGGTTGCCCGCACAATACCTCGACCAGGTTGCCGGAGGGCAGTCGCGGTCTGGCCGGTATCGGCTGCCATTACATGGTGACCTGGATGGACCGCGAATCGTCACTGTTCACGCATATGGGCGGCGAGGGCGTGACCTGGGTCGGACAAGCCCCCTTTACCAGTGAAAAACACGTGTTTGCCAATCTGGGCGACGGCACTTATTTTCATTCGGGTTTGCTGGCGGTGCGCGCTTCGGTCGCGGCCAGCGTCAACATCACCTACAAGATTCTGTATAACGATGCGGTCGCCATGACCGGTGGTCAGGAGTTTGACGGCCCGCTCGATCCGGCCATGATTTCGCGCCAGCTGGCAGCGGAAAATGTGACGCCGATTATTGTGGTTACCGATGAACCGGATAAATATCCGTCCGGTACGCCATGGGCGGAAGGTGTCACCATTCGTCATCGCAGCGAACTCGATGCCGTACAACGCGAGTTGCGCGAAAAGCCTGGCGTCTCTGCGATGATCTACGATCAGACCTGCGCTTCGGAAAAACGTCGTCGCCGCAAACGCAATGAATATCCGGATCCGGCCAAGCGGGCTGTGATCAACGAGGCTGTCTGCGAAGGTTGCGGTGATTGCAGCGTGCAGTCGAATTGCCTGTCGGTTGAGCCGCTGGAGACCGAGTTCGGCCGCAAACGTCAGATCAATCAATCGTCGTGCAACAAGGACTACTCCTGCGTCAATGGTTTTTGTCCGAGTTTCGTGACGGTAGAAGGCGGCCAGCTCAAGAAACCGAAACGCATCGAAGCGCCGGGCAGCAAGCCGGGTCCCGATGCCGCGACCTATGCTTTGCCGCAGCCGGTGTTGCCGCCGCTGACACAACCGTACGGCATCATCGTCACCGGTATTGGCGGCACCGGCGTGATCACCATCGGCCAGATTCTGGCGATGGCGGCGCACGTCGAGGGCAAAGCCTGTTCGGTACTGGATATGAGCGGGCTGGCGCAAAAAGGCGGGCCGGTCATGTCGCACGTGCGTCTGAGCGACCACGCCGATGATATTTACTCGACCCGGGTGGGTACCGGTGCCGCCGATCTGGTCATCGGTTGCGACGTGATTGTCACGGCCGGACGTGATGCATTGTCGCGCATGGGCGAAGGACGTACGCATGCGGCAGTGAATGCAGCGCAGACGCCGACTGCCGCCTTTGTGCGCAATCCGGACTGGCAATTTCCGGCGGCGAGCGCGCAGCAGAGTATTCAGGAGGCATGTGGCAAAGACCGGGTGGCGATGATTGATGCCGGCGGTATTGCGGCAGCATTGCTGGGCGATGCCATCGCGACCAACATGTTCATGCTCGGCTATGCCTGGCAGCATGGCTGGGTGCCATTGTCCGAGGCCGCTTTGTTGCGGGCAATCGAACTCAACGCCTTGTCGGTGGCATTCAACAAGCAGGCCTTCGGCTGGGGCCGGGCCGCTGCGCATGATGCCGAGGCCGTGCTGCAAGTGGCACGCAGCAATGGCATGAGCACGCAGCCGCAGGCCCAGGTCATCGATTTCAAGCATCCACCGTCACTGGAACATCAGATCACAACGCGCGGGGAATTTTTGTCGGCGTATCAGGATGCCGCATACAGCCGCCACTATCAGGATGTGGTGGCCAGGGTGCGCACCGCTGAAACGGCACTGGGTGATGCCGGCAAGCCATTGCGGCTAACGCATGCCGTGGCGCAGTATCTGTTCAAACTGATGGCTTACAAAGATGAGTATGAAGTGGCGCGTCTGCATACGGCAACGGCATTTCGCAACAAGATCAGCGCCATGTTCGAAGGTGATTACAAACTGAAATTCCATCTGGCGCCGCCCTTGTTCGCCAGGCACGATGCCAAGGGGTATCTGATCAAACAGGAATTCGGTTCGTGGATGATGCAAGCGTTTGGCGTGCTGGCGAAATTCAAATTCCTGCGCGGCACCGCGTTCGATCCGTTCGGGCATACCGCTGAGCGCAAACAGGAGCGGGCGTTGATTGCGCAGTATCAGCGGACGCTGGAGATACTGCTGGCGCGGTTGAACGAGGCGAATCTGACGCAGGCAGTGGCGATTGCCAGTATTCCGGAAGAGATTCGTGGTTATGGTCACATCAAGGAACGGCATTTGCTGGCAGCGCAAAGCAAGCATGCCGAACTGATGCGCATGTTTGATGCAGGTGAGACACCGCAGGTACCGGGCGGCGGCAAACGCGCAGCTTGACCGCCGATGCGGATGAAACGCGGACGGTGTCTAGCCGGCTGACTTCAGGTGACCGCCGCTGGCGCGTTCAATGCTGGCCAGATCGCGCCAGCTTTGCACGGCATCGAAACCGTGTGCGTCAAGCAGCGCGCGCACCGCTGCGGCCTGATCGTAACCATGTTCCAGCAACAGCCAGCCGCCGGGCAGGAGATGATCGGCAGCGCCGGCGATGATGATGCGCAAGGCCGACAAGCCATCATCATGATCGGTGAGTGCATCGACTGGCTCAAAGCGTAAATCGCCTTCTGCCAGATGGCGGTCGCCGGCCACAATGTAGGGTGGATTGGAAGCGATCACGGCAAAACGCTGGTGGCCGGCGTCGTTCAATGCGGCGTACCAGTCGCTGCGCAAAAAAGAGACGCCGGGGGCATGCCGCAAGGCGTTCGCGCGTGCGATCTGCAATGCGGCATCACTGACATCGAGGGCGGTGACGGCCGCATCCGGGCGCTGATGCGCGATGGCCACGGCAATCGCACCGGAACCGGTGCCCATATCGAGCAGACTGGCACCGGGCGGCAGTCGTTCCAGCGCCAGCTCCACCAGCAATTCGGTTTCCGGACGTGGAATCAATACTGCCGGCGATACCTGCAGCGGCAGGCCGAAAAATTCTCGCTCGCCAACAATATAGGCAATCGGTTCACCGTCCAGCCTTTGCTGAAACACGTCATTGAGACGCGCCGTTTCTGCGGCCGAGACAATCCGCTCGGATTGCGTGATCAGCTGGATCCGGCTCAAACCGAGCACATGCGACACCAGAATGCGGTTTTCCAAGGCCTCCAGCGGCGCTTGCCTGAGCAATGTTGCGACGTCCAGAGCGGCCGCGAAGGGGAAAGAAGCAGTCACCGCAGATGCCATCAACGCCGTTTGAACAGGCTGCGGCCCAGCACGATGGCGATGATGGCGAACCAGATCAGAGACCATTGCGGAATCGACAGGCCCAGAATCGGATCGTAAGGCGTGGAGCAAAAGCCGTCCGCCCTGAACAACTGCGGGAACATCTTGGCGGTGGCAATCGTATTGAGCGAAGTTTCCAGCGGATCAACGCCGCAGGAAGTGCCCGGATGCGCCTGCACCCACAGATGCCAGCCGGCAGTGCCAACGCCGCCGAGTGCGGTCAGCAGACCGAGACCGGCGCCGGCTTTGGCGGTGCCGGCAGGCAAAAAGGCAAAGATGATGCAGATGATGGCAATGGCGGCAAACAGATAGCGCTGGATGATGCACAAAGGGCAAGGTGCCATTTCCTGCACGATTTGCAGGTACAGGGCTGCGCCCAGCAGGGCGATGCAGATCAGGGCAACCAGCAGAAGCGAGGATTTTGTCGATTTCATAACGCGAGCGAAAGGTCGGTGCGGTTAATGGGAATATCTGTAAAACGGCCGTCAAGCTGCGGTAACCGGAGCAGACTCATGCCGTAGTGCAAGTGATCATACCTGCAACAATATAAGTGTGCAGGATACGCGCGCCGATTGGATCACCGGCCGTCAGAAAAGTTTGTCGGTCGCTGAAGATATTTCACTGCGGGTTGAAACATTGTTGATGCAGCCGGGATTGCGGTTTCAGCCTTCGTCCCCGAGGGCGGCCAGCAACTCGGCCTGATGTTCGGTGATCAAGGCATTGGTCAGCTCGTCGAGATCACCATCCATGATGAAATCGAGTTTGTACAGCGTCAGGTTGATGCGGTGGTCGGTCATCCGGCCTTGCGGGAAATTGTAGGTGCGGATGCGTTCGCTGCGGTCGCCGGAGCCGATCAGCGATTTGCGGGTGGCGGCTTCCTTCGATTGCTGTTCGCGCAACTGCACATCCTTGATGCGCGCTGCCAGCACTTTCAATGCCGATGCCTTGTTCTTGTGCTGACTGCGGTCGTCCTGACATTCGACCACGATGCCGGTCGGAATATGGGTGATGCGAACCGCCGAATCGGTTTTGTTGATGTGCTGACCACCGGCACCCGAGGCACGGTAGGTATCGATGCGGATATCGGCCGGGTTGATGTTGACGTCTTCAACTTCGTCGGCTTCCGGCATCACCGCCACCGTACAGGCCGAGGTATGAATGCGTCCTTGTGTTTCCGTGGCCGGCACGCGTTGTACACGGTGCCCGCCGGATTCGAATTTCAGGCGCGAATAGGCGCCGGTGCCGGCGATGCGCACGATGACTTCCTTGTAGCCGCCGATCTCGGACTCTGACGCCGACACCATCTCCACCTGCCAGCGCTTGCGCTCGGCAAAGCGTGAATACATGCGCAGCAAGTCGCCGGCAAACAGCGCCGATTCATCACCACCGGTACCGGCCCGGATTTCCAGGAAGATATTGCGTTCGTCGTTGGGATCCTTGGGCAGCAGCATCTTTTGCAGATCGCCTTCCAGTGCTTCCATCCGCGCTTTGGCGGTGCTGATTTCCTCTTGCGCAAATTCCTTCATGTCCGGATCGGACAACAATTCCTGCGCCGTCCCGATATCGCCGGCAGCTTGCGTGTACGCGCTGTAGAGCGTCACCAGCGGACCGAGTTCGGCGTGCTCGCGCGTCATCTTGCGGTAGCTGTCCATGTCGGCGGTCGCATTTTCCTGCGCCAGCAGACTATTCAATTCTTCCAGTCGTTCGGCGAGCTGGTCGAGTTTGGAGAGCATTGATGGTTTCATTGCGTGAGCTTATTTTCTGATGACGGGAAGAATGAGGCGCGGCTTGCGTCGCGTCGGAGGATGGCTGCGCGGGCAGCCGACAGGCGGGGGACGCTAACGCTTGGTGCGGAACAATTGCGGCAGCAACTGCACCAGTTGCGTGCGGTCTTCGCCTTGCGCATGATGCAGCGCCTGCTGCGGACCATGCAGGAACTTGGCGGTCAAGCCTTTGGACAAGGCTTCCAGCACGCTGTCGATGTCATCGCCTTTGGACAGCATCTTGCGCGCCCGTTCCAGTTCTGCCAGACGCAGAATTTCACCGCTGTCCTGCAAATCCTGAATGATGGGCACGACGGCGCGGGTATCGATCCAGTGCATGAAGGACTGCACCCGGGTCTCAATGATGGCTTCGGCCTGGGCTACTGCTGCCTGCCGGTTTTCGACACCGCTTTGGACCACGGAGGCGAGGTCATCCACGGTGTACAGGAATACGTCATCAAGGCGCGACACTTCGGATTCGATATCGCGCGGCACCGCCAGATCAACCATGAAAATCGGTTTGTGGCGACGCGCCTTCACCGCGCGCTCCACCAGACCGAGACCGATGATCGGCAACGATGAGGCGGTACAGGAAACCACGATGTCGAAGTTTGCCAGTTGTGTCGGCAAATCGGCCAGCCGGATGGCATTGCCGTTGAAGCGGTGTGCCAACTGTTCGCCGCGTTCCAGCGTGCGGTTGGCCACCGTCAGTGTCTTGGGATTTTGCGCCGCGAAATGCGTGGCGCACAATTCGATCATTTCACCGGCGCCGATGAACAAGACATTCTGGCCGGAAATCGAATCAAAGATGCGTTGCGACAATCGTACTGCCGCGGCCGCCATCGACACGCTGTGAGCGCCGATTTCGGTAGTGCTGCGCACTTCCTTGGCAACTGCAAAGGTGCGCTGGAACAGTTGGTGCAGATAGGTGCCGAGTCCGCCGGCAGCGTCAGCCTGACGCACTGCGTCTTTCATCTGCCCCAGGATCTGCGGTTCGCCGAGCACCATCGAATCCAGACCGGAGGCCACGCGGAAGGCATGACGCACGGCGTTGTCTTGCGGCAGCGCGTATAGGAACGGTCGCAGTTCAGCGTAAGACAGTTGATGATAGTTGGCGAGGAAATGTGCGGTGCTGTCGATGGCGGCATCGACGCCGCCCGGGGTCTTGCTGGCGGCATACAACTCGGTGCGGTTGCAGGTCGAAAGAATCGCCGCTTCACCGGTGCCGGCGGTGTTGCCATCCATGTTGCCGAACCAGGCACGCGCAGACGCCACTGCCTGACCAATCTGATCAGTAGGGAACGCTACTTTCTCGCGCAGTGAAACCGGCGCGGTAGTGTGATTGAGGCCGACGGCAAGCAAGTGCATATATTTGCAGGGGAACCGCGATAAAGCTGGAGGGAAATCTCGCCGCTATTATACCCCTTGTGAAGCATGGTCATTCAAGCCGGGTGCGGCAAAGCGCCAGATCGCTAATGATTCTCAATGACAGCTTGTCAGATTGCCAAGCCGATTTCCGGTGCGCGGTTCAGTTGGCCGTCGCAGTCAGCGGTTCCAGCTGATAACCGTAGCCATAAACAGTATTCAGGCGGAACCCGTTTTCCGGACGCAATTGCAGTTTGTTGCGGACACGCGAGATATGGGTATCCATCGTGCGCGACGGGATTTCGTCTTCGCGACCCCAGATGGTTTCTTGCAGGAAAGCACGTGACAGCGGCCGGCCAAGATTGTTGAACAGCAGCAAGGCCAGTGCAAATTCTTTTTGCGTCACGGCCAGCGGTTTGCCGTTGAGGCTGATCACATTGGTTGGCGTCTCGAACTGGTAGCCGGCGAAATGCTGTTGTTGCCGCTCATCATGATCGGGATACGCGCGTTGCAGCAGAACCTGTACGCGCGCCGCCAGTTCATGACGGCGCAGCGGCGCCAGCAGATAATCCGTCATGCCGGCGCCCACTGCTGCCGGCAGGTTCTTCAGGTTGCTGGCCGCCGCCGTCACGGTCAGCAGTACCGGAATCGACGCGCTCGCGGCCCAGTCCAGAATATCCGGCATGCGGGTATCGTCGCCGCGCCATTCCAGAATCAGCAAATGCGGCGGCTGCTGTTGCAGGTCGCCGGCGTTTTCTTCATGACGACAGGCATGGGTATCCAGCACCCGCATGATCAATGCAGCTTGCTCGGGCGACTGGTAGAGGAGGGAAATATGCATGTGCTGAGCAGGTCAGCGCCATTCGCGCCGGCCGGCGACTCAATGAGCCGCCGGCCGGGTTGTATCAGGGCGCTTCTGCGTCCGGCAATACCACGTTGACGTCCAGCACTTCGAGGTTGCCCTGGCGATCAAGCGAAATCTTGATGTCGTCGGCGTTGACCTTGGTGTACTTGGAAATGACTTCGATCAGTTCCTTGTGCAAGGCTGGCAGGAAGTCATAACCCTGGCCGTGACGACCGCCGCGTTCGCGGGCGATGATGATCTGCAAGCGCTCTTTGGCTGCAGTCGCGCTTTTCGGCTTCGGCGGAAACAGGAAAGAAAGCAATGCCATAACTATTTACCTCCGAAGATGCGCTGGAGAATCCCAGGCTTTTCATAACTGGTAAAACGCAGCGGCACATCTTGGCCGAGGAAGCGCGAGACCAGATCCTGATACGCTTCGGCGACGTCGGTTTCTTTCAGGTGAATGGCTGGATTGCCCTGATTGGAGGCATGCAGCACCGATTCAGATTCAGGAATGATGCCGACCAGCGGAATCCGCAGGATTTCCTGTACGTCAGTGTAGGACAGCATTTCACCGGCGTCGACCCGCTTCGGCGAATAACGGGTGATCAGCAAATGTTCCTTGACCGGTTCGCCGCCATTGAGGGCGCGTCGCGATTTGGCCTGAATGATGCCGAGAATGCGATCGGAGTCGCGCACCGACGATACTTCAGGGTTGGTCACGATGATGGCTTCATCGGCGAAGGTCAATGCCATCACGGCACCGTGTTCGATACCGGCCGGCGAATCGCAGATGATGTATTCGAAATCCATTTTTTGCAGGTCGTCGAGCACGCGCTCCACGCCTTCTTCCGACAGGGCATCCTTGTCGCGGGTTTGCGAGGCCGGCAGGATGAACAGGTTGTCGCAGTGCTTGTCCTTGATCAGCGCCTGATTCAGCGATGCTTCCTTGTTGACGACATTGATCAGGTCGTACACCACGCGGCGTTCGCAACCCATGATCAGATCGAGGTTACGCAGACCGACGTCGAAGTCGATCACAACTGTCTTGTGTCCGCGCAAGGCCAGGCCTGATGCGAAACTGGCGCTTGAAGTCGTTTTGCCGACACCGCCTTTGCCGGATGTCACAACGATGATTTTTGCCACAAAAAACTCCTTAAAAGATCAATGATCGTGATGTATTCATGCTTTGGCGGAGTTGACCGGAATCACATCGATCCGGTCGCCGCTCAGGCGAATTTGTACTTGTTTCTGCGCCAACTCTGCCGCGTGGCCATTCTCGAACGTTCTGTAGACGCCGGCGATGGAAACCAGTTCCGCTTCCAGGCTGGTAGTGAAGATACGCGCTTCGGTATTGCCGCTGGCGCCTGCCAGCGCGCGGCCGCGCAACGGCGCATAAATATGGATGCTGCCATCGGCGATGATTTCCGCGCCGTTGTTGACTGCCGCCATGATAACCAGATCAGCGCCGCGGGCGTAAATACGCTGGCCGGCGCGTACCGGGGTGTCGACAAACACGGTGGTCAGTTGCAGTTGTGGCTGCTGTTGTGCTGCGGGCGCAGCAGGCACCGGGGCTGGCGCCGGAGCAGCAGGCGCTGCCGCTGGCTCTGCTGCCACTTCCTGCGGCTTCGCCACGCTGTCGATGCTCAGACCTTGCGCCAGAATTTCTGCGTGCAATTCGGGGGCGGCATTCCGTACGGCAACGGTATTGAGGCGATAGCTCTTGAACAGCTTGACCAGTGCGGCCCAGTCAATGGCACCGCTGGCGGCGTCGAGCGCGCTGACATCGAAGATCGCAAATTCGTCTTCGAAGAAGTCGGATGCGCCGCCGGTCATCTCTTTGAGGGCCTTATCCAGCAATGCCGGATCGGTTTCATGCAGAATCGCCGAAATGGCGACAACTGTGGATATCTTGATTTCGATCGGTTTACGGGCTTTTTGCATAAATTGGTTAATGCCGGCAAACGTGCCGGGAAATCATCTAAAGGTAAGAAGGGAATGCTGACGGCGGATGTGGCAGTGCCGATATTGGTTTTGCATTATACAGTCAGGCTGGCAGCCGCAAAGGGCCTGAGCGCAGCAATCTGATGCAGTTTGATGGCGGGCCCCGCCGATCCGGGGCTGACATGTTTCCGGAAAGGAAATATTGCAGCGAAAATCACGCGCTGACGGCAGCCGGGCAAGCCGGAATGGAGGTTGCCCGGCAGTGGAAAACAATATCGCCGGAAGGATCACTTCCGGCGATATTGTCAGTACGGCAATCAATTCACGCGAATCGTTCAGCCCGGTACTTTACCGTCCACACCTTCGACGTAGAACTTGACGCCATGCAGGAAGCCGTCATCGGCAACGGCATCCCTGGCAACCACTTCCTTGCCGCTGTTGTCCTTGATCGGACCTTTCCAGATCGGTGCGCTGCCATCGATGATGCCGGCTTTGCGGGTCTCGACCAGGGTCTTGACGTCGGCCGGCAGATCAGGATTGAGGGCGCCGAGGTCGATGGCTTTTTCCTTCAGGCCGAGCCAGCTGCTCTGGGATTTCCAGGTGCCGTCGAGTACTTCGCCGACGCGCTGATTGTAATAAATGCCCCAGTCAATGATGGATGCGCCCAGATGTGCCTTGGCACCGAAGCTGGTCATGTCGCTGTCCCAGCCGAATGCATATACGCCTTTTTCCTGCGCGGTTTGCACTACCGCAGCGGAGTCGGTGTTTTGCATCAGCACGTCAACGCCCTGACCGATCAGGGTCGTGGCCGCTTCACGTTCCTTGCCCGGATCGAACCATTTGTTGACCCAGACCACGCGGGTGGTGGCTTTCGGATTGACCGAACGGGCGCCCAATGTGAACGAGTCGATGTTGCGGATCACTTCCGGAATCGGTACTGACGCCACCACGCCGAGCTTGCCGGTTTTGCTCATCTTGCCGGCGACCACACCGGCCAGATAGGCACCTTCATAAGTCCGCACGTCGTACTGGGTCATGTTGTCGGCAGTCTTGAAGCCGGTAGCATGTTCGAATTTGACGTCCGGGAATTCCTTGGCGACCTTGAGCATCGCTTCCATGTAGCCGAAGGTAGTGCCGAAGATCAGCTTGTTGCCATCGGTTGCCAGTTGCCGAATCACGCGTTCGGCATCGGCGGCGGACTCAGGAACGTTTTCCACGAAAGTGGTCTTGACCTTGTCGCCGTATTTCGCTTCCACTGCCTTGCGGCCATTGTCATGGGCAAAGGTCCAGCCGGCATCGCCGACCGGTCCGATGTAGACAAATGCCACCTTCAACGGCTCGGCCGCAGCCGGTGCCGCAGCAGCCGGCGCAGCCGCCGCCGGTGGCGCCGGTTCTTCCTTCTTGCCACAGCCGATCAATGTGGCGGCTGCCAGTGTGGCGAGCATCGCCATCGATGCCCTGCGCGAAATTTTCATTTAATTCTCCCTCAGCGTTAAGTGGTTGAAACTACTGTAAATCCTACAGAAAAATCAAGTGGCGCCCGGACGGAATGGTTTGCCGAGCGAGGCCGGCATGTTCAGTCTGATCCAGTCAGGATTGCGCGAGATCAGCGCCAGCACCACGATGGTCGCAACATACGGCAACATCGACAGGATCTGGGAAGAAATCGTCACGCCAATGCCTTGCAAATAAAACTGCAGAATCGTCACGCCGCCGAACAACAACGCGCCCAGCAACACGCGCGCCGGCCGCCAGGTGGCAAATGCGGTCAGCGCCAGCGCAATCCAGCCGCGTCCGGACACCAGACCCTCGACCCACATCGGCGTATACACCAGCGACAGATAGGCACCGGCCAATCCGCAGCAGGCACCGCCGAACAGCACTGCCGCAAAACGGATGCCGCGTACCGAATAACCGAGCGCATGCGCCGATTCCGGCGATTCGCCGACTGCCCGCAAGACCAGACCGGCGCGGGTTCGATACAGGAACCATGCGCACAGTCCGCACAGCAGCAGGGCAACATAACTCATCCAGTGCTGATGAAACAAGGCCGGGCCGATAAACGGAATATCACCGAGCAGCGGTAGCGCATTGTTTTGCGGCGGCAGTGCAAAGCCGACAAAGCGTTGACCAATGAAGGCCGACAGGCCGGCGCCGAAAATCGACAGCGCCAGACCGGTGGCAACCTGATTGGTCGCCAGCAAGATGGCCAGCCACGAAAACAGCGTCGCCATCAGCATGCCGCATACGGCGCCGGCAACGAAGCCGAGCAACGGACTTTTGGTGTGATAGCCGATGGCAAAGCCGGCAATCGCAGCCACCAGCATCATGCCTTCGGCGCCGAGATTGAGGACGCCGGCGCGTTCATTGATCAGCAAGCCGATGGCGGCCAGCAGCAGCGGCGTGCCGGCATTGATCGACGCCGCGATCAGGGGAGCAAGTTGGTCCATATTATTTAGCCTTTCGGCGCAGACGGTAATCGATCAAGGTATCGCAAGCCAGCAGCAAGAACAGCAGCATGCCCTGGAAGACGCCGGTGATGGCAGAGGGCAAGCCGAGCCGCGATTGTGCCAGTTCGCCGCCGAGATACAGCAAGGACATGACCAGTCCGCCGAACACCGCGCCGAGCGGATGCAGGCGCCCGATGAAGGCGACGATGATGGCCGCGAAACCGTAACCGGGTGACACCGACG
>NZ_LFLS01000029.1 GCF_001189915.1 Herbaspirillum autotrophicum
GCTGCGGGTCATGAAAACCGTCATCAGCAAGGCTGCCACGATCACCACGGCGAAGCCGATATGCAAGCGGGTGCCGGGAATCAGGGCCGGCAGCAGAAATTCCGGCGAGAACACCTGCGATTGCGGAAAGTTCATGCCGTTGGGATCTTTCAACGGGCCATTGACGGCATACATCAGCAACAGTTGGGCGACATAGGTCAGCATCAGCGACACCAGAATTTCATTGGCGTTGAAGCGATCCCGCAGCAAGGCCGTGATGGCTGCCCACAGCGCACCGCCGACGATGCCGGCCAGTATCATCAACAGCAAACCGGCACCGCCGCTGATGCCGTGCCCGGGAACATCGAGCCAGACCAGCATGGCGCCGGCACACAGCGCACCGACGGTCAGTTGTCCTTCGGCGCCGATATTCCAGATGCTGGCGCGGAAGCACACCGCCAGCCCGAGCGCGCACAAGATCAGCGGTACGCTCTTGAGCAGCAATTCGCTGATGGCGCGCTTGCTGCTGAACGGATCAATCAGAAATACCTTGAGGCCGGCCAGCGGATCTTTGCCGAGCGCGATAAACAACAGCGCGCCCAGCAACATCGTCAACACGATCGCGATGACCGGTGACAGATACGTCATGGTGCGCGACGGCGTGCCGCGCAGTTCGAGTTTGAATGGCAGATTAAACATGCGCGTGCTCCGCATCTGCCGCGCCGGTTTGCCACAGCCCGCTCATCCACAGTCCGACCTGTTCGCGGGTGGCCTGTTCGATGGCAATCGATGGCGACAAGCGGCCTTTGGCGATCACGTGCAAGCGGTCGCACAGCGCAAACAGTTCATCGAGTTCTTCGGAAATGATCAGAATTGCGCAGCCTTCCTGTTTGAGTGCCAGAATTTCGGCGTGGATCTGGGCTGCGGCGCCGACATCGACGCCCCAGGTCGGTTGCGCCACCACGAATACCGATGGCTTGCGTTCCATTTCGCGGCCGACAATGAATTTCTGCAGATTGCCGCCGGACAGGCTCTTCGCCAATGCATCGGGACCGCTGGCCTTGACCTTGAAGCGGGCAATGATGCTGGCCGCCACCTTGCGGGCATAGGCGTGATCGATCAGACCGTATTTCACGTAGGGTGCTTTTTGATGCGAGAGCAGCATGTTGGCGCTCAGACTCAGGCCGGGAACCGCACCGCGCCCGAGTCGCTCTTCCGGCACCAGTCCCAGACCCAGTGCGCGGCGTGGATTGGGTGCCAACTGGCCGGCGGCTTTACCCGCCAGCATGACCATGTTGGGCGCGGCGCGCTGATCTTCGCCTGAAAGCGCAGCCAGCAATTCCTGCTGACCATTGCCGGAGACGCCGGCAATACCGACGATTTCGCCGGCCCGCACTTCACATTCGATGTCATGCAATTCGGTCGCGAACAAATGCGCTTTGGGCAAAGACAAGCGGTTCAGGTGCAGCTTGCGTTCGTTGCGTTGCGATTCCGGATTGCGCTCCCGGTGCAGACGCACCAGTTCATCACCGATCATCATGCGCGACAGGCCGGCGCTGGTTTCGTTGCGCGGGTCGCAGTTGCCGGTAACGCGGCCGCCGCGCATGACGGTGGCGCTGTGGCACAGGGCGCGAATTTCATCAAGCTTGTGGCTGATGTACAAAATGCTGCAACCTTCGGCGGCCAGCTTGCGCAGCGTGACGAACAATTTTTCCACGGCCTGCGGGGTCAGCACGGAAGTCGGCTCGTCGAGAATCAGCAACTTCGGATTGGTCAACAGCGCGCGCACGATTTCCACGCGCTGCCGTTCGCCGACCGACAGCGTATGCACATGGCGTGTCGGTTCCAGTTCCAGACCATATTTCTCACCGGTCTGGCGAATGCGTGCGCTGAGATCGGCCAGATCGGTGTTGGCATCCAGGCCGAGGGCGATATTCTCCGCCACGGTCAAGGTATCGAACAGCGAAAAATGCTGAAACACCATGGCAATACCGAGCTTGCGCGCGACCTGCGGATTGCCGATATGCACCACCTCGCCATTCCAGCGGATGTCGCCGGCATCGGGTTTGACGGTGCCGAAAATGATTTTCATCAGTGTCGATTTGCCGGCGCCGTTCTCGCCCAGCACGGCATGAATTTCGCCCGGCGCGACGCTCAGGTTGATATCGTCGTTGGCGAGTACCCCGGGATACGATTTGCTGATATGCGCTATTTCCAGTCGCGCGGCGGCAGCGGTCACATTGAGTCCTGTTCTTATTGGCATGGTTGGTTGGAATCTACCATAGACGAATTGGCTTGAAACAGAAACTTTTTCATGGCGCGCGTCTATCGTGTCTATTTGCCACCGCCACCGCGGTGGGCCCAGCGCGTCGTCCGCTTTTCGACGATGGCGAACAGCTCATACATGAGCATCGCCATGGCGCCGATCACCACCAGACCGGCAAAGGCCAGCGGCATCTTCATTGAAGAACCGGCCGATACCAGCAGATAGCCGATGCCTTCATTGGAGGCGTTCATTTCCGAGACAGTGGAACCGACAAACGCCAGTGTGATGGCGACCTTGAGCGACGCAAAGAAATACGGCAGCGAACGCGGCAGGCCGACCTTGAGCAAAATATCCATGCGCCTGGCGCCCAGCACCCGCAACACATCTTCCAGTTCCGGTTCGAGGGTGGCGAGGCCGGTGGCGATATTGACCATGATCGGGAAAAATGAAATCAGAAACGCGGTCAGGATCGCCGGCCCGGCGCCAATCCCGAACCAGACCACCAGCACCGGCACAAAGGCCGCCTTGGGCAAGGCATTGAAGGCGGTCATCAGCGGATAGACGGCGGCGTACAGCAAGGGCGAGGAGCCGATCAGAAAGCCGAGCGTGACGCCGACTGCCACGGCGATGGCAAAGCCGGTCATGGTGACCCAAAAGGTACTCAGGGCATGATGGGCAATCGGCCCGGAAAATTCGATCATGGCCTGGATGATTGCCAGCGGACTCGGGAAAATGAATTCTGATACTTGCAATGCGCTGCAAATGCATTGCCAGATCACCAGGGTCAGCAACAGCAATAACCACGGCGCGAGGGCAGTGGTGGCTTTATTGGGTTTACGGGTTTTTTTCATGGCAGTCAGGTATTGCGAACACGGCCGATATGCTCGCGCAGTTCATGGACGAGGGCATTGAACGGGTCGGTATAAGTCAGTTCCAGTTCGCGCGGACGCGGCAACGGATTTTCCTTGCGCGCCACAATCCGGCCCGGGCGCTTGCTCATCACATAAATGGTATCGGCCAGAAATGCCGCTTCGCGCAAATCGTGGGTAACCAGAATCACGTTGAAATGGCGTTCGGTCCACAGGTCGCGCAACACGCACCACAACTCTTCGCGCGTGAAGGCATCAAGTGCGCCGAAGGGCTCATCGAGCAGCAGCATCTTGGGCTCATGGATCAGCGCGCGGCAGATCGAGGCGCGTTGTTGCATCCCGCCCGATAGTTGCCACGGAAATTTATCGGCATAGCCATCCAGTCCCACGGTCTTGAGCAAGGCCAGCGCGCGTTGCGTATATTGCGCTTTATTTTTCTTGAAGTCGTGGCGATACGGTTCCACGATCTCCAGCGGCAGCAACACATTTTCCAGCGTCGTGCGCCACGGCAGCAAGGTTGGCGCCTGAAATGCCATGCCGACGATCTTCAATGGTCCGGTGACTGCCGCGCCATCAATGGCAATGCTGCCGCGTGTAGGCCGGTTCAATCCGGTGGCCAGTTTCATGAAGGTTGACTTGCCACAGCCGGACGGACCGACGATGGCAATGAATTCACCCTGCCGGGTTTGCAGTGAAATGTCTTCCACGGCGAACGCGTCAGAGTCGTCATACGACAGGAAGACCCGCTGGAAATCGACGAAATGTCCGGAGCTGACGGCCGACACACTCATTTGGCAAACACGTTGAGTTCAGCCCTGGACGGCAGGAACGCCGGGTTCCAGATACCGTCGGCATTGACCCGGGTCTTGGTGCCATAGGCATCCGAGACTTGCGACGCCATCAAGGTCAGACGCGGCAGCAATACCTGACCATAACCCTCTGCCCTGGCATTGGGTGTGGCGATGGCGCTGCTGATGGCCAGCCTGAGACGACGCAGTTCCAGCTTTTCATCGATCAGACCATCACGTTCCTTGAGTACCTTGATGGCGGCTTCGGGATTGTTCAGAACATCTTTGGTGGCCTTGGCAAAGGCGCGCAAGAATCCTTTGATGGCTTCCGGGTTTTGCCGGATCAGATTATCCGAGGCGATGATGGTGTTGCCATACAGTTTGACGCCGTAGTCGGGATACAGCATGACGTTGATGTCCTGATCCTTGATGCCGCGTGCATTCAGATTCAACAGCGAGGTAAAGTAAAAACCGGTAATGGCATCGACATCGCCGCGCGCCAGCATGGTTTCGCGCAATGGCGGGTCCATGCTGACCCAGTTGGCTTTGCCGGCATCGAGGCCATTGGCCTTGGCGAAGATCGGATAAGCACGGCGGCCGGCATCGAATACCGGAGCGCCGATTTTTTTGCCGGTCAGATCGGCCGGCGTCTTGATGCCGGATTTTTTCAGTGAGAAGACTGCGGCCGGGGTGTCGTTATAGACCATCATGACCGCCACCGGCTTGCCCGGTGCGGTCGGATTGTTGGCGGTAAATTCCATCAGCGCCGCCATGTCGGCAAAGCCCATGTCATAGGTGCCTGATGCCACGCGGTTGACGGCGTTGCCGGAACCGTTACCGGCGTCAATCGTGACATCCAGCTTTTCCTGCGCAAAGTAGCCTTTCGATTTGGCGACCAGGAACAAGGCTGCCGGACCTTCGAAGCGCCAGTCGAGCTGGAACTTGATCCTGGTATCGGCGGCGAAGCCGGTGCTGCACACTGCGCCGAGCAGCAGTGCTGTGGTGATTTTGGAAAAGTACTGCATTCATCCCCCTGGATTTGTTGATCATGACAATGCGGTTCAGGTATCGCGCATGGCGATTGCCGACCCTGTCGAAAAGCATTTACTGTGCCAGTGACCTCGTGACCGCTGTCGACGCCGGACTGGCGCGGTTCGTCATGCTGCCGGCCTCGCCTGTTCGGGAATCGGTGTCTGATGAATTCAATTTATTTTGATGACAATCCAAAAAATTATTTGCGACAATTTGGTGCTGATCTGCACCGATATTGCTTTTGCCGCACTAATAAATTTCTGTCGGTGCGCTTGCATGCCAATACAGACAAGACTTTTAGCGGCAATAGAGGTTGTCGATCTGGTGAAATTAATTGTCGACAATCGATAAAACAATTTTCTTTTTCAAATACAAAAAAGCCCTGATGCAAGTAATGGCAATTGTTTGCGAGGCGCATCTCGCCAAACAAGGAATTATTTTTCGTCCATTTTCTGCGCCAAAAATTTGCACGCGAAACCACAATCGATTTGATTGGCACGGCGTTTGCATTAGCGAACGCGGCGGATTCGATATCGGCCTGTATCAAATGAAAAACGCCGGACACGACAACGGTCTGCATGACATGACCGGTTTGTGTGCCGGCAGGCTGTGGCAGAAAAAATCCGAATCAATTTCAATGCTGTGCAAAAGGGAGAAGTGTATGAAGCGTAATGCAATGGGGGTATGCGTATCGGGTGCCATGCTGGCCTTGTCGGCAATGGGTGCGATGCAATCGGCGCAAGCTGCCGACTGGAGCGACAATTCGATTGGCTATCGTTACGGCACCAAGTTTGCCGAGCCGTACAACAATCAGGACATCACCAAGAATATCGTGAACTTCACGCATGCCAGCGGTTACAAGTACGGCAGCAATTTTCTGAACGTCGACCTGTTGATGTCCGACAGCAAAGACAGCAGCGCGCAGGAAGCCTACATTGTGTATCGCCATACGCTGGACTTCGGCAAGATCGCCGGCAAGGATCTGAAGTGGGGACCGATTCGCGGTTTCGGCTTTACCGGCGGCTTTGACTGGAATACCAAGAATGACACCAGCTATGCCTCGAAGAAGCGCATGCTGGTCGTCGGTCCGACCCTGATGATGGATGTGCCGGGCTTCCTCAACATCAGCTTGTTCGCGCTGTTTGAAAGCAATCAGCCAAAAACCATCAGCAGCCGTTATACCTACGATACGCATCCGATGCTGAACATGGCCTGGGGTATTCCGATCGGTTCCACGCCGCTGGCCTTTGAAGGTTACCTGAACTGGATCGCCGCCAAGGGCAAGAACGAATTCGGTGGTTCGACCGGACCCGAACTCAATATCGACATGCAGGTAATGTACGATCTTGGCACGCCGCTCGGCCTTGGCAAGAACACCTTCCGCGTTGGTCTGGAGTATCAATACTGGCGCAACAAGTTCGGCAATCCTTCGAATGTTCCCGGTTCGCTGGCCAAGACACCGATGATCCGCGCTGAATACCACTTCTGAGTGTGAGCAGGCCGGCATGCATCTGATGGTGCGTGCCGGCTTGGGTTGTTGCATCATCCGCAGTTGCCGGGTCGTCCGACCCGGCAATCTTCCCGTTCCCGTTTGTGCAAATTCCTGTCCAGGTTTTTGCTGCCTGCAATGATTGGCCGGTGCTGCCACGCCTGTCAGGTGCGTCATCAATGAGCGGCCGGCCGACGACCGCAATGCAGTCGCCAGCAGCCAATCGTCACGTCAGCTACGCTGCCTGATACGGATGCCGCTGTTGCCAGTGACGGGCAATGTCAATCCGGCGGCAAATCCAAACGCGCTCATGCGATTGCACGTAATCAAGGAAACGCTGCAAGGCAATGAAACGGCCGGGGCGCCCCAGCAGGCGGCAATGCATGCCGACCGACAGCATCTTGGGCTGGTCTTCGCCCTCGGCATACAGAACGTCGAAACTGTCTTTCAGATATTGATAAAAATGCCCGGCGGTGTTGAAGCCTTGTGGCGTGGCAAAGCGCATATCGTTAGTGTCGAGCGTGTAGGGCACCACCAGGTGCGGTTTGCTGCTGCCATCGGCCAGTGCAACCTTGGTCCAGAAGGGCAGATCGTCGCCGTAATAATCCGAGTCGTAAGCCAGTCCGCCGTGTTCGACCACCAGTTGCCGGGTATTGGGTGAGTCGCGCCCGGTGTACCAGCCGAGTGGCATGTCGCCGGTAAGTTGGCGGATGATGTCCAGCGCCGCGTGCATGTGTTCGCGTTCGGTCGCGATATCGACATCCTGATAATGAATCCAGCGCAAACCGTGGCAGGCGATTTCATGGCCGAGCCGGACCATGGCTTGCGTCACTTCCGGATTGCGTTGTAGCGCCATCGCGACGCCGAATACGGTGAGCGGTAACCCGCGCTTTTCGAACTCACGCAAGATACGCCAGACGCCGGCGCGCGAACCATATTCATAAATTGATTCCATCGACATGTGGCGTGCCGGGTAGGCGGCAGCGCCGACGATTTCAGACAGGAATTGCTCCGATGCCGGGTCGCCGTGCAATACGCTGTTTTCGCTGCCTTCTTCATAGTTCAAGACAAACTGGACGGCAATCCGTGCCTGGCCGGGCCAGCCGGCGTGGGGAACCCGGGGGCCGTAGCCGATCAGGTCGCGGGGGTAGTTATCTGGCGTTGACATGTGCTGGTGGGGGAGGAGACAAGTTGAAAAAAGCCGCCCGACTGCGCGGCTGCATGGAGTAATGCATCAAATCACAAGGGGCTGAACGGCGACAACATGCCGCTATAGGTTTTCGGCAGCGGTCGCGCATAATCGCCGCGCTTGGCGGTACTCAGACCCAGCGCCACCAGCGATTCGGCCAGCTTGACGGCGGCGGTCACGCCGTCGATCACGGGGGCATTGATGGCGTCGCTGATTTGCGCGCACAGATCGGCCATGCCGGCGCAACCGAGGACGATGGCGTCAGAACCATCTTCATCGAGCGCCCGCTGGCATTCGTCGGTGATGCGGCGACGAGCGTCGGAGTGCGGGTGTTCCAGTTCCAGTACGGCGATGTCGCTGGCCCGTACATTGCGGCAAAAGCGCCGCATGCCATAGCGTTCGGCCAGATGCCAGGTCATGCCGCAGGTGCGTCGCAATGTGGTAACGACACTGAATGAAGGCGCAATCAGGCTGGCATAGTGCATCGCCGCCTCGGCAATGCCGATCACCGGACCATTGGCGATTTCGCGCGCGGCCTGCAAACCTGGATCGCCGAAGCAGGCAATCACATAGGCGCTGCATCCTTCACGTTCGCCGGCTTGAATTTCTGCCAGCAGACCGGGGACGGCCATGGCTTCATCGTAATGGCCTTCGATTGAGGCCGGGCCCATCGACGGACTGACGCCGATGATTTGCGTGTGGGCACCGACGACGCGGCGCGCACAGAAGGTCATTTTTTCAGTCATGCTGACGGTGGTGTTGGGATTGATTAATTTGATGATCATGCGGCACTCACTGCTGTTGATGGTTGATTGCAAGATACGCGCCAGCACCGAGCAGCATGCCGATGAACCAGGTGAAATCGGCCAAACTGCGCAATGCCGGCAGCAAGACGCAGGCGATACTGATGGCGGCCGCGAAAATCAGCGCCAGCACGGCACGCGGATTCACCCCGCGCCGATACCAGTAGCGGCCTTGGGGATGCATGCTGTAAAGGTCTTGCACATGAATGTGTTGTCGTTGGATGCGGTAGTAGTCGGCAATCAGGATGCCGTACAACGGCCCGATGAAAGCCCCGAGCAGATCCAGCGTGTAGTGGATCATGGCCGGGTTGTT
Organism: Herbaspirillum autotrophicum; assembly: GCF_001189915.1. Lineage (GTDB taxonomy): Bacteria > Pseudomonadota > Gammaproteobacteria > Burkholderiales > Burkholderiaceae_D > Herbaspirillum > Herbaspirillum autotrophicum. The sequence continues at coordinate 8,729 of NZ_LFLS01000029.1, forward strand.
GAACAGATTCCAGGGCGTGATGAATACCGAGGCAATCGCGGCGATCATGCCGCCGGCGCGCCAGCTGATGTGTTTCGGCGCCAGATTGGAAAAATCGAAGGCGGCCGACACGAAGTTGGCGACGATATTGATGCCGATGGTGGCGATCAAAAAGGTCAGCGCACCGAGTATCACCGCCGTCACGTTGTCGATACGGGCCACGGTTTCAATCGGATCGGTAATCAGTTGGCCGAAGACCGGCACGGTGGCCGCGGTGGTGATCACCGTTACCAGAGAAAAGGCCAGGAAATTGACGGGTAAGCCCCAGAAGTTGCCGCGCTTGACGTCGTCGAACGAACGGCAATAGCGGGAAAAATCTCCGAAGTTGAGCAGCGGCCCGGAAAAATAAGAGACCACCAGCGAAATCGCCGTCAGCATGACCGGCACCGCGCTCCAGCCGCTGTACCTGACCTGGCCCAGATTGAAATCGATATGGTGCCAGCCGGCGCGGTAGATCATGAAGGCGGCCAGCATGAACATGACGACATAGACTGCCGGCCCGGCCAGATCGATGAATCTCTTGATCGCATTCATGCCCTTCCAGAACACCAGTGCCTGCAATATCCATAGCAGCAGAAAGCCGGCCCAGCCGAGTGCCGACAACCCGAGAAATCCGTGTTGAGCGAGATCGGCATAGATCGCCAGCGCCGGGAAAAATTTCAGGATGACGATCACGAAGGCGCTCGATGCCAGATAGGTTTGTATGCCATACCAGGCGACGGCGATCAGGCCGCGAATCATGGCGGGAATATTGGCACCGAGCACGCCGAAAGATGCCCGGCAGATCACCGGATAGGGCACACCGCTGACCTGACTCGGCCGCGCCACCAGATTGCAGAAATAATTCACGATCAGGATGCCGGTCAGCAGCGACACCAGCACTTGCCAGCTCGACAGTCCGAGTGCAAACAGACTGCCGGCGAAAATGTAGCCGCCGACGCTGTGCACATCTGACATCCAGAACGCAAAGATGTTGTAGGAGCCCCAGGTTTGTTTTTGCAGTGGCGCCAGATCGGCATTGCTCAGGCGCTCGTTGGCCAGCGCGGGAAAGGTATAGATCAAGCCATTTTCAAGCGCGCGACCGGCGCTGGCACCGGTCGCAGGCGGCGGGTATTGCATTGTCATTTACAGTCTCCAGTCAAATGAGGTGGGGGCTGTCATTCAGCGCTATCGCCGAACAATTAACAATGCAACAAATTTGAAATGCAGAAGGTATTTATTCGACATGGACTGCCGCCGGCTCAGGCGCTTTTTCCCAAGGCGGCACGCAAATCAAAACTGTCGCTGTCGTTCGGCTGCACCCGGTCTTCGCACAAGTGCAAGTGATGCGCCATGTGTTCCTGCGCCGCTGCAATATCGCCGTGTTCGAGTGCCGCCAGTACCGTGTCGTGCTCATCGAACGAGCAGGCATTGTGACCGGGCGCTTCATTTTTGGCGATCATCAGGGTGGTGCGCGATACCAGCCGGCGCAGGGTTTCCACGATCAGGAGATTGCCGGTCAGCTCCGCCAGGGCCAGATGAAACTGCGCCGACAGTCTGATCCATGCCGGGCGGTCGCCATTCAGATAGGAGTGGCGTTCTTGTTCCACCATCTTGCGCAAACCGGCCAGTTGGCGGCTGCCGGCTTTTTGTCCGACCTGGTCCAATACGGCATGTTCAATGATATTGCGCAGTTCAAACATGTCCTTGATTTCGGTGGTCGAGGGACACGCAATGAACGCACCGCGATTGGCCTCCAGGTCAACCATGCCCTCGGATGACAGGCGCGCCAGCACCTTGCGCACGCTATGGCGCGCGGTGTCATAAATCTGGCACAGCACTTGTTCCGTCAGCTTGGTACGCGGCGGCAAGCGATGCTCCATGATGGCGTCGTAGATATCCTGATAAATGCGTTCTTCGACCACCGGCGAGGATTCGCGTACGGCATGACGGCTTGGGGGCGCGAGGCGTTTGGCAATTTTGTTCATGGGCGGGCATACAACATGTCGACAATCGAGGTCGTTATTCGCAACAAATTGGGGAGCGCCTGCACTGACAAAGGGCTTGAATTCTTTCTTTTTGCCTTGGTTGTGGCAACAACGCCTGAACCGGATTGTTGACGATCCTGTTCCATCGCTATTGAGCAAAAAGCGTGCTAGCCGGCTGGTTGCCAGATTCAGGCGGGATTCAGGCAACAGCGCAAGAGGCGCAGGTCATGCCATAGGGCCGACCTGCGATGTGGTACGAAGAAGGAGGGAGAAGGGTAGCCGGCGGCGGCAGGCCTTAATGCGAACTGGCGTAGTGTTCCAGCTCCGTGCTCAGGCGCTCTTTTTCGGCCGCACTGATGAAGCTGGCGGCAATGCCGTTGCGCGCCAGTTGCACCAGTTCTTCGCGGCTCAGCGTCAGCGCCGATGCCACTGCCAGATAGTTGGCGTTCATGTAGCCGCCGAAATATGCCGGATCGTCCGAGTTCACCGTCACCGCCACCTTGGCCCGCAGCAGGCGCGCCAGATTGTGTTGCGCCATATCGTCCACCACGCACAGCTTCAGATTGGACAACGGGCACACGGTCAGCGGCATTTGCGACTGGACCAGGCGCGCTATCAGGGCCGGATCTTCCTCGCTGCGCACGCCGTGGTCGATACGTTCCACCTGCAACAGATCGAGTGCATCGCTGACATAGGCCGCCGGTCCTTCTTCACCGGCATGAGCGACCAGCCGGAAGCCGAGTTCGCGGCAGCGCGCAAATACGCGCTGGAATTTTTCAGGCGGATTGCCGCGTTCTGATGAATCGAGGCCGATCCCTGTCCATAAATCGGCGTATTGCTCACGCAGCGGCAATGCCTGTTCCAGCGTGGCGAAAGCATCCGCTTCCGACAAATGACGCAGGAACGACATGATCATCACGCTGGTGAAGCCGTGTTCATCACGGGCCTGACGCAGCGCCCGGGCAATGCCTGCAAACACGGTTGCAATCGGAATGCCGCGCTCGGTATGGGTTTGCGGGTCAAAGAAAATCTCGGCATGACGCACATTGTCGGCCCGTGCCTGCGCAATATAGGCGGCGGTCATGTCGTAAAAATCCGGTTCGGTGCGCAACACATTGGCGCCGGCATAGTACAGGTCGAGGAAGGATTGCAGGTCAGTAAAGGCGTAAGCAGCGCGCAGGCTTTCGACCGAATCGTAAGGTAAATCCACTTTGTTGCGTTGCGCCAGAGCAAACAGCAATTCGGGTTCCAGCGTGCCTTCGATATGCAGATGCAGTTCGGTTTTCGGCAGACCTTCGACGAAGGAACGCATGGCGTCGGAAAGGGGGACGGTGGCTGGCGTATTCATGGCGACGTGACCTTGAGATAGAAAATTGAGGTGATGCAAGATGTTACCCGATGTTGCCGGGCAGCCCGAAAAAAATGGAAGCCCGGATGATGTTTGCGGATGCTGCTGAACTATTTTTCACCAGTGCCGCTCGAAGCAGGTGGTTTGGCGTCATGTAAAGATGAGATCAAATTCATCGTACTGTAGCTAATGCATGCTTTAATGCGATGTTATTGATGGTGAGAATTCAGCAGTACCGCCCGGGGATTAACGAGAAGAGTATGAAGAAGACGATTGCCAATACCGTGACGTGCAGCATACTGGCCAGCGCCTGTGTCGGACTTAGCGGATGTTCGATGTTTTTCTGGAAGAAAAAGGAAGATCCGACGATCGTGCCGTTTTCCACCATTCTGAGCGGTACCTATCCCGGCTTCGTCAAGAACTGGGACGAACGTACGCAACCGGTATTGTGCGCCCTGATGCGGTCCGAGCAAGACTGGAGCTACTGGTTTCAGACCATGCCGGCCAAATCCAAAAAACAGTTGAAAGCACCGCCGGCCGGATTTTTCGATACCCAGCAATTGCTGCTGGCGGCACGCGTGATGCAGGCGCCTGACAGCGCCGAGCGGGAACAGGTATTCAAGGCCGAGGGCGTCACCTATCGCAATGGCGTGCTGCGGCTGGACTATGAATACAAGCGCCCGAATTCGGGTGCGACGTATCAAATCAAGGATTATCTGCTGGTGGCGATTCCGAAGGAACGCTACACCACCGGTCCGGTCCGGTTTGTCGAAAACGGCAAGCAGGTGTGCGAACTGGCGCGTTGAGGTGGCAATCCGGCGGCCGATAACGCCGCAGCCGGATTCGGCGTATTCCCGCTTTACCCCTGCGCCATCCCCAGAAATTGCTGCAATTCCGGCGTTTGCGGACGGCTGAAAATTTCTTCCGGCGGACCGATTTCATGCACTTTGCCCTGATGCATGAACACTACCCGGTCACACACTTCGCGGGCGAACCGCATTTCATGCGTGACCATCAGCAAGGTCATGCCTTCATCGGCCAGACCGCGCACCACACTGAGCACTTCATTGACCAGTTCCGGATCCAGCGCCGAAGTAATTTCATCGCACAACAATGCCTGCGGTTGCATCGCCAGCGCCCGGGCAATCGCCACACGTTGTTGCTGACCGCCCGAAAGCTGATCCGGGTAACTGTCGAATTTCTGCGCCAGACCGACCCGTTCCAGATTCTGTTGCGCCAGCGTGCGGGCTTCTGCTTCGCTGGTGCCTTTGACGATCATCGGCGAAATCATCACATTGCGTCCCACGCTCAAATGCGGAAACAGATTGAACTGCTGGAAAATCATGCCCAGCTTCAGGCGCAGCTTGCGCAGTTCGATTTCGCTTTCGCCAAGGTAGGCGCCGGCGACGTTGATGGTGCCTTCGTTGATGGTTTCCAGGCCGTTGATACAGCGCAGTAGCGTACTTTTTCCGGAACCGCTCTTGCCGATGATGGCAATTACTTCACCGGCGTCGACGTCGAGCCGGATCCCTTTGAGCACTTCATTGTCACCGAAGCGCTTCTTGACATTGTCAATGGTGATGAGCGGCATTGAATTTCCTTTCCAAGAATTGGCTGTACTTCGACAGCGGCCAGCACAAGACAAAATAGAACAAGCCGACCGCCGCAAACACGGTGAACGGCATGAAGGTGGCGTTGGTGATCACGGTGCCGGCTTTGGATAACTCGACGAAACCGATGATTGAGGTGACCGCCGTACCCTTGATGATCTGCACGCCGAAACCGACGGTGGGCGCAATCGCGATGCGCAATGCCTGCGGCAAGATGATGTGACGCATTTGTTGCAGATTGCTCATGGCCAGCACCGACGATGCTTCCCATTGCCCGCGCGGAATCGCTTCCACGCAACCGCGCCAGATTTCCGCCAGGAATGACGCGCTCCACAGTGTCAGTGCCAGGCCGGCGGCGAGCCATGCCGGCACTTCCAGGCCGAACAATGCCAGACCGAAAAACACCAGGAACAACTGCATCAGCAAGGGCGTGCCCTGAAATACTTCAATGTAGATTTTCGCCGCCTGTTGCAGCGCCTTGTGTTTCGAGGTACGGATGAACAGGATCAATAAACCGAGCGCGCTGCCGAGCACGAATGCCGTGAGCGACAACAGAATGGTCCAGCGCACTGCCAGCAGCAGATTGCGGATGATGTCCCAGGTCGAAAAAGTAATCATGCCGGCCTCCGGGCGATGACGAAACGATTGCCGATGAGTCGCAACAGATAGCGCAATAGGATGGCCAGCGCCAGATACAGAAGAGTGGCGACGATGTAGGCCTCGAAGGCGCGGAAATTGCGGCCCTGGATGAAGTTGGCGGCATACGATAATTCTTCTACCGCAATCTGCGAACACACCGATGAGCCGAGCATGACGATCACGATCTGGCTCGACAGCGCCGGCCAGATCTTTTGCAGCGCCGGCCGCAGAATGATGAAACGGAATACCTGCATGCGCGTCATCGACAGACTGAGCGCAGCCTCGATTTGTCCGCGGTTGATGGCAGACACGCCGGCGCGAATGATTTCCGTACTGTAGGCGCCGAGATTGATCACCATGGTCAGGATCGCGGCCTGCATTTCCGAGATTTGCACGCCGATGCTGGGCAAGCCGAAGAAGATGAAAAACAGTTGAATCAGAAACGGCGTATTGCGGATCAGTTCGACATAGCCGCTGACCACCGGTCGCAACCAGCCCGGCCCCTGGGTACGGGCCCAGGCACCGAAGATGCCGACGGCGACCCCGAGTGCGGTGCCGATCACCGTCAATTCGACGGTAGTCATGACGCCTTTGAGCAAGATATCGGTGTAGTCGAACGTGGACAGGAAATCAAAGTGATAAGCCATGATCGTGAATTTTCTTTTATCGAAGGTGGCGATTCCGATCCGGCGGCTGCCGGACCAGTCATGCTGTAGCCGGCCTTACAAGGTCGCTGGCAATGGCAGGCCGAGCCATTTCACCGACAGCGCATTGAGTTCGCCGTCCTTTTTGATTTCCGCCAGGATTGCATTGACCTTGTCCTGCAATTTCTTTTCATCCTTGTTCAGGCCGATGACGCATGGCGAGTCCTTGATCAGAAATTTGGTTTCCGGTTTTTTCGGCGGATTCTTGGCGATGATGGCAGCCGCGACTACGTTGCCGGTGGCAACCAGTTGCACCTGATTCGACAGGAAGGCGCTGATGGTGCCGTTATTGTCTTCATAGCGCTTGATGGTGGCGGCTGGTGGTGCGATCTTGGTCAATTCCAGATCTTCCACCGAACCACGCGTGACGCCGATGGTTTTGCCGGCCAGATCGGCGGGACCGCTGACCTTTTGATCGCCGGCGCCGAATACGCCATTGAAGAACGGTGCATAGGCGGCCGAGAAGTCGATCACTTTTTCACGTTCGGCATTCTTGCCCATGCTGGAAATGACCAGGTCGACTTTTTTGGTTTGCAGGTAAGGTATGCGATTGGCGCTGGTGACCGGAACCAGTTCGACCTTGACGCCCATTTTCCTGGCAATCAGGGTGGCCACATCGATATCCAGTCCTTGTGGTTTGAGATCGGCCGTCACCGAACCGAATGGTGGGAAATCCTGTGGTACGGCGACGCGCAGTACACCGTGTTTTTGGATGTCATCAAGGGCGTCGGCGCGGGCCACGGTTGTGGATAACAGCATGGCGCCTGCCATCAGGCCAAGGAACAGTTGCGAGAGTTTCATGGGGATTCTCCAAAGGTGGGAGGGGTGGTTGGTGTGGCGTTGTACGCCGCTGGTTGGGTGGTGCGGATGAGTGTGGGAGCCGATGCCACCGGCGCCAGTGCGGTGCGCAGCGAATCGAGCGGATCGCTGATGGCGCTGCGCCGCAATCCGGACTCGACATGCTGCAAGTGATGCAGCATCAGCGTCTCGGCCTGGCGCAGATCACCGCTGGCCAGCGCGGCGACGATCTCGACGTGTTCGACGCAAGAGTCTTCGGCCTGTTCCGATGATTGATGCAACATCGCCGTCAAGGTGGTGCGGGCGGTCAGATCGCGCAGGGTTTCGGAGAGCAGGGTATTGCCGAGGCATTCGCACAGACAGACATGGAAGTCGCCCAGCAGGTAGCAGCGGGCGCCGGCGTCATGGCCGTCGATCGCCGCCTGTTCACGACGCAGATGTTCATGCAGGCGGGCAATTGCCGTCGGGCTGACGGTATTGGTATTGCGCAGCAGACCGAGTTCGATGATGCGTCGCGCTTCGAAAGCTTCGCGGGCGTCATTGGCCGAGGGTTCGATGACGAACCAGCCACGGCGCGCGACCACCGTGACAATGCCGCGCGTGACCAGCCGCGTCAGCGCTTCACGGATCAGGGTGCGACTGACGCCGAACAGCTCACACAGTTGTTGCTCACCGAGACGGGTGCCCGGCGCGAGTTGCCGCGCCAGAATCGCCTCGGTGATCCGGCTGGCAATGTGTATCGACGACTTGATGGAATGGTCTGCGTTCATGCAGAGCATTCAGCAATATGTATGCCAGACTTGTATACAAGCTTGAAAGACAAGCGTTTGACGAAGTTTTACGGGCGTATGGTGCGCGAACGGAAGCGCGTGGCGGTGACGCCGTCGTGATTTGAGTGCGATGGAAATGCGACTGCGATTCACCATTTTGGTGTGTGCAGGCGTCCGCTTCACAATAACGGAGCGCAGATGATTGACCGCAATGCAGCGGGCCGCGGTCGGTTGCCCGCTGTAGCGGCGTCTTATTTGATTTTGGCCGCCACCAGTTTGCCGGTCCTGGGCTTGCCGCTCAGGCTGCCGCCCTGATACGGCACCCGGCCGGAGGGCACGCGTACCGATGCCATCTGTACATGGCCTTCCTGATCATCGAAGAACATGTGCGCGCCGAACGCGTGCAAGACCTCGGCCTTGGGCAGGCCGCCGAGGAAAAACGCTTCGTCGACATTCACCTTCCAGGTACGCAAGGTGTGAATCACGCGCTTGTGTGCCGGGCTGTTGCGTGCGGTCACGATGGCGATGCGCACCGGGCAGGTTTCCGGCGTGAATTGCTTCTGGATTTCCGCGAGTGCAAATAGCAACTTGGCGAACGGGCCTTCTTTCATTGCCTTGTGACGATGGCGTTGTTCATGTTTGGTGAAGGCATCCAGCCCCTTGTCGGCAAAAATCTTTTCCGATTCCGAGGAAAACAGTACGGCATCGCCATCGAAGGCAATGCGGATCTGATCTTCCGGTGCAATGTAGTTGGAGGGAGCGGTATATAACTGAGCGGCAGCAACGCCGCCATCAATCGCGGCCTGCACATCGCTCTTGTCGCGCGACAGGAACAGGTCGATCTTGAATGCCTTCAGATAGGCATTGATGGATTCGCCGCCGGTGAATGCGGCGCGGCTGATGTCGAGCTTGTGGGTTTCGATGGCATTGAAGGCGCGCAGACCGGTATCCGGCGAATTGCGTGAAATCACCACGACCTCGACCAGCCGCCGGTCCGGGATCAGCGTGTTGAGTTTGAGCAAGGCCTTGACCAGCGGAAATGCGGTGCCCGGCAACAAGGGATCGTTTTCGTGCTGGCGCTGGTAGTCGCTGTAGGCTGCCACACCCTCGGTGTCATAGATCGTGTTTTCGTGTTCAAGGTCAAACAGGGCGCGGGACGAGATGCCGATGACCAGCATGCCGGAGAGATCGTATGCCATAAATAGGGAAGCGCAGATTGAATGCTGAAATTGCAATGGACTCAGTGTGCCACAAAACGCAGCGTTGTCGAAACGGACGCATGCCCGACTATTTTCAGGCAGCCCGTTTGGCGATATCTCTCGAAAAATCATCTTTAACTTCTGCCAAATCCTGCATAAAGTGGAGATAAAGCTTGTTTTCTCCGGCAAGAGTGGCTGTCCGGGGCAAAAAATCGGATTGCAGCACTATCGATAAATTTGTATGATGACCTGATCAATTGCGCGTAAAAACCACAAATCTCCATGTTTCAGAAAATCCCGGTACAAGCCCTCAGCGACACCGTCGCCCGGCAATTGCTCGAACAAATCGATGCCGGCGTCTTTCCGCGCGCCAGCAAATTGCCGACCGAAGCGGTATTGGCGCAGGAGTTCGGCGTCAGTCGCACGGTGGTGCGTGAAGCGATTTCGCGGCTCAAGCATGAAGGTCTGGTCGAGCCGCGTCAGGGCAGTGGCGTGTACGTTACCGAGCAAGCCGGTATCAAGCCCTTGCGCATCGATTACACCGAAATCAGTTCGCCGGACGCGGTGTTGCAGATCGTTGAATTGCGCCGCGCCATCGAAGCCGAGGTGGCGGCGCAGGCTGCCAAGCGCCGTGACGCGGCCGATATGCGCGCCATCGATGCAGCGCTGGCGCGCATCGGCACGGATGTCAGCGCCGGAGATGATGGCGTGGCAGCGGATGTCGCGTTTCATCGCACGCTGGCAGTGGCCACCCGCAATCCCTATTTCATCAAGACCCTGGAATTTCTCAGTCAGTATCTGGAAGCGGCGACAGCGGTCACGCGCAGCAACGAGGCGCGGCGCGATGACTTTTCGCGACAGGTGCGCGAAGAGCACGCGGCGATTGTCGAAGCGATCCGCGCCGGTGATGAAATGGCGGCCCGCAGCGCGGCGCAGATTCACATGTTCAACGCCGCCCGCCGTTTGAGTCAGGGCCAGAATTAAGTTGCAAATTTGATTTTATCCGGGCACCGCCGCTGCCGCGGCACATGGCGCTCTTATCCATTTTCACTCAGGAGACAACAATGTCGAAAGTCAGAAATGTAGGTGTGATCGGTTTGGGCGCCATGGGACTGGGCGTCGCCCGCTCGTTGTTGCGGGCCGGCTTCGCCGTGCATGCCTGCGATGTACGACAGGAAGTATTGGACAAGTTTGCCGCCGAAGGCGGCGTGGCCTGTGCCACGCCGGCGATCATGGCGCCATCGGTTGACGTGTTGATCACGCTGGTGGTCAATGCCGCGCAAACCGAGACCGTGTTGTTCGGTGAACATGGCGCAGCCGCAGCGCTGAAGCCGGGCAGCGTAGTGATCTCCAGTGCTACCGTGGCGCCGGACTTTGCGATTGCCTTGGGCCAGCGCCTGGCCGCAGCCGGCATCCTGATGCTGGATGCGCCGGTGTCGGGCGGTGCAGCGCGGGCGGCATCGGGCGAAATGACCATGATGACTTCCGGACCTGCTGCGGTGTACGCGAAAATCGAAGACATCCTCAGTGGCATGGCTGGCAAGGTCTACCGTCTGGGTGACGAACATGGCATCGGCGCCAAGGTCAAGATCATCAATCAGTTGCTGGCCGGCGTGCACATTGCGGCTTCGGCCGAAGCCATGGCGCTCGGTTTGCGTGAAGGTGTGAACCCGGATGCCTTGTATGAAGTCATTACCCATAGCGCCGGTAATTCCTGGATGTTTGAAAATCGCGTGCCGCATATCTTGAGCGGTGATTACACACCATTGTCAGCGGTGGATATCTTCGTCAAGGATCTCGGGCTGGTGCTGGATACCGCGCGCCGCAGCAAATTTCCATTGCCGTTGTCCGCCGCCGCGCATCAGATGTTCATGATGGCATCCACAGCAGGTCATGGCGGTGAAGACGATTCCGCCGTGATCAAGATTTTCCCCGGCATCGATTTGCCGACGCCGAAACAGGTTTAAGGAGGGTGTATGTCACAAGCTAAACCGATGCTGGGTTGCATCGCCGACGATTTCACCGGCGCCACCGATCTGGCCAATATGTTGGTGCGCGGCGGCATGCGCACGGTACAAACCATCGGCATTCCGGAAGAGATGCCGGCAGTGGCGGCCGATGCGCTGGTGATCGCACTGAAGTCACGCACCATTCCGGCCGCCGATGCCGTGGCGCAATCGCTGGCGGCCTTGCGTTGGCTGCAACAGCAAGGCTGCACGCAATTCTTTTTCAAATACTGCTCCACCTTTGACTCGACCGCTGCCGGTAATATCGGTCAGGTGACGGAGGCATTGCTGCACGAACTGGGCGCTGATTTCACGATTGCCTGCCCGGCGTTTCCGGAAAACGGCCGCACCATTTATCGCGGCTATCTGTTTGTTGCCGATGGCTTGCTCAACGAATCCGGGATGGAAAATCATCCGCTGACACCGATGACCGATGCCAATCTGGTGCGTGTATTGCAAACGCAGACCAAGGCCAAAGTCGGTTTGCTGCGTTATGACACGGTTGCGCTCGGAACGACAGCGATTACCGAACGAATCGCCGCGTTGCGTGCCGACGGCGTCAGCATGGCCATCGCCGACGCCGTATCCGACCGTGATTTGCACGTGCTCGGTGAAGCGTGCGCCGAATTGAAATTGATTACCGGCGGTTCCGGCATTGCGCTCGGTTTGCCGGAAAATTTCCGCCGCGCCGGCTTGTTGCATGCCGTGACGGAAGCTGCGCATTTGCCCAAAGTGGAAGGCTTGTCAGCCGTATTGGCTGGCAGCGCCTCGAAAGCAACCAATGCGCAAGTGGCGGCATGGAAAACCAGTCGGCCGGCATTGCGCATCGATCCGCTGGCGCTGGCCGATGGCGTTGATGTGGTGGCGCAGGCGCTGGCGTTTGCCGATCAGCATATCAACACGGCGCCGGTATTGATTTATGCCACGGCAACGCCGGACGAGGTCAAAGCGGTGCAACAGAAACTCGGCGTGGAACAGGCCGGCCATCTGGTCGAGCAAGCGCTGGCAACAATTGCGCGCGGTTTGCATGCGCGCGGTGTACGCCGCTTCGTGGTCGCCGGCGGCGAAACCTCCGGTGCGGTAGTGCAGGCATTGGAGGTGCGCGCTTTGCGCATCGGCCAGCAGATTGATCCGGGGGTGCCGGCAACTGTCACGCTGGATGCACAGCCGATTGCGCTGGCCTTGAAATCAGGCAATTTCGGCAGCGTTGATTTCTTTGAAAAAGCCCTGCGTCACCTGGAGGGCACGCAGACGGGAAGTACAGCATGAGCAAGGAAAGCGCATTGCGCGAAGAAATTTGCCGCACCGGCGCCAGCCTGTATCAGCGCGGCTATACGGTAGGTTCGGCAGGTAATATCAGTGCCCGTCTGGAGGATGCCTGGCTGATCACGCCGACCGATGCCTGCCTCGGCTTTCTCGATCCGAACGACATTGCCAAGGTCGATGCTGACGGCAACTGGATTTCCGGCGCCAAGCCATCCAAGACATTGACGCTGCATCGGGCGGTCTACGACAATAATCCGGAAGTGCAAGGGGTGGTGCACACGCACTCCACACATCTGGTCAGTCTGAGTCTGAACGGGGTCTGGAAAACCGACGATGTGCTGCCACCGATCACGCCGTATTACGTGATGAAGGTCGGCCATATTCCGCTGATTTCCTATTGCCGTCCGGGCGATCCTGCGGTGGCTGACCAGGTCAGCAAACTGGCCACCAGGGTGCGCGGCGTACTGCTGGAACGACTGGGGCCGGTGGTGTGGGAAAGCTCGGTATCGAAAGCAGCCTTTGCACTGGAAGAACTGGAAGAAACTGCCAGGCTGTGGCATTTGTCGGGGCAACGCGCCAGCGCCATGGAAGAAGCGGCACTGCAAGAATTGAAAGACATATTCGGCGCGCGCTGGTAACGCCGGATCTGTCGTCAAACCAATCACATTCAATCCGCACCGGCGGCTGACCGCACGGGGCAATTTCAAGGAGACCACAATGCTGCGTTTTGCCGCCAATCTGAGCATGATGTACAACGAACATGCCTTCCTCGACCGTTTTGCCGCTGCCGCCAAGGATGGTTTCGCCGGCGTTGAATTTCTGTTTCCCTATGATTTTCCTGCTGAGGATATCAAGGCACGGCTGGATGCCAACGGCCTGACGCAAGCGCTGTTCAATGCGCCGCCGGGCGATTGGGCCGCCGGTGAGCGCGGCATTGCTTCACTGCCGGGACGCCAGGATGAATTCAAGCGCAGCATCGACACTGCCTTGCAATACGCCGCAGTATTGGGCAACCAGACTTTGCATGTGATGGCGGGTTTGATTGCGCCCAAACAAGACCGCGCGGAACATCGCGCCGTGTATATGGACAATCTTTCCTATGCCGCGCATCAGGCAGAATCGGCCGGCATCACGGTGGTGATCGAGCCGATCAATACGCGCAATATTCCCGGCTTTTTCCTGAACCGGCAAGATGACGCGCAAGCCATTTGCGCTGAAATCGGCGCCGAAAATCTGAAGGTGCAATTCGACTGTTATCACTGCCAGATCGTGGAAGGCGATGTTGCGGTCAAGCTCAAGCGCGACATGGCAGGTATCGGCCATATCCAGATCGCCGGTGTGCCGGAACGCAATGAACCGGATATCGGCGAACTGAATTATCCGTATTTGCTGAAATTGATTGATCAGCTTGGCTATCGTGGCTGGATCGGTTGCGAATACATGCCGGCCGGTGCCACATCGGCCGGACTCGGCTGGCTCAAGGCGCTGGCAGCAGAGGGGTTGACCACGCTGAAGAATCAGTAACGGCGGCGCCGCAAATGCAAACGGGCCACGCTGACAGAGCGTGGCCCGTTTGACCGTTGACCGCGATCAGGTGATATCAGTCGTGGTCTGGCTTGGTTTGCGCAGTCACGCTACTCTTGTAGCGGCACTTGGTGCAGGTGGCAAAATGCCAGACCGGCGCCAGCGGAATGAGGTAACCGTTTTTTCTGCCACAGGAAAGGCAAACCAGATCGCTTTGTTCGGGGATGTTCATCGAGATGAGCGCAGAGGGCGTTGATCGAAGTCAGGCAGATGACGGGGCGCTCGTAAAATACCGGCATTGCTTTGCAAGACGAGTGATTCTACTCCCGAACGCCCGCACGCGCTGACTGCATTTGTAACGATGACGCCGACTCATCCAGACCGCATGCTAAGACAGCAGCATGACAAGCGCGTGACAGCAGTACTACTGCACGCTGGTCACGGCGGTGTCGGTCAGCACAATCGACAATGGCGGGTCAATGCTGGCGATGATGCCGCGCATTTTGATCTTGCTGCCCCTGGCGGCGAGGCGCACGTCGGGATTGCGCCAGACGCAGAGCGGACCGGAGCAGATGTCGGCATAGGTATCCGGGGCCGAGGCGATGACCTGAGCGGTATTGCATCCGGCTTGCACCACATCGCTGACCTCCAGCTCCCAATCTACCGCGCAGCCGACCACACGCGTGGCAACCGCGTTGTGAATGTTTTCCAATGCCGGCCGCTTGGCTTCTTCGGCCCGGAGGTAATCCAGCAACGCGCGGGGCGTCTGCAGGTGCGGTATCAGCCCCCGCGGATTGGCTGCGGCGGTGGCTGATGGTGCTGATGGTGCCGATGGTGCCGCCGTGAGCGTGGGCGCAGCAAAGAAGTCAGTACGGCTGTAAGTGCCGGTCACGGCAACCGACAGTTCCAGCAGCAACACGCCGCACAGTCGTTTCAGGTAAAAATCATCAATCCGTATCCATTTGGCGATACCGGCCAGTGTCAGCAAGGCAGTCGCTGAAAAGATAAACAGGAAGACATAAAACAGATGTTCTTTCATGGGCTCGAAGCGTGGGTTGGCAATGCGGAGCAGCGACGGTGAAGTGCCGGAAGTGGCAGGCCGGGGCCGGCATGGTATTGCAGACTGATATTGATTTTTTGCAACATTCTACCTGAGCCGGCGGGAAGGCTTGCGGAAATGCAATCATGGCACCCGGGTGGCATTCACCCTTTCTGCACGGATCAGTGCCGTGATAGAGTGAGCAGCGTGAATGCAGGCAACCCGTCCAGAGTATGCCGCCGGAATGCGCCGGCCACTGTCCGCGCCGGCATGACAGCGGGTTTTACAGAGCAGAACCGATGAGTGACATTAGCCCCAAGATGGAAACAGACAGCGCCGTATACAAAACCTTGTTGGAGTCCACCAAAGCGATTCCCTGGAAAATTGATTGGGCCAGCATGAAGTTCGCCTATATCGGCCCGCAAATCGAAGGCGTATTGGGCTGGACCCAGGCCAGTTGGGTCGGTGTGGAGGACTGGGCGGCCCGCATTCATCCTGATGAACGAGAATCCATCGTCAACTTCTGCGTGGCGCAATCGCAGGCCGGAGTCGATCACGAAGCCGACTATCGCGCGTTGACGCAAGACGGCGGTTACGTCTGGATCCGCGACGTCGTCCATGTAGTGCGCAAGCCCGACGGTTCAGTGGATGCCCTGATCGGTTTCATGTTCGATATCAGCGAACAGAAAAAGACCGAAGCCAAACTGGTCGATCTGCGCAAGGAGCTGGAAGTGATGTCGTTCAAGGACGGCCTCACCGATGTTGCCAACCGCCGCATGTTCGACTCGGTACTGGAAGTGGAATGGGACAATGCGCGTCGCAATAACCATGCGCTGTCGCTGATCATGCTCGACATCGATTACTTCAAGCAATACAACGATCATTACGGCCATGTGCAGGGCGACAACTGTCTCAAGCAGGTCGCCAAGGTACTGAGTGCCGCCGCTACCCGCTCGCGCGATTTCTTCGCCCGCTTCGGCGGTGAAGAATTCATGATCATCCTGCCGGAAGCCAGTGAAAATTCGGCCTGCATCGTCGCCGAACGCTGTCGCAACCTGATTCTCAAAGAGCGGATTGCCCATGAAAAATCCCAGATCAGCAACACGCTGACCATCAGCCTTGGTGTTGGCACCATCATCCCGTCGCAACAGGATCAATCGATTGCGTTTATCGAGCTGGTCGACAAGCGGCTTTATCAAGCCAAGCAGAATGGGCGCAATTGCATTGCAGCAGGAGCGTGAGATGAACCCGCCGGCTGACAAGCTTCCGCTCGCAAAAAAAGCACGACATGCATTCATGAGCAAGAAAATATACCTGGCCGGATTTGACGTATTCAGAGCGGATGCGGTTGCCCACGGCCTGGCACTCAAACAGGTTTGCGAGCGATTTGGTTTCGAGGGGCTTTATCCGCTGGATAATGCATGCCCCGGCCATCTTTCAGCGGAGCGCGCAGCACGTTGGATTTACGACGCCAACATCGCATTGATTCGGCAAGCCGATATGCTGGTGGCGAATCTGAACAATTTCAGAGGGTATGAACCCGATTCGGGGACCTGTTTTGAAATCGGCTTTGCGCAGGCGCTGAAGATACCGACCTGGGCATATTGTTCCCAACGCAACGCGCTGGCAGAGCAGATTCCGCACAAGAAGGCAGAAGACGGACAGTTCCTTGATGAGGACGGTTACCTCATCGAAGACTTCAATTTGCCGAGAAATCTGATGCTCAGTTGTTCCACCGAAATTGTCCATGGCGATATCGAGGACTGTCTGCGTCAGATCAGTCTTCGCACTACCTTGCCCTGCACCGGATAACAGATTGCCCACGCGCCGTCCGGCAATGGCGACACGCTGCCCTCCGGGCATGGCGTTGGCCGAGTCATCTTGGCGCAACAAACTCAGGCAGCAACGCCAGATGCAGCACGCGGGCATGGACGCTGGGGAAACGTCTTCTGTTGCGCGCGCGTCCGCTTTTTCCGACAACCAGCTTCGCCGATGCAGCAACTTGTTGCCACAAAACACTAAATGCAAGTAATCTCTGGATGTGCTGCGCTCCTTTTTCCTGCATCAAGGAAGCCTGCAAGCATCTGGGGTCAACAAAATATTATCGAAAGTACATCGCCGGAAGTGCTGGCCGGTGCACACGAATGACAAAATAATCGGTATTTTTATCCGCCGGTAGTGCCGTATTCTGCTTCACCATATAGGGAAGAGATGGCAAAAAATCAATTACTTTACAAGGAAGCCGCGCCGCAACTGCGTTGTGTGATTACACGCTGTGCGACCACGTTCAGGTTGCCTGTGCGATCTGTTAAAACGCCATAAACCATAAGGACACGGCAAGTGCGCGTGTTCTTGTCGTCATTCCAAAACACCACGCATGACTGGTGCTCACTGTGTGTGACGCGCCGGATTATCAAGGATTTGCACCGCTTTCAGACTCTGTAGTTCATTTTTTGTAAAGGACCCGCTGACAGGCCAAACCAGCGTTGTTGTGTTACTGAAGTATTCCGAGTGCATTTCATCAATAGCGGCTGGCACAAGACTATGTGGAATGCAGGCAAGGCAGTGTCGTGAGGGGCTCGGCCGTGATGCCAGCCTTCATGTCGCAGTTTTTTTGCCGGCGAATGCTTCTGCTGTTGTGCAGCCAAGGAGAGTGGGGGCTCCGGCAGCCAGTGCACAGCAGCGATACGCCGGAACAGTCGGTTACTGCGGCATCGCAGGTTGTTGATGAAATGCGTTCTGGCAATACCCCCACCATCTGGAGAACAACATGAAGAACTGGAAAATCGGCTTACGTTTGAGTCTTGGTTTCGGTGCGATTCTGGTGTTACTGGTTATCGGCGCCGGCTTTTGCCTGATTCAGGTAGCCAAGCTGAATGATCGGGTGGAGTTTTTGACTTCGGTCGATGAAGGTAAATTGCTGGCGTTGGGCCAAGTGCAATTTGCGGTTGGTTTGCGAGGCATTGCTGCACGCAATCTGGTACTGGTTTCTGATCCTGCTGCGCAAAAGGGCGACATGGAATTGGTCGCCAAGGCGCAAAAAGATATTGATCAAGGTCTGGCGGCATTGAACGCATTGATGAAGACGCCGGAAAATGCCAGCGAAGAAGAGCGCCGCATGCTGACGCAACTGAGCACACTGGAAGCCCAATATCTGCCGATTGCCACCCGGATTGTGGGGCTGGCGACAGCCCAGCAGACCGATGCTGCCAAAGCGGCGCTGATTGCAGATTGCATGCCGTTGCTCAGGCAGGTCATTGCCCATATCGATGCTTTCAACAAGCTGCTGCATACCAACAGCAAAGCGAATCTGGTTGATGTGCAAGAAGCCTATGGCGTCTCCAAGATGATCATGTTGACGATCACTGGCTTTTCATTGCTGCTCGGTTTGACGATTGCCTGGATGCTGACCCGTTCGATTTCCGGTCCGCTCAAGGAAGCCGTGGCCGTAGCGCAAAACGTCAGCGCCGGCGATCTGACCAGTGATATCAAGGTGCAAAGCAAGGATGAACTGGGTCAATTGATGCAGGCGCTGAAGACCATGAATGACAATCTGCTGCGTATCGTCGGCGATGTGCGGCGCGGCACCGACACGATTGCCGAGGCTTCGGTTGAAATCTCTTCCGGTAATCTGGACCTCTCATCGCGTACCGAACAACAAGCCGGCTCATTGGAAGAAACTGCGACAGCGATGGAAGAGCTGACTGCCACCGTCAAGCAAAACGCCGAGCACGCGCGCCAGGCCAACCATCTGGCGGAAACTGCATCAGGCATCGCGGTCAAGGGCGGGGCGGTGGTATCCCGCGTAGTTGACACCATGGCGTCGATCAATGACTCGTCGAAAAAAGTGGTCGACATCATTGGCGTGATTGACGGTATCGCATTCCAGACCAACATTCTGGCACTCAATGCGGCAGTCGAAGCCGCGCGCGCCGGCGAACAAGGTCGCGGCTTTGCCGTGGTGGCGTCGGAAGTGCGCAGCCTGGCACAACGGTCGGCTTCGGCGGCCAAAGAAATCAAGGAACTGATCGGCGACTCGGTCGAGAAGGTTGCTGCCGGTGCTGCACTGGTGGATGAAGCCGGCACCACGATGGAAGAGATTCTCAACAGCGTCCAGAGCGTCACCGGCATCATGAGTGAAATCAGCACTGCCAGTGATGAACAGACTCGTGGCATCGAGCAGATCAATCTTGCGATCACACAAATGGAGCAGGTCACGCAACAAAACGCCGCACTGGTCGAAGAGGCCGCCGCCGCCGCCGTGTCGATGCAGACACAGACCAAACATCTGGCTGATGTGGTCAGCGTGTTCAAGCTGGATGAACCACGCCAGCATGCACAGGTCGTGACCCCGCATGTCGTCAAGACAGTGACGCCGGCATTGGTCGGACTCGGCTATGCAACCTGATGCCGGCAACTGGTGACGAGGCCGGCTGACCGGATTGACTTACCTGTGCTCTGACGCAAGAGCGTGTCATGGTGGGCAGTACGATGCGTACTTTGCCGGGATGTGATGGCAAAGTACCTTGACACAGGAGATCAGGGCGCCAGCGCCACCACCAGATCCAGCTCCACGCAGGCATTGCGCGGCAACTGCGCGACGCCGACGCTGGTGCGCGCATGTTTGCCCGCTTCCGTTCCGAACAGGGCGAAGATCAGTTCGGATGCGCCATCGGCTACCGCGCTGTGTTGCGTGAAGTCATCGCTGCTGTTGACGAACACATTGAGTTTCAAAATCTGCTGCACCTTGTCGAGACTGCCGACGGTCTCGCGCAGTGCCGCCAGTGCCCGCAGCAAGGCAATGCGTGCGCCTTCCTGTGCCTGTGCGATGCTGACATCCCGGCCCGGTTTTCCGCTTACCACTACGCGCTCACCGTCGCGCGGCAGTTGACCGCTGATCCAGACCAGATTCTGAAATGCCACTGCCGGCGTATATTGCGCCCCGGCTGAAGCCGATGTCGGCAGGATGATGGCCAGCTCGGCCAGACGTTGTTCCAGATTCATGCAAATATCCTTTGTTGAAAGCAGTAGTGGCCCCGTGACCGGATGGTGATGCGATGACTTATGATAAATTTCTGTGCCGGTGTCTTGCAAAGCATCTTTCCTCAGTCCAGCCTCAATATTTTTCATGTCACGATGACCGCACGTAAATTACCTTCTCTCAATGCGCTGCGGGCTTTCGAAGCATCCGCCAGACACCGCAGCTTTACCCTGGCCGCGCAAGAAATGAGCGTGACCCAGGGCGCGGTCAGCCATCAGGTCAAAGCGCTGGAAGATGAACTCGGTTTGAAGCTGTTTGAGCGCTTGCATAATCAATTGCGGCTGAGCGATGCCGGCCAGCGTTATCTGGAAGTGATCCGCGATGCCTTTGAGCGTATCGAAAGCGGCACGCAAAGCTTGCAGCAGCGCAGCGGCAGGGAGGGATTGGTGATTTCGGCTTCGCCCAATTTCGCATCGAAATGGCTGGTGCCCAGACTCGGACGTTTCTCGGCGCAATACCCGGCACAGGATCTGCGGCTGGAGCTGGCGCAACGTCACGTCAACTTCGCCGGTGAAGAAATTACGCTGGCGATACGCTACGGCGATGGCGCGTGGCCGGGGTTGCGTTGCATCCGGCTCGGCGAGGAATTCCTGTTGCCGGTATGCGCGCCGTCGATGGCGCCGGTGACGGCCAGTGAAGTTGCGCACCATACGCTGTTGCATGTGCATGACCATCGCGACTGGATGGCATGGTTCGAGGCCAATCAGCAACCGCCGGAACTGGCGGCACGCGGTATCGTGTTCAATCAGGAAAGTCTGGCAGTCGATGCTGCGGTGGCCGGGCAAGGCATCGCGCTGGCACGCGCCACACTGGCGATACATGATTTGACGCAAAACAGACTGCATATCCCGGTTGCGCATGTGCTGCCGGTTTCCCGGTCGTACTGGCTGGTGTATCCGGAACGCAGTCACGCCGCCGCCAATGTCACTGCATTCCGTGAATGGTTGCTGCAAGCGTTTGCGGCAGACCGCGAATTCTGGCGCGATTTGCCCGGGATTCTGCCAGAGTATTCCGACCGTAAATAGCCGGCGTCAAAAACAACAATGCCCCGTTATTGATACCAATAACGGGGCATGTTGCACTGAGGTCGCCTTAATGCGGCATTGATTCCTAAACGTGTGCGATGGCGTGTGGCGGATTGATGATGCGCATCGCAGCCGGAGCGCTGTTGCGTGGTCCGGCAGCAGCGGCAGGGGGCGAATATTGCAGATCCCCTTTCAATCGGAAGGTGCTGATCGCGCCGGCCAATGCATCGGATTGTTCCTGCAGGCTTTCCGCCGCTGCGGCAGCCTGTTCCACCAGCGCCGCATTTTGTTGGGTGATGTCGTCGATCTGGCCCAGAGCGCGGTTGACGCCGGCAATGCCGGTGCTTTGTTCTTCGCTGGCTACCGTGATGCCGCCAATGATATCGGCCACGCTGCGCACCGATTCAACGATGTCGGCCATGGTCTTGCCGGCATCGTTGACCAGCACGCTGCCGGCATCCACCTTGCTGACGGAGTCGCCGATCAGTGTCTTGATTTCCTTGGCAGCGCTGGCCGAACGCTGCGCCAGACTGCGCACTTCAGTGGCAACTACCGCAAAGCCGCGTCCCAGTTCACCGGCACGGGCTGCTTCGACCGCTGCATTCAGCGCCAGAATATTGGTCTGGAAAGCGATGCCGTCGATGACCGCAATGATGTCGACCATCTTGCGCGAGCTGTTCTTGATCGAGCCCATGGTGTCGACCACATTACCGATCACGCTGCCACCCTTCACTGCATGATCTGACGTCGATACCACCAGCCGGTTGGCTTGCCGCGCGCTGTCGGCATTCTGCGATACCCGCAACGTCAACTCTTCCAGCGAACTGACGGTTTCTTCCAGGCTCGACGCCTGCGATTCGGTGCGATTGGACAGGTCGATATTGCCGGCGGCAATTTCCTGCGATGCGACGTTGATCACATTGGCGCTTTGCTTGATATCGTGAATCGTCGTGATCAGATTCTGTTGCATTTCCTTCAGTGCATTCACCAATTGACCGGCTTCATCTTCGGTGCCGTTCTTGATGTTCATGGTCAGATCGCCGGCAGCAATCGTCTTGGCGATATGCCGGGCGTTCAGCAATGGCGCGATGATCGAGCGCCGGATAAACCAGGTAAAGAAGGCGCCAAGCAACAAGGTAAATACGCCCATCGCCAGCATGCCCATGCGGGCACGCGCAAAATTCTGTCGCGCGGCCTGATCGGCGGCGATCATTTCCTGTTGCTGGAATGTCGCCAGCGCATTCAGGCTCTGCATCCATTTCTCATAGACCGGCACCATCTCGGAAGTCAGGATCTGACGCGCGTCGAAATAATTATTGGTGCCAACCTGTTCACGGATCCTGGCGATCATCAGAAAGGTCTGCTTTTTCTGTGCATCGGCAGCATTGAGCAGCGCGGAGGCTTCCGGCGTGTCGGAAAAGGAAGAGAGTTTCTGGGTATTGGCTTCATACGATTTCATCAGTTGCGCCACGCGCAGATCTTCTGCTTTGCCCTGCACCATATCGGCAGGCGCCACCACCTTTTGCAGCGCCAGCGCCAGGCCATCGGCGCTGCCGCGCATGGCAACCGCCGAGGTCAGGCCGGCCACTTTTTTGCTGATGAGGTATTCGCTGTTCGCCTGCAGCGCGCTCATTTGCCATAAGCCGGCCAACAGAATAATCAATGCACACGCCAGTACGATACAAAACCCCAACGCGATCCGCGTCCCGATTTTCATGTTCGAAATAATGGACATTCAATTCCCCTTGTTATTGATGCATGCAGGCATGGGGGCGGTGTTGTGCCGCGTCGTACAGCGTCTGCACAGTGGCACGCATTGGCGCGGCCGGTTCGCTCCCCATTTCAGTACAAAGGACCTAAAGCAAGAAACGGTCCGTCTCAACGCTGGCAGAATCTTATCGTGGTAAGGGCGGCATCATTATGTTCATTTAACATATGCGTATGCCGTTGCTGCATAGGCTGAAAAGCCTTATGTATTCTGGCTTGTGGGACGTCTGCGGGCTGGATTTTCGTCAGAAATTCCCGCCGGGTATCCGGGCCGGAATTGAGACAGGCACCGGCCCGAAACCGATGATTTTTCAGATGAAAGTCGATCCGTCGTCGCCGGCGCGCACCAGTTTGCCCTTCACCCGATCCGACGCAGGACGATGGGTCAAATGTTTTTCCTGTTTTACTCTGGTGCGGATCAGATTGATGTGCGTATGCAATCAGTCATGGCGAGGAACGCGTGAGATTGCGCCCACTTTGCCGCGAAGAAAATGCATATTGGTCAATGTTCAATGAGGGGAGGGCGGCCGCAAAGTTGCGAACCGGAGGCGCCAGAAGATTTCAAATGCCCAAAACAAAAACGCCAACCGGTGAGGGTCAGCGTTAAGTTTCAACTATTCTTGGTGGCCCGGGGCGGAATCGAACCACCGACACAAGGATTTTCAATCCTCTGCTCTACCGACTGAGCTACCAGGCCAAGGAGGCGAATTATATGCAAACCTTTTTCATTGTGCAAGGGGTTTGCGCAAAATAGTTTTTGGAAGGCGTTTATAATGCTCTCCCATGACTAGTCCTTCCTCCCCTTCTTTGTCTTCCGGCATTGCTGCGCGGACGCCGGCACACTCCAGCGATATCTGTATTGTCGGCAACGGCGCGGTGGGTAAAACCGCTGCGCTGGCACTGGCGCAGGCCGGCTTGCGCGTTTGCCTGCTGGCGCCTGCGGGTGCGCCTGGTGCACCGGGTGCGACAACGCCGGCAGTCGACTGGGATGTGCGGGTGTATGCCTTGAATCATCTGGCGCACGATCTGTTGTCATCGGTGCGCGTGTGGGATGCGCTTGATGCAGAACGTGTGGCGCCGGTGGATGGCATGGCGGTGCAGGGCGATGGCGAACATGCGCCGGGTCAACTGGCGTTCGATGCCTATTCGGCGCGCGTCAATGCATTGGCCTGGATTGTGGAAGACCGCAATTTGAATACGGCGCTCGATGCGGCGCTCAAGTTTGCTTCGAATGTACAGATCGTGCGTGGCCGCGCGACGGCGATGCAAGCCGATGACAGCGGCATCACCTTGCAACTGGAGCAGGGCGACACGGTGCGCGCCGCGTTGCTGGTCGGTGCTGACGGCGGACAATCCTGGGTGCGCGGGCAATGCGATATCGGTCTCGACTATCGCTCCTATGGTCAGCGCGCCATCGTCAGCAATTTCGCGTGCGAAAAACCGCATCACGGTGTGGCGCATCAATGGTTCACTGCGAGCGAAGGCATCATTGCCTTGTTGCCATTGCCGGGCCAGCGCGTGTCGCTGGTGTGGTCGGCGCCGGATGCGCTGGCGGCGGAGTTGTTGTCCTTGTCGGCAACGCAGTTGGCAGAGCGACTGGCGACGGTAGCGGCAGACAAGCTGGGCCAGTTGACGCCCTTGCAGCCGGAACTGGTGCGCGATTTCCCATTGGTGTTGATCAAGCCGCACGCCATGATTGCCGGGCGCGTGGCGCTCATCGGTGACGCCGCGCACGTGGTACATCCGCTGGCCGGGCATGGCATGAATCTGGGGTTTGCCGATGTACAAGGTTTGCTCAAGGCGATTACCGAACGTGAGCCGCAGCGCGATTGCGGCGACGCACGGGTATTGCGCCGCTATGCCCGTTCACGCAAGGAAGAAGTCTTGCTGATGCAACTGACTACCGACGGCCTGGCGCGGCTGTTTGGCAGCAATGTCGAGCCGTTGCGACTGGTGCGCAATCTTGGATTGAACTTGCTGAATGGCTTGCCGGTCTTAAAGCGACGTTTGATGGCGCATGCCCTGGGCCGCCACCACTGATCCTTGCATGATGGCGTTGACGCGATTGTGCATTTACCTTTTTTATCATTATCAGAATCACCGGGAGTGAACATGCAGAAAATGACAGCGATGATCGGCATCGTGTTGGCGTTCGCGGGTAGTGCCGCCTTCGCACAAACTACTGAAGCCACGATCAAGAAGCTGATCGAACCCCGTCTGGGCGAGGGTGCCAAGGTCGAATCCGTGACCAAGACGCCGTATGCCGGACTGTACGAAATTCAGGTGGATGGCGACATCATCTATACCGATGCCAAGGCACAGTATCTGTTTGTCGGCCGCGTGGTCGATACCCAGACCTATCGCGATTACACCAAGGAACGTCTGCAGGCGATCAACAAGGTCAAGTTCTCCGACCTGCCGCTGGATCTGGCGATCAAGACCGTCAAGGGCAACGGCAAGCGTGTCATCGCTGTGTTCGAAGATCCGAATTGCGGTTATTGCAAGCGCTTCCACAAGACCTTGCAGGAAGTCGACAATTTGACCATGTACACCTTCCAGTACAACATCCTGTCGCCGGACTCGATCGAGAAGTCGAAGAATATCTGGTGCTCGGCCAATCCATCCAAGGCCTGGTCGGACTGGATGCTGAATGGCAAGGCGGCACCGAATGCGCCGGCCAGCTGTAATCCGCCGCATGAGAAGGTGCTGGCGCTGGGCCAGAAGATGAAAGTCACTGGCACACCGACCATCATCTTTGCCGATGGCTCACGGATTCCGGGTGCGATTGATGCCAAGGGACTGGAAGAGAAGTTCGGTACGCTCAAGTAAGTCAATCGGACTGCGCAGCACAAGTGCGCGCCTGATGTAAAAACGCCGGCAATGTTGCATTGCCGGCGTTTTTGTTTGTGCCGCGCGAAGGCGGCATCTGCCATTTATTTGGCGCTGTGCAATTCCATCATGGCCGCTTCAAACTTGCCCTGACACAGCAATGGCATGACGTTCAGGCTGTTGGCGATGGCCTCGTCGATCAGTTTCTGTTCTTCCTTGCGCGGCCGGTGCAACACGAAATCCGCCACCGGCTGTTGCAGGTTGAGGCTGCGCGGATGGCCGATGCCGATGCGCAAGCGCCAGTAATCCTGGGTGCCGAGCGCTGCGGTGATATCTTTCAAACCATTGTGACCACCGGACGAGCCACCCTTTTTGAGTTTGGCGGCGCCGGGCGGCAAATCCAGTTCGTCATGGATCACCAGCACTTCATCTGCTTCGATCTTGTAAAAACGTGCCAGCGCACCGACCGACTGGCCGGAACGGTTCATATAGGTTTGCGGTTCCAGCAGCCAGACTTCCTGGCCGGCAACGGTGGTCTTGGTGGCCAGCGCATTGAAACGGGTTTCGCGTGCCAGGCGGGTGCTGCCGGCCAGATTGTCGACCACCCAGAAGCCCGCGTTGTGGCGGGTCTGTTCATATTCCGGGCCAGGATTGCCGAGACCGACGATTAAACGGATAGACATGAAGTTGCAAGCAAGAGCAAAGAATGGACTGGATTATCGCGGATATTGATCAGATACGTCCAATTTGACGCCGGCGACGCGGTTTTTGACTGCAATTTTCTGTCTCCATGGGGCCTCCCGGCAATTTATTTCTCGCATTTCGGGGATGTCAAGATTGGCGCATGCGGTTGAATTGCGTATCATCCATCGCTTGATTTTCAATTTCAGGTTTCACATGCTGCCTTCCATAGAACAACGCCTTGCTCTTGAACTCGTAGCCAAACCGGTCCAGGTCGCTGCTGCCATCGCCTTGCTGGACGAAGGCGCGACGGTTCCCTTTATCGCCCGTTACCGCAAGGAAGCCACCGGCGGTCTGGATGATATTCAGTTGCGCTTGCTGGAAGAGCGCCTGCGTTACCTGCGCGAACTGGAAGGGCGCCGCGCCGCCATCGTGGCGTCGATTGAAGAACAGGGCAAGATGACGCCGGAGTTGCTGGACGCCATCACGCATGCCGAAGACAAAACCCGTCTGGAAGACTTGTATCTGCCGTACAAGCCGAAACGCCGCACCAAGGCGCAGATCGCTGCTGAAGCCGGCCTGACCGAGCTGGCCGATGCCCTGATGGCGAATCCGGAGTTGTCGCCGGAAGAAGAAGCGGCCAAGTATCTGAAGCCGGCGTTCAGCACCGACAATGGTGACAATCCGGGTGTGGCTGATACCAAGGCGGCCTTGGATGGCGCGCGTCAGATTTTGATGGAGCGTTTTTCCGAAGATGCGGAATTGCTGCAAAGCCTGCGCGAATACATCACCGACCACGGCGTGGTGGAATCCAAAGTGGTGGAAGGCAAGCAAGATGCCGGCGAGAAATTTGCCGATTATTTCGATTACTCGGAAACCGTCGGCACGATTCCTTCGCATCGGGCCCTGGCCTTGTTCCGTGGTCGTCGCGAAGAAATCCTGAACGTGGTGTTGCGCCTCGACAGCGAAGAAGAAAAACCGAAGTGGGATGCGCCGCATAATCCCTGCGAAGGACGCATCGCCTTGCGTTTCGGCGTCAGCAACAAGGGCCGTGCGGCTGACAAGTGGCTCGGCGATACCGTGCGCTGGGCATGGCGCGTCAAGGTCTTCATGCATCTGGAAACGGAATTGATGACCGGCCTGCGCGAACGCGCCGAAGCGGAAGCCATCAACGTCTTTGCACTGAATCTGAAAGCGCTGCTGCTGGCGGCGCCGGCCGGTCCGCGCGCTACCATGGGTCTGGATCCGGGACTGCGTACCGGCGTCAAGGTGGCGGTGGTGGATGCGACCGGCAAGGTGGTCGATACGGTTGCCATTTATCCGCATCAGCCGCGCAATGACTGGGACGGTTCGCTGCACACGCTGGCGCAACTGGCCGAGAAGCACAAGGTCTCGCTGATCTCGATTGGCAACGGCACCGCTTCGCGCGAAACCGACAAGCTGGCGCAGGATTTGATCAAGATGCGTCCGGAACTGAAGCTGACCAAGATCGTGGTATCGGAAGCCGGGGCGTCGGTGTACTCGGCCTCTGAATTTGCGTCCAAGGAATTGCCGGATATGGATGTGTCGCTGCGCGGTGCGGTATCGATTGCCCGTCGTTTGCAAGATCCGCTGGCAGAGCTGGTCAAGATCGATCCGAAATCAATCGGTGTTGGTCAGTATCAGCACGATGTCGGTCAGTCGCAACTGGCGCGCTCGCTCGATGCAGTGGTGGAAGATTGCGTGAACGCCGTCGGTGTCGACGTCAACACCGCATCAGCACCGCTGCTGGCGCGTGTGTCCGGTCTGAATTCCAGCGTGGCGCAAAGCATTGTGTCGTATCGCGACATGAAGGGCATGTTCAACTCGCGCGCCGCGTTGCGTGAAGTGCCGCGTCTGGGCGACAAGACCTTCGAACAGGCGGCAGGATTCCTGCGCGTGATGAATGGCGCCAATCCGCTTGACGCTTCGGCAGTGCACCCGGAATCGTATCCGCTGGTGGAAAAGATTCTGGCCGATATCAAGAAAGATCTGAAGGGCGTGCTGGGCGACAGCGGCTTGCTGAAGTCGCTCAATCCATCCAAGTATGCCGATGAAAAGTTCGGGGTGCCGACCGTCACTGACATCCTCAAGGAACTGGACAAGCCGGGCCGTGATCCACGGCCGGAATTCACCACTGCGACCTTCAAGGATGGCGTGGAAGAAATCCGCGATTTGCGGCCTGACATGATTCTCGAAGGCGTGGTGACCAACGTCGCGGCATTCGGTGCGTTTGTCGATATCGGCGTGCATCAGGACGGACTGGTGCACATTTCGGCCTTGTCCAACACCTTCGTCAAAGACCCGCATTCGGTGGTCAAGGCGGGTCAGGTCGTCAAAGTCAAAGTGCTGGAAGTGGATGAGAAGCGCAAGCGGATTGCCCTCACCATGCGCTTGTCGGATGCTGCTCCGGTAGCCGGCAGCAAGCCGGAACAACGCGGCGACCGCAACGATGCGAAGCGCCTGTCGCAACATCAGGGCCAGCAGGCACGCCAGGCGGCACCGGTGAACAATGCCATGGCAGCGGCATTCGCCAAGCTCAAACGGTGATGATGCTCACCGGCCAACGCTGGTGAGGAGCAGTTGAAAAAAGACGCGGAATCAATGATTGATCCGCGTCTTTTTCATGTCCGGCCCGAATGCGGCCGAAATAAACGATACAGGCGATGTCAGCTTTTGGCGGCCGCTGGCGTATTTGTCGCCGGCTTGTCGGTTGGTGCAGTGGTGCCGCCATCGGTTGCCGGTGGCGGTGCCTTCTTGGCGGCGGCGAAATCTGCCAATCCCTTTTGCACCAGATCGTAGGTCTTGTCGATATTGCTGGCGATGTCGCCGTTGAGCACCTTGAGGCCGGACAGAATGCCGCGCGCTTCCTTGAAGCCCTGGTCGACGCCGCCCTGAATGATGGACATGAATTTGTCGACCGTGGTGGCTTCGTCCTGATCCTTGTTTTGGCCGCGATACATTTCGTATGCCTGGCTGATGAAGGAAACGATGCGACCGGCAGTCGCTTCGGGCGTATTGTCTTCCTTGGCCGAGTTCTGAATTGCGTTGTCGCCCATTTGCGACTTCAGCGCTTCATTCAGATTTTCAATGGCGCTTTTGTAGAGCAGTGACAGCGGATCGTTTTGCGACGTCAGCGAGACATCCAGTGACGCCTGCAAGATGGCGGCATTGAGCTGCTGTTTGGCGCTGGCCGGGGTCAGCTTGTCGGCTTGGCTGGCGGCATCGGTGCTGGCCGCGCTGGCGGCATTTGTTGCATTGTCGGCATTGGTGCCGCTGGCGGTGGTGGCGGCCGGCGAGGCAACGGTACCGGGATCGTTACTGGTGGCGCTGATAGACATGGCAGTCTCCTTGACTAAGGACCGCAGAAGGAAAGGGAG
The DNA here is from genome assembly GCF_001189915.1 of Herbaspirillum autotrophicum. Classification (GTDB taxonomy): domain Bacteria; phylum Pseudomonadota; class Gammaproteobacteria; order Burkholderiales; family Burkholderiaceae_D; genus Herbaspirillum; species Herbaspirillum autotrophicum. Next base: position 38,379 of record NZ_LFLS01000029.1, read on the forward strand.
CAGTCCATCATTGGATTACGACAGGATTTTTAAATTCTGTAGTAAACGCTTGAAAACACAGGGAAATTTCTTTTCGACAATGCAGTTTCTGCAAGAGTGATGACAGGAAATATTATTTAACCGCCAATCCTGTTGGCAACTTGTTACAGGTTTTTTCTGCCCTGGCAACGACGGGATGCCGGAATGTGTTGCTGTCATGCAATCACGAAATGCAACGGTGGTCGCCGGACGGCAATCAAGCAGAGAATGATTGCGCGTCTCGCGCTCAGGTTGCCGGTCTCAGATTTCTTCGACCTGGAACAAGCGGCGATGCTCGCGCATGGCGTAGCGGTCGGTCATGCCGGCAATGTAGTCGGCAATCTGGCGTGCCTGACGCTGCTGATGATCGGCGGCGTTGCCGGCCGCGACCTGATAATCCGGCGGCAGCAGGGTGGGTTCCCTGGCGAACGCATTGAACAGTTCGGTGATGATGCGGCGCGCCTTGCTGGTCATGCGATTGACCTGATAGTGGCGATACAGGTTTTCGCGCAGGAAGCGCTTGAGCAAGGTCGCTTCTTCGCTCATGCGTTCGGAGAATGCAATCAGTGGCGGCGCATTGCGGATATCGTCAATCGAACGCGGATTGATTTCAGCGATGCGGGCTTGCGAGGTCGTGTTGAGATCGACGATGAGGGCATTGATCATGCGCCGCACGGTTTCGTTGATGGCACGCCGGCCGCTGATGCCGGGATAGGTTTGTTCGGCCTCGCGCTGGTGGCGCGCAAAGAAATCGACCTGGCTCAGTTGTGCAATCGTCAGCAGGCCGGAACGCAAGCCATCGTCGATGTCGTGATTGTTGTAGGCGATTTCATCGGCCAGATTGGCCAGTTGTGCTTCCAGCGACGGTTGTTTCTTGTCGATGAAGCGTTGACCGATGGCGCCGAGCTGACGGGCGTTGTGCAATGAACAGTGCTTGAGGATGCCTTCGCGCGTTTCGAACATCAGGTTGAGGCCGTCGAATGCGCCGTAGTGCTGTTCCAGATCGTCGACCACGCGCAGGCTTTGCAGATTGTGTTCGAAGCCGCCGGCGTCCTTCATGCAACTGTTGAGGGCATCCTGGCCCGCATGGCCGAACGGTGTATGGCCGAGATCGTGCGCCAGTGAAATGGCTTCTACCAGATCTTCATTGAGGCGCAGATTGCGGGCGCTGGAGCGGGCAATCTGGGCGACTTCGATGCTGTGCGTGAGACGGGTGCGGAACAGGTCGCCTTCGTGATTGACGAAGACCTGGGTTTTGTATTCGAGCCGGCGAAACGCGGTGGAGTGAATGATGCGATCGCGGTCGCGTTGAAATTCGGTGCGGGAACCGGGAGGCGGTTCCACGAAGCGCCGTCCTGGCGATGTTGCCGCATGCGCGGCGTAAGGGGCAAGACTGGATGGCGCTTCGTGTGTCATGGCTTCATCTTTCTATGCAGGCAGCAATGGTCTGGAGCAGGATTTCTTGTGGCGCGTGCGTAATCAGTGGTGTGCCCAGCGGCTTGATCAGAATGAACTTGATTTCGCCACCTTCATTTTTCTTGTCGACCTGCATCAGTTCCAGCCAGCGTTCCTGCCCCAGATCCGGCGCCATGGTCGGCAAGCCGGCAGCCTTGACCAGTGCACTCAGACGCGCTTTGGCGGCGGCATCGATGAAGCCCAGCCGGAGCGACAGATCGGCGGCCATGATCATGCCGCAGCCAACCGCTTCGCCATGCAGCCATTGACCATATCCCAAACCGTTTTCGATGGCGTGGCCAAAGGTATGGCCGAAATTGAGAATGGCGCGCAAGCCGCCTTCGCGCTCATCCTGGCGCACCACTTCGGCCTTGATTTCGCAGGAGCGTTTGATGGCATAAGCCAGCGCGGCGTTGTCGCGCGCCACCAGTTGTTCGATATTGGCTTCAATCCAGTCGAAGTACGGGGCGTCGATGATGGCGCCATGCTTGATGACTTCTGCCAGGCCGGCCGCCAGTTCGCGCGGCGGCAGCGTATGCAGCGTGGCGGTGTCGGCAAGCACGGCTTGCGGCTGGTAAAACGCGCCGATCATGTTCTTGCCGAGCGGATGGTTGATGCCGGTTTTGCCGCCAACTGAAGAATCGACCTGTGACAGCAGGGTGGTCGGCACTTGCACGAATGGCACGCCGCGCATGTAAGACGCTGCTGCGAAACCGGTCAGGTCGCCGATGACGCCACCGCCGAGAGCGACCAGGGTGGTCTTGCGGTCGCATTGTTCCGCCAGCAGGACGTCGAATATTTTCATCAGGCTGGCCCAGTTCTTTTCCCCTTCGCCGTCCGGCAGCACGATTTCGGTCACTTGTTTGCCGGCCGCGCGCAGCAAGGAGCTGACGCGTTCCAGATACAACGGACCGACGATATCGTTGGTGACGATGGCGACGCGCTTGCCGTGAATATGGCGCGTCAGCAGTTCCGGATTGTCCAGCAATTGATGACCAATGGTGATCGGATAGCTGCGCTCGCCCAGTTCGACTTGCAATGCGATGGCAGAGGATGGGGCTGCATTCATGGTGGACTCGAAAGAAAAATGCGATTGGGTCATTGCGCTGGCCGGGGCCGGCGTTGCGGTGATCGGATTGGGCGCCAGTTCCAGTTGACTGAGTATGGCTTGCACCAGAAACTGCACATTGGGGCGGCCGGTTTCAACGATGAAGTGCGCCACTTCGCGATAGTAGGGGTCGCGCTGACGCGATAATTCTTCCAGCTTTCTGCGCGGATCGGCGGTTTGCAGCAGCGGCCGGTTCTTGTCGCGCCCGGTGCGCTGCAAAATCTGATTGATGCCGGCGCGCAAATAAATGACGGTGCCGCGGTTTTTCAGACAGGTCCGGGTTTCCGGATGCAATATCGCGCCGCCGCCGGTGGCCAGTACCACGTCGGGCAACGCGCTCAATTCGCGAATGATTTCCGCTTCGCGCTTGCGAAAGCTTTCCTCGCCTTCGATCTCAAAGATGACGGGGATGGTGGTGCCGGTGCGCGCTTCGATTTCGTGGTCGGAATCGATGAAGCGCTTGTTCAGTTTTTTCGCCAGGGCACGGCCGATGGTTGTCTTGCCTGCGCCCATCAGACCGACAAGGAAAATGCTTCCGCTCATATGACAATTATTCGCTGCGAGAAATTAAATTATTTGCCGTGTCTCCGGTCGCAGGCGATTTTTTTATTTGCGATCTGGTTCCGGGACTGGGCCGTAACAGACGATTTTACCGTTTGTTGCGCTTTTCCCGGGAAAAAGATGTGAGCGGCAAAGGCGGCAGCCGGCATTGGGCGGCTGCCGGGAAGCGTGAATTCAGTGCGGCAAGTCGTATTCGCCGACGATTTTGGGGGTCAGAAAGATCAGCAGTTCGGTTTTCTTGTCGCTTCTGCTGGTATGCCGGAAGAGTGCCCCCAGTACCGGAATGTCGCCCAACAGCGGGACTTTGGAGACGCTGGTCTGATGTTCCTGGGTATAGATGCCGCCAATCACTACCGTACCGCCGTTTTCCACCTGGACCTGGGTCTTGACGTGTTTGGTGTTGATGGCAAGGCCGTTGCGGGTATCGATGCCGCGACTGTCTTTGTTGACATCGACGGCCAGAATCACTTTGCCATCCGGCGTAATCTGCGGTGTGACTTCCAGTTTCAGATTGGCTTTTCTGAATGTGGTGGCGGTGGCACCGCTGCTGGTGGCTTGCTGGTAGGGAAGTTCTTCGCCCTGTTCGATCAGCGCCGCTTGCTGATCGGCGGTGACCACCCGCGGACTGGAAATGATCTTGCCTTTGCCGTCGGCTTCCAGTGCCGACAGTTCCAGGTTGAGAAAACGGTTGGCGCCGGCATTGAACAGGCTCAGGGCAAAGCTGGCGGCATTGACGCCGGAGATGGCGGCTGCCGGCAGGTTGACTGCCTGGCTGCTGGTGTAGCTGGTGTTGCTGGCCGCGGTCTGTCCCGACGCTTCGCCGACGCTGTTGTAGGAATTGCCCACGGCAGCGCGCCCGGTCTTGCCCGAGAATCCCAGACGTACTCCCAGATTGCGGCTGAAACCATCGTCGGCTTCGACGATGCGTGCTTCGATCAATACCTGGCGTGACGGAATATCGATCTTGTCCAGCAGTTTGCGGATATTGTGCAAGACGGTCGGATTGTCCGTCACAAACAATTGGTTGGTGCGTTGATCCACCATTGCACTGCCGCGTTTGGACAGGATACCGTGCTTGCGTTCGGCGCTGACGCCGCCGTCGTCACCGATGCCGAACACTTTGCGGAAGACATCGGCTTTCTGATAGTTGAGTTGAAATACTTCCGCGCGCAGCGGTGCCAGATCGGCAATCAGTGATTTCTGCTCCAGTTCCAGCCGCTCCTTGGTAATCAATTCCTCGTGTGGTGCGATCCACATGACGTTGCCGCTTTTGCGCATGGCCAGATTCTTGGAACGCATGACCAGATCCAGCGCCTGATCCCAAGGCACGCTTTTGAGCAGCAAAGTGACGTTGCCGTTGACGCTGTCACTGGTGATGATGTTGATGCCGCTGAAATCGGCGATGACTTGCAGTACCGCTCGCACATCGATGTTCTGGAAATCCAGCGATAATTTTTCACCGCTGAATTCCTGTGGCTCGCCGTTGGCCGCAGCCGGCGTTTCCGCCAGCGTGCGGACTTCGATCAGCAGTTCCTTGTCGCGCTGATAGGCGTGATATTCCCAGCGCCCTTGGGGTTCGATCTGCATCCGGACATCGTGACCCTCGGCGGCAATATTGACTGCACGTACTGCGGTGCCGAAATCGCTGACGTCCAGTTGTCGCTGCACATGCGGTGGCAAGCCGACGTCAAACAGATCGGCAACGAGACGGTCATTCTGGCGTTTGACCGCAAGGCGGGTCGAGGAGGACGGCAATTGCACGATGATTTGTCCGGCGTTTTGTTCGCCGCGCCGAAAATCGATACTGCCGATCATTGCGCGTTCAGCGTCAGGCGTGACACCCGGCGGCAGCGCTGCCGCCGGTGAAATGCGCAGCACCAGATCGCCGCGGTCCAGCGAGGGCGCATAACTGGCCTCGCGCGCTACGTTGAGCACCATGCGTGCACGTTGTTCCGACTGTACGACGTGATAGCTTTTCAGTACCCCCAGATCGAGCTTGCGCGAGGCTTGCCCGGTGGCGGTAGCGGTATTGTTGAAATCGAGCACGATGCGTGCCGGTTCAGCAATGAAGAAATGTGGCGGCACCTCGGACAGCGGTGTCTGTGTACTGATACGCAGCAGTACATCACTGCCTTGTTGCGATGCCTTGATTGTCTCGATCATGTTTTCTTGCGCCAGACCCGGTGCGGATAGCAGGAACAGCAGCAGCGGCAGCAGATGGCGCAGGACCGGTAAGCGCCTGAAACCGGTGAGTCGGGGGCTTGACGGGAAAATAAAATGTCTCATTTTTTCTCTCTCTGCAGTGCCAGATGTACCGTGCGCTCTGTCCATTGACCATCGGTGCCGATCACGTTCTCGCGCAATTCAATGCCGGCCCCGGTGATACGCTCTATGCGTCCGAGATCGGTTCCCAGATAGTCGCCAACCCGGACCGGATAGATGCGTCGTTCGACTTGCAGCAAGGCATAACTCAGTCCGGGTTTCGAAATGACGCCAACCATGACGATGCTGTCCAGCGGAAATGCTTCCAGCGCGCTGCGTGTGCGTCTGATATCGGCGGCAATGCTGGCGGCCGGCGTGAGTGCCGGTGCCGCCCGTTGGCCGCGCTGACGGCTGAATGGATCGATATCGGCGTCAAGGGTGTAGGGGTGCGGCATGAAATGTTCCGGCTCCGGCAAATGCGTGAAGACGATCGGCGTGTTGCGGCGGGTCGTTTCCAGCCAGTCGGCGATGGCGATCTTTTCGTCTTGCTGATTGCAGCCGCTTAATGTGAGCGTGGATACCGCGCCGAAGGTGACGGCGGCACTGGCCCGCCAGGCATGGCGCAGGAAACGGACGGTATTCATGATGGCCGGCCCGGCGTGGATTTGATACTGGGCTGGGCCGCGGTTTGTTTGGCCGCGATTTCGCGCGCCGTCAGATAACGATAGGTCCGGGCGTTGGCATCCAGTGTCAGCGCGGCATTTTTGTCGTCGCCCTGCAAATGAATATCCGTCATGGTGACGATACGCGGAATGTCGGCCAGATCCGCCATGAACGTCGCCAGATTGGCGTACGTGCCGCTGATTTTGATTTCTATGGGCAGCTCTGCGTAATACTCCCTGACCGTGGCCGGTCCGGGGCGAAACAATTCGAAGCGGAGCTGACGCCGCATGCCGGCCAGATTTATTTCAGTCAGCAGCGCATCCATCTCTTCTTCGTTGGGAAGTTGTCGTTCCAGGTTGAGCACGTGGGTTTCGATCTGGTGCTTTTGTTTGGTCAGAAAATGGCTGCTGATGGCGAGCTTCATTTTTTCTGCATATTCTTTTTTGAGCGAAATCTTTTGTGCTTCGACTTCGGCCAGTCCGCGCATTTGGTCGCTCCAGTAAAAATACCAGCCGAGCAGCAGCACGATGCATAACACGATACTGCCGGCAGTTATCCGCGGGGCACGGGGCCACTGGCCGGGCGTGCGCATATCGATGTCACGAAATTGCGCAGCCAGTGAGGAGAAATCAGGAAGTGTCATGGTGATTTCTTTGTCATGGTGCGTTGGGCGGAGCGGCGCTGAACTTTCTGGCATTGACCGCGAGCGTAAAGTCATAGCCCGGTTTGCCGCCATCGGTTGTGCTGGCGCGCAGTTCGATCAATTCCGGCTGTTCCAGCCAGCGCGCCTGAGCACCCAGATTGCGCATGAATTCGGACACCCGTTCGCCGCTTGGCGCGCGCCCTCGCAACGTAACGCGTTGCTGCGTCTGTTTCAGATTGCGCAGTTGTACGTCGTCCGGTGTCAGGCGCGCCAGTTCTTCCAGCAGATAGACCGGGGCATTCTGTTCCCATTGCAGATTTTCGACGGTTTGCTGACGCGCCTGCAGCGTGGCAATCTGCACCCGGATGTCGGAAATTTGCGCGATTTCCATATTCAGTTTTTCGACTTCGGTCTGGATCATTTGATTGAGCGCGCGTTTGGCGGCGATCTGTTGCGCGATGACGGCACCGATCAGCAGAATCGTCAGGACGCCGGCCATCGCGCACAGCGTCAGCATCATGTAGAACTGTTGCTGGCGTTGCCGGCGTTTGCGTTCGCGATGCGGCAGCAGATTGATTTTGATCAATGGTCGAATCTCCTCATGGCGAGGCCGCAGGCGATCAGGTACGACGCTGCGTTGCGTTGCAGTTGCGCCGCCGGGATATGGTTGGCCAGTTGCATGTCGTGAAACGGGTTGACCAGCATGGTGGGAATCCGGGTATGCGCTTGTACTGCGGCCGCCAGTCCCGGTGTCAGTGCGCCGCCGCCGGACAGCAGCAAGCGGTCGGCCTGATTGCACTGGGCTGAGCTGTGCAGCAATTGCATGGCGCGCGCAATTTCCAGCACGGTGCTGTCGAGATAGGGTTGCAACACCCGCGCCTGATAATCTGCGGGCAGGTCGGCGGCGATCTTCCGGCTCTCCGCAATATCTTGCGGGAAATCGTAGGTGCGCATGATGGCTTGGGTCAGTTGCAGGCTGCCGAAATTATGTTCGCGCTCATACAGCACTTCGGTACCGCTCAGCAGCGACAGATGGCTGTACTGTGAGCGAATCTGCAATAACGCCGTCGTTGCCGGCGGCTGGAGAGCGTCTTGCCGGCGCATCAGCGCGGCCTGGGCGGCGAAGGTATCGATATCGGCTACACGCGGTTTGAGGCCAATGGCTTCGATAATGGCGACGCGATCATCGATTTTTTCGGCGCGGGCGACTGCCAGCAAGACATCGATTTCATCGTCGCCATGCGGGCCGATGATATCGAAGTCGAGCCGGATTTCGTTGATGGGAAATGGCAGATACTGGGCCGCCGCCGCCTCTACCTGCATCGCCAGTTGCGCCTCCGGCAAACCGGCTGGCAGTCGCAATTTTTTGGTGATGACCGATGGCGACGGAATCCCGATGGCGACATGACGTGCATGAGAGCGGCTTTTTTTCCAGAGACGCCGTACGGCGTCGGCGACCTGATCCAGGTGTTCGATATTGCCGTCGACGATGGCGCCGCGCGCCAATGGCTCGGTGGCGTAACGCTCAAGCCGGAATTGTTGCGGCGAGCGCGAGGTCAGTTCGACCAGTTTGACGGAACTGGTGCCGATATCCAGTCCGATCAGCGCCGGATGCCTGCGATTGAAGAGGGAGGTCAAATCAAGGGCCAAGACAATTTCTCCTGAATACGGTGCAAGGTAGTGCCTGACGAAATTGGATGGGTATGCTGCAGCCGGTCTTGGGAGAGAGGTATTGAAAAGTTGTTATATTTGCAATCAATCCTAGCAATGTTTGTTGCTCTGTGTAAACAGTGTGGCCCGAAAGTTATTTCTCCTATTTGCAACACATCGTTCGAAACTTATGGCCGGCAACGCTTTCTGAGCAGGCAGAGGGGGGGCTGAAATGGAGCCCGTCCCGGTGCAAGCCGCTATAATGCGGTGATTGTTATTTTGAATTCCCTCTCCCAGCGCATGTCTTCCCCCGAAACTGTCAGCAACAAATCCGAAAAACCAACACCGAAACGCCTGCATCCGGCGCTGCGTGTCTTGCTAGCCTGTATCGGGGTAGTGGTGGCGATGGTCTTGATGGGCGTGCTGGTGCTCGGCTTTGTGGTGACGCTGGCTTATCCCAAGCTGCCGGATCTCGATTCGCTGACCGATTACCGGCCCAAGATCCCGCTGCGGGTGTTTTCGGCCGATGGGGTGCTGATTGGTGAGTTCGGCGAAGAGCGCCGCAATCTGGTGCACATCAAGGATATTCCTGACTTGATGAAGAAGGCCGTGCTGGCGATTGAGGATGACCGTTTCTACGAACATGGCGGCGTCGATTATCAAGGCATCATCCGCGCCACGTTTTCCAATCTCTCTGGCGGCGGTGGCGGTGCCAGTACGATTACCCAGCAGGTCGCCCGCAATTTCTTCCTGACCAGCAATGAGCCGACCTTCCTGCAAAAAGCGTCCCGCAAATTCTTGTATGAAATTCCGCTGGCCTGGAAAATCGAAAGCAACCTGACCAAGGATCAGATTCTTGAGGTGTACATGAACCAGATTTATCTGGGACAGCGCGCCTATGGTTTCGCTTCGGCCGCCCAGATTTATTTCGGCAAGCAACTCAAGGAGCTGACGATTGCCGAAGCCGCGATGCTGGCCGGTTTGCCGAAAGCGCCGTCGGCCTACAATCCGGTGGTCAATCCGAAGCGCGCCAATGCGCGTCAGCAATACATCCTGTTGCGCATGCGTCAGCTCGGTTACATCACTGACCAGCAATATCTGCAAGCCAAGGATGAGCAGCTCAAGATCAAGACCGACAGCACCGCGTTCGGCGTGCATGCCGAGTATGTATCCGAAATGGCGCGGCAGCTGGTGTATGCGCAGTTCAAGGAAGATACCTATAACCGTGGCCTGAATGTGTTCACTACGATTACCAAGGCGGATCAGGACGCTGCTTACCTGGCTTTGCGCCGGGGCATCATTGATTACGAACGACGTCACGGTTATCGCGGTCCGGAAGGCTACATGGAAATCCCGACCACTTCCAAGGAAGAGGCCGACGATGCAATCGAAACCGAGTTGGCGGATCATCCGGACAGCGATGATCTGGTAGCCGCCGTGGTGCTGGAAGCAGCGCCGAAAGAAATCGTGGCAGTGCTGGCCACCGGTGACGAAATCCGGATTTCCGGCAGCGGCCTCGGGTTTGCCACCAATTTGCTCAGCGAAAAAGCGCCGCCGCAAAAACGCATCAAGCGCGGCGCCATCATCCGCGTTTTCCAGGATGGCAAGAACTGGATGATCACGCAAATGCCGGAAGTCGAATCGGCGTTCGTTTCGGTCAATCCTGAAGACGGTGCAATCCGGGCGCTGGTGGGCGGTTTCGATTTCAATCGCAACAAGTTCAATCACGTCACGCAAGCATGGCGTCAGCCGGGCTCATCATTCAAGCCGTTCATTTATTCGTCGTCGCTGGAAAAGGGTTTGTCGCCGGCGACCATCATCAATGATGCACCGCTGACGTTCACCCAAACCGGCGGCCAGGTCTGGCAACCGAAGAATTACGGCGGCAAGTTCGAGGGGCCGATCTCGATGCGCCGCGCCTTGCAGAAATCGATCAATCTGGTGTCGATCCGGATTCTGGAACGGGTCGGCGTCAAGTATGCGCAAGAGTACATTACGCGTTTCGGTTTCGATGCCGACAAGAATCCGCCGTACCTGACGCTGGCGCTTGGTGCCGGTGCCGTGACGCCGTTGCAGATGGTGGGAGCGTATTCGGTATTTGCCAACGGCGGCTTCAAAACCAATCCTTATCTGATCTCGAAGATCACTGACAACAACGGCAATATCTTGTCGCAGGCGCAGCCTGACAAGGCCGGTGATGAAGCCAACCGCGTCATCGATCCGCGCAACGCGTTTGTCATGGACAGCATGCTGCGTGACGTCGTCAAGCACGGTACGGCGGTCAAGGCGATGGCGCTCAAGCGGACCGATCTGGCCGGCAAGACGGGTACCACCAATGATTCTCTGGACGCCTGGTTCGCCGGTTATCAACCGAAGCTGGTGGCGATTGCCTGGATGGGCTACGACCAGCCGAAGAGTCTCGGCGATCGTGAAACCGGTGGCGGTCTGGCATTGCCGATCTGGATCAGTTACATGCAGAAAGCCTTGAAAGATGCGCCGATGGTGGACCGTACCGTGCCGGCCGGTTTGCTGGAAGTGAATGGCGAATACTACTACTCGGAATATCCGCCAAGCGCCAGCGTGCATGATCTTGGCATGGGAGATCGCGGCGGTCAGACGCCGGAAGAAGAAAAGGCCAAGAATCAGGTCAAGAACGAATTGTTCTGACCGGGTACTGATTGCTTCTCCGGCAAGGCATAAAAAAACGGCAGATCATTCTGCCGTTTTTTTTCGCCCGTCGTTTGCCGCGTTGGCGTCAGGCCCGGGCCACAAATTGCCGGTAGCCACGGGCGCGCAAATCACAGGCGGGACAGGTGCCGCAGCCATAACCCCAGTCATGCAAGGCGCCGCGTTCACCGAGATAGCAGGTGTGGGTGTCGGCGCGGATCAGGTCGACCAGCGCCTGACCGCCAATCTCCTGCGCCAGCCGCCAGGTGGCTGCCTTATCGATCCACATCAGCGGCGTTTCAACTTTCAGGCGCGTGGCCATGCCCAGATTGAGGGCGACCTGCAAGGCTTTCATCGTGTCGTCGCGGCAATCCGGATAGCCCGAAAAATCGGTTTCGCACATGCCGCCTACCAGTACGTCCAGACCACGACGATACGCCACCGTGGCAGCGACCGTCATGAACAACAGATTGCGGCCGGGCACGAAGGTATTGGGCAAGCCGTTGTCTTGCATGGTGATGGCGACGTCGCTGGTCAGCGCGGTATCCGAGATGGCGCTGATCAGCGACAGGTCGATCATGTGATCTTCGCCGAGACGGGTATCCCAGTCAGCGGAAAAGCCGCGCATTTGCTGCAGCAGGGAAGGTCGTACCTGCAATTCGATGGCATGCCGCTGACCATAGTCGAAACCGATGGTTTCCACCTTGTTGTAGTGTTGCAATGCCCAGGCCAGGCAGGTGGTGGAATCCTGGCCGCCGCTGAACAGGACCAGGGCGCCGTGCGGCAGGGTTGGCGTAGGAGAAGACATGGAAACTTTCTGCATCAGGATTTTTTCTTGGTAACGGCGTCCAGCGTTTGTTCAATGAAGTCGCCGTCGGGATCGGTAAAGCGCAGGCGGACCGGATACCAGTCTTGTCCCGGTGCCAGCCAGATATCGAGTTTTTGGCCCTGATCATCCGGCGGTGGTGCGCGGAAAATGTGCACCGTATTGAGCTCACCCAGTTTGGTTTTGATTTTTTCGCGGTTGACGACCTTGAATGTCCACTGTTCTGCATCGCGCGGACCGGCGACGAAGAACTGCCATTCGGAACCGTTCTTGAATTGCGCGGCATTGGCGCGCGCCACCGAGATCAACTGCCAGGTGATGCTGGTGCGATCCTGTTCACCGCCCAGCAAGGGATAGTTTTGCTCCGATTGCGAAAAGCCGATGGTTTTGGCATCGCGATTGAAGGTGGTGGTGCTGGCTTCACGGCGCAAACGCTTTTCCACGAAACTGTTCGGTGCCAGACCAAAACTGTCGATGCCGCCTTCGCTGCTCGAATCCAGAATTTTCCCGAGCAACATGGCGCGGGTTTCCGCGACTACGCTGTAGCTGTTGCCGTTATTGTTCCATTTGACCAGTGCTTCGCCCTTGAGCGACAGGCCGCTTTGCTTGGCTTCGATGGAATAATTCAGTTCGGCCGATGGCGGCGGACTGGTCTTGCGTTTGACGGCCGGATGTTCATCGGCGGCGAAGGCCTGGCTGCTGGCGACAACAATCATTGCGGTGCATGCCAGGCGGGCGAATACGGAGGGAAACAGGGTCATGGTGGTCCCATCAAAAACGGCGGTTCAGGGCGCCGGAAACGGCTGCCGGGAAGCTTGCATGGCACGCCGGCCAATGCAGCAAAGGTTCTAGTTTACAGGACTTACGCAAATCTGCCCGGGATGGGACGCTCAGGTGCCGGGCGGCAGGCTTTTCAACTTGCTCAGCGACATTTCCAGAAAGTCGCCGTTGGTTTCGCTGAAACGCAGGCGCAACGGATACCACTGCTGTTGCGGCGCGAACCAGATATCAAGCTGCTGTTCATACGAGCCGGGGCGCGGGACCCGCACCACATGCCAGGCGCGTGCAGGACCGGCCGGGACGCGGATATCTTCCTCGCCGATGACTTGCATGCGCCACACCTCGCCGTCGCGCGGACCGGCGACAAACAGATCGATGGTAGCCCCCGGCGCAAATTTCCCGGGATCGCCACGGCCGATGGCAACCAGTTGCCAGACGACGCTGGCGCGGTCTTGTTCGCCGCCGACACTGGGGTAGGTATTGGTGGAGGCGGAAAAGCTGATCTGTTTGCGGTCACGGTGGAAATGCGTGTTGGTGGCGGATTTGCGGATCCGCTGCTCGGTATACAACTCTGGCGCGACGCCGAATTCATTGATGTCGCCGCTGCTCGAAAAGCGCAGGAAGGTAAAAAAGAAATCTTCTGCTTTGCCCTCGATGGTGTAGCGGCTGCCATCACTTTTCCAGGTAATGGTGCCGCTGCCATGCACTGCCATATTGTTGTACGTGGCCTGGACGTCGTATTCCAGTGAGGCCGGGGGCGGCGGATCGACGGTGTAGTGCGTGCCGCCGGGTGCTTCGGGTGTGTCCGCTTTGGGCGGCGTGTCGGCGGCGCTGGTGTCGGCCTTGTCTGCCGGTGTATTTTCTGCGCTGTCGGCGCTTTCTTCGGTAGCAGCAGTTGCTTTGTCATCGGTGGTGACCGCGCTGGTGGTGGTCGCGATGGCCAGTGTGTCGCTGGCGACCGGCGCTGGCGCTGGCGGTTGTGGCTTGGGCTTGGGTTTGCGTTTGACTGCCGGCTTGGCCACCGGCAATGATACCGGTTGGGTAGGCGCCGGCGGCGTGCGCAGGCTGACGCTGATAGTGTTTTCCTGCAGCGCGGCCGGCGCCGGCACCCGGATATGGCGGCCGCCCCAGTTGATGACGAGCAGATGCAGCAGCACGGTCACTGCAATCAGTGCCGTGATGCGCCACAGTCGTGGTCGTCGGTCAGAGGGGGCTGTGGTCATGGCGTCAGTGTAAACGTATCGGCCCGCCACGGCGATTGCCAGAACACATTTCAAACATCGTACAATGCGTTTTTTTCAACGCTGGCCTCACTTTCGCCGATGACAATTTTCCCTACCCTCAAGCGGCTGCCGGCCGTTGCCTTGCTTCTGACTGCTGCCACGGCGATGGCGGCAGCACCGGCCGGTGCGCCAATCCGTATCGGCATGATCGACGGTATGTCAGGCGCATTTGCCAACGCCGGTGAGGCGGTACAACGCAATATTCAATTCTCCATCGATCTGATCAATGCCAAGGGCGGCGTCAAATTGCCGGATGGCATGCACCCGCTGCAACTGACGGTATTTGATAACAAGTTGGGCGTGGAAGACTCGCTGGTGCAGTTCCGGCAACTGACCGACCAGCGCATTCCGTTCATGATCGAAGGCAACAGCTCGGCGGTGGCAGCGGCGCTGATCGATGCCGTCAACAAGCATAATCAGCGCGAACCGCAACAACGCGTGCTGTTTCTCAACTATTCCGCCGTCGACCCGGCGCTGACCAATGAGAAATGCAGTTTCTGGCATTTCCGTTTTGATGCCAATGCCGACATGCGCATGCAGGCATTGACCGAAGTGATCAAGGGCGATACCAACGCCAAGCGGGTTTATCTGATCGGGCAGGATTACAGTTTCGGCCGTCAGGTGGCCAAGGCGGCGCGCGAGCAATTGGCGCAAAAACGTCCGGATATCGTGATTGCCGGCGAAGAGTTGCATCCGATCGGCAAGATCAAGGATTTTGCGCCTTACATTGCCAAGATCCGCAGCAGCGGTGCCGACACCGTGGTGACCGGCAACTGGGGCAACGATCTCACGTTGCTGGTGAAGGCCGCCCGTGATGCCGGTTTCAAAGCCAAGTTCTATACCTTTTATGCCAACGGCCTGGGCGCGCCGGCCGCAATTGGCGATGCCGGTGTCGGCACCGTGCGCGCGGTAGCGGAATGGCACCCGAATGCCGGTGCCGGCATGCGCGACTCCCCGAGTGATGCTTTTTATCAGGCGTTTCGCAAGCGTTATCCGCTGGCCAAGGATGATTATGTACACATGCGCATGCACGTCATGATCGATATGCTGGCCAAAGCCATCGAAACCGCCAAAAGCACTGACGCGATTGCAGTTGCACGGGCGCTGGAAGGAGCGCATTATCGGAATGCTTTCCATGAGGCCACCATGCGTGCTGCCGATCACCAGCTGATCCAGCCGTTGTATGTGTCGGTGATGCAAAAACTGGACGGCGGCGGCATACGTTTCGATAACGAAGGCAGCGGTTATGGCTTCAAGACCGAGCGTTACGTGCCGGCCGCGCAGACCGCCTTGCCGACGACCTGCAAGATGCAACGCGTGGAGCGCTGAACGAAATTTACCGTGCAAGTTGTCACGCAAATTCTTGATGCAGATTGGAGATATTCATGTTGAACCAAAACAATATGCCGGGTGCAGGTTCTGTTGCCGAGACACTGGAATTCATGAAAAAAATGTGGGGCGGCATGGGCGCGCCGGCGATGGGAATTCCCTCGTTGTCGGTCGATGAAATCAACAAGAAAATTGCGGACCTGAAAACCGTGGCTTCCTGGCTTGAGCTGAACATGAGCATGTTGCGCGCCACGATACAGACCATGGAAGTGCAGAGCGCGACGCTCTCGACCTTGCAGGCGATGGGCGCAATCCTGACGCCGCAGCCGGGCGCAGCCGAACCTGCTGCCGCACCGTCGTTCGGTTTCCCGGCCTGGCCGCCGCAAACGGCCAAGACTTCCGCAGCGCCGGCCGGCGCCGCGCAGAAAGAACCTGAACCGGAAATCGAAGAAGAGGATGAGGATTTTCCGATGCCTCCGGAAACTCCGGCGGCGCAGCCAGAGGCGGGCAATCATGCCGGCGCTGCCGAAAGTAGTGCGGCAGGGATGCCGCCGATTCCGGATTTCCAGGCGGCAATGGGCAATCCGAATGCCTGGTGGAATTTGCTGCAGGACCAGTTCAAGCAAGCGGTCGGCAATGCACTGGCCGACCATCATGCCAGCCAGCCCGAGGTCAAACCGAAAGCGCCGGCCAAGGCCAGGGCAAGCGCTGGCGCGAAGGCAAAACCGAAGGCCGCCGCCTCGCCAAAAGCACGCGCCAAATCGACTGCTGTACAATCGGGGAATCCCAAGCCAGCATCGCGCAAGCCCAGGCCCTCCTGAACGGCGTAAAACTACAACACTTCCAGGCGAATCGCGGGGAATTTGTCGTTTGTCATCATGATGAAATCTGCCCGCTTTAGTATGAGGCGGGGAAAAAACTTGGTAGAATCAACAACTTAACTCAACTAGGCAAGGTCAGAATGCTGTACCCAGAACTGTTTAAATCGCTTGAACAAGTCCGTTGGAACATGGAAAAAGATATTCCTTGGGACAAGTTCGATCCATCCATGCTCTCCGACGAGCAGGCACAAACGATTCGGATGAATGCCATTACCGAATGGTCGGCCTTGCCCGCAACCGAGATGTTCTTGCGTGATAACCGCGGCGATAGTGACTTTTCTGCATTCATGTCGGTCTGGTTCTTTGAAGAGCAAAAGCATTCGCTGGTCCTGATGGAATATCTGCGCCGCTTCAAGCCGGAGTTCGTGCCGACCGAAGCCGAGTTGCACAATGTGCGCTTCGAGTTCGACCCGGCGCCGCCGCTGGAAACGCTGATGATGCACTTCTGCGGCGAAATTCGCCTCAATCACTGGTATCGGTGTGCCTCCGACTGGCATACCGAGCCAGTCATCAAGCAGATCTACAAGATCATCAGTCAGGATGAAGCACGTCATGGCGGCGCGTATCTGCGCTACATGAAAAAGGCACTCAACGAAGTCGGCGATACTGCCCGTGCAGCATTTGCCAAGATCGGCGTGCTGATGGCGTCGGCCCGTCGTACCGAGAAGCCGCTGCATCCGACCAATCTGCACGTCAATCAGGCATTGTTCCCGAACGACACGGTGCAAAGTCGCCTGCCTGATCCGGAATGGCTGGAGCAATGGCTCGATACCCAGATCAAGTTCGACGGCGAGTGGGAAAAGAAAGTCGTTGACCGTATTCTGCACAACATGTCGCTGCTGTTCGAGCGTACCTTTGAAACGGTGCAGGAATTGAATCGTTATCGCAAGGAAGTGGTGGCGCGTATCGCGGCGACACAACCTGCAGCAGCCTGAGTCCGGCTGGTGTTCAACAAAAGCCGCATTTGCGGCTTTTTTTCATGGGTCTTGCATGATTGATTTCGAAAAGAAAATTTGTTCCCGCGCCACGTTGCAGGAACGCGTGGCGGCATTGCCGCAGCCGGTGGTGCTGACCAATGGCGTGTTCGATATTTTGCATCGCGGTCACGTGACGTATCTGGCGCAGGCGCGCGCCCAAGGCGCATCGCTGGTGGTGGCGGCCAATACCGATGCGTCCGTGCGGCGTCTGGGCAAGGGCGACGACCGGCCGATCAATACCTGTGAAGATCGCATGGCCGTGTTGGCCGCACTGGAGTCGGTATCGCTGGTGGTGCCGTTTGATGAAGACACGGCACTGGAAGTGGTGCAGGAAGCGCAACCGCAGATTTACGTCAAGGGCGGTGATTACGACATGACGGCGATTCCCGAAGGACAGGCCGTGGCGGCGTATGGCGGACAGGCGATTGCGATTGCATTCGAGCATGACCGTTCCACCACCAAGTTGCTGGCCAAGGTCAGGAAGTAATCGCGATCGGTATGCAAGGAATGCGCAGGCAATAAAAAAGCGGACACGCCGCTTTTTTATTGCCTGCGAAACTTGCGCTCAATGATGCATGTGTTCGTCGGTCTTGCCGGCGGTCTTGTCTTCCACATTGACGGTGACATCCACCTTGCCTGCCTTTTCAAAGGTCAGCGTCATTGGCACCTTGTCGCCGGCTTTCAATTGCTGGGTCAGGCCGATCATCATGATGTGATAGCCGTTGCCCGGCTGCATCGCGATTTTTTCTGCCGGCTTGATTTCAATGCTGCCGACTTCCCGCATTTTCATGACATTGCCATCCATCGACATGGTGTGGATTTCTGTCGACCTAGCGGCTGGCGAGGCGACCCCGATCAGTTTGTCGGCGCTTTTGCCCTTGTTTTCAATGCTCAGGTAAGCACCACCCGATGGCTGGCCGGGTACGGTAGCGCGTGCATAAGGGTGGCCGATCAACAGATCGCCGAGTTTGTATTCATGAGCGCTGGCGGCAGCGCTCAGCAGCAGGGCGGCGCTGAGGCCGAGAATGTGACGGAGAGACATAAGAATCCTTTGAATTGCTTTGCGTTAAACGGTATCAGGCGGTGTGACAGGCATGCAGCATCAGCGCGGGCGGTGCGCGCGCCTGAGCGTCCGCGCGTTGTACGCTTGATGCAGCATACTCCTGGTTGGCCGTCGGGCTGATCCTGACCGTCAGGTCCGGGATCAGTAATTGCTGGTGACTGGGTAGGCCCGGCAGCGGCTGGTTGCCGGCGTGGCAATACTGGCAATGACTTGCCGACAGGGAATAAGGGCCATGTCCGCCGGCCGGGGGGGGGGCACTGGTGCTGCAAATAGCCATGGCTGCCACGTCAGTACCAGCTTGCGCAGCCGGCGGCAAGACCATGTTGGCAAAAATGCCGAACAGGGCGAGGCGGGCAAAGAATAGGCGGAGTGTGAGTGACATGGCGGCTGGATTATAGCAATTGCACCCGGCGTGATGAAAAAAGCCGCGGCGGTGAAATATCTCAGTTGGCAGCGATCACGGCCCGTTAAGCGTTATTGGTCAAATAACGCTGAAGATAATGAGTTTTGAATGATATAAGCAGATAAATGACGGTTTCGGGCCGGCTGGCGGCGACCGCGGGAATATATCTATCAAATTGATTGTTGGCAGGCCGTAGGCTAGACTTGTCGTCTTTTGCTGGCATCCACAAAATTTAGAGGGAGACTTTCATGTTCGATATGAAAAAATTGTCGTTGCGGACCATGGTGAGCGTGTTGTCGCTGGCGGCTGTTTGTGCTGCGCCGGCCATGGCTGCCGACAAATCAGTTGCGGTTACCGCCATCGTCGAACATCCGGCACTGGATGCGATCCGGGACGGCGTCAAGGATGAACTCAAGGCTGAAGGTTTCGAGGCCGGCAAGAATCTCAAGTGGGAATATCAAAGCGCGCAGGGCAATACGGGCACAGCCGCGCAGATCGCCCGCAAGTTCGTTGGCGACAAGCCGGATGTGATCGTGGCCATTGCCACACCGTCGGCACAGGCACTGGTGGCATCCACCAAAACTATTCCTGTCGTGTATTCCGGCGTTACCGATCCGATCGCAGCGCAACTGGTCAAGGACTGGAAAGCATCGGGCGGCAACGTGACCGGTGTCTCCGATCTGCTGGAACTGGAAAAGCAGGTTGACCTGATTAAGCGCATCATCCCTGGCGTCAAGCGCGTCGGCATGGTGTACAACCCGGGTGAAGCCAATTCTGCCGTGGTGGTCAAGAGCCTCAAGGAATTGCTGTCGAAGTCGGGTATCTCGCTGGTGGAAGCCGCAGCACCGCGCACGGTGGACGTTGGCTCCGCAGCCAAGAGTCTGATCGGCAAGGTCGACGTGATCTATACCAATACTGATAACAATGTGGTGTCGGCTTATGAGTCGCTGGTCAAGGTCGGCAACGATGCCAAGATTCCGCTGATCGCTTCCGATACCGACAGCGTCAAGCGCGGCGCGATTGCTGCTCTGGGTGTCAATTACTACGATCTGGGTCGTCAGACCGGCAAGGTGGTGGCGCGTATCCTCAAGGGCGAAAAGCCTGGTGATATCGCTTCGGCCACCAGCAGCAAGCTGGAACTGTTCGTCAATACGACAGCCGCACAAAAGCAAGGCGTGACGTTGTCGGCTGACCTGATCAAATCGGCAAAAACAGTCATCAAATAATTTTTCATTCACATGCAGGCGCCCGCACCGAGGCGCCGATACCTTTCGGGAGAGACAATGTTTACATTAAGCAAATCCTTGCGCGCCGTTGCTGGTGCGCTGGCACTGGCAACCATCTGCGCGGCACCGGTGCTGGCCGCCGACAAGACGGTTCTGGTGACTTCGATCGTCGAACATCCGGCATTGGATGCGGTGCGTGACGGTACCAAGGATGAATTGAAGGCTGAGGGTTTCGAAGCCGGCAAGAACCTGAAATGGGAATTCCAGAGCGCGCAAGGCAATGCCGGTACGGCCGGACAAATTGCCCGCAAATTCGTGGGTGACAATCCGGACGTGATCGTGGCTATCGCCACGCCGTCGGCGCAGCCACTGGTTGCCGCGACCAAGACCATTCCTATCGTGTATTCCGCGATTGCCGATCCGATTGCCGCGCAACTGGTGAAAGACTGGGCGCCGTCAGGCACCAACGTCACCGGTCTGTCGCACATGCTGGATCCGAGCAAGCAAGTTGAAATCCTCAAGAAAGTGGTGCCGGGTGTCAAGCGCGTCGGTATCGTTTACAATCCGGGCGAAGCCAATTCCGTGTCGGCATTGAACAGCATCAAGGCCGTACTGGAAAAACAGGGCATCAAGCTGGTGGAAGCTGCGGCACCACGCTCGGTCGATGTGTCGCCTGCTGCCAAGAGTCTGATCGGCAAGGTTGATGCAATCTACAGCACCACTGATAACAACGTGGTGTCGACCTATGAAGCCTTGGTAAAGGTGTGCAATGATGCGAAAATTCCGCTGATTGCTTCCGATACCGACAGCGTCAAGCGCGGTGCGATTGCGGCGTTGGGCGTCAACTTCTATGACCTGGGACGTCAGACCGGTAAAGTCGTGGCGCGTATTCTGCGCGGTGAAAAGCCGGGCGATATCCCATCGTCGACCAGCAAGAATCTGGAATTGTTCGTCAATACTGCCGCTGCGCAAAAACAGGGTGTCACCCTGTCGCCTGAATTCGTAAAATCGGCGACCAAGGTGTTCAACTGATTTCAGTGCCGCAGTATTGAAACAGGGGCTGGCGTGTTATCAGCGCGCCAGTCCGTGATTTTCAAAAGACATTCGGCATCGGCGTATCGCGCTGATGCCGAATGTGTTTTTTAAGAAAGACCGAATATGTCGTTGTATACGCTATGGGGGGCCTTGGAAATCGGTTTGATTTTCAGCCTGGTGGCCCTCGGAGTGCTGATTTCATTCCGCATCCTTACCTTCCCCGATTTGACCGTCGATGGCAGCTTCCCGTTGGGTGGCGCAGTTGCCGCGACCATGATTGCGGCCGGCTATGATCCGTTTCTGTCTACCGGTGTGGCGATTCTGGCGGGCGCGCTGGCGGGTTTCATCACTGCATGGCTGAACGTGCGCCTGAAGATCATGGACTTGCTGTCCAGTATTCTGGTGATGATTGCGCTGTACTCGATCAATTTGCGCGTCATGGGCAAGCCCAATGTGCCGCTGATCAACGAGCCGACCATTTTCAGCATGTTGCAGCCGACCTGGATTCCTGATTACGTCGAACGGCCGCTGGTGTTGCTGGTGGTGGTGATCGCCGCCAAGCTGTTGCTGGACTGGTTCTTTTCTTCCGAAGTCGGTCTGGCCATGCGTGCGACCGGCGCCAATGCGCGTATGGCGCGGGCGCAAGGAATTGCCACCGGCACCGCGACGCTGGCCGGCATGGCGCTGGCCAATGCGCTGGTGGCTCTGGGCGGCGCCTTGTTTGCGCAGACGCAGGGCGGTGCAGATATTTCCATGGGTATCGGTACCATCGTCATCGGTCTGGCAGCGGTGATCATTGGCGAGAGCATTCTGCCGGCGCGGCGTCTGGTATGGACGACGCTGGCGGTGATTCTGGGCGCGATTTTGTATCGTTTCTTCATTGCGCTGGCACTCAACAGCGACTTCATCGGATTGCAAGCGCAGGATTTGAATCTGGTGACTGCGGTATTGGTGATGCTGGCGCTGGTGCTGCCGATGGGCAAGCGCAAGTTGCAAATGCGCAGAAACGGAGGGAATTGAGATGTTGATTGCCAAAGACTTGCACATCACGTTCAATCCCGGTACGCCCATCGAGAACCGCGCTTTGCGCGGCATGGAGCTGGAAATTCCGAACGGCCAGTTCGTGGCCGTGATCGGTTCCAACGGCGCCGGCAAATCCACTTTTCTGAATGCGATCTCCGGTGACTTGCTGGTAGATCAGGGCAAGATCGAAATCGACGGTGTCGATGTCACCCGCAAGCAAGCCTGGGATCGGGCCGGGATGGTGGCGCGGGTGTTTCAGGATCCAATGGCCGGTACCTGTGAAGCGCTGACGATTGAAGAAAACATGGCGCTGGCGATGGCGCGCGGCAAGCGCCGTGGTTTTGGTTTCGCCATCAAGCGCAATATGCGCGAGCTGTTCCGTGAAAAGCTGGCGATTCTCAATCTGGGCCTGGAAAAGCGCCTGACCGACCGCATCGGTCTGTTGTCGGGCGGCCAGCGGCAAGCGGTCAGTCTGTTGATGGCGTCGTTGCAGCCGTCACGCATTTTGCTGCTTGACGAACATACTGCTGCGCTCGATCCGAAGACGGCGGCATTCGTGCTGGAGCTGACGGCCAAGATCGTCAAGGACAGCAAGCTGACGACCATGATGGTGACGCACAGCATGCGGCAGGCGCTCGATTACGGTGACCGTACCGTGATGCTGCACCAGGGCAAGGTGGTGCTGGACGTGTCCGGCGAAGAACGTGCCGGTCTGGATGTGCCTGATCTGTTGAAGATGTTCGAACGCACGCGCGGTGAGGTATTGTCGGATGATGCGCTGCTGCTCGGATGAGGCTGGCAGTGTGTCGTAAAAAGGTCGCGTATGCGGCCTTTTTTATTATTCGCGAAAAGAGAGGGAGCCATGAAGCGTAGCCTGATGCTGGCGGCTGGTTTGTATTTTTGCGGGCTGACTGCTTGCTTTGCGCAAACCGCGTTGCCGATGTTGCTGGCGGCGTCGCGCTCGGCGATTGCGGCACAAGAGCGGGTGCAGGCTGAGGCGGTACGCATTTTCACACTGCAAAAGCAGGCTATCGGCAGCAATCTGACGCGCGCGCAGGCAGTGCAACTGAGATTGACGACGAACCAAGTGATGCCGGTCGGCCTGGCCCGGGTCCGTTATCCCAGAGGGGCGCGAGATCGCGGGGAGGAAGGGCGAGTGCTGCTCAAGATGGTCATTGATCAGCACGGGCAGGTCGCGACGGTGCGGGTAGTGGAATCATCCGGTCACGCCGAGCTGGATATCGAAGCGCAACGCGCAATCTGGAGATCGGCTTACCAACCCTATCTCGAGAACGGCAAAGCAATTTCGGTAGCGGCGCAGCAGCAAATCATCTTCAAACTCAAGCGTGATGAGCCAGACGCCCCGGCTGTTGCGCCGGAAGCGGACAAGCGGGGCGCGGGCGACTGATCAGCTGCCGCCGGCGAAGCCGTTCTGGCGCCAGGCCTCGTACACCACTACCGCCACCGTATTGGACAGATTCAGGCTGCGGTTGTCGGGGCGCATTGGCAGGCGAATACGTTGTGTAGTCGGAAAGGACTCGCGCAATTCCGGTGCCAGTCCCCGGGTTTCCGAGCCGAATACGAATACATCGCCGGGCTGAAAGCTGATACCGGCAAATGGCGTCGAGCCGTGAGTCGTGAGCGCGAACATGCGGTCAGCGCTGAATTGCGGATCAGCGCGTCGCTGGTCCATGAAGGCATTCCAGTCGGAGTGGACCTGCATGTTGGCGTAATCGTGATAATCGAGGCCGGCGCGCCGCATCTTGGCGTCGTCGAGCGGGAAGCCGAGCGGTTCGATCAAATGCAACTGGGCGCCGGTGTTGGCGCACAAGCGAATGATATTGCCGGTATTCGGCGGGATTTCCGGTTCGACCAAGACGACGTGAAACAAGTGATTCTCCTGAGCAGACTTCGATTTTCAGTGCGCAAGGGTACGCGCAAATACCAGATTCGTCACGCTGCGTGCGCCGAACCGCTTCAACGTTGCGGCCAGTTCATCCAGTGTCGCGCCGCTGGTCATGACATCGTCAACCACGCCGATATGCTGTCCGCGCACTTTCAGCAAAGCGTCGTGCGGGACCACGAAGGCCCGTCGCATGTTGTGGCGGCGTTGCGCCAGCGGCAACGTGGATTGTGCCTGGGTTTCGCTGACCCGTTCCAGCAGGCGGGGTTCGAGCCGGATTCCGAGCAGCGCCGATAGCGGCCTGGCAATTTCGAGTGCCTGATTGAAGCCGCGCGCCTGCAGTCGTTGTGGTCCCAGTGGTACGGCGGTCAGCAGCGTCGGTTGCGATCTGGCCGTGAATTTGCGCGCGCGGTCCACCCGTTCATGGAGCAGTTGCGCCAACAGCGGCGCCAGCGTCAGTGTGGCGTTGAATTTCAGCGCCATGACCAGTTGATCGGCCGGTGCCACGTAATCGGTGGCGACGATGGTGGCATCGAAGGCGGGTTTGCGTTTGATGCAGTCGCCGCAGTGTGCCGTGCTGAGTGTCGTCGGCATGGCGCATTGCAGGCAGCGGTGCGGCTGCACGTGAAAATAGCGCTGACGGCAGTCGCGGCACAATCCGTGCGGTCCGCTTTGCTGGCACAAGGCGCAGGAAGACGGCAGCAGTTGCGGCAACTGGCGCAACGAACGGCGGATCAGGTCTGACAAATATGCAGCCATCAAGGTGTCGTCTTTCGGTGAGAGGCGCGGGCAGCGGGTACTTGATCTGCCGAATTGGAATAAACTACGCGATTATCTCACCTTGCCTTCCATTCATGTCCGTAACGCCGCCTTATGCCAGCGCCAAACTGAGCGCTCCTATCGATTTGCCATTGGTGCGCCAATTGTTTGCGCAACCGCAACGGGTGGCCGAATCCGATTTCCTGCGGCGCGAAGTATCGGGTCGCATGCAGGAGCGGTTGGCACTGATCAAGCTGGCACCGGAGCGGGTGCTGGATGCCGGCTGCGGCGAGGGGGCAGATATCTCGGCGCTGCAAAAACGCTTTCCCGGTTCGCAAGTATTCGGCCTCGATGGTGCCTTTAATATGGTGGCGCTGGCGCGCGAACATCAACTGGCCGGTTTGTCATCCATGAACCGGCTCTTCAATTCACTGCAAAAATGGCTGCCGGCAGCCGGTAGCGCCGACCGTCTGGTCTGTGCCGACTTCGCGCAATTGCCGGTCGGTGCCGGCGCGCTCGACATGCTGTGGTCGAATCTGGCATTGCACTGGCATCCGCAGCCGGACCGGGTCTTCGCCGAATGGCGGCGGGTATTGCGGGTTGAGGGTTTGCTGATGTTTTCGTGCTTCGGCCCGGATACCTTCCGCGAGGTGCGGGCCGCATTTGAGGAAATTGATGCGGCGCCGCATGCATTGCCGTTTGTCGACATGCATGATTTTGGCGACATGCTGGTCAATGCCGGATTTTCCACACCTGTTATGGACATGGAAACAATTATGGTGACTTATGACACGCCGGCACGCCTGCTGGAAGATGTCGCGGCCTGGGGCGGCAATCCGCTGGAAACGCGGCGGCGCGGTTTGCTGGGACGCACGTCTTACTCCCGTCTGCTGCACGCATTGGAGCAAAAACGTGGCGCGGATGGCAAAATCCCGCTGACTTTTGAAGTCGTTTATGGACACGCATTCAAGCCGATTCCGAAAAAGACGGCGAGCGGCGAGGCCATTATCCGGCTCGACTTTCCAAAGAAATAGCGATGAATGCCGATGCAGCAAAGGAATGCGCTGTTGCAGCGGTTTTCGGGACGGGTTTTGCGCGACTGTTGCGGGCAGTATTCAGCTGTGGAAAGTCATCCTGTCAAGAGGCGCGCAGAGGCTTTATTCCGCTTGATAACTTCCGGGGTTACCCCTTATACTCCGAGGGTTTTAGCTTGCGCGGACGTGCTCGGCCTATTGGTTTTGAGGATGTATCGTGGTGAGGCGGGAGTGGATTTTGAAGCGCAACTGTTCGATTGCGCCGCGCCAGTTGGTTCAGGTTTTCGCGGGTTTGTGCGCGATATCGCTGACTGTAGCGCTGTTATTCACCTTGCGCGGCGCCTGGTTCATCCTGGTGTTTTCCGTGCTGGAGCTGACCGCAGTCGGCTGGGCCTTGCTGATCTATGCGCGACACGCGACGGACCTGGAGTATGTCGCCGTTGACGACAAATACTTGCTGGTCGAGTTGGTACATGCGGGCAAAACACAGTGTTTCAAGATGCATCTGGATCAGATGCAGGTAGATCTTCCGGGGTCGCGACGGGCCTTGATCGGATTGCGATCAGCCGGTACGCAGGTGGAAGTCGGGCGGTTTTTGACCGAATGGAGAAGGCGTGAATTTGCACAAGAGCTCAGACATGAGCTGGCGATCGCAGTTGGCGTCGGGTAGTTGACAGAATTATTATATTTTGGGCTTTTGAGGAAATCATGATACATGCGAAGCGCCTTCAATCATTGATGCTTGGTGCATCGCTCCTGACGGCAGCAATTCCGTCATGGGCAGTGGTCGATAGTCAGGGCGGACCAGCCGTGCTGCAGCTGAATTTTCAACCACCGGTGACACAGATCGCCGAGCAGATCTATGATTTGCACACCTTGATGCTGATCATCTGTCTGGTGATTTTCGTCGCTGTATTCGGTGTCATGTTCTACTCGATGCTGAAGCACCGCAAATCGCTTGGCCACAAATCGGCCAGTTTCCACGAAAGCACTGCCGTCGAAATCGCATGGACCATCGTGCCATTCGTGATCGTTATCGGTATGGCGCTGCCAGCCACGAAAACCGTGGTGGCCATGAAAGACACCTCCAATGCTGACCTGACCATCAAGGCCACGGGCATGCAATGGAAATGGGGTTACGACTACCTCAAGGGCGAAGGCGAAGGCATTGCGTTCCTGTCCAATCTGGCGACACCGCGTGAGCAGATCACTGACGCGTCGCTCAAGAAAAACGACAATTACCTGATCGAAGTCGACAACCCTGTCGTGGTTCCGGTCAACAAAAAAGTACGTATCGTCACGACTGCCAATGACGTGATCCACTCGTGGACCATCCCGGCATTCGGCGTCAAGCAAGATGCGATTCCCGGTTTTGTGCGCGACACCTGGTTCAAGGCTGAAAAAATCGGTACTTACCGCGGCCAGTGCGTTGAGTTGTGCGGCAAGGACCACGCGTTCATGCCAATCGTCGTCAATGTCGTCAGCGATGCCGATTACACCAAATGGGTCGACGAAAAGAAAAAGGAAATGGCAGCCAAGGCTGACGATCCGAACAAGACCTGGACTATCGACGAGTTGAAGCAACGCGGCGAAAAAGTCTACACGGCCAACTGCGTGGTCTGCCATCAGGCAACCGGCAAGGGCGTTCCGGGTGCATTCCCGGCGCTGGACGGTGATCCGACTGTCAACGGTCCGAAAGGCCCGCAAATCAACACTGTGCTGAACGGCAAGAACGCCATGCCAGCCTGGAAATCGGTGTTGTCCGATACGGAAATCGCTGCTGTCATCACGTACACACGTAACAGCTGGTCCAACAAGCCGCAAGAAAACATTGTTCAACCAGCAGATGTTCTGGCTGCGCGCAAGTAATAGAAGAATTGGGAGATTGAAATGAGCACAACTGCAGTCGATCACGCACACGATCACTCTCACGACCATGCGCACGGCGACGATCACGCGCATGGCGATCACCACGATCAGCCGCACGGCTGGCGTCGTTGGGTGTTTGCCACGAATCACAAGGACATTGGTTCTCTGTACCTGTGGTTCTCGTTCACGATGTTGCTGTCGGGCGGCGTTCTGGCGTTGCTGATTCGCGCCGAGCTGTTCCAGCCCGGTCTGCAATTCTTCCGTCCTGAATTCTTCAACCAGCTGACCACGATGCACGGTCTGGTGATGGTGTTCGGCGCCATCATGCCGGCCTTCGTAGGCTTCGCCAACTGGATGATCCCGCTGCAAATCGGCGCCTCCGACATGGCGTTTGCGCGGATGAACAACTTCTCGTTCTGGCTGCTGCCACCGGCAGCGATCCTGCTGGCGACATCGTTCCTGGTTCCCGGCGGTGCAACTGCTGCGGGCTGGACACTGTACGCACCGTTGTCGACCCAGATGGGCCCTGGCATGGACATGGCGATTTTCGCGATGCACATCATGGGTGCTTCGTCGATCATGGGTTCGATCAACATTATCGTCACCATCCTGAACATGCGCGCGCCGGGCATGACACTGATGAAGATGCCGATGTTCTGCTGGACCTGGCTGATCACTGCCTATCTGCTGATCGCCGTGATGCCGGTTCTGGCTGGCGCGATCACGATGACACTGACCGACCGTCATTTCGGCACCTCGTTCTTTAACGCTGCCGGCGGCGGCGATCCGGTGATGTACCAGCATATTTTCTGGTTCTTCGGTCACCCCGAGGTGTACATCATGATTTTGCCTGCGTTCGGTATCGTTTCGCAGATCATCCCTGCCTTCGCCCGCAAGCAATTGTTCGGCTATGCATCGATGGTGTACGCAACTGCATCAATCGCGATCCTGTCGTTCATCGTCTGGGCTCACCACATGTTCACCACCGGCATGCCGGTGACTGCACAGTTGTTCTTCATGTACGCAACGATGCTGATCGCGGTGCCTACCGGCGTCAAGATTTTCAACTGGATCGCTACCATGTGGCGCGGCTCGATGACATTTGAAACCCCGATGCTGTTCTCGGTCGGCTTCATCTTCGTGTTCACCATGGGCGGCTTCACCGGTCTGATTCTGGCGGTAACGCCGATCGACATCCAGATGCAAGATACTTATTACGTCGTGGCTCACTTCCACTACGTGCTGGTAGCCGGTTCCCTGTTCGCACTGTTCGCCGGTTACTACTACTGGGGTCCGAAGTGGACTGGTTTCATGTACAACGAAACCCGCGGCAAGATCCACTTCTGGGCATCGCTGATCACGTTCAACATCACGTTCTTCCCGATGCACTTCCTGGGATTGGCCGGTATGCCACGTCGTTATGCAGATTACCCGGCGCAGTTCACCGATTTCAATATGGTTGCTTCGATCGGCGCTCTGGGCTTCGGTCTGAGCCAGGTCTACTTCCTGTTCTGCGTCGTGATCCCATCGATCAAGGGCGGCGAAAAGGCTGCAGCCAAGCCATGGGAAGGCGCAGAAGGTCTGGAATGGACAGTTCCAAGCCCGGCACCTTTCCACACTTTCGAAGTACCACCAACAGTTAAGTGATAGGAGCGGCGGGCGCAAGCCTGCCAACTCTGTATGACAGATCGTAAAAAGCCGAATAATTTGCGTACCGGGCTGTTGCTGGCTGCGGTTGCCTTCATGTTCTTCGCCGGCATCTTCATCAACCGTCTCTGGCTGCACTGATGGCTGATCCGGATAACGATGGTCAGGTGACTGACCGCCGGCTGAATCGGCAAATGTTGTTCAAGCTGCTGGTGATTGCGGTACTGATGTTCGGTTTCGGTTACGGCCTGATTCCGGTGTACAAAAAGATCTGTGAAGTGACCGGCGTCAATTTTCTGACGCCGAAGGATATCACGGTCGAAGCACCCGCCAACAGTCAGATCGACAAGAGCAGGACGATCACGATTGAGTTTGACGGCAACTCGCAGGGACCATGGCGTTTCCGTCCGACGGTGTCGAGCATGCAGGTGCATCCCGGCGAAATGACGCAGGTGGTGTACGAAGTAGTGAATACGCAGGCTCATGCGGTTGATGCACAGGCTATTCCAAGCTATGCCCCGCAGCAGTCGGCAGCCTTCTTCAAGAAGGTCGAATGTTTTTGTTTTACGCAGCAAACCTTGGGACCAAACCAAGCCAAGCAAATGCCGGTGGTTTTCTACATTGATCCGGCCTTGCCCAAAGATGTGACGACGATAACCTTGTCATACACCTTCTTTGAAATTGGCGGTAAAACCAAGAATGCCAGCTGAAGATTTGTAGTCACATAATGTGTTGTCGTTAATCGGTTTGACGCTTGATGCAATCGTCCTGAGGCGGCAACCTGTATAAGTCATTTGAATTTTGCATTGGGAGATGGAAATGAGTTCTCAACAGGCTAAAGCGCCGTATTATTTCGTCCCGGGTCCATCCCGGTGGCCGGTGCTGGCAGGGGTATCGCTGCTGATCACGATGATCGGTGCTTCGGCATGGGTCAACAGCGCGGCATGGGGTCCGGAACTGACTGCCATCGGCATTCTGTCGGTGCTGGTCGTGCTGTACAAGTGGTTCGGCGAAGCCATCGGTGAATCCGAATCCGGCCTGTATGGCGAACGTATCGACCTGTCGTTCCGCTGGAGCATGGGCTGGTTCATTTTCTCCGAAGTGATGTTCTTTGCCGCCTTCTTCGGCGCCTTGTTTTATGCCCGCACCATCACCATGCCGTGGCTGGGCGATCTGGATCACAAGATTCTGTGGCCTGACTTCACCGCGCACTGGGGTAACACCGGTCCGGCCGGTACCGTGGAAAGCTTCCGCACCATGGGGCCGTTCCCGATTCCGACCATCAACACGGCATTGCTGCTGTTGTCGGGCGTGACGCTGACGATTTCTCACCATGCGCTGCGCGCCGGTCATCGCACGCAGACTGCGATCTGGTTGTTTGCTACCGTATTGCTCGGCGCCATCTTCATGGGCTTCCAGGCTTACGAGTACTACCACTCGTATCATGAACTGAATCTGAAGCTGACTTCCGGCATCTACGGTTCCACCTTCTTCCTGCTGACCGGATTCCACGGATTCCACGTCACCATCGGTGCGATCATGTTGTCGGTGGTGTTGTATCGCGTGCTCAAGGGCCACTTCACACCCGAGCATCACTTCGCCTTCGAAGGCGCCGCCTGGTACTGGCACTTTGTCGACGTGGTCTGGCTCGGTCTGTACATCGTGGTTTACTGGCTGTAAGCAGGATTCGCTTTCGGGCATGAAAAAGCCGCACCTCGGTGCGGCTTTTTTACTGTAAAAATACGATGCCGGTGTAACCTTTATCCGTCCCTGCTGTCGAATCCCGCGGTATAGTTCAGCGCCGCCGTGCGAGGCGATCAGCGAATGCCGGTAGGCTGGATCCAGCCGAACTTATACGCCAGTAACAACAGAATGAACAGCGTGACGGAAAAGCCCACGCGCAGGGTCAGAGCCTGGACGGTGCGGTTGCTTTTGCCCTTGTCGCGCATCAGGAATACCAGAGCAGACGCCAGACTGCCGATGATCAGCACAAAAGCGATGGCGACGAGAATTTTCATTATATGAGTACCACTATCTGCTGCAGGCCCGGAGTCGGGAGCAGAAACCGGTTTTGTATTTGAGTAAAGTGACATTGTAATGCCAATCAGATTTCGCGTTAGATGGATTCCGCTGATCGCTACTGTGCTGGTGGCGGCGCTGGGCATTGCATTGGGCAACTGGCAAACGCACCGGGCCGAGGAAAAACTGGCGATTCAGGCCAAGATGGCAGTGCGCGAACATGCTCAACCAATCAGTGTTGCGGATGCGCCACCGGACGTGGCAGAGGCGGAGTACCGGCACGTGACATTGCGCGGCACCTTCATTCCGGACTGGGTCAGTTACCTGGAAAACCGGCCTTACAACGGTGTCTCGGGATTCTATGTGCTGATGCCGTTCAAGCTGGCCGACGCCAATACGACCGTACTGGTCGCACGGGGCTGGGTGCCGCGCGATCCCGGCAACCGTACCAAATTGCCACCCATTGAAACCTCGCCGGAGGTGATACAGATTGAAGGCGTGATCCGGCGCGATGCCGGCCATGTGTTGCAACTCGGTCATGCCGAAGCGCCAAGACCGGGCGTGATCATGCAGAACCTGGATATTGCCGAATACGCCAAAGCCAGCCAGTTGAAGCTGGCACCATTTCTGGTTGAACAGACCGGCGGCCCGGCCGATGGTCTGGTGCGCGACTGGCCGTTGCCGTCGCTCGGTATCGACCGCCACCGGGGCTATGCCGTGCAGTGGTACGCACTGGCAGTGATGGCCATACTTTTTTTCGTTGTGACAGGATTTCGACGTGGAACAAAATAAACAACGCCGGCTCGGGCGCTGGAAACTGATGCTGGTAGTGGCCGTTTGCGCGGCACCGATGATTGCCTCGTATCTGACCTATTACGTGATCAAGCCGAGCGGCCGTACCAATTACGGCGATCTGCTCGATCCGCGCCTGTATCCGATCCCGCCGCTGGAAAGCAAGGCGCTGGATGGTGCACCGGCCAAACTCGAAGACTACAAGGGCAAGTGGGTAATGTTGCAGGTGGCCGGCGGCGATTGCCCCGAAACCTGCAAGAACAGCCTGCTGGCGCTGCGCCAGTTGCGCCTGATGCAAGGCAAGGAAATGGAACGTCTGGAACGGGTCTGGCTGGTCACTGACGACAAGCCGATCGACACCGTACTGATGCGCGAATATGACGGCACCGATATCCTGCGCGTCAACCCCAAGCTGTTGCAGGCATGGTTGCCAGCCGATCAGGGCACCACTGCGGAAAATCATATCTACATGATCGACCCGCTCGGCAATCTGATGATGCGCTTCCCCAAGGATGCCGATCCCAACAAGATGAAAAAAGATATCGGCAAGTTGTTGCGTGCCTCAAGCATAGGGTAACCGGCCATGCTGATTCAACTCGCGCTGATGGGCTTGCTGGTCGCGCTCATTCCGCTGACGCTGGTGTGGGTGTCCGGTGATGCCGACAAGTACCGCAAGCTGGTCTGGGTGACCTTGTTCCTGACCTTTGACCTGATCATGTTCGGCGCTTTCACGCGTCTGACCGACTCGGGTCTGGGGTGTCCGGACTGGCCGGGTTGCTACGGTCACTCCAATCCCTTGCTGGCGCACGAACATATCAGTGCCGCCCAGGAGGCGATGCCTACCGGCCCGGTCACCGTGGCCAAGGCCTGGATCGAAATGACCCATCGCTATCTGGCGATGGCGGTCGGCGTTCTGATCATTGCCCTGATGGTGATTGCATGGCGGCGCTGGATCAAGTCGGCCCGCAGCGATCTCCGGTTCGCGCCATGGTTTCCGACCTTGCTGTTTTTCTTTGTCTGCCTGCAAGGCGCATTCGGCGCGTGGACCGTGACCATGAAGTTGCAACCGATCATCGTCACCATTCATCTGTTGCTGGGCTTGACGCTGCTGGCGATGCTGACCTGGCTCGGCGCGCGCCAAAACGTGCATGAACAGATTGCTGCCGCGGCACGGTCGCTGGCGGTGCCGGCGACATTGGCGCTGGTATTGCTGGTGATTCAGATCGCTTTGGGCGGCTGGGTCAGCACCAACTATGCGGCGCTGGCATGCACCGACTTTCCGTTTTGTCATGGCGTACTGATACCGCAAATGGATTTTGAAAACGGTTTCCATCTGTGGCGGCATCTGGGCAAAACCGCTGACGGCGAATACTTGCCATTTCCGGCATTGACCGCGATCCACTGGGTGCACCGGACCTTTGCCTTCGTGGTGATCGCATTCATTGCCTGGCTGGCGCACAAGGCCTTGCGTATTCCTGGCTTGAGCAAGACCGGGCGCTGGTTGCTGATCGTGATTGCCTTGCAACTGACGACCGGTCTCGCCACCATTTATCTGAACTGGCCGCTGGCCATTGCCGTGTTACACAACGGCGGTGCAGCGCTGCTTGTGCTGTTGCTGGTCATGTTAAACTACAAGACCCGACGCTAATGGCGTACTCCGGTATTTGCCACCAGCCACCGCGCAGCTTCATGACATGACTACTTTGACACTACAAACGAATCGCATCGCCCAGTATTGGGCGTTGACCAAACCGCGAGTGACGCAACTCGCGGTTTTTTGTGCCGTAATCGGCATGTTCCTGTCGACTCCGGATTTGCCCGACTGGCACAAGGTGGTGTTTGCGACAGTGGGCATCTGGTTGCTGGCCGGCGCGGCCTTTGCAGTCAATTGCCTGGTCGAACGCGAAATCGATTCGCGCATGGCGCGTACCGCCCGGCGGCCAATGGCACGTGGCGAAATTACCGTAACCCAGACGCTGATGTTTTCCGGCGTGATTGGCGGCATCGGCATGTGGATCCTGCATGAACTGGTGAATCCGCTGACCATGTGGCTGACGCTGGCAACATTTGTCGGTTATGCCATCATCTACACCATCATTCTGAAACCATCGACACCACAAAACATCGTGATCGGCGGTTTGTCCGGCGCCATGCCGCCGGCACTGGGCTGGGCTGCGATTGCCAACGATGTGCCGATGCAGGCCTGGATTCTGGTACTGATCATCTTCATCTGGACCCCGCCGCATTTCTGGGCGCTGGCCATGTACCGCCGCGATGACTATGCACGTTCTGGCTTGCCGATGTTGCCGATCACCCACGGCCTCAAGTTCACCCAATTCCATATTCTGCTGTACACGATTGCCTTGCTGGCAACCACCATGTTGCCTTTTGCGGTGGGCATGAGCGGTTTGATCTATCTGGCCAGTGCAGTGGTACTGGGTCTGATTTTCTTGTGGTACGCGTGGCAGATTTATCGTCGCTATACCGACTTGCTGGCGCGCAAGACCTTCACTTTCTCGATCATTTATCTGTCGCTGTTGTTCGCGGCGCTGCTGGTTGATCATTACTTCTTGTTCAAGGTTCTGTAATGAAGCGTTTTCTGTCGTGGGCGTTGCTCACTGTTGCCGCGTTGTCACTGGTTGCCTGCAATCAGGCCGGCAGCGAGAAATTCACTAACACCGATGTTACCGGTCTGGAATACGCGAAAGACTTCGCGCTGACTGATCATAACGGCAAGCCGCGCACGCTGGCCGATTTCAAAGGCAAAGCGGTAGTGGTATTTTTCGGTTATACCCAATGCCCGGACGTATGCCCGACCACCATGGTGGAAATGGCCGATGTCATGAAGCAACTGGGGCCGCTGGCTGACAAGGTGCAGGTATTGTTTGTCACGGTTGATCCGGCGCGTGATACCCAAGCGTTGCTGGGGCAATATGTGCCGGCGTTCGATTCGCGTTTCCTCGGTTTGTATGGCGATGAAGCCGCCACCGAAAAAGTCGCCAGGGAATTCAAGGTGTTCTTCCAGAAAGTACCGGGCAAGACGCCCGGCAGCTATACCATGGATCACACTGCGGGCAGCTATGTATTCGATCCGAAAGGACACATCCGCCTGTTCGTGCGGCACGGGCAGGGCACCGAGCCGATTGTGCATGATCTGAAATTGTTGCTGTCGTGATCATTAGCTTCTGACCGGATTGCACAAAAAGAAAAAGGCGCCTTGCGGCGCCTTTTTCTTTGGCTGGTGCAGCAGCTTAAGAGTAAGCCTGCAATGCACCCTTCATTTTCTTCAGTGCAACGGCTTCGATCTGGCGGATACGCTCGGCCGACACGCCGAATTCGTCTGCCAGTTCGTGCAGTGTTGCGCCGCTGCCGTCATCGTTGGCCAGCCAGCGTGCTTCGACAATACGGCGTGAACGGTCATCCAGCTTGCTCAATGCCAGCTCCAGACCTTCCGATTGCAACCGGTCATATTGCTTGGCTTCCATGACTTTGGTCGGCTCATGGTTTTCCGAAGACAGATAAGCAATTGGCGCAAACTTGTCGTCATCATCATCCGTCGGCGCTTCCAGAGCCACATCGCGGCCCGAGAGACGGGTTTCCATTTCAATGACTTCTT
The DNA here is from genome assembly GCF_001189915.1 of Herbaspirillum autotrophicum. GTDB lineage: Bacteria > Pseudomonadota > Gammaproteobacteria > Burkholderiales > Burkholderiaceae_D > Herbaspirillum > Herbaspirillum autotrophicum. Next base: position 73,811 of record NZ_LFLS01000029.1, read on the forward strand.
CACGCTTGACATCAAGGGTCTTGGCCAATGCATCGACCTGCGCCGGTGTCATTGCGTCCAGACCTTGCTTGTGGCTGCGCAGATTGAAAAACAGTTTGCGTTGGGCCTTGGTGGTAGCCACTTTGACCAGACGCCAGTTTTTCAGAATGTATTCATGCATTTCGGCCTTGATCCAATGCATGGCATAGGACACCAGACGCACGCCCTGATCGGGATCGAAGCGTTTGACGGCTTTCATCAAACCGATATTGCCTTCCTGAATCAGGTCAGCATGCGGCAAGCCGTAACCCAGATAACCGCGGGCAATCGATACCACCAGACGCAAATGCGACAGCACCAGCTTTTGTGCGGCGCCGAGATCATTGTTGTTGCGCAGGTCGCGGGCCAGATTGACCTCTTCGTCCTGGGTCAGCATTGGCAAACGATTGACAGCAGAAATGTAAGCGTCAATATTGCCCAATGTCCCGGAGAAGCCGAGTGCCAGAGCATTGGTTTCTGTTGGGATAAGTGCAGTTGTTGCAGACGCTGATTTCATTGTTTCTCCTTGTTCCTGTAGAGGGAAGCGATGCGAAAATGTATGCCTGTAAAGCTAAAGCCGCAGTATTTCTATCGGGTATTCTAGCACTCCTTATAGGAGAGTGCTAATTGGGAATCCGGAATGCGGCCATAGCCAGCTTCTATTGCTTTTATGACAGTTATTGTTTTCATCGCTCCATTTAGAAGGCGAAGACGGCATAAAGTTGCCTCGCGCCGCACAAGAAGCTGTAACAATTTTTGGAGAGAAATCTCCGCATCCCGAAAATTTCTTTTGGGAAATTTTCGGGCGCGAAAGCAGAGACAGATCAGGTCAGGCGGGCCAGATGCCGTTTGACGGAAAGCATGGCGCCGAACAGGCCGAGCAAGGCGCTGACGGCCAGCAAGAACACGGTGGCAGGCAAGCTGGGAGCTGCCATTCGGAATTCTGAAGCATACAGGCTGGCGAAGTCGGCGATGGCCACATTGAGCGGTTGCAATGCCAGCACGACCAGTCCCAACGCCAGACCGCCGGCGCACAAGCCGAGCAGTGCGCCGGTGTAATAAAACGGCCGGTGGATGAAGGCGTTGGTGGCACCCAGCAGACGCGATACCGCGATTTCGTCATATTGCGTCATGACTTGCAGGCGGATCGTGTTGAACACCACTGCCACCACCACCGCACCCAGCGTAATGCCGAGGAACAACAGCACCAGCCGCAATATGCGCAGCAGTGCTGCCAGGCGTTTTACCCAGGCCGAATCGATTTGCACGGTGTCGACGCCGGGCAGCGCTTTGAGTTTGCTGGCGATATCGTCAACCCGACTGGCATCCATCGCATTCTGGAAACCGGACAGCTTGAGCACGTAGCTGTCGGGCAATGGATTGGCACCGAGCGTGGTGAGCACATCATTGAGGCCGGTCTTGCTCTTGAGCGAGTCAAAGGCTTTTTCACGCGGCGTGAATTCGATCTTGGCGGTGCTGTTGCTGTCTTGCAGAATGGTGCGGATGGAGGAGGCCAGTGCCACCGCCTTGTCGCGCGGCGTATCCATTTTCAGGAACAGGCTGATTTCCGGTTCGACCGCCAGTTGCTCGGATACGGGGCGGACGTTTTCGAGTATGGTCAGTCCGGTAAATGGCAATGCCAGCGCAATCGACACCACCAATACGTTGAGGATGAAGTTGCCGGGCGAGCGCAGCAGATGGGTGAAGGCATCGGCGCAGGCAAAGAAGTGTTGACGCAGCCAGTTCATGCGCTCACCTCCACCGGGTTGCTGACGCCGTTATGCCAGCCATCGACGATGCGGCCGCGGTCGAGATAAATGATGCGGTCGGCACCGGTAAGGTATTGCTCATCATGGGTCGAGATCAGGCAGGTGACGCCGACGCCGTGAAATGACTTCAGCGCGGCCAGTACCTTGTTGGCATTTTCGCGATCCAGATTGGCGGTCGGCTCATCGGCCAGAATGATTTGCGGGCGGTTGACGATGGCGCGTGCAATGGCGACCCGTTGCTGTTCGCCGCCGGACAATTCCTGCGGTTCGGCCTGCGCCTTGTCGAGCAGATCGACTTTGTCGAGGGCGGCGCGGGCGCGCTTTTCGGCATCGGCACGGGAGGCGCCGGTGACGATCAGCGGCAACATGACATTGGCCAGCAGATTGCGATCTTGTAATAAACGCTGTTGTTGAAAGATCAAGCCCAGGTTGCGGCGCAGATACGGCAAGCCGGAGGACTTGATGGTATTGATGCTCTGGCCATTGACGCTGAGCGTGCCGGCGCTGGGGCGTTCGATGGCGGCGATCATTTTCAGCAAGGTCGACTTGCCGGCCCCGGACGGACCTGCCAGAAAGAGCAGCTCGCCCTTGCCGACCGACAGCGTGATGTCGCGCAACGCAAAGACGTCGCGCGAATATTGTTTGGCAACCTTGGCAAATTCGATCATGTCAGCTTAACAGGGCATCAACAAATTCAGTGGCGTCAAAGGCTTGCAAGTCATCGATGCTTTCACCGACACCGATGAAATACAGGGGAATCGGCCGGGTTTTGGCAATCGCTGCCAAAATGCCGCCCTTGGCGGTGCCGTCCAGTTTGGTCACTACCAGCCCGGTCAGGCCCAGCGCATCGTCGAAGGCCTTGACCTGCGCCAGTGCATTTTGACCAGTATTGCCATCAATGACGAGCAAAATCTCGTGTGGCGCCGAGGCCATGCCTTTGGCGATCACGCGCTTGATCTTCTTGAGTTCATCCATCAGATGCAATTGCGTTGGCAGGCGGCCGGCGGTATCCACCATGACCACGTTGGTGCCGCGCGCTTGTGCCGAATGCACGGCATCGAACGCGACTGCGGCCGGATCGCCCGATTCCTGGGCAATCACGGTGATGTTGTTGCGTTCGCCCCAGATCGTCAGTTGCTCACGGGCGGCGGCGCGGAACGTATCGCCGGCAGCCAGCAACACCGATTGCTTGTGTGCCTGCAAATGTTTGGCCAGTTTGCCGATGGTGGTGGTCTTGCCGGCGCCGTTGACGCCGCAGATCATCGCCACCAGTGGTTGATGGCGGCCCAGTACCAGCGGTTTTTGCAGCGGTTTCAGCAGGTCGATCAGGATGGTGCGCAGGGCGGTTCTGACTTGATCGGCTTCGGTCAGCTTTTCATCCTTGACCTTCTTTTTCAGGGCATCGAGCAAGAATTGCGTGGCTTCAACGCCGGCGTCCGATACCAGCAACGCCGATTCCAGCTCTTCGTAGAGATCGTCGTCAATGCGGGCGCCGATGAACAGCGTGGTCAGGTTGCTGGAGGTTTTCGCCAGTCCGCTCTTGAGCTTGGACAGCCACGAGCGCTTGGCTTCCGGCGAGCTTGGAGCGGCTTCGACAATTCCTTCTTCCACGGCAACGCTGGCCGGCACGGGAGCCGGTTCGGCAACTTCCGCAACGGGGGCCGCGACCGGGGTCGGTACCGCTATGGGTGCCGGCGCGGGCGCTGGTGCAGGTGTTTCAGGAGCGATCGATGGCTCGTTTTTGGGTTTTTTCTTGAAGAAACTAAACATCGGATGCTGGATTGAACTCTGTTGACGTAAAAATACGGATACGCTCGTTCGGGGCCGCTTTCAGACGCGGACGCAGGCAATGAACAAGGTACAATTGGCCGGTTCCCGATCCCCGGCAACATGGTCCGGACTACGCGGGTTGGCAGCCTCCCGCATTCTATCAGAGCATAGCGAATGAAATTAAAGATCAGAGTAATCCTGTCATCCTGCCTGCTGCTGGGTTGCAGTCTTGCAGCACAGGCGCAGTCGGCGCAAGAGTTCATGCTGCGTAACGGCATGAAAGTGATAGTCAAGGAAGATCACCGCGCGCCGACTGCAGTACAGATGGTCTGGTACAAGGTCGGGTCGGTGGACGAGGTCAACGGCAGCACCGGCATTGCCCATGCGCTGGAGCACATGATGTTCAAGGGCACCAAAAAGCACAAGGTGGGTGAATTCAGCCGCCTGGTGGCAGAACTGGGTGGTCGTGAAAATGCTTTTACCAACCACGATTACACGGCTTACTTTCAGCAGATTGAAAAATCGCGGCTGGAAGCGGTGATGGCGCTGGAAGCTGATCGCATGCAGAACTTGCAGTTCAGTGCGGCTGAATTTGCCAAGGAAATCCGGGTCGTGATGGAAGAGCGCCGCTGGCGCACCGACGACCAGCCGATGGGTTTGCTCAATGAAGCGCTGCAGGCCAGCGCGTTCGTGGCGCATCCGTATCACCATCCGGTAGTGGGGTGGATGGATGATCTGCAGCACATGACAATCCAGGACATTCAAGGCTGGTATCAGCGCTGGTATGCGCCAAACAACGCGACGCTGGTCGTGGCCGGCGATGTCGATGCCAAGCGCGTGCAGGCCTTGGCCGAACGTTATTTCGGCGGCATTCCGCGTAAAACGCTGCCGGTCACCAAGCCACAGAACGAGCCGGTGCAGCAAGGCTTGCGCCGGGTCGTCGTCAAGGCGCCGGCGGAAAATCCGTATGTCGTCATGGCGTTCAAGGTTCCGACCTTGCGTGATGTGGAAAAGGATGACGACGTCTACGCGCTCGATGTGTTGTCCGCCGTTCTTGATGGTTACGATAATGCGCGCCTGACCGCCAAATTGATCCGCAGCGACAAAGTCGCCAATGAAGTCGGCGCCTCCTACGACAATATGGCGCGCGGCCCGGTCTTGTTCACCCTCGAAGGCAGTCCGGCCGCCGGTACCACCACCGAACAACTGGAAGGCTTGTTGCGTGCCGAGGTCAGTCGCATCGCACAAGAGGGCGTGGCTGAACAGGAATTGCAACGAGTCAAAACCCAGTTGATTGCTTCGCAAATCTACAAGCGCGATTCGATTTTTGGTCAGGCGATGGAAATCGGCACCATGGAAATGTCAGGCATTTCCCAGGCGCGTATCGACCGCATCATCGAGAAATTGAAGATGGTGACGTCGCAGCAGTTGCAGGCAGTCGCCCAAAAATACTTCGTTGATGACGGCCTTACCGTCGCCACGCTGATCCCGCTGCCACTGCCGGCCGAGGGCAAACGCCCCGGCCCGCCGCCCGGCTTGTTGCGCTGATCGTGCACCGGTTCATTTTGTTTTGCTCTGACGGAGGAAAAGCATGCCAGTGATCGTGATTGCCAATCCGAAAGGCGGCGTAGGAAAAAGTACACTGTCGACCAATCTGGCCGGGTACTTTGTCAATCGTGGCTATACCGCGTTGCTGGGCGATATCGATCGCCAGCAATCGTCGCGCGCGTGGCTGGGCATCCGGCCGCCGGAAGCGCGACCGATTGCCACTTGGGACATCAACGAAGACCATATCGCCAAGCCGCCCAAGGGGACCAGTCATGTGGTGCTCGACACACCGGCCGGTTTGCATGGCTGGCGACTCAATGATGTATTGAAAATGGCGGATAAAGTGTTGGTGCCGTTGCAGCCTTCGATCTTTGACATTCTCGCCACCCAGGATTTTCTGCGCCGGCTGGCCGATGAAAAGGCAGTACGCAATGGCGAGATCGATGTCGGCGTAGTGGGCATGCGGGTCGATTCCCGGACCCGTTCGGCGCAGCAATTGCATCGCTTTATCGAAGGTTTGAATTTGCCGGTGCTCAGTTATTTGCGCGATACCCAAAACTATGTGCAGTTGGCGGCGCATGGCCTGACCCTGTGGGATATTGCACCGTCGCGCGTGCAGCGCGATCTGGAACAGTGGCAACCGGTGCTCGACTGGGTTGAATCCAAGCCGCAGCATGTTCGGGTTTGACGCTGCGAACCTGCATTGCTCCCGCAGTTTCTTCCGTATTACTTCTTATGTTTCAACACGTATCAACATGAAAAAATATCTGCTGGCATTGATCGTTTTTTTGAGCGCAGGGCCGGTGCACGCCGCGCTGCAAATTCAATCGTGGACGCTGGCCAATGGCGCGCGCGTGCTGTTTGTGGAAAACCACGCGATTCCGATGCTGGATCTGAGCATCGAGTTTGATGCCGGCTCGCGTCGTGATCCGGCCGGCAAGGCTGGCATGGCGGCATTGACCAACGCCATGCTCACGCGTGGCGTGGAGGCCGGCAGCAATGCGCCGGCATTGTCGGAGGCGCAGATTCTGGACAGCTTTGCCGATATCGCGGCCCAGCGTGGCGGTGGTGCCGGGCTGGATCGCGCCGGCCTGAGTTTGCGTACCTTGTCGGCACCGGCCCAGCGTGATGCCGGTATGGCGTTGCTGGCCCATGTGCTGGCGCAGCCGAGCTTTCCGGAACAAATACTGGAGCGCGACAAGACGCGCACGATTGCCGCCATCAAGGAGGCACTGACCAAGCCCGAGACGATTGCCGACCGGGCATTCTGGACCGCGTTGTACGGTACGCATCCTTATGCGTATCAGGTCACGCCGGAATCGGTCACTGCCATCACGCGTGCGGATCTGGTCGATTTTCACCGCCGCCACTATGTTGCCAATCGCGCCGTGATCGCCTTGATCGGCGATGTCAGCCGGGCCCAGGCAGATGCCATCGCCCAACAGTTGACTCAGGGTTTGCCGCAAGGCGAAGCATTGCCGGCGTTGCCGGAAGTCATGCCGGCAACAGCCAGCGAAGTGCGGATTGCGCACCCGGCATCGCAATCGCATATTCTGATCGGCATGCCGGCGCTGGCGCGCGGTGACGACGATTTCTTTGCACTGACCGTCGGCAACTACATTCTGGGTGGCGGCGGTTTCGTTTCGCGCCTGACCAACGAGGTGCGGGAAAAGCGGGCGCTGACCTACAGCGTGTACAGCTATTTCTCGCCGCTGGCGCAAAAGGGGCCGTTCCAGATCGGTTTGCAGACGCAACAGGCACAGACCGAAGAAGCACTCAAGGTAGTGCGCAGCACGCTGGCGACATGGTTGCAGGATGGCCCGACCGCCACCGAACTGAAGGCCGCCAAAGATAATCTGATCGGCGGTTTCGCCTTGCGCATCGATAACAATCACAAGATTCTGGATAACCTCGCGGTGATCACGTATTACCGCTTGCCGGCCGATTATCTGGATACCTGGACTGACAAAGTCAGCAAAGTGACGGTGGCGCAAATCAGGGCGGCTTTCAAACGCAAACTGATTGCGGAACAACTGACAACGATCGTGGTGGGTGAGGTCAAGCAATAATGAAAAAGCAGGTCAAGAACAATGCAGTAAAAAAATCATCACCGGCACGCACCCATCAGGTCCGCATCATCGGCGGCACATGGAAGCGGACGCCGCTGGCAGTGCCGGATGCGGAAGGATTGCGGCCGACGCCTGACCGCGTACGTGAAACCGTATTCAACTGGCTGGGGCATTTGCTGGATGCCAACTGGGCACCGGTATCCTGTCTGGATTTTTTTGCCGGCTCGGGCGCGTTGGGTTTTGAAGCGGCCAGTCGCGGTGCGCGCAGCGTGACGATGATAGAAAATTTTGGTCCGGCGATACGTTTGCTGGAAGCCACCAAACAGAAATTGCAAGCCGACAGTGTCAATATCATTCGCGGCGACGCGCTCGCCATCGCGCAGGATATGGCGACGCGCAAAGCATCGATGGGCTCGATGGCCGCCGTCGACCTCATTTTTCTCGATCCGCCGTATCATCATGACTGGTTGCCAAGAATGCTCCCATTGTGTGCGCAACTGCTGGCACCGGACGGACTGGTCTATGTCGAAGCCGAGCAGTCCTTGTCCGGTGAAAATCTGCCGGACTGGATGACACCGTGGGAGGTTGTCAGAGCGGATCAGGCAGGGCTGGTGTTTTATCATTTGATGCGACGCAAAAACAGCGCCTGAATTCAGGCATAATGCGCGTTCTGATTGCTTTGCTGGTTAGGAGACCCCGATGGTTACAGCCGTTTATCCGGGAACATTCGATCCGTTGACGCGTGGACACGAAGATTTGGTTCGCCGTGCGTCTGGATTGTTCGACAAGTTGGTCGTAGGCGTAGCGGATAGCAAGAATAAAAAGCCGTTTTTCTCCCTTGAGGAGCGTCTGTCGATCGCCAATGAAGTGCTGGGACATTATCCGAATGTCCAGGTGGAAAGTTTTTCCGGCCTGCTCAAGGATTTCGTCCGGCAAAACAATGCGCGCGTGATTGTGCGCGGCCTGCGCGCGGTATCTGACTTCGAGTATGAATTCCAGATGGCCGGCATGAATCGTTATTTGCTGCCGGATGTCGAAACCCTGTTTCTGACGCCGTCGGATCAGTATCAATTCATCTCGGGCACCATCGTGCGCGAGATCGCCATTCTCGGTGGCGATGTATCGAAATTCGTGTTCCCTTCGGTGGAGAAGTGGCTCAAGGAAAA
>NZ_LFLS01000003.1 GCF_001189915.1 Herbaspirillum autotrophicum
CCACGGATGATTCAATGCAAGACCTGACCGGTACGGTCCTTGATCCAGATCAGCGAGAACGTCGACACCAGCAGACAAGCCATCAAATAAAAAGCCGGCGCCAGCTTGTTGCCGGTAAAGGAGATCAGCCAGGTGGCTACCAATTGTTGAAAGCCGCCGAAGATCGCCACACCGACACTGTAGACGATGGACATGCCGGTGGCGCGCACCGCCTGCGGAAACATTTCCGGGATCACCGTGATGACCGACGAAGTCATGATCGCCAGCAAGATGCTCAAGGCAATCACCGACACCATCAGACTGGCCTGACCAGGGCTGCCGATCATCCACAGGAAACACGGATAGACCAGCAGCAGCACGCCGATACGGCCGAACAGAATCAGCGGCTTGCGCCCGACCTGATCGGTCAGCTTGCCGGCCAGCGGCGATACCAGAAACGTCATCAGTCCCGACAAGGTACCTGCCAGCAAGGCATTCGACGTCGACAGACCCAGTTCGCGAATCGCAAAGGTCGGCATGTAAAAGGTGATGGTATAGGCGGTCACGGTGCTGCCCAGCGTCAGCAGCGTGCCCAGCACCACACTCTTGAAGTGATCGCGGAACACGATTGATACCGTGCTGCGTTCCGGTACGCGCTGATCCAGCTTGAGGGTTTCGGCCTGATGACGACGGATATAGGCGCCAATCGGCGCGATCACCACGCCCAGCAGAAACGGCACGCGCCAGCCCCAGCTTTCGAGTGACTCGACCGACAACACGCCGCTCAGAATCATCGCCGTCACGGCACCGGCAGTGACGCCCAGGCCTTGGCTGGCGAATTGCCAGCTGGCGAAATATCCGCGGGTGCGCGGCGTCGACAATTCGATCAGCATGGTGGTCGATGCACCAACTTCACCACCGGCGGAAAAACCTTGCAGCAAGCGCGCGAATACGATCAGGCAGGGACCGAACAAACCGGCTTGTGCATAGGTGGGTGCCAGTCCGATCAGCAGACAGCCGAGCGCCATCAGATTGATGGTCAGCGTCATCGCCGCCTTGCGTCCCTTGCGGTCGGCATAGGCGCCGATGATGACGCCGCCGACCGGCCGCATGACGTAGCCGACGCCAAAGGTGGCGACCGCCAGCATCAACTGGCCGTATGGGCTCATGCTGGGGAAAAACAATTTGCCGATGGTGATGGCGAAGAAACTGAATACGGTGAAATCGAAAAATTCCAAGGCGTTGCCGATGGTCATGGCGGCAATCGTGCGCCGTGCTCCGGACTTGCCGGCGACGGCATGTGCCGGCGCAGTGGTGGCCATACTGTTCATGGTGTCTCCTTCAATGTTGAGCGCCGGAAAGAGATCCGGTCGCCTTGTTTTTTTGTGCGCTTTTTGCGCATCGTGTTGTGTATCGTGATCGCCTGCTGAAGTGCATCCTATATAATCGTTGCGATAAACAAAAGACCATATTTTTTGATATGCGATCAATAAAAATTATCATCGAGACGACATGAAATTCAATCATTTACAAGCCTTTCTCACCGTCATTGAACACAAGAGCATCCGCGCTGCGGCACGTGCCCTGCACCTGACACAACCGGCCATCACCAAGGCCATGCACGACCTCGAACGCGACCTCGGCGTGCCCTTGTTTCATCGTTCGTCGAGTGGTGTTGAATTGACTGAATATGGGGTCTTGCTCAAGACCCGGGCGGCCTTGCTGATACATGAAACGCAACGCACGCGCGAGGCCCTCGGGCAGATTCGCGATGGCAGCACCGGCAGCGTGGCGGTGGCGGTCAGCTCGACCGCAGCGCTGACTGTGCTGCCGCCGGCATTCAAGGAATTTCAGGCAAGTTTACCCAATGCCGAAGTCGAGTTTCTGGAAGCCTCGCTGTCATTCGCCTACGAACGTCTGCGCGATGGCACGCTGGATTTCGCGGTCGCCAATCTGGCGCCGGGCAGTGTTGACGATGAGTTCGACATCAATTTCATTTGCCTGATGGACAACGTGATCGGTGCCCGCCTCGATAACAAATATGCCAACAGCAAATCATTGCGCCAATTATCCGAAGCGACCTGGCTGGTACCGGGTTCGACCCAGGGCAGCCGGCTGTTGCTGCGTTCGATATTCGAGATGAATGGATTGGCGCTACCGGATCACATCATCCGCTGCCAGTCACTGACAGTGGCGCTGGCCCTGATGAGTAATTCGGATATGGTGAGTGTGTTTGCGCGACCGCTGGCGGCACGGGAATTCCAGCGCCATGGTTTGAAGATCGTGCCGCTGCGGGAAAAATTCCCGGCCACGGCACTGGCCATCATCACCCGCAAAGGCGACCACATGACTTATGCAGCACGCCGCTTTGCCGATGCGTTAACCGTGGCCGCTCAAGATCTGGCGTGAGCGGCCTGCGCTGCTGATGCCGTCAGCGTCAGCAATCCGCTTTCGGATACAGGCCGTGGCTGCGGCCAAACAGACGCACCAGACCGAGCAGACTGTCGATGGTCGGCGTCGCCACACCGGTCAGCAAACCGATCTCACGCACCACGCATACCAGCGCATCGATTTCCAGTGCCTTGCCGGCTTCGGCATCTTGCAGCATCGAGGTCTTGAAGGCACCGAGCTTGCGCGTGACGGCGTTGCGTTCTTCACTGCTCTGTTCAATCGGGCAGCCGATCTGCTCGCCGATGCGCGCTGCTTCCTGCATCGCATTCTGGCAATACTGCTTGACCAGCGGATCATCAAGAATCATGTCGCTGGTAGCGCCGGTGATGGCCGATACCGGATTCATGGTCATGTTGCCCCACAGCTTGTACCAGATATCACGACGGATATCGGCCGCACTGTCGATCTCGAAACCGGCGCCGCGCATGACCTCGACCACGCCTTGCAAGCGCGCCGAATCGCCGCCGCCCGGTTCACCCAGAATCAGCTTGTTGCCAAAGCCCGGCTTGATCAGACCCGGCTCCGGCGAGGCGCTGGCAATATGTACCACGCAACCGATCACTTGCGCCGACGGAATCACGCGCGACAACACGCCGTCGGGATCAATCGAGCGCAGACGGGTACCTTGCAATGGTTTGCCTTCGACTTCGAAGAACCACCATGGCACGCCGTTCATGGCGGTAATGACCAACGTCCTGGGGCCAATCAGCGGCGCAATCTTGTGCGCGACATCGGCCAGCGACGGCGACTTCACCGCCAGCACCACAATGTCTTGCACACCCAGCGCAGCCGGCTCTGCTTCGGCGTGAATCGGAAATGCCTTGACGCCATCGGCACCGGCCAGCCGCACGCCGTGCTCGCGCAAGGCTTGCAGAGTGGCGCCGCGTGCCACGGCGCTGACCTCATGTCCGGCTTGCGCCAGCCGGGCGGCGATCAAGCCGCCGATTGCGCCCAGTCCGTAAATTGCTATCTTCATGTTGCTGCCTGCTCAGTATAAAAATGGAAAACCCTGTCCTGCATCACTCTTTATAAGAGGGATCAATCTTGTCGATCAGTCGCGTCAAGGCGTCGAACACATCTTGCCCGGAGCCGAATTTTTCATTGAACTGCAATGAATCGCGGGCGCAGGCTTGCTGGATTTCGGGAGCAATCATGCGCACCGCCCCCATCGAGGTCGATGCCACCTGAATCTCGCAGGCCCGGTTCAACAGCCACAACACCGCAAACGCGCGCGGAATCGAACTGCCCAAGGCCAGCAAGCCATGGTTGCGCAAGATCACGGCGCGCTTGTTGCCGATGTTCTTGAGCAAACGCGGCGTCTCGTCGTCATGCACGGTGATGCCTTCGAAATCGTGATACGCGACCTGCCCGTACAACTGCGCCGAATAGAAATTGCTGAGCGACAGCCCATCCTGGCTGCACGCCACCGCCATGCCGGCAGTGGTGTGCGTGTGCATCACGCAATGTGCGTGTTCCAGACTTTCATGAATCGCACGGTGCACGGTAAAGCCGGCCGGATTGACCGGCCAGTCCGAATGTCCGATGACATTGCCGTGCAAATCGATCTTGACCAGATTGGATGCCGTCACTTCGTCGTAGCGCAAACCGAACGGGTTGATCAGAAAATGCTTTTGCTCACCCGGTACCCGTACCGTGATGTGGTTATAGATCAGTTCGACCCAGCCCAGATGGGCAAAGATGCGGTAGCAAGCGGCAAGCTCGGTGCGCACCGCCCATTCGGCGGCGGAAATGTCGTTGGTATTCAAGGCAGGCATACTGGTTTTCTTTACAGCGGCGGAGTGAGTGGACATCATGGCAGCAAGACCCAGTGGCCGCCTTCGATCTTGACCATGACGCGGGCCCGGTTGTCGAGACCGTTGTGATCGGTCGGCGTGGTGTTCATGACGCCATGTGAAATGGTCAGGTTCTTGACGTTTTCCATGGCATCGCGCAAGGCCTTGCGGAATTCTTTGGTGCCGGGTGCGGCGACCTTGAGGGCTTCCGGCAAGGCCCGTTGCAACAGCAGGCCGGCATCCCAGACGTGCGCGCCGAACGTGGTGACGCTGCCGGCACCGAATGCGGCTTCATATTTTTGCGTGTAATCGATACCGGCCTTCTTGCTGGCATTGCTGTCCGGCAGCAGCGCCGCGACCAGCACCGGGCCGGCCGGCAACATGGTGCCTTCGACATCTCTGCCGCCCAGCCGCAGGAAGTCATTATTGGCAACGCCGTGAGTCTGGTAAATCTTGCCCTTGTAACCGCGTTCGCGCAGCGTGCGTTGCGGCAGTACCGCCGGCGTGCCGGCGGCGCCGATCAGCACCGCATCGGGATTGCTGGCAATGATGCGCAGCACTTGACCGGTGACGCTGGTGTCATTGCGGGCATAGCCTTCGCTGGCCGTGATTTTCAGTTTATGCACACCGGCTTCTTTGACGAATTCACTGTTCCAGCCTTGGCCGTAGCTGTCACTGAAGCCGATGTAGGCGACGGTTTTCACCTTGTCGACCACCATCCGCTCCACCAGCGCACTGGCCATCAGCGAATCGTTTTGCGGCGTCTTGAATACCCAGGTGCGTTTTTCATCCATCGGCTCGATGATCTTGGCGCTGGCGGCAACGGCAATCATCGGTGTTTGCGTTTCGGCGGCAACATCGATCATCGCCAGTGAATTCGGCGTGGTGGAAGAACCGATGATGACGTCGACCTTGTCGGAGGTCAGACGGCGCGTATTCTTGACTGCGGCAGTAGTGTCAGAGCCGTCGTCGAGCACGATGTATTCGACCGATTTGCCACCGATGTCGCGCGGCAGCAGACTGATGGTGTTTTTTTCCGGGATGCCCAGCGATGCTGCCGGGCCGGTCACCGATAACACGACGCCAACCTTGATTTGCGCCTGTGCCTGCATTGCCAGCACTACCGCAATCGTTGCCACGCTCAACCGCCCTGCATATCTTGCAAACGCCATGTCTGTCTCCGTTGATTTTTTTGAATGATGTTATGTGTCTTGGCATGCACGCAACAAAACCACGCATGCACGATGCCAGCAACGCAAGGATGCCTGACTTCACTGTTGCAACACAATGGATGAATTTGGTAGTATTTTTAAGCATTGCTTCATAATTACCCTGTTCATTCAACAACAGCATCCATGGCCCAGCTCAGATTTACCCCGCGTCAACTCGATGCCTTCATCGTAATCGCCGAAATGCGCAGCTTTACCGCCGCCAGCCAGCGTCTGGCGCTGAGTCCGTCGGCGGTCAGCCAATTGATCAGCGAACTGGAAGATGCCGTCGGCTTTCGTCTGTTTGACCGCAGCACCCGCTCGGTGGCGCTGACCTCGGCCGGCAAGGAATTCCTCGGCTCGGCAGAAACCGCGCTCAAGCATTTGCGGCAGGCCGAATCGATTGCCGAAGACGTCCGCAATCGCGCCGCCGGCGTGGTACGCATTGCGGCGCCGATGGTGCTGGCCAGTGTCATGCTGCCGGAAGCGATCCGCGCCTATAACGCCCTGCATCCGAAAGTGGTGGTGCGTATCCGCGATGCTGCGGTCGAACGCTTTGTCGATATGGTCGCCAATGGCGACGCCGATCTCGCCGTCGGTCCTGACCGCGTGACCGGGGACGACGTCCACCGTCAATTGTTGTGTGAGAGTGCCTGGGTATTGTGGTGTGCGCCGGACCATCCGCTGGCAAAAAAACGGCGCCTGCATTGGCGTGACTTGCGCGATGTCCAACTGGTGGCGGCCGGCCGCGATCACGAGCGCAATGTCGCCCAGATGAGCATGGGCCAGCCGCAGGAACAACGCATCAGCGCCATCGACATCGTCGACAACATGACCACCGCGCTCGGCATCGCGCGCGCCGGCCTGGCCGCCACGTTGTCGCCGGCCTATGTGCAGGCGCTGGCCAAACCGCTGGGGTTGACCATGCGCCGCGTGGTCGATCCGGAAATCATGCGCTACATCTGCCTGTATCAGCCGGCGCGGCGCGCGACCTCACCGGCAGCCGAAGGCTTTGCCGAGCATCTGGCAGCATGGCTGCCGCGCTGGAACAAGAGTATGAGCAAAACCTGACGACGCGGTGGCCGTCAGGCCGGTGAACATCCGCGCATCAGACTGCCATCGGCGCCGTCAACGGCGCGTGGTGCTGATAGCCGGTGAGCGAGAAATCGCCCGGTTCGACTTTTTCCAGCCATTCCGGTTCGTATTTACCGGTATCGGCAAAGGCCGGCACGCGGTCAGCGATCACCAGTTGCGGCGCCGGATACGGATCGCGCTTCAATTGCTCGTGCAGCATGTCGAGATGGTTTTCGTAAATGTGCGCATCGCCGATGAAGTAGGTAAACCAGCGCGGCGTGTAACCGGTCAGGCGACCGACCAGATGCAGCAGCGCCGCCGCTTCCGCCAGATTGAACGGGGTACCGAGGCCGACATCATTGCTGCGGATATACAGGCACAAGGAAATTTCCCTGGTGGTGGCATTCGGCAGGAATTGATACAGCAGATGGCAAGCCGGCAGTGCAATCGCATCCAGCTCGGCGCAATTCCAGCCATGGAACAGGATGCGGCGGCTGCCGGGATTTTTCATGATGGTGTCGAGGCATTCGCGCAACTGATCGATGGCCTTGTACATCAAGACTTTTTCCTGACCTTCGTCGTTGACGCTGGCGACCAGCCGGAAACCGCGTTTGCCGGCATCGGCGATCTGCGCGCTCTGGTCTGCCGCCAGCAATTTATAGGCTGGCCAGGCGCGCCACTGCACGCCGTACACCGGTCCCAGATCGTCTTCACCCATGCGGTAAGGATTGGCCAGCCATTCGGCATTTTCATTGGCATTCTGATCCCACACCTTGCAACCGAGCGCGCGGAACTCAGCGGCGCTGCGTGTCGCGCGCAAGAAACCGACCAGTTCGCCCACCACCGACTTGAACGCCAGCCGTTTGCTGGTGACGGCCGGGAAGCCGTCTTTTTTCAAATCAAAGCGCAGCATCGCACCGGGCAGGCTCAGCGTACGGATGCCGGTACGGTTTTCTTGCCAGCTGCCTTCTTGCAGAATGGTCTGTACCAGGTCGAGGTATTGCTTCATGTGGTTTTCTCCAGCGCGCCAATGTTGTAATCGGGGTCGAGTATACCGTTTAAGTCGGCTGCCGGTGACACTCGCCTGCGCCTGCCGCGTTGCCACTGGAAAATAAATACCGGATAAGCGCATGCCCGATTTTCCGGCAGGAAAAAGTATTTTCCGGCACCGTCGGAAGGTCAAAAAACATTATCGAAAAAACACTATTTGAAACGAATGCTTTGAGAGTAAAATCCGGCCGGATAGAAATGATTTGATAAAAAGATAATATTATTTTTATCGCAATAATGTAGATTTTTAGCTGTGAAGATCTTTTATTGCAGAAAAAACAGACTGCAATTTTTCAATGTCTGGCACCGGAATGCACCACGAATTACCGTAACAAGAGTAAAACCTTGTTCAGCAGCAAGGTGTTCCGCGTGGATGATGGTCTGGAAGTGGCAATCGTTGCCGGGGTGACGAACCACCGGCTTGGTCAGTGCTTTTATAAAAGGAAATAACATGAGCATCGCGAAGAAACTGGCAGCGGAAACGCTGGGAACATTCTGGCTGGTATTGGGTGGCACCGGCAGTGCAGTATTGGCAGCCGGCTTCCCCAACCTTGGTATCGGTTTTGCCGGCGTCGCGCTGGCGTTCGGGTTGACGGTACTGACCGGCGCTTTTGCACTCGGACATATCTCGGGCGGCCACTTCAACCCGGCGGTCACCATCGGTTTGGCAGTGGGTCGCCGCTTTCCGGCCAAAGACGCGATTCCTTACATCATTGCGCAAGTCGTGGGCGCCATCATTGCCAGCGCGATTCTGGCGTGCATCGCCAGTGGCAAACCCGGCTTCGATCTGGTGGCCAGCGGCTTTGCGGCAAACGGTTACGGTGAACATTCCCCGGGCGGATATTCGCAAACGGCGGGCTTCATTACGGAAGTGGTGCTGACCTTCATGTTCCTGATCGTCATCCTCGGCGCCACCGACAAACGTGCCCCGGCCGGTTTTGCCCCGATTGCGATTGGTCTGGCGCTGACCCTGATCCACCTGATCTCGATTCCGGTCACCAATACCTCGGTCAATCCGGCGCGCTCCACCGGTCCGGCACTGTTTGTCGGCGGCTGGGCCTTGCAGCAATTGTGGTTGTTCTGGGTAGCACCGATCATCGGCGCGATCGCGGCCGGCGTGGTGTATCCGTTCATTACCGAGAAGAACTGAAACGTTCTATGACGCGGCATGGCTGCCGACATCATCCAGCCAGCCGCCGCCCAGCGCCTTGTACAGAGACACCGTCGCTTGCAGGCGCTGCAATTTGATCTGTCCCAGCTGGTTTTGCGCTTCCGACAGATTGCGTTGGGTATCCAGCACCGTCATCAAATCTTCGGCACCGACGCGATAACGGATTTCCGATAATTCAAACGCAAACCGCGCCTGTTCGACTTCCGTACTCTTGAGACGGTAGCGTTCTTCGAGGCTGCGAATACTGCCCAGCGTTTTTTCCACATCCGACAGTGCCGTCACCACGGCCGAGCGATACACCTGCACCAGTTCCTGCTTCTGGGCAATCGCCAGATCGCGCTTGTTGGCGAGGCGGCCACCATCAAAAATCGGCGCGGTCAGCGAGGCACCGAGATTGGCCAGCAAATTCGGACCGTCAAACAACGACAGCAAGGCATTGCTCTGGGCGCCGGTAGAACCGGTCAGGCGAATACTCGGAAACAGATTCGCGCGCGCCACGGCAACATTGGCATTGGCTTCGGCCAGCCGTGCTTCGGCGCGACGGATATCAGGACGGCGCGCCAGCAATTCAGACGGCAGACCGGGGGCGATCTTCGGCATCAGGATATCGGCCAGTCCATGCTCGGCAACGCTGAAGGTTTGCGGTGGCCGGCCCAGCAAAATTGCCAGCGCCACCTGGGCATCGCGCTCTTGCTGTTTCAGATCGGGAATCGCTGCTTTCTGACCGGCCACGGCCGAGCGCTGACGCGCCAGATCGAGCGGCGAGGCAGCGCCGGCGCGGCTTTGCGCTTCCACCAGCTTGAGCACGCGCTCGGCGTTGCCAACGTTCTGGGTCGCAATCGCCAGCCGGTCGCGCAGCGACAATACTTGCAGATAGGTGGAGACAATGCCGCTGGTGACGGTCAGCGCCACCGTTTCGCGGTCATATACATTGGCGCGCAATGAGGCTTCGGCAGCCGCCACACCGGCGCGGTTCTTGCCCCAGAAATCGACTTCATAACCGATTTCCAGCATGCCGCTGGCCGAGGTGGTGGCGGTGCCGCCGCCGAGCGGGAATTCCCGGTTGGCGGAGGTGGCGATATCGACATCCGGCAGCAACGGCGCACCGGCAATCCGGGCTTGCGCTTCGGCTTGCTGCACGCGCGAGACGGCTGCGGCAATCTCGAAATTATTGCGCTGGCCTTCGTCGACCAGCATGCTCAATTCAGAACTGCCGAAATGTTTCCACCAGCCCACATCCGGCCGCAATTGCTCTTCGTCGGCGGCCGTGCTCCACTTTTGCGGCAATTCGACCGCCGGAATCGGCTCGATATCGACTTGCGTCGCGGCGCAGCCGGACAACAACAGCGCCATTGCCAGCGCTATCGTCGAGGGTCGGGGTAGGTACGGCGCTGATGCCATTTTGCGGTATACGTTCATTGCTTTGTCGGTTGCAGGAAATCTGCCGGAATCGCAGCATCATTCGATGCGCATGCGGAGTGTAGTCGATGTGCATTGTAAACCGGACGCCGGCCTGCCGCCTGAATCCAGACCGCCGACCCGCTTAACGCTCGCGCACCGGCAACACCACCTGTTCCCCCGCCTTCAGGCCGGCCAGCACTTGCACCTTGTCGGCGTTGCGCACGCCGAGCCTGACCTTGCGAGTTTCGAGCTTGCCGTCCTCCAGCCTGACCTTGATGGTCTGCAAACCTTCGCGGTCCGGCTTGACTGCCAGCGCCACCGGGATCGTCACCGCATCGTCGGCTTTTTCCAGCACGAAGTAGACATCGGCCGTCATGCCGGCCATCAGTTCGCGACTCGGATTGGCGACATCGAACAACACCGTGTAGTAGGCTTTCTTGCCTTGCTTGCCTGAATCATCGGCCGGCAGCAGCATGATTTGCCGCAACTTGCCGGCCCAGCGCTTGCCGGGATAACCGGGCGTGGTGAAGTAGGCAATCATGCCCTTGTGCAAACGCGTCACATCTTCTTCTGCCACGCGCGCCTGGACGCTCATCTTGCTCAGGTCGGCAATCCGCATCAGCACATCCTGATTGGCATTGAGCGTCTGCCCCACGCGCGCCGACAACGCCACCACCACACCGCTGACCGGCGCCACGACGCGGGTCTGCTTCTGAATCGCTTCATCTTCTTTCATCGCCGCTTCCATCTGCTGAATCTGGGCATTGATGGCATCCACCTTGGCCGCTGCCGAATACATGCCCATCCGGCTTGATTCAAACGATTCTTCGCGCGTGGCATTTTCTGCCTTCAATTGGGTCTGCCGCTGAAACTGCAATTGCGCAAAATCGAGCTGGGCATTCTGGCCGGCAAGTTCGGCCTTGAGACGCGCCAGCTGCGCCCGGTTGTTTTCTACCCGGCCGGCGGCCACGGCCGGTGAAATGGTGACCAGCAGCCGCCCTTCCTTGACGCTTTCACCGATGCCGACCGAGACGTCAGAAATCTGGCCCGATACCTTGGCACCGACATCGACATAGCTCTGCATGGCGACATTGCCGGTGGCATTCACTACCTGCTCGATATCGGCGACTTCGGCCTTGACGGTTTCCAGCACCACCGGTACCGGCGTCGGATGGCGTTCGCGGTAACCGAACCAGACCGCGACCGCGATGCACAGCAACAGCGAGGTCGCCGCCAGCGCCCATACCGTGCGCCGGCTGGTGCGCGGTTCGGCAGGCGGCATGAAGCGTTCATCGGGTCCGGGTAATTCCTGGGTCATGTCATTCTCTTCAAGTTCTGTTCAGATTCATCAAGCCATCCATGCCGGATGCACTTGTGGTGCCGACCACACCGCCAGATGCAAACGCGACAGCAATTGCGGATCGGTCAGCAAGGTCAGTTTCTGCTTGGCCGACAAGCCATGCGGGCCGGCATTGAGCGCCCGTCGCAACAAGGCTTCACCGGCAGCATGACTGGCCGGCAGCCGGGCCGCGGCCGGATGTTCATGCGCGGTGGCGCACAACAAGGCATTGCAACCGGGATCCACCACCGCGTCGACGAACCCTGGCAGCGCCGGCGTCGCTTCCAGATAGGCGACGGTTTCGCGCAATTCGCGCGGCACATCGGTTTCTTCCGGAATCGCGAACAAGCCGGCACGACGGAAGGCGCGTCCCAGCGAGACCCGGCTCGACAGCACCGATAACGGCACCGACAATGTCAGCGCACCGGCAATCGGCAACAACCACCAGACGAACGAAGGATTGAGCCAGTACACCAGCACCCCCCACACCACGCCGATCACCGAATGTACGCCATGGCGCTGAATGGCCTGGCCCCAACCAGTTTCGTTATCAGCCCGCGGCGGCGACTTCCAGCCCACGGCCCAGCCCAAAAATGCACCCAGCACGAAACGCGTGTGGAACAGCATGCGCACCGGCGCCAGCAACATCGAAAACAACAGCTCGATCAACATGCTGCAGGTGACGCGCAATGCGCCACCAAAGCCCCGCGCACCCTTGTTGATGATCAGCAGCACGCTGAGTATCTTGGGCAAAAACAGAATCGTGGCAGTAGCAGAAAACAATGCCAGCGCTTTTTCCGGATGCCATTCGGGCCAGATCGGAAACAGTTGCCGCGGCTCGACAAAATATTGCGGGTCAACCAGTGTATGCGTGGCCAGCAACAAGGTCGACAAGGCCAGGAACAGACACCACAACGGCGCCGACACATAGGCCATGACGCCGGTCACGAATACCGCGCGGTGCACCACATGCATGCCGCGCGCCAGAAACAGCCGGAAGTTCATCAGGTTGCCCTGGCACCAGCGACGGTCGCGACTCAATTCGTCGAGCAGATTGGGCGGCATCTCTTCATAACTGCCATCAAGATCGTAGGCAATCCAGACCGACCAGCCGGCACGCCGCATCAGCGAGGCTTCAACAAAATCGTGCGACAGGATCGGTCCTGCCAGCGTGCCTTCGCCAGGCAATGGCGCCAGCGCGCAATGGCGCATGAAGGGTTCCAGCCGGATGATCGCGTTGTGGCCCCAGTAATGCGACTCGCCGAGTTGCCAGTAATGCAGTCCGGCAGTAAACAACGGGCCATAGACCCGCGTCGAAAACTGTTGAATGCGCGCATACAAGGTGTCGCGGCCGGCCGCGCGCGGCGCGGTCTGAATGATACCGGCACCGGGATTGGCTTCCATCAGCCGCACCAGCGTAGACAGGCATTGGCCGCTCATCACGCTGTCGGCGTCGAGCACCAGCATGTAGCGATAATCGGAGCCCCAGCGACGGCAGAAGTCATCGATATTGCCACTCTTGCGTTTGACCCGGCGGCGGCGATGACGGTAGAAAATATTGCCGAAGCCATCGACCTCGTTGCACAAGCTGGCCCATGCCGCAGCCTCGGCGGTGCAGATGTCGGCATCCCCGCTGTCGCTCAACACAAAGAAGTCGAACCGTTCCAGGTCGCCGCTGCGGCGGACCGATTCGTAAGTGGCGCGCAAACCGGCAAACACCCGCGCCACGTCTTCGTTGCAGATCGGCATGACAATCGCGGTACGGGCTTCCGGTGCAATCCATTTCGGTCCGGCCGCTTCGCGTGAAATCAAATAGGGATCGGTGCCGCGCATCAAGACCAGAAAGCCGGTCATGGCGGTCCAGAAACCGGCCGAGACCCAGCAGAACAACAAGGCGAACAACGCCAGGATGACCATCTCCAGCGGCTTTTCACCGTGATAGGGCAATACCTCGCTCATGAAATAGGTGGCCAGCGCGGTCTGCATCAGCATCAGCAACAGCAAGGTAATCCGGCGCACGTTACCGCTGTGCTGCCAGTAACCGCGCGGATCGGGTGCATCCGGCTGGTCCTGGCTGGCGGCATCCTGGGGCAGCGTCTGTTGTTCGATTTCATCTTCGATGAAACCCGGTTCGGTTTCCGGCACGCCGCGGCGTTGCGCCGAACGGCGATCAAACTTGCGGTTGGCTTCATCGACCCAGCGCGCGAACGGGTTCAGCTCACCCCAGGGGCGCGGCACCATGGAACGCCGGTTGAGCGGCGGCGCCACGGCAACATGGGCACCGTCATCATCGGGCGCGGCGCACAGCGGCAACGCGGTGCTGCCATCATCGTGCGGCGGCCAGATCAGGCGCAAACGGGTGGCAATCGACTGCAGTGCCGGATTGTCATCCGTCGCCAGCGACGCAATCGAGCCGGCCTGCGCTGCCGCCAGCACCCGATGTACGTCCTGCATGGCGTCCCCCGACGCCAGTGCACTGACCCGCGTCTCGATTTCCAGCCGCTGTTGCGCCGACAGCGGCAGTCGTTCCAGATAGCGGTCGACCTGTTGCGAAGCGGCGCTGGCCTGCCTCAATTGGGGGGTAATATGTAGCTCCACGTTTCTGACAAGGTTGCGCCGTTGGCTGCTGCATTCTTCAGGAATCCACGCAGTTCAACCGGCTTGTTATCTTCATTGCGACGCAGTTTGACTTCCATGCGCCAGCCACCCGTGACTTCATTGCGACGCGTGTTGACGCTGACGATCTTGCCATTGCTGTCGCTCTCCACCGTACCTTCGATCCTGGCACTGGCCGGCAGTTTCTTCAATGTCGCGCCATCGAAATCAATCGACATGCCGATGGTATCGTCGGCCTTGGCGCGATAGCCATGCCCGATGCGGGTCTGCGCCACCCACGCCAGTGGCGGCTTGCGTTCGGTTTCGCGTTGCCAGTACATGCGGTATTCGACATTGAACGGCTGGCCGGGTTTCGGCATTGCCTTCGGCAGCCAGTAGGCGACGATATTGTCGTTGGTTTCATCCGGGGTCGGAATCTGTACCAGCTCGATCTGCCCCGAACCCCACTTGCCCTTCGGTTCGATCCACAGGCTCGGACGGTTTTCATAATGGTAGTCGAGATCTTCGTAGCTGGAGAACTGGCGGTCACGCTGCATCAGTCCGAAGCCGAGCGGGTTGTCGAAGCTGAACGAGGTGATCAGCAGGCGCTTCGGATTGACCAGCGGCCGCCAGATCCATTCACCGGTGCCGGATTGCATCGACAGGCCATCCGAATCATGCACCTCGGGGCGGAAGTCGCCCGGCTGGGATGGTTGGTTTTCGCCAAAGAAAAACATGCTGGTCAGCGGCGCAATACCCATCTTGGTGACATTGCTACGCAGATACAACTGCGCCTTGACGTCGATCACCGTATCGGTGCCGGGCCGCAAGGTAAAACGGTAAGCACCGGTGGCGCGTTGCGAATCGAGCAAGGCGTAGACGGTCAATTCCTTGTCGCCGGCTTTGGGACGATCCAGCCAGAATTCGACAAAGCGCGGGAATTCTTCGCCTGAATACAATGCGGTGTCGATGGCCAGTCCGCGCGCTGAAATGCCGTAACCCTGCCCCTTGCCCATGGCGCGGAAGTAGCTGGCACCGAGAAAGGTCAGGACGTCGTCCTTGTCCTTGGCCGAATTGAGCGGGTAGCGGATGCGGAAGCCGGCAAAGCCGGCATTGCGGATGCGGCGGGCATCCAGACTGTTGCGGCCATAGTCGAACAGGGCCGGGTTGAAAGCGATCTCGCGCGCTGCGCCGCCGACCACTTCATTGATCTTGACCGGCTCCACAAACGCGCCGCCGGGGTGAATGAAGCTCAGCTCGAATGGCAGCTTCTCGTTGCGCCAGTAGGAACGTTCCGATTTGAAATGAATGCCGTTCGACTGTTCATAGCTCAATTCCTTGATTTCCTTGGGCATGCGGTCAGCCGGCTTGCGGTACGACTTGCCGGCCAGCGCTTTGGCGCGCGCGGCCACATCGTTGAAGTCGAATGCCAAGCCTGGTGCGCCATGCAGAATCAGCAAGGCGGCAACTGCCGCTGACGTGATGTGTCGTCCCACAGCATGGGAGATTTTGACGGGGCTGCCACCGGCAGGCCGTCGATACGCGATTGAAAACATTGGATTTCCGTCTGACATGCAGTTTTTTCTTGTCCGATCACGCCGCTTTCGGCGTGTCGAAAGATGGCGTTAGTTTACCTAATGTTGCGCAAGTTGTTTGGAGAGAGCCATCCGACATGCCATTTGAGCGGCTGCCGCGTCCTCCCCGTTTCCTTCCAGACATGCAACATCCCGTTCCCGCAGCTGATATTTTGCCGCCCTGTGACTGGTGCTCCGATCCGGTTCCGGACCGTTCTCCAGTACATTTATCACTCTATAAGGGCGATTACTCTCCAGAAAGTTCCTCTTAACCCCTACCAAACACCGTCAGTCCTGTAACATTATGTTTTTGGCTGCGGCCAGACTCCGGCAATCCTACAGAACAACGCGCATGTCTCCTACAACTACCGCTTCGGCGGCACTTACCATCATTGTTGCCACCGATCAGGCCGGCGGCATTGGCATCCGCAATACCTTGCCCTGGCATCTGCCGGAAGATCTGGCGCACTTCAAGCGCACCACCTCCGGCCATCCGATCCTGATGGGACGCAAGACGTTCGATTCCATCGGCCGTGCGCTGCCGAACCGGCGTAATATCGTCATCACCCGCAATCCGGCGTGGCAACATGCCGGCGTGGAAAGCTGTACGTCGCTAACGCAAGCGGCGGCATTGGTCGCCGGCAGCGAAGCCTTCATCATCGGCGGCGCCCAGATTTATGCCGAAGCGCTGCCGCTGGCGCACCGTCTGATCATTACCGAAATCGGCCAGCGCTTCGATTGCGACGCCTTTTTCCCGCCGCTGGACCTGCAAGTCTGGCAAGAAACCGGGCGTACCACGCATCACAGCGAAGCCCAGGGATTTGACTACGCATTTGTGACATACGAAAGACGCTGACGTCACTTGTTGTTTTTACCTGTTTGCTACCAATAAACGCCCCGTTTTCGCGCATATATCCTTGATATCTGCGAAAATTCGGCTTTCCTTTTTCCGCGGTTGCCGGCTGCCCGGATCAGCGCTGCTGTCCAGCCCCCGACAATCTGTTTTTCAAGCGCGCAAGCTTTTTGCCCAGGCGCAGATGTGGAGTGTCCAATGAAATTCCGTTTCCCTATTGTCATCATTGATGAAGATTTCCGCTCGGAAAATACTTCCGGTCTCGGCATTCGCGCGCTGGCCGATGCGATCCAGCAAGAAGGCATGGAAGTGCTGGGCGTCACCAGCTACGGCGATCTGTCGCAATTTGCCCAGCAGCAATCGCGCGCTTCCGCCTTCATCCTGTCGATCGACGATGAAGAATTCGGTGCCGGCTCGTCCGAGGAAACCGACTTCGCACTGAAGTCGCTGCGCGCCTTCGTCGGCGAAATCCGCCACAAGAATGCCGACATCCCGATTTATCTGTATGGCGAAACCCGCACCTCGCGCGATATCCCCAACGATATCCTGCGCGAATTGCATGGCTTCATCCATATGTTTGAAGACACGCCGGAATTCGTGGCGCGCCATATCATCCGCGAAGCGAAGTCTTATCTCGATGGTCTGGCGCCGCCGTTTTTCCGCGCACTGGTGCATTACGCGCAGGACGGTTCCTACTCGTGGCACTGTCCCGGTCACTCGGGCGGCGTCGCCTTCCTGAAGTCGCCAATCGGCCAGATGTTCCACCAGTTTTTCGGTGAGAACATGCTGCGCGCCGACGTCTGCAACGCCGTCGAAGAACTCGGCCAACTGCTCGACCATACCGGTCCGGTCGCCGATTCCGAACGCAATGCCGCGCGCATCTTCAATGCCGACCATTGCTACTTCGTCACCAACGGCACGTCGACCTCCAACAAGATGGTCTGGCACTCGACCGTGGCCCCGGGCGACATCGTGGTGGTTGACCGCAACTGTCACAAATCGATTCTGCACTCGATCATCATGACCGGCGCGATCCCGGTATTCCTGATGCCGACCCGCAATAACCTCGGCATCATCGGTCCGATTCCGCTGGAAGAATTTACGATGGAAAGCATCCGTCGCAAGATCGAAGCCAATCCGTTTGCGCGCGAAGCCGTCAACAAGAAGCCGCGCATTCTGACCATCACGCAATCGACCTACGACGGCGTGGTGTACAACGTGGAAACGCTCAAGGAAATGCTGGATGGCGAAATCGACACCCTGCACTTCGACGAAGCCTGGTTGCCGCACGCCACGTTCCATGATTTCTACAAGGACATGCACGCCATCGGCAAGGATCGCCCGCGCGCCAAGAAGTCGATGATCTTCTCGACCCAGTCGACCCACAAGTTGCTGGCCGGCCTGTCGCAAGCCTCGCAGATTCTGGTGCGTGAATCGGAAACCGTGCAACTCGATCAGGACGCTTTCAATGAAGCCTTCCTGATGCATACCTCGACCTCGCCGCAATATTCGATCATTGCGTCGTGCGACGTCGCTGCCGCCATGATGGAAGCGCCGGGCGGTACTGCGCTGGTGGAAGAAAGCATTTTCGAAGCGCTCGACTTCCGCCGCGCCATGAAGAAGATCGATCAGGAATTCGGTCTCGACTGGTGGTTCCAGGTGTGGGGTCCGAACAGCTTCTCGGCGGACGGCATCGGCACCCGGGAAGACTGGGTCATCAAGGCCGAGGACGACTGGCACGGCTTCGGCAATCTGGCACCGGGCTTCAACATGCTCGATCCGATCAAGGCCACCATCGTCACCCCGGGCCTGTCGCTCGAAGGCAAGTTCAGCGAGACCGGCATTCCGGCCTCAATCGTGACCAAGTATCTGGCCGAACACGGCGTGATCGTCGAAAAGTGCGGTCTGTATTCGTTCTTCATCATGTTCACCATCGGCATCACCAAGGGCCGCTGGAATACGCTCGTGACCGCGCTGCAACAGTTCAAGGACGACTACGACAAGAACCAGCCGATCTGGCGCATCCTGCCGGAATTCGCGGCCGCCAACCAAGGCCGCAACGCGCGTTACGAACGTCTGGGCTTGCGCGATCTGTGCCAGCAGATTCACGAAACCTATCGCGCCTACGACGTCGCCCGCCTGACTACGGAAATGTATCTGTCCGACATGCAACCGGCGATGAAGCCATCCGACGCATTTGCCAAGATGGCGCATCGTGAAATTGATCGCGTGCCGCTTGACGAACTCGAAGGCCGTGTCACGTCGATCCTGCTGACACCTTACCCGCCGGGCATTCCGCTGCTGATCCCGGGTGAGATTTTCAACAAGACCATCGTTGACTATCTGAAATTCGCACGCGACTTCAACGAGAAATTCCCTGGCTTCGAAACCGACGTTCACGGTTTGGTCAAACGTGAAGTCAATGGCCGCCGCGATTACTTCGTGGATTGCGTCAAACAGTAATTACTCCGCCTGACACGGCACCGGGAGAATTCTTCCGGTGCTGGCATTGTTTTTCCCTTCCGTTTTTCTTATTACCCGAGAGTCACCATGTCCGCCATACCAGTCTGTCCGCAATGCGCGATGGAAAACACTTATCCCGATGGCAGCAATTACGTCTGCGCCGATTGCGGTCACGAATGGCCGGTGACGGCTGCTGCCGCCAGCGATGACAGCAGCGATGATGTCGTCAAAGATTCCAACGGCAATGTGCTCAGCGACGGCGACGCCGTGGTGCTGATCAAGGATCTGAAGGTCAAGGGTTCATCCATCACGCTGAAGATGGGCACCAAGGTCAAGAGTATCCGTCTGGTCGGCGGCGATCACGAAGTCGACTGCAAGATGGATGCCGGCAATTTCATGCTCAAGGCTTGCTACCTCAGAAAAGCCTGAGGCAAACAGGAACGCACTATTGGTGCCGTTGCCCGGCCAGCGGCAACGGCACTCAGTCGGGACAACTCACCATTCTGGTTTGTCGCCCTTCCTGCATCGGGTCCAATCCCGGCAGCGTACCGTTCAATATGCAATAAGCATGCACACCGCTGCCGACGCTGGTCACCGTGCGCCCATCCGCATAGCGTTTCACTTCGCGCATTTCATGCGGTGACCGCCCTGCCGCTGCAATACCGCGCGCCAGCCGGTTGTCCTCACTCTGCGCAATATGGCCCGGCCATGATGGCGAGGCCCGCCGCAATTCACGATCGACATTACCTGCACTGCGCCGCGCCGCACTGAGCAAATCGTCCGGTTCCAGTGTGCCTGCCACGCCGCCCGCAATGTTGCCCGCAGCGCTGCTGATTGCCGCATCTGGTGCTGGTGCGGTACGCCCGGCACTGATGGCGGTCGAAGTCACAGGGACAGATGGAACGGTTGATGCCGATATCGACGGACGCGGCATCGGTGGTCGCTGCTGCGGTACCGGTGCGGATTGCGGCTGGATCAGGCGCAACGGCAACCACGACGCCCGCAGACGAGCCTCCTTGCCGACCACTTCAGACACCGGCGCCGCAGCGGTGACGTTGCGCAAAGCCCGGATCAGCATCAGATGCGCCACCACCAACACGATGATCACCAACAGCCGGGATTTTCCTTGCAGTGCTTGCATGTCTGGGTTTGCGTGAAACAAGATCGCAGCACGTTAGCATAAGGTCGCAGCGCCAGAATGAAGATCAGCTTAATGCCAGCAAACCCACCATACTGCCGCCGAACAACAGCCACAGCGGATGGATTTTGGTCTTGATCGCCAGCGCGGCGGTGACCGCGGTAATCGCCGCCAGTAACAAATTGGTATCCGAAGCATGCGCAATCAGCGCCGCGCTGGCCGCCACCAGCCCGGCCGTCACCGGCAACAGGCCGGCTTGCACCACGCGCCGCCATGGCTTGTCCTTGAAGCGCTCCCATGCGTGCAGGGCGAAGATGGTCAGGATCGAGGACGGTCCGAACTTGGCCAGCGTGGTCACCAGCATGCCGGCCCAGCCGGCCACGTGCCAGCCGACCAGCGTCACCACCATCAGATTTGGTCCCGGCGCCGCCTGCCCCAGTGCAAACAGGGCGCTGAATTCTTCGGCCGACATCCATTGATGAATCTCCACCACCTGGCGCTGCATTTCCGGCAGGATGGTATTGCCGCCGCCAAAAGCCAATACTGACAGTTCCGAGAAAATCAGCGCCAGGGCAATCAGTGTCTGTATCATTTTTTGATCCTCGATGTGACCAGGATACTGATCGGCGTCATCGCCAGCATGGTCCACAACAGCGGCCAGCGCAGGATGGCAATCGCGACAAAACAAAGGATCGCCAGCACCGCCAGTGGCAGACTCTTGCGCAAGGGCATCGCAATCTTGACCGCCATGGACACCAGTAAACCGGCAGCGGCAGCCGCCAGTCCGGCAAACAGATGTTTGATATGCGGATCGTTTTGATAATGCTCGTACAGAATGCCGAGCATGATGACAATCACCGATGGCGCGGCGATCAGACCCATGATGGAGGCGAATGCGCCTTTGACGCCGCGAAAGCGCATGCCGAGCGCGACCGACAGATTGATGATGTTGCCACCCGGCAAAAACTGACACAGACCGAGCAACTCGGCAAACTCAGCCTCATTGAGCCAGCGATGGCGATCAACGATCATCCGGTGTGCCAGCGGCAAGGCGCCGCCAAAGGCCGTCAATCCCAGCCCGAGAAAACCGAAAAACAATTGCTTCACGGTTGGCGGCGGTGCCAGAAGCTGCGCTGCGCTTCCTGCGGGATTATTGTCGTTGCTGATCATTGCCGTTTCCATCGTGTGTTTCCTTCCATGTCGAAAGGCTACTCTTGCCCCTTTATTTTGTCTAATATATGAATTACATCAAATTCATACATTTTCAATATGTCAATTATCGATCTGCGACTGTTGCGCTACTTCGTTGCCGTGGCCGAAGAAGGCCATCTGACGCGGGCGGCGCAGCGCATCGGCATTCAGCAACCACCGCTGAGCCAGCAAATCCGCGCCCTGGAGCAAGAGTTGGGAACGCAACTGTTCCGACGCCTGCCGCGCGGCATGGAGCTGACCGACAGCGGTCAGGCGCTGTTGACGGATGCGCGGACGATTCTGGCGCAGATGGCACAAACCGTGGACACGGTACGCGGCGTATCGCGCGGAGAGCGCGGCCGGATCGTGCTGGGATTCACCGAATCATCAGCGCTGCATCCGTTCGTACCCTCCGTGATCCGCGCCTTTCGTCACAGCGCACCGGAAGTGGCGCTGACGGTAGAAGAAAGCAATACCGCCGAACTGGTGGATGCCTTGCGTCACAACCGGGTCGATATCGCCTTCATCCGGTCGCCGGTCGGCAATGAACACGACTTGAAAATCGAAACGGTTTTGCAAGAAAAAATGGTGGTGGCACTGCCGTCGGCACACCCGCTGGCATTGGCGCGCGGCCGCCGCAAAGGCATTGCGCTGGCGGCGCTGGCACACGAACATTTCATTCTCACCCGCCGTCCCAGCGGTCCCGGCTTATACGATGCCATCATTGCCGCCTGTGCCGTGGCCGGCTTCAGTCCGCGCGTCGAACAAGAGGTCACCAAAAATCTGTCAACACTGAGTCTGGTCGCCTCCGGACTCGGTATTGCCATCGTGCCGGCATCGGTGCGCCACGTGGCGATGGAACAGGTCACTTATCTGAATCTGGATCAGGCCCCCGGCCTGCATGCACCGCTGCATCTGGCATATCGCGATGTACCGCCGTCCGGCGTGGTACTCAGGATGATTACCGAAATCAGAAAATGTGCCGCGCAAAACAAAAAATCGGCGACCTGAAATTGCCGGGCAGAACTGCGCCAACCGAGGGCGGCGCCGACGCAATTTTTCCAGCCATGGTATAAATACCGCCATCTTCTGTTGCCGTATGCGCCGTCTGTTTTGCTGCGCCGACGTGTTTCCCCACTCCCCTTGTTAAAGCGAGTCCCCATGTACAAAGATGTCCAATTATTCATCAACGGCCAATGGCAACCGAGCGTATCCGGACGCACCCTGAGCGTTGTCAATCCGGCCACTGAAGCCGTGATCGGCAACATTGCCCATGCCAACCGCGAAGATCTCGATGCCGCCGTGGCATCGGCGCAAAAAGGGTTTGAAATCTGGCGCAATACTTCTGCATTCGAACGCTCGAAAATCATGCGCAAGGCAGCCAACATCCTGCGCGAACGCGCCGCGGAAATCGCGCAACTGATGACGCAGGAACAAGGCAAGCCGCTGGCTGAAGCCAAAGGCGAAACGCTCGGCGCCGCCGACACCATCGACTGGTTTGCCGAAGAAGCCCGCCGCACCTACGGTCGCCTGGTGCCGGCCCGCGTACCCGGCGCCTATCAGATGGTAATCAAGGAGCCGGTCGGTCCGGTCGCGGCATTCACGCCATGGAATTTCCCGATCAATCAAGTGGTGCGCAAATTGTCGGCCGCGTTGGCTGCCGGCTGCTCCATCATCGTCAAGGCGCCGGAAGAAACCCCGGCATCGCCGGCCGAACTGATCCGTGCCTTTGCTGACGCAGGCGTCCCGGCCGGCGTGGTCAATCTGGTCTATGGTGTGCCATCTGAAATTTCGGAATACCTGATCGCGCATCCGGTGATCAAGAAAATTTCGTTCACCGGTTCCACCCCGGTCGGCAAGCAACTGGCCGCCTTGGCCGGCCTGCACATGAAGCGCGCCACCATGGAAC
This sequence comes from Herbaspirillum autotrophicum, assembly GCF_001189915.1. GTDB lineage: Bacteria > Pseudomonadota > Gammaproteobacteria > Burkholderiales > Burkholderiaceae_D > Herbaspirillum > Herbaspirillum autotrophicum. The sequence continues at coordinate 23,190 of NZ_LFLS01000003.1, forward strand.
TGGGCGGCCATGCACCGGCCATCGTGTTCGACGATGCCGACATCGATGCCGCTGTCAAGAATCTGGCGATTGCCAAGTTCCGCAATGCCGGTCAGGTATGCGTGGCACCGACCCGCTTCCTGATCCAAAAAAATGTGTTCGACGCGTTCGTCGAGAAGTTTGTCGCCGCCGCTGCGGCACTCAAGGTCGGCGATGGCAGCACCGCCGGCACCACCATGGGTCCGCTGGCCAACAAGCGCCGCATCCCGGCCATGGAATCGCTGATCGCCGATGCCGTCGAGCATGGCGCCACATTGCGTCTGGGTGGCAAGCGTATCGGCGACAAGGGTTTTTTCTTTGAGCCGACCGTGCTGACCAACATTCCGCTGAGCGCACGCGTAATGAATGAAGAACCGTTCGGCCCGCTGGCGCTGGTGAACTCCTTCGACACGCTGGAAGAAGTGATCAGCGAAGCCAATCGCCTGCCATTCGGTCTGGCAGCGTATGCCTTCACCAGCTCGGCCAAGACTTCCCATGCATTGGCCAGCGGCGTCGAAAGCGGCATGCTGACCATCAACCATCTGGGTCTGGCGCTGCCGGAAGTACCGTTCGGCGGCATCAAGGATAGTGGCTACGGTTCAGAAGGCGGCACCGAGGCGGTCGAGGCTTACCTCAATACCAAGTTCGTCTCGCAGCTCGATATCTGAAGCCCGGCCTGATTCGCTGAATCAGGCGGAGGCAAATGAAAAGGGTGGCTTCGCGCCACCCTTTTTTACGTGCACGCAGCCACTTGCTTTTGCACTATTTTTTCTTCTTGCAAAAACAGCCGGTGACGTGATCGTCAATCATGCCCACGCCCTGCATGTAGGCATACATGATGGTCGAACCGACGAACTTGAAACCGCGCTTGCTCAGGTCTTTCGACAAGCGATCCGACAACGGCGTCTTGGCCGGACATTCGGACAGACTCTTCCATTTGTTGCGCAACGGCTTGCCATCGACATAGGCCCACAGGAATTCATCGAGACCACTGAACTCTTCGCGCAGACGCAGATAACTTTGGGCATTGGTAATGGTGGCGGCGACCTTGAGACGGTTGCGGATGATGCCGGGATCGGCCAGCAATTTAGCCACCTTGCGCGCATCGTAACGGGCAATCTTTTCGACATCCCAGTGATCGAAGGCAGCGCGATAAGTGTCGCGCTTGTTGAGCACGGTTTCCCAGCTCAGGCCGGCTTGCGCGCCTTCCAGGTTGAGCATTTCAAACAGGCGGGTTTCATCGTGGCAAGGCACGCCCCACTCTTCATCGTGATAAGTCACATATCGCGGATTGGCAAGATTGACCCACCCGCAACGCACCAGCTCAGACATACGCTTCCTTCAAGACAAAAATTTCAATCAGATAGGCCACAGCGGCGGCTCATCCATCAAGGCAATCTGTTCCCGCAATTCGAGTATGCGGTCTTGCCAGTAACGCTGGGTATTGAACCACGGGAAGGCCGGCGGAAATGCCGGATCATCCCAGCGTCGTGCCAGCCACGCCGAATAGTGCAACAGGCGCAAGGTCCGCAAGGCTTCAATCAGATACAACTCGCGCGGCTCGAAGTCGCAAAAATCCTCATACCCCGCCAGCAAGTCGGACAGTTGCCGCACCATTTCACCGCGCTCGCCGGACAGCAGCATCCACAAATCCTGTACTGCCGGGCCAGTGCGGCTATCGTCGAAATCCACAAAGTGCGGTCCGGCATCGGTCCACAAGACATTGCCAACGTGGCAATCGCCGTGCAGGCGCAACTGGCGAATCTCGCCGGCGCGTTCAAAGCAGCGCCGCACGCCGGCCAATGCCTGATCGACGGTGGTAGTCCAGGAATTCAGCAAATCCGGTGGAATGAAATCGTGTTGCAGCAGATAAGCGCGCGGCTCTTCGCCGAAACTGACGATATCCAGCGTCGGCCGCTGCGTATAACTGCGCAAGCCGCCAACCGCATGAATGCGGCCGATGAAGCGCCCCAGCCATTCCAGCGTGGCCGGATCACCAAGCTCCGGCGCACGGCCACCGTGACGGGCAAAGGTGGCAAAACGAAAACCCTGAAACTGCTGCAGGCTGGAACCGTTGTCAAGCACACTGGCCGGCACCACCGGTATTTCAGCATCGGCCAGCTCTTGCACGAAGGCATGCTCTTCCAGAATCGCGGCATCGCTCCAGCGCTGGGGCCGGTAAAACTTGCTGATCAGCGGCGGCCCTTCTTCCATGCCGACCTGATAAACGCGGTTTTCATAACTGTTGAGCGCCAGCAAACGACCGTCACCATGCAGACCTACGCTGTCGAGCGCATCCAGTACGGTATCCGGTGAAAGTCCGGCAAACGAGCTCACCGGCACAAGGGCGGCGGCAGAAACGGGGGGGCCAATTGTCATGCCCGTATTGTACGTGCTCAGTCAGTCGGCATCACAACAATCCTCGCGTCCCGCAGCGATTGGAATTACACTGCGGTTTTATCTGTATCACGGATCACATCATGCAACTGGACCAACCACTCTCCGACGAAGAATTCGACGAACTCGACGACTTCCTGCTTTCTGACCGCTGCGCCGACGACGCCATGACCATGGATACGCTGCATGGCTTTTTGACGGCACTGGTGATCGGCCCGCAAGAAGTGCTGATGGCCGAATGGCTGCCGCGCGTCTGGGGCAGCAAGCCGGAAGACACGCCGAAGTTCAAGAACGCCAAGGAAGCCGAACGCATCACCGGTTTCATCGCGCGCACCATGAATGAAATCGCGATCACGCTGGAAGTCGCGCCCAAGGAATACGAACCGCTGTTCTGCGAACGCGAATGGGAAGGCAAACCGCTGCTCGACGGCGAAGCCTGGGCCTGGGGTTTCTGGGAAGGCCTGCAATTGCGGGCCAGGGAATGGGATCCGATTTTCCATTCCAATCTGGCGCCGCTGATGCGGCCGATTTATCTGCTCGGTTCCGAGGAACTGGAAGAAGAGGAATTGCCGCTGATCGAAGACCCGGTCAAAACCCACAAGCTGGCGGTAGAAATCGAATCGGCGATTCCGCACATTTATCGCTATTGGTTACCACACCGCAAGTCGGCCGTGGAAACCGTGCGCCACGAGACGCCCAAGCCCGGACGCAATGATGTCTGTTCCTGTGGCAGCGGCAAAAAATACAAGAAGTGCTGCGGTGCCGGACAAGCTGAAGAATAAACAGCCGGTACTGTCGTTGTCATGCAAAGAGCCGGATCTGATGCCAGATCCGGCTCTTTTTTACGTCACGACTGCGCGGAACAGCATCAGAACGTATAACGCGCGCCGACAGACACCATGTCGTTGCGCAGTTGCGGACCGTTATCGTTGGTGCTCAACGGCGTTTTGCCCAGATATTCATACTCGGCGCGCAATACCAGTTGCGGCGTCACCTTGAATTCGACGCCGGCGCCCAGCAAGGCGCTGGTCTTGGTCGACTTCACTTCGCGCCGCAGGGTCTTGAGGTCGTTGTATTCAGAAGCATCCACCGTCTTGAGGATAGCGCCGGCCTTGCCGAACAATGCAAAACTCTGACCCAGCGGCAGCATGCCGACTGCGGCCACGGAAAACCCGGAAGCCTTGGCGGTGATATGCATGTTGTTCGGCGTCCGGTTCTTGGTATCGCCCGCATAGGTGCCGATATTCAGATACTGGCCTTCAATTGCCCAATTGTTATTGAACTGGTAACCGCCGTAAAACTTGAACCCGGTATCGGTTCTTTTTTCGGTGCCGTTTTTGGAGTAGACATTGTCATTCTCCAGCAGGTTGACCGAGTAGCCGATCCCGGTACCGACGTAAAAGCCGCTGCGTTCCTGTGCCAGTGCGGACGTTGCCACCGACAACATCCCCATCGAACACACTCCCACCAACATACTGCGAATAGATTTTTTCATGATTTTTCCTACGGGAAACACAACCGGTTGATCACGCCGCATCACATCCGATGCCGCGCCTGTTTGGCACATGCCAGGCTGCGATTTAACCAAGCGGTTACCGCACCAACAATAGAAGAAATGTTGAAAAAAAGCCCTTTCGGGATAGCCTGAAACGGCCACGGGAAGCGGCGTACAGGAAAGTGCCGGAAGTGTGGCAGAGACGCAACCCGGCCTTCGCCGGCTGCGGATCAGGACGCACCAAATGCAAACGACATCGGCCGCAAGCGGGCGATGTCGTCACGAGGTACGGATAAACAGTTACGGTGGCGGGCTGCCGCAAGCGGCAACCGCACTGCGATGGTCAGGCCTTGATGAAATGTTCGCGGTAATAGCGCAGTTCTTCAATCGATTCCAGAATGTCGGCCAGCGCCGTGTGCTTCTGGTGCTTCTTGAAGCCGCTCGCCAGTTCCGGCTTCCAGCGCTTGCACAATTCCTTGAGCGTGGACACATCCAGATTGCGATAGTGGAAGTAGGCTTCCAGTTTCGGCATGCCGCGCGCCATGAAGCGCCGATCCTGACAGATGGTGTTGCCGCACATCGGCGATTTGCCCGATTGCACGTAAGGCTTCAGAAATTCGATCAGCGCCAGTTCGGCATCCGATTCGCTGGTGGTCGAGGTCTTGACGCGCTCGATCAGACCCGAGCGGCCATGGGTACCCTTGTTCCAGGCATCCATGCCATCCATGATCTCATCGGCCTGATGAATCGCAAATACCGGACCTTCGGCCAGAATATTCAATTCGGAATCGGTCACCACCACGGCAACTTCAATGATGCGGTCGGTGTCCGGATCGAGCCCGGTCATTTCCATATCGACCCAGACCAGGTTGAATTCATTCGGACGCGCAGGGATTGCAGCAGTCGTTGCGCCAGCGTTGGCAGCGGTAGCTTGTGACATAATTGTTCTTTCTTTATTGATAAACCGTTTTCAGACAAACATTCGTGGCGTTCATCGAATTCTTGTCACGGTTTTGACGTTCGCCATTTTCTCACAGGGAAAGCATGTATTCACTCTCGTTTTCAGTTTTGTTTGTCGCTTTTCTGCTGCTGACGCTGGTGGTGAGGTTCTGGCTGGGCTCGCGCCACATCCGCCACGTACTGGCGCATCGCCAGGCGGTACCAGCAGAATTCGCCGCCCGCATACCGCTGGAAGCCCACCGCAAGGCCGCCGATTACACTGTTGCCAAAACCAAATTCGGCTTGCTGGTGTTGCTGGTCAATGCCGCCGTACTGATCGGCTTCACCCTGCTGGGCGGGCTGCAACTGCTGTCGAGCCTGTTGCTGCAGTGGCTCGATGGCCCCGGCATGACCTATCAGTTATGCCTGATCGGCGCCTTTGCGCTGATTTCCGGCCTGATCGACCTGCCCTTCGATTACTACCGGCAATTCGTGATGGAAGCCCATTTCGGCTTCAACAAGATGAGCCGCCGCCTGTTTTTCACCGATACCATCAAAAATGCCCTGATCGGCGCCGCCATCGGCTTGCCGCTGCTGTGGGTCATCCTGACGCTGATGGACAAGTCGGGCGCGCTGTGGTGGATCTATGCCTGGCTGGTCTGGAGCGGTTTCCAGTTGCTGATGCTGGTGTTGTACCCGACCGTGATCGCCCCGCTGTTCAACAAATTCTCGCCGCTCGAAGACGACAATCTGCGGGCCCGTATCGAGGCCCTGATGCAACGCGTCGGTTTTGCGTCGAAAGGCTTGTTCGTGATGGATGGCTCCAAGCGCAGCGCGCACGGCAATGCGTACTTCTCCGGTTTCGGTTCCGGCAAGCGGATTGTCTTCTTCGATACCTTGCTGGCGCGTCTGGCGCCGCATGAAATCGAAGCCGTGCTGGCGCATGAACTGGGCCATTTCAAGCTCAAGCACATCGTCAAGCGCGTCAGCGTGATGTTTGCCATTTCGCTGCTGTTCCTGGCATTGCTCGGCTACCTCAAGGGCCAGGTCTGGTTTTATACCGGTCTCGGCGTCAACCCCTTGCTGTTCGGCAGCAATGACGCCATGGCGCTGATCCTGTTCATGCTGATCTTGCCGGTATTCACGTTCCTGCTGTCACCGCTGTCATCACTGACATCGCGCAAACATGAATTCGAGGCCGATGCCTTTGCCGCGCAGCACACCAATGCCGAAGACCTGGTATCGGCACTGGTCAAGCTGTACGAAGACAATGCGTCGACGCTGACACCCGATCCGTTGCACTCCGCCTTTTATGATTCACACCCGCCTGCCACGATCCGTATCGGCAAGCTTAATGCAGCACATCAGGGAGCCACGCAATGACTTTTTCCACTTCAGATTTGCTGGTCAAGAACTGCGAACCGCAAACCGTTGCCATGCCGGATGCCGAAGCACAGCAGCAATTGTCCGCACTCGACGGCTGGCATATCACCGGCAACAAGCTGGTGCGCATATTTGAATTCCAGAACTATTATGAAACCCTGGCCTTCATCAACGCCATCGCCTACGTGATTCATGTGCAGGATCATCATCCCGAACTGATCGTTACCTACAACCGTTGCAGCGTCAGCTTCGACACCCACAGCGTCAACCAGGGCAAAGGCGGCCTGTCGGTCAACGACTTCATCTGCGCCGCCAAGGTCGATGCCATTTTTCAGCAATCCTTTTCCCCCACATGAGCTTGAGCACAGAAACAGGCACCGTGATTGCCGCCCACGGGCGGCATTATCTGATTCAACTCGGCGCAGAAAAACTGCAATGCGTCACGCGCGGCAAGAAAAGCGATGTGGCGGTCGGCGACCGCGTCAATCTGAAACGCACGTCGGCCAATCAGGGCGTGATCGAAAGCATTCAGGAGCGCAAGACGCTGCTGTACCGTTCCGATCAATACAAATCCAAACTGCTGGCCGCCAACGTCACGCAATTGTTCATCGTGGTGGCCACCGAACCCGGCTTTACCGATGATCTGGTATCGCGTGCACTGGTCGCAGCGGAATCGGCCGGCGTCAGTGTCCATATCATTCTGAACAAGACCGACATCACCGAAGCCTTGCCCAGAACCCGCAAGCGGCTGGAGATGTACACCCGCATCGGTTATCCGGTGCATGAAGTATCGGCCGTCGCTACCCCGGAAGCCACGCGCGCAGCGTTCATGCCGCTGCTGCAAGGACAATCGACCATCCTGATCGGTCAGTCCGGCATGGGCAAATCGACGCTGATCAACCTGATCATTCCGGATGCGGCGATTGCCACCCGCGAAATTTCAGCCGCGCTCGACACCGGCAAACACACCACCACCTTCACGCGCCTGTATTTCATGGATGAAGACACGGCCATCATCGATTCGCCGGGGTTCCAGGAATTCGGCCTGTATCAGTTGAGCGAAGGCATGCTGGAGCGCGCCTTCCGTGAATTCTCGCCATATCTGGGCAAGTGCAAATTCTATAACTGCCATCACCTCAACGAACCGCAATGCGCAGTACTGGATGCAGTCAAGGCTGGCGAGATTGCGCCGATGCGGCATGCCTTGTATGTGCAGTTGCTGCATGAGTCGTCGCAAAAGCTGTATTGATTGCACCGGCGCCCCCGGCATGTAAAAAAGCCGCTCCCGATTAAACGGAGCGGCTTTTTTATCGATGCCACAGATCAGAACTTGTAAGTCAGATTCAATACCCCGCTGCGAGGCGATCCCGGCATGATTTGCGACAGACCGGTCGCAGTCACGTAATAACGGCGATCCGTCAGATTGGTCACGGCAAAGGTCACTTCGGCTTTCTGGAAACGGTAACCGAGCTTGCCATCCCAACGCGTATAGGCTGGCAAGTCGAGCAGGTTGTTGTTGTCGATGTAACGCGCCCCCTCATAGACCAGGCCGGTTTCTGCAAAGAACCCCTGCACCTGTGCGTAGCTGATGAACAGGCTGCCATTGGCGCTGGAGACACCGGCAGAACGCTTGCCTTGTACATTGCTGCCACAGCCGGCACAGGATTTCGCCTCAAGGATCCGGGCGTTCTGCACGCTGAAGCCGCTGCGAATGAACCAGTTGCTTGCCAGTTGACCATTGACGCCCAGTTCGATACCGCGATTGCGCTCCAGGCCGGTCAGCATAAAAATATCCGGATTCGCAGAGACTTTAGTGCGGCGGTTATACAAATCAAGCTGGAACACCGACAATGTCGTGCTCATCCGCTTGTCGAACCAATCACTCTTGACACCAACTTCGAGTTGTCGGCTGAACTGTGGATCAAGTGCATTGACGCTGCTGCTGGACGGATCGGTATCGAGACCAACAGTATCCACGCCACCTGAAGGAATGAAGTTCTTGCTGTACGACGCATAAAAGCTGTGATCTGCCAGCGGCGACCAGACCACGCCCAGACGCGGGCTCAGAGCCGACGTCGTACGCTGCGCGCGGCCATTGTTACGCAGGCTGACGGAATCAACTGCGAACCGATCCCAGCGTAGACCAGCCAGCACTTGCCATTGCGGCGACAAACTGATCAGGTCCTGCGCATACAAAGCATAACCTTTTGCCTTATGAATACTGTTGGAATTGACAATTGGAACGGGACCTCTGTCGGGCGTGTTGTTCGGTGCGAGCAAGGAAACGTTACTTGCATCCGCACGCCACAAACGCGGATGACGCTTTTCATCGCTGTATTCCGCACCGAATAAAAGCTGATGCTCAACACTGCCCGTACTCAGCTTGCCATCAAGTTCCAGATTGCCTTGCAGATTGCGTTGCCTGAGGTCTTGCAGAAAACGCGACCGGGTTACCATGCTGTTGCCGGAACCAGTCAGGCCGCCGGCAAACGTGTTATCAAAGCGACTGTCCAGATTCAGCACACTGAGCACGTTGCGAATTTTCCATTGCTCGTTGAGCCGGTGCTCGAACGTCGAACGCAGGCTCGTGGCGGTATCCTTGATGTAATCACGGCCTAGCGCGCCGTAGGTGGTCGTCATTGCGGCCGGCGGTAAGTAATAGCGGCCATTGGCACGACGGCCGGCCGGCATGCCGCGATCCGGCACCCGTTCGAATTCGTTGTATTCGGCTTGCAGCAGCCAACTGGTGCGATGGTTATCCCACTTGATCGATGGCGCGAAATATTGCCGTGTGCTGTCAACACCGTTACGGAAACTGTCTGCATGTTCACGACCGGCATTGATGCGCAACGCCCACTCTTCAGAAAAGACCTGATTGATGTCGGCCGCTGCCCCGATACGGCCATAGCTGCCCGCGATCATGCGCACACTGCTTTGCACATCATGACCGGGCTGCTTGCTGATGCGGTTGATCACGCCGCCGCCGCTGCCGCGACCATACAATACCGCCGCCGGTCCCTTCAACACTTCCACCCGTTCGATATTGCCGAGGTTGCGCACATATTGCGCATCATCGCGCACACCATCAAGCAACACGTCGGCGGCGCTGGAAAAGCCGCGTATCTTGAAACTGTCGAAGCGCGTATCCGAGTTGTTTGAAATGCCCGGTACACCGCTCAAGGCGTCAGCCAAAGTCTGGCCACCATAGGAAGCAACCTGCTCCACACTGACACTGTTGATGGTCTGCGGCACATAACGCGCATCGACGTCCGTCTTGGTGGCGGTGCTGACCGTGGCCGCACGCGGGTCATGCGGACTGCGCTTGCTGCGCACTTCGACACTGGGCAAGGCGGTGTCCGCAGTGTCGTCGGCCATGGCGGCCGGCAGCGCGGATAACAGAGAACAAAACACCAATGAGCAGGAAGTTTTCAGATGCGGGGTTTGACGAGAATATCGGGACATGATGATGGCCGTTGATACAGACCTGAGAATAAAAGGAAGCGTATTCTAGGATTCAACATGACAACGATTCTCATTACCAAAACGATAGTCCGAAACAATCGTTTTCGGTCGAATCAAAATGCGAGCAATATACGGATAAAAGTCGAAGGTTTTCAGATTGACATTTCTTTGTGGAAATTCAGATATCAGAGAGGCAACAATCTGACGCCGCTGACATTCCTCTTGCTCGCGGGTGATGACCACAGTCCCGTGACGCGACCCGGCGCAAGTCATCGCCACCCGGCCCCGATTGCCGCGCGGTTGGCGGCACCGCAGCCGTTCCCGCATCGCCGGTAACTGCCAGCATCACCGGCGCATGCGGTTTGCAGCGCGTGCTGCAAACCCGCGCAGCCTATCTTTTTGGCTGAAATCCCTTATAATTGAAGCAGTTACAACAACCGGCGGCAGGCGCCTCACTGGCCGCCGTTTTCATTTATGGCAATCAAACACTACCTGCAGTTTTCCGACTTTACGCTTGATGAATACGAGCACGTGATCGAGCGTACCCGTGTCATCAAACGTAAGTTCAAGAATTACGAGCCCTACCATCCGCTGGCGGATCGCACGCTGGTCATGGTGTTCGAAAAGAACTCGACGCGCACCCGCCTGTCGTTCGAAGCCGGCATGCACCAGCTCGGCGGCGCTGCGATCTATCTGAATACCCGCGACAGTCAGCTTGGCCGTGGCGAGCCGATTGAAGATGCAGCCCAGGTGATGTCGCGCATGTGCGACGTCATCATGATCCGCACCTTCGGTCAGGAAATCATTGATCGCTTTGCCGCCTATTCGCGGGTACCGGTGATCAACGGCCTGACCAACGAACATCACCCCTGTCAGGTGCTCGCCGATGTATTTACCTATATCGAACAGCGCGGCTCGATTCAGGGCAAGACGGTGGCATGGATCGGCGATGCCAACAACATGCTCTATTCATGGTTGCAGGCGGCTGAAGTATTCGGCTTTCACGTCAATGTATCGACGCCCAAGGGTTACGACATCGATCCGCAATTGGTGTCGCCGCGCAATCAGCGCTACACCGTGTTCGCCAATCCCGGCGATGCCTGCGACGGCGTCGATCTGGTCACCACCGATGTGTGGACCAGCATGGGCTACGAAGATGAAAATGCGGCCCGCCTGAAAGCCTTCGATGGCTGGATCGTCGACAGTGCCAAGATGGCGCGTGCCAAGGCCGATGCCCTGTTCATGCATTGTCTGCCGGCGCATCGCGGCGAAGAGGTTTCTGCCGAAGTGATCGACGGCCCGCAATCGGTGGTCTGGAACGAAGCCGAAAACCGGCTGCACGTACAAAAAGCATTGCTGGAATATCTGGTACTCGGCAAGGTGTCATGAAAAAACTGCCGTTACGTTATGCGCCGGTGTTGTTTGCGTTGCTGATGTCGATGGTCATGGCCTTCATCATGACCGCGCTGATTACGCTGATCAACACCGGTTTCGACCACAGATTTCATGTGCGCTGGGCCTTCACTTTCGTCATTGCATGGCCACTGGCATTTGTCTGCGTGCTGATTTTTGCCGGCAAGGTACGACATGTGGTCGGCCTGCTGACGGTAACGGTAACTGCATCCCAACCTGAAATGAAACAACCATGATCGATCACACCGGAATCACCGTCACTGACTTCGCCGTCAGCAAGGCATTCTATGCAAGCGCGCTGGCGCCCGTCGGCTATACCCTGGTCATGGAGTTGCCGGCGTCGGTTACCGGTCACGCCGATGTCGCCGGTTTTGGCGAAGCGCCCAAGCCCGACTTCTGGGTTACCCAGGCTACCGCGCAAAAGCCGGCGCACAACGTCACGATCCATTTTGCATTTCGCGCGGGCAACCGGGCGCAGGTTGATGCCTTTTACGCCGCCGCGCTGCAAGCCGGCGGCACCGATAATGGCGCACCGGGCATCCGCGAGCATTACCACCCGAATTACTATGGCGCATTCGTGCTCGATCCCGATGGTCACAACATCGAAGTGGTCTGCCACGAACCGGCGTAGTCAAGCAACAGCATTCCCGAAGTAAAACCTATTTGTCACTCCAACCCAAGCCGAAGATCATGTCCAATATCCTGCAATCCGTTCCGGTCAACGAAAAAGTCGGCATCGCCTTCTCGGGCGGCCTCGATACCAGCGCTGCGCTGCACTGGATGCGCAAAAAGGGCGCCATCCCTTACGCTTACACTGCCAACCTGGGCCAGCCTGATGAGCCGGATTACAACGAAATCCCGAAAAAGGCGATGGCCTACGGTGCTGAACTGGCACGCCTGATCGATTGCCGCGAACAACTGGTGGCCGAAGGCATTGCCGCCCTGCAAAGCGGCGCATTCCACATCTCGACCGCCGGCGTCACTTACTTCAACACCACCCCGCTCGGCCGCGCCGTGACCGGCACCATGCTGGTGGCAGCAATGCGTGAAGACAACGTCGACATCTGGGGCGATGGCAGCACCTTCAAGGGCAATGACATCGAACGCTTCTACCGCTACGGCCTGCTGGTCAATCCGAATCTGCGCATCTACAAGCCGTGGCTGGATGACCGCTTCATTCAGGAACTGGGTGGCCGCAAGGAAATGTCGGAATTCATGATCGAATCCGGTTTCGACTACAAGATGTCGGTCGAAAAAGCCTACTCCACCGACTCCAACATTCTCGGCGCCACGCATGAAGCGAAAGATCTGGAGCATCTGAATTCCGGCATGAAGATCGTGCAACCGATCATGGGCGTGGCATTCTGGCGCGACGATGTTGAAGTCAAACGCGAAGAAGTAACGATCCGCTTTGAAGAAGGCCGTCCGGTGGCACTCAACGGCGTCGTCTACGAAAACCTGGTTGATCTGCTGACCGAAGCCAATCGCATTGGCGGCCGTCATGGTCTGGGCATGAGCGATCAGATCGAAAACCGCATCATCGAAGCCAAGAGCCGCGGCATTTACGAAGCACCGGGTCTGGCGCTGCTGTTCATCGCATACGAACGCCTGGTTACCGGCATCCACAATGAAGACACCATCGAGCAATACCGCGAAAGCGGTCGTCGCCTCGGTCGCCTGCTGTATCAGGGTCGCTGGTTCGATTCGCAAGCCATCATGCTGCGCGAATCGGCACAACGCTGGGTAGCGCGCGCCATCACCGGCGAAGTCACCATCGAACTGCGTCGCGGCAACGATTACTCGATCCTCAACACCGAGTCCGCCAATCTGACGTATCAGCCGGAACGCCTGACCATGGAAAAGGGCGACGGTCCGTTCTCGCCGCAAGACCGTATCGGTCAACTGACCATGCGCAATCTGGATATCAGCGATACCCGTCAGAAACTGGCGATCTATCAAAGCACCGGCCTGCTGGCGACCAGCACTGCGGTGTCGCTGCCGCTGCTCGACAAAGACAACAAATAATCCATCACAAAGAAAAGACATGACCACTCAATTTGACAACGTCACCGTCCTCAAAAAGGGCAATGTTTACTTCGACGGCAAATGCGTTTCGCATACCGTGATTCTGGCCGACGGCACCAAGAAGACGCTGGGCGTGATTCTGCCGGCAGCGCTGACCTTCAGCACCGGCGCGCCGGAAATCATGGAAATCAACGGCGGCAGCTGCAAGGTGCGCCTCAAGGGTGAAGAAGCATGGAATACCTACGCCGCCGGCACCAGCTTCAATGTACCGGGCAACTCCAGCTTCGATATTGAAGTAACGGAAACACTGGATTACGTCTGCCATTTCGGCTGATCGCTGATTCATTCGTCATCACGCAAAAAACGCGGCCCGGGAAATCCTGGCCGCGTTTTTTGTTTTCTGCTTTCCTGATATCTGATACCGGCAGGGCTCAGATAAAGACCGGTTCCGGTTCCAGCCTGACGCCGAATCTTTCTTGCACATCCGCCTGAATCGCCTGCGCCAGCGCGGCGATTTCCTTGCCGGTCGCGCCGCCTTTGTTGACCAACACCAGCGCCTGCTTTTCATAAACACCGGCAGCGCCGAGCGACCTGCCCTTCCAGCCGCACTGATCGATCAGCCAGCCGGCCGCCAGTTTATAGCCGCCATCCGGCTGCACATAACTCACCAGTTGCGGATACTGCGCCAGCAAGCTGTCGCGCTGCGCTGCCGACACGATAGGATTCTTGAAGAAACTGCCGGCATTGCCAATCTGCGCCGGATCAGGCAGCTTGCGGGTACGAATCGCGATCACGGCAGCGGCGATATCTTGCGGCGATGGCGCCGTGATTTGCCGCTGCGACAACTCTTGCATGACGTCGGCGTAATGCATATTGGCCTGCCATTTTTTCGGCAAGGCAAACGTGACGTCCAGCACCACGGCGCGGTCGCGCAATGCATGCTTGAAGATGCTGTCACGATAACCGAAGCGACAAGTCGCGCGATCCAGCGTCAGCATTTCGCCGCTGATGAAGTCGAAAGCAGTCAGGCTGTGAAAGCGATCCTTGAGTTCAACGCCGTAGGCCCCGATATTCTGGATCGGCGCCGCGCCCACGCTGCCCGGGATCAGCGCCAGATTTTCCAGCCCGCCCAGACCCTGCGCCAGCGTCCACATCACCAGCCCGTGCCAGCTCTCGCCGGCCGCCGCGCGGACATGGACGGTATCCTCATCGCTGTCGATGACAGTCATGCCGGTACTGCGCATGTGCAACACCAGTCCCGGGAAATCCTGCGTCAGCAGCAGATTGCTGCCACCGCCCAGAATCAGGCGCGGCAATGCCGCCAGCTCGGGGCTGTTCTTGACCGCCAGCAAGATATCGGCGCCGGCCACCGGCAGGTAGGCGCGTGCCTGAGCCTCGATACCGAAGGTATTCAGGCTGCGCAACGAAAAGTCGCGTTGTAATGGAATCGGAAACATAAGGGCAGGATTATAGCCGCAGCCACCGTTGTCCGTTAAAATCACGGCTTTGAAGCTGTCTGCACGCAAAGGAAATCACCATGCCATCATTTGATACCGTCTCCGAAGCCAATCTGGTCGAAGTCAAGAATGCCGTCGATCAGGCCAACAAGGAAATCACGACCCGTTTCGATTTCAAAGGCAGTGACGCCCGTGTCGAACAGAAAGAGCGTGACCTGACCGCCTACGCCGACTCCGAATTCCAGTTGGGCCAGGTACGTGACGTCCTGACCAACAAGATGACCAAGCGCAATGTTGACGTGCGCTTCCTCGACCATGGCAAGATCGAGAAAATCGGCGGCGACAAGGTCAAGCAAGTCATCAAGGTGAAAAACGGCATCGAAACTGAAGATGCCAAGAAGATCGTGCGCGTGGTCAAAGACAGCAAGATGAAAGTCCAGGCCAGCATTCAGGGCGATGCGGTACGCATCACCGGCGCCAAGCGCGATGACCTGCAAGCGGCAATGGCAATGCTGCGCAAGGAAATCAAGGATTTGCCGCTGGAATTCAACAACTTCCGCGATTGAACACACCCCGTTCGCCGGCCACTGCCGGCGATGCATGCAAAAAAAGGGCGGACATCCCATGTCCGCCCTTTTGCATTGTCACCGACAACATCAAACGTCGTCTTTATCGCCGATCAGACGACGCTGACGCACGGCTTCTGCCAGGCCGTCCAGCACCGCGATACTTTCTTCCCAGTTGATGCAGCCATCGGTCACCGATTGGCCGTAGGTCAATTCCTTGCCCGGCACCAGATCCTGACGACCGGCCACCAGATTCGACTCCACCATCACACCGACAATGCGGGTGTCGCCGGCAGCGATCTGATTGGCGATATCGGCACAGACCGGAATCTGGTTTTCCGGCTTCTTGGAGCTGTTGGCATGGGAGGCATCGATCATCAGACGCGATGCCAGACCGTTGTTGGCGATATCCTTGCACGCCGCGTCGACGCTGACGGCATCGTAGTTGGGCGTCTTGCCACCGCGCAGAATGATATGGCAGTCTTCATTGCCGCTGGTCGACACGATCGCCGAATGGCCGCCCTTGGTCACCGACAGGAAATGATGCGGCTGCGAAGCGGCCTTGATGGCATCGACGGCGATCTTGACGTTGCCATCCGTGCCGTTCTTGAAGCCGACCGGACATGACAGGCCGGATGCCAACTCACGATGTACCTGCGATTCCGTGGTACGGGCACCAATGGCGCCCCAGCTGATCAGATCGGCCACATACTGCGGGCTGATGACGTCGAGGAATTCGGTGCCGGCCGGCAAACCCAGTTCATTGATATTGAGCAACAATTCACGCGCAGTACGCAGACCATCGTTGATGCGGAAGCTGTTATCCATGTACGGGTCATTGATCAGGCCTTTCCAGCCGACCGTGGTGCGCGGCTTTTCGAAATACACCCGCATCACGATTTCCAGTTCACCTTTCAGGCGTTCACGCTCCACTACCAGACGGCGCGCATATTCCATGGCGGCCTTGGTATCGTGAATCGAACAAGGGCCGATCACCACCATGACGCGGTCGTCCTGGCCGTGCAAAATGCGATGCAGTGCAGTGCGGCACTGAGCAGTCGTGGTTTCGACTTTTTCGGTGCTGCCTAATTCGCGGATCAAATGCGAAGGGGGAGTCAATTCTTTCATTTCTCTGATTCGTAGATCGTCGGTGCGCGGCATCTTTTTCTCCTGATTGCAATCTGAAATAAGTAAAAAAAAACCGCCATCACTGGCGGTTTTTTTAGAAATTCGGTTTGGTCTCTGCTTACGAACGCTTACCGCTTTTCACCGCCGTGGGGCTGGAATAGCTAAAGTAAAAGTAAAAAAAGTAAGCGTTGACGAAAGTCATGTTCATGGCAGGGTTAAGTGCGAGAAAGCTGATAGTGCAGCAAATTGGCCTTTTTGGCAAGCAAGGACATCAAAAATTCACAAAACAAACAACAAATGAGTTTTAGATGCATATGCCACCTGCAAACCAATGCTGCATGCACGTTTTATGCAGTACCACCGACAGTCACGCCATCCAGACGTAACGTTGGCTGCCCCACGCCGACCGGAACGCTTTGTCCTTCCTTGCCACAAACGCCGACGCCGGAATCAAGTTTCATGTCGTTGCCGATCATCGATACCCGGTTCAGCACATCAGGTCCGTTGCCGATCAGCGTGGCGCCCTTGACCGGGTAGGAAATCTTGCCATCCTCGATCATGTAGGCTTCGCTGGCCGAAAAGACGAACTTGCCGTTGGTGATGTCAACCTGACCGCCACCGAAATTGACTGCATACAAGCCATTCTTGACGGAGGCCAGAATTTCTTCCGGATCCTTGTCACCGGCCAGCATGTAGGTATTGGTCATGCGCGGCATCGGCAGATGCGCAAATGACTCACGACGGGCATTGCCGGTCACCGGCATATTCATCAGGCGCGCATTCATGGTGTCTTGAATGTAGCCTTTGAGAATGCCGTCTTCGATCAATGTCGTGCATTGGGTCGGATTGCCTTCATCATCGATATTGAGCGAACCGCGACGGTCGGCAATGGTGCCGTCGTCCACCACGGTGACGCCCTTGGCCGCCACGCGCTCGCCGATGCGACCGGAGAACACGCTCGATCCCTTGCGGTTGAAATCGCCTTCGAGGCCATGTCCGATGGCTTCATGCAACAAAATACCGGGCCAGCCAGGGCCGAGTACCACGGTCATCGGACCCGCCGGAGCCGGCCGCGCATCAAGATTGACCAGCGCGGTGGCCACCGCTTCAGAAGCATATTTTTCCAGCAAGGCATCGTCAAAGTAGGCGTAGCTGTAACGACCACCGCCACCGCTGCTCCCCATTTCACGACGGCCGTTCTGTTCGGCAATCACGGTAATCGACACCCGCACCAGCGGCCGGATATCGGCGGCCAGCACGCCGTCGCTGCGCGCCACCAGCACCACATCATATTCACCGGCCAGACTGGCCATGACTTGCACCACGCGCGGATCCTTGGCGCGGGCAATACGCTCGATGCGCTCCAGCAACTGCACCTTGGCGGTGGCATCGAGCGAATTGAGCGGATCATGCGGCAAATACAGCGAACGACCACCGACCGGCTGCACCGTACCGGCAATCTTGATCTTGCCAGCGCCCTGACGGGCGATGGTGCGGGTCGCGGCCGCCGCGTCCAGCAACGCTTGTTCGGAAATTTCATCCGAATAGGAAAATGCGGTCTTGTCGCCCGAGATGGCACGCACACCGACGCCCTGGTCGATAGAGAAGCTGCCGGTCTTGACGATGCCTTCTTCCAGACTCCAGCCTTCACTCTTGGTGAACTGGAAATACAGGTCGGCGTAATCGACTTTATGGGTAAACATGGTGCCAAGCGCTTTGAGCAGCTTGGCTTCATCCAGGCCAAACGGCGTCAGCAGGACGTCGCGCGCTATGTTGAGGGCACCGAGATTTGGTTCAAATGGTTTCATTGTGGATACTTTTCGGTTTGGGCCGGACTGGGCCTTATAACTTGCGGTGCTGTAACGCAGGCAAACTGTCACGGACGTATTGTAGACGATGAGGTTCAATATCACCGATAACAAGGCCTTCGCCCTCCGGCAACACCGAAATAATTTCACCCCAGGGGTCGATCAGCATGCTGTGGCCCCAGGTTCGGCGACCATTGACGTGTTTGCCGCCTTGCGCCGACGCCAGCACATAGCATTGGTTTTCAATCGCGCGCGCACGCAACAGCACTTCCCAGTGCGCGCTGCCGGTCGTGTAGGTAAATGCCGCCGGCACCACGATCAGGGCGCAATCGCCCATGGCCCGGTACAGCTCGGGGAACCGCAGGTCATAGCAGACTGACAGCCCGACCTTGCCGCATGGCGCATCAAACGTGACAACCTGAGCCCCGCGCGTAATGGTGCGCGCTTCATCATAGGCTTCCTCGCCTTTGACAAAGCTGAACAGGTGAATCTTGTCATAGCGCGCCACCTGTTGCCCGGCCGGATCATAAACCAGCGAGGTATTAAGCACCTTGCCGGTCTCATCCGAAGCCATCGGCAAGGTACCGCCAATCAGCCAGATGCCGTGCTCGCGGGCCAGTGCGGCCATGAATGACTGAATCTTGCCGGCCGCGTTTTGTTCGGCATGCTCCAACTTGACCTTTTCGTGCAAGCCCATGAGCGGCCAATATTCCGGCAACAGCACCAGTGTCGCGCCCTGCTCCGCGGCCTCGGCCACCAGGCGACGGGCAGTGCTGAAGTTTTGCTCGACCTCGGGTGTCGATACCATTTGTATGGCGGCTACCTTGAATGCGTCGTTCATGTACCAAACCTCAATCGTGTTGAAAAGTGGACGAAACAAGAAAATATCCAGCTTCAGCCCGTTCACGGCATGGCTACCGTTTGTCGAATGATACGCCACTGGCTCTCAGGTGATCGCCTCCCGAATTTCTGTCAACGCCTGTTATCAGCACAATTGATTTCCGCAAGGAAACTTTATTGCAATTACTCCGGTCAACCCATGCCATGCCGTTGATTGCCACAATGACAACCAATCGCAATCAAGCCGCTGCACGCCAGATACCCGCCGCATTCCACAGGCAGTAACCGATAGTCACCTCATTTCTGAAAACGATCACCCATCAACGCAAGGAGAATTCCAACCATGAGCATCACTGTCACCGAAACCCTCAATGCCCAGCAAATGCAAAGTCAGATACTCCGGCGCCACACGATGATCAAGGCTGCGCACAAGAATCCAGTCGGCATCAGAAAATTTCAATTCTTTGCCGCCTTTGACGGCACCAACCAGGACAAGGACCAGCTCACCCTCGCCGGCGCACCTTATCAGACCAATATCGCCAACCTGTTTACGCAAGCGCAGCGGGCTGCTGCCGCCGGCAACACCACGATTCACTCCGGCTACTATCGCGGGGTTGGTACCGGGGGTGAAATGGGAGGATCACTGCAGGCTGCCTCCGCCCCCACCGATGCCGTCAATGCCGCGGCGAAAAAAGCCTACGCTGAATTTGCTCACGCCGCCATCCGTTACCTGCAGCGCAACCCCGGTGCCTCGCCCTCTGACATTGGCATAGCCGCAGCCGGCCTGGGTCGGGGCAGCCCCGCTGCGGTGCGGTTCGCCCAACTGGTTTACGAACGGGGAATTCAAGATTCTGCAGGCCGGCGTTGGGCGCCGCCGCGCAGCATTTTCATTGATGCACTCAGCCTGATTGACCCCGTCAATCATTTGGTGACGCTCGGCTCAGGCATTCCACCCAACGTCAAGTCGATATTGCAAGTCAATGCCGAAGATGAACGGCGCACCGATCTGCGCGTACAAAAGCACTCCACCAGTTATCCCATTACCACGGTATGGCTGCGCGGCAATCATGAGGGTGTTGGTGGCGGTGCAGATAACAACGGCACTGCCGCCAATGTGCTTGAAGGCCTGACCGGCTATTTCCAGAACCGCGGTTACAGGCTGGCCGATGTCCCGGATGACAAAAAATTCGATATCAGCGCCGATGCCAGACTCTACACCAGCGCTTACCTCACCAACAGCGACGGCGCCATTGTCGCCGGCCAGCATGGCGATCCGGTATTGCGATGCGCGGTCGATTCGCCATATGAAAACCGCAAAACCACATTGGCGAACGTTCTGTATCGCTTATCTGACAACGTGACAGCAGAATATATCGACAACAATAACGATAACTGGCATGAGCAGCTCATCATACACACCGCACTGTCGCCTGAAATAGCGATCATTGAAGACGACCGCGATGGCGACGACAGATTTGACCGTATCGCCATACAGTTCAACACCC
Source organism: Herbaspirillum autotrophicum (assembly GCF_001189915.1). GTDB lineage: Bacteria > Pseudomonadota > Gammaproteobacteria > Burkholderiales > Burkholderiaceae_D > Herbaspirillum > Herbaspirillum autotrophicum. Next base: position 43,626 of record NZ_LFLS01000003.1, read on the forward strand.
ATCGGGATGACAGCAGAAAATTCAGCGTTGACATCGGCACTTCGCATGGCAGCATGTTTGATGCCGACAGACAAATACATGATCACTACCGCCGCGGTGCCGTTGACGCCGACGCCTGGGCACACTACACCGACTGGTCTACCTCTCGCCTGCTGAATGCCGGCCTGCTGATTGACAAGACCAGTTACATCCCCCCCGTTTTCGCGAGTCCGCTTGCGGTTTTCCGCGAAAGCGGATCAGGCACACCACCGCCGGCCCTCAATGCTGATCCGGCGACCTGGCAGTTGCTGGAAAACGCCGGCATTGGTTTGAGCGCGCAGCAATTATCCATGCGCGACCTCGATGGCGACGGCATTCTCAGGGGCGTCGAACTGGCCGGATTACAGGCGCAGCATGATCTTGACGGCGACGGCGTCGGTACCCGCACCATCGACTATCATTTTCATACTGCCGGCAACGACCTGCTCACTGGTGGCAACGGCAATGACACCTACATCCTCAACAGCCGTGATGCCGTTATCCGGGAACAAGCAAACGCCGGCATTGACACCATCGTCAGCAGTGTTGATTACACGCTTGATGCCAATGTTGAAGAATTGCGCTTGCTGGAGGGATATGCCATCAACGGCACCGGCAACAGTCTCGACAACCGGATTTTCGGCAACCGCCACGACAACGTTCTGGACGGGGTCACCGGCGCCGACATTATGCTCGGCGGCATGGGCAACGATACCTATTATGTCGACAATGCCGGCGATCAAACGATTGAATTCGCCGACGCCGGCAACGATACCGTGAACAGCCGCGTCAGTCACAGCCTCGGTGCGCATCTGGAAAACCTGGTCTTGCGAGATTTTTCGCAACCAGAAAAAGGTCATATCGATGGTATCGACGTATTGGTATACGGCTCCCCCAAAGCGCTCGAACTCGACTACCGGCAAGGCGATGCGGTAGCAGGCTACGAAGGAACTTGCGGCCTGACCTCGGTAGCCAATCTGGCGCGACAAGCCGGCCTCGACCTGTCGGAAGCCGATGTGGTGCAGCGCGCGATTGACCGTCAATGGACCGTAACGAGTGCATTCGCGAGCAATGACCAGCGTGGCGGTTCCAACTACTGGCAACAACTGGCGTTGCTCAAGAGTTACGGCATCCGGGCCGATCTCACCAACGACCGGGTCCAGATCATTACCAACCTCATCAAGGGCGGGCGCGGTGTCATCGCTACTATCGATGCCAGCATGCTGGGGCCGGACAACGACTTCAGCGTCAGTGCTTTCAATGGCAGCAGCATTCATATGGTCACGGTAACCGGGGTTGTCTGCAATGCAGCCAACGGCTACACCATGGGCTTTTATGTTGCCGATTCCGGCGGCAACAAGGTTGGCAACATGACCCGCTATGTCACCCAAAGCGAATGGAATCGCGCCCGCATTCACGGCGGCTATAGCATCTATACCATCGCGCCGGTCAAACTGCGGGAAGAGAATATCAACGCCGACGGCAATGACCTCGACAACATCCTCGCCGGCAACCGTGCCGATAATGTGCTGACCGGCGGCAAAGGCAACGACACGCTGATCGGCGGCGCCGGCAATGACACCTATATGTTTGCCAGCGGCGATGGGCGGGATCTGATCGTGGAGCATGACGCCGCGACCGGCAACACCGACGTACTGCAATTGACAGACATCGACCAGAGCGCACTGTGGTTTGCACATGTCGGAGACGATTTACACATCGACGTGATGGATAGCACCGATCAAATTGTCGTCAAAGATTGGTATCGGGGTGAACAGCATCAGCTGGAACGGATTCAGACTGCCGACGGCCTGGTGATACACCACACCGAGGTCGAACAACTGGTGCAGGCGATGGCCGCATTTGCACCACCGGCGGCGGCACAAATGCACCGGAACAACGAACCGCGCGTCAACGACCAGCTGTTGCTGAGCATATCGCACTGAGCACAAGACAAAGGATGGCAACGGCGGACAAACCAGCCAAGATTCTGGCAGATGAGTGTTCGCATGCAACTGCGCAAAAGGAACAGTTCAGGTTGCCATTTTCCGGCCGTAACGTCCACCGCATTGTGCGGTGACATAACGCCGTTGATGCTGACCGGCAGCGTCGACGGTGAGCCGTGCATCAACCGGCAGCCATCTCATCAATCAAAGCGCCTTTTTCCACCAAGCGACATCAAAAATCAGAAATCACGGAATGTTCATTCAGATAAAAATGAGTAGTTTTCGCGATTCTTTCATCCCCTCGGCTTGCCAGATAAAGAACCTGTCAATATTCACCATCTTCCGGATTTCATTCATCAATCTTCGACCATGAAAACATTTTTTCTTTGATTCCTTGGCCTGCCTGTCGCGCTATTTCTGGCGGCACTTGTCATTGGCGTTTCGGTGAGTTTCTGTAACGCACGTCAGAATTCCCCGATATTCGACCCCGTCACATTTGATTTGTCTGGCTACCGGCCTGATGGCACATCAGAAAAAAATCCTGAATGTATTTTTATGTACCGACAAGATATTGGGGAGATTTTTCTGTGGGATACGAAAAGAGAAAAGATGATTTTTTTCTTTGACCTTTGACCTGTCTAATTTCGAGACGTTGGAAAAAGAAAAGATGAAAGATAGCGTGCGTGTTCTCGTTACAAGATCAGTTGGTTATAACAAGAAAATAGCGTGGTATTTAAAAGAAATAGAGTCCAGACCCCCCCATGAAGTTTCTTTGGGCATGACAATTTTCAATGGCAAAGTAGTTGGGACGTGGGATCAGTACATTTATTATCTTTTCAAAGGATTTGATAACGAAGATATCGTCGTGCAGTCCATTCCTGCACTTCATGGCCCAGGTATTTTTCGTGCCTTCAGAAAAATAAATTCCAGCATCGAAATCAGGTTTTCGTTCACCTAGAGAACTTTCTGAAATTCCGGAGATTGATAAGAAGGTCACCTCTTATATTCGAAGCTTGCAAATCCCCCCGGCATCATCCACCCGCCTGAAATAAAAGGCGCTTTGTCCACCGCAATGCACCGGAAGACGTGGATACCTACGTTAGATGTCACAATATGCATCTTCTTGATCAGCAAGCCCCCTCGGGTGAACAACGACTCAGCATGACACCCGACATGCAGGCGAAAATTCACGTACACTACCTCCGCAGCAAGCTGCCGCAATGGCGGAAAATACAACACAAGATGCGGCAGTTGATCCTGAGTTTCAAAGCCGATGAGGCAGCGTTGCAGTTGAATGCAGGTGCCTCTTCTGTCGGCCAGCCGTAGTCCGACCTCTCGCCCTCCACACACAGCCAGCAACCGGACATTCCTCTGCGCAGCCAACATCGCCGTCGCGTACAAGATCGCATCACGTCGAGCAGCATCATCAAATCCAGAAATCAAGAAACATTCATCTAGAAAAATAGCGATAGTTTTCGCGATTTTTCCATCGAGTCGGTTTATCAACGGAAGAGCATGCAAATATTCATCCTCTTCCGGATTTCACTCATCAATCTTCGACCATGAAAACATTTTTTCTTTGGTTCATTGGCCTGCCTGTCGCACTATTTCTGGCGGCACTTTTGATTGGCGTTTCGGTGAGTTTCTATAACGCACGCCAGAATTCACCGACGTTCGACCCGGTTACATTTGATTTATCTGGCTACCAGCCTGACGGCACATCAAAAAAAAATCCTGACCATATGTTTTATGTGCCGGCATCTTCCTAACAGACAAGCCACCTCGTGCAAACAAGTTTTCTGCATGACACCTGACATGCAGGCGGAGATTCACGTGCGCTACACCCGCAGCAAGCTGCCACAGTGGCGGGAAATACAACATAACTTACGAAATCTGATCTTGAGTTTCAACGCCGATGAATCGGCGTTGCAGTTTAACGCCGACGCGCCTTTTGTCGACCAGCCGTAGTTTGACGCTCTCTTTTTTTCACCTCGAAAGGATATGCCATGCCCGAACAACTAACTTTAAGCCAACTAACCTCATATAGAGACCGCATTAAAACAGGAGGACTGCCCGCGACTGCAATGTGGTCGCGGCCAAGACCTGCATGAAAAGCAACGTGGCCGCTACCGCAGCCCGTTGTAGTTGCATCTTCATCCATCCACTATCAACAACACTTCTTGCAAGCTGCCGGTAGCGCCGGCAGCATCACCCATGATCAATACCGATACCGGATTGCAGTGCCTGATCCTGATGGCCAGACTGCATGGCATCAGTGCCGACGCGACACAGTTGCGCCACCAATTTGGCAGTGCCACGTTTACCTCGGAAACAGTGCTGCTGGCGGCAAAAAAACTAGGATTGACAGCCAAGCGCGTGCAGCAACATCCCACACGGCTGGCGCGAGCGCCATTGCCGGCGATCGGTATTGACAAGAGCGGTGCTTATTTTGTGCTGGGCAAAATCGACAGCACGCCAGAGTCACTCCAGGTACTGATACAACGACCGGGGCAGCCCCCCGAAATTCTCGCCCTCGATAGTTTCATGACCCTGTGGAACGGCCAGTTGATCTTTTTCACCAGTAAAGCCAGCTTTGCCGGCGCCATGTCCAGATTCGACTTTACCTGGTTCATTCCGGCCGTCATCAAATATCGTAAAACGCTGGGCGAAATATTACTGATTTCGTTTGTGTTGCAAATCATTGCGCTGGTGACCCCCATGTTTTTTCAGGTGGTCATGGACAAGGTATTGGTGCATCACTCCTTGAAAACCCTGAATGTGATCGGCATCGGCCTGATAGCGGCGATTCTGTTCGAGGTCGTGCTGAGCGCCATTCGCAGTGCGGCGCTCGCCAATACCAGCAGCAAGATCGACGTCGAACTGGGCACCCGGCTGTTCGGACATTTATTGCACTTGCCCTTGAGTTATTTTCAAGCGCGCCGGGTGGGCGACTCGGTCGCGCGCGTGCGCGAACTGGAAAATATCCGCGCATTTCTGACCAGCAATGCCATGACGCTGGTGTTGGACATATTGTTTTCGTTCGTATTTTTCGCGGTCATGCTGTGGTACAGCCCGACCCTGACGTTGATTGTGGCGCTGTCGATTCCGCTCTATCTGGCGCTGTCGCTGGCATTCACTCCGCTACTGCGGGCCAGGCTCAACGACAAATTCAACAAGAGCGCAGAAAATCAGTCGTTCCTGGTCGAAACAATAAGCGGTATGGATACGCTCAAGGCCATGGCCGTGGAACCGCGCTGGCAGCGGACATGGGACAGGCAACTGGCAGCCTATGTGAGTGCCGGTCTGTCGACCACCAACATCGGTCTGGTCGCCAATGGCGGCATCAGTCTGGTGGGCAAACTGACCACTGCAGTCATCATGTGGCTGGGCGCCTTGCAGGTGATCGACAACCAGATGACCGTGGGCGAACTGGTGGCATTCAACATGTTGGCAGGCCAGGTGGCATCGCCCATTCTGCGGCTGGCGCAGTTGTGGAATGATTTTCAGCAAGTCGGCATTTCGATGAGCCGGCTGGGCGACATTCTGAATGCCAACACCGAGGTTGCAGGCAATAAAACACGTATGCCACGCGTGACCGGCGCGATTGAATTCGACCGCGTGTCATTTCGTTATCGTCCTGACGCACCGGAAGTGATTCGCGCTCTGCAATGCAAGATTTCAGCGGGAGAAATCATCGGCATCGTCGGTCGTTCGGGTTCAGGCAAAAGCACGCTGACCAAGCTGGTGCAACGACTCTACATACCGGATCGCGGCCGCGTCATGATCGATGGCCAGGATATCGCGATCATCGATACAGCCTCGCTGCGCCACCAAATCGGCATCGTGTTGCAAGAGAATCTTCTGTTTTCGCGCTCGATTCGAGACAACATTGCGCTGTCCGATCCGGCGCTGCCGATCGAGCGCATCATTGAGGCCGCCAAACTGGCAGGCGCGCATGCATTCATTTGCGAGCTGCCGGAGGGGTACGACACGCAGGTGGGTGAAAACGGCACCGGTCTGTCCGGCGGGCAACGTCAGCGCATCGCCATCGCCCGGGCCCTGATTACCAATCCGCGCATTTTGATTTTCGATGAAGCCACCAGTGCACTGGATTACGAATCAGAAAAGATCATTCAGGACAACATGCGACAGATTTGCACTGGTCGCACGGTTCTCATCATCGCCCATCGCCTGAGTGCCGTGCGCGATGCCCATCGTATCATCGTCATGGAGCGCGGACAAATCGCCGAGACCGGCAGTCATGATGAACTGCTGCAAAATGGCGATGGCATTTATCATCATCTGTACCACTTGCAAAGCACGCAACGACACATCCCCGCGGGTGCCGGCGCCCCTGCACCTGCGGGGATGACGCCATGAGCATGCGCCACCGCCTGCAAGCCGCCATTGGACTGCTGCACCGCTACCACGCAGTTTTTTTTCATTTCTGGACCAGACGCCATGCGATGCGGACCGACTTCTTCAACAAACAAGAAGCCGAATTCCTGCCTGCCGGCCTGGCCCTGCAAGAGACCCCCGGCTCGCCTTCCTTGCGCTGGACCGCACGCATATTGATGGCACTGGTCGTGTGCACGTTGCTGTGGTCCGTCTTTGGCAAGGTTGATATTGTTGTCAATGCAAGCGGAAAAATCATCCTCACGGCACGCACCAAAACCATTGCAGCCATTGATGTTGCCAGCGTGCGGGCACTGCACGTGACCGAAGGTCAACGCGTGCGTGCCGGCGAGGTGCTGATCGAACTTGATTCCAGCAGCAGCGATGCCGAACATGACAAAGCCATGGAGAGTGTGACGCAAGCAAGGTTGCAAGTAGCGCGCGCGACATCGATGAATGCTGCCGTAGATCGCCTGCAATTGCCGGCATTACCTCCGGTGGCAGGCGCCAGCAAAGAACAATGGAACGCCGCCAGACAGCATCTGGAAGGCCTGTATCGCGATTTTCACGCCAGGCTGAAACGACTCGACGGCGAAGTCACGCGCTACACCAGAGCGCTGCCGCTGGTGGCGCAACAGGCCGATGACTTTGCCGCATTGGTACAGGATCGTTCAGTATCGCAGCACGCCTGGCTCGACAAAGAACAGGCCAGAATAAATCTGGAAGGTCTGTTGCTGGACGTAAAAAATCAACGTGCAGCGCTGCTCGCGCAAACCCGCAAAGAAGCCCATGATGCGATCACCGAAGGTAACCGCATCATTGCTGCCAGCGCGCAAGATCAGCGTCGTGCAGGAGAACGCAGCAGATTACTGAAACTGGTGGCGCCGGTGGACGGCACGGTGCAACAGTTGACGGTGCATACCGTCGGCGGTGTGGTACCTGCTGCACAACCGCTGATGCAAATTGTGCCGCAAGAAAACATCGTTGAAGTCGAGGCATTTCTCAAAAACAAGGATGTCGGTTTCATCAGCATTGCTCAGGAGGCCAGGGTCAAGATCGATGCATTCGACTACACCAGATACGGTACCGTCAATGGGAGCGTCAAACATGTTTCGCAAGATGCCATGGAAGATGAACAGCAGGGTCTGATGTACTCTGCCAATATCATGCTCGACAACAGCGACATCGTGATCGATGGCAAGACAGTGCCCCTGACGGCGGGCATGGCGGTCAATGTCGAAATAAAAACGGGGACCCGGCGCATCATCGCGTATGTGCTTTCGCCATTGATGCGGCATCAGCGGGAAGCGCTTCATGAACGTTGATTCCCCTTTGACATACTGCCGGTATTGGCTGATCGCGATACTGTTGAGTGCGGCGATCAGCGCCAGCAGCAATGTCCGGGCGAGCGACTGGGCCGACTTGTTGACTACGCCTTTTGCCGATCCCTTGCTGGCAAGGCCGCCACAACTGGAGCAAGCGACAGTCTTGCCCGGTGATACACAAGCGGCCAGTTGCGCTGCCGACATGCACGACCATCTTGACCACGGCCAGCCGCTCACCTTGTCCGTCGCCGTCGATCTGGCCTTGTGCCATCATCCGGAGGTGCAAGGTGCGTGGGCATCCATCAAGATACAGGCCGCGCAAGTGGGCGCTGCAAGAGCCTCCTATCTGCCGGCGCTCAACATGGGGATGAGCCGGTCGCGCCAAAAAATCGCGTATCCGCAATCGCACTCTTCGGGCAATTCGGATCACACCAGCGACTCCCGCTACCTCACGCTGACGTGGCGTTTGCTCGACTTCGGTACGCGCGGTGCCAATCGCCGTGCGGCCGATGCCTCACTGGAAGCGGCATTGGCCAGCCATGATGCAGTACTGCAAAAAATCCTGGCGCATGTCATTGGTGCCTACTTCGACGCTCAAACCGCGAAAGCGGATCACGATGCCAAAGAAAAAAGCGAAACCCTGGCGCAACATACCTGGGAGACTGCCCGCAAGCGCGAAGCGCGCGGCGCCGGCGCCCGGACCGATACTTTGCAGGCCAGAACCGCACATGCCAAAGCGGAATTGGAAAGCAGCCGCGCTGTTGGCCGATACCGGAAATCGTTGTCGGTTCTGGTCACTGCCTTGGGCTTTCCTGTGCAATCGCCAGCCGCCCAACGCCTGATCCTGGCGCCCGATTATGTCGATGCGAAAAGTGCGCTGCGTCATGATCTGAGCGCTTGGCTGACGCTGGCACAGGACCGGCATCCGGCGTTGCTGGCGATGCGCGCGCAGTTGGCCTCGGCGCGGGAGAATCTGACTGCCGCGCGTGCCGAAGGTTTGCCGACACTGGACTTTACAGGCAGCCGTTACGTCAACGGCCGCCCCGGTCAAAGTGCGTCTTCGGTGCATTCAAAAGAATCGGTGGTCGGACTGGCACTCAACATTCCATTGTTCGATGGTTTCGCGAGTACCTACAAAGTGCGCGCAGCACAAGCCCGGATCGAAAAGAAAAAAACGGAAGTACGGGAAACCGAAAATCAGATATTGAGCGAAATCGCCAAGGCGCATGCTGATGCCGTGGCCGCGTTGCGTAATCTGGACACGTCCAAAAAACTGATCGAGGCAGCTCAGGATGCATTGGAGACCGTACGGCGCAAGTACGACCGGGGTATCGCAGATATTCTCGACATGCTCAACGTGCAGCTGGCACTGGCAGACGCGCAGCAAGAACGGATCAGAAGTTTGTCAGAGTGGCGTTCCGCCCGCCTGCAACTGCTGGCCAATACCGGGGTGATCGGGCGCAATGATGTCCGGGCCCCGCAGCAGTGACGTTCCGTCAGCAACATTCAGTGCGCCTGCAACCGCGCCGTGAAACAACCGGCAGCGCTTATTTGTCGGACTTGCCATTGTCTTGAACGCCGGCATCCGTGCCGCTGTGCTCTTGCTTGACGACCACCGGATCACTCCATGACCCGGTCACATTGTATTCAAAGGTCAGCGACTTCATCAGCGGGTTGCGCAAAAACAGTTGCGCCAGGAAAGTGCCGACGCCGACCACCGGATTGATTGCCAATGCGACCACCGACGCTGTTCCCAGATTGAATTCGGGAATGACCACCAGATGCAGGTTTTGCGATTCACGGGCGATATCGGCTGAGCCGTTCATCAATACCGAGGCCGTGACGCCGCTCATTTTCAGATTGTCGGTACTGGCGATACCTTGCGAAACGGACGCCGTACCAACGATATTGTCAAAGGCAAAACCTTCCGAGAACACATCGCGGAAGTCGAACATCAGACGCCGTGGCAAGGCTTGCAGGTTCAGCACTCCCAACAGTTTGGCCGCGCCCGGATCAACCTTGAGAAATTGGCCGTTGTGGATATCCATGTGAATCTGTCCCGACAGCGTCGGGATATCCATGGAGAACGGCAAACCGCGCCAGCTGACATCGCCATCGAGCTTGCCCTTGCCGCCCTTGACTACACCCGGAAAGCCGAACCGGTCCAACAGCTTGCCGGCATCAGTGATATCCAGTGCGTACGTCAAATTCGAGGTATTGCTGTTGCCGAACGCCATCCAGTTGCCGGCTGCCTTGAACTCGGCATCGGGATTGACCAGCGACAAGCGGTTGATGCGCCATTCCCGGCCCACGCTGACGCCGACGTTGTTGGCATTGAGTTCCAGGCGTCCGAGTTTCTTGCCGAACAATTGAAAATCTTCCGCCACGATGTCGAGCGCCGGAATCTGGGTCGTGGTGCCATTGCCTTCCAGAATGTCACCGACATCGGCCGCCGCGCTTTGCGGGATATTCAGCGCCGCCAGACGCGCCGTCACCTTGCCCAGACCACGGCCACGGTTGGGTTCGTTCCAGGTGGCATAACCCGATATCTGCGCCGAATCGATATTGACCTGCCAGGTGCGCCGCTGATGCGAGGCACCGAACACGACGTTGTTGAGTTTCTTGCCCATGACGATCAGATCGGTCGCCCTGACCGTCAGCGCATCCGGTTCCAGATAGGCATTCAGTCCCGAGGCAGCGCCGCCTTCGCTGCTGTCAGCCTCGCCCACTACGGCTGAGCGGAAGCTGACCCATTCATCGACATTGGCAGTTTTGGCATTGACGGCCACCATCAACCCGCTGTCGGGCAGCGGCGCCGGTTGCTCGATCCCGATACCGCCGCGGGTAACCCGCCAGTCGGCTTGCCGTCCCGGCGCTTTTTGCCGCTGATAACGCGCGGCCAGCACCGACCCGAGCGATAACTTGAGTTCATCTCGTTCGACCAACGGATCATCGCTGGCCAGACCGAGCAGTTCGAACTTGAGCGGCAGGTTTTCACTCGCCGTCTTGCCCAGCGGTGCCGGCAAATTCAACGCCAGTCCCTGCAAACCGGATTCCACGATGATTTCAGGCTGGTGTCCCTTGACGCTGATCGTGGCGTTATACCGCGTGCTACCGCTGAGTTTTTCCAGCAAGCGTTGCAACACCGGTTCGCTGTAGTTCTTGCGCAACCCCTCAGCCGACATGCCGCCATCCACCTTGACCAGCGTCGAACCATCCCGTTGCGTGCCGCCGGCAATATTGGCCCACTCGCCCAGGAACTGGCCCTTGAGACCGTTCAGATTAAAACCCTTTTGATCGAATTCGAGTTTGCCGCTGGTCTTGTAGATGGTGGGCAGCCCGTTCAGCAACATGACGTCATTGTTCAGGAATTGCAGATTGCCATCGACCTTGGCATCGATCATGTGGTGCAGCGGCAGTTGAAATTTCAATTGCAGTTTGCCGTTGCCGGTGGCTTTGGTGACTTCGGTAAAATTGCCGATCCAATGCGCCACCGGACTGTCGCTCACGTATTGCAGGAAATCCTGCATGGCGCCGGCAGCGCTGCCTTCGATTTCCAGCACGGACTCATGCGCCAGCAAATCGGGAATGACGGCGCTCACATCCTTGACGGCAACACCGTGCGTCTTGCCGCTCTCGGCCTTGATTTCAAGTCGCGAGCGGTTGATGGCAAGCGTGCCCTTGGCTTCTTGCAGCAACGGCCATTCCGGCGATTTGCCGTCCAGCGCAAAATGCGACGGCGAATAGTTCATCGTCAAGCCATCGAACTTGCCATTGAGGCTGAACTCGCCACGCGGCTTATCGCCCGGCTTGAGCGGTTGAAACGGGAAATCGGCGAGATCGCCTTTGAGCACCACGTCGGCATCGTGCAATTGACCATTCACCAGCGCATTGCTTACCCAGTCGCGCACCAGCACCGGCGTTTGCGCCGGCAAATAACGTCCGACCTTCTTGAAGTCCAGTACATTCAGGCGGCCCTTCATGTCGATGGCGCCGACCGATTTCCCTTGCAGCGGAATCAGATGGGTCCCGCTCAGCGAGCCGGCCAGTCCATCCTGCGCGAAGTCCATGTTCTCGATCTGAAACAGCAATTGCTGGTCTTTCTGAAAGGTCCAGCGGGCATTCATGTTGAGTTTATCGACCGCAATGTCGGGATCGGAAAAATAGGCCGACAAGCGGAATACGGCGTCGGTGGTTGCCAGTCCCAGCGTGCCGCCCTTTTCATTGGCGTCGATCTGTCCGCTCAGGTTGGCAAACCCCGGAATCGCCGGTGCCGCGGCATGCAACTTGTCCTGCGCCGGCCGTCGTGCCTGTGCCTTCATGCCGAGACCGGTGAAGCTGCCGCGAATCTGATAAGCCGCCACATCCGGGTAACTGCCTTGCCATTGCACACTGAAGTCTTTCAACTGGCCGCGCGGCGCCAGATCACTGAGCAACTGCCGCTGCGATGCGGTCAGCGGCAAGCGGGCAGCCAGACTGGACAAGGTTTCCAGATCGAGAAAACGGGCTTGCACCCGCATTTTTTCTTGTTGCAACTTGGTCGCCGGCTCAAAACGCTCGCTGATGGTGGTGGCCGGCAGCAGGAAACCATCATCGGTTTGCAGCGAAAAGTCGGTCAGCGTCACGGCATGGCCGTTGGCCCCAAATGTGGGTACGCCGTCTTGCGGCGTCGCTCCCATTGCTTCGCTGGCAGACACGCGACCGTTGACTTGCTTCAATTGCAACGGTTCCAGTCCCTTGCCCAGCCGCGCCGACAAATCCGACAAGTGCAGATCGGCGGTGAAATTGGCGACCTTGGCGTGATCCAGGTCCAGCCATGCACGCACCGAGCCCCGGCCCTGGGCGATGTCGATCGGGTAATCGAAATAGGCCTTCCAGACGCTCAGGTCGGTATCGCGCAAATCGGTATAAAGCGTACCTTTCCAGCGTGAAACATCGGAGATGCTGGAGGCAAAGCTGGGATGATAAAAACTGGCGCGAATATCCACCGGGGCGGCAAAGGCTGCCGGAGGTGTGGCCTTGAGGGCGAATTGATGCTTGCGCCAGTTATTGTGCAATACCAGCGTGACATCATTGAGGGCCAGTTCCGGTGCCTTGCGCAAATCATCGCGCCAGCGGATCTTGCCGTTTCTGATGACGATTTCGCGTTGCGACAATACCCAGTCAGCCCCGGCACCGCTGTGCCCGCCGTTATCGACCGCCAGGCCGGCCACAAACAGTTTGCCGGCGGCATTGCGCTGAATTGCCAGATCGGGATTGTCGATGGTCAGATTTTCGAACCGCAGATTGCCGACCAGCAATGTACTCCATGACAACGTGGCCGACACGTGCGGCAGGCTCAGCGCCGGTTGTCCGGCCTGATCGTGGATCACCACATCGGTCAGCGCCAGTTGCGGCCGCAGGCCGCTCCAGGACGTGGCGATGGCCGCCATGGTGACCGGCCGCCCCACTGCCCGTGAAGCAATCTGTTCAATTTCAGGCTTGTAGTGATCCACCTCTGGCAGAATCACGTAGCGCAACATCAGGAACAAGGCGCAGAATAGAAAATAGCCGACTACCAGCAATTTGAAGGTAATCGCCAGCACGCAGCGGGTGGCCCGGTTGGCGTGATAAAACGTGTCTCGCATTACTCGCCAGCAAGCCGCAAAGCGGGCGGTCGTGGTCGAGGCGTTTTTTTGATCTGCGGACATCAAGGGCAAGAATAAAAACTCAATGTAGAATAAAACAAACGGATGACATCATCGCATGGAAGCGCTCTTTTGACCTAATTGCGGACCCTGTTAACACTTATAAGACGCCTGAACTGGCATTTGATTCGCGCCCGGCAATCCCGCTTGCCGCCGCTGCCGATGCCAGTCGCAGACAGCGCCATCTCATTCAACCCAACCTGACGATCTCTGTGACTCATTCCCTCCTCAACAGTGCTGCCGCTTCCCGCTACTTTTCCCGCTGGACCAATTCCGATCCGAAACGCGCCGGACTGGTAAAACAGTCGGCAGTACAGCCGCTGGACCGGGATTTCTTTGTCCGGGCGATACAAACGGAAACCGCAGGCGGCGCCACGCTCAATGCCGCCATGCGGCGCTTGCGCAATCTGGTGATCTGCACCCTGATCGAACGCGACCTGAGCGGTCTGGCCGATCTGGCAGAAGTGGTCAGGACCATGAGCGATTTTGCCGATTTCGCGGTACAAGAACATTTGCGCGCGCTGATGCTGGATCTGACCGCGGTGCACGGCCAGCCGATTGGCGAAGAGTCCGGCGACGTGCAGGAAATGATCGTGCTGGGCATGGGCAAACTCGGTGGCGGTGAGCTGAATGTGTCTTCCGACATCGATCTGATCTTCGTTTATCCGGAAGACGGCGATACCCGCGCCGGGCTGCCCGAGCAGCGTTCATTGTCGAATCACGAATTTTTCACCCGGCTCGGAAAAAAGCTGATCGCCGCGCTGGCCGAAATTACCGAAGACGGCTTCACCTTCCGCGTCGATATGGCGCTGCGCCCCAACGGCGGCTCCGGCACATTGGTCGCCAGTTTCAATATGGTGGAGGAGTATCTGATACGGCAAGGCCGCGAATGGGAGCGCTATGCCTGGACCAAGGCCCGCGCCCTGACCGGCAAGGAGCATGACATTGCGGCGCTGGAGTCGATCAGCCGGCCGTTCATTTACCGGCGCTATCTGGATTACGGCTCCATTGATGCACTGCGTTCAATGCACGGCCAGATTCGCGCTGAGGTGAAACGGCAGGAAGCATTGCATCCGGAACGCAGCAATAACGTCAAACTGGGACGCGGCGGCATTCGCGAAGTCGAATTCGTGAGCCAGGTATTCCAACTGATTCGCGGTGGCCGCGAGACCGATCTGCGCGATCGCTCGACCCGCACCACCTTGCGCACGCTGGCCGAAAAGAATCTGCTGACGCCGGAAGTGGTCGAACAATTGCTGAGTGCCTATACCTTCCTGCGCAATCTGGAACATCGCTTGCAATATCTGGACGATGCCCAGACCCACACCTTGCCGGTCAGCGACAGCGACCGCCTGCTCGTAGCCAACATGATGGGTTACCGCGAAACCGCTGCGCTGCTGGCCGCGCTCGAAGAACACCGGCGTATCGTGGCGCTGCAATTCGACACCATCTTCAACGACAAGCAAGCCGACGAAGACAGTGATGGCAAGGAACTGTGCGAACTGAATGAACACGACAATCTGGAATCGATCACGTCGGTACTGCACGCACTGGGCTTCGAAGAAGTGGCGACCGCCTCGCAACGCTTGCTGCTGACCTGGCAATCGCCGCGCCTGCAATCGCTGCCGGAAGCCAGCCGCGTGCGTCTGACGGCCTTGATCAATGCGGCGTTGCCGATCATCGGTCGCATGCCGCAAGGCCGGCTGGCAACACTCGGGCGCCTGCTCGATTTTCTCGAAGCCATCGCCCGTCGCGCTGCCTACCTGGCGCTGCTGACCGAATACCCGCATGCACTGACGCGCCTGATCCGCATGATCGCCGCCAGCGACTGGGCCGCCAAGTATCTGACCCAGCATCCGATCTTGCTGGATGAATTGCTGGACGACCGTACCCTCAAGGCGCCCGCCGACTGGCCCGCCTTTGCACTGGATTGCCAGCGCCAGCTCGATACCGCGCCGGGCGATACCGAACGCCAGATGGATATCTTGCGCGAAATGCACCATGCGCAATTGTTCCGCTTGCTGGCGCAGGATCTGGAAGGCGATCTGAGCGTCGAGCGGCTGGCCGATTACCTGTCGGCACTGGCCGACATTCTGGTGGCCGCCACCGTTCAGGCGGTCTGGCAAACCATCGCCAACCGTCATCGCGAAATACCGCAATTTGCGGTGATCGCCTATGGCAAGCTGGGCGGCAAGGAACTCGGTTATGTCTCCGACCTGGACGTGGTGTTTCTGTACGAGGACGACGATCAGGAAGCCCCCGGTTTGTACGCCAAACTGGCACAGCGCTTCATCACCTGGATGACGGCCCTGACGCCGGCCGGCAACCTGTTCGACATCGATATCGCCTTGCGTCCGGATGGCGCCAGCGGTTTGCTGGTGTCGTCCTTCGCCACCTTTGAAAAGTATCAGTTGAATTCGGCCTGGCTGTGGGAACACCAGGCCCTGACGCGGGCCCGTTTCTGCGCCGGCGACAGCGCCATCGGCGTACGCTTTGAAGCCTTGCGCGAGAAGGTATTGCGGCAGCAGCGCGATCCGCACAAGCTGAAAGACGAAGTGCTGACGATGCGCAAGAAAATGCAGGAGGCGCATCCCAACCGCAGCATGCTGTTCGATCTGAAGCACGATGCCGGCGGCATGATCGACATCGAATTCATCGTGCAATTTCTGGTGTTGCGCTACGCCCCGGAATACGAACAACTGACGGCCGATATCGGCAATATCGCCTTGCTGAAATTATGCGGCGAGCTGGGCCTGATCGATGCCGAACTGGCAGCCGACGTGGCCAATGCCTATCGGGTGTTCCGCAAATTGCAGCATCAGATTCGCTTGCAGGGTGAAGAACGTGCGCGCACCGAAGTCGAACGCGTATCGAAGGAAGCCGGCAGTGTGCGGCGTTTGTGGGCCAAGACCTTTGCCATCGTCTGAGCGACGTCAATACCGGCTCAGACGATGGCCGCCGGGGTGGCTGGATCAGGTTTGACCGCCACCAGATTGATCAGGGTTTCTTCATGCCCCGGCTTGGGAGCGATTTTCAACAAGCGCTCCATCAATCCCAGATCGGAGCGGCTCCACCACAGATACGGATAAGAGATCGCCTGCGGCGCCACCTGAAAGCCGGCACTGCGCACCAGCGCCAGATACTGGTCTGCCGTCTTTTGTACTTGCATCGGATGCCGGAACAGCAAGCGGATCATCCATGAATCGATGTAACGCTTGGTAGATTCGGCGAACAGCAAGATGCCACCCGGCCGGAGCACCCGGAAAAATTCCTGAATCGCCTGCTCCTGCTCGATCAGATGGTGAAAGGTCTGGTGACAAAACAGCAAATCGACACTGTTATCGTCCAGCGTCAGCGCCGAGCTCGAACACTGGATGAATTCGGCCGCGATCCCCGCAGCCTGCACTTCGCGCGCCGACGCGGCCAGCATGTCGGCATCGATATCCATCCCGATCAGCCGTTGCGGCGCAAAACGCTGATGCAGTTTCGGCAGTGAGCGCCCCCAGCCGCAGCCGACGTCCGCCACTACCGGATAGCTGTCACGGCGCGCCGCAATCAGTGGCTCCAGATCGCGAAATGCCCGCTCCAGCACGTGTACAGTCCAGGTATGCGTTTGCAGAAACCAGATACCGAAAGCCGTTTCCGGCACATGCGGCGGTAATTCTTGCGACTTGAGAAGGGGGGCATTCATACGGTAGATGGCAACGGAAACAGCGTGCATGATGCACCGCATTGTCGTGAAATGCAAAAATGCCGGGCAGACCGGGAGTCATTGGATCGGCAGTCGCTGGTTTGCATGCCGCTATTGCAGAATGAATGCGACTTGTCGGTCGCACCGCATATCGGTTGGCAGCCGCCGACATGAAAACAGGCCCGGCAGAATCTGCGGGCCTGTGACGGCGGCATCCGCAGATACCGGGGAAGATGGCAAATACGCCGGATGCAAGCGATCAATAGCGGTCTTTGCGCGGTGCGTCATCGCGGCTGGCAGATTTGCTGTTGCGGTCGCTGCCGGCGCTATCCTTGTCCTTGCTGCTGTCCTTGTCGCGATTGCGGGCCGAACGGCTGCTGTCTTTATCCTTATCCTTGCCGCTGTCGCGGTCGCGGTTGCGGCTTTCCCTGCTGTCTTTATCCTTGCTGCCGTCCTTATCCTTGTCTTTCCTGGCAGACTTGTCGTCCTTGCCGCCCTCTTTGGTGGCGGCATCGGCTTCTGCCTCATCCTTCACCGGAGTCGGCATGGCGGTCTGGATATTCTTGGCCGCCATGTATTCATGCATTTCTTTCCAGCCGGTGAACATGCCGGCCTTCTGGCTCTCCGGATTGCGCTGAAAGCAGTCTTCCAGCGTCTGTCCCGCCTGGCGGCATCCGGCACCGAGCGCAATGCCTTCGGCACGCGCCTCTTCCGGCGTCTGCCTGGGCTTGCCAAAGCTGCCGATATAATCGCAACCGCCGAGTCCGAAACTCAGGCCGAGGACGGCGATGATATTGACGCAAGTGGCGCGCATGCTGGATGACGTTGATGACATTTGATCCCTCAATGATCAGTTGGACGATGGCGATAGCGCTAAAAACACAAAAGGCCGTCGCAAAACCAGGTTTTGCAACAGCCTCTCGATGATTTATCGATCAGGCCCTGACATTTTCCAAGACATCGCCTGCAACGCATGCGATGAAAAGAAGCAGATTTGGGCCAGATCAATCGCAAATGACGATTATTTTGCTGCCATCAGCGCCACGGTCGTGTCCAGCATACGGTTGGAGAAGCCCCATTCGTTGTCGTACCACGAAGCGACCTTGACCAGACGACCGGAAACCTTGGTCAATGGCGAGTCCACATTCGAGGAAGCCGGATTGTGGTTGAAGTCGACCGACACCAGCGGTTCAGTCTGATAGGTCAGGATACCCTTCAATGCGCCTTCGGATGCTTCCTTGAGGATGCTGTTGACTTCTTCCACGGTAGTATCGCGCGCGGCGATGAACGTCAGGTCAACCACCGATACGTTGATGGTCGGCACGCGGATGGCGTAACCGTCGAGCTTGCCGTTCAGTTCCGGCAATACCAGACCGACCGCGGCAGCAGCGCCGGTCTTGGTCGGGATCATGCTCATGGTGGCGGAACGGGCGCGGCGCAGATCTTCGTGATAGACGTCGGTCAGCACCTGATCGTTGGTGTAGGCATGGACTGTCGTCATCAGACCGTTGACCAGACCGATCTTGTCGTTCAGCGGCTTGACCAGCGGTGCCAGGCAGTTGGTGGTGCACGATGCGTTGGAAATCACGGTATCGCTTGCCTTGAGCACGTCATGGTTGACGCCGAACACGACTGTCGCATCCACATCCTTGCCGCCCGGTGCGGAAATGATCACCTTCTTGGCGCCGCCCTTGATGTGGGCGCCGGCCTTTTCCTTGGTGGTGAAGAAGCCGGTGCATTCCAGCACGACATCAACGCCCAGTTCGCCCCATGGCAGTTCTGCCGGGTTGCGTTGTGCCAGTACCTTGATGCGGTCGCCATTGACTACGATCGAATCACCATCGACCACCACCGTGCCAGGGAACTTGCCGTGGGCAGTATCGTATTGCGTCAGATGCGCATTGGTTTTCGGATCGCCGAGGTCGTTGATGGCAACGATCTCGATGTCGTGTTTCTTGCCACCTTCATAATGCGCACGAAGGATGTTGCGGCCGATGCGGCCATAGCCATTGATTGCAACGCGGATAGTCATGTTTTCTCCGATGGTAGTGATAAAAAAAGCTGTATGCGTTTATTCGCAGCCGGCTGATCAGGCGAGGACCAGCTTGACCTTGTTCACCACGTTTTCCACGGTGAAGCCGAAGTGCTTGAACAAAACGCCGGCAGGTGCCGATTCGCCGAATGTATCAATCCCGATCACGGCGCCTTCCAGACCCACATATTTGTACCAGAATGCTGTCACGCCGGCTTCAATCGCCACGCGCGGCACGCCGTGCTGCAGAACGCCGGCCTTGTAGGCTGCATCCTGACGATCAAACACATCGGTGCTTGGCATCGACACCACGCGCACAGCAATGCCTTGCGCTGTCAGTTCGTCGGCCGCTTTCACTGCCAGTTCGATTTCGGAACCGGTGGCGATCAGGATGACCTTGGCATCCTTGGCGTCCTTGAGAATATAGCCACCGCGACGCACGCCATCGATCTGTGCCGGCGTACGTTCCTGATATGGCAGGTTCTGACGCGAGAAGATCAGGGTGCTCGGACCATCCGCCCGCTTGACGGCCTGCTCCCACGCAATCGCCGATTCCACGGTATCGCACGGGCGCCAGTTGTCCAGATTCGGGATCAGGCGCAGGCTCGACACGTGTTCCACCGATTGATGGGTCGGACCATCTTCGCCGAGGCCGATCGAGTCATGCGTGAACACGAACAGTGAACGGATTTTCATCAGTGCCGCCATGCGCAATGCATTGCGGCTGTAATCGGAGAATGTCAGGAAGGTCGCGCCGAACGGGATATAACCGCCGTGCAGGGCAATACCGTTCATGATCGCGCTCATGCCGAATTCGCGCACACCGTAGTTGATGTGATTACCAGCCTGATCGGCGCGCACCGCAACCGACTCTTTCCAGTTGGTCAGGTTGGAACCGGTCAGATCGGCCGAGCCGCCGAGGAATTCAGGCAACACTTGTGCATAAGCCTGAATCGCATTCTGGCTGGCTTTGCGGGTAGCAATGTTTTCTTTCTTTTCGACCGTAGCGGCAAGATATGCCTGCACGGTCTGATCAAACGTTGCCGGCAAATCACCCTTGATGCGGCGCGCCAGTTCGGCGGCTTGCTCTGGATACTTGGACTGATAGCTCTGGAACAGCTTGTTCCAGTCGCCTTCGAGCTGCTTGCCCTGCTCCTTGGCATCCCATGCCGAATAAATGTCGGCAGGAATTTCAAACGGTGCCGAAGTCCAGCCCAGCGCTTCACGCACGGCCGCGATTTCCTTGTCGCCCAATGCCGCGCCGTGCACCTTGTCGGTACCAGCCAGATTTGGCGAACCCTTGCCGATCACGGTCTTGCAGCAGATCAGGGTCGGCTTGTCGGCCAGCTTGGCCTGGTGAATGGCCGCATTGACGGCTTCCACACTGTGACCGTCGACCGCCGGAATCACGTTCCAGCCATACGACTCGAAACGCTTCGGGGTATCGTCCTTGAACCAGCCTTCGACATGACCGTCGATGGAAATGCCGTTGTCGTCGTACAGCACGATCAGCTTGGACAAGCGCAGCGTGCCGGCGAGCGAACAGGCTTCGTGGGAAATACCTTCCATCAGGCAACCGTCGCCGACGAACGCGTAAGTGTAGTGATCGACCACTGCCAGATCAGGCTTGTTGAATTCCGCTGCCAGCAGTTTTTCTGCCAGCGCCATGCCGACCGCGTTGGTCACGCCCTGACCCAATGGGCCGGTAGTGGTTTCGATACCCGGTGTAATGTGGACTTCCGGATGGCCGGCAGTCTTGGAGTGCAATTGGCGGAAGTTCTTGATTTCATCCATCGACAGGTCGTAACCGGTCAGATGCAGCAACGCGTAGTGCAACATCGAACCATGTCCGTTTGACAACACGAAGCGATCACGGTTGCTCCACTGCGGATTGGCCGGATTGTGGCGATAGTGCTTGGCCCACAATGCAACAGCGATTTCCGCCATTCCCATCGGCATGCCTGGGTGCCCTGAATTTGCTTTTTGTACTGCATCCATTGCCAAAGCGCGGATTGCGTTGGCCATCTTGTCGGTTGGGAGTGTGGAAGTCATGTCGGTGTCAAAGAGTTGCAGAGTTGCGGCCGGAGAAGTTGCGATCAGACAACAATGCGCCCAGTCTTCGGCCTACTATTACAGAGCCAAGTATTTTACCAGAGAGCGCGCTGAAGAATTAAAATCTGAAATCGCCGGGAAGGCCCAAAATCTCTGGCAGCGGCTAATCGCAGACGATCATCGGACGCTCTTGCCGCTTGCTGTCATCTGTATCAGGATATTCATCATGCCGCGCTTTTATTGTCCGGATGCCATGACCATTGGCATGGAACTCGCGTTACCGGAGCAGGTTTCGCATCACATTCAGGTATTGCGCCTGCAACCCGGTGCAGCGGTCACGCTGTTCAATGGTGCCGGCGGCGAATACACCGCCAGCATTACCCGGCTCGAAAAAAAACGGGTTCACGTTGAACTGAAAACATTCTCCGCCCGCGAAGCCGAGTTGCCCTATGCCCTCATGCTGGCGCAGGCATTGCCGGAAGCCGGCAAGATGGACTGGATCATCGAGAAGTCCGTGGAGCTGGGCGTTACCGCCATCCAGCCGCTGTCTGCCCAGCGTTGCGTGGTCAGGCTCAACAGCGAGCGCGCAGAGAAAAAGCAATTGCACTGGCAAGGCATCATCAACGCCGCAGCCGAACAAAGCGGCCGCAACCGGCTGGCGCAACTGGCGCCACTCAATGATTTCAATAGCTGGATTGCCCAGAGCGATTTGCACAAACGCGTGCTGTTGTCGCCGCGCGCGCAGCAACCGCTGTCCGATTGGGCGCGGCATCAGCCGGCACAGGCGGTGGGCCTGATGGTCGGCCCGGAAGGCGGCTTTACCGAAGCCGAAGAAAATCTGGCGGTCGCCAACGGCGCACTGATGCTGTCAATGGGGCCGCGCATTTTACGGACTGAAACCGCTGGCCTGAGTGCCATGGCGGCACTCAATGCGATTTGGGGCGAGATGTGAGCGCCCAAAGGTAATCGAGAAGGTGATCATCAAATGATGGACATCGATATCGACAATCTGCTGCCGGAAAACATGCTTTTTAAATAACATTTGTACAACTTTCCTGATTCCCGATATATTGCTGATGGCGGCATTGCAATCCTCGCAAATAGCCGTACAGCAACGGTTTCCCCCCCTTGCAGCAACCACTCGCGTTGCTGCAAATCATCTTACTCAGGAGAATGCAATGGGCTTACTCGACAGCGTACTTGGCGCACTGAATCAACAGGGCGGCAACGATCCCAAAGCGGCGCTGATTCAAGCCGCGTTATCCATGCTGAACAATTCCGGTGGCGGTCTGGGCGGCTTGCTCAGCAACCTGCAAAATGCCGGCCTCGGCCACATTGCCGATTCATGGGTCGGCACCGGTGAAAACAAACCGATTTCCGGCGATCAGGTGCAGCAGGCCATCGGCGAAGACAAACTGAGCGAACTGGCACAGGCTGCCGGTCTGTCGCAAGTTGATACGGCCGGACATCTGGCGCAGATTCTGCCGGGCCTGGTGGACAAACTGACTCCCGCCGGCAAGGTGCCGGAAGCAGGCAGCGACCTGTCCTCTGAACTGGGCGGGCTGCTGAGCGGCTTGCTGGGCTCTTCACGCGCCTGAACACCACCGCGCACTGCAACACGCTATCCGGCCGTTGCCGTCGTTTCGACGACCGCAACGGCCGGATCAGCATCAACACCGCAAACATGTCAAAACAGTCAACTATTGCCACACCCGGATCAGCCGGACGAATTTGATTGGCACGGCAATACAAGGAAACTTCCCGAAAGCATCTATAATGGGAGGTTTTTGCGACAGAACCACTTTCCTCTTCTTCCATGAAGGTATTTCGCGGACTTCCCAATGCTGAATCGCGCGCCCCGTGCGCCTTGACGATCGGCAACTTCGACGGCGTGCACCGTGGCCACCAGGCGCTGCTGGCGCAAGTGCGCGAGGCCGCCTCACGCCTCGGCCTCGACGCGGCGGTCATGACCTTCGAGCCTCATCCGCGTGAATTCTTTGCGCAACGCGCCGGCATGCCCGAAAAGGCACCGCAACGCATTGCCAATCTGCGCGACAAGTTGCAGTCACTGGCCAACGCCGGTATCGACCGCGTCATCGTCGAACATTTCAGCAGCAATTTCGCGGGACTGTCGCCACAAGACTTCATCGAAAAAATCCTGCTGCAAGGATTGCATGTGCGCTGGCTGCTGGTCGGCGAAGATTTCTGCTTCGGCGCCAAGCGCGCCGGCAATATCGCCACCCTGATCGAAGCCGGCAAGAAATATGGCTTTGAAGTGCACACCATGCCGAATGTGAACAATCAGGGCGTGCGCATCTCCTCGTCATCAGTGCGCACCGCACTGGCCGCCGGCGATTTTGAGCATGCCCGGCAATTGCTGGGACATCCGTATGCCATCTCGGGACATGTCATCCACGGCAAAAAGCTCGGTCGCAGCATCGGCTTTCCGACACTGAACATGCGCGTTGGCCACAAACGTCCTGCCCTGAGCGGCATCTTTGTAGTGCAGGTACACGGTCTGGGGCCGCAACCGCTGCCGGCGGTCGCCAGTCTCGGCGTGCGTCCTACCGTGGATGACAGCGGCCGCGTGCTGCTCGAAACGCATGTATTCGACTTCAACCAACACTGTTACGGCAAACTGCTGCGCATTGAATTTCTCAAGAAATTGCGCGACGAAGAAAAGTACGTCGATTTGCCGACACTGACCGCCGCCATCGAACGCGACGCCGTCAACGCCCGCGCCTACTTTACCGAACAGGCGAGTTTCGCCATTTCTGCAACAGATCGAATTTGACGCTGGTCAACCCTGATTGCCGGCCGGTACTCCCGGCCTCTCGCCCTGCCCGACGGCACGGCCCCATGGAATTTAATTGAAGAAAATTTATGTCCAACGAACCGACAAAACCGAACAAGCCTGCAAAGCAAGAAGGCAAGACCCCGAGCAAATATCCGGTCAACATGACCGAAACCGCGTTTCCGATGCGCGGCGACCTGGCCAGGCGCGAACCGCAATGGGTCAAGGAATGGCAATCCCGGAAAGTTTATAACCGCATCCGCAAGGCATCCGCCAACCGGCCCAAGTTCATCCTGCATGACGGTCCGCCGTATGCCAACGGTGAAATCCATCTGGGCCACGCAGTCAACAAGATCCTCAAGGACATGATCGTCAAGGCGCGCAACATGGCGGGTTTCGATGCCCAATATGTGCCGGGCTGGGATTGCCATGGCATGCCGATCGAAATCCAGATCGAAAAGAAATACGGCAAGAATCTGCCGATCGCCGAAGTGCAGGCCAAGGCCCGCGCGTATGCCAATGAACAGATCGAATTGCAAAAAAAGGATTTCATCCGGCTCGGCGTACTGGGCGAATGGGACAACCCATACAAGACCATGAATTTCTCGAACGAAGCGGATGAACTGCGCGCGCTCGGCACCATTCTGGAAAAGGGTTTCGTCTATCGCGGCCTGAAGCCGGTCAACTGGTGTTTCGATTGCGGTTCGGCGCTGGCCGAAGCAGAGGTCGAGTATCAGGACAAACGCGACCCGGCCATCGATGTCGGCTTTGCGTTTGCCGAGCCGGCCAAGATCGCTGCTGCATTCGGTCTGTCCGCATTGCCGACCGAACAGGGTTACATCGTCATCTGGACCACCACGCCCTGGACCATCCCGTCCAATCAGGCGCTCAATGTCCATCCCGAATTCGATTACGCGCTGGTGCAAACCGAACGCAACGGCGAACCGCTGCTGCTGATCCTTGCCAACGATCTGGTCGAAGCCAGCCTGCAACGCTACGGCCTGCAAGGCAAAGTGATCGCCACCACCAAGGGCGAAGCGTTGTCGCTGATCAGTTTCAAACATCCGCTGGCGAAAGCCGACAGCGGCTATGACCGTTTGTCGCCAATCTATCTGGGCGACTATGTCACGGCGGACAGCGGTACCGGTATCGTCCACTCGGCACCGGCCTACGGTATCGAAGACTTTATCTCCTGCAAAGCACATGGCATGAAGGATGATGACTTCATCAATCCGGTCATGGGCGACGGTCGTTACGCCTCGTGGTTGCCGCTGTTTGCCGGCATGACCATCTGGGAAGCGTCGAAGCCGATCTGCTCCGCACTGGATGCTGCCGGATCTTTATTCAAGCTGGTCATGTTCGATCACAGCTACATGCATTGCTGGCGTCATAAAACACCGATCATCTACCGTGCCACATCACAGTGGTTCGCCAGCATGGACAACACGCCGAAAGATGGCGGCGCCAGCTTGCGCGAAACGGCGCTGGCGGCAATTGAAGCGACGGCGTTTTATCCGTTGTGGGGCAAAGCCCGGTTGCACGGCATGATCGCCAACCGGCCCGACTGGACGCTGTCGCGTCAACGGCAATGGGGCGTGCCGATGGCCTTCTTCGTGCACAAGGAAACCGGCGAACTGCATCCGCGTACACCGGAATTGCTGGAACAAGTCGCCCAACGCATCGAACAGCATGGCATCGAAGCCTGGCAAACGCTGGACCCGAAAGAGTTGCTCGGCGATGAAGCCGACCTGTATCTGAAAAACAAGGATACGCTGGACGTCTGGTTCGACTCCGGCACCACGCATCAGACCGTCATCCGCGGTTCGCACAAGCAGGAATTGCAATTCCCGGCCGACCTGTATCTGGAAGGTTCGGACCAGCATCGCGGCTGGTTCCATTCGTCGCTGCTGACCTCTTCCATGCTCAATGGCTGCGCGCCCTACAAGGCCTTGCTGACGCACGGCTTCGTGGTCGACGGCGAAGGCCGCAAGATGTCGAAGTCGCTCAAGAATGGCGTCGAGCCTCAAAAGGTAGCCGATTCGCTGGGCGCGGAAATCCTGCGTCTGTGGGTGGCTTCCAGCGACTACTCGGGCGAAATCTCGATCTCCGATGAAATCCTCAAGCGTGTCGTGGAAGCCTATCGTCGCATCCGCAATACCTTGCGCTTCCTGCTGGCCAACACCTCCGACTTCGTGCCGGCCACGCATGCCGTGCCGGTGGCCGAGATGCTGGAAATCGATCGCTACGCCATCGCCGACATGGCGGCGCTGCAAAAAGATATTCTGGCGCATTACGATGCTTACGAATTCCATCCGGTGGTATCCAAGCTGCAAATGTATTGCTCGGAAGATCTCGGCGGGTTCTACCTCGACATCCTCAAAGACCGGCTGTACACCAGCGGCGTCAACTCGCCCGCGCGCCGTTCGGCGCAAACCGCGATCTGGCACATCACGCAATCGCTGCTGCGCCTGATCGCGCCGACGCTGTCGTTCACGGCGGAAGAGGCGTGGTCATTCTTCGCCGACAAGGAAGCCTTTGCCGCCAGCGATGAAACCATCTTCACGCAGACTTACTACACCTTGCCGGAAGTCGCCGATGGCGAGCAATTGCTGGCCAAGTTCAAGCTGTTGCATGAAGTGCGCGCCACCGTCACCAAGCAGTTGGAAGAAGTGCGCATGGCCGGCAACATCGGTTCCTCGTTGCAGGCCGAAGTGGAACTCAAGGTCGATGCCGGCAAATATGCCCTGCTGCAAAGTCTCGGCGATGACCTGAAGTTCGTGCTGATCACGTCTGCCGCCAAGGTGACGCAAGTCGCCAGCGCTGCTGAAGAAACCATCATCGTGACGCCATCGACCGAGCAAAAATGCGAACGCTGCTGGCATTACCGCGCCGATGTCGGCTCACACCCGGAACACCCGGGCCTGTGCGGACGCTGCGAATCCAATCTGTTCGGCCAGGGCGAATCGCGCCACTTTGCCTGATCCACGCCGTCCTGCGTTGCACTGAGTGCATCGCGGGACGGCACCACGTTCCTTCTATCACACCATGGCAACCAAAAAACGTTCCCTCTCTTCCTCCGGCAATTCGCTGCTGCCCTGGCTGGGCATCGCTACCATCATCCTGTTGCTGGATCAGCTCTCCAAGATCACCATCACGAAGCTGTTCCATTACGGTGAATCAATGGCGGTCACGTCGTTCTTCAATCTGGTACTGGTGTATAACAAGGGTGCGGCGTTCAGCTTTCTGTCGTCGGAATCCGGCTGGCAGCGCCATTTCTTTACCGTCATCGGCATCGGCGCCGCGATTTATATCATCTACCTGCTGCGGCGTCATGCCGGTCAGCGCATGTTTTGCTGGGCGCTGGCCCTGATTCTCGGCGGCGCAATCGGCAATGTGATCGACCGTATCGTCTATGGTCATGTGATCGACTTTCTCGACGTTTATGTTGGCCGCTGGCACTGGCCCGCTTTCAACATCGCCGACAGCGCCATTTGCATCGGTGCGATACTGTTTGTCGTGGACGAACTGCGCCGCGTAGGAAAATAGGCGCGGCGACCGGCGCGGACAGCACCGGCCCCATCATCGGCGCCGAACTTCATTGCAATATCATTCCGGGAGCAGCAACATGGATCTCGCTGGCAAAAAAATCTTACTCGGCCTGACCGGCGGCGTCGCCTGCTACAAAGCGGCCGAACTGGCACGCGGTCTCGGCAAGGCCGGCGCTTCGGTGCAAGTCGTGATGACGCAGGCTGCCACCCGGTTCATCACCCCGGTGACGATGCAGGCGCTGACCGGCAACACGGTCTATACCGACCAGTGGGATGCGCGCATCGCCAACAACATGCCGCACATCGATCTGACGCGCGGCATCGACGCCATCGTGATCGTGCCCTGCTCCACCGATTTCATTTTCAAACTGGCGCACGGCGCCTGCGACGATCTGCTGTCCACCTTGTGCATTGCGCGCCCGGCCGGGGTGCCGTTGCTGGTAGCGCCGGCCATGAATGTGGAAATGTGGCAGAACCCGGCTACCCAGCGCAATGTCGAGCAAATCCGCCGCGATGGCATTCTGCTGCTGGGCCCTGAAGCCGGCGCCCAGGCCTGCGGCGAAACCGGTCTCGGAAGGATGCTGGAGCCGGCGCAACTGCTGGAAGAAATCGTTGCCGCGTTTCAAACCAAGGTACTGGCCGGCCGCCGCGTGTTGCTGACCGCCGGCCCCACGTTCGAACCGATTGATCCGGTACGTGGCATCACCAATCTGTCCTCCGGGAAAATGGGTTACGCATTGGCGCGTGCAGCGCGCGAGGCTGGCGCCGAAGTCGTACTGATCTCCGGTCCGACCGCACTCGATACGCCTTATGGCGTGCAACGCATCGACGTTCAGACCGCACGCGACATGCATGCCGCAGTCCACGGCAACGTCAGCGGGCAGGACATTTTCATCGCGGTGGCTGCCGTCGCCGACTGGCGGGTGGCCAATGTCAGCGATCAGAAACTGAAAAAGCAAGCCGACGGCCAGGCGCCGCAGCTGGCGTTCGAGCAAAACCCGGACATTCTGGCGGAGGTTGCCGCGTTGGAAACACGGCCCTATTGCGTTGGCTTTGCCGCCGAATCAGAAAACCTGGAACAACACGGCGCCGCCAAACGCCTGAAGAAAAACATTCCGCTGCTGGTCGGCAATATCGGTCACCAGACCTTTGGCAAAGATGACAACGCCTTGCTGCTGTTCGACGCCCGGGGCCATGTGGCGCTGCCGCGCGCCGATAAACAAACGCTGGCGCGCCAACTGATACGCGAAATAGCACGCCGCCTCAGCGCTGCCTGACAAGCGCTCTGCGGCCCACCCCTTACCTTCACTTTCAGCACGAAGCACATGAAAACCATTGATATCAAAATTCTCGATCCACGCATGCAAGACCAATTGCCGGCGTATGCCACCGGCGGCAGCGCCGGACTCGATCTGCGCGCCTGCCTGGAAGCCCCGTTGACGATTGCGCCGGGTGCCACGCATCTGATTCCGACCGGCCTCGCGATTCATATCGCCGATCCCGGCTATGCAGCCATGATTCTGCCGCGCAGCGGTCTCGGCCACAAACACGGCATCGTGCTCGGCAATCTGGTCGGACTGATTGATTCTGACTATCAAGGACAATTGATGGTCTCGACATGGAACCGTGGTCAAGCCGAATTTGTCTTAAATCCCATGGAACGTCTGGCGCAACTGGTCATCGTTCCGGTATTGCAAGTCGGATTCAATATCGTCGAAGAATTCGATTCCAGCGAACGTGGCGCGGGCGGCTTCGGCAGCACCGGCAAACACTAATGGAGAACTTGATGGCAGTAAAAAATCAGGGGCGCCGACAGTCATGGAAAACCTGTCTGGTTCTCGCTCCGCTGGCGCTGCTCGCAGCTTGCGCCACGCAAGCGCCGACCACTTCGACAGCCCCTCAGTCCAACACGCCGCCGCCAGCCGCCCGGCCACCGGCCGACACGCCGGAACAAGCCGCGTTGCGTACCTTGACCGCAGAACAGGATCGCCTGTATCGCGTCGCCGCGCCGTTGCTGACTGCCAACGCGCAGTTGTGCAAAGGCAATGCGCGCAACCTGCTGGGCTTTACTGCCAAGAACAAGTATTCCTACCCGAGTGAATTCGCCACTGCGGCGCAAAGCCTCGGTTTTGGTGAGCGCCTGCAAGTCACCGGCGTCCTGCCCGGTAGCGGCGCCGCCCGCAGCGGCGTGCAACGCGGCGACATTCTGGTCGCCGTCGCCGACAAACCGATGCAGCAAGGTCCTGATGCCGAACGGCAAGCAGCCAATCTGCTGAGCCCGCTGATGACCGGCAAGACGCCGATCAAGCTGACCTTGTTGCGCAACAAGACCACACAGACGGTAACGGTGCCGCTGACACTGGCCTGCGCGTTCAGTATCGAGTTGGGCAACAGCGATAACGTCAATACTTATGCCGACGGCCGACGTGTACTGATCACCCGCGGCATGCTCCGGTTTGCGCAAAGCGATGAAGAACTGGCGTATCTGATTGCCAAGGAAATGGCCCACAATTCGCTCGGTCACGCGATTCGTCAGCGCATGGTGGCAACCACTGCCGGCGTCATCGACAATCTGCTGCGCACGCAACCCGATGCCACGGCGATTGCCGGTACTGCCGGCATCCGTCCGTTTCCACAGGATCTCGATGCGGCCGCCGACTCGCTGTCACTCTACATGCTGGTGCGCGCCGGCTACAGCATCGACAACGTGCCGGCATTCTGGCAACGCCTGGCGACGCAGTATCCTGCCAGTGTGCCCAACGGCCATACTGCGATTCACCCGGCAACCAGCTATCGGCTGGCCATGATCGGCAAAGTGACGCAAATCGTGAAGGCCAAGCAGGCCGCCGGCAAACCGCTGGCGCCTTGAATTCGTGATGTGAAGTCGTGATGCAGGGGCTGGTTCAGCCAGAACCTGCAAGAAATTGGCGACAAAAAAAGCCGGAACGTTTGAAAACGTTCCGGCTTTTTTTCGGCCATCATGCAGATGGCCGGTTGCATTGCATTACTCGACTTCGAGCTTTTCCTGCGGCTCTTCAGGCGGCGGTGTCGGGTCATCCCGTTCCGGGAATTCCAGCTTGACCTGATCCTTCTCATCGATATCCACCGTGATACGACCACCGGTCACCAGCTTGCCGAACAACAGTTCGTCTGCCAGCGCCTTGCGAATCATGTCCTGAATCAGACGCGACATCGGCCGTGCGCCCATCAGCGGATCGAAGCCCTTCTTGCCGAGGAACTTGCGCAAATTGTCGGTGAATACGGCTTCCACTTTCTTTTCGTGCAATTGCTCTTCGAGCTGCATCAGGAACTTGTCGACCACACGCAGGATGATGTCTTCATCAAGCGCACGGAAGCTGATGATGGCGTCCAGACGGTTGCGGAACTCAGGCGTAAACATGCGCTTGATATCCGCCATTTCGTCGCCGGCTTCCTTCTTTTCGGTGAAGCCGATGGAACGCTTCTGCAAACTCTCGGCGCCCGCATTGGTGGTCATCACGATGATCACATTGCGGAAGTCGGTCTTGCGGCCGTTATTATCGGTCAGCGTGCCATGATCCATGACCTGCAGCAGGATATTGAAAATATCCGGATGCGCCTTTTCGATTTCATCGAGCAACAGAACCGCATGCGGCTTCTTGGTGATCGCTTCGGTCAGCAAACCGCCCTGATCGAAACCGACATAACCCGGAGGCGCACCGATCAGACGACTGACCGCGTGACGCTCCATGTACTCGGACATGTCGAAACGAATCAGTTCGATACCCATGATGAAGGCCAGTTGCTTGGCCACTTCGGTCTTGCCGACACCGGTCGGACCCGAGAACAGGAACGAGCCGATTGGCTTGTCGGTTTTGCCGAGACCGGCACGCGCCATCTTGATGGCCGATGCCAGTGCTTCAATCGCCGGATCCTGACCAAACACCACATTCTTCAGATCGCGGTCGATCGTCTGCAACTTGGTACGATCATCCTGATTGACGGACTGCGGCGGAATACGCGCGATCTTGGAAATGATTTCCTCGATCTCGCTCTTGCCGATGGTCTTCTTTTGCTTCGACTTCGGCAAAATGCGTTGCGCTGCGCCGGCTTCGTCAATCACGTCAATCGCCTTGTCCGGCAAGTGACGGTCATTGATGAAGCGCGCTGCCAGCTCGGCAGCGGAAGTCAGCGCCGATGCCGAATATTTGACGCCATGATGCTCTTCGAATTTCGATTTCAGGCCACGCAGAATCTGGATGGTCTGTTCGACAGTCGGCTCATTGACGTCGATCTTCTGGAAACGACGCGACAGCGCATGGTCTTTTTCAAAGACCCCGCGATATTCGGTATAAGTCGTCGCACCGATGCACTTCAGCTGTCCGCTCGACAATGCCGGCTTGAGCAGATTGGATGCATCGAGGGTACCGCCGGATGCAGAACCGGCGCCGATGATGGTATGAATTTCATCGATGAACAGAATCCCGTGCGGGCTGTCCTTCAATTGCTTCAATACTGCCTTCAGGCGCTGTTCGAAGTCCCCGCGATATTTGGTGCCGGCCAGCAGCGCGCCCATATCGAGCGAATAGACCACCGCGTTGCGCAGGATTTCCGGCACATCGTTCTGGGTGATGCGCCATGCCAGCCCCTCGGCGATGGCAGTCTTGCCGACCCCGGCTTCGCCGACCAGCAGCGGATTATTCTTGCGACGACGGCACAGTGTCTGGATCACGCGTTCAACTTCGGCATCGCGACCGATCAGCGGATCGATCTTGCCTTCCTGTGCAGCCTTGTTCAGGTTCTGCGTGAACTGATCGAGCGGGCTTTCCTTCTGCTGACCTTCGGCCTGCACGTCTTCCGCACCTTCAGGCGCTTTTTGCGAATCAATCTGCTGATCCTTGCGCACGCCGTGAGAAATGAAGTTGACCACATCGAGGCGGGTGACGCCCTGTTGGTGCAGATAGTAGACAGCGTGCGAATCCTTCTCGCCGAAGATCGCCACGAGCACGTTGGCGCCCGTCACTTCCTTCTTGCCGTTGGAAGCGGACTGCACATGCATGATCGCACGCTGAATCACGCGCTGGAATCCCAGCGTCGGCTGCGTGTCGACCTCGTTCGTGCCAGGCACGGTCGGCGTGTTGTCCGTAATGAAGTTGGTCAGCGTCTTGCGCAGGTCATCGATATTGACTGAGCACGCGCGCAACACTTCTGCCGCCGACGGATTATCCAGCAGCGCCAACAGCAGGTGTTCCACTGTAATGAATTCATGGCGGGATTGACGAGCCTCGACAAACGCCATGTGCAAACTGACTTCTAATTCCTGCGCAATCATGCTTCCTCCATCACGCATTGCAGGGGGTGCCCTGCTTTTCGAGCGTGGGTTAAAACGAGTTCCACTTTTGTGGATGCAATATCCTTGGGATACACACCACACATACCTTTGCCATCCCGGTGAACCTTGAGCATGATCTGCGTCGCAGTTTCACGATCTTTGTTGAAATACTCCTGTATGACTGCGACAACGAACTCCATCGGCGTATAGTCATCGTTTAACAAAAATACCTGGTACATGGGCGGAGGCTTGAGCTTTTGCTCCTTCCTCGCCAGGACCGTACCGTCATCATTCTCGTGCTTGGTTGCCATGCGTCTGTTCTAAAACCTTCGTTCAACTGTGCAACGCACCGATGAGAAAATCACCAATTAAATAGATATTACGCGTTTTCCCGATGTTACGCAGATAACGCTGATTTATCGTAAATCAAGAGCTGGAATTTCGATCTCGCAAACAAAAGCACATTATTTGCACTCAAAATCACTTGACTTTTATTTTTCTAACGAGAACAATAAGATTCATTGGTAAGTCGTTACTGCTTGTCAATACGAAGGGGGCAAGTTAAAGGGGGGCAGCATAACGCGACGCTTCTTGCTTTTACGGCTCGTGTGATTTTTTTTAATGAAAGATGCTTTTATGGCAACAGGTACAGTCAAGTGGTTCAACGATTCCAAAGGTTTCGGCTTTATCACTCCGGACGACGGCGGTGAAGATTTGTTCGCACACTTCTCGGCAATCCAGATGAACGGTTTCAAAACGCTCAAAGAAGGTCAAAAAGTGCAGTTCGAAGTCACGCAAGGCCCTAAAGGCAAGCAGGCTTCCAACATCCAAGCACCGGCCTAAGCTGCCCGCCTGGTAACAGCCCTCCTCTTTTAGCTACGCCGTCCGGCCTGATTCAGATCAGGCCATACGGGAATCGCGCTGGGCTACCCTTGACGACTCGATCGCTTGCGCGACCGGGTCGTTTCTCGTTGGCCCCCCTCCATCTCGCCCCCTCTGCCTTGCTCCGGTCACGTTCCCGTTTAACGCGTCACAACGCCTCCCCCTCGCGCCTCCGACCTGCTGCCCCCATGCCATCCGGCAACTCCTGTCCCATCCGCGTTACGTGACCTGGAATGCCCACGCACATCGTGCTGCCGTCAGACGCATCCGCCGCCATATCCGGTTGCCCATAAAAAAACCGTCCGCGATAAACGGACGGTTTGTTTTCCATCATGCATGCCGGCCAGAAGACGGCAACACCATGGCAATTACATATTTTCGATCATGACGTCACCGAATCCCGAGCAGGATACTTGCGTCGCACCTTCCATCAGGCGAGCGAAGTCGTAGGTCACCTTCTTCGACGCAATCGATTTTTGCGTCGATGTGATGATCAGATCAGCAGCTTCAATCCAGCCCATGTGACGCAACATCATTTCCGCCGACAAAATCAACGAACCCGGATTGACGTAATCCTTGCCGGCATATTTTGGCGCGGTACCATGCGTGGCTTCAAACATGGCGACCGAGTCCGACAGATTGGCACCCGGAGCAATACCGATACCACCGACTTGCGCCGCCAATGCGTCGGAAATATAGTCGCCGTTCAAATTCAACGTGGCAATCACGCTGTACTCATTCGGGCGCAACAGAATTTGCTGCAGGAAGGCATCGGCAATCGAATCCTTGACGATGATGTCGCGACCGGTCTTCGGATTTTTGAATTTGGCCCACGGTCCGCCATCAATCAGCTCGGCACCGAATTCTTTTTGCGCCAGCGCATAGGCCCAGTCACGGAAACCACCTTCCGTGAATTTCATGATGTTGCCCTTGTGGACAATCGTCACTGATGGCTTGTCGTTGTCGATGGCGTATTGAATTGCCTTGCGCACCAGACGCTCGGTACCTTCGCGCGACACTGGCTTGATGCCGATGCCGGACGTATCCGGGAAGCGAATCTTCTTGACGCCCAGCTCAGTGATCAGGAAATTGATCAGCTTCTTGGCGCCTTCGGAGCCTTCTTGCCACTCGATTCCGGCATAGATATCTTCCGAGTTCTCACGGAAAATCACCATGTCGGTTTTTTCCGGCTCACGCACCGGCGATGGCACGCCCTTGAAATAACGCACCGGACGCAGACAGACATACAGATCGAGTTGCTGGCGCAATGCCACGTTCAGCGAGCGGATACCACCACCGACCGGCGTCGTCAGCGGCCCCTTGATGGACACCACATACTCCTTCACCGCATCCAATGTCTCTTCCGGCAACCAGACATCCGGACCATATACCTTGGTGGACTTCTCACCGGCAAAGATTTCCATCCAGCTGATCTTGCGCTTGCCGCCATACGCTTTGGCAACGGCAGCATCCACCACCTTGATCATGACCGGGCTGATATCCACACCGGTACCGTCGCCCTCAATGAAAGGAATGATCGGATTATCAGGAACGTTCAGGGAAAAATCAGCATTTACGGTAATCTTCTTACCTTCAGCCGGTACTTTGATATGTTGGTACATGGTGTCTCCGAGAGTTAAAACGGAAAATGGGGGAGTTTGTTGCACTTCAATTCTGCGCCGGACAGTTGCGGCGGCATTAAAAGCACCACAGGGCGGACGGGCTTGCTCTGTCAGCAGCACAGAGTCACATTTGACATCACGCCCGGAAGTCTTATATAAGACATAAGACAATCGTTTCGTATTATGCACTAGTATTTTACTGGACGCCATGTCTTTGAGACACTGACACCCTTTGCACCACCTCATCAAAGATCTGATTACGAGCAAGCCTGCATGCCACTTATTTTATTCAACAAACCTTTTCAGGTAATGTGCCAGTTCTCCGCTCAACCGGAACGCGAAACACTGGCAGATTATCTCGACATACCGGACATCTATCCGGCCGGCCGGCTGGACGCCGACAGCGAAGGACTGCTGCTGCTGACCGACGATGGCAAGCTGCAGCATGCGATCAGCCATCCCAAGCGCAAGGAGTCCAAGACTTATCTGGTGCAGGTCGAAGGAGAACCTGACGCGGCAACGCTGGAGCGCCTGCGCAATCCGCTCGATCTGGGCGACTTCACTACCCGGGAATGCGAAGTCAAGCATGTGCAGGCGCCAGACTGGCTGTGGCCACGCCACCCGCCGATACGGGAACGCCAGAACAAACCCACATCGTGGCTCACGCTGCGCATCACCGAAGGCAAAAATCGCCAGGTCAGACGAATGACCGCTGCCGTCAACCTGCCGACGCTGCGCCTGATCCGGATCGCAATCGGCCCTTTTTCATTGCAAAGTCACCCCTTGCTGCCAGGCGAATGGCAAGAAGTCGCGCCGGAAGCACTGGATAATCCCCGCTGAAACCAGCAAATTCTCCTCTCAGGCAGGAAAAACTATTTTTTTGATGTTTTGTGTCAACCAAGCCCTCTGCTCTTCGTTATTGGCAATGATTCAGAAGAATCGTCGGTTTCCTAACATGTTAATTTGAAGGACTGCAAAATGAATAAATTGATCGCCGCTCTGATCGCTGGCTTGTTCGCCACTTCCGTTTTCGCTCAAGCTGCAGCTCCTGCTGCTGCACCAGCAGATGCTCCTGCTGCTGCCGCTCCAAAGGCAAAGAAAGCGAAAAAAGCCCACAAGGCAAAGAAAGCGAAAAAAGCTGCTGCAGCCGCAGAAGCACCAGCTAAGTAATTTAGCAATCGCTCGACTGAAAGGCAGGCTCGTCCTGCCTTTTTTTATTTCCGTTTCACTCTGTATAATTCCTTGAACTCAAGGATGACATCATGCGTCGATTTTCCACACTGCTCGCCCTCTCTGCCGCACTCAGCCTGTCGCTGACAGCAACGGCCAGCGCCCAGCAAGCCGCCAGATTCAAGACCACCACCCTCAACGCCGGGCTGTATCTGATCAAGGCCGAAGTAGCCTCGAACGAAGCAGAACGCGAACAGGGTCTGATGTTTCGCGAAAAGATGGGCCCCAACGAAGGGATGGTATTCCTGTTCGGCGCGCCCGCCGGCGTTTGCATGTGGATGAAAAATACCCTGATACCACTGTCGGTCGCATTCCTCGACGACAAGGGCAAGATCATCAATATCGAAGAAATGAAGGAACAGACCACCGACTCCCATTGCGCGACCAAACCCGCGACCTATGCATTGGAGATGAACAAGGGCTGGTTCCGGCAAAAAAACATCAAACCCGGCATGACCATCGAAGGCTTGCCGCACTGACAACAGTAGCAACAACAGCAACAGACAATAAAAAAACCGCCTGATTTACCGGGCGGTTTTTTATTGTCTTGCCAACATCTGCAGCATGCGCGATGTGATGACGCCGCGACAAATGGCTGGATAACACAAAAACCGCCGGATCGCTCGGGCGGTTTTTAAGTTACATCCCACCGGCCGGGCCGGTGTCAGAACAATGCGTACTGGTCTTGCGAAGTTACTGCGCCTGAAAAATCAAGCAGCCAGTGCCTTCAAAGCAGCAGCCAGACGGCTCTTATGGCGAGCAGCCTTGTTCTTGTGAATGATTTTCTTGTCGGCGATGCTGTCAATGGTCGAAACCGAAGACTGAAACACCGAAGTCGCCGCAGCCTTGTCGCCTGCTTCGATTGCCTTACGGACAGCCTTGATAGCTGTACGCAGCGTCGAACGCTGGCTGGAGTTGTGCGCGTTTTGCTTAACAGCTTGACGTGCACGCTTGCGTGCTTGTGCGGTATTTGCCATGAATAATTATCCTAAATCGAGATCGTGAGCATCGCAATCCTGATAACTTGCGAGGCGGAATTCTGTAAAGCCACGGATTATAACCATTTTTTCAGGCACTGGCAAACCCCGCCTGAGATTCCGTCCGATTCTGTTGCTAACACCCCGAATCGGCGCCGGAACATTGCAAAAAAGACACAACCTGCCCGATCACCGACGCGGCCCGATTGTAACTGATCATCCTGGGCACAGCCTTTACCCCCTTTGCTACCGCTATAATGCCGCTCCATGAACTTGCATAAAACGCTTGCCACCGTCTCTGGCATGACGATGCTCTCCCGTATTACAGGACTGGCCCGGGAGATTTTGTTTGCACGCGCATTTGGCGCTTCCGCATACACCGATGCATTCAATGTGGCCTTCCGCATTCCCAATCTGCTGCGCCGCCTGTTTGCCGAAGGCGCGTTCTCCCAAGCCTTCGTGCCGATTCTGGCCGAATACAAAAACCAGCAAGGCGAAGCCGCCACCAAACATCTGGTCGATCATGTCGCCACGGTACTGACCTGGGTCATGCTGATGACCTGCGTGATTGGCATTCTGGCCACGCCACTCATCGTCTACTCCATCGCCACCGGTCTGAAATACGATCAAAAGGCCTTCGATGCTTCGGTGATCATGACCCGCATCATGTTTCCGTACATCGGCTTCATGTCCTTCGTGGCGTTGGCAGGCGGCATTCTGAATACCTGGCGCGAGTTCAAGATTCCGGCCTTCACCTCGGTCCTGCTCAACGTTTCATTCATCTTTGCCTCGCTGTTTGTCGCTCCGTACATGGACCAGCCGATCTACGCCATGGCATTTGCGGTGTTTGTCGGCGGCGTGTTGCAGGTAGCGCTGCAGATTCCGGCGCTGATCAAGATCGGCATGTTGCCGCGCCTGTATCTGAATCCGATGATCGGCTTGCGTGACACCGGCGTCAAACGGGTACTCAAGAAAATGGGACCGGCGGTGTTCGCGGTCTCGGCTGCCCAGATCAGCCTGATGATCAATACCAACATCGCCTCGCGGCTGGTGCACGGCAGCGTATCGTGGCTGTCCTATGCTGATCGCCTGATGGAGTTCCCTACCGCCCTGCTCGGCGTGGCGCTCGGCACCATCCTGCTACCGAGCTTATCCAATGCGCACGCCTCCAACGATTTGCAAGAATATTCTTCGCTGCTGGACTGGGGCTTGCGCCTGACTTTCCTGCTGGCACTGCCATGCGCAGTCGGTCTGGCAACACTGTCGGAGCCGCTGACGGCGACCTTGTTTCACTATGGCAAATTTGATGCGCTGGCCGTGACCATGACCAGCCATGCCTTGATTGCATACGGCGTCGGCCTGATCGGCTTGATTCTGGTCAAGATTCTGGCGCCCGGCTTTTATGCCAAGCAAGATATCAAGACACCGGTCAAGATTGCCGTCGGCGTATTGATCACGACCCAGTTGATGAATTATGTGTTCGTGCCATGGATCGCCCATGCCGGACTGGCACTGTCGATCGGTCTCGGTGCCTGCCTCAATGCCGGCTTCCTGTTCTGGGGCTTGCGTCATCGCAACATCTATGTACCGCAACCGGGCTGGCGCATGTTCCTGATCAAGCTGACCGGCGCCTTATTCTTGCTGGCCGGGGTTGCCCTGTTTGTCGCCAGCCATTTCGACTGGATCGCCATGCGCGCCCATCCGGCAACACGCGTCGGTGCCCTGCTGCTGGTGCTGGCCGCCTGCGCCGTGGCTTACTTCGGATCACTGGCAGCGATGGGATTCCGCTTCCGCGATTTCAAACGCATATCACGCTGATCTCGTCAATCTTCACCGCAGCAATTTCGCATCGCAGCAATCGCAAGCAAAGCATTTCACAAGGGCGCTTATTTTGATAGCATGGGTGTCATATGACGCTCACATCTCTTGAATACTTTGCTTCGCTGGTTCGTCAGGACGACTCGATTCCGTTATTCGAATCAGCGCTGACGCTGGGTCAGGATGTGTATCCTGATCTGGACTTTTCCTCGCTTCAGATCGAAATGGATACCCAGGCGCTCAAGCTGAAACAGCGTCTGCCAACCGATGCTTCGCATATCCAGAAGCTGCGCATGCTCAACCATTTCTTTTTTCAGGAGCTGGCGTTTGCGGGCAACATCAACAATTATTACGATCCCGACAACAGCTACATCCATCGCGTGATTGCCACACGCCGCGGGATTCCTATTTCGCTCGCCGTGCTCTACATGGAACTGGGCCAGCAGATCGGTCTGAACATGAAAGGCATTTCCTTTCCCGGTCACTTCCTGATGAAGCTGTCAGTGCAATCGGGCGATATCGTGCTCGACCCGATGAACGGCGCCAGCCTGTCACGCGAAGAACTGGAAGAGCGGCTGGAACCGTATCTGGAACAACAGGATTATGGCGACGAGCTGCCGCTGGCCGCATATCTGCGCGCCGCCCATCCGCGCGAAATTCTGGCGCGCATGTTGCGTAATCTGAAAGCCATTTTTACGGAAGCGCAGCGCTGGCAGGATGTACTCGGGGTACAGGAGCGGCTGGTGATTTTGCTGCCGGATGAAATTACCGAACGCCGCGACCGCGGGCTGGCACATGCCAATCTGTCATCGCCACAGGCGGCACTCGATGACCTCGAAGCTTATCTGGCGATGCGTCCGGATGCCGAGGATGCAGACAGCATGCGCGACATGCTGCCGGAATTGCGTCACGCCAGCAGACGCCCGAACTGAAGCGGCGTCGCTGGCTTTTCCTGCCCGACAGATCAGGTCTTGGAGCGGTCTTCGATCGCTTCCCACTTTTCCAGACTTTCCAGCAACAAGCCGTCGATCTCGCTGAAGCGCGCGTTCAGACGCACCACTTCATCCGGATTCTTCTTGTACAGACCGGCATCAGCCAATTGCGCTGAAATCGTCTTTTGCTCCGCTTCCAGTTGGGCAATCAGCTTCGGCAGCTCATCCAGCTCGCGCTGTTCCTTGTAGCTGAGCTTTTTGGCTTTGGCAGCCACCGGCGCCGGCTCGGCCGCCTTGACTTCCGGCTTGCCGTCGCTCTTGCCTTTGGCTGCCGGCGCACTGGCGCGCACCCGCTCCCAATCGCTGTAGCCACCAACATACTCACGCCACATGCCGTCACCTTCAGAGGCGATCACCTGCGTCACCACGTTATCCAGGAAGGTGCGATCATGGCTGACCAGAAACACGGTGCCGGCGTAGTCTTCCAGCAACTCCTCCAGCAATTCCAGCGTATCGATATCCAGATCGTTGGTCGGTTCATCGAGCACCAGTACATTGGCCGGCTTGGCAAACAGACGCGCCAGCAACAAACGATTGCGCTCGCCGCCCGACAAAGTCCGTACCGGCGAACGGGCGCGTTCCGGCGCGAACAGGAAGTCCGACAGGTAGGTCATCACATGCTTGCGCTGACCGTTGACTTCGACCCAGTCGCTGCCCGGGGCAATGGTATCGGCCAGACTGGCTTCTTCGTTCAGTTGGGTACGCATCTGATCGAAGTACGCCACCTGTAATTTGGTCCCTTGACGCACCGTGCCGGCGTCCGGTGTTTCTTCGCCGAGAATCAGCTTCAGCAAGGTAGTCTTGCCGGCGCCGTTCTGACCGATCAGGCCGACCTTGTCGCCGCGCATGATAGTGCCGGTAAAGTCGCGCACGATGATCTTGTCGCCATACGACTTGTCGACATTGGTCAGTTCAGCCACGATCTTGCCGGAGCGCTCGCCGGACGACACTTCCAGCTTGACTTGTCCCTGGCGGTCACGGCGCACGCTGCGCTCTTGCCGCAAGGCTTCCAGGCGACGCACGCGGCCTTCGTCACGGGTACGACGTGCCTGCACACCCTTGCGTATCCAGACTTCTTCCTGCGCCAGGAATTTGTCGAACTTGGCATTTTCGACTTCCTCATTGGCCAGCAAATCGGCCTTGCGCGCCTGATAGGTGGTGAAGTTGCCGGGGAACGACAATAACTTGCCGCGATCCAGTTCAATGATGCGGGTGGCGACGTTATCCAGGAAACTGCGATCATGGGTGACGAACAGTACGCTGCCCTTGTAGTCGCGCAGCAAACCTTCGAGCCACAAGATGGAACCGAAATCCAGATGGTTGGTAGGTTCATCGAGCAGCAATACATCAGGACCACCGACCAGACCGCAGGCCAGCGCCACGCGTTTTTGCATACCGCCCGACAATTCGCCGACCAGCGCATGGCGATTCAGGTTCAGCTTGTCCAGCGTAATCTCGACCTTGTTATTCAGACTCCAGGCATCGGCCGCATCGAGCTTGACCTGAATGTCATGCATGCGCTCCATGATGGCGTCATCATTGTCGCCACCGAACTGCCCGGTCAGCGCTTCATATTCATTCAGCAACGCCGGCAACTCACCGAGGCCGGAAGCAACCGCGTCAAACACGGTCATCTCGGGTGCGAAATGCGGTTCCTGATCGACGTAAGCGATCTTCAGGTTTTGTTGCATCACCAGCAAACCATCATCCAGCTTCGATACGCCTGCGATGATTTTCAGCAATGACGATTTACCGGTGCCGTTACGACCGATCAGACCAACCCGCTCCCCTGCCTCCAGCGAAAACTCAGCATGATCGAGAAGTGGAACGTGGCCGAATGCAAGTTGCGCA
Source organism: Herbaspirillum autotrophicum (assembly GCF_001189915.1). Classification (GTDB taxonomy): domain Bacteria; phylum Pseudomonadota; class Gammaproteobacteria; order Burkholderiales; family Burkholderiaceae_D; genus Herbaspirillum; species Herbaspirillum autotrophicum. Next base: position 85,797 of record NZ_LFLS01000003.1, read on the forward strand.
TTGGAGAGAGAGATGACTGCCATAGAAGTAACTTTGACGCCCGAACCGCTTGAAACGACGGGCAATTGAACAATGAAGCCCGCATTGTACCGATTGCCCGGGTTCCACGCGCGCAGTAGCAGCAAAAACAATTGCATGTCGTCAACATGTTGCCATATAAGCAAAGTCCCTCACATCTGGAAACAACATCAGCCGAACGATTTCCCGTGACCTGACTCCCAACTGGCACTATCCATTTCGTCGCGGGTCAGGCTCCTGTTGTAAGATACGGCACCCCTTCGACCACACATACACATGCGTTTTATCCCATCTTTGCGCGTTATCGCCCGGCAACGCGGCTTTCTCAATCCCAATATCGCGAAATTCCTGCTGCTTTCGTTTTTGGGCCTGGTGATCGCCGGTGCGCTCATCATCGCTTACGCCCTGATCTTCATTACGCCACGCCTGCCTTCGCTGGACGTGATTACTGACTACCGGCCCAAAATCCCGCTGCGCATTTACTCCGCCGATAACGTCCTGCTGGGCGAGTTCGGGGAAGAAAAACGCAATCTGGTCAAGCTCGACGATATTCCTGCCGACATGAAAAATGCGGTGCTGGCAATTGAAGATGCGCGCTTTTACCAACATGGCGGCATTGATTATCTGGGCATTGCCCGCGCGATTGCGACCGATGTCCTGCGCGGTCACGCCAGCCAGGGCGCCAGCACCATCACCATGCAGGTAGCGCGCAACGTCTTTCTGACCAAAGAAAAAACCCTGTCGCGCAAATTGTATGAAGTATTGCTCGCCAACAAGATCGAAGGCGCATTGACCAAAGACCAGATTCTGGAGGTCTACATGAACCAGATTTATCTGGGACAACGCGCATTCGGCTTTGCCGCAGCAGCACGCACCTATTTTGGCAAAGACCTGAAAGATGTGACGCTGGCCCAGGCCGCCATGCTGGCCGGCTTGCCCAAGGCCCCCTCGGCGTACAACCCGGTGGTCAATCCGAAACGCGCCCATATTCGTCAGCAATACATCCTGCAACGCATGCGCGATCTGGAATACATCACGCCGGGGCAATATGAAAGCGCGATCAAGGAAGACATCAAGGTGCGCAGCCCGGGCAATCAATACAATGTGCACGCCGAGTATGTCAACGAAATGGTGCGGCAGATGGTCTACGCCCAATACAAGGAAGACACCTACACCCACGGCCTGATCGTCACCACCACCATCAACGCCGCCAATCAGAAAGCCGCCTACGATGCCTTGCGCAAGGGCGTGCTGGATTACGACCGCCGTCACGGTTACCGTGGCCCGGAAGAAACCATCGTCTTGCCGGCCGATGAAAGCGAACGCAGTCAGGCCATCGATGACGCGATGGACGATCACCCCGACAATGACGACATTCTGGCCGCCGTCGTCGTGGCCGCCGACAGCAAACAGGTGCAGGCAGTACTGCGCAGCGGCGACAGGATCAATATCAGCGGCGAGGCCTTGCGTTTCGTGGCAGCAGCACTGAGCCCGAAGGCCAAGAAAGACGTGCAGATTGCACCCGGCGCCGTGATCCGCGTCATGCAAGACAACAAGAAGAACTGGCAAATCGTGCAATTGCCGGCAGTCGAAGCCACGCTGGTATCGGTCACCCCGCAAAACGGTGCAATCCGGGCGCTGGTGGGCGGCTTCGACTTCACCCAAAACAACTTCAACCACGCCACGCAAGCCTGGCGTCAACCCGGCTCGACATTCAAGCCATTCATCTATTCGGCGGCACTGGAAAAAGGATACGGCCCGGCCAGTATCATCAACGATGCGCCGGCCTCTTATCCTGCCGGTGCCGGTCAGCCGAACTGGGAACCGAAAGACGATGAAACTCCGGCCGGCCCGATATCGATGCGCACAGCCTTGCAAAAATCGGTCAATCTGGTCGCCATCCGCATGCTCGACGCCATTGGCGTCAAGTATGCGCAGGACTTCATCACCAGTCACTTCGGATTCGATCTGGACAAGACGCCGCCGTATCTGCCAATGGCACTCGGCGCCGGGCAAACCACGCCACTGCAACTGACGGCGGCTTATGCGGTACTGGCCAACGGTGGCTACAAGGTCAACCCCTATCTGATTACCCAGATTTCCGATGCCCGGGGCAAGGTGTTGTCCAAGGCCGATCCCTTGGTGGTGGAAGTCAATGCGCCACGCGCCATCGATGCCCGCAACAGCTACATCATGACCAGCTTGTTGCAGAGCGTTGCCCAGCGCGGCACCGGCGCTCGCAGCAATACCCTGGGGCGGGCCGATCTGGCGGGTAAAACCGGTACCACCAATGACGCCATCGACGGCTGGTTTGCCGGCTATCAGCGGACACTGGCGACCGTCGTGTGGATGGGCTACGATCAACCGAAGAGCCTGGGCACCAAGGAATTTGGCGCGCAACTGGCGTTGCCGATCTGGGTCGATTACATGGGACAAGCCCTGAAAGGCACGCCTAATTTCGACATGCCGGTACCGGCCGGCATCAAGTTCATCGACAACGAACCGTATTACGACAACTTCACGCCCGGCAATGGTTTCAACACCAATCTGGGACTTGATGCGGTGGATGCGATTTCCAGCTTCTTTGGCTGGAATCCGGGCCAGAGTGGCTGGAACAGCAATACACCAGCGCCGACACCGGAACAAATCGAACGCGACAAAACCTATCAGGGGCATTGACCGCAGCGGCGTCGCACAAAACAAAAAAGCGCAGAAGATTTCTTCTGCGCTTTTTTTTAACTCTGGTGCCCCCGACACGGATCGAACGTGTGACCTATCCCTTCATACCACTATGGCTTCCGCCACCAACAAGTTGTTTGTGGTCTGGACTATACCTTGACCATGGACCTCAATCCGAAGGCCGGAGCCGTCTAGTCTCTACACCTTCAGTGCAATGTTCCGCACCGCTTGGCTCGGTATTGCCAGCAGCCTTGACGCTGTCAGGGTTCACCGAATTTGACTCCATTCACACGGCACCTTTCGGAGGCCGGTGCCCAACATTCAGGAGGGGATCGCTCTATCCACTGAGCTACGGGGGCAACAGCTTGCTATTGTAGCCGCTGGCGGAAAGGATGGAAAGTTGCAATTGACACCGGTCAGGCCGCAACCGGACTCCACCGCGGCGCCAGGCGCCTCACCTGCCCGAGATATCATCCGGATGCAACGGCGCTGCGGCAGATTCATCTTCGTCATACCATTGCCCCATCTGCACCAGAAAATTCAGCAGCGCCTTGTCGTTCGACAATTGCAACAGCAACGCCTGCGCGCCCTGCCCGCCATCGGCATAACGCTGCAACTGCCCCGGTTGCAACCGGGTATCGAGCAGCTTTCTCAATATATCCACTTTGTTGGCCATATCCACCGCCAACAGGCGATCGAGGTTATCAGCACCGGCATTCGGACTCAATGGCAGGTTGACGCCAGCAACATTCGCTTCAGGAGCGTTGTTGCGCGGCTTCATGGCTTTGATCCGCTCATCAAAATTATCGATATCGATGTCGATGAATTTCTCGTCATCGATGGCTGGCAACAGGTCATCCGCATTGCGTCCGACATCAGGAAATCCGGCCTGCAGGAACGGCAAACCCAACTCTTTTTCACATCGATATATCTTCACTGCATGCCCTCCATGACGCTTGGCCTTGCGGTTTCGTTTCAAAAATTTCTTTGCGCCATCCACTCCTGCCGTTCCAGTCCCCTGACGCGGCATACCTGCATCGCAACGTACGCGAAAGCGAAATGCCATCACGCGACACCACAGTGATGACCGCCGCGGCGCACTGGAAATCAGAATAGTCAGTAACCCTGAAGACATGCATCACTCCTTGCTCCAAACCCGCAATGCAGACGCCTGAAATACATCGTTTGCTCCGATGTATTGATTATCAAGATGCAGCGAAACCGCCAACATAAGAATTTTCTCAAAAAGAACCTGCCGTCCGACATTCCCGCCGAAGCGGCTGACAAGCGTTTTATTATTGGCAAGCACGCCACTCCTCTCCCCTCGGGCGGGCGTTTCCATGCCTGCAGGCGACGCTGTCGATGCGGGAATAAAAACACGGCAGAAATCGACATATATTGATATTTCACGCGCCGGAAAAGACGAAGTATGGGAGTGGATTGAGGTTGCATCGGGATACCTCGCAGAGCAAAAAACCGCCGATGCAGATTTTGGATTATCACCACCGACCACCGGACTGCTTGCAAATACATGAACCTGCTGAAAATGATCAGTGACAAAAACCGGGCGCTTCATAGCCGCGTGATTTCCGATTCGTTGCTCAAGGAATCGATTGCCGCCGCCATTGCGGAAATGGAGTCGCGTGTCGTCGCCATGCCCGCCAGCCTTGAAGCGCGGCTGGTGCTGTTCCAGTGTCTGTGTATCGATGGTTCATGGTCGCGTGCGGTCAGGCAATTGCAGCTCTGTGCCCAACTCAATCCTGACATGCACAAGCTTGCGCAAGCGTATCGCCAACTGTTGCGCAGCGAAAATCTGCGTACTGAAATCCTGCAAGGGCATTGTCCGCCGACGTTTTTCAATACGACCCCGAATTGGGGACCGCACTGGATCACCGCCTTGCAACATCAGGAAAATGGCGCTACAGATTTAGCAGATGCGGCGCGTGAAACGGCGTTCTCACTGATAAAAGACACGCCCGGCGCATGCAATCTGGGCCGTTTCAGTTGGATGACCGACGGCGATACCCGTCTGGGTCCAGCCTGTGAGTTGGTGTTCAATGGCCAATACCTGTGGCTGCCGTTTGCGCAAATACGTGAGTTTTCTCTGTCGCAACCGAGCTCGTTGCTGGAACTGATCTGGCTGCCGGCTCGCATTCGTCTGCGCAACAATGCCAGCATCAGCGGGTTCATTCCGGCGCGCTATCCGATCTCGGCATCCACTCCGGATGCACTCAAGCTGGGAAAGCAGACGCAGTGGAAAAAAATCGGCAAGACCTGCATTCTTGGCGCCGGGCAAAAAATCTGGAATACCGATACCTGTGATCTGCCGCTGTTCAGCATCAGAAACTGCGAGTTCGACGTATTCAATATCAGCTGAACCCACCGCCATCATTCGGCATCAGGTGCCGGCAAACCAGTTTTTATCCAGACACAGGCGCAATTGCATGCGGGCGCGATACAACAATACGCTGCAGTTACTGGTTGTGATGCGCAGCTCCGTGCAGATTTCTGCGATCTCGAAATCGAAAATTTCGCGCATGGAAAATACGCGCGCCATCACCGGCGACAGCTTGTTGACGCAAAAATCCATGACATCGAAAAACTGCGACTGCTGCAAGGTATCGGCCGGGTTGCCCCAGTCCGCGGGCGCCTCTTCCCAGTGACCGGAGGCATCGAACAAGACATCGAAGTCGGCCGGGTCGCCGACCTCATCGGCACCGGCATGCACGTACTTCTTTTCCTTGCGGATCAGATCGATGATCTTGTATTTGAGGATACCGACCAGCCAGGTGCGCAATGACGATTTGCCGCTAAATGACGCCGCACTTTGCAATGCCGCAATGATCGCATCCTGAGCGGCATCTTCGGCCAGCGCTTCGCTCAGATGCAGACGGGCAAACTTGACCAGCATCGGCCGCTCGGCGATCAAGGCTTGCTCGAACTTCCGGGAATCTGCCGGATTGGTCTCCGGAATGTCGGCGGACATGATATTTCTCCAAAATCGTGGGCCACTGCACTGGCGACTGTCACGATACCACCAAGCCTCATGGCAGAACAGTACTGTACTGTCTTTTTCCGCCAGCCTGTGTAAGGCTACCGGATGGCGTACATCCGATACAATGGCGGCGCTATGCTAACAACTACCGGCAACCGGCAACAAGACCGGTGCGACACGTCCCCGGTACGGTATCGCTCTCCCGTTTCTGATACTGCTTTTTATATGGCTCGCCTGATTATGCAAACTACCACCAGCCTGACCGCTTTACGCGGAGGTTTTCTGTGCGCCGCACTGCTGCTTGGCGGTCTCGCCACAGCCACCGGCAGCCGCGCCGAATCCGTCTTGCCGGACACCATTGCGCAACGCGCCGTGGCCTGTACCGCCTGCCATGGCAAAGAAGGCCGCGCGACCACCGACGGTTACTATCCGCGCATCGCCGGCAAGCCGGAAGGCTATCTCTACAACCAGCTCACCAATTTCCGCGATGGCCGGCGTCAATACCCGTTGATGACCTACATGCTGGATCACATGTCTGATGCCTATCTGCATGAAATTGCACGCTATTTTTCTGAACAGCATCCGCCGTATCCGGCACCGCAACCAACCGACGCGTCTGCCGCCACGCTGGCACGCGGACGCGAACTGGTCTGGAATGGTGATGCCGGCAAAAAAATCCCGGCCTGCGTAGCCTGCCACGGTCAAGCCTTGACCGGCGTGGCTCCGGCCATTCCCGGTTTGATCGGCTTGCCGCGCGACTACATCAACGCCCAGTTCGGCGCATGGAAAAACGGGGTACGCAAAGCCAAGGCACCGGATTGCATGTCGCACATCACGGAAAAATTGTCACTGGAAGACATCAACGCCGCCAGCGCCTGGCTCGCGGCCCAGTCAGTTCCGGCCGGCGCCAAGCCGGCTGCCGCCCTGACCACCAAACTGCCGATCGCTTGCGGCAGTGTTCCAGAATAACAAGGGGCCATCGATGAAACGAATTTTGCTGTTAATCCTGGCGCTGATCATTGCCGTTCCTGTCATTCTCATCGGCAAGCAGTTTTTTGACGAAGACAGCGGCCCACCGCCGACACCGAGCACACTGACCTCCGCACAACAGATCGAACGCGGCAGCTATCTGGCGCGCGCCGGCGATTGCATGGCTTGCCACACTGCCCGCGGCGGCAAGGAATATGCCGGTGGCCGTGCCATCCCGACACCGTTCGGCACCATGTATGCACCGAACATCACTTCTGATCCGGAACATGGCCTGGGCAACTGGAGCACCAATGATTTCTGGCGCGCCCTGCACAACGGCAAATCGAAGGACGGACGTTTTCTCTATCCGGCCTTCCCGTATCCGAACTACACGAAAGTGACCCGCGAAGATTCGGATGCGCTGTTTGCCTACATGAAAACCATTCCACCGGTGAATCAGGTCAGCGCCGAACATGCCTTGCGTTTTCCCTACAATTACCGGATCTTGCTGGCCGGCTGGCGCGCACTGTATTTCACGCCGGGCGTCTATCGTCCGGAAGGCACGCAGTCGGTCGAATGGAATCGTGGCGCGTATCTGGTACAGGGTCTCGGTCATTGCAGCGCCTGCCACACCACGCGCAATGCATTCGGCGCTACGGTCGACAAATCCGATCTGGCCGGCGGCCTGATTCCGATCATGAACTGGTACGCGCCCTCGCTGACCTCGGATGCCGAAGCCGGTCTCGGCAATTGGGAAATCGACCACATCACGGCCCTGCTCAAGACCGGCGTCTCGGAACGCAGCACCGTGTTCGGTCCGATGGCGGAAGTGGTCAGCCAAAGCTTGCAGCATCTGACCGACAACGATGTCAAATCGATGGCGGTATATTTGAAGTCCTTGCCGCAAAATGATCCGCCACCCGCCAGTGACAGCGGCCAGCCGAGCAAAAGCGAAGCGGATCGCATTATGGCGCTGGGCGGCAAGATTTATGAAAACCAGTGCATGGAATGCCATAAGGCTGGCGGCGAAGGCATCCCGCCCGCGTATCCGCCACTCAATGGCAACCGCGCGCTCACCATGAACTCCGCCGTCAATCCGATCCGCATGGTGCTCAACGGCGGCTACCCGCCATCGACCACCGGCAATCCGCGTCCTTACGGCATGCCGCCGTTCGGTCAGGTACTCAGCGATCAGGAAGTGGCGGCCGTGGTGTCCTACATACGCAACAGTTGGAATAATCGCGCCGGTTTCGTGTCGCCGGTTGAAGTCAACCGCTACCGGTCGATTCCTCTGGATTGAGCTGGTGCACAAGTGCAGGAATGCAGATCGCATTCCTGCACCTCAATCAGGCTGATCAGCCCTTGTCATCCATACTCAGTTTGTAGCCGATGCCGCGCACCGTCTTGACGTAGTCAGCAGCGGCACCCAGCGATTTGCGCAAACGCATGATGTGCACATCGACGGTCCGTTCTTCGATGAACGTGTGATCACCCCAGACCTTGTCGAGCAATTGCGAGCGTGAAAAAATCCGTTCCGGATGCGCGACCAGATAGCGCAGCAATTTGAACTCAGCCTGATCCAGCTCCACTTCCTGCTGATTGATCGTCACCCGATGTCCATCGCTGTCGATTCCCACCACACCGTAGGTCAGCGTTTGCTGCCCGACTTCCGGCATCTTGCGGCGGAGCAAAGCCTGCACCCGCGCTACCAGTTCCTTCGGCGAGAATGGCTTGGTCACATAGTCGTCGGCACCTTCGTTGAGTCCCTTGACCTTGTCTTCTTCCATGCCCTTGGCGGTCAGCATGATGACCGGCAACGCTGCGGTACGCGCATCCCTGCGCCATTCCGACAGCAACCCCAGACCGGAAGTATCGGGCAGCATCCAGTCCAGCAATACTGCATGCGGCAAGGATGCCGCCACCAGCTTGCGCGCCTGTGCCGCGTCGCTGGCGATACTGATCAGAAAACCTGCGTCATGCAAGGTGAAGCGCAACAACTCGGCGATGCTGGGCTCATCCTCAACCAATAATATATGGACCTGATTTTTCGACATGCGCGTCAGACCGCCGTAACTTTATCCGCAATGCGTCTGGCCATGCTGTACGCGGTATCGGCATTCTGCGCCTCAACCATGACACGGATCAGCGGCTCGGTGCCCGAGGCCCGGATCAAGACCCGCCCGGCGTCACCCAACTCTTGCTCAACAGCATCTTTTTCTGCCTGCATGCCGGCATGGTTTTTCCAGTCGAAACCGGGGGCGATCCTGACATTGATCAGCGATTGCGGATACAGACGAATATCGGCAGTCAATTCCGCCAGCGACTGACCGGCACGCTTGAGCGCCGACAATACCTGCAGGGCCGAGACGATACCGTCGCCGGTCGTATGCTTGTCCAGGCACAGCAAGTGTCCCGAACCTTCGCCACCCAATTGCCAGCCGCGCTCCTGCAGCGTTTCCAGCACATAACGGTCACCCACTTTGGCGCGCGCAAAACCGATGCCCATTTTCTTGAAGGCGACTTCCAGCGCCATATTGGTCATCAGCGTGCCGACTGCACCGGCCACCGGTCCGCTGCTCATGCGATCTTTCACCATCACGTACAGCAACTCATCGCCGTTATAGATACGACCGGCGGCATCGACCATGACCAGACGGTCGGCGTCGCCATCGAGCGCGATGCCGACATCGGCGTGATTGGCGCGTACCGACTTCGCCAGCGCATCCGGCGCGGTGGCGCCGAAGCCGTCGTTGATATTGAGTCCGTTGGGCTGATTGCCGATGACGATGACTTCCGCACCGAGCTCATGGAATACATGCGGCGCGATGTTGTAGGCGGCGCCGTGGGCGCAGTCGACCACAATCGTCATGCCGCGCAAGTCCAGCGCGTTCGGGAAAGTGCTCTTGCAAAATTCGATATAGCGGCCCTGGGCATCGTCGAGACGCCGGGCTTTGCCCAGCTTTTCCGACGATACGCACGCCATCGGCGTTTCCAGTTCAGCCTCAATTTCCGCTTCGACTGCATCAGGCAATTTATTGCCGGATGCCGAGAAAAATTTGATGCCGTTGTCGTGAAACGGATTGTGCGAGGCTGAAATCACGACCCCGGCGGACAAGCGCAAGGCGCGTGTCAGATACGCTACGGCCGGCGTCGGCACCGGGCCGGCCAGCATCACATCGACACCGGCAGCGGCGAATCCGGCTTCCAGTGCGGCTTCCAGCATATAACCGGAAATCCGCGTGTCCTTGCCGATCAGTACCGTCGGCTTGGTCGACTGCGGCACCGACTTGGTCAGTACCTTGCCTGCGGCATAGCCCAGGCGCATCACAAAATCCGGTGTGATCGGCAATTCACCGACCAGTCCGCGCACGCCATCGGTACCGAAATATTTTGCAGCCATAGTCACTCTCTGTTTTTGTCGTTAATCAATTCACACCGCGCCCATGCCTGCACGCCAGACATCCAGGGCATCGACCGTCTCCGCCACATCATGCACACGAATAATCATCGCACCTTGCGCCGCCGCTGCCAAGGCGGCGCCGATACTGCCGGCCAGACGCTGCTCCAGCGGCTTGCCGGTAAGCGCGCCAATCATCGATTTGCGCGACATCCCGGCCAGCAAGGGTAATTGCAAGGTATCGATCATCTGACGCGTATGAGTCAGCAACGCCAGATTATGTTCCAGGCTTTTACCGAAGCCGAAGCCCGGGTCGATACACAAGCGCTCACGCCGCACGCCGCCGGCTTCCAGCGCTGTCACGCGTTGTTGCAGAAAGGCGGTGACTTCCTGCACCACGTCGGCATAGACCGGTTGCTGCTGCATGGTTTGCGGTTCGCCTTGCATGTGCATGATGCACAGCCCGGCATCGCTGTCGGCCACGGCTTCAATCGCACCAGGCGCACGGAAGCCATTGATGTCGTTGATCATGTCGACATCGGCCAGCAGTGCTTCGCGCATCACTTGCGGTTTATAGGTATCGATTGACAGCGGTTTGCCGCAATCGCGCAAGGCATAGATGACCGGCATCACTCGCCGCAATTCTTCATCGAGCGACAACGGGGCAATCCCGGGTCGCGTCGACTCGCCACCGATATCGATGATATCGACACCATCGGCGATCATTTGCTCGGCACGGGATAAAGCGAATTCCAGCGAATAGAAATTGCCGCCGTCCGAAAACGAATCGGGCGTGACATTGAGAATACCCATCACCAGCGGCTTGTGCCCCGGCTGCGTGGACAGACGATAACGTCCGCATTGAAGAAACTGTTGACTCATTCTGGGTGGTGCATCCGGCTGGGGGGCTGCCAGTCCGGGGCGATGCCCGCAAACCGTTGCAGCAAAGAAAAAGGGCGAGGATTACTCCTCACCCCGGGGGCGTGCTTGCTTAGTTACCGCGACGCATCCTGATCGTATCAGGCTGGTGCCGTGGCACTTGGCGAGACATCGCCAGGTGTGTTGTTGTCAGACGACGACTTCTTGACTGGCAGGCCGGCTTTCGGTGGCCGAGGCTGATTGCCGTCCATGATGTCATTGATCTGATCAGCATCAATGGTTTCCCAATCCAGCAGGGTCTGCGCCATCAACTCAACCTTGTCGCGATTTTCTTCCAGCAGTTTGCGCGACAGCGCGTACTGGGTATCCAGAATATTGCGGATTTCGGTATCCACCTTTTGTTGTGTCGCTTCCGACACGGTCTTCGAAGCCATGCGACCAAAATACGCATCTTGCTCGGTATCTTCGTACACCATGGTGCCCAGTGTTTCGGACATACCGTAGCGGGTGACCATCGCCCGTGCCAGTTTCGTGGCGCGCTCGAAGTCATTGGAAGCGCCGGTCGACATCTGATGCATGAAGATTTCTTCGGCAATACGTCCACCGAACAGGATGGCGATTTCTTCCAGCATCTTGTCCTTGTACATATTGACGCGGTCATGTTCCGGCAACTGCCAGGTCAGACCCAGTGCGTAGCCGCGCGGCATGATCGTTACCTTGTGCACCGGATCGGCCTTCGGCAGCAACTTGGCAACCACGGCGTGACCCGATTCATGATACGCAGTGTTGCGGCGTTCTTCTTCGCGCATCACGGCAGACTTGCGTTCCGGACCCATGACGATCTTGTCCTTGGCATCTTCGAAATCCTGCATTTCGACCAGACGCTTGTTGCGGCGTGCGGCAAACAATGCAGCTTCGTTGACCAGGTTGGCCAGATCGGCACCGGAGAAACCGGGTGTGCCGCGGGCCAGGATATCGGCCTTGACGTCAGGTGCGATAGGCACCTTGCGCATGTGGACATACAGAATCTGTTCGCGACCACGGATGTCCGGCAGACCGACCATCACCTGACGGTCGAAACGACCCGGACGCAGCAGCGCCTTGTCCAGTACATCGGCACGGTTGGTTGCGGCAATCACGATCACACCGGAGTTGGCTTCGAAACCATCCATCTCGACCAGCATCTGGTTCAGTGTCTGTTCGCGCTCATCGTTACCACCGCCCATGCCGGCGCCGCGATGACGGCCAACCGCATCAATTTCATCGATGAAGATGATGCAAGGTGCATGTTTCTTGGCGTTTTCGAACATGTCGCGCACCCGCGATGCACCGACACCAACAAACATTTCAACGAAGTCGGAACCCGAGATCGTGAAGAACGGTACCTTTGCTTCGCCGGCGATAGCGCGTGCCAGCAAGGTCTTACCGGTACCCGGAGGACCCACCATCAGCACGCCGTGAGGAATGCGGCCGCCCAGCTTCTGGAACTTGGTCGGGTCGCGCAGGAATTCAACCAGCTCGGAGACTTCTTCTTTCGCTTCGTCGCAACCGGCGACGTCGGCGAAAGTGACCGAATTGCTGTTTTCATCGAGCATGCGCGCCTTCGACTTGCCGAAGGAAAACGCGCCGCCCTTGCCGCCGCCCTGCATCTGACGCATGAAGAATACCCAGACGCCGATCAGCAACAGCATCGGGAACCAGGAAATGAACACTTGCGACAGGAAAGACTGTTCTTCAGGCTGCTTGACATCGAACTTGACGCCATTGTTCAACAGATCGCCGACCAGACCACGGTCGAGATAAGTTGCTGCCGTCTTGACCTTTTTGCCGTCCTGCGTTGTGGCGACGATACTGCGATCTTCAATCGTTGCATCTTTGATATGCCCCGCCTTGACCTCGCTGATAAAGTCGGAATACGCGATCGGATTGGCCCCGACTGCCAGACTGCGGCTATCGAACTGTTTAAAGACCATAAACAGCACCAGGGCGATCACCACCCAGATGGCGGCTTTGGAAAACATGTTGTTCACTAGAACTCCTCCGACGCGAACGCGCCGCTTTAGCTTGTATATGCCCGATTTTACTCGGATTCACCTGCGCTTACTAGAAAACCATCTGCACCGGTCAATCGTGCACCGGCGGCAATGTCAATACGGGACAAGCTGTTCCGGCCCCATGCGGGCACCGGACAATCTCCTTGTCTGGATATGCGGCTGCAAACCGCAAAATCAAGGACAAAGATGCCGGAATCGGCAGACTTATCGCGGATTTTTCAATATTTTCCCCAAAAGGAAAATTTCCGAGGATTTATCACGGCTGGCCTTCGGCTTTTTGGACATGACAACTTTGAATTCGGCACGGAATTTATGCAATAACTCGTTATAGCCGGTGCCATTGAAACACTTCACCAGCAGCGAGCCGGTCGGCTTCATGTGCAATTGCGCGAATTCTATTGCCAGATCGATAATATGCTCGACCCGCGCCGCATCGGCAATTGCCACACCCGACAAATTGGGCGCGATGTCGGACAGCACCAGATCGACCTTACGGCCATCCAGCACCGCTTCCAGTTGCCGCACGGAATCGTCTTCACGGAAATCGCCGAGAATGAAATGCACATCGGCAATCGGCTCCATCGGCAACAGGTCAAGGCCGATGATGGTGCCGCGGATACCGCCCCCCTCAAGTCCGGCCAGCTTGTTGCGCGCGTATTGCGACCAGCTGCCCGGGGTGCTGCCGAGATCGACAATCACCTGGCCCGGCTTGATCAACTTTTCGTCTTCGTCGATTTCCTTGAGCTTGTAGGCGGCCCGGGCACGATAGCCCTCCTTTTGCGCCAACTTCACATACGGGTCATTAATGTGGTCGTGCAACCAGTTTTTGTTTAATTTGTTCTTTGCCATTCGCGTAGAATACTGGTTTTAAATATTGAGGGACAGAGTTAAGTGCATCAACGCTTAGTCCCCGGACATCATTCATGCTGAAACTTACTCCCGCCGAGCGCAGTGAACTGCGCGCCGAAGCCCATGGGCTCAATCCTGTCGTCATCATCGGCGAAGGCGGACTGACACCGTCAGTCGTCAAGGAAATCGATGCCAGCCTGGGCTCACACGGCCTGATCAAGGTACGCGTATTCGGCGACGACCGCGAAGCGCGCGTTGCCATTTACGAGACCATCTGCGAACAACTCAAGGCAGCGCCGATACAACACATCGGCAAATTGCTGGTCTTGTTCCGCCCGAAAAAGGATGCTGCCAAGGAACGCAGCGAAACCCGTGGCAAGGGCATGCGCGAAGTCACCATCGTCAAGCCGAGCCCGAGTGGCACCAAGCGGCCAACCGTCAGCAAGGTCATGCTCAAGGGCAACGAACGCGTTACCGCCGGCGGCTCGATCAAACGCGCCAAGCCGCGTCAGAAGAGTGTGAAGAAATCGCAACTGGGTAAATGACAAACCCGCTGCGACTGAAAACAACATGCCCGCAATCGCGGGCATTTTTATTTGCCGCCTGAAAAACGATCCGTTCAACGCGGTACCGGCACCTGCCCGGCTCGCTGCGGATCGCCTGTTTCAGGCTCCGGTCAAATCACAATCAGATCAAACCTGAATCAAACGTAACGCACTTGCAGAATTTCATATTCGCGCACGCCCGACGGCGCTTCCACCGCGACGACATCACCGGCGCTCTTGCCGATCAATGCGCGCGCGATCGGCGACGTTACCGAGACCTTGGCTTCCTTGATATCCGCTTCATCGAGACCGACGATCTGATAGGTCACCTTTTCGCCGCTGTCGAGGTTTTCCAGATCAACAGTCGATGCGAATACCACGCGGCCATCATCGGCCAGCGTCGCCGGATCGATGATCAGCGCTGCGCCCAGCTTGCCTTCGAGGTCGGCAATCCGGCCTTCGATAAAGGCCTGACGTTCTTTGGCCGCATCGTAGTCGGCATTTTCAGACAAATCGCCGTGCGCACGGGCTTCCGCAATGGCACTGATGACTGCCTGACGTTCTTTGGTTTTAAGGCGCTGCAACTCTTCTTTCAGCAGCTCTGCACCGTACTTTGTAAGTGGAACACTCATAATTCTCGACCAAGTTAAAAAGTCACAGAGGGCATCGAATACTCAGATGCCCTCTGTGACTTAGCAATGAAATGGAAATGTGGGTTTAGTGTATAGCTTTATGCAGCCCTTGTAAATCATACACATCCAACGCATCCAGATGGCGCATACCTTCGACCGCAGCCTCGGCGCCGGCAATCGTGGTGAAGGTTGTCACCCGTGCTGCCAGTGCGGAAGTACGGATCGCGCCCGAATCGGCAATCGCGGTACGCTTTTCTTCGACCGTATTGACGACCAGAGAAATCTCGTTGTTCTTGACCATGTCAACGATATGCGGACGACCTTCGACCACCTTGTTGACGGTCGTGACCGGAATGCCGGCAGCGCTGATTGCCGCTGCGGTACCCTTGGTCGCCACAATCGAGAAGCCCAGCGCCACCAGATCCTTGGCAACCTGTACTGCGCGCGGCTTGTCGCTGCCCTTGACGCTCAGGAACACCTTGCCCGAGGTCGGCAACTTAACGCCGGCACCGAGTTGCGATTTGACAAACGCTTCGCCGAAAGTCTTGCCCACGCCCATCACTTCGCCGGTCGATTTCATCTCAGGTCCGAGAATGGTATCGACGCCCGGGAACTTGACGAACGGGAACACGGCTTCCTTGACGCTGAAGTAAGGCGGAATCACTTCATTGCGGATGCCCTGGCTTTCCAGCGACTGACCGACCATGCAACGTGCCGCAATCTTGGCCAGTTGCAAACCGGTGGCCTTGGAAACGAACGGCACGGTACGCGAAGCGCGCGGATTGACTTCCAGCACGAACACCACATCCTGGCCATCGACATGCTGAATCGCGAACTGCACGTTCATCAGACCAACTACGTTCAGGCCCTTGGCCATCAGCGCAGTCTGACGCTTCAGTTCTTCAATGATTTCCTTCGACAGCGAATAGGGCGGCAACGAGCACGCCGAGTCGCCCGAGTGCACACCCGCTTGTTCGATATGCTCCATCACGCCGCCGATGAAGGTACGCTCGCCATCCGACAGACAGTCGACGTCCACTTCAATCGCATCGTTGAGGAAGCGGTCCAGCAACACCGGCGAATCATGCGACACCTTGACGGCTTCGCGCATGTAACGCTCGAGGTCGCGCTGCTCGTGCACGATTTCCATCGCGCGGCCACCCAACACGTAGGAAGGACGCACCACCAGCGGATAACCGATTTCCTGCGCCAGACGCAAGGCATCGGCCTCGGTCCGGGCAGTACGATTCGGCGGCTGACGCAGACCCAGATCGTGCAACAGCTTCTGGAACCGTTCGCGATCTTCAGCGGCATCGATCATGTCCGGCGAGGTACCGACGATAGGCACGCCATTGGCTTCCAGATCGAGCGCCAGCTTCAACGGTGTCTGGCCGCCGTACTGCACGATCACGCCGTAAGGCTTTTCCAGCGCCACGATTTCCAGCACATCTTCCAGCGTCAGCGATTCGAAATACAGACGGTCGGACGTGTCATAGTCGGTCGACACGGTTTCCGGATTGCAGTTGACCATGATGGTTTCATAGCCGTCTTCACGCATTGCCAGCGCCGCATGCACGCAGCAATAATCGAATTCGATACCCTGACCGATACGGTTCGGACCACCGCCCAGCACCATGATCTTCTTGCGGTCGGTCGGCTTCGATTCACACTCTTCCTCATAGGTCGAGTACATGTAAGCAGTGTTGGTCGAGAATTCGCCGGCGCAGGTATCAACGCGCTTGTAGACCGGACGGATATTGAGTGCATGACGCTTCTCGCGCACCGCAGTATCGGTCGTCTTGAGCAGCTTGGCCAGACGACGGTCGGCAAACCCCTTTTGCTTGAGCTTGAACAACAGTTCCTTGTCCAGCGCTTCCAGCGTCTGACCATCTTCCAACCACAATTCGATGTCGACGATTTCCTTGATTTGCGACAGGAACCACGGATCGATGTGAGTCAGCTGATGCACTTCTTCCAGCGTGAAACCTTGCGCGAATGCATCGCCGACATACCAGATACGATCCGGTCCCGGCTCGCCCAGTTCTTCCTTGATGGTTTCGTGGTCGGTGGTTTTTTCGTTCATGCCGTCGACGCCGACTTCCAGACCGCGCAGTGCTTTCTGGAACGATTCCTGGAAGGTACGGCCAATCGCCATCACTTCACCGACCGACTTCATCTGGGTTGTCAGATGATTGTCGGCTTGCGGGAATTTTTCGAATGCGAAACGCGGAATCTTGGTGACCACATAATCGATTGATGGCTCAAACGAAGCCGGCGTAGCACCGCCGGTGATTTCGTTGCGCAATTCGTCGAGCGTGAAGCCGACTGCCAGCTTGGCGGCAATCTTGGCAATCGGAAAACCGGTGGCCTTCGACGCCAGCGCCGACGAACGCGACACGCGTGGATTCATTTCGATGACGATCATGCGGCCATCGGCCGGATTGACCGAAAACTGCACGTTGGAACCGCCGGTATCGACACCGATTTCACGCAGCACCGCCAGCGAGGCGTTACGCATGATCTGGTATTCCTTATCGGTCAGCGTCTGCGCCGGCGCCACGGTGATCGAGTCACCGGTATGCACGCCCATCGGATCCAGATTTTCAATCGAGCACACGATGATGCAGTTGTCCGCCTTGTCGCGTACCACTTCCATTTCGTACTCTTTCCAGCCGATCAGCGATTCTTCAATCAGCAGTTCGGAGGTCGGCGATGCTTCCAGGCCGCGACGGCAAATGGTTTCGAACTCTTCCGAGTTGTAGGCGATACCGCCGCCGGTGCCACCCATCGTGAACGACGGACGGATGATGACCGGGAAACCGAGACCCTTTTGCACGGCCCATGATTCTTCCAGCGT
Organism: Herbaspirillum autotrophicum; assembly: GCF_001189915.1. Classification (GTDB taxonomy): domain Bacteria; phylum Pseudomonadota; class Gammaproteobacteria; order Burkholderiales; family Burkholderiaceae_D; genus Herbaspirillum; species Herbaspirillum autotrophicum. Next base: position 103,671 of record NZ_LFLS01000003.1, read on the forward strand.
GTGCGCCACACCGGAACGTGCCGAACCGAGACCGATCTTGGTCATCGCGTCCTTGAACTTGGAGCGGTCTTCCGCCTTGTCGATGGCTTCCGGCGAAGCGCCGATCAGTTCGCAACCGTATTTTTCCAGCACGCCGTTGCGGTGCAGATCGAGTGCGCAGTTGAGCGCAGTCTGTCCACCCATGGTCGGCAGGATCGCGTCCGGCTTTTCCTTGGCGATGATGCGCTCCACCACTTGCCAGGTAATCGGCTCGATGTAAGTAACATCGGCCATTTCCGGGTCGGTCATGATGGTGGCCGGATTGCTGTTGACCAGAATGACTTTGTAACCCTCTTCGCGCAGGGCCTTGCAGGCTTGCGCGCCGGAGTAGTCGAATTCACAGGCTTGACCGATGATGATCGGACCCGCGCCGATGATCAGGATGCTTTTAATATCTGTACGCTTAGGCATGTTTCTTTTTCTCCATCATCGCCACAAATTTATCGAACAAGGGGGCGATGTCGTGTGGCCCTGGCGATGCTTCCGGGTGACCCTGGAAACAGAACGCAGGCTTGTCGGTACGCGCAAAACCCTGCAGCGAACCATCGAACAGCGACACGTGCGTGACGCGGCAATTGGCAGGCAACGTGGCAGCATCGACGGCGAAACCGTGATTTTGCGAAGTAATCAATACTTGTTTGGTATCCAGATCCTGTACCGGATGGTTGGCACCGTGGTGACCGAACTTCATCTTCAGGGTCTTGGCACCGGAGGCCAGCGCCATGATCTGATGGCCGAGGCAGATACCGAAAGTCGGAATGCCGCGTTCGATCAATTCTTTGGACGTGGCGATGGCGTAATCGCAAGGTTCCGGATCGCCGGGACCGTTGGACAGGAAAATGCCATCCGGATTCAGGGCCAGTGCTTCGGCTGCCGTAGCTTGCGCCGGCAATACCGTGACTTTGCAACCGCGTTCGGCCAGCATGCGCAGGATGTTGTACTTGACGCCATAGTCGAAGGCGACCACGTGATACTTCGGCGTGATCTGCTGACCATAACCGCGGCCCAGCTTCCACTCGGTTTCAGTCCAGTTATAGGCTTGCTTGACCGACACCACCTTGGCCAGATCCATGCCGGCCAGTCCCGGGAAGCCGCGCGCCAGTTCCAGCGCCTTGGCCTTGGCGACTTCGACATCTTTCTCGCCGGTGACAATCGCGCCACCCTGCGCACCCTTTTCGCGCAGGATACGTGTCAGCTTGCGTGTGTCGAGACCGGCAATCGCCACGATATTGCTGGCTTGCAGATATTCACTCAATGTTTGTTTGGAACGGAAATTCGATACCAGACGCGGCAGATCCTTGATGATCAGGCCGGCAGCATGAATTTGTGCCGCTTCGACGTCTTCGGTATTGATACCGGTATTGCCGATATGCGGATAAGTCAGGGTAACAATCTGGCGGCTGTAGCTGGGATCGGTCAAGATTTCCTGGTAACCGGTCATGGCCGTGTTGAACACGACTTCACCGGTGGTGGTACCGGCGGCACCGATGGACTCACCAAGAAAAATGGACCCGTCTGCTAGCGCGAGGATGGCCGGAACGGATGGACCGGAAAGAAAAGGCAGCAAGGGTAACTCCTGAGAATTGTTACCGCCGCTAGTGGGACCAGACGCGCCAGAACGACCTCCGGGAAAGCGCCTTGTCGGCAAATTCTTGCCAATCGGGTCGGTCTTCAGAGTCTGTCGGAACGAGGTGGAAGTATGGTATGCGCTACGGCGGAATAAATTGGCTAAACCGCGCAATTATAGCGCAAGATGCGCCCCCCAGCAATCCTGAGATCGCCGGAACGCGCATCTTGATGCACTGCAAACAAGTCAGGACGGAGCACCCTCACGCCCGGCCTTGCGGCTGGCAAACTGCTGTTTACAGACCCAATGCGGCAATACCGGCCTTGGCAATCTGTACATCTTCGGACGACTTCACGCCCGACACGCCAACGGCGCCAACATACTGACCATTGACTTCGATTGGCACGCCGCCTTCGAGCAGGCCTTCCAATTCTGGTGCGCTGAGGAAAGAAAAACGACCATTATTGATCATGTCTTCGTAAATCTTGGTTTCGCGACGACCCAGTGCGGCAGTCTTGGCCTTGGCCGGTGCAATGTACGCCGAAATCGGTGCCGCGCCGTCCAGGCGTTGCAACCACAGCAAGTGACCGCCGTCGTCGACGATGGAAATGGTGACGGCCCAGTTATTGGCCTTGGCTTCAGCTTCCGCGGCGGCGGCGATTTTCTTCAGGTCGTCCAAAGACAGGAAAGGTTTCGATTGCATAGATATCCCCATAAAAATGAACGCTGATTGTACGGCGAGAATAATGATTTGACACGCAATATAGATTTACCAGCCCTGCAAAACAGCCCTGGGAACTGCGCCGGCATTGCTTCTTTGCCAACCTGGCATGAAATTAGCTTTTGACATGATGTAGGAATTCGCTTACATTCCTCCAGTCATATTGAATGGAAGTAGCCTGATGACAACATCCCGACCTACCCGAACCCGACGACATCTCGCACAAGCCTGCGTGCTGGCTGCCGGATTCTGGTTCAGTAGCGCCGCCTGGAGCATCGATACTCCTCCACTGCAAGACCCCTCTTCCAGCAAGACCCAGATCGCCCTGACCAAACTGCACGACATTACCAACCGCGCGTCGGAACTGGCAGTGCAGGCATTGAGCATGTTGGGCATCAATTATCGCTACGGCGGCAACTCCCCGGAAACCGGCCTCGATTGCAGCGGCCTGGTGCGTTATGTATTCAAGGAAGCATGGGGCACTGATTTGCCACGGACCTCGGCTGAAATCAGCCGCGTCGGCGAAAAAGTGGAAAAGGTCGATTTGCAGCCCGGCGATCTGGTGTTCTATAACACGCTGCGTCGCGGTTTCTCGCACGTCGGCATTTATCTCGGCGACAAGAAATTCATCCACTCGCCATCGGCCGGCGGCCAGGTGCGCATCGAAGACATGGATGTGGCGTACTGGAAAAAGCGCTTCAATGGCGCGCGTCGCATCATCAACGACGGCGAAGAATAATCTGTCTCGGTAGCAGCAGCACGGCGATCCGGCACCGGATCGCCACATTCCCTCAAGTACCTGACCTCATCCGCTGAGGCCTCCACTCAGTTTCCGCAGTTCAATTCCCGCTTTTCAGTTTCAGCTTTTGCCTGATTTCCGGCATCGCCTTCATCGCCGCCTGTTCACCTGCCAGAATCGCCACGTTGCGGCCGGCAAAATCGCTTCCTTTCATGGCGCCGAGACTCGGCTGTATCACCACGTCAGCACCCTTGAGTTCGTAATTGTTGATGCTCTGTCCCATGATCGCGAAGGTTTGCAGCATGACATCAACCGAAGTCGATGAGCCCTGCGCTTCCGGCTGCGCCGAAATATTCACCGCGATCACGAAATCCGCCCCCATCTCGCGCGCAAAATTGACCGGCACCGGCGCCACCAGACCGCCATCGACATAATAGTGATCGCCAATCTTGACCGACTGGAACACTCCCGGCACCGCCGACGACGCTCGCACTGCAATCCCGGCATTGCCGCGCCGGAACAAAATCGGCTGACCGCTGCGCAAATCGGTCGCCACGGCGCCGAACGGAATCTTGAATTTCTCGATCGGCAAATTATTGACGGCACGATTCACATACGCCTGCACGCCCTCGCCTTTCAAGACGCCGCTGACTTTCGAGAAAAACGGCACCGACCAGTCCGAGATCGCGGCCTCATCCATATCGAGCGCCATCTTTTGCAAGGCAAAGCCATTGTTGCCCGCCGCATACAAAGCACCGACCAGACTGCCGGCACTGGTGCCGACCACAATGTCCGGGAAAATGCCCTGCGACTCCAGCGCCTTGATCACACCAACATGCGCAAACCCCCGCGCCGCGCCGCCGCCCAATGCCAGCGCGATCTTGATGCGCTGCGGCGGCTTGACTACGGCGACTGGCGCAGTGTCGCCGGGCGTGCTGCCGGTCGGTAAAAACGTGGAACAGGCGGAAAGGAGTGCAGCCAGAGAAACGAGGAATAAACGACGGCGAGCAAGCATGACATTCTGAATAGGGAAATCGCAGCCCGGACGGGCGTTGCCATTGTAGCTGAAAGCCGGCAGCGGCAAAGGTAAGCAAGCCAACTTCCTCAATCGCGCAGTGCAACTGGAAAGGACCTGCATACGCCTTCTCGCCGCAGTTGGAGTTCCGAATTGATCAGAACTACGAAGTAACCACGTCATGCGACGTCCTGCCCCCTTAAAGCACGTTTTTGTACGATTGCTCGATCAAGCCCATCACATATTCGAGGTCATCGGACGTCTTTACGTACACTCTCCGATCCATGGTCCAGTTATAACCTTCCGGGATTTTTTCGACCATGCCCAGTGGGTCATTGAAATCGATGGGGCGAAGGTGAATTTTCAAGTGATTTTTACCGATGTGCACATCAGCAAAATTTTTCGATATCCGATAGGCGACATAGAGCGTGTTGGCTTTTTCGCTGATCGATTCATCGAGAGCCAATATTCGCTCCCTAAGCTCATCAAACAAATCGCGTACGGCATCAGATCCCTTGCTACGGAGCTCCTCTAGTAACGGCGTATTCTGTTCTACTGTCTTCAAATCAGGATATTGGATAAGCTGCGGCAATGGCGGCTCTGCTAAAGTCACGGGATCCAGCGCAAAGACATTGTCTTCATAGTAACGGTACCGGAATAGTTCAATACGTAGCGGGACTACCTCCACCGTATCAGTATCAAATTTGCTATACGACTCGGCAATGCAAATCACGCGTGGATTATTCCAGTCGAGCTTGATGCTATCGGCAATCTCCTTGCCAAGTGTGTCCATCATCAACTTTTCAAAGAATCCGGGCTTTTGCGTCTTTAGCCATTTCAGATAAGAAAGCGCTTGATTGATCACATTGTCATTTTTATTGCGCTTGTATTCAATGATGACCGGCGCACCATCAGTGTCTACTGCAATCGTGTCGATACGGCCACCAAAGGTTGTTGCGTACTCGCTCGCCAGAAACCGCAGCTCCAGTACCTCCATCAAGTTGGCTTCCAAGAGTTGCTGAAGATTTTTTTCCTTGTCGAGGGGAATGGCACTGAGCTTCTTCAGCTTACCGGTGTTAACTTTGAATATGGGCATATATCAAGCAGCTTTCTTGAGTGAGCGTTTTGTTGAACCGAATTCGCAATTTTATCCAACAAGACGCTCGCTGGTTCGTCGTTAGGATTCTTTATCACCCGATCACCACGAAATACTTGCGCCAGGAGCGCAGGAGTTATTTCCGCAAGAAATCCAAGTTGCGCCAGCTAAATGCGGCCAACTCGGGATTGCTCAAAATTGGTTGGCATATCGTGATTTATCGTTTTCCTTACCGCATGAGCGATCCGTGAATCGCTCCTTCATTGTCAAATATTTTTCAACTAAGTTAAAAACCATTAATTTAAAAATGTAATCAAATGGCAATATTAACAACGACAGTATCAAGATCACCGCCCAAAGATAACTGAATCAAATACCGGGTCAAAAGAATCTCAAACGAAACACCGGTGATTCCTTTTTTTCATCAGGTGCAAACCAAACTTGTTTGGTGGTCTTACCAATTAATTGGTATTATCTCGATTCCCAAGCAGGACCAGTACGCCGCAGATTCACAAAGACGGCATGACGATTGACATCACCTATTCTTTAGCAAGTTTTCACTCAAAGGAAGAGCAATGAAATTACTCCGTTACGGCCCTGTTGGCCAAGAAAAACCTGGCGTTCTGGATCAGGCTGGCAACATCCGCGATCTGTCGGCACATATCAAGGACGTCAACGGTGCCGCACTGGACGACGCGACCCTGGCCAAGCTGCGCGCGCTGGATCTGCAAAGCCTGCCGCTGGTGGATGGCAATCCGCGTATCGGTGCCTGTGTCGGCAATATCGGTAAATTCATCTGTATCGGCCTGAACTACGCGGATCACGCTGCCGAATCCGGCTTGCCGATTCCGGCTGAGCCAGTGGTGTTCAACAAGTGGACTTCGGCCGTGGTCGGTCCTAATGACGATGTCAAGATTCCACGCGGCTCCAAGAAGACTGACTGGGAAGTGGAACTGGGCGTGGTCATCGGCAAGGGTGGCAGCTACATCGAAGAAAAAGATGCGCTGTCGCATATCGCCGGCTATTGCGTGGTGAATGACGTTTCCGAACGCGAATACCAGACAGAACGCGGCGGCACCTGGGACAAGGGCAAGGGTTGCGATACCTTCGGTCCGATCGGCCCATGGCTGGTGACACGCGACGAAGTCGCCAATCCGAACAATCTGCAATTGTGGCTGGAAGTGGATGGCAAGCGCTATCAGAACGGCAATACCAACACCATGATTTTCAACGTGCCGTTCATCATTTCCTACCTGAGCAAATTCATGAGCCTGCAACCTGGCGATGTGATTTCGACCGGTACGCCTCCAGGCGTGGGTATGGGCGTCAAGCCGAATCCGGTGTATCTGACTGCGGGTCAAACCATGCGTCTGAGCATCGAAGGTCTGGGCGAACAGCAACAAAAGACCATCAACGCCTGATTCCCCCAGGCTTGCTGACCGCGCGCCGGCGTCGTGCGCGGTCGGTCCGAATGCATATCCTCTCATCCAGTGGAGCAAGCAATGAATCACTATGATTTTCAAGGTCGCAGCGCCGTCATTACCGGCGGTGCTCAGGGTTTTGGCTATGCCATCGCCGAACGTCTGCTGCAAGGCAAGGCCAAGGTCGTACTGTGGGATCTGGACGACGCCATGCTGGCAGAAGCACGCGCCAGGCTGGAGCCGCTCGGCCACGTTGAAACCGTGTCGGTCGACATTGCCGATCAGGCTGCCGTGGTACGCGCCATGGAAGCCACTGAAAAAGTCACGCAGTCGGTCGACATTCTGGTGCACAGCGCCGGTATCGCCGGTCAAAATGCGTTGGTTGCCGATTACTCGCCGGAAGAATGGCAACGCGTAATCAACATCGATCTGAATGGCGCGTTCTATGTCAATCAGGTGGTGGTGCAACGCATGATCGCGCAAAACTATGGCCGCATCGTCAACATCGCTTCGATCGCCGGCAAGGAAGGTAACCCGACGGCGTCGGCTTACAGCGCCGCCAAGGCGGGCCTGATTGCACTGACCAAGAGTCTGGGCAAGGAAACCGCCACCAAGAATATCGCTGTCAACGCGATCACTCCGGCAGCGGCGCAAACCCGCATTCTGGAACAGGTTTCGCAACAGCATATCGATTACATGCTGTCGAAAATCCCGCGTGGTCGTTTTGTCAAAGTCGATGAAATCGCTGCCATGGTGGCCTGGCTGGTATCGGAAGAAAATTCGTTTACCACGGCATCGGTATTCGATTTGTCCGGCGGTCGCGCCACTTACTGATCACGCACTGATCAGTCGTACTACACCTGCTATCCGCTGCGGCGGATAGCATCAATAACCAGACCCGCACCAAGCTACCCGCCGTGTGCCGGTCCCGAATAAAAAAAACCAAAGCCACTGCCGGCCTGCTACCACAGCGCTGGCTGGTGACTTGCGTCCCCGTTCCTGAGATTCAGAGGAGAAATGTAATGTCAGCAGTACCCAATTCAGCCGTCGCGCAGGATACAGAAGCCAAACTGTATCGTCGCATCACGCTGCGCTTCGTGCCCCTTCTGGTGGTCTGTTTTGTGTTCGCTTATCTGGACCGTGTCAACATCAGCTTCGCCAAGTTGCAAATGCAAAGCGACCTCGGCTTCAGCGATGCCGTCTACGGTCTCGGCGCCAGCATCTTTTTCGTCGGTTATTTTCTGTTTGAAATTCCGAGCAACATGATTTTGCACAAGGTCGGTCCGAAACGCTGGATCGCCCGCATCATGATTACCTGGGGTATCGCCTCGGCAGCCATGATGTTTGTCACCAGTGAAACCTCGTTCTACATTCTGCGCTTTCTGATCGGCAGTCTGGAAGCCGGCTTCGTTCCGGGCGCCCTGTACTTCTTCACCAACTGGTTCCCGTCCAGGCAGCGCGGCCGCATCAATTCGCTGTTCATGGCGGCGATTGCCGTATGCGGCATGATCGGCGGCCCGATCTCGGGCGGCATCATGAAGTTCACCCACGGCGTCAGTTCGCTGCACGGCTGGCAATGGCTGTTCCTGCTCGAAGGTATTCCATCCATCGTGCTCGGCGTGATTTGCTGGATCGTCATCGATAACAAGATCGAAGATGCCAAGTGGCTCACCAACGCTGAAAAGAAATTGCTGCTGCAACGCCTGGCCGAAGAACCGAAAAGCGATGCCGTGCATTCGTTCCGCGACGCGCTCAGGCAACCGTCGACCATCACCATGTCATTGATTTATCTGGTGCTGGCCTCGGGCATTTATGGTCTGGTGTTCTGGATGCCGCAACTGATCAAGACCGCCGGTACTGACGATACGTTCATCATTGGTCTGATCACCGTGATTCCATATCTGTCGGCCGCCATCGGCATGATCCTGATCGGCCGCAGCTCGGACCGCACCGGTGAACGTCGCTGGCATCTGGCCGGTTGTGCGCTGGCCGGCGCGGTCGGTTATGCCGTCAGTGCCTACTTCGGCGACCAGACTATCGTGCTGGTCATCGGGTTGTCGGTCGCTGCCACCGGCATCATCGCCGGCATCGGTCTGTTCTGGATTTTGCCACCGCGGGTGTTGAGCGGCGCGGCGGCTGCCGGCGGTATTGCGCTGATCAACTCGGTCGGTCAGCTGGGCGGCATCATCACCCCTTACATGGTCGGCAAGATTCGCGACGTGACCGGCAGTGCGTCGCTGGGCTTGTATGTGGTGGCGCTGGAATGCCTGTTGGGTGCGACCCTGTTGCTGTGGGCCTTGCCAAAGAAGATCTACTTCCGCGAACCGGTGCAGAAATAAATCGCTGTTGCTGGCGGCGATCATGTTGGTATTGATCGCCGGTAACAAAAACGTCCGTTACGGCAATTACCGTAACGGACGTTTTTTATTACCCGACTCACGCGGAGGGTTCAGGCGTTCAGGCTTGCAGCCGTTTGCGCATGATGCCGGCACGTACCACGTCATAAGCCCAGTTGTAGAGCATGGTGTACGGCAAGAAAAACAATACCAGGCCGATATCCAGAACAAACGCCCGCACCAGCGAAATATCCAGCCACCACGCCGCCAGCGGCACTACCGCCAGAATCAGGCCGGCTTCAAACAGCAAAGCGTGCACGCTGCGCACGGCAAAGGTACGGGTCCAGCCGCGCTTCCGCTCCAGCCGTTCAAACAGCGCATTGAAAATCATGTTCCAGGTCATTGCCACCAGTGAAATCATCAGCGTCAGTGCGCCGGCGTGCGTCATCGATACGCCCAGCACCATGGACACCACCGGCGCGCACAGCAGCAAGGCGAGGATTTCAAACAATACGGCATGGAAACAGCGTTCATAAATCGTCTTTTGCGACAACATCGGATACTCCCCTGATCTTGATCATGTTCATTAACGTCATCATTATGATCGACCAAGCTGATAGAATTAAATCAATTACCATCGGAATAACCGATATGACCCATTCTCTCGATGCCCTCCTGATGTTTGTCGAAGCCGCCACGCTGGGCTCGTTCTCGGCTGCCGCGCGCAAACTGAACAAACAGCAATCCACCGTCAGCGAGGCGATTGCCAATCTGGAAATCGATCTCGGCGTCACCTTGTTCGACCGCAGCACGCGCCGGCCGACCCTGAGTGAACATGGTTATGCCTTGCTGGCGCATGCGCAGCAGGTGCTCGACGCCACCGACCGCCTGAATCGCTCGGCGCAGCGTCTGGCCGGCGGACTGGAAGCGCAACTGAGCTTTGCCTTGTCGGATACTTATCAGTCGGATGTGTTTGAAAAGAATCTGGAAGAACTGGAACGGCGCTATCCCGATCTCGAACTGGAATGCATGATTGCCGAGGATGAAGACGCCGTGGCGCTGGTGCAATCGGGCCGCGTGCAATTGGCGCTGGTGGCGGCGCAACAGTCGTACCCGCAAGATATCGGTTTTGAAACCATCGCCTCGCAATCGGAAATCGGTTTGTATGTCAGCAAAAGCCATGTACTGGCACAACACGCGTCGGTCAGCGGCGACATGCTGCGTGCCACGCGCGAATTGCGGCTGAAAACCTATCGCGACGATGTGCGTCCCGATCAGCGCGGCATACGCTGGTCGTCGTCGAGTTATCTGATCTTGCTGGAAATGACCGAGCTCGGTTTCGGCTGGGCGGCGTTGCCGCGCTGGATCGTGCAGCGCTTTGCCGCCGCCGAACTGATGGAACTCAACGCGCCCGGCTGGCCGCGCCGGATTCAGGTACACGCGATCTGGTCGCGCCAGCGCGGACTGGGACAAGCCGGCAACTGGCTGCGCGATATTTTTCTGGCGCATGCGCCGTCGGCCTGAAGCGCAACCTGAAGCGCTCAGATCACGGCCAGGCTCAGTGGCTCCGGTACCGGCGCATAGATCGTGATGACCAGTTCGATGTCCAGCGCCACCATCCGCCGCAACAGCCCGGTACTGATCCGACGGCTGTAGTGACGGGTTTCGGTGCCGGCTTCGAAGCCCAGATCCAGACTGCGGCAGCTTAGTGTGTTCCAGCGGTTCATCCAGCCTTGGGGCAACGCTTCGAGGCCACTCAAGAGGCGTTGCAGCAGGACTTGAAAGTTGGCTTCGCCGCTTTCATGATCGAGCGCAAAGCATGCTTTCCACAGTCCGTCATCAGTTTGATGCACGCCCAGGACCAGGAATCCGCGAGATTCCAGCTCTTGCGAAAAACTCGTCAGTTCGCCATGGCAGACGAGTACCAGGTCGGCATTGATAAAGGTGGTGTCGGGATAATGTCGTGCTGCCGGGAAGTGCGTCATCTGCGCGGGATCCTTATTCAACTACCCGCGAGACGATAACCAAAAGTTACATTAACGACAACCGACAGTTAACGAGAAACGCTGTCTTTTTGCGGCACGAACTCTTCGATCAGCAGATTGGCCGGAAACAAGACGGCAAACGTACTGCCCACTTCCGGCACGGATTCGATCCCGAGCGTGGCCCGATGGCGGATCAGTACGTGCCGCACAATCGCCAGTCCGAGACCGGTGCCCTGGGTTTCGCGCGAGCGGCTCTTGTCGACCCGGTAAAACCGTTCGGTCAGGCGCGAGATGTGCTCCGGACTGATGCCGATGCCGGTATCGCGCACCTTGAATTGCGCGCCATCGCCCTTGCGTTCCCAACTGATACTGATGGTGCCGTGCAGCGGCGTGTAGCGGATGGCATTCGAGACCAGATTGCTGAACGCGCTGCGCAATTCATCCAGACTGCCCTGCAAATCCGGACCATCCACATCCAGCGTGATGACATGCTTGCCGGCCGACAGCGCCCGCGCTTCTTCCAGTATGCCTTCCAGCAACGGCTTCATCTGTACCCGCTCGGGGCGCAGCGGATAGTCGACCGACTCCAGCCGCGTCAGGGTCAGCATATCGCCGATCAGGTTCTGCATGCGCTGGCCTTGCTCGGTCATCAGCGTCAGATGCGCAGTGCGGGTCTCCGGCGCCAGATTCGGCTGAGCCAGTGCAATTTCGAGAAAACCGTTGATCACGGTCAGCGGCGTGCGCAATTCGTGCGAGGCGTTGGCGATGAAATCGCGGCGCATCATGTCGATCCGTTCCGACTCGGTCGCATCATGCGTGACCAGAATCTGACGGCGGTTTTCAAACGGAATGATTTGCACGATCAGCTTGCGCTCCTGCAAGCTCAGAATCAGCGGCTGTTCGTAACGGCCGAGAATGATGTAATCGATGAAGGCCGGGTTGCGGATCAGATTGGTGACACGCATGCCCTTGTCGCGGTCCAGTTGCAAACCCAGATGCTTTTGCGCGGCCGGATTGCACCATTCCAGAAACAGCACGTCATCCATGATGACGACGCCGTCCGGCAGCAGGCTCATGGCCTGACGAAAGCGCGCCAGCCATTCGGCCAGTTCAGTCTGATTCTTTTCATCGTCGCGGCGCAGGCGATACAGGCGCGCAAAGATGTCGGTCCAGGCGCCCCAGCCATCCGGCAATTTCGATTGGCCCGGATTATCCAGCCAGCTACCCAGCCGATACAGGTAATGCAATTGGGTAAACGCCAGCGCACCCATGCTGAGCAAGGCCACCAGCAAACCGGCGGTGGCCCCGAAGAAAAACCAGATGATGCCGACGCCGGCCACGCAAACGAGAAAGCGCAAGGCGGCCGGCACCCAGAACAGCAATTGTGGACTCATGACGACGGTTCGATTTATTTCGCTGAAAGCATATAGCCTACACTACGTACCGTCTTGATGAGGTATTCCGCTTCGCGCAAGGCTTTGCGCAAACGCAACACGTGAACATCCACGGTGCGTTCTTCGATCACCACGTGATCGCCCCAGACCCGGTCCAGCAACTGGCTGCGGGAAAATACCCGGTCCGGGTGCGCCATGAAGAATTTGAGCAACTTGTATTCGGCATGGCCGATATCGATCTTGAGGTCGGCCAGCGACACCGAACAACTGGCCGGATCGAGCGTGACCGGACCGATGCGCATTTCTTCCTGGGCGAATTCCGGACTCTTGCGGCGCAACAAGGCCTTGATGCGGGCCGTCAGTTCGCGCGGCGAAAACGGTTTGGTGATGTAATCGTCGGCGCCGTTGTCGAGGCCGGCGATCTTGTCTTCTTCCATGCTTTTGGCGGTCAGCATGATCACCGACAATTGCTGCAACTGGCGGTCGCCGCGAATGCGCGACAACAGATGCAAGCCGCTGCGATCCGGCAGCATCCAGTCCAGCAGCACCAGTTGCGGCGCGCGGCGCTGCACGAATTCCCAGGCCGCTGCGGTGTTGGAGACGACAAAACTGGACCACCCCGCTTCCTTGAGCGTGTACGCGATCAGTTCGGCAATCGACGGTTCGTCTTCAACGATCAGGATGGTAGTCATGTATTTGCGGTTATCACTTCAGATTCTTGATGGTCTTGACCGACCCCGCTGCCGGGGCCGGAGGATTCTTATTCGCTATCCGCCGGCACGATCTTGGCAGCGCCGAAGTCGGTGTGACGAATATCCTTGCCGCCCACCACGTAAATCACGTATTCGGCGATGTTCTTGGCGTGGTCGCCGATGCGTTCAATCGCCTTGGCAACCCACAAGGTATCGATGGAAGTCGAGATCGTGCGCGGATCTTCCATCATGAAGGTCACCAGACTGCGGGTGATGGAACGGAAGCCGTGATCGATATTGGCGTCCTGTGCGATCAGCGCTTCGGCTTGCTTGTCGTCCAGACGGGCGAAAGCATCCAGCGCGCTGCGCAACATTTCCGACGCTTCTTCAGCGATGCTGCGCACGGTTTCATAATGATTGATCAGCGTCATGCCGCCACGCTTGTGCAGGTGAATCGCACTGCGCGCAATCTTGGTCGCTTCATCGCCGACCCGTTCCAGATCGGTAATGCTCTTGATGGTCGCCATCACGGTACGCAAATCGTTGGCGGTCGGCTGGCGGCGCACGATCAGGTGGCTGCAGGCATCATCCAGTTCGACTTCCAGCCGGTTGACGCTTTCGTCGTCCTTCATCACGCGCTTGGCCAGTTCGACGTCGCCGGTGCGGAATGCCGCAATCGCGTCCTGAAACTGCCGCTCCACCATGCCGCCCATGGCCAGCACCTTGGAACGGATGGTCTCCAGATCCGCGTCGTATTGCTTGGAAGAGTGATCGCCTGTCATGTCACGTCCTTAAAATAGTTAAATTGGTAGAACTCACAGGGTGCGGCAGTAGCGTCGCGAGCAGTACCGAGGTCTGAGTGAGAAGCGCAGCCGTACTGGGGTACGGCGCGCATCGTCACTCGGAGATCGGCACGCGCAGTAGCTTATGCCGCGCCCCATCAACCGAAGCGGCCGGTGATGTAGTCTTGTGTTTCTTTACGCGCCGGGTTCATGAAAATCTGGTCGGTTTCACCGAATTCCACCAACTCGCCCAGATACATGTAGGCAGTGAAATCCGAACAGCGCGCTGCTTGCTGCATGTTGTGGGTGACGATGGCGATGGTGTAGTCTTTTTTGAGTTCACCGATCAGTTCTTCCACCTTGGCAGTCGAAATCGGATCAAGTGCCGACGTCGGTTCATCGAGCAGCAGCACTTCCGGCTTGACCGCCACACCGCGGGCGATACACAGACGCTGTTGCTGACCGCCGGACAGCGACAGACCACTCTTGTTCAACTTGTCTTTGACTTCGCCCCACAAGGCGGCCTTGTTCAGCGCCCATTCGACGCGCTCGTCCATTTCGCCCTTGGGCAGGTTTTCATACAGACGGATACCGAAGGCGATATTGTCGTAGACCGACATCGGGAACGGGGTCGGCTTCTGAAACACCATGCCGACCTTGGCGCGCAACATGTTCAGATCCTGGCCGGCTTCCAGGATGTTCTTGCCGGCGTAGATGATCTTGCCTTCGGCGCGTTGTCCCGGATACAGGTCATACATGCGGTTGAAGGTGCGCAACAGGGTCGACTTGCCGCAACCGGACGGGCCGATGAACGCAGTCACCTTGCCTTCCATGATGTTCAGATTGATGTTCTTGAGACCCTGAAAGCCGCCGTAGTAAAAATTCAGTTGCGACACTTCAATGGTCGTTTTCTTGTCTGCTGACGTTGCTGTTTGAGTAGTCATATCGTTCACTTAAAAGGTTAGCCCGGGACTTTTTGGCTGAACAAGGTCCGCGACAAAATATTCAATGCCAGAACGCTGAAGGTAATCAGCAACGCCCCGCCCCATGCCAGCGACACCCAGTTATCGTAAGGGCTCATGGCAAACTGGTTGATCACCACCGGCAGGTTGGCAATCGGACGATTCATGTTGGTGCTGAAGAATTGGTTGTTGAGCGCAGTGAACAGCAGCGGCGCCGTTTCACCCGAAATACGCGCCACCGCCAGCAGCACACCGGTAACCACACCGGCCTTGACCGCACGCAGACGCACCAGCAGCGCCACTTTCCAGCGCGGCGCGCCGAGCGAGAACGCGGCTTCACGCAGGCTGCTCGGCACCAGCTTGAGCATGTTGTCGGTAGTACGCACCACCACCGGAATCGCAATCAGCGAGATCGCGAAGGTACCGGCCCAGCCGGAAAAGTGACCGACGTTGGCGACATAAATCGCGTAGATGAACAAACCGATCACGATCGATGGTGCCGACAGCATGATGTCGGTGACGAAGCGCGTGGTTTGCGCCAGTTTGCTTTCTTCGCCGTATTCCGCCAGATAGATGCCGGCGAGAATGCCGATCGGGGTACTGATCAGCGTGGCGACGCCGACCATCATGAAGCTGCCGACAATCGGATTCAGCAAACCGCCGCCTTCACCGCCTGGCGATGGCGTATTTTGTGTCAGCAGACCGAAGTTGAGTGCGCCGAAACCCTTGACCACCAGCGTCAGCAGAATCCAGGCCAGCACAAGCAGACCCAGCGCCATGGCGAGAAAAGAAAAGATCATGCCGACCCGGTGTTGCATCAGACGCTTGCGATACACCGGATTCATCGGTGCCGCGGCTTCGGCAGTAGTAACTGGAGTCTGGCTCATTTGGCGCCTTCCTTGCGCGACATTCCCATCAGCATGATCTTGGCTGCGGAAAGCACGATAAATGTAATCACGAACAGAATCAGGCCGAGTGCGAACAGTGACGACACATGCAACGTCGACGACGCTTCGGCGATTTCATTGGCCAGCGTCGAGGCGATACTGTTACCGGCGGCGAACAGCGACCACGACAGGCGATGCGAGTTGCCGATCACGAACGTGACCGCCATGGTTTCGCCCAACGCGCGTCCCAGTCCCAGCATCACGCCGCCGACCACACCGGTCTTGGTGTAAGGCAGCACCACCTTGCGCACCACTTCCCAACGGGTACAGCCGAGGCCGTAAGCCGATTCTTTCAAGACTGCCGGCACCACTTCAAACACATCGCGCATGACCGAGGCGATAAACGGAATGATCATGACCGACAAGATCAGGCCGGCAGTGAAAATGCCGATACCCATGGTCGGGCCTTGAAACAACATGCCGATCACCGGCAACTGGCCGAGTGTGGCTTTCATGAAGGGCTGGCCGTATTCGGCAAACAGCGGTGCAAATACAAACAGACCCCACATGCCGTAAATGATGCTCGGCACGCCGGCCAGCAACTCTACTGCAGTACCTAACGGACGACGCAGGCGGCTGGGGCAGATTTCAGTGAGGAACAAGGCGATGCCGAAGCTGACCGGAAACGCGATCACCAGGGCAATGATGGACGTCGACAAGGTGCCGACGATGGCGATCAGTGCGCCGTATTGGTCGTTGACCGGATCCCATTCCACACGCGTGATGAAGCCGGGGCCGAATTCGTGAAACGCCGGCCAGGCACCGATAAACAGGGAAACGATAATCCCGCCGAGCATCAACAACACGGTCAATGCGAAAGTCAGCGTGACTTTATGAAAGAGGAAATCTTGTATGCGTTGCTTGCCCATCGTTGCCAACAGCTTTTGGTGCTGTTGATTGGCTGCGGCGGCTTTCTGTTCCAGATCGGTATTCGACATGGTAGTGGCGGAGATATTTGCGCTCATGATTTTTTTACCATTCAATGCTGGCCGCCGCGGCTGCGACGGCCAGTCAAGTCAACACAGTCAATGTGTTACTGCGTCACTGAATTACCAGATTGCCTTGCCACCGCTATCCTTGAGGTTTGCTTTCCAGGAATCTTCAACCAGTTTCACGACCGAAGCTGGCAGTGGCACGTAGTCCAGATCGGAAGCTGCAGGGCCGCCATTCTTGTAGGCCCAGTCAAAGAATTTCAGGACTTCCTTGCCCTTGGCGCCGTCAGCAGCTTGTGCCTTGTGCAACAGGATGAAAGTAGCGCTGCTGATAGGCCAGCTGTTCTTGCCGGCGGCATCAGTGAAGTCCACTGCGAAGCCTGGTGTCTTGGCCCAGTCAGCAGCAGCAGTTGCGGCCTTGAACGTTGTATCGTCAGGGGACACGAAGCCGCCGTCACGATTCTTCAGTTGTGTGTACAGCAGTTTGTTCTTCTTTACGTAAGCGTATTCAACGTAACCGATCGAACCCTTGACCTTTTGTACGTTGGCAGCAACACCTTCGTTACCCTTGCCACCGACGCCGACCGGCCATTTGACTGCAGTACCGGCACCAACCTTGGACTTGAAGTCAGCGCTGACTTTCGACAGGTAGCTGGTGAACACATACGATGTGCCCGAACCATCCGAACGGTACACAACAGTGATATCTTCCGCTGGCAGCTTGACGCCGGCGTTCAGTGCAGCGATTTCAGGTGCGTTCCACTTGGCGATCTTGCCGGAGTAGATGTCGGCCAGAACCGGACCGGACAACTTCAGTTGACCTGGTGTGACGCCTTCCAGATTGACCACCGGCACCACGCCGCCGACCACTGCCGGGAATTGTGTCAAGCCATCGGCTTCCAGCTCTTCTGGCTTCAACGGCGCATCGGAAGCACCGAAGTCGACAGTCTTGGCCTTGATTTGCTTGATACCGCCGCCGGAGCCGATCGATTGATAGTTCAGGCTGTTACCGGTTGCTGCTTTGTAAGATTCTGCCCATTTGGCATAAATCGGATAAGGAAACGATGCGCCGGCGCCAGTGATTTCTGCGGCATGTGCTGCTGCAGAAAAGGCTACCGTACCGCATACCGCGACCGCTACCGATTTGACGATCTGATTAAACCCCTGATTGAATCCCATTTGATACTCCTGTGATTGAAGAGATAGTTGGTCCGGAGTGCATCGCAGGACCATCGGTATCGCCGGTATCTCCGGCCTGAAGCTCAATGTTGCAATGCACTCTATGACGGGATGAACTGTAACCAGCAATTGTGACGAGTTTATGACGCGCTTTGCACCCGGCGAATAAAACACGCCGGTTTGCGCCAGATCAGGAAAGCCCCGGGCAAAACCCCGTTTTGGCAGGGGCTGCGGTAGAATCAAGCCACATTGTTCCGTATGGAAACACCGGTACAGGCGGCTGACGGGATTGTGACAAAGCCGCATTTTCATGTCATTAACTTGTCATACAGCCACCTTACACTGCGGGCAAATTACGCATGGACAGAGGCGCGCATGAATAAAAAAGTCAGGCCTGAAGACACTTCGCATACGGATGTCGTACCCACCGCGATCTATCTCAACCGTGAATTGTCACAATTGGCATTCAACCGCCGGGTACTGGCACAGGCGGAAGACAAGAACGTGCCGCTGCTGGAACGTCTGCGCTATCTGTGCATTTGCAGCAGCAACCTCGATGAATTCTTTGAAGTGCGCATTGCCAGTCTGCTGGCCAACCGCATCGAAGGCGAACATATCGACCCGCCGGAACTGCATGCCGCGCTGGAACGTACCAGCATCGAATGCCACCAGATCGTGGCGCGCCAATATGAATTGCTGAACAAGGAAATTCTGCCGCAACTGGCGACCAAAGGCATTCACCTGTTGCGCCACGAAGATCGCAATGAAGCGCAGCGGGCCTGGGTAAAACACTTTTTCGATCAGAATGTGCGGCCGTTGCTGACGCCGATCGGCCTTGACCCGGCGCATCCGTTCCCGCAGGTATTGAACAAGAGTCTCAATTTCATCATTGAATTGTCGGGCAAGGATGCATTTGGCCGTGGCACCGGGATTGCCATCGTCAAGGCACCGCGCGTACTGCCACGGGTGATTCAGTTGCCGGCCGAACTGTCGGACAAAAAAGGCGTGTCGTTCTGCCTGCTGTCCTCGGTGATTCACGCGCATATCGCCGACCTGTTCAGCGGCCGGGAAATTACCGCCTATTCGCAATTCCGGGTCACGCGCAACAGTGATTTGTGGGTCGACGAAGAAGAAGTCAAGAATTTGCGGCAGGCCTTGCAGACCGAATTGCAAAGCCGCCAGTTCGGCGTCGGCGTGCGGCTGGAAGTAGCCAGCAAT
Source organism: Herbaspirillum autotrophicum (assembly GCF_001189915.1). Taxonomy (GTDB): domain Bacteria; phylum Pseudomonadota; class Gammaproteobacteria; order Burkholderiales; family Burkholderiaceae_D; genus Herbaspirillum; species Herbaspirillum autotrophicum. The sequence continues at coordinate 122,696 of NZ_LFLS01000003.1, forward strand.
TGTCCGCCGCATTTGTCGCAATTCCTGCTGGAACAATTTTCCATCGAAAAGAACCGTCTGTATGCGGTACAGGGGCCGGTCAATCTGGTACGGCTGTCGGAACTGGTGGATCTGGTATCGCAACCGGCACTGCGCTTCCCGCCCTTTTCGCCGACGCTGCCGCCGCATCTGCTCAACGAAAACATTTTCGCCGTTCTGAAAAAACGCGATGTGCTGCTGCACCATCCGTTCCAGTCATTCCAGCCGGTAGTCGACTTCGTGCGCAGCGCCGCCCACGATCCGGAGGTGGTCGCCATCAAGCAAACCATTTACCGTACCGGCATGAATTCGGAGCTGATGGAAGCCTTGATTTATGCGGCCCGCCACGGCAAGGAAGTGACCGTCATCGTGGAATTGATGGCGCGCTTCGATGAAGAAGCCAATATCAACTGGGCAGTCAAGCTGGAGCAGGCCGGAGCCCAGGTAGTGTACGGCGTGGTCGGACTGAAAACCCATGCCAAGCTGGCGCTGGTGATTCGTCGTGAAGACAATGCGCTGCATTTCTATGCCCACCTTGGCACCGGCAATTACCACCCGAACACTACCAAGTTCTATACTGACTTCGGTTTGCTGACCTCGAACCGCGAACTGACCTCTGAAGTCAACGAGGTGTTCATTCATTTGACCAGCCTGACCAAACCCAAGAGCCTGACGCATTTGTGGCTGGCGCCATTTACCCTGCAAAAACAAATCATCCATGCGATTCGCAATGAAGCGCACATCGCACGCGAAGGCCGGCCGGCGCGCATCATCGCCAAAATGAATGCACTGGTGGATGAATCGGTGATCCGCGCGCTGTATGCGGCTTCGGCCGACGGCGTCAAGATCGATCTGATCGTGCGCGGTGCCTGCGCCTTGCGACCCGGCGTCGCCGGCCTGTCGGAAAACATCAAGGTACGCTCCATCATCGGCCGCTATCTGGAGCATTCGCGGATTTATTACTTCCGCAACGATCTGGCGCATGACGTCTACCTCGCCAGTGCCGACTGGATGAACCGCAATCTGTTCCGGCGTATCGAAGTCGCGTTCCCGGTATTGGACAAGGCGCTCAAGAAGCGCGTCATCACCGAAGGTCTGGATCCGTATCTGAAAGACAACACCAACGCCTGGCATCTGGGCGCTGACGGCAACTATATATTAAAGAAGGCGCGTACCAAGCAGGCAGCATTCAGCGCCCAACAATATCTGATGAACACGCTCGGCATACCGGCGGCAATGGACGAAGGATGATCCCGGCACCCGGTAGCCGCCTGCTGCAACGAATGACCAACAGCGACGGATAAACAATGGAACTCATCCTGTGGCGTCACGCCGAAGCCGAATTGGGCGAACCCGATGAAGGCCGGGCACTGACCGGAAAAGGTCACAAGCAAGCCTGGAAAATGGCGGACTGGCTGGATCGCAATTTGCCGGAAACCTGCCGCATCCTGGTCAGCCCGGCGACCCGCACCTTGCAAACGGCAGAAGCCTTGGGACGCAAATTCAAGGTCCACCCCGATCTGGCGCCGGACAAGACCGCCGCCCAATTGCTGGCGGCCGCCAACTGGCCCGACAGCCGGGAACCGGTGCTGATCATCGGTCATCAACCGACGCTGGGTCATGTCGCGGCGCAACTGATCGGCCAGCAAGAACAGGAGTGGTCGATCCGCAAAGGCAATGTGTGGTGGATCGCCCAACGCGAACGCGGCGACATCACCAGCAATTATCTGCGCGCGGTGATGGCGCCGGAACTGATCGCCAAATGAAACGCCTGCGCTGCAACCTCATTTATTGACGTTATTCGGTTGCCTGCGCGGTTGCCGCGGCGCCGCCCCACCCGAGCGCCTGATACAAGGCAATCACGTTGACGCAGGAGGCCGTATCGGCAGCGGCCAGTTCTGTTCTGATCTCATACAAGGCGCGCTGGTTTTCCAGTACCGCCAGATAACTGCCGGCGCCGGAGCGATAACGGTGCCCGGCAATCTCCAGCGCAGCCGCGCCATGCGCCGCCGACTGCAACAATGCGCGCAAGCGTTCCTGCTGTTGCACCAGACGCGTGACAGCATTTTCCACTTCCTCTTGCGCCACCAGCAACGCTTGCTGATAGCGCGCCAATGCGCCTTCGGCTTGTGCCTCGGTAACCCGCACGCGTGCGCGACTGCTGCCCATCGGCAGCAGCGGCCAGCTTGCGCCGGGAGCGATCTCGAATGCCTGTGAGGAGGCACTGCCCAGTGCACCACCGCGCAAGGCAAAAAAACCGATGAAACCAGCCAGATTCAGACGCGGATACAACTCTGCCGTGGCCGCGCCGATATCTTCGGTACTGGCCGCCAGCAAGCGCTCCGCCCGCACCACATCGGGCCGCTGCCGGATCAGCGCATCGACATCACCCAACGGCAATTGCCGGGCCAACGGTGACGGATTGATCTCCGCCGCCGTCATCGCCGCCGGTTGTCCCGGCCGGTTACCGGTCAACACATCCAGCCGGTATTGTTCTTCCTGCAGACGCACCTGCAAGGGACCGAGCGCGGCTTCACTGCGCAGCAGGTTGGCATGGGCGTTTTCCTGATCTTCCGGCAAACCGCTGCCAAGTTCGACCCGGGCCTTCGTCAACTGCAAGGTAGCGCGCCAGCTTTGCACCTGTGCGGTGGCAAGCGCCAGTTGCTGGCGAATGCCGGTGCGCGCATAGTAATGACGGCCGACCTCGGCAGCAATCGTCAGATGCATCTGCGCCAGCTCAGCCTGCGCCGCTTGCGAACGCGCCTGCGCGGATGCCGTCAGGTGCTGCAAGCGTCCGAACAGATCAAGCTCCCACTGCGCATCGACACCCACCCGATAACTTTCTGCCAGCGTTCGCTGCACTATCCCGTTGCTATCGGCTTGTTGCCGGCTGCTACGCTGATAACCGGCTTGTGCGGTCAGCGTCGGGTATTGCTCCAGCCGTTGCTGATCAAACACCGCACGCGACGCCTGCACATTGGCCCATGCCTGACGAATATCGTGATTATGCGCAAGCGCACTGTCGATCAGTTGCGTCAGTTGCTGATCCTCAAAGAAACTCCACCATTGCTGTGGCGGTGTTGGCTGCGGCTGCGGACTGGCGAAGCCGGCGACATGCGGATTGCTTAACGTGATCGGCGCAGTGGCAGGTGTGACATAGTGCGGTCCGACGGCGCAGGCACTCAGCAAAAAAGCAGTGAATGGAATGGCGACAAGTTTTGACATGATTTCTCTTCAATGATGAACGGCTGACGGCGTCACCGATACCGGCACCTCATCGGCACTGTTCAGCTGGCGAGCGCGCGCGGTAGCGCCGGCACGGGAATGGTCACGCGCCAGCAGCGAGTAGACGGTCGGCAACACGAACAAGGTAAACGCGGTGCCGATCAGCATGCCGGACACGATCACCACGCCAAGTCCGAAGCGGCTGTTGGCGCCGGCGCCAGTGGCAAACAGCAGCGGCACCAGCCCGACCACCATCGCCGCCGTCGTCATCAATACCGGCCGCAGGCGAATCCGCGCCGCCTGACTGATCGCCTCGATACGGCTGAGCTTGTCACTGGCCTGCAATTCGTTGGCGAACTCGACCATCAGAATGCCGTGCTTGCTGATCAGGCCGATCAGCGTCACCAGTCCGATTTGCGTATAAATATTGATGGTGGCCCAGCCCAGCGCCAGCGGCAGCAAGGCACCGCAGATCGACAATGGCACCGTGATCAGAATGATCAGCGGATCGACCAGGCTTTCATACTGCGCGGCCAGCACCAGATAAATGATGATGATCGCAAACAAGAATGCCAGCATCAGTGCGTTGCCCTCTTGCGCATATTGCCGGGCATCGGATTGCCAGTCGTGGCTGTAACCGGCCGGCAAACTGCGGGCGATGCCATCCAGAAATGCCACCGCATCGCCGAGCGACACGCCCGGTGCCGGAATCGCCTGAAAGGTTGCGGCATTCTGTTGATTGAATTGCGTCAACTGATTCGGCTCCACCTGCATTGACACCTGCACCAATGCTGACAGCGGTACCAGGGCATCATCGCCGGTGCGTACATATTGACGCGCCAGCGCTTGCGGCGTCAGGCGCTGCTCGCGCAGACTTTGCGGAATGACGTCATAGGAGCGGCCATCCATGCCGAAGCGATTGATGTAGTTTTCTCCCACCAGCACCGCCAGCGACTCGCCGATATCTTGCATGCTGATGCCCAGACTATTGGCTTTGGCGCGGTCGATGCGCACCTGCACTACCGGGTTGTTGTAATCCAGATCGCTGTCCACCACCGCAAACAAACCACTTTGCCGCGCCCGCTGCTTGATCTCTTCCATGGTCTGGTACAGCGCTTTGTAATCTTGCGAGGTACGCAGCACCATCTGCACCGGCAGGCCACCGGTGGAACCCGGCAACGCTGGTAACTGGAAGGCAAAGATGCTGGTGCCTTCGACTTCATTGACGGCCTGTTGCAAGGCTTGTTGGATTTCCGTGGCGCTGCGTTTGCGCTCGCCCCACAAGGACAGGTCAATGCCGCCGATGCCAGCCGCCTGACCATCGCTGCCATTGATGATCCAGCGGCCGATAGTTTCGGGAAAGCGGGTATAGACCGCATCAAGCTTGTCGGAAAAGCGTTCCATGTAATCCAGATTGGCATGCTGCGGCCCCTTGATCACGGTCAGGATATTGGCCTCATCTTCTTGCGGCGCCAATTCTCGTTGCGGCAGTTGATACAGCAATGGCAGGCTCAGCAACACCAGCAGGGCAATCCCGCCACTGACCCAGCGATGCCGCAACGACAACGACAGCAAGCTGCCATAGCGCCGGCTCAAGCCACCGAAAAACCATTCGGCTGCATGCGCCATGCGCCCTTCCGCCTGTTGCGCCGGCAACAGAAACGAACTCATCACCGGCGACAGGGTCAGCGCCACGATGCCGGACACCACCACGGCACCGGCCAGGGTCAGGGCGAACTCGCGGAACAAGGCGCCGGTCAGCCCGCCCATCAGTCCAATCGGCGCATATACCGCCGCCAGCGTGATGGTCATGGCGATCACCGGTCCGGCGACTTCACGCGCGCCGATCAGTGCCGCCACCACCGGCGTTTTTCCCTGTTCAATATGGCGGTGCACGTTTTCCACCACCACGATGGCATCATCGACCACCAGCCCGATGGCCAGCACCATGGCCAGCAAAGTCAGCAAGTTGATGCTGAAGCCGAACATCAGCATCAGACCGGCAGCACCCAGCATCGACAACGGAATCGTCACCACCGGAATCAAGACCGTGCGCAACGATCCCAGACACAGATAAATCACCAGTACCACGATCAACAAGGCTTCGATCAGCGTATGCGAGACTTCATTGATCGAGGCCTGAATGAACCGTGCGGTTTCAAACGCCAGTTCGACATGCACACCGGGCGGCAAGGTCTGCCGTACCGCCGGCAGCAATGTACGGATGCCGTCCACAATCACCAGCGGATTGCCGGCCGGCGTCGGGAACAAGCCGACGTGCACCGCCGGCTTGCCATTCATTTGTGCGCTGGTTTCGGTGGCCGCTGCCGCCAGTTCTACGGTGCCGATATCTTTCACGCGCACCAGACCATTGCCATCATTGCGCAGCACCAGATCGCGAAATTCTTCGATGCTGGTGAGGTCGGTATTGACGCGGATGTTGGACACCACAAACATGCCCTTGAGCTTGCCGGGCGCTGCCTGATAATTGTTTTGTCGCACCGCCTGCGCCACATCGGCGGCGGTCAGGCCACGCCCGGCCAGCTTGGCCGGATCCAGCCACAGGCGCATCGCCAGCCGCTGACCGCCAAACACCTCGACCGTGGCTACGCCGTCGATGGTGGAAAACATCGGTTCCACCACGCGTGCCAGATAATCGCTCAATGCCGCGGTCGACATGGTATCGCTGGCAAAGCCGACATACGCCACCGCGGTCGCCTCGCCCGCCGAACGGGCGATGACCGGATCGTAAGCCTGCTGCGGCAACTTGTAGCGCACCTGATTGACCTTCGCCATGACTTCCGTCAGCGCCTGCGTCGAATCGCGATTCAATTCCATGCGGGCGGTAATCACGCTGCGCCCCTGCACCGATGACGACGACAGATAGTCGATGCCTTCCACCGCCGACACCGCTTGCGCAATCGGCTGCGTGATAAAGCCCTGCATCAGTTCGGCGGATGCGCCGGGATATTCGGTGGTGACCGTGATGGTCGAACTTTCCAGCATCGGATATTGACGGATCGGCAAACGGCTCAGCGACAATACGCCCAGCAACAGGATCAGCATGCTGACTACCAGCGCCAGCACCGGACGACGGACAAAGATATCCGTGAATTTCATGAACGCACCTCAATGGGAAAAATCAGACGGCGGGGGTGTCCGGGGCAGCCGCAGCCGGAGCTTTGAGCGGAATCGCGACGGTGTCCTGACTGACGGCCTGCACTGCCACGCCATCGCTGAGTTTGAGTTGACCGGAGGTGACAACCCGATCGTGCTCGCGCAAGCCGGCAGTGATTTCCACCCGGCCATTCTGGCGCTCGCCAACTTTTACCGCGACCCGCTTCACCGTCAGTTGTTGTTGCGGATCCGCGTGGGCGACAAACACGGTTTCACCATACGCGGTATAGGTCACCGCAGTTTCCGGTACCGTCAGCGCGCCGCCGTCATGCTGCCGTTCGACCCGGATGCTGGCATACATGCCGGCTTTCAGTACGCCATCCGGATTACGCACGCGTGCCTGCACTTGCACCATACGTGACCGCGCAATCAAGGGATCCAGCGCATTGATGCTGGCGCTGAAACGGCGGCCGGGATAAGCATCGACCTGTACCTCGACCTTCTGCCCCGGGTGCAACTGCGCACTGGTTTGTTCATCCAGCGAAAAATTCACATACAGTGCACTGCTGTCGATCAGCGACACGATGGCGTCGGCCGCCTTCAGGTACTGCCCTTCATGTACTTTGCGAATACCGAGCACGCCGGCAAATGGCGCCCGGATGATCTTTTGTGCGAGCATGGCCTGTATCCGTTGCAGTTCTGCGCTGGCGGTATCGCGTGCCGCCAGTGCCTGCTCCAGTTGTTCTTGCGTGGCAGCGTTGGCCGCCACCAGTTTTTGCAACCGCGCATGGACCGACTCCGCATTGCGCAGCTGCGCTTGCAGGCGCAACTGCTCTGCCTGTTCCGGCGCATCGTTGAGGCGCACCAGTACCTGACCGGCCTTGACCGCCTGACCGGAAACAAAGGCGATCGTGCTGACGCGGCCACTCACTTCGGCTGCCACCTGCACCTGGCGTATCGCTTCCAGTTCGCCAACACCGGCAAATGCCTGGGCGATATTGGTGCGGGTCACCGGTGCCAGCGCCACCTTGATCACCGGCGCCGGTACCGGCGCTGCGGTGGCTAGCTTGCCGCTGGCAAGCAAACGCCAGCCAAGCGCCAGTACCGCGATGCCTGAGATGAGGACCAATACGGCCCGTTTTTTGTTAACCATGGCAGTTGCCTCTCGGGGCGTGAAATGAGGCTGGGTCATGCCCAGTCAGCGTTGAATAAAAAGAACATTGCGGCCATCCAGATCAGCATCACCAGATGCGTGATTTGCAAACTTTCCTGACGCATCCAGTAACCAAACCACAAGCCCCCCAGATGCATCGCGAGCAAAAATGCCACGGCCGTGCTCAGCGCCAGATTGAGCCAAGTTCGTGCCGCCACCAGATCGCCGGCTGCCAGCAAGTGATAACAGCCGATCCAGCACGCGCAGGCAGCGGCGATTTGCAATCCCAAGATCAGCAACAACGCGAGGCGCGCGATCAGCGACGAATTGATGGCGCGGGACAGCAAGGGAATATCGATAGCGGGAGGTTGTTTCAACGGTGTCATCGCCATGGTGGCGCCGACCGCCCCGGCCGACGCCGCGAAGGCGCGCAGGTTATTGAGCGCGACAACCGAGAACCACAGCGCCAGGCCGGCCGCGTGTAGCAGTTGAAACAGCAAGATGGAAGCAGGCAAACCCATGTGAGACGTCTCTTTCAGTCAGCAGGTGGCGGTATTTCGCCAAGGCCGGGCGCGCGGAAAATGCGCGCGGTACGCGATCAACGGCGCAGATAATTACGCAATCAAACGCTTGCATAATAGATTGCTGACGCAAATTAAACAAGCAAATACTTGGAAATTAAAAAGAAAGATTCTCCATCCGCAGAAAAACGGACGAACAGCATTGCGCGCCCTGTATGCGGACAAGGCGCGAGGTGATGAAAGGGAAATCGGGGTGATCGCGTGAACCGGCTGCGCGCGAAAAAAAACCTCGCGCCAGGCAAAATGGCGCGAGGTTGTTTACAACGGCTCAGCAAAAATCACGACAGCGGCAAAGCCGCCCGCGACAGACTCAGAATGTTTCCCAAGAATCGCCGTCGACATCGGCACCGGCTTTCACCGGTACATTACCGGCTGTCGCTTTGGCTGGCGCCCGGTTGATTGCCGGCACTGCCTTGGGTGCCGGCGCTTTGCGCAACGGCGCCGGCAGTTTCTTCGCCGGCGCCACGGGCGACGGCAGCGATGACGTCAGGTGGTGTGTATCTGCTGCCGACAACTTGAAGACGCTGACCGCCTTCGCCAATACTTCGGACTGCTCTTGCAGACTTTCGGCTGCGGCCGCAGCCTGCTCCACCAGCGCGGCGTTTTGCTGCGTGATTTCGTCCATCTGCGTGATGGCCTGATTGACTTGTTCGATACCGGCGCTTTGTTCCTGACTGGCGGCCGAGATCTCACCCATGATATCGGCCACATGCCGCACCGACGTCACGATCTCGGTCATGGTGGCGCCGGCTTCATCCACCAGTTTGCCACCGGCGTCGACCTTGCTGACCGAGTCGCTGATCAATTCCTTGATTTCCTTGGCCGCACTGGCAGAACGCTGCGCCAGACTGCGTACTTCGCTCGCCACCACCGCAAACCCGCGTCCCTGTTCGCCGGCACGCGCCGCTTCCACCGCCGCGTTCAAGGCCAGGATATTGGTTTGAAAAGCGATGCCATCGATCACGCTGATGATGTCGACAATCTTGCCCGAGCTTTCCTTGATCGAGCCCATGGTATTGACCACGTGACCGACCACGTCGCCGCCCTTGACCGCCAGCGCCGATGCCGAATGCACCAGCTGATTGGCTTGCCGGGCGTTATCGGCATTCTGCCTGACGGTCGAGGTCAGCTCTTCCATCGAACTGGCGGTTTCTTCCAGACTGGATGCCTGCGATTCGGTGCGGTTCGACAAATCCGAATTGCCGCTGGCAATTTCGCGTGACGCCACATTGATGACATCGATACTGGTACGGACATCGGCCACGATATCGACCAGACTGCCGGACATGTCATTCAAGGCGTGCAGCAACTGCGCCGACTCATCGCTGCCCACCACCTGCGCCCGCGACGTCAGATCGCAGGATGCCACCCGCCGCGCCATGCTCACCGATTCCGAAATCGGCACCGTGATCGAGCGCGACACCATGGTGCCGATCCAGGCCGCAAACAAGGCCAGCGCAGCGATGATTGCCAGCAGCACTATTTCATTGCGACGCAGTTCAGCGGTTTGCTGTCCGAGCGCCGTTTCGAGGCTGCCGATCACGGCATCGAGCACCTTGAACTGGGCATCGATTGCCTGAGTGAATTGCGTGAAATATTCCTGCGGAGGATAGTCCGGCGTCTCCGCTTTGATCACTTTTTCATCGGCCAGCCTGATGGCGGCGGCAGCTTGTTTTTTGGCTTCGCCGACAGTTGCGCCGAGCGTGTCTTTGAGTGCCGCCTTGATCGCAAACGCCTGCTCGAACAATTTGTCTGCTTGCTTCAGACGCTCCTGGGCACGCTGGCTGGGCCGGATGACCGCCAGCCGGTCTTCAGCAGTGGCGGTCTTCTTGCTCAGGATACCGGCGCCGCGTGCCCGCATCTTGCCGAGCTCTTCGGTCAGCGCCGGCAATGCCACGAAGCCGCCGGCGATCAGCTTGGTGCTATCCAGATCTGCGTCCAGCGAAAGTTTGAAATCATCCAGCAGCGCATCGTTGATCTCGAACAGTTTGGCAATCGTATCGCTGTGCGTGCCAAAGCTTTGCGGCAAATCGAGCTTGCCGCCTGCCACGCCATCCCGCAAAGTGTTCCACGCGGTTTGCGCCGCCGTCACCTCACGATTGATGTCCGGGTTGCGGGTGCCGGTCAGCAGCAGTTGCGCCGTCAGTTCCTGAAACGCCTTGTCGACCTCCTGCGCCTTGGCCTGGCGTGGCGCTGCAACGCTGTCATTGCCGCCCAGCAATACCGCCGACAAACCGCGATGTTGCTGCATCAGTTGCATGGTCCGCAACAACAGACGGGCCGGCTGTACACCTTGAATTTCCAGATTTTTTTGTGCGATGAGTTTTTCCGCACTGATGACATACAACGCTGTAGGTACCCCGAACAAGGCGATACCGATGACGCCAAGCAAAGTGAATTTTTTCCACAACTGCATGCTGGCAAATAAATTTTTCAACATTTCCCCATCCCCCTGTCTCATTCCATGAAATGGCTCAAGCCCCCTTGAGTGCGATGCGTGCGCAAACGATTGCCAGCTTTTTTCTGCTGATCAATCGTGATGTTTACACTTTTTTCGACCGCTTGAAAACCAAATATATCGTCCGCTCTTGCATGCAATAAACGTTCCAAGAACACCTGAACGGAACGTACACTGGGACTGACGGCGATAAGGGGTGGGAAATAATCAGCGGCGGGGATTTACCAAAATGAGACAGCAACGGGCATTATCTTGTCAATCCGCCAATACCGGAATCGCGGGACGGGCCGTAGCCTGCGCCTGACGGGCCGGATGCAAATGTTGCAGAAATTGCTGAGTGGCGGCCTCCCACGAATACGTCAGCGCATGCTGCCGCACGTCGTCGCGGTGCATATCCAGAGCGGCCCGGCAAGCCAGGCCGAGATCTGCATCAAGCACCCCGGAAAGGCCATTCGCCACCACATCCAGCGGTCCTTCGACCGGATAGGCGGCAACCGGCACGCCACACGCCATGGCTTCGGCCAGCACCAGACCGAAGGTATCGGTGCGACTCGGGAACACGAATACATCGGCGCAGTTGTAATACGCCGGCAATTCGCCATGTTCTTTACCGCCGAGAAAACGCACCTGCGGGTAGCGCGCTTCCAGTTCTTCGCGCTGCGGTCCATCGCCAATCACCCATTTGGTACCGGGCAGATCAAGCCGCAGAAATGCTTCAATGTTTTTTTCTACCGCCACCCGGCCGACATACAGAAACAAGGGCCGCACGATGCAGGCATGATCTTCCGGCACTGGCTTGAAGACTTCGGTATCGACTCCGCGCCCCCACAATACGGCATGTTCAAAACCATGCTGCAGCAATGACTCTTGCATCTTCGGGGTCGGCACCATGACCGCTTTGGATGGTCCGTGAAACCAGCGCAGCAAGGCATAGGTAACAAAACGCGGCAACAGCGAGCGGGCGCTCAGATATTCCGGAAAACGGGTGTGATAGGCGGTGGTGAAATCGAGTCCGCGACGCATGCAGTAACGACGTGCCGCCAGTCCCATCGGGCCTTCAGTGGAGATATGAATGCAATCCGGCGCGAAGGCATCCAGTGTCGATGCGATCTTGCCATAGGGCTTGTATGCCAGACGGATTTCCGGATACGTGGGGCAGGCAAAGGTGCGGAAATCGCGTGGCGCCAACAACAATACTTCATGCCCCAGTTGCTGCAAGCAACGCTGCGTGGCGCGCAGCGTATTGACCACACCGTTGACTTGCGGCTCGCCGGCATCGCTTACGATGGCAATGCGCATGGTTCTTCTTTCGCTGCCGCCGTTTTCAGGCCATGTTTGAGTTGCATGATTTCCTGCCAGGTCACCAGCCGCAATTCACCGCTGGCATCTTCCACCAGCGCCGACAGGCTTTCCACCCAGTCGCCGTCATTGCAGTAAGTGATACCGCCGATGTCGCGAATTTCCGGTTTGTGGATATGACCGCAAATCACACCGTCCAGTCCCTTCTTTGCAGCCTCCGCAGCCAAGGCATCTTCGAACGAGGAAATGTAATTGACGGCGTTCTTGACCTTCAGCTTCAGGTACTGCGACAACGACCAGTACGGCAAGCCGGCACGCGCGCGCCAGCCGTTGAACCATTGATTGAATTTCAGGATCATGGTGTACAGACTGTCGCCGACATACGCCAGCCATTTGGCGCAGGCAATGACGCCGTCGAAACGGTCGCCATGCAATACCAGCATGCGCTTTCCTTGCGCGGTGGTATGCACCAGTTCATCACGAATCTTGATGCCGCCGAAATCCAGGTCGATGAATTGCCGGATCGCTTCGTCGTGATTGCCGGGCACAAAAATGACGTTGGTGCCCTTCTTGGCTTTCTTCAGCACCGTCTGCACCACGTTGTTATGGCTCTGTTCCCAATACCAGCGCCGTTTCAATTGCCAGCCATCGATGATATCGCCGACCAGGTACAAGGTGTCCGACTCAGTCGCCCGCAAAAACTCCAGCAAGCGCTCGGCCTGACATCCTGTGGTCCCCAGATGCACATCAGAAATCCAGATGGTTCTGAAGTGCAGCGGGTCGCGTTTTTTACCAAGGCCATCCCAGATATTTGCATCAAGAAATGGATCGCGTGGTTTCATGCAGGTCTCGTTTCTTTCAGATAGTGTTTGGCATAACGGCTATCGAGTTTTGCCAGCGGCAGCAACAGGAAAAAATCGGCTGAGTGGAAATCAGGATCCCAGGCCGGCTCGCCGCACACCCATGCACCGCTGCGCAGATAACCGCGCAACAGCGGTGGAATTTGCGGCTGGTGGCCGGCTTCGCGTTCCGCAATCGGGAATGGCAGATGCGGCGTGACGCGGTAGTCTGGCGGCGCCATATTGTTTTCCTGGAACGCGTGATACAGGGCCGCTGCATTGTGGCCGCCATCCGCCAGACTGACGCTGGCGCAACCCATCAGGTAATCGCAACGTTCCTTGCGCATGTATGCTGCGATACCGGCCCACAACAACATGATGACGCCGCCGCTGCGATAGTCGGGATGGATGCAGGCGCGGCCGGCTTCGGTAATCGCGTTGCGCAGATTGTCGAGGCGGCTCAGATCGAATTCCTGCTCCGAGTAGAATTTCCCCATGCGCCGTGCGGCGTGCGGGCTCATGACGCGATACGTACCGACCACGCTCAGGGTTTTGCTGTCGCGCACGATCAGGTGATCGCAATAAGTATCGAACTCATCCTTGTCCAGTCCTTCCGGATTGGCCAGCGCCGACAGATTCATGCTTTCAATGAAAACCTTGTAACGCAAACGCTGTACTTCGCGTACTTCTTCCGGTGTGCTGGCGAGACTCAGTGCCAACTTGGAATGACTTGCGGTGGCATCGGCAGGGTTGGTCAGCAGTCTCATGCAACGTCCTTTTTCAGTTGTCAACGCTGCAGAGCGTAACCGGCGATTGTTTCAGGGAAATGACAATTCCGGTCCTGATTGCGGCGCAACAACACTCTCTGCGAGGCGTTACAATGGCTGTCATGAATGGTCGCAGAGACGCCGCGACCGGTTGGCGAAAGCCCGGCAATCATGACGAACTTTGCGCCGCCATCCGTATCGAACCGCCATTCACCCGCACCGCCGCTCTTATTTTGCTTTAACACTTGCTCTAACGTAACGTAAAGGAAAGCTATGCAACTCAAAGACAAAGTCGCTCTGATCACAGGCGCTGCCAGCGGTATCGGCAAGGAAATTGCTCTGGAGTACGCCAAGGAAGGCGCCAAGGTAGTCATCGCCGATCTGGCGCTCGATGCCGCCAAGGCGACCGCAGACGAGATCAACAAGAGTGGCGGCAAAGCCATGGCAGTGGCCATGAATGTCACCGACGAAGCGCAGGTCGACAAGGGAATTGCCGATGCCGTGGCAGCCTTCGGCGGCATTGACGTGCTGATCAGCAACGCCGGGATTCAGATCATCAGCCCGATCGTCGACAGCACACTGGAAAACTGGCGCAAGATGCTGGCGATCCATCTCGACGGCGCCTACCTGACCACCCGCGCCGCCATGCGTGAAATGATCAAGGCCGGCCGCGGCGGTTCCATCATTTACATGGGGTCGGTCCACTCGCACGAAGCATCACCATTGAAGGCACCGTACGTGACGGCCAAGCACGGTCTGATCGGTCTGGCCAAAGTGGTGGCAAAAGAAGGCGCCAAGGACAAGATTCGCGCCAATGTGATCTGTCCCGGCTTCGTGCGTACGCCGCTGGTGGAAAAGCAGATTCCGGAACAGGCCAAACAGTTCGGCATCACCGAAGATGCCGTGGTCAAGACCATCATGCTGAAAGATACGGTGGATGGTGAATTCACCACCACCCATGACGTCGCCCAGACCGCAATTTTCCTGGCAGCGTTCCCCTCCAATGCACTGACCGGTCAATCGATCGTGGTCAGCCATGGCTGGTTCATGCAGTAATCAGCAGTCAGTCCCAGGCAACATCAGACCGATGCCGGCCAGACCGTAACCTGGCCGGCATCGCGTTTTTCAGCGCGGTTGCCGGTGTCAGTGCCGGTGTCGGTCAGCTTGAAAAACGACACCACCTGCTGCAATTTTTCCGCTTGCGCATTCATCTCTTCGGCGGTCGCCGCCAGTTCTTCCGAGCCTGCCGCATTATGCTGAACGGTCAGGCTCAGTTGCTCAATCGCAGAACTGATCTGGCCGACGCCTGACGCCTGCTCATGCGATGACAACGCAATCTTTTGCACCAGCGCCGAGGTCTTGCGAATATTCGGCACCAACTGATCCAATGAATACCCCGCCTTATCCGCCAGTTCCACATTGGCGCTGGTCACCGTGCCGATTTCCTGCGCTGCGGTCTGGCTGCGTTCCGCCAGTTTTCTGATTTCACCGGCCACCACGGCAAAGCCGCGCCCGTGCTCGCCGGCCCGCGCTGCTTCAATACCGGCATTGAGCGCCAGCAAATTGGTTTGATAGGCGATGTCATCAATGACGCCAACCATTTTGGTAATCTGATTCATGGCGGTCACGGTCGAGCGTACGGTCAGCCCGCTTTCCGCCGCATCCTGCGCTACCTGACTGGCAATGCCATCGGTAAACTTTGCGCTTTCGGCGTTGCCGGCAATCGATTCGTTCATTTCTTCAATCGACGCACTCACCATTTCAACCCCGGAGGCCTGTTCGCTGGCGGCCTGCGACAAGGATTGTGCGGTGGCGTTGATGGCGTTGGCTTCCAGCGCCACGGCTTCGGCCCCGCCGCGCACTTCTTCCACCACCTGAGACAGGCGCTCGACCATGATCTTCATGGCGTACACCAGACTGTCGTTATCCCGTGGCGCAATCTTGATCTGCGCAGTGAAATCGCCTTGCGCGATCCGGATCAGCACACCGGCGACATAATTCGGCTCGCCACCCAATTGCCGGATCAGGCTGCGGCTGATGGCCCAGCACATCAGCCCCGCAAACAGCGCGATCAATGCCACTCCGGCCGTGACCAGATTGCGCATCTCGCGTTGCCGCTCGATGCGCGAAGACAGCAAAGCATCGAGTTCGTGCATGGCGGCAAACGCGGCCACAAACTGTTGATCGATGGCTTTGCTCAGCACCCCGAAATACGCCATCGGCGCCAGATCAATAGTCTCGGCGGCGGCCACGCTGAGACGTCCCAGCTCCGATGCCGAGCGACCGGCATTGGCGGCGGCCATCATCTGGTTGCCCATGCGGTCTTGCAACGCGTGATTTGCCGTATAAGCCTTGCCGACCGAACGCGTCACGCCATTGGCGCCAAGGTTGGCCTCGGCCAGCAAACTGTACATGATGCCCCGGCCTTCGGCATCGATCGAGCCCAGTGCCAGAAAGCCGGTGCCGCGACCGCGTACCCGTCCCAGATATTCGGCATAACGCGGGAAATCGAAAAAGACCGCGCGGATCAGGTAATAGCTGTCGGCATCGGCATCGCGATCCAGTGCATAGGTCTCGGCGATTTGCTCGTTGAGCAGCAACAACGCATCGCACAGCCGGGTATGGCGCTGAAAACTGTCATCCGGTCCGAGGCCGCCGGCGGCAAAGCGCTGCGCCAACTCATTCCAGCCCGATTGAATTTTTTCCAGTGCTTCGGTTTCACGCTGGGCCGTCGGCGGCAATGCCGCTCTGGCTTCGGCCAACGCCTGAGTGACCTCGGTCTCTGCCTGACGCCGCTGTTCGCTCATCTGGCCGCCGCTCAGATACGCTGCCGACATGCCGCGATGCTGTTGCATTTTCTGCAACAGCGTCATGACTTTCTGTCCCGGAACAATCGCCGACTGCTCTTGCTCGGAGGAAGCAATCAATGCATTGGCACCGCTCACGTAGAGATACAGCGATGGCGCCGTCAGCAACACCCCCATCACACCCAGCAGGGCGAACCGGTGCCACAACTTCATGCGCCGCAAAAACCTTGTCATACCCTCTCCTGTTGCCGTATCTGGTCGCCGGCAACGTTTCCATGATTCTTTTTGTTTTACCCCTGTCCGTCATGCAGCGCTGCCGGCTTTACCGGTCTGATGCCATTGCACTGCGGACACACAATCCCCCAGGCAAGATGAATGCCAAGGCGATATGCGGAAATGGTACGGCAAGCCCGTACTGTTTGTCTGCTGAATTTACGTCCTGAAGAGACGATTGATACGTCTGCACGACAGCCGGAACCCCGGCAGTCGTGCTCGGACTAGGTCTGCGGTGCGTGCGGGAACACCCGCACCAGCAAGATTCTGGGGCCCTGCATCCGCTGCACCACGATATCGAATGCCGCGAACGAGACTTTCTGACCTTCCTTCGGTATTTCACCCAAGGCTTCCATGATCAGGCCACCGACCGAATCCACGCTTTCGTCATATTCCAGGTCGATACCGAGCGTATGCTCCAGCGTCACGATCGGCAAGCTGCCTTTGCCCAGCAGGCTGCCATCTTCCTGCAAGGTCCACTCGTTGTTGCCGTGCCGGAATTCGTCGCGGATTTCACCAACCAGCACACCCAGCAGGTTATCCAGCGTAATGAAACCTTGCGGCAACTGATCCTGGCGGCCGATGATGGCGAAGTGCGGCATGCCCTGACGGAAGCGGCGCAGCAGTTCCAGCGCCGACAGACTCGGCGAAATGTACTGCACCGGGCGCAGATAATCTTTCAGATTACTGATCGCCTTGCCATCCTGCTGCGCAATGAACACGTCTTTCAGATGCAGCAGGCCGAGTACCTTTTGTTCTTCTTCATCGAAGTAGGGATAACGGCTGAAACGATTGCGATAGATGATTTGCAGGTTTTCGGCCAGCGTGTTGGCATCGCTCAGGCTGACCAGTTCATTGGCCGGGCGCATCAGATCGGCGACATTGAGATCGCCGAAGTCGAGCGACTGCGCCAGCACTTTCCACTCTTCGCGAGTGAACTTGCCGTGCTTGCCGCCGCTGCCGGCACGCAAGATCAGTTTGAGTTCTTCGGAGGAATAGTGGGCATCATGCCCCGGCACCTGTCCCAGGCCCGCAACTTTCAATACCCAGTTGGCGCTGGCATTGAGTACCCAGATGACCGGATACATGCCCCAATAGAAACCATACAGCGGCACGGCACACCACAAGCCGACCTTTTCCGGGCTGCGGATGGCCATCGACTTCGGCGCCAGTTCACCGATCACGATGTGCAGGAAGGAAATGACAAAAAAGGCGAAGACAAAGGAAATGCCGTGAATCAGCTCTTGCGACGCCACACCCAGCACGGCGAACAAGGGTTCCAGCAAGCGCGCGAATGCCGGCTCGCCGATCCAGCCCAATCCCAGTGATGCCAGTGTGATACCTAATTGACAGGCCGACAGATAAGCGTCGAGCTGATTGTGAACTGTTGCCAGTATGCGGCCGCGAAAGCCCTGTGTTTTAACGATTGCCCGGATACGCGTCTGACGCAGCTTGACCAGACCGAATTCTGCCGCCACAAAAAAACCGTTCAACGCAACCAGAAAGAGGGCCGCGACGATCAGTAAAATATTTTCCAACGAAGTTTCCTATTGAGTAATGATAAAGGCCGTGCAAAAGCACGAACCGTAATTTACCACGTCACAGATCGTCGTCAGAAAACGATATCAAAATAATAATCTGCCCGGTTTTGCGACGGCCAGGACAAGCCAGCCACGCGCGCGCGCCCGCAAACAGGAAGAAACCGGCTCAGCGAAACCATTCGGGCGAGATGAAGCGCAAGCCGATCACCACATAGCGGCCCTGCGTATCGCGGCCGAAGGTATTGCCGGCGGTCAGGTCGAGTTCAATCTTTTCAGGCACCAGCACGGTCCGCACGCCGGCCTGATACGAGGGCTTGCCCTTGCTTTCACCGAATACCTCACCGATGAACGACAACCGCTCCAGCAGCCGGGTCTCATTGCCGAGGCCCCAGGTCAGCCGGGTACTCTTTTCAGCGCCAACGTGATTCAGCCCCAGATTGGCATGGACCAGAATGTCATCGTCGCGCAACGACAGCGTCATCGGTACCTTGGCGAAATAATTCCAGCTGCGTTCGCGGTCGTCGGCGCTGGTCTGGCGATTGGCGCCGGCCAGCAGGCCAATGCCGTACCCGTTGGTCTCCAGTACCTTGAAGATGGTCTTGGCCTGAATTTGTGCGTCCGACATGTACATGCCCTGTGCATCGCGTTGCCATGCACCGCCGGCCGCCACTTCCAGATTGCCGGTGAAATTGCAGGATGGCATGAGCCAGCGTTCGGTACCGCCGCGATTGAAGCGGCCCCAGGTTTCGAGCTGGCACTTGTGCGCGCCGAGCAATTGCGCATCGTCGACATTCATTGCGCCGGCGGCATGCACTTGCTGCGTCATCGACAGCGCACATGTTGCCAGCGTGGCAGAGATTATTTTCTTCATGAATTCAGGGCTGGTTAGCAATACGGTCACAAGCGCAGTCCAATTTGCCAGATAAAGTGACTCGGCGTGATGCTAGCACCGGGCTTTTGTGCAAACAATCAAAAATCGCTCAACCAGAAAAAATATCAATGACAGATACAACAAATACTATTCATGCGGCGATGCAATCGTCACTGCGTAACAGGCATTTATGACATGTTAATGAAGACGGGCAGGAATTTTATAAGGATTAAACATGCCGCTCCCTATGCTGTGACGCTCCACATCAAACGAGGGAAATTACATCATGTCAGTCACACATCGGGCCATTGCCATTTCACTGAGTATCGCCGCATTGCCCCTGCTGCTGCCGGCAGCCCATGCCGAAACCGCTGCCGCAGAGGCGCAACCGGCATGGACCAGCAGCGCCAATGTCGGCGTATTCAGTCAATACGTGTTTCGTGGCTTGACCCAGACCAATGAAAAACCGGCACTGCAAGGCGGCTTCGACCTCGGCCATGAGAGCGGCTGGTACGGCGGCGTCTGGCTGTCCAATATCAGCTGGATCAGCGACGCCACGCCGGGCGCATCGGCCAGCCTGGAAGCGGATATCTATACCGGCATCAAACGTCCGTTCAATGATTTTCTGGCGTGGGATATCGGCGTGCTGCATTACGCTTATCCGGGCAGCTATCCGAATGGCTTCACCAATCCCGACACCACGGAAATTTATGCCGCGCTGGATGGCAAATGGATCACTGCCCGTTATTCGTACAGCCTGACCAACACCTTTGGCAGCGCCGATACGCGCGGCTCCGGCTATCTCGATATCACGCTGACGCATGAAATCGCCGGCGGCGTCAACGGTGTTGCGCATATCGGCCGCCAACGCTACACCGGCCCCAATGCATCCAATCTGTCTTATACCGACTGGAAGCTGGGCCTGAACAAGGACTTCTCCGGTTATGTGCTGGGTGTGTATTACACCGGCACCAACGCCAGCGATGCCGCCTATACCGTCAAGGGCAAGAATCTCGGCCGCGACCGCATCGTATTGTCGGCCAGCCGCAGCTTTTAACCTGCTCGTCAAGCGCAATGCCATGCCGGCATTGCGCTTCATCGTTACTGCATCGGCTCAGACGACTTCCACATCCACCACCCGATATCCAACCCCGATTTCAGTCATGATGTAGCGCGGCTGCGCCGGATCATCTTCCAGCTTCTGGCGCAGACGCTGCATGTAAATGCGCAGATAGTGATGATCGTCAGTATGTGATGGCCCCCAGCCGGCCACCAGCAATTGCCGGTGCGTGATGACCCGGCCGGCGTCACG
Source organism: Herbaspirillum autotrophicum (assembly GCF_001189915.1). Lineage (GTDB taxonomy): Bacteria > Pseudomonadota > Gammaproteobacteria > Burkholderiales > Burkholderiaceae_D > Herbaspirillum > Herbaspirillum autotrophicum. The sequence goes on from NZ_LFLS01000003.1 coordinate 142,957, forward strand.
CAACAAGGTCGAAATCAGACGGTATTCGATCTGCGTCAGATGGACCGCCGCCCCTTCCCGCTCGGCAGTACGTGCCGGCAGATCAATCAATAACTTGCCCATGCGGAAACGGCCGCTGCCGCTGCTGGATTGCGTGCGGCGGCGCAACTGGGCACGAATCCGCGCCACCAGTTCCGGCATGCCGAACGGCTTGACCAGATAATCGTCGGCGCCGGCATTGAGCGCGTCCACCTTTTCCGACTCCTGGGTACGCGCCGACAAGATCACGATCGGGATATCACTCCAGGAACGGATGTCGGCAATCACTTGTTTGCCATCCAGATCCGGCAAACCAAGGTCGAGAATGATCAGATCCGGTTTGCGGGTGCCGGCTTCCACCATGCCTTCTCTGGCATTGCGGGCTTCATGCACGATAAAGCCCTCGTGTTCCAGTGCGCCGCGCACCAGCTTGCGGATATGGGTGTCGTCTTCGATCAGGACGATATTGCCTGCGTGTTCCAGCATAGGTTCAGTTCTCTTCCGGCAATTGAGGTTGCGCTTCCAGCGGCAAGGTAAAACACACCATGGCGCCACCGGTTCCAGCGGCAGATGCGGGATTGCTTTCGACCTTGATCTGGCCGTCGTGAGCTTCCACGATGGCGCGACAGATCGCCAGCCCGAGGCCGACCCCGGGCGTACTTGATTCGGCATTGCCACGCGTGAATTTTTCGAAGGCGCGCTCTTCCATGCCGGGCGGGAAACCCGGGCCACGGTCACTGATGCAAATCTTCATCGTCGCCCCCTGTGCTTGCGCGGTAATCACGATGGGTTCCTGCTGCGGTGCATACTTGAGCGCATTCTCGATCAGATTGGCGAATACCCGTTCAATCAGCACCGCATCAAATCGCACCAGCGGCAGATCGGGCGGCAGCCGTACTTCGACCTTGCGTCCGCGCAGCGCCTTTTGCAACAGCCGCAGCGCGGTGCCGACCACTTCTTCAATCGCGTTCCATTGCCGGTTCAGCGTGACGCCGCCCGATTGCAGCCGCGCCATGTCCAGCAAATTGACCACCAGCCCCGACATGCGTTGCGATTGTTCGCTGATCAGCAAGGCCATGTCATGCTGCTCCGCCGCCAATCCGGGACTGGAAGCCAATGCTTCGGCACTGCCGGCGAGCGAGGTCAACGGTGTGCGCAAGTCATGCGAAATGGCCGACAGCAAGGAATTGCGCAAGCGCTCCGATTCCATCTTGACCAAGGCATCCTGCGCCACTTCGGCATAGTGCAAACGCTCGATTGCCATGGCAATCTGGTTACTGAAGATTTCCAGCATCTGGCGATTTTCCGGCAACGCCAGTTGCGCCGGATCGCGGCCATGTTCCAGCGTCAGCGCCAGCACGCCACGCGTGCGCATGGTGGCGGTCAGCGGCAGATACAACGCGTGCGCCGCCGGCAAGGTAGCGGTGCCGTGACCGGCCGGCTGGCCATTGTCATAGACCCATTGCGCGACGCCGGCATCGGTGTCGCGCAACACATGCGGATCATGGTCGCTCAATCCGGCCAGCCGGATCTGTTCATTGCTGTCCGGCAGAAAAAAGGCCGATTGAGCGCCGAACACTGCCGCCAGATGACGCCGGCCGATTTCCAGAATCTGTTCCAGCGTCAGCAGTGCCGCCAACTCCTTGCCCAACACATACAAGTTGCTGGCGCGGGCTTCGCGCAACATCGCCACGGTGGCCTGGCGTCGCATGCGTGATGCCAGCGAACTGATGAACAGGGACACCACCAGCATCACCAGCAGCGTCACCAGATATTGCGCATCCGATACGCTGATCGAAAAGCGCGGCGCCACGAAAAAGAAATCGAAGGCCACCACGCTGAGCACCGAAGCCAGTGCCGATGCCGAGCGGCCGTAACGCATGGCGACAATCATCACCCCCACCAGATACAACATGATGACATTGGCCGGATGCAGGAAACTGATCAGCCACCACGCCAATGCAGTCGTCACGCCGCAACTGATGCAGGCCCACAGATAACCGCGCGCGCGCCGGCGCCGGCTGCCATGCATGCCACCGAATGCGGCATCCGTTTCACGACTGGTTTTATCGGATGCCATCGCCGTCGTCGAAGCCGGCGGCCGCGCCACGGCGTAGACATCGAGATCGGCACCGAGTGCGGCCAGCCGTTGCGCCAGTTGCGGCCGCCACAACCGTTGCCAGCCGGCGCGCCGCGATTGACCAATCACCAGCTTGCCGGCATTGCGGCTGCGGGCAAACTGCACCAGCGCCTGCGCCAGATCGTCACCGCTGATGCTGGCGGTTTCGGCGCCGAGCGATTGTGCCAGCTTGAGATGTTTCAGAATACGTTCACGATGGGTGATGGTGGCGCGTGGCCAGATCGGCAAATCGACATACACCGCCAGCCAGTCCGCCTGCAATTTGGCAGCCAGACGCGCCGCTGCGCGCACCAGCTTGTCTTCGTCCGCGCCCATCCCGAGCGCCACCACGATTCGCTCTTTGGTTTGCCATAACTGGACGATGGCGCGGTCGGCGCGGTATTCGCGCATCTCGGCATCGACCCGGTCAGCGGTGCGGCGCAATGCAATTTCACGCAAGGCGATCAGGTTGCCCTTGCGAAAAAAATTGCGCCCGGCCTTCTCCGCCTGTTGCGGCAAATACACCTTGCCTTCTTTCAGGCGTTGCAATAATTCGTCCGGCGGCAAGTCCACCAGCGTGACATCGTCGGCCTGGTCGAATACGTGATCGGGAATGGTTTCAAACACGCGGATGCCGGTGATCTGCCCTACGACGTCGTTGAGACTTTCGATGTGCTGAACGTTGACGGTGGTGAAGACATCGATGCCGGCGTGCAGCAACTCTTCGATGTCTTGCCAGCGCTTGGCATGGCGTGATCCGGGCACATTGGAGTGCGCCAGCTCATCGACCAGCAATACTTGTGCACGTCGCGTCAGCGCTGCATCGATATCGAATTCACGCAGGGCGCGATCCCGATAACTGATGGTTTGCAGCGGCAACCGCTCGATTCCTTCGAGCATGGCTTCGGTGTCGGCGCGACCATGGGTTTCGACAATCCCGGCCACCACGTCGATACCTTGTTCGCGCAAGGTTTGCGCAGCGGCCAGCATGGCGTAGGTTTTCCCGACCCCGGCCGAGAATCCGAAAAATATCTTGAGCCGCCCGCGTGCCTGCCGGTCTTCTTCGCGCATGACACGGTCAAGCAGTTCGTCGGGATCGGGGCGATGAGGGGTCATGGATGGATTGTAGTGGGAAATCAAGGGGTTGAGGCAGGGAATGCGCACCGACTGATGTCGTGGTGTTCATTGCCGGCGTGATAACTGAGGGACGCGGTTGTCAGTGATGGATTTTCCTTGTCTTGATTTTTTTCTCTTCGGTCGGGCAAAGCCGAAGGCGAGCCGTTTCTACGCTTCCGCATTGAGACGCTGCCGGTGGGGGCAGGTGGCAATCGGATAAAGAAGCGAAACTTGTCTGAGCGCAGCGAGCTTCCCGATTGCCGCCTGGCACCAACGGGAACCCGAAGGGCAGCGGCTTTGCGGTCGTCTTTCTTTGCTTACTTTCTTTGACGAAGCAAAGAAAGTGAGTGGCTGCGCCTCCCCCCCCCCCGCTTGCTTCACCGAGGAAAGAAAAGCAGCACGTCCCCATCAATCATCTTACTTAGCCACACCATCCAACGCCAGATTAACCCCCAGCACATTCACCCGTGGTTCCCCGAACAAGCCCCATTGCGGTGCCTCGGTCTGGCTCAACACGATCGCCCGTACCTGCTCCACCGTCATGCCGCGTGCCTGCGCCACGCGCTCGACCTGATACTCGGCACCGGCCGGACTGATATGCGGGTCAAGGCCGCTGCCGGAGGCAGTCAGCAAATCAAGCGGAATTTCGCCCTTGCCACCCGCCTGGCCGGCGCGCAATTCTTCTGCCCGGGCCTTGGCGGCATCAGCCAGCGCCGGGTTCAGCGGACCGAAGTTGCTGCCGCCGGACGCCATGCCGTTGTAGGGAAACGTACCGGATGCCGAAATCCGGCCCCAGAAATAATTGGCGCCGGTGAAGTTCTGCCCGATCAGTGATGAACCGACCACCACGCCTTTGCGCTCAACCAGACTGCCGTTGGCTTGTTGTGGAAAAAAGGTTTGTCCCAGTCCGGTCACCAGCGCCGGATACAGTCCGCCCAAAATCAGCGACAACAGGATGAACAGCGATACTGCGGGTCGCAGCAATGTTTTCATGACAATCTCCAAAACGGATTTACAAAATGCCGCCGGCACACAACCGGCGGCGAACGCGGCAACTGCTGCCGCGCTCCTGTTACACCAGACCGGCCGCGGCCAGCAACACGTCGATCAGCTTGATGCCGACGAATGGCACGATCAGGCCACCAAGGCCGTACACCAGCAAATTCCTGCGCAACAGCACGGCTGCCCCCAAAGCGCGATAGCGGACACCACGCAAGGCCAGCGGAATCAGCACCACAATCACCAGCGCATTGAAGATCACGGCCGACATGATGGCTGACGACGGGCTGTGCAGTTGCATCACGTCCAGCGCGCCGAGTTGCGGATAGGTGGTGGCGAAAATGGCCGGAATGATCGCGAAGTATTTGGCGACGTCATTGGCGATACTGAAGGTGGTCAGGCTGCCGCGTGTCATCAGCATCTGCTTGCCGATTTCCACGATCTCGATCAGCTTGGTCGGATTGGAATCCAGATCAACCATGTTGCCGGCTTCCTTGGCCGCCTGAGTGCCGGTATTCATGGCCACCGCGACGTCGGCTTGCGCCAGCGCCGGCGCATCATTGGTACCGTCACCGGTCATCGCCACCAGCTTGCCTTCGGCCTGATACTGGCGAATCAGCGACAACTTGTTTTCCGGTGTGGCTTCGGCCAGAAAATCATCGACCCCGGCTTCAGCCGCAATGGCCGCTGCCGTCAGACGATTGTCGCCGGTAATCATGATGGTCTTGATCCCCATGCGGCGCAGTTCGGAAAAGCGCTCCTTGATGCCACCCTTGACGATGTCCTTGAGTTCGATCACACCCAGGATCCGAATCGTGTCGTGCTGCAATTCGGCTACTACCAGCGGCGTGCTGCCGCGACGCGCCACGGTTTCCACCGCAGTCGTGACTTCATTCGGCAAGTTCTGGCCCAGTTGTTGCGCCAGCTTGCGAATCGCATCGGCCGCGCCCTTGCGAATCTTGCGGCTGCCGATATCGACACCGCTCAGACGTGTCTGCGCACTGAAGGGAATGAATACGGCACCAAGGCTGGCCATTTCACGTTCACGCAGATTGAAACGGTTCTTGGCCAGCACCACGATACTGCGGCCTTCCGGCGTTTCATCCGCCAGCGAAGCCAGTTGCGCAACATCGGCCAACTCTTGTTCGGTGATGCCGGGGGCCGGCAAAAAGGTCGAGGCCTGACGGTTACCGAGCGTGATGGTGCCGGTCTTGTCCAGCAACAAGACGTCGACGTCGCCGGCAGCTTCCACCGCACGGCCGGAGGTGGCAATCACATTGGCTTGCATCATGCGGCTCATGCCGGCGACGCCGATGGCGGACAGCAAACCGCCAATCGTGGTCGGAATCAGACACACCAGCAACGCCACCAGCGCGGTCACCGTCACCGGTGCCCCGGCATGGGCGACGTTGACGCTGAATACCGAAAATGGCAGCAGCGTTACCGTCACCAGCAGAAACACCAATGTCAGCGCCACCAGCAACAAGGTCAGGGCAATTTCATTCGGTGTCTTTTGCCGCTTGGCACCTTCCACCATGGCGATCATGCGATCCAGAAATGCTTCGCCCGGATTGACCGTGACCCGTACCACGATCCAGTCCGACAGCACACGGGTGCCGCCGGTGACGGCGGAAAAGTCGCCGCCGGATTCGCGGATCACCGGTGCCGATTCGCCGGTGATGGCACTTTCATCGACGGTCGCCACGCCTTCCACCACTTCGCCATCGGCCGGCACCACATCACCGGATTCGATCAGCAGGTAATCGCCTTTGCGCAGGCTGTTGCCTTCCACCATCATGCATTCGCTGGTGCGGTCGGCGCTTGCCAGTTTCTTGGCCAGCACATTCTTCTTGGCGCTGCGCAGCGAGGCAGCCTGGGCCTTGCTGCGGCCCTCGGCCAATGCTTCGGCGAAGTTGGCGAACAACACCGTGAACCACAGCCAGACCGCAACCGCCAGAATGAAACCGGCCGGTGCTTCGCCATCGCCGCCGAGCGCCTGCACAAACAAGGCGGTGGTCAGGATACTGCCGAGATAGACCACGAACATCACCGGATTGCGCCATTGGGCGCGGGGTGACAATTTTTTGAACGATTCGATCAGGGCCGGTTTGACGATCACCGGATCGAACATCCATTGGGTGGCAGAGTTGCCCATTATTTTCTCCGTATCAGGTAATCAGTGAGTAGCCAGCATTTGCAAATGCTCGATCACCGGTCCCAGCGCCAGCGCCGGAACATAAGTCAACGCACCTACCAGAATCACCGCGCCGATCAGCATCGCCACAAACAAGGGGCCATGGGTGGGCAGGGTGCCGGAAGTCGCCGTCAGACGTTTTTTGGCCGCCAGCGATCCCGCCATCGCCAATACCGGCACGATGATGCCGAAGCGTCCCAGCCACATGGCGATGCCAGTGGTGATGTTGTACCAGGGGGTATTCGCGGACAAGCCGGCAAAGGCGCTGCCGTTGTTGTTGGCGGCAGAACTGTAGGCGTACAGAATTTCCGAGAAGCCGTGCGCGCCGGGATTGGCAATCCCCGCCAGCCCGCCCTCGACCAGCACTGACAGCGCCGTAAAGATCAGCACCAGCGCCGGCGTCATCAGAATCGCGATGGACATCATCTTCATGTCGAACACGCCGATTTTCTTGCCCAGATATTCCGGTGTACGGCCGATCATCAGACCGGCAATAAATACCGCCAGCACCGCAAAGATCAACATGCCATACAAGCCGGCACCGACGCCGCCATAGACCACTTCACCCAACTGCATTTGCAGCATCGGGATCAGGCCGCCAATCGGCGACAAGGAGTCGTGCATGGCATTGACGGCACCGCATGAAGCTGCGGTCGTAATTGCCGCAAACAGACTGGAGGCAATCACGCCGAAGCGGGTTTCCTTGCCCTCCATCATGCCGCTGCTCTGGGCCGCGTGCGCTGCCGCCAGGGTCGGATTGGGCTGCTGTTCGAAGTACATCAGCGTCAGCGTCATGACGATGAACAACAGCGTCATCGCTGACAGAATCACCAGTCCCTGACGCCGGTCCCCGACCAATACGCCGAAGCTGGTACAGAGTGCCGCCGGGATGATCAGGATCGCCAGCATTTCCAGGAAGTTCGACAGTGGTGTCGGATTTTCGTAAGGATGGGCCGAATTGGCATTGAAGAAGCCACCGCCATTGGTGCCGATCATCTTGATCGCTTCTTGCGAGGCGACCGGTCCCATCGGCAAGGTTTGCTTGGTGGTGCTCAGTGTTTCCAGTACCGGCTGGCCCTTGGCATCTTTCAATGGCTGACCGGCCTGATCCAGCTTGGGCTGGGTGTAGACGGTAGTTTCCAGCGTGCTGGCTTCCTGATATGGCTTGAAGTTCTGGATCACGCCCTGACTCACCAGCGCCACCGCCACGATCAGCGACAGCGGCAACAACACGTACAAGCACGCGCGGGTCATGTCGACCCAGAAATTGCCGATGCTGCTCATGCCGTGGCGGAAGAAACCGCGAATCAAGGCAAACGCCACTGCAATCCCGGTCGCTGCCGAGACGAAGTTTTGCACTGCCAGCGCCAGCATCTGGGTCAGATAACCCATGGTGCTCTCACCGCCGTAACCCTGCCAGTTGGTATTGGTGACAAAGCTGATGGCGGTATTGAACGACGAATCGATACCGACATTGAGCATGCCTTGCGGATTGAACGGCAACCAGAATTGCAGGCGTTGCAGCGCATAGACAAACAACAGGCCAACGAAATTGAACAGCAGCAATGCCAGCGCATACTGCTTCCATCCCATTTCAGCCTCGGCCTTGATGCCGCACAAGCGGTACAGGAAATTTTCCGGCCGCGCGAAAATGCGATTGATCACTGACTTGCCTTCCATGACGCGGGCGATATACCAGCCCAGCGGCACCGACAAAGTCAGCAGGACGACCAGATAGATCGCCAGTTGAGTGACGGATTCAGTCATCAGAATGCCTCCGGTTTGATCAGGGCATACACCAGATATACAAGCAGGCCGAGCGATACCGCCAGGCCGATGATTTGCATGGTAGTCATTGCTGGACTCCCAGTTTGTCGCAGGCGACGATGAACGCCCACATGGCGGCGCCGCATAACAGCAGCAGGCCGATATATTCGAATTCCATGTTCTACTCCCTTGATTAAGCCAAGCGGCTATGGCGGAACGATAGCGCCGGGGGTATCAAAACCGGATAAAACTACGGTGTGGGGGTATAAATTTTGTGTAAACAGCGCTGCGGGAAGAAACTGCATCGAGGCGGGGAACCGCAATGGCAGCAAGGAATGCCGTCGATAGTATCGTTTGCGACGGCACTTTCTTTTTCAGGGGACGGCGGAATCAGACAGTTGATGACACCTGGCAAAAAGAAGGGTCAGACGTACAATTTCACGCCATTCTTGCCGGCCTTCTTGGCGGCGTACATGGCTTGATCGGCGCGATCGAGCAAGATCTCGGGTTCCTGCTGCAACTGCGGCCCGTACAGACTGATGCCGATACTGCTGGTGACCATGACGGTGGCGGCGCTGAGCACGAACGGTTCGCGCATCACATCGAGAATTTTCTCGGCGACCGCGACCGCGTCCGCCGGCGCATGTATCGTTTCCAGTATCACGGTAAATTCGTCACCGGCCAGCCGCGCCACCGTATCGACTTCGCGCACCGCATGCAACAGGCGCTGCGCAAAGATGCGCAACAATTCGTCGCCGGCTTCATGGCCGTATTGATCGTTGACGCATTTGAAGCCGTCGATATCCATGAACAGCAAGGCCATCAGATGATCGCCACGCAACGCGCGCGCCATCGCTTCCGGCAGTTTCTGGGAAAACGCGCGGCGGTTCGGCAAGCCGGTCAGCATATCGGTCAGCGCCATGGCTTCGAGTGAATCCCGCATGGCCTGCCGTTCGGAGATATCGTGCAGGAAAGCGATGAACAGATGACCGGCGCGGCGCTGTATGTGACCGACCGTCATTTCCACCGGCAATTCTCTGCCATCGTTGCGCAGCGCATTGATTTCGATGCGGTTATTGATCACCGGACCGGTACCGTGCCGGAGAAAAAATTCCATGCCGCGCCGGTGCGATTCCCGCAGATCGAGCGGAATGATCAGTTGATCCATCGCCTGCCCCAGCGCCTCGGCGCGCGTCCAGCCGAGCAATTGTTCAGCGGCGCGATTCCACTCCAGGATGATGTCGTTTTCATCGATGGCGATAAAGGCATCGTGCGCGTTTTGCAAAATGGCGCGCAATTCGTTTTCGCTTTCTTCCAGCCGGATCCGGTCTTCGCGCTGACGATCCAATACCTGTTGCAAGGTAATCGCCGATTCATGCAACCGACGGGTGCGGTCCTGTACCCGCTGCTCCAGATTTTCATTGAGCGACTTGACTTGCTTCAGATAGATTTCTTCGCGCGCCACCATATTGGTCAGCGTCGACGACAACAAGGCTATTTCGCGATAGGTACGCACCAGCGGCAGGCTGCCGGATTCGATGCCGGCGGCGCGTTGCTCCAGCGCCGCACTCAGGGCATTCATCGGCGCCACCAGACGCCGCGTCAGATACAAACCGAGGATCATCAACAGCAGACCCAGCGCACTGCCTACCAGCACGATCTGGCGTTGCAAGGCATTGAATCCGGCCATCGCTTCCGCCTCTGACTGGCGCACCAGCACGGTCCATTTCAATTCCGGGATATCAAGGTTTTGCCCGGTATGCGCAAAGCCGGTGAGAAAGCGCTCGCCATTGGCATCCTGTTCACTGACAGCGCCGGCCGCCAGCCGCAACGAGGCGTCAAAAGCAGTACTGTTGATACGGGTCTGTTCGACGCCCGGCGGACCTTGCAGGATCAGGCCGTCATTGCGGACAATCAGGATTTCCACCCGGTAACGGCCACTGAGAGCATCCGCCAGGGTCTCCACCAGAGTGCGGACCCAGCCCCATTCAAGACGGGCGGCCAATACCCCGTAATAGGCGCCGGCCTCATCTCTTACCGGCAAGGCTATATCGATATAACGCGCGGATGAAACAGCGGCGGCGCCGTCAGCCGCTGACGCCGGTGGCAACTGCCCGGCATGGCTGTCACTGAGGTATTCATGTTGCTGCCCCTGGCGAAACCAGAGTTGCCCGCTGACGTTTTGTCCTTCGTCCTTGCCGCCGGCGGCAGCGATGATGCGACCATCCGGCCCGGCCAATACGATGGCGCTGTAGCTGCCGACCTTGCGCTGCAAATCCTCGAATACGGTACGCGCACGCGCAGCACCGCTGCCGCTGCGCACCGGCACCCGCTCGGCCAGCATGCGCAAGTCGATGAAACGCTCCGTCATGCTGCGGTCAATCGTATCTTGCACCTGCCAGGCCAGCTGACCAAGACGCGCCTCGGCTTCGCCGCGCGCGTAATCCCGGGAGTATTGGCTCACCAGCACCAGCATCGCAATAGTGGTGACCAGAACCGTGACCACGATCGCGATTGTCACCCATGACGACAGGCTCAGCGGGGTTGAGGTTTTCTTGATTTTCAATATGGCTCCGGCAACTCCTGTCCAACCTGCGTGGCGACAGGTCACAGAACGTATCTTGCCAGATACCGTCAGCGCATTGCCTTTTTTTCAGCAATTTGTCGCTGATTTGCCGGTGCCGTTGTCAGGAAGACGACGACACCTTGTCAAGCGCGGATTTCCATGGCGGAAAACCGCTGGCCGCAGCCTCAGAGCTTGACGTTGTTGCGCAGCGAGGCCCGCACCTCGGACACGATGCCGAACGAGCGCAGGCGTGCTGCATGGTCATACATCTGCGCCGTAATCATTAGTTCATCGGCGCCGGTGTCATCGATGAACACCTGCAAGCCGCGCGCCACGGTATCGGGAGAGCCGACTACCGAGCACGACAATGACCTTTCGATATGCGCCTTTTCATCCGGACGCCAGAAATCATCGATGTGATCCAGCGGCGGTGCCAATTGTCCCGGTACGCCGCGCACCAGATTGACGAATTGTTGCTGCAGGGAAGTAAACAAACGGCGGGCTTCGTCGTCGCTGTCAGCCGCGAATACATTGAGGCCCAGCATGACATGCGGACGCGCCAGCGTTTCCGATGGCTTGAAGCGGGTGCGGTAAATCTCGATCGCCGACTGCATGAAGCCGGGTGCAAAATGCGAGGCAAAGGCAAACGGCAAACCCAGTTCGGCGGCCATTTGCGCGCTATACAAACTGGAACCGAGCAGCCACACCGGCACTTTCAGTCCGGCACCCGGCACCGCCCGCACGGCCTGATAGGGAATGGCTTCCTTGAAATAATCCAGCAACTCCACCACGTCCTGCGGAAAGCTGTCGGCGCTGTCGCCCATATTGCGGCGCAGCGCGCGCGCAGTACGCTGGTCGGATCCCGGCGCACGACCCAGACCGAGATCAATACGTCCCGGAAACAAGGATTCCAGCGTACCGAACTGTTCGGCAATCACCAGCGGTGAATGATTCGGCAACATGATGCCGCCGGCGCCGACCCGGATGGTTGAAGTGTGCGCCGCAATATGACCGATCACCACCGAGGTGGCAGCACTGGCGATACCCGGCATGTTGTGATGCTCTGCCAGCCAGTAGCGCTGGTAACCGAGACGCTCGGCATGCTGCGCCAGCTCCTTGCTGTTCTGGAACGCCTGCGCAGCATCGCTGCCTTGATTGATCGGGGAAAGATCGAGAACGGAAAACGGAATCATGCCTGGTCCTGATATGCAATGCCCGGGCGGCGATGCCAATGTACACCTGCCGGCCTGGGTGGGTTGAGTTGATTACGGTGGTCCTGCCCATGCAGGGTCGTCACCTTGACCTGCACGCTGGCGCCAGTGGGCTCAGCTTTCTGCCACCCGCACAATCAGCTTGCCGAAATTTTTTCCTTGCAGCAATCCGATGAAGGCTGTCGGCGCATTTTCCAGACCGTCGACAATATCTTCCTGATAGAAAATCTTGCCGGCAGCCAGCCACGCACTCATGTCCTTGATAAATGCCGCCAGAAATTCCTGCTTTTGGTAATAATCGAAAATGATGAAACCCTGCATGCGGATACGCCGGGTCAGCAGGGTTCGCATCAGTTGCGGCGAACGGTCAGGACCATCGCTGGCAACAGCGCCGCTGTACTGCGCAATCAAACCGCATACCGGCATGCGCGCCAATACATTGAGCAAGGGCAAGACGGCATCGAAGACCCGGCCGCCGACATTTTCGAAATACACGTCGATACCGCGCGGACAGGCCGCCGCCAATTGTTGGGCAAAGTCTTGTGCATGATGGTCGATGCAGGCATCGAAACCGAGCCGCTCGATGGCATGCCGGCATTTCTTTTCACCGCCGGCGATACCGACTACGCGACAGCCTTTCAGCTTGGCAATTTGTCCCACCACCGAACCGACGGCACCGGTGGCTGCGGCCACCACCACGGTCTCGCCCGCTTGCGGCTGACCGATGTCGAGCAGACCGGCGTAGGCAGTAAAGCCCGGCATGCCGAGAATACCCAGCGCATACGACGGCCTGGCCATAGCGGGCGGCAGTTTGGTGACGCCGGTGCCATCGCTCAGTGCGTAATCCTGCCAGCCGGTGTAGGCCATCACCAGATCGCCCTCGCGGTAATCGGGATGCTGCGATGCCACCACCCGCGACACGGTGCCGCCGGTCATGACGCCGCCGATTTCGACCGATGGCGCATACGACGGCGCGTCGCTCATGCGACCGCGCATGTAGGGATCAAGTGACAAATAGGTGGCGCGCAGCAAGATCTGGCCGGCACCGGGTGCGGGCACCGGTGCCTGTTCCAGACGGAAATTTTCGGTGGTCGGCGCAGCCGACGGACGCGAAGCCAGCACGATGCGGCGGTTGATTGTGGACGACTGCGTGGAGGATTGCGTGACAGATTGGGACATAGCTTTTCCTTGTAATGACGGTGATGGCATTGATGGTCAGGCGGCGCAACTGAATGCGCCCGCCTTCAGGGCCCCACCAATACCCGGCGGGTGACTTCCATGGCATTTTCCAGCGGCAGCCGGTCGCGGCTGAGTTTGCTCAGCAGGCTCGCGCCCAGCCACAATTGATACAGCATCTGCGCCGTCGGCAATGGTTCAAGTACGGTATGCAGCGAGGCTTCCTGCCGGCCTTCATCAATACAGGCGGCGATGCGGGCAATGATGCGCTCGGTACCCTGATGCAAGGCAATGCGCATGTCGTCCGACAGATCCGCCACTTCGGCACTCAGTTTGACCACCAGGCATTTATGTTCCGCCGCTTCGCAGCATTGGGTTTCGATCCAGTGGCCCCAGTAGGACAATAACCGTTCGCGCGCCGATTGCTCGCCGCTGCCCAGCACTTGCTCCAGCATGTCAAGATAACCGGCGGCGTAATGCTCGATCAACTCGCGGCCGTATTGTTCCTTGGAACCGAAGTAGTGATAGAACGAACCCTTGGGGATATCGGCGGCACTCAGTATCTCGCTCAGGCCGACGCCGACAAAGCCTTTGCGCGCAATGATGCCGCGCCCGGCCAGCATGATGTGAAGCTTCACTTCGCTATAGTTTTCTCGCATGTCGGGCATTCTACCCGCAAATTAGACCGGTCGTCTAAGATCGCCAAAAAGCGGGAATTTCTGCTTTTTCTTGTACCCGCCATGCCGTCCTCATTTCGCACTGTCTCAGTTGTGCGCGGCTGCCGGTTTGAGAAACAAGCCCCATGCCAGCAGCGCTGCCACGGCAGCGGCCAGCCATACCAGACTCCACGATTGACGCGCCAGAAACGGGATCATTTGCGCCGTCAAAAAGAAAATCACGAACACGCACGTGTTGCCCAGACCGAGCACCGTACCGACGTGGCGCGGGCCGGCCATGGTTGCCAGCTCGGCATAGGCGACACCGTGCCAGGCTGAGACGACGATGCCTGCGGCCACTACCAGCATCAACAGCAGCGAACGCATGAATGACAGATCCGGCGCCAACAGTGTGACCACCGCAGTGAGCAACGCCAGCACGACAAACATCACCACGCTGAGCATGCTGCACAGCCGCAGATAATGGCGACGATTGCCATGACGGTCAGTCCAGCGACCGCTCCAGATGCGAGTCACTGCGGCGCCGATTTGCACCAGCGCCATACTGACACTGATCGCAATCAGACCGACCGCGCCGACATCATGCAAAAAGATGCTGGCAAACGTCAGCACCGCAAATTGCGGCAGACACAAAATGCCAATCGCCAGCGCCACGCGCCATACCGACCAGGCACGCAACGGCATCGCCCCGCCTGCCGCCTGCTGACCGTTGCCGGCCGACCATGTTGATGCCGGTTCATACAACCAGCACCAGGTGAGCAAAGCACTGCCAGCGCAGAACAAGGCCAGCAATCCGTACACCCATGCAAAGCCGGGACCCGCAGCCAGCGCCGGTAATGCCAGGGCGCCGAGGGCACCACCGGCCGGCACGGCGGTCTGGCGAATGCTCATTGCCAGGCCGCGCTCGCCCGGACCAAACCATGCCATGACAGCACGTCCGCTGGCGCCGTTGACACTGCCGCCGAACAGGCCAACTGCCAGCATGCCGGCCCACAACCACCACGGATGCGGCAGATGGCCGGCATGCGGCACCGCGAGCCATGCCATCAACAGCAAACTCAGCGCAGTCGCACTCAAGCCGCACAACAACACGCGGCGGTCGCCCCAGCGATCCGTCAGCCAGCCCCATGGCAATTCGCTGAGCGCCGCGCCGAGTCCCAGCAAACCCAGCACCATGCCCAGATCGCCGTTATCCAGCCGGTAATCGGTGCGCATCAGAATGCCGGTCATCGGAATCCCGGCGAACGCTACGGCAAAACTGGCATTGGCGATGAAACCGGTCGCCAATACTTTCCAGCGATGAGCAGGCGCGGCAAGACTTGGCAAGATCGGATCGGAACTGTTCACAACGGTATGCATAAGACCCTCGGCGGTAAATTGACAAGTGCAGTCTGGCATGTCAGCATCCGACTAAAAAGACATCATTCCCTTCTTTTTAGACATCATGCAAAAAATCGCGTTTTTGATCTTTCCAGATTGCAGCCTGCTCGATTTCAGCGGCGCACTGACCGTGTTCGAAGTCGCCAACCGGCTTTCGCCAGGCAGCAGCCGGCCGTATCAATTGCAAGTAATGTCGGAACATGGCGGCGTGTTGCGCAGTGCCTCCGGCACCGAAATACTGACGCATGCGCTGGATCGGACGGTGCTTGATACCTTGATCGTGGCGGGCGGCAGCGGTCCGCGCGCAGGCAATTTATCGGCGGCGCTGGTGGCGTACACCCGGCATGCCGCCGCGCGCGCCCGGCGTACTGCGAGCGTGTGCACCGGCGCGTTCGTGCTGGCCGCTGCCGGTTTGCTTGATGGCCGCCGCGCCACTACCCACTGGCGCATGGCGGCATTGCTGCAACGACTGCATCCGCAGGTGCTGGTGGATAGCGACAAGATTTTCATTCAGGATGGCGCGCTGTGGACCTCGGCCGGCATCTCGGCCGGCATTGACCTGGCGCTGGCGCTGATCGAACAGGATTTGGGACAGGAACTGGCGCATGCGGTGGCGCGCGAAATGGTCGTCTATTACCGCCGCCCCGGTGGCCAATCTCAATTTTCCAGTCTGCTGGAAATGGAACCACCGTCCGGTCGCATCCGCCAGGCCTTGCGCTATGCACGCGAACATCTGCATGAAGCATTGTCGGCAGAACGGCTGGCAGAAATTGCCTGCCTCAGCCGGCGTCAGTTTGACCGCGCCTTCAGCGCCGAGACCGGACAAACCCCGGCCAAGGCAATCGAACGATTACGGGCGGAAGCGGCACGCGTGCGCGTGGAAAACGGTGACGAATCACTGGAAGGCATTGCGCGCATGGTCGGCTTTGCCGATCCCGAACGCATGCGGCGGGCGTTTCTGCGCATGTTCGGTCAGCCGCCGCAGGCGCTGCGACGCGCCAGCCGCAATGGCTGACAGTTACGCCGGCACCAGCCGCAAGCGGGTAATTTCGGACGGCGCCAGCAACCGTTTTGGCGGCCCCCAATAACCGGTGCCACGGCTGGTATAGATCCACAGATTACGCAAGCGGTTGAGACCGGCGACATAGGGTTGTTGCAGCGGCACGAAAAAATTCCACGGGAAGAATTGACCGCCGTGCGTGTGTCCCGACAATTGCAAATCGAAACCGGCGTCGGCAGCAGCGGCGGCCGAACGCGGCTGATGTGCCAGCAACACTTTGACCGCTGTCGCCACCCGCGCATCGGCGATGGCCGCATGCGGATCGCTGCGATGACTTTCATCAAAATGGTGGGCACCGTAATCGGTGACGCCGGCCAGCATCAATGCGCCGCCATCATGATCCAGCACCACATGTTCATTCATCAGCACCGTCAATCCGAGCCGGCGCACTTCGTTGATCCAGGCCGGCGCATTGGAATAGTACTCATGGTTGCCGGTCACGAAATAGGCGCCATGGCGCGATTGCAATTGCGCCAGCGGTGCGGTGTGATTGGCCAGTTGCTGCACGCTGCCATCGACCAGATCGCCGGTGACCGCAACGACGTCAGGCGTGAGGCCATTGACCCGGTCAACGATTGCTTGCAGATAGCGGCGTTTGATGGTCGGGCCGACGTGGATGTCACTGATTTGCACGATGCTGAAACCGTGCAGCGAAACCGGCAAACCGGCAATCGGAATCTCGACTTCCACCACCGCCGCCAGCCGCCGGGCATTGAAAAATCCGATCAGCGTCAAGACTGCCGAGCCGGCCACCACCAGCCACGCGGTGGGCAGCGCCAGCGTGGTCGCCGGTACGCCGGTCAATGCCAATACCGGCACCAGCACTTCGCGCAACAGGGTCAACAGCAACAGCGACGAAAACCAGCCCATGGCCAGCATGCCGGCCCAGGCCAGCCGGTCCGACAACGGCTGCCGGCGAATGCCGGTAGCCGCCAGACCACCGGGAATCAAGACTAGCGAAGCCAGCAACAGCAAGGCACCGAGCCATTGGAAATGGCCGATATCGAGCGCCGGCAAAATGCGCCAGCCGATGAATGCGTGCAGCGCTGCCAGCAGCGACAGCACAATGAAAATGGAGAGACGTGAGGGCATGGAATTCCTGCAAAAAGTGCAGCGTTGGAACGACGCCGGAAAAGACATCGGCGCAGGCGTCTGAAAGTCACGCTGATCAATGTGGCGCCTGCTGCCATCGCATGTAAGTGCGGATTTGCTTTTTTCAATGGCAAACCGGCAAGCGCGATGCTGCCAGCCGGCAATCTTGTCCTGCGCTACCATGCGGGCTGCT
This sequence comes from Herbaspirillum autotrophicum, assembly GCF_001189915.1. GTDB lineage: Bacteria > Pseudomonadota > Gammaproteobacteria > Burkholderiales > Burkholderiaceae_D > Herbaspirillum > Herbaspirillum autotrophicum. The sequence continues at coordinate 160,525 of NZ_LFLS01000003.1, forward strand.
TACCCCTCTTCCTGCCTGCCATGACCACCGTTACCGGACCTGTATTCCAATTTGTTGAAGAAGTCGACGCCGGACAACGGCACACGATCGGCGGCTTCGGCGCCCGCACCCGGCCCTTGCTGGTAAAAGGTGCACTCAACCGCTGGCCGGCGCGCCACAACTGGTCGTTCGAACAAATGGCCGCGCTGCGGTACTAGGACGGTACGCAACCTGTCATCCAGTTTCAAAACGGCCTGGTGGAACAAGGCGCGACTTATGGCCGGTCCGGCGCTGGACCTGGGAATATGTTTTTGTCGGACCGGCCAATACCGTCACCGGCCTGCACTACGACTTCCCGCACAACTGGTTTTGTCAGATTCAGGGCAGCAAGGAATTCATCCTGTTTCCCCCCGAACAGACGCCGAACATGTGCATCAGCGAAAAATACGATTGGGGCGCCACACTGAGCGACATCAATATTTCGCGGCTGCCGGAACAACCACAGCAGTTGGCAGCATTCGAGAAAACCCGCGGCCTGTACGCCCGGGTCGAGACCGGGGATGCGCTGTTCATTCCCAAACGCACCTGGCACGCCGTGTTGGCGCTGGAACCGTCAATCAGTCTTGGCGTGTTCGGACTGACCGCGCCGGAAATCCTGCTCGATGGCGGCCCCAGCTCGGTCAGGAGCCTGTTGCACAAACTCCATCTTTACCGTTGGGGCAATTGCACCTGCCACGCAAAGTAATACAACAACTTACGCCAACTCCCCGCTTTACCGGCTAAACCGCACGTTTTAAAACTGCGCTGGCCGGCCTTGCATATCGCCGCCGGCAGTCGCGGAGTTTCCTTCCGGCAAAAACAAGCACCGCCGCTGCCATTTTTTTTTGCCGCAAATCCGCTTTCGGGGTTCTTCCGGGGGATAATGCGAGGTCGGGCTGACTCCGGGTCACGCAATACTCCCCGGCAGCTGATTTAATCGGCGAATGTCGCGACCGCGCCGCGCGCGCTGTATGACCGACTCCCGCCATCATTACTGGAAGCACAAATTTTGAACACGACTAGAAACAAACGTTGGAACGGCAGGCTGGAAACCCTGAAAGCAGACTATTTGAGCGGCGTCATCGGACAGATGGATGCCTATGGCGATCGCGTGCAGTTTGCACTGAACGGGCCAGGACAAAAACCGCTGTATCAGGTGATCAATGCCGATGGCAAGAAAATGGCCTTTGACGGCAACCACCATCTGTATCGCCCGGAAGGCGAAGAATTTACCGGCAGCAATGCTACCGGCGTCATGACCATGGATCAGATCAGACTGGCGATGGCCGGCGGCGCCCCGAAAAGCACCGGCACCGTGCGCGCAGTGCGCGCTACCGGCGTTGGCAGCCGTGGTCCGAGTGCAGCGACCAAGGCCAAGGATCTGGTCGATACCGAAAAGTACGAGTACTTCAAGAACAACCGTTCGATGCTGCCGGCCGAAATCGGTGAACACTCCAACGAAATCACCACGCTGATGCGCGGCGGCATGTCTGCCGAAGCGGCATTTTCGGAAGTCCTGAAACGTCACTTCTGATCACGCATTGCCGGCACTGATGTGCCGGCAAGCGCGCCCCGATCCGCCGATGGCGGATCAGTAAATCTCCGGCACCAGAATTTCCTCCGATACTTCACGCCGTACATAATCGTCATGACGTACCCGCTCCGGCAATGAAATTGGCGGATGTTCGACTTCGCCATAAGGCATCTGGCTCAGCAAGTGATGAATGCAATTGAGACGCGCCTTTTTCTTGTCCACCGCCTGCACCACCCACCACGGCGCTTCCGCAATGTGCGTGCGTTCCAGCATGACTTCCTTGGCGCGCGTGTATTCTTCCCAGCGCCGGCGCGACTCCAGATCCATCGGGCTTAATTTCCATTGCTTGAGCGGATCGTGAATCCGGCTCAGGAAGCGCAGATGCTGTTCGTCGTCGGTGATCGAAAACCAGTACTTGATCAATTGAATGCCTGAACGTACCAGCATGCGTTCGAACTCGGGTGCGGAACGGAAGAATTCTTCGTACTGATCGTCACTGCAAAAACCCATGACGCGTTCGACGCCGGCGCGGTTATACCAGCTGCGATCAAACAGGACGATTTCACCGGCCGCCGGCAGGTGTGACACATAACGCTGAAAATACCACTGGGTACGCTCGCGGTCGTTCGGCGCCGGCAATGCCGCCACCCGGCACACACGCGGATTCAAGCGTTGCGTGATGCGCTTGATGACACCACCCTTGCCGGCAGCATCGCGCCCCTCAAACAGAATCACCACCTTGTGACCGGTGCTGACCACCCAATCCTGCAATTTGACCAGCTCGGCTTGCAAGCGGAACAATTCACGGAAATACAACTGGCGCTCTTCCTTGTCGGTGCTGGCGGCGTTGGCACCGTAATCGCGATCTTCGATTTCCAGTTCCAGTTCTTCGTCGTAGCTGTCAGCCAGTTCGCGCTGAATCCGGCGTACCAATTCTTCTTCGTTCATCTTCTCTCCATCGAGGTCATTCCCGGCATAGCCAGGACGGCAACATCCAGATGCCACCCTACCGCAGGATTATGACCCCGCCATGACCCGCCCGGCAGTCAGCGCCGTTTGGCCGGTTTGCTTTTCAATTGCCGTTGCTCCCACTGCGCCAGCGCCGTCTGATACCGCTCCAATGCATCCTGATAGATATCAAAAATGCATGGGTTGCATCCGCTTTGACAGCAATCTTCCAATGCCGGTTGCGGCGGCGGTGCAGGACGGGGATCGGCATTGACAGGCACGAGCGGTGACTCCAGAGCAGGGTTGAAAATCTGATTATAGAGTGTTGCTGGCAAGCGTCACCGGCGCCGCGACCAGCACAAAACATTTCCTGATGGAATGTTATTTGCGCCCGAAGCCTGCAAATGTTCACATTTTTACACCATTGCGAGTAGGATTGCTTAAATGACACTTTGCCACCAAAGTGTCATTGGTCAGATATCCCTTCGTATCTCGGCACCCACAGACCTCGCTACCCATGAATGCCTTACAGCGCATAAAAGAGGCAGTGACATTTCCCACTGATCGCCGCACGCATATCGTCGTTGCGGCCTGGGTGTTTTTTCTGCTGGTCTGTCTGTCGCTGACCTTCGTCGATGTCTGGCAAGCCTGGAAAGCACGCACCGAGCAACTACGCGATACCGAAATCAATATCACCAACATGGCGCTGGCGCTGGCGCAACATGCCGACGATACCATCCGGGCGGCCGATCTGATATTGAGCGGACTGGTGGAACGGGTCGAATACGATGGCACCGGCGACCGCGCCAAAGCGCGCCTGCACAACATGCTCAGCAAACGGGTTGAAGAGTTACCGCAACTCAGCGGGATTTACATCTTCGATGAGCGCGGCGATCTGGTGGCCGATTCCAACAACAAACCATTTTCGAGAAACGTTGCCGATCGCAGCTATTTCCAGTTCCATCGTCAAAGCGACGAACGCAACGCGCACATCGGTCCGCTGGTCAAGAATTCGACCGGTAACTGGCGGCTGACGGTAAGCCGGCGCATCAACCGCGCCGACGGCAGTTTCAGCGGCGTGGTACTGGCCGGCATTGATATCGAGTATTTCAAGGATTTTTACAGCACCTTCGATATCGGCAAAAACGGGCTGATCATTCTGGGTCTGAATCAAGGCACGCTGCTGGTAAGACGGCCATTCTTCGACAAATATGTCGGTGCCGACCTGAGGCAGGTTCCGATCTTCCGTGACTATGTGACCCGCAATCACAGCGGTGTGCATACCGCGCCATCGACTGTCGATGGCAAAGACCGCATCAACGCCTATCGCCATCTCACCCACTATCCGCTGTTTGTTGCGGTAGCGCTGTCCAAGGAAGAAGCATTGGAAGGCTGGGTCGACGACACCCTGATACACACCGTGGGCATCATCTTCATGCTGATACCGCTGGCGCTGCTCGGCAACTGGCTGCTGAGACAAGTCAAGCTGCGTCTGGAGGCGGAAGCCCAGTTACTGGTGGTGCGCGATTCGCTGCACAACCTGAATCAGCATCTGCATAACATGGCGCTCGAAGACGGTCTGACCGGGCTCGCCAATCGCCGTCATTTCGATCTCGCCTTCAAAGAAGAATTCGGGCGCGCGTTGCGCAACGCGACGCCGCTGGCGCTGATCATGATTGATGTCGACTGGTTCAAGCAATTCAACGATATCTATGGACATGTCGGCGGTGATGAATGTCTGCGTCGCATCAGCGTCCTGCTGTTGCAGGCCACTCATCGTTCGGGTGATCTGGCGGCCCGTTATGGCGGCGAAGAATTGGTGGTGGTGTTGCCGCAAACCGGAATGGATGCCGCGACCGCCTTCGCGGAAAACCTGCGCGAAGCAATCCATGCCCAGGCCATCCGCCATGAGGGCAGCCCGTTCGGCATCGTGACCGTCAGTATCGGCGTAGCGTCCATCATTCCCGTCTTGCCCGAAGACGTTCCGGCACAATTGATCAAGGATGCCGACCTTGCCCTGTATACCGCGAAGGCGCGCGGCCGCAACCGGGTCGCCAGATTTTCGGATATCAACGCCATCGCCGACAGCATCTGAACCGTGGCCGGGCACAGTCCGTCGCTACCGGCAAACGCTTACAATGTCGCCATTGTCTGATTTCCGCCGCCCAAGCTCGCATGACTCCTGAACATCTGCAACTGCTGTTGACGCGCGAAATGCCCTATGGCAAATACAAGGGCCGGCTGCTGGCCGATTTGCCCGGCCACTATCTGGGCTGGTTTGCGCGCGCCGGTTTTCCGCAAGGCGAACTGGGCGCGCTGCTGGCGCTCATGTATGAACTCGATCACAACGCCTTGCGTCATTTGCTCGATCCGCTGCGCGAACGCAAATAGCCTCACCCGGCAGCCGCTTCAACCACGGCCCATTCAACCACGGACTGATCTGCCGCTGGCGCGAACGCCGCCACCGTGCGCCGGTGATCCGGAAAGTGGTATACCGCAGCGACACTGCCCGGTCCGGCGCCGGTATGTCCGCATGATTTTCCTGCCGGCCCCGCCTGTGCCATCATGCATCCCAAGCCATAGCCGAAATTGAACCACGGCCGGCCCGGCAATTCATTTCCCAGTGTGACCCGCGCCATCATTTCTGCCAGCAGCGAGGCCGGCAACAACTGCCCTGTCAGTAACCGGTCCAGTAGCAAGGCCGCCGATGCCGGCGACCCGACCAGCAAACCGTGATAGACCCAGTCCGGATGATAGCCACCGGGATTGCCCCACGCGGTGGTCAGCAAATCGGCAGGCGCCGCAGCGACCGTGACGCCAGCAATCGCGAGCGGAGAGAAAACCAGTTGTTGCAGCGCGTGCTGAAGGTCGGTACCGAGCGCGGTCTCGATCAACTGACGCACCAGCAGGTAACCCGTGTTTGAGTAGCGCCATCCCTGCCCCGGCTGGAACAGCAGTTGCCCGCTTTGCACTCGATCAAGCATGTCAGCCATCGGCCACGGCTGCGCACCGCACTCCACCTCTTTGGTGTAAATGTCGAGATCGGAATAATTCGGCACGCCGGCTGTATGTTGCAGCAATTGCCGCAGCGTGTAAGGCTGGTTCGCGAGCGGAATATCCAGCGCCAGTTTGCCGTCACGCACCAGTACCATTGCCGCAGCAGCCAGCACGGTCTTGCCGAAACTCCACCAGGGTACCGGGCGGGTGACAGCGTCCTGTACAAGCTTGCCGTCGCAGACGATGGCGGTGGAGTTGAGCGGTAACGACATGAGTTGGTCCTGATGGATGATTGGCGATGTCAGCCCTCGCCGCACGTCATTCGGTATCAGCTTGGCTGCGGCACCGTGCCATATCCCAGCAACGCGGAAATATTGGCAGCCGCAAGCAACAGCGCGTCGATTGTTTCCGTGGCGGGTTGTGCCGGCAGATAATGAATCGATCCGACCACCGCGAGTGCACCGAACAGACTGCCGTCTTCGAGGAAGATGGGGGCGGCAATCGCGTTCACGCCCAAAAACAATTCTTCGGGAGCGTCAGCCCATCCCTGTTTTCTTACTTTTTCTATTTCGGTTTGCAAACGTGCCGGATCGGTAATCGTGTGACTGGTGTCCGGTTTCAGATTGCCGTTCAGCGTCTGCTCCAGCAACACCGGCGACCCGAACGCCAGCACCACCTTGCCCTGCGCGGCGGCATTGAGATTGAAACGCGAACCGGCGCGCAGCATGATTTCCAGCGGGCTGTTACCGAGCAGGAAATCCAGCACGATCACGTGATCGTTGGCATGGGTCGTGATGACAACCGTCAACCCGACCTTGTCGCGCAATTCTTCGCGGATTTTCCGCGACAACGACACCACCGGAAACCGTTTCACCAGATTTTGTCCCAGCAGATACAAACGCCAGCCGATGCTGTAACGGTTGGTGGCCGGATTCTGTGTCACGTAACCATGACTTTTCAAGGATGACAGATGCCGGTGCACGCGCGCTTTGGGCATGCCGAGCGCTTGTGCGAGATTGGTGATGCCGAACTCTTCGTCCGTGGCCGCCAGCATTTCCATGATGCGCAGCGAGATGACGGCAGTCGGCAATCCGGCATCGGCGTCATTGTCTGCGGTTTCTGTTTCTTGGTTCAAGATACGACCTATTGGTAGCGTTAAGTGAGGTAATGGCGCTTATCTGCACGATGTGCCGTCTGCCCGACGCTGCTGTCCTGCGCGGCTGGCTGCTGTTGCAAGGCAAAAACAGGGCGCGGGGACAGGTTGTTTGCAGCGTGGATTTTAGCACCGCGACCTGCCCATGCGACGCGGCCGTCGTGGAATTGAGATCCGCGACGGCCGCGATGCATTTGACGCTGCCTGGCACTAACCCGCTGCTGCCTCAGGGCAATTCGATAAATCGTTCGCCAAACACGTGATAACGCTGACGCTTGGGCTTGCCGGCATCTTCCGGCAGCACGTAGCGAATTGAACTGCTGCCCTTGCTGGCGCGCGGCAGGATCAGACAGCGGATGAATTCCGTTTCGCTGGCGTCGGTGGTGGGCGCATAAACCGGAAAACGGCCACGCTCCAGCCAGGCCTGACCGGGCTGATAGGTATTCTTCTGCCCTTCGGCTTCGATCGTGATTTCGCCATTCAGGCAGCAACGGATGCCGGGGCCCTGGTGCACATGCGTCAAGGCGACGCCGCCCTGCGGAAAGCCGACGCGGTCGATACGCATCAACCACGCAAACCCCTCTTCAAGTTCGATTTCCGCTGCCAGTTTGCAAGTGGATTCGGTACCCGGTGCAACCCGCAAGGCGCCGTCGCTCTTGTCGTTTGCGGCCAGCAATTCCCAGCGCCACAGACGGGCGCCATGCTGCCCCGCGCTCAGCACCAGCGGTTCTTGTCCGACCCACGCCGAACCTTGGGCATGATGTTGCGCAGCGACGGGCATGTCGATACTGACGTCGCCTTCGACCACATAGATCGAGCGCGGTACCGCATTCAGATAGATCGGCGCATTGTTGGCCGGCAAACTGTCTTGATAAAGACGCAAAAGATAACTGCTCATAACCTGACTCCTTGTATAGCGATCTGAAAAATGAAATCGCGACTGTCGTAATCGCGCCGGCGGCAGGTGCGCTGATCGGGTCCCCGAATAAATCGGACCGGCTCCTCGCCACAGCGGCTCATTGTAAACATGTATCGATGATCGATACATAAATATCTTTAATCGATACAAAAAGCTTGAGATTTGTTAATCAGTGGCTTAATATTCCGTGGTCGATACAGATATATTGATTATCGATACAAAATTAACGAGGTAAGTCGTACCCGATCCCGGCCTCACGGGAAGAAACGTATGGAGAGAGACAACATCATGAATCACCCAGCACCGCTTGCGCAGCAGCTAAAGCCGGCCCCTTGGTACCGGGGCGCATCGAAGAATCAGTGGCGTTCCTTTTGGTCTTCTTACATTGGATGGATGCTCGACATCATGGATCTGATGTTGTTTGCCATGATCATCGTGTATGTCGGCAAGGACCTCGGCTTCAGCAAGGGCATGTCCGGCATGGTAGCCTCGGCGACCTTGATTGCCACCGCCTTCGGCGGCCTGATCTTCGGTTTCCTGGCCGACCGCATCGGCCGCGCCAAATCGATGGTGCTCAGTATTCTTTGTTATTCGGTCGGCACCGCCTTGTGCGGTTTTTCAGACTCGCTGGCACAACTGATCGCGTTCCGGGTATTGGTCGGACTCGGCGTCGGCGGCGAATGGTCGGCCGGCGCTGCATTGATTACCGAAACCTGGCCGGCGCAACATCGCGGCAAGGTCATGGCGTGGGTACAGAGCGCATTTGCTTCCGGTTATGCACTGGCCGCTATCGTCGCCGCCATCGTATTGCCGACCCTCGGCTGGCGTTGGGTGTTCGCAGTCGGTTTGCTGCCGGCACTGTTCGGCTTGTGGGTGCGGCGCCACGTGGCGGAACCGGAAATCTGGCTGAACCAGAAGAAACGTCTGACGTTTTCTGAAACCATCGGTGAATTGTTCGGTTCTTATCGCAAGCACACCATCATCGGCCTGTCCTTCACGGCGGCAGCAATGTGCGGCTACTGGGGCTTGTTCACCTGGATTCCGAGCTATCTGAGCACGCCGGTCAGCGAAGGCGGCGCCGGTTTCAACCTGATGCAATCGACCACCTGGGTGGTGATCATGCAAGTCGGCGCTGCCATCGGTTTCATTACCTTCGGCTATATCGCCGACAAGATCGGCCGCAAGAAAGCCTTCATGTTCTTCTTCGTCGGCGCTGCCCTGTTGGTGCCGCTGTATACCAAAGTGAAATCGCCTGAGATGCTGTTGATTCTCGGCCCCATCGTGGCCTATTTCGGCACCGGCTTCTACAGCGGCTTCGCCCCCACCTTCGCCGAATTGTTCCCGACCGCGATCCGCGCCACGGCACAAGGCTTCATCTATAACACAGGCCGCGCAGCCAGTGCGCTGGCACCGGCAATGGTGGGTTTCCTGTCGGGTAATTATGGTGTCGGCAGTGCGCTTGCCATGACCTCCGGCTTTTTCCTGCTGGCGGCGCTGCTGGTGTTTTTCTTCTTGCCGGAAACCAAGGGTGTCGAACTGGAATGACGTGCTTCCGGTGCAATCGCGGCCTGGATAGCCATTCTCAATTTTTCTGAAAGGAGTGCATATGCCGATCATTCATATCACGCTGGTAGCAGGCCGAGACAACGCCAAAGTCGAGCGTTGCATCCGCGAGGTGGCGCGTACCGTTGCCGATACGCTGGATGCCCCGCTCGACACCATCCGGGTCATGGTCAACGAAGTGCCGGCAGCGCGGTTCGCCGTCGGCGACCGGCTCAAGAGCGATCCCGCGCCGGGCAACACTTGAGCACCCGCCGTTACCCGTGCGCTGCGGCGCGCAATTTCTTTGCAGGTATTTTGGAACTCCATTCATGAACTCTTCAACTATGGCCGCAACGCTCGGCGACGAGCTGTATCAGGCACTCATCAATTGCAGTCCGGTGGCGCCGCTCAGTAGCCGTTTTCCGGAACTGTCGATTGCCGATGCCTACCAGATTCAACTGCGCATGATCGACCGCCATCTGGCAGCCGGTGAACGCATCGTCGGCAAGAAAATCGGCCTCACTTCAGCCGCCGTGCAAACCATGCTCGGCGTCGATCAGCCCGACTTCGGGCATCTGACCTCTTCGATGGCCTTCGACAGCGGCGACACCGTTGCCGCCTCGCGCATGATCGCCCCGCGCGCCGAAGGAGAAATCGCCTTTGTGCTGAAACGCGACCTGGCCGGTCCCGGCATCACCAATGTCGATGTACTGGCCGCCACCGAATGCGTGCTGCCGTGTTTTGAAATCGTCGATTCGCGCATCCAGGACTGGAAGATTCGCATTCAGGATACGGTCGCCGACAACGCGTCATCGGCAGCATTCGTCCTTGGCCATACCGCCATTGCGCCGGACCAGGTCGATTTCATCCATTGCGGCATGGTGGTCGAAAAAAACGGCGTGATCGTCGGCACCGGTGCCGGCGCTGCCGCGCTCGGTTCGCCGGTAGCCGCAGTGGCATGGCTGGCCAATACGCTGGGTCGTCTTGGCATGGGCCTGAAAGCCGGCGAAGTAATTTTGTCCGGTGCCTTGAGCGCGCTGGTACCGGTGCAGGGCGGCGACCACATGCGCATGCGCATCGGCGGTATCGGTTCGGTTACGGTTCGCTTCAACTGAGGCATCGACAGGATTGAGCAAGCATATTGCGGCGGCGTATCACGCCGCGCGCACACCAAGGAAACCCCATGAAATTGACCGCAGCACAAATCGCCGAACTGGCTGAATATCTCGAATCGGCACAACTGGAACGACGGGAAGTCGTAAAGATTACTGATCGCTATCCCGATATCGGCATGGAGGATGCCTATGCCATCCAGAACCAGATCAAACAACGCAAGCTGGCGCGAGGCGAGCAAATCGTCGGCCTGAAAGTCGGCCTGACTTCGTACGCCAAGATGAAGCAAATGGGGGTCGAAACGCCGATCTTCGGCTTCATGACCGATACCTGCGTGATACAGGATGCCAGCGAGATACCGATGGCAACGTTGATCCATCCCAAGGTCGAACCGGAAATCGCGTTCTTCACCAAGGCAGCGATCCGTGGACCGGGCTGCAATATTGCGACGGTGCTGGCAGCCACCGATTTCGTGATGCCGGCGATTGAAGTAATCGATTCGCGCTATCGCGATTTCAAGTTCGATCTGGTCAGCGTAGTGGCCGACAACACCTCCGCCACGCGCTTCATCGTCGGTGGCAAAGCCACACCGGTGACCAATCTCGATCTGGCGGCATTGGGCGTGGTGCTGGAAAAGAATGGCCGGATCGAAATGGTCGGCGCCGGCGCCGCAGTGGTTGGTCATCCGGCGACGGCCGTGGCGATGCTGGCCAATCATCTGGCAGCCTGCGGTGAAGAAATTCCGGCGGGCTCGATCATCTTGTCCGGCGGCATCACTGAAGCCATCCCGGTGCAAGCCGGTGACAGCATTTCATTGCAGATACAACATCTCGGCGGCGTTACCACCCGCTTCGTCTGAGCCCGGATCGCCGCCATCTCGGCGAAAGAAAAAAGCCCCGCTCATCATCAGCGGGGCTTTTCGTTTCAGCAAACGGGATTGATTACCAGCACGCTCAAACCAGCTTGCCGACCGCTGCCTCCAGTTGCGCCCAGGCTTCATCGCCAAACTTGGTTTTCCATTCCTTATAGAAGCCGCTTTGTTGCAGTGCCTGACGGAATTGCGCGGTGGCCGGTTTGGAAAAGATCAACCCTTTGGCGGCCAGTTCCTGTTGCAGATCGGCGGCCATTTTTTCGCTGTCGGCACGCTGATTGACACCTGCCGCATTGAAATTTTTGGTGACGATATCTTGCAGCGGCACCGGCAATGCAGCGAACGAACGTTTGTTGGCCAGCAGCCAGTAACCATCCCAGGCATGACTGGTCATTGCACAGTATTTTTGTACTTCATACAGTTTGGCGGTGGTGATGATCGGGAAGGGATTTTCCTGGCCGTCCACGATGCGGGTCTGCAAGGCGCTGTACAACTCATTGAAATTGATCGGCGTCGGCGCCGCCTTCAGCGATTTGAACAATGACAACAGCAAGGGGCTGACCGGCACCCGGATTTTCATGTTCGTCAGTTCGGCCGGGGTGTTGATCGGCTTGTTCGACGTAATGTGACGGAAGCCGTTATCCCATACCTTGTCGAATACATGCAGATTGGTTTTCTCGATGTGGGCGCGAATGTATTTACCAAGATTGCCATCCATTGCTTTCCATACCGAGGGGTAATCGTGAAAGGCAAAGCCGACGCTGTTGAGGGAAGCCATCGGCACCAGATTGGCCAGGATCACGCCGGGCAAGGTCAGGAATTCGACGCTGCCGGAGCGTACCTGGCTGAGCAAATCGGTATCCGAACCCAACTGGCCATTCGGGAATACCTTGATGTCGACCTTGCCACCGGTTTCCGCCTTGGTTTTTTCGGCCGCTTCGCTGAGGCGGATGTATATCGGATGCGTCACCGGCACATTGGTGGCCACCTTGTAGTTGAACACGGCAGTCTGGGCGCGCACGCCGGTGGTGCCGACGGCGGCGATGCCGACCGCCGAGGCGGCGGCTTTCAAAACGGTACGGCGAGTGAGTTGCATGTTTGTCTCCATGATTTTTATTGGGTGCAGCGTGATAATTCGGTCAGCGCTCGTATTACGCGCAACGCGCCGTCAGGCCGCCATCGACGATGATGCTGGTGCCGTTCACATAGCGGGCTTCGTCGGATGCCAGAAACAAGGCGGCGTAAGCGGTATCCCAGGCATCTCCCATCTTGCCGGTGGGAGAAATCTTGTCGCGCTGGGCAATCATTGAATCGACATTGCCGCCATAGGTCTTGGTCAGCGGTGCACGAATCAGCGGCGTATTCATCAAACCCGGCAACACGCAATTGGCTCGGATACCTTGTGCCGCATACTCCACTGCGATGTTGGCGGTCATGCTGATCAATGCTGCCTTGGCGGCGCTGTATGCCAGATAGGGAAAGCCGATCCAGCGCAGGCCGGCAATCGAACCGATGTTGACGATGGCGCCCGCCTTACGTTCTGCCATGTAGGGCAGTACGTGTTTGCAGGTCAGAAAAATGCTGGTCTGATTGACTGCAATGACGCGGTCCCAGCTTTCTTCCGACGTCTCGACCGGGCCACCAGTTTCGACAATGCCGACATTGTTGTGCAACACATCGATCTGGCCATAGGCAGCCACGCAAGCTGCAGCCATTGCGCGAATTTCTTCGCTGCTGGCGACATCGGCGCGGAACGCGGTGCATTCACCGCCTTCACTGCGGATGATGGCAGCAGTTTCCTCGGCGGCTTCGAGCCGGAAATCGACCGCGAATATTCTTGCTCCTTCGCGGGCATACAGCACCGCAGCAGCTTTGCCATTGCCCCAGCCCGGCCCGGATGAGCCGGCGCCGATGACAATGACGACTTTTCCTTGCATGCGTTCAGACATGATTTCCTCAATGATGTACGGGGTATCGGGGCGAGCGGACATGCTTCATCACATGTCACAGGCCCCGTTGGAATGTTGCTGCGACTCAGGCTGCCAGGGCAGATTTGGCAGGCGCCGCAGCAGCACGTTCGGCGTACTCTTTGAGAATATTGGCGCTGGTCGCGCGCAGCGGCGTGAAGTCCTGATGCGCAATGAAATCAGGCCGGGTCGGTTTGGTGATCGCATTCGATACGGCCGACAGCGTCAGATAAACGATGCGCCGTGGATATGGCGTAATGTTGCCGGCCGAACCGTGCACCATGTTGGCGTGGAACATCAAGACGCCGCCAGCCTTGCCGGTCGGGGTGACGATACCGTTGCGGTCCACCATCTCGGTGACGGTCTTTTTGTCCAGCGTCCACAACGGATAGGAGGTGGTTTCGGTATCGTGCGAGGATTCCAGCGCACCGGCCTTGTGACTGCGCGGCACCACCATCAGCGGACCATTGATCGGCATCACTTCGTCCAGGAACACCGCAATGTTCATGGCGCGCGGTTCCGGCATGCCATCATCCTTGTGCCAGGTCGGAAAATCCTGATGCCATTGCCAGACTTCGCCGGTAAAGGCTGCTTTGGCGTTGATCTTGAATTGATGGATATACACCTCTTCGTTGAACAACTGCGCAACCGGCGCTACCAGACGTTCGTCCGAGGCCAGCAATTTGCAGGCTTCGTTGTATTGCTGACAGGCAAAAGCCGTGCGCGGGGTGCCATCTTTTTCACGCCAGATATCCGGCCGTTGCATTTCCAGTACCGCTGCCGATGCATTGCGCAATGCGGTGATTTCTGCCTCGGAAAAACAATCGGGAAGAAAGACATAACCAAGTTCGTCGAAGCGGGCGAGTTGTTCTGCGTTGAGTTTCATACTGTCTCCTGTGGACGCAATGGGGTCGAAGTAATATTGTTCTTATTTTGAATCCTGAATTTGGAATTCCGAATTCAGTGTTCGAATAATAGACGTCCCTTTGCAACAGGTCAACGACAAATTTGTGCGTGCGAAAATGCCTGAATAACGACCGTGCACAGCCGGAATGCCCGGCCACGCGGGCTGCGAGTGGTTAACTGCGGGGATGGGATGATGCGGAATGCGGTCAGGTCTGCTGCCAACGGATGCCGAAATCCACGTGCAGCAAGACAGACGAAGGGCTGGATTTATTGCTATTAAGCAATTTCAGGGAGGCGAAATTATCAATATGACATCGACTGAATTGGCAACAGCGACGCCAATCAACATGAAAATCGCAACAGATGTCAGCCGGTCCGGCCCTGAATCTGAAGGATGGAAATGAAAGCCGGCAAGGCAATGCTGCCCTGCCCTCAGCACAGTTGAGGCAACCGGATCAGGCCGCGCTCAGGCGCTTGCTGAGGTCGCGGCCAGCGCGTTCGATGTGGCGGGTGGCAGCCTGAAATGCCTCATCCACCACGCCGGTAAAAATGTGCGTCGCGATGATCTGATGTTCTTCCCAGGCCCGCACCGGGACGCCGGGATCATTGAGCACGGCCATCATGGAACGCATCAGATGCGGCCATTGCCCGGCCATGATTTGCTCGATTGCGGGATTGCCGCTGAGCCGGTAAATCGCCATGTGAAACCGGAAATCTGCCTTGACCAGCACCGCCAACGGCGCGTTATGCCGCATCGCGCTGACACCCAGTTCAATCGTTTCCTTCAGCGCATCGATGTCTTCTTTCGGCGCCAGACCATCCTTGACCCGCTGCGCCGCCATGGCAGCCGCACTGGCTTCCAGCGACACGCGCGCGCGGTAAAGATGAACGATGTAGTCGGGATTGACCGGCGAGACTTCCACCCCTTGCTTGCCCGCATCGCGCACCAGCCCCTGATGCCGCAACAGTTGCAAGGCATGACTGATCGGCTGGCGCGATACCCCGAGGCGATCCGCCAGCGCCGATTGCCGCACCCGTTCACCGGGTTTCAGGTCACCGCTGGTGATAGCTTCGAGCAGGCGGTCATACACCTTCTCGATGTAGAGGGTATTTTGGTCGATTGAATTCTGCATTCCGGATTCCATGACGGGATCTTAGCTGACATCGCTGCGCCAGGCAACATGCGTGAAGAGTTCATCAACACCAACGGTACGCCCGGATATCTGCAGCTCCGGGTGTTCGCCATACACGCCAGAGCGAAATGCAGTTGCGCTATATCACCCGGCAAAGTATCGCGTGACTATCCGCCGGCTCCTGGCGTTGTCGTTGGTCAGATGAATAAAGCCACTCTTGTCATTCTTTCCAATTTTTCGCAGGAGATTCCTTGCCAGTCGGCGCATCAGTTTTAATCAGGATCACAGGACATTCAGCACGCGCTAACACCTTGCCTGCGACTGATCCGACGATGGCATCGAGAAATGAGCCCCGTCCATGCCGTCCCATGACAACGGCTGACGCGCCAACGGTTTCTGCCAACTCGACGATGACTTCCGCGGCATCTCCGTGCAACAGGTGTTTTTCATAAGGGATTCCGGCATCGTCAAGAATCTTGCATGCCGACACCAGGTTGGCGACATTGGTATCTCGCAGCCACGTATCGATCGTATCTTTGTCAAAGTACCCACGCATTCTCAAGGGAACGTCAGTAGCGACCGTGACTAAATGCACAATCGGATCAGAACCAAGCAGCGTTCCTTCAGCAATAAAGCGTGCTGCCGCGTCTGCAAATTCCGATCCATCCGTCGCTAAAATAATTGTTGATTTCATACAGGCTCCATTTAAAAAATTTCAATTCTTTGATCGTCGATGCCAACCGGATCATCATCTGCCGGACATGGTAACGGCTACCACAGCAGTGTCAACATGCTGAAGCTGCGGAATACAGCACTAGCTCACGGCACGATCGTGGTAAACAAATACACCGCAAAAATAACCAGATGGATCGTCCCCTGCATCACCGTGGTACGGCCGGTGCCGAGCGACAGCGTGGCAACCAGAAATGACAGCAGCAGCAACACGGTCGATTTCATGTCGAGGCCGAGCGACAGCGTCCAGCCAGTGGCCAGCGAAACCACCGCGACGACCGGAATGGTCAAACCGATACTGGCCAGTGCCGAGCCGAGCGCCAGGTTCATGCTGGTCTGCAAACGATTGGCGCGGGCTGCGCGCACTGCTGCCAAGCCTTCCGGCAACAGCACCACGGCGGCGATGATGATGCCCACCAGCGTCTTCGGCGCGCCCATCGCTTCGACGGCCGATTCCAGCGTCGGTGCCAGCGACTTGGCCAGCAATACCACTGCGCCGAGACAGATCACCAGCAGCACACCGCTCGACCATGCCAGTTTGTTGCTTGGTGGCGGCGCATGGACATCTTCGTCGGCCAGCGCCACTTCAGGTAAAAAATAATCGCGATGGCGCACGGTTTGCATCAGCACGAAGGTGCCGTACAGCACCAGTGAAATGACCGCGATGAAAATCAGCTGGCTGCTGCTGTAAGAAGGACCGGGCAAGCTCGACGTGAAATTTGGGAATACCAGCGTCAGCACCGCGATTGCCGCCAGCGTCGCCAGCGAAGCGCTGACCCCGAGCAGCCCGAAGGTTTGTTCGCGGTGACGACCGGCGCCGAGCAACAGGCAGATGCCGACGATGCCGTTGAGAATGATCATGATGGCGGCGAACACCGTGTCGCGCGCCAGGCCGGCGGTCGATTCACCGCCGCTCAGCATCAGCGATACGATCAGCGCCACTTCGATCAGCGTTACCGCCAGCGCCAGCACCAGCGTGCCGAACGGTTCGCCGACCCGGTGCGCCACCACCTCGGCGTGATACACCGCGGCCAGCACGCTGGCCATCAGCGCCGGCACCAGGATCAGCTCATAAGCGCCGCCCAAGCCGGCCGCCACGCCTGCCAGCAACAACCAGCCGATGACCGGTGCAGCGATGGACCACAGCGGCAAGGTTTGCGGTATTTTCATTTGACGCTTTCAGTGACGGAAAATCGGATGACGGGACCAGCGACGGAATCAGGCGCTGCGGCTGCAACAAGAAAAGTGCCGGCGCAAACAAAAGCGGCGGTTGCGCCAATCACGCAACCGCCGCCTGATTCACCGCTGTGCGTAATTTATGCCAACACCATCGCAAAATATCCGAAGACAGTCAAGAGCACACCCGAAACGGCATAGCCGACCGGGAAACCGATCCACGGCACATTACTCTGGATTTCCACCGCTGCTTCGCGGCAAGGCCCGGAGTGACTGCGCGCACCGGCGACGGCGCCCATCAGAATGGCCGGATTGATCTTGAACCAATGGTAGCCGATTGCCCACACAATGAACGGTGGCACGGTACTGGCGACAAAGCCGACGGCGAAAATCTTCATCGCAATCGCGCCGGTCAATTGTTCCAGCAACGAAGAGCCGGCATTGATACCGACAATCGCCACGAACACCACCAGTCCGATATCTTCCAGCACATTGCGCGCCGCGCTCGGCGTATTGCCGAAAAAGCGCAAGCGTGACGACACCGATGACACGATCACGCCGGACACCAGCAAGCCGCCGGCATTGCCGAGGCCGACCGAAGCGCCGAAAGCCGGGAACTGGATCATGCCGATCAGCAAGCCGAGGATCATACCGGCCGACAGCGTCAGCAAGTCGGTCGACGTGCTGGGTCGCACGATGCGTCCGATCAGATTGCCGCCATAGGTGACCGCGGCCTTCAGGCCGACCACGCCGAGAATGTCCATCCGTTGCAGCCGGGTATCGTGGGCCACCGGAATCGGCACCCCGCCGCGTTCCAACCGCACCAGATGCAAGTGATTGGCAGCCGGATTGGTGCGCAGTTCGGCCAGTGTCTTGCCGACCACCGACTTTTCCATCACCACGATATCTGCCTGATCGAGCGGAATATCGAGTGCATCGCGATCCGCCACTTCCGGTCCGATCAATCCCATCTTTTGCGTGATGTGTTCTTTGTTGCCACCGAGCGCAATGACGTCGCCCAGTTGCATCACCAGATTATCGTCGCAGCCGATTGACTTGCCATCGCGCACCACATTGCCGATCTGATACTCCGGATTGTCGGCCAGGAACTTGCCAATCGTCAGCCCGGCCACCGCTGTGTTTTCCAGCCGATAGGCACGCAAGCTGACGCCGCTGCGCCAGCCGCTCAGGCTCGGCACATCGGCACTGGCCACGCCATGCTCATCTTCGTATTTGCGCGCGATGGCCTTGGCATTGAGGCCCCACCACTTCGGCAGATACTTGGTGATCAGCACGATACCGACCGTACCCCAGACATAGGTAATGCCGTAGGACAAGGCAATCATGGCCGACACTTGCTCGGCCGTGGTGCCCGGTGGCAGCGTTACCGCGTGCGCGGAGACTGCTTGCTCAGCCGAACCGATGGCAGCCGACATGGTTTGCGAACCGGCCAGAATGCCGCCGGCGGCGCCGAGCGGCAAATCCAGCAAGCGCGCACCGAGCACGATGATGCCCAGACCGGCGAAGCAACTGATGACACCCAGCAGCGCGTACCGCAAACCCTCGCGGCTGAGACTGTTGAGAAACGACGGCCCGACCCGCAGCCCGACGCCATACATGAACAGGTAATAGAACAGACTCTTGGTGAAGTCGTTGAGATTGAGTTTGACGCCATACATCGATGACCACACTGCCAGTGCGGTGCCGACCACGATGGCGGCCGCCACCATGCCCAGACCATAGCCGGCGACGGTCAGCCGGCCGATGCCGACTGCCAGACCGACGGTCAAGAACAGCAGGATGTAAGGGTTGTCATGTAAAAATTGAAAGGCTGCTGCCATGATTGGTTCACTTTCCCGAAATAGTGATATGTGGCGCATGGCATCGCCGCCCCCGCTGTACCCGACTACTGCGGACATCAACGAGGCCGGCGATGGCGGCATCTGCAAGCAGAAACCGTCTCACGCGTCCCGTTTATTTTTTGGCTGAGAGCAGCTTCAGACCTTCGGCGTGGTTATAGCCGTGGATTTCCTTGACATCGAGTTTGCGCATGAAGTCGACGATGCCCTGGGTAATCACCTGGCCCGGCACCATGATCGGGAAACCCGGTGGATAAGGAATCACGAAATTGGCCGACACCAGCGGCGGTCCGTCTTTGAGACGCTGGTCGATATCCGCGCTGCCAATCGGGATGTGTTCGCAATCGGCGGCACGATAGGCATCGTAAAACGCACTGCGGATATCCCCTTCAATCGTGCCCTTGCCCGATTGCTGACGGAAGCGTTCATCGAAATGGCTGAAGTTCGGCAAATCCGGCACATCGTCCATCAGCGAATACACACGCGCATCGAACGCCGCCCGTTCGGCATCGCTGCCGTTTTGCAGACGGGTATCGATCTCATGTGAAATTTCCAGCAGCACGCGCAGCAACAAGGCCACATCGCTGCGGGTATTGTTGATGTTGGACTGGAACAGCACACTGTTGCGTGACGTCTTGTTGAGCTGGATATCGTATTTCGCCGCCAGCAAGCCCTTGAACTGGGTACCGTCAAAGCCGGCACGACCGCACACCAGCGTCATGCGTGTCGGATCGAGGCAGAATTCGTCGTGGCGCACACTTTCAGCCTGATCGCACCAACTGGTATCCGGTGCGAAATAGTCGCTGTAACCGGACTCGCGGTACTCGGCCGGGATCATGCCGTCGACACCCAGGATTTCGAAGTACCTGGAAATGATCGGATGCTCTTTGACCTGACGCCGGATCGCCAACGCGATTTCAATTGCATTCATGACCAGTCCGTAGCCTTCCAGCTCCATCTGCCGGCGCGCCACGTCGAGGCTGGCGATCAACTGCTGATTCGGGCTGGTCGAGGCATGGGTGAATACGGCTTCATGGAATTGCTCATCCACGGTGTGATAATCGACGTCCTTGACCAGAATCATCGAGCCTTGACGCAAGGCCGACATCGACTTGTGCGTCGAGTTGGTTTGGTACACGCGCAGGCGCACCTTGCGCGGATCGGGAACCAGACGGGTATCGAGCAAGGTATTGACGTCCGGTTTTTCACCCAGCAGTTTTTGCTGTGCTTCGTAACGTTCGAGGAACGCCGGATCGCGGAATTCGGCTTCCAGCGTCTTGGCGCCGCCCATCGCGGTACGCGGCCGCATGAATGGCGACCAGTGCGCAAAACCGAACCATGCCTCATCCCACAGGAAGATCAGATCCGGCTTGATTGCCAGACACTCTTCCATCACCCGCCGTGTATTGTAGAAGTGACCGTCGAAGGTGCAGTTGGTCAGATCCAGCATCTTGACCCGGTCCAGACGACCGGCCGCTTTCAGATCGAGCAGCGCCTTCTTGATGGTGCGCAGCGGCACCGCGCCATACATCGAGTATTGCGTCATCGGATACGCTTCGACGTAATACGGCTGGGCGCCGGCCAAGACGAAACCGTAGTGATGCGACTTGTGGCAGTTACGGTCGACGATGACGATATCGCCCGGCGTCAGCAAAGCCTGGATCACCATCTTGTTGCTGGTCGAGGTGCCGTTGGTGACGAAGAATACCTTGTCGGCGCCAAACGCCCGCGCTGCCAGTTCCTGTGCGCGCTTGATGTTGCCGGTCGGTTCCAGCAGGCTGTCGAGACCGCCGGTGGTGGCCGAGCTTTCGGCGAGGAACAGATTGATGCCGTAGAACTCGCCCATGTCGCGAATCCAGTCCGACTTGAACACGGCCTTGCCGCGTGCAATCGGCAGCGCATGGAAAGTGCCGATAGGCCGTTGCGCATAGCGCTTGAGGTTATCAAAGAATGGTGTTTCGTAACGGGCACGGATGCCTTCGAGTACCGACAAGTGAATTTCCAGCGGTTCTTCCACCTGATAGAAAATCCGTCGCACGACATCGGCACGCGGGTCGCCGGCAATCTTTTCTACCCAGCGATCGGTCAGCAAATAGATGTCCAGTTCCGGCCGGATCCATTTCAAGATATTGGCCAGGCGCAAAGCAATTTCATCTTCGGGACCATCGGTATCGATATTGA
Organism: Herbaspirillum autotrophicum; assembly: GCF_001189915.1. Taxonomy (GTDB): domain Bacteria; phylum Pseudomonadota; class Gammaproteobacteria; order Burkholderiales; family Burkholderiaceae_D; genus Herbaspirillum; species Herbaspirillum autotrophicum. The sequence goes on from NZ_LFLS01000003.1 coordinate 181,574, forward strand.
ACGCCTCCAGCATGGCGCGCAGCAGCGGCGCTTCCTGCCGCGAACGCATGCCGAAACCTTCATACAAGGTGACGGCAGCAATATCCGGATTCATGATGGCAGCGCAGATCGCATCTTCGAAACTGCCCACCAGCACCGGTTCATAAATGAACTCATCTTCCGGACGACGGACCCGGCGCACTTGCGTGGCAGTATATTCCCAGCGCGATTCCGGAAACGGCGTGACGACCAGTACTTCGAAATACGGCGGCGCATGGCCATTCTGACCGACGGTCGGCGGCAAGCGATCAGCATGCTGATCCTTGGCATCATCGCTGGTTTCCCACTCGGTGGTATTGCGCTTGTAGTTGCGGGAAATGATGGCGGTCGAAATACGCTGCGCCAGAATGCTGAAGCCCTGAATGTCGTCGGCGGCCAGTTTTTCATTGAGGGTCTTGAGCAAATGCACGCCGGGGTAGGCATAAAACGCCTCAATCGGTGCCATGCCGGCAAATATCTCCAACAGTTTTTCGCGGGTGGCGACATGATCAGGCGTGGCGCTGAGCTTGCGGGTGGCCGCCAGAATCGTCATCCATTGATCGGCGCGCAATGAAGGCGTTGAAAAAAAATGATCAATGCTGCGCGGAGATATTTTTTCCAGTGTCATGTTGGTCCATTCAGAATTAAATTGAAAATCCGGGTGATTGATAGTCCCGGCACTTCAGCGCACACGGATGGCGTGCTGTTCATGACCGCCGCATGAGATTAGGGGTAGCCGACTCGGCGCAGCGGGGCAGAAAAAATGTGAGATTCGATTCTGTGCTGTCGCAGGCATCATGGTATTGATCTGGGACAAGAGCAAGAAATATTTAGTCGCAAAACTTACCGAATTTCGGGGAACCAAATACCCGTCCGAGAGACGGTTGCCAATCAGGCAATAGCTAGAACAACAACAATTCCCCAGATCGCGCACAGGGTATTGCTGACCGCATACGTGACGGTATACCCAAGACCGGGAATCTTGCTTTGCGCCACTTCGCACACCATGCCGAGCGAAGCGGTGGAAGTGCGGGCGCCGGCGCAACACCCCAATACCAGCGCCGGATGGATGCGGAACAGATATTTGCCGATCAACATGCTGGCGATCAGCGGCAATCCGGTCGCCGCCACACCCCAGAAGAACAGTGAAAAGCCCAGTTGTTCGAGGCCCGCGACGAAACGTGGTCCGGCCGAAATGCCCACCGTGGCGATGAAGATATTGAGGCCGATGGCATTCATGAACCATACCGTGTTCTCGGGTATGCGACCGAACAGCGGGCGCACCGAGCGTACCCAGCTCAACAGGATGCCGGCCAGCAGCGTGCCGCCGGCGCTCGACAATGACAACGGCACATGGCCGATATTGATGACCACCGCACCGGCCAGCGCCCCCACCGCAATCGCCGCGCCGACAAACGCCATGTCGACCACGCGCGTCGGCGATTCGATTTGCCCCAGTATCCTGGCCGCCGCAAAAATATCGCGTTGCCGGCCGTTGAGGGTGACGATGTCGCCGCGTTCCAGACGCGTATTGCGCAACACCGGGATTTCGGTGGTGGCGGCGCCACGCACGATTCTGGCCACGAACACGCCGCGCGCCTCCATCCGGCATGCCAATTCATCAAGGGTCTTGCCGATCACCTCGCGCCCGGACACATACACTTCCAGCGTGCCGGTCTCGACAATCAGCAATTCCGGATCGTCCACTTCCTGCGCCGGCGCTCCCAGCAGATTGATCAGGCTCTGACGCGGCGCGCTGACGGCAACCACATCACCAACCTGCAAACGGGTATCGATTTGCGCTTCGAAGATGTCAGCGCCACGTCTGATGCGCGAAACGAAAATGCGATCTTCGGGCGCCAGCATTTCCGCTTCCAGCACCGTCAGGCCGGCCACCCGGCTGCTTGCCCCGACTCGGTACGCACGCCGCTCCAATTGCGTCCAGCCGGCACCGGTGTTGCCCGCCAGCAGATTCATCTGCGCTTCATATTCACGGCAAGCCTGTGCCAGGTCGATACGCAACAACCACGGCCCGAGGCGCGACAGAATCAGTCCGGTACCGAGCGTGCCGAACAGATAGGTCACTGCATAAGTGACCGGAATGGCATCGATCAGATCGCGTTTGGCATCATCGGACAACAGCAGACGGCCGATGGCATCGGTCGCCAGACCAATCGACATGGAATTGGTTTGGGTCCCGGAAAAGAAGCCGGCAGCAGAACCGGCGTCGTACTGCGCCAGTTTGGCGATGACCAGCGTCACCGCCAGCGACACCACGCTGGCCGTCACCGCAAACGCCGCCTGCGGCAAGCCTTCGCGCGCCAGTCCGCGGATGAACTGGGGCCCCAGTCCATAGCCGACCGCAAAGATGAACATCAGGAAAAAGATTTGCTTGAGATCGGCGGATACCGCAATCTCGAACTGACCGATCAGAATGCCGGCCAGCAGAGTCGCCGGTACCACACCGAGGCTGAAACCGAAGAATTTCCGTTCGCCGATCCAGTAACCGATACCCAGAGAAAGAAAAATCGCGATCTCGGGATAACGACGCAGGGTCGGGGCTAGCCACTCCATATCAAGCTCTCGGCGAATATCAGAGCCGTCATGGTAATCCAGAAAATTCGATTGCTGGCAGGAATTTTTCCTGACGCGCCGGCAACGAGGATGGAGGAGAACGGCTTACTTTTGCGGCCAGGGCGTCAAAATTTCAGAACCGTTTTCCGTCACCGCAATCATGTGTTCCCATTGCGCCGACAACGAACGGTCGCGCGTCACCACGGTCCAGCCGTCTCCCAGCTCTTCCACGCCTCTGGCGCCGGCATTGATCATCGGCTCGATGGTGAAGGTCATGCCCTGCTTGAGCAACAAGCCGGTGCCAGGCCGGCCATAATGCAAGACTTGCGGTTCTTCGTGATAAATCTTGCCGATGCCATGGCCGCAGTATTCGCGCACCACCGAATAACCGGCGGCTTCGGCCAGCGTCTGGATCGCGTGTCCGACATCGCCCAGACGAGCCCCCGGCCGCACCACGGCAATCCCGGCCAGCATGGCGTCGAGCGTGGTCTGCACCAAATGACTGGCCTTGGCCGACGGCGTACCGGCAAAATACATGCGGCTGGTATCGCCATGCCAGCCGTCCTTGATCACGGTGACATCGATATTGACGATGTCGCCCTCCTTGAGAATTTCCTTGCTGCTCGGAATGCCGTGGCACACCACGCTGTTGATCGAGGTGCACAAGGTTTTGGGGAAACCGTGATAGCCGACATTGGCCGGTGTCGCCTTTTGTACCTTGCGAATATAGTCATGGCAACGGCGGTCGAGTTCTTCCGTGGACACGCCCGGCACCACATATTCGGCGATCATTTCCAGCACTTCGGCAGCCAGGCGGCCGGCCACGCGCATCTGGGCGATCTGTTTTTCATTCTTGATAGTGACTGGCACCGTTTACCTCTGCTTTCAGGCTGGGTACGTCCGCATGGACGACGAAAGTGAAAAGCACGCGCCATGAGCGGCGACATGCTTCGTTTTCGCTATTATCCCCGATACCGCTGCCGACAGCATATGTGGCATGAATGATGCACATCACCGCTGACGCTACGCGCCAACGTCAATCCCGGCGCAATCACCCCATTCCGCCAGAGGCAGCAGCGAGCGCCCGACACAGAAAAAAGCACGATGCCCGGGAAGCTATTGGTAAGTAAGCGAAAAACGCGCCACGGCCTGGATCGACCCGGCGCTCACCACTTGCGCGGTTTGATAATAGCGGGCGACAATGGGAACGGTAAAACCACCCACACTCGATTGACCCGGCAGCCATTGCACGGCGTCGTCGAAGCGCACGGGCGCACTGCCTGATAACAGTTGTATCGCCACGCCGCGCGCACGGGTATTCGTGACGGGCGCCAGCACACCCGGCAATTTGTCGCGGTGCTGATAAAGCCCGTCCCAGCGCAATCCCACCCGGCGCTCCTGGCCGGGAATGCTCTGATTGCAATAGATGCTGATAAAGAAAGCGCGTTCCCCACCGGTAAAACCCGGATGCGTAAATTTGTGCTGCCCGATCGGCAGCAGATTGACAACCTGGTTCTTGTCACTGGAGCCCACCGAGCAGGTTGCGCTGACGATCGTTGTGGCATTTCCTGCGAGCCGGGTCACCATCACCGGCTTTCCCATACCGTCACCATCGGCGTAATAGCTTGTATAAAGTCCCGATGACAATGCGCCACTGCCAGTGTTTGCCGCAGTTTTTACCAAATCGACCTGAAACCCGTTGACCGGTGCAAAGTAAAAATCTCCCGCACCGGAAGTGCCTGTATTGACCGCAAGACTGTGCGGGTAATACACCGTCCTGAACTGACTACCGGCACCCACGGTACGCGACAAACGGATACCGATGCCGGCCACATCGGTTGAATACACCGGAGTATCAACGCTCGAAATACCGGTCACCGGCAACCCTTGCAAGATTGCCCCGATCATCTGACCGCCGCCCCGGCAAGTGGCAAAGCGCTCGCCGCCATTGTCGCTGTTCGGTCGCACCGGAATCGGAAAGGTCCGGGTCACGATGACACCACCGACCGGCGTATCGCGCCGGACGATCACCGCTCCCATTCCCATTTCAATCACTTTGGTTTCAAAGCCGGCAAGCTGCTTGCATGCTGCCTGCACATGCGTCGTGTTCAGCAGGCCCAACATGAGCAATCCGCCAAAGCATGCGTTGATATTCACGTCCACTTCATTTCTCCTTCTGAGAACCACTGATCACGACTGCGGCGCAGACAGCCTCTGGCCGCGTGTACTTACCCCCAGCTGGCGCCGTTCGTACCCGGATCAACTACCGGCGGCGTAACCACCGGCGGCCTGGGCAGCGGTGCTGGCATGGCTGGCGGCGACGGCATTACCGGCGGGAATATCTTATCCAGCTTGCCCTGCAATTTTTGCCAAAACAAACCAAACAAAAAACCACCCGACACTTGTTCCAATGCATTTTTCTCTAACAATTTCATTACTCTTTCTCCATTCAAAATAAGCCGGCCGGCAAACGTAAATTCATGGAATGGCCGATACATTTCCGTGCTCGAATTTACGACTCCATCGTAATCAGCAACGATTACCGGCAACATCGAATAATGTGCGATTTGTGATGCGATTTATATCCCCGTCCTGAAGTCGCGCGTGTGCATGGATTACCCACATAAATGCACCCTGCATCAAAAAAACCGCGTATATTTTCTCGTTCATATCTATAGCGCCTTATCCATGACGGCCGTACAATAGCGCGCGATGCCAGCACCATTGCTGTCGCCTCTACCTCACTACCATCAGCAATGAAAATCCTGCATACCTCTGACTGGCATCTCGGCCAGCACTTCATGGGCCAGACCCGGCAAGCGGAGCATCGTCAGTTTTGCGACTGGCTGGTGACGCAGGCCGATGCGCATCAGATCGACGCCATCATCATCGCCGGCGACATCTTCGATACCGGTACCCCGCCCAGCTATGCACGCGAGCAGTACAACGAGTTCATCGTTGCCTTGCACCGGACCGGCACCCGGCTGGTGGTATTGGGCGGCAATCACGATTCGGTGGCGACGCTGAGTGAAAGCCGGACGCTGCTGGCACAACTGCATACCCAGGTGATCCCCGGCGTCGCGGCCGACCCCGAACAGCAAGTACTGGTATTGCCGCGCCGCGATGGCACCCCGGGCGCCGTGTTGTGCGCGATCCCCTTCATTCGTGCGCGCGATGTCTTGCAAAGTCAGGCCGGTCAAAGCGCCAATGACAAACAGTTGTCACTGCAAACGGCAATTCATGATCACTATCGCCAGCTGTATGCAATGGCGCTGGCCAAACGCGAAGCGCTGGGTCTGCCGCTGCCGGTCATCGCTACCGGTCATCTGACTACGGTCGGCGCCAGCGCCAGCGATTCGGTGCGGGAAATTTATGTCGGCGCACTGGAAGCCTTTCCCACCAGCGCCTTTCCACCGGCCGACTACATTGCGCTGGGGCACATCCACCGGCCGCAAAAGGTCGGCGGCCTGGAACACATCCGTTACAGCGGTTCGCCATTGCCGCTCAGTTTTGATGAAGCGCGCCAAACCAAGGAAGTATTGCTGGCCGAATTCACGCCGCAAGGCTTGCAGCGCGTGCTGCCACTGGAAGTGCCGCGCTTCCGGCACCTGCAATCATTGAGCGGCACGCTGGCAGAACTGCAGGTACAGATCCGCGACGCCGCGCAATCCGGCAGTGCAGAACAAACGGTGTGGCTCGACATCACGGTCGCCATCGACGACTATCTGAGCGACATGCAAGGCAAGGTTTTGGCAATGGCGGCGGACTTGCCGGTCGACATCCTGCGCATCCGGCGCGCGCGCGGCAATGCCGCCAGCGTCATGCAGCAGCAAAGCAAGCTCACCCTCGATGAATTGCAACCGCAGGAAGTATTCTCGCAACGCCTGCAAAGCGAAGCGCTGGAACCGCAATTGCAGCAGCAACTGATGCAATTGCATGATCAGGTGATCGACGAACTGCGCACGGAGCAGGCATGAAAATTCTCTCGCTGCGCCTGAAGAACCTGAATTCGCTCAAGGGTGAATGGAAGATCGATTTCCGGGAAGCGCCATTCAAGGGCAACGGTTTGTTCGCCATCACCGGCGCCACCGGCGCCGGCAAAACCACGCTGCTGGATGCCATCTGTCTGGCGCTGTACCACCAGACGCCACGCATGGCGACGGTATCGGCCGGCAGCAATGAACTGATGACGCGGCATACCGCCGACTGCCTGGCCGAAGTCGAATTTGAAATCAAGGGTCAGGGCTACCGGGCCTTCTGGAGTCAGCGCCGTTCGCGCGACAAGGCCGATGGCGCATTACAGGCACCCAAAGTAGAACTGGCGGCGGCCGATGGCACGATCCTGACCGACAAGATCAATGAAAAACTGCGCATCACCGAAAAACTGAGCGGACTCGATTTCGGTCGTTTCACCAAATCGATGTTGCTGGCGCAAGGTGGCTTTGCCGCCTTTCTCAATGCCGATGCCGGCACCCGTGCCGAGTTGCTGGAAGAACTGACCGGCACCGATATCTACGGCAACATTTCGCAACGGGTCTATGCGCGTACCAAAGAATTGCGCAACGCGCTGGATCAACTGGAAGCGCGTGCTGCCGGCGCCGAATTGCTGACGCCGGAAAAACGGACTCAACTGCAACAGGAAGTCGCGCAACTGGGCAGCAACAGCGGCAAGCTGGTGCAACAGCAAAAGCAATTGCAGGTACAGCTCAACTGGCGCAACGACATCAGTAAGGCCGAACAACTGCAAGGCGATGCGCAACAACGCCGCCAGGAATGGCAAGCGGCGACCGTGCAGGCGCAAGCACAATTGTTGCAACTGGCTGCGGCAGAACCGGCACAAAAGATCGCCCCGGCCTATCAGAGTCGCCAGCATGCGGCCCAACGGCTGCAACACACGACACTGGAACGGGACAAGAACCGGCAGACACATGACGCCACCGCGCAGGCACTGCACCAGGAACGCTGGCGCGCGCGCCATTACGCCACGCAACTGGCGCAGCAGCAACAGGCGGCACTGGCACACAGCAATGCCGCGCACCAGCAATTACACAACGAACTCGCCAGCCAGCCGCAGCGCGACATGCTAGGGCAACACCTCGGCCAATGGAAAGAGCAATTTGCCGCGCTGGATCAAGCCGCGCACGACACCGCGCAACTGCAAAAAGCGCTCGACCAGGCGGCAAGCGAGATCCAGACCATACAAGCCGGCATTGAACGCCGGCAAACCGCAACGCAAGCGCTGGCGACACAGTTGCAACTTTGCCGCGAGCAGGATGCGGAGACGGCGCGGCAACTGGCAACGCTCCTCGATGGCAAGGACGAAGCAACCTGGCGTGACGACTGGCAAAACTTGTCGCGACGGGAAGCCGATATCGCGCAACTGGAACAGATACAGCGTCGGCGTCACCAATTGCAGGAGCAGTATCAACATACTCAGACCGCATTGGCTGAAAAGCGGCAGTTGCAGCAGCAAAAGAAAACCCTGCTTGATGCGCTGCGCGTGCAATTCAAGACGCTGCGACAACAACTCGCAGACAAACAGAAATTGCTGGAACAGGAACAGCGGATTCAGGCACTGGAAGCCCACCGCAACCAGCTACAGGCTGGTGCGCCCTGCCCGCTGTGTGGCGCTACCGAACATCCGGCGATTGCCGCATACCAGGCACTCGATGTGTCGGCAACCCGTCAGGCAATGAATGCCTTGCAAACCGAACTGGATGCTCTGGAAGAAAAAGGCAAGGCACAAGACCGCGAACATACCGCACTGATCACCCAGAACGAGACGCTGGCAAGCCAATTGCAACAATCGCATGGCGAGCTGGAACGGGCGCAACAGGAATGGCAGGCATTGGCCGCCAGGCTGGGCGTGGCACAGGAACAGACGGCCGCGCCGGCACAGATCATTGAGACACTGCGCCAGTTGCAACAGGAACAGATGCGCGCGGCACAACTGCGGCTGGAACAGATCGATCTGGCCAAGCGCGCCGTACAGCAAACCGGCAAAGCCGTGCAAGATGCCGGACAGGCACTCAACGCCGATGCCCAGGCGGGTGCCTTGCTGACGCAACAGCTGGAAAATCACAAGCAACGTCAGCAGGAGTTGAACGAGCGCATTGTCCACAGCCGGCATCAACATAATCAGCGCCAGCAAGAGATCGCGGCTGCGCTGCAAAGTCTGGGCCTGAGCATGCCGGCCGATGCCGCCGCCTGGCTGCAAGAGCGCGATCAGGAATGGCAACGCTGGCAGCAGGCGCAGGCGCAACTGCAAACACTGGCACAGACCATTTCACGCCAACAGCCACAAGCCGAAGCGGCACTGGTACAACAACAATTGTGGGAACAACGCTGGAATGCGCTCACTGACATAGCGCCGCCGGCAATCGACCTGCCCGCTGCAACAGATCTCGCGGACACACTGGCGGCCTGCATCCACGCCCACGACGCAGCCCAGCAACAACTCAGTCTGCTGAGCGGCACCTGCACCGCTTTGCAAACGCAATGGGAATCCGAACAGACACAATCGCAAGATGCCGGACACCATTGGCAAACGGTGCTGGATGCCAGCCCGTTCGGGGATGAAGCGGCTTTTCTGGCGGCACTGCTGAGCGACGAAGAGCGTCAGCATCTGCACGCACTCAAGCAGTCATTAGACAGTCAGGCCAGCGCCACGCAAGCGGTATTGCAAACGGTCACGCAACAGCTCGACCAATTGCACACCCAGGCACTGACCACTGATGATGGCGCCACGCTGAGCACGCGGCTGGAATTGCTGAGCGCCGATATCAGCCAGCTTACTCAGCGCCAGGGCGAGATTGCGGGCCTGCTGCAAAACGATGACCAGCAACGGCAACGACAGTCGGCACTGTTTGCCGAGATCGCAAAACAGCAGGAGCAATACACGCTGTGGCAACATCTGAATGGTCTGGTCGGTTCCGCCGATGGCGCCAAGTACCGCAAGTTTGCGCAAGGCCTGACGCTCGATCATCTGGTGCATCTGGCGAATCGCCACCTGGAACAACTGCACGGGCGCTATCAGTTGATCCGCAAGAGCAATGTCGAACTGGAACTCGGCATCGTCGACACCTGGCAAGGCGATATCGGCCGCGATACCAAAACCCTGTCCGGCGGCGAAAGCTTTCTGGTCAGCCTGGCGCTGGCATTGGCGCTGTCCGATCTGGTCAGTCACAAGACCTCGATTGAATCGCTGTTTCTCGATGAAGGCTTCGGCACGCTCGATGGCGAAACACTGGAAATTGCACTCGATGCGCTCGACAAACTCAATGCCAGCGGCAAGATGATCGGCGTCATCAGTCACGTCGCCGCCATGCAGGAAAGAATTGCGGTGCAGATCAAGGTCCACAAGGCAGTCGGCATGGGCTACAGCCAGATTACCCTGAGCAGCGACTGAACCACGGCCGTTGCCTGCTGCGCGCAATGCATTAAGATGTCATGCATCAAGATCCTCGCAATCCGGAGCCCAAGCATGCTGCAACACCTGTCTGTCACGTTAAGCCTGATTTCTGTCGCGGTCATTCTGTTGCATCTGGGCGGTATTGTTGCCGCCGCCCACGCCCTGATGCATACCCGCACGCCGCAAGGTGCGGTGGCCTGGGTGTTCGGGCTGGTACTGCTGCCTTATGTCACACTGTTGCCCTATCTGTTCCTGGGCAGCAAACATTTCACCGGCTACGCCGAATTGCATCATTCGCGGCTGGCCCGCCGGCGCACGCTGGACGATCCGGCCAGCCGTCAGTTGGCGCTGCACTATCCGCCGCATGCGGGCGCCGAACGTTTTTCCGCCATCAGCGCCATGCTCGGCGTGCCGTTTCTGGGCGGCCACCGGCTGCGCTTGCTGGTCAACGGCAGCGCCGCCTTTGAAGCCATGTTCGCCGCCATTGCCGCGGCCGAACAGTATGTATTGATCCAGTTTTTCATCATTCGCGATGATCCGCTCGGACGTCAGTTGCAAGCGGCACTGCTGGAACGCGCTGCGGCCGGAGTGCGGGTTTATCTGTTGTACGACGGTGTCGGCTGTCACGATCTGCCGGCCAGCTACGGCGAAGCCTTGCGCGCCGGCGGCGTGCAGGTGCATCCGTTCAAGACCCGGCGCTGGCGCAATCGTTTTCAACTCAACTTTCGCAACCATCGCAAGATCGTCGTGATCGACGGCGTCCGTGGTTTTGTCGGCGGCCTCAATGTCGGCGAAGAATATCTCGGCAAGAAACCACCGCTGGCGCCGTGGCGCGATACCCATATGGAATTGCAGGGACCGGCCGTCAACGAGCTGCAACTGGCCTTCGATGAAAACTGGCACTGGATTACCGGCGACCAGATCGCGCTGCGCGCACCGCCCGCTGCCGACGGTCAGGCGACCTCACTGGTGGCCGCGACCGGACCGGCCGATGAACAGGAAACCTGCTCGCTGTACTTCGTGCAACTGATCAATTCCGCCCGCCGCCGTCTGTGGCTGACGTCGCCTTATCTGGTGCCGGATTCGGCGGTGATATCGGCACTGCGGCTGGCGGTATTTCGCGGTGTCGATGTGCGCATCCTGATCCCGTCGCGGCCCGACCATCGCACCGTCTTTCTGGCGTCAACGCTCAACGCCTATGAAACGGTGCGGTCCGGCATCCGGGTGTTCCGTTATCAACCCGGGTTCACGCATCAAAAAGTGATCTTGATTGACGATGACACTGCCGGCGTCGGCAGCATGAATCTGGACAATCGTTCCCTGCGCCTGAATTTTGAAGTGGCGGCACTCAATCTCGATCCGGTTTTCGCCAGCGAAGTGGAAGCCATGCTGCTGGCCGATTTCGCGCAGTCGCTGGAAATCGATACCGGCGATTACCTCAAGCAAAGCTATCTGCGGCGGGTGGCGATGCACGTGGCGCGACTGTTCAGTCCGGTGTTGTAAGCCGCTCCCGCCGCGTGCAGGCGAAAAAAATCCGGCTGTCACAGCCGGATTCTTTCGCCGCGCATGTGCGCCGACAGCGGGCAATTACTTGAATTACTTGCTGCCCGCCTTGCTCATGCTTTCAATCATGCGCACCGTCAGATACAGCCGTGGCACCACGCTGTCCAGATCAGCCCATTCATCGGCCGAGTGAATCCGGTCTCCGACGATGCCCATGCCATCCAGCACCACCGGCTTGCCGGTGTTCGGGTTGTAGGCAAAACCGGCATCGGTACCGTAACGCATCACCACCGGCTGAATGTTCTTGCCCAGTTCCTGATAGATACGGTCGGCAGTCGCTGCCAGTTCATCGCTGGCGGCATTCTTGCTGAATGGCGGCCGGCGGTTTTCCACCTTGACGCTGACTTCGGTTTCCGGAATGAATTTCTTCAGCACGATGCGATTGGCATCTTGCTGCACGCGTTCGATTTCACTCAGGTCGGACATCCGCATATCGGCCGTGGCGCTGGCTTTCTCGGGAATGATATTGACCCGGTCACCGGCCTGAATCACGGTCCAGTTGACGGTCGTGCCCTTGGCCGGGCTGCCCAGATCCTTCAATTGCATGATTTGATTCGACAGTTCCACCGCTGCATTGCGGCCGGCTTCCGGCGCTGATCCGGCATGCGAGGCCAGCCCCTTCACACTCAGGTAAACATAGGCGATGCCATTGGTGCCGACCGTGACCCGGTCTGCTTCCGGCGGCTCAAACACCAGCACGTAATCCTGATCGGCCGACAGCTTGCGAATCATGTCGCGTGAACCGAGTGAACTCTTTTCTTCATCCGGATTGAACAATACCGTCAGCGTCTTGAATTCCCTGAAGCCGCGTTCGCGGATCAGGTCCAGCGCGTACAGGATGATCAGTGCCCCGCCCTTGGCATCGGCCACGCCCGGACCATAAGCCTTGTTGCCGCTGACCTTGAACGGGCGCCGGGCCGCTTCGCCGATACCGAACACGGTATCGTAGTGAATCATCAGCATGATGTTCTTGCTGCCGCTGCCTGCCACGGTGCCGATCACCATTTTTCCGGCTGCCGGCGGTGCGGCCACGATCTCGACCTGAGCGCCCAATTCTTTCAGGCGCTGCGCCAGTACCGCTTCTACCTGCCCCAACCCCTTGGCATCATCAGTGCCGGAATCGATATTGACCAGACGACCGAGGTCATTGACCAGATCAGCCTTCTTCTTTTGCGCGGCTTGCAACAAACCGTTATCGGTCTGGGAAAAACTGGTATTGCTGACCGCCATGGCGGCGATCAGAGACAGCATCAGGGTGGTTTTCTTCATGGCTTTTCTCATTGACAGGTGTGATATCTCTCATGGCGCTGCACGTGCGCGCAGCCGGTGACCACTCTAGCATGCCGCACCCGGCACCGGCGTCACAAATCCAGCAGCAGCCAGGCCAATACACCGCCAATGATCAGCATCGGCATCGAATAATAATGAAATTGCAGCCATATCTTGCGCTCGTTCGCCATGCGCAAGGCAATCAGATTGGCCAGCGAGCCGAGCACCAGACCGAAACCGCCGGCATTGACGGCATAGGCAATCACTTTGCTGGCCGGCAGATACTTGAGCAGCAGGATGGTGGCCGGGACATTGCTGATCACTTGCGATCCCAGCAAGCCGGCCCACAAAATCTGCACGTCCGAATAACCGGCAATCGCATCCAGCGCCGGCCTCAACAACGACAGGCCCGTCAGCAGCCGGATGTCGATGAACATCAGGATGAAAACGGCAATCAGGCTCCAGTCGACCGTCACCAGCAAGCGCCGGTACAGCAACAGCAGCACCGCGATCACGGCGACCAGACCGGGACCGGCGTGGCCGAATTCGAGCGCCAGCACAAAGCCGGGATACAGTACCGCACATACCGTCATTTGCCGCGTATCCCAATGCCCGGTCTCGGCATTCAGGCGTACTTCAATTTCCTCGTTGGGAAACGCCAGCAAGGTCAACACCAGCAATACGCCGAACACCGCCGCCGCCAGCGGCGCCATTTGCAGGGTAAAGGCGGCGAACGACAAATGCGATTGTTGCCATAACAAGATATTCTGGGGATTGCCAATCGGCGTCAGCAATGACCCGGCATTGACCGCCAGCGCTTCGAAGATGATCAGGCGGCTGACCGGCAGCGCCGCCACATTGCGCAAACCGAGCGTCAGCGGCACCGCGATGAACAAGGCAATATCGTTGGTCAGTACGGTCGACAGCACGGCGGCGGCACTCACCAGAAACAGCGCCAACGGCCGCTCATGGCGCAGGCGGCCGAGGATGCGCCGGCCAGCATGATCGAGATAACCGCTGACTTCAATGCCTTTGGTCAGCAGCATCAACCCGGCCAGGGTCATGATGGTGGTCCAGTTCACCCACTGCGGATAGTCGCGCACCGCGTCCGGATGCCACAACGTCAGCACCACGGCCAGCAGCAGCAGGACATGCAACAGCCGGTCTTGCAGAAATGGCCGGCAAACGGCGCGCACCACAGCAATCATCGGCGCCCCGGCTCAGCGATGCGGATGGACATGGGCATGGCCCTTGCGGACATATTTGCCGTTATCGATGTCGACCGGCACGATGTGGACATTGCCGTGCCGCACGCCGGTCTGTGAAATGATGCCTTCGGCGCAAGCCTTGACTTCGTCGATGCGGCCTCTGAGGACCACCGTTTCCAGGCAATTGTCGTGGTCCAGATGGACATGCTGCGAAGTGACGGCCAGATCATGATGATCATGCTGCAACTGGGTCAGCCGGTTGGCGAGCTGGCGCTCGTGGTGGTCATACACATAACTGACGGTGGCGATGCACCACTTGGCCTTGCCGCTGACGATTTCGGCCGCGCCCAGTTCCTTGCGCACCAGATCGCGGAAGGCTTCGGAACGATTCAGATAGCCTTTGCGCTCGACCAATTGATCAAAGGAATCCGCCAGATCGTCATCGACCGAGATTGTCAAACGCCGCATGTCATGCCCTGAGTAAGTGAAATTATCCGAATTCTCAGAATAATGACATCAGCGGCCCACTACTGTCACGCGTAAAGATCATGCCGCGCCCCGGCATGCGCAGGCGATGCCGGGGATGCATGACAACGATTTCCTTATTTGACCTGTTGCTGGGCGTCCAGCAGCCATTTCGACTCGGGCAGGCCAGCCGCTTTTTCCAGTGCCAGAATCTTGCCGCTCTTGTGCCAACCGGTCACGATTGCCGACAGGTTTTTGGCCAGGGCCGAATCCTTGTTGCTCAGCGCAGTCGCCAGTCCCCACGGCTGCGGATCGCCCGGCGGCAGCGGCGCCACATAGCCGGGCAACTTGCCTTCCATCAGAATCTTGCCGGTGACGATGCTGTCGTCCAGCAAACCGATGCACGAGCCGTTCTTCAATGCGGTCTGGGCTTCCGAAATATTGGCGAAGGCCGATACCGTGGCGCCATACTTTTCACTCACAGGCCGGTTGTAATACGTCCCCTGCACGCCGCACAGCGTCTTGCCCTTCAAATCTTCCCAGGCCTTGATGCCGGATTCCGGCCGCACCAGCAAACCGGTGCCGCTGGCGTAATAGTAGGGCTGGATGAAATTGACCACCTTGACGCGCTCGGCGCTGACACCGAGGGTAGCGATCAGCACATCAATGCGGCCTTGCTGCAAAAACTGGATCCGGTTGGAAGACTCGACCGGCACCAGTTCGACCTTGACGCCCATCTGCTTGCCGATATCGGCAGCCAGATCCGGCTCAATGCCGATGATCTTGCCGCTGGAATTGAGCATGCCGAACGGCTGATAGTTGGTCTTGACGCCAATCTTGATGACGCCATCCTTCTTGATTTTATCCAGCGCATCGCTTTGTGCCAGCGCCGGCGTCGAGATACATGCCAGCAACGCGGCAAGGCAAAAAATTCCATTGGTTTTCATACGTGTCTCCTGATTTATTTGTTCGTATCCATGTGCACAAACCATGCATGCGAAGCAGCGAATGTGATGGGTGTCGAGGGTAGTGAATCCTGCCAGTGGAAGTATAAGGATCGCCATCATTAAGGCAAATGATAGCCACCAAGAATTAGCAAGATTAATGATGAAATTCAATTTTCCAGATAATAGCGCCGCCGCGCATTGCCAGCTCGTCTGCAACCGGTCCACATCACCGACATTGCCGCACGGCATCATGCGATCCGCCAAGAATCGTTGGCAGCAAGGCTGGCGCGATACCTCCCGCTGTTTCCCGATGTCCCCCTGCGCATGAGCGGCGCGGCAACCGCGACACGCCAGCAGCATTTCCCGCTTGCTCCCGTGCAGTATCACGGGAGAAAATTCATTCAATTAGTTTTGCTAATTTTATAGCCATACTATTTGCGATATAGATTCTCAACCATTACATTCTGCCGGAGTTTAACCATGCCAAATGCCAATCACGTGGACATCCAGATGCTACAGATCTTCGTCACTACCGCCGAAGAGCAGAACATGACCAATGCCGCCAAACGGCTGGGCATTACGCAATCGGCCGTGTCCCAAAGCATTCAGCAACTGGAAGAACAATTCGGCGTGCAACTGATGAACCGCACCCGGCGTCCGCTGTCACTGACCTCGGCCGGGCTGGCGCTGAAAAACCGAGCGCTGACCCTGCTCGGCGACATCGCCAATCTGAAAGCGCAAATCATTGATGCCAGCCAGGGCATCAAACCGGATGTGCGCATCGGCCTGGTCGATTCGTTTGCCGCCACGTGCGGCGTGTCCTTCATCAAGGAAATGCTGAACGTCTCGGCGACACTGTCGATCCGCGCCGGGTTGTCGCCGATGCACGGCGAATCGCTGATCGGCCGCAGTCTCGATCTGGCGATTTCAACCGACGGTTTGCATGCCATTGATGGCATCGTGCGACGCCGGCTGCTATCGGAACGGTTTGTCCTGATTACGCCCAAGAGCTATCCCGGCACCTACACCACCATCAGCGACATGCGCAAACTGGCCGACACGCAGCCGTTGCTGCACTTCAACCGGCAATCCCATCTGGGCGCGCAAATCGACGTCTTCCTGCGTCGCATCGACATCAAGGTCCCGCACCGGCTGGAACTGGATGGTGCCGACACCCTGACCTCGATGGTGGCCGGCGGTATCGGCTGGGCCATCACCACCCCGATGTGCCTGCTGCAAAGCGGCACCAGCATCAAGACCGTCAAGGTGCATCCGCTCAAGGGCGCCAATGCCGGCCGCTCATTGTTTCTGCTGGCCCGTTACGACGAATACAAACATCTGTTTAACCAAACCTACCGTATCGCGCACGCGATTCTGGAATCGACCCTGCCGCCCGGCCTGAGATCCATCCATCCGGGTCTGGAATCACTTATTGAACTGGAACCAAGGACTGACCATGAACAAGACGACATCGATACCCACTGACATACGCACCGAAACCGACCTGCTCGGCAGCGTCGAGATTCCTGCCGCCAACCTGTATGGCATCAATGCCGTGCGCGGCGTGGAGAACCTGACGGTATCGGCCCGCAATATCGGTGCCTGCGAAGAATTCACCAAGGCATTTGCGCTGTGCAAATGGGCGGCGGCGCTGGCCAATCATGATGTCGGCGTGCTGACGCCGGCCCAGCGCGACGCCATCGCTGAAGCCTGCCGCGAAATCATCGGCGGTCAACATCGCGACGCGCTCATCGTCGATTTGCTGGAAGGCTCGGGCGGTACCTCGACCAACATGAATTTCAATGAAGTGATTGCCAATCGCAGCAACCAGATTCTGGGCAGCGCACTCGGCAGCTATGCGCCGGTGCACCCCAATGATCACGTCAACGGTTCGCAATCGACCAACGATGTTTACCCGGCGGCCATGAAGATCGCCAGCCATACCATGCTGGCCGCACTGATCACGGAATTGCAGGCGCTGGCCACGGCGTTTGCCGCCAAGGAGCAGGAATTCGACCACATCCTGCATCTGGGCCGCACCTGCCTGCAAGATGCGCAACCGATGCGCCTGGGCCAGGTCTTTGGCGGTTACGCCGCGCTGGCCAACCGGTTGGCTTCGGAACTGCAAAGCGTGCGCAACAAGCTGACCGTGCTGCCATTGGGCGGCACCGCCATCGGCACCGGCTTCGGCGCCCCGCAAGGCTACCGCAAAGCGCTTTACACGCATCTGTCAGCGCTCAGCCAGACGCCGTTCAGCGCGCCCGAAAATGCCTTCGACGCCATGCAGAACATCGATGTCTTTGCGCGGGTCTCGGGCGAATTGCGCACCGCCGCCGCCGCGCTCGCCAAAATCGCCTCGGACCTGATCACGCTGTCATCCGGCCCCGCCGGCGGGATTGCCGAACTCGGCCTGCCGGCGGTACAAGCCGGGTCCTCGATCATGCCCGGCAAGGTCAATCCGGTGTTGCCGATGGCAATGATTCAACTGGGCTTTGCCGTGATCGGCAACGACACCTGCATTGCCCAGGCAACCCAGGCCGGCCAGTTGGAAATCAATCACTTCGAACCGGTAGTGGCTGACCGCTTGTTCGAGTCGATCCATTTGCTGACTGCAGGCATCCGTCAATTCCGCGAAAAATGCGTGCGCGGCATTACCGCCAATGCCGAGGTGAACGAACGCCATCTGTTCGATTCGATGGCCGTGGCTACAGCGCTGGTGCCGACCCTCGGTTACAAAAAAGTCAGTGCACTGGCGCGGCAATCGGTCAGCGAAGGACGGCCGCTGATCGAGATACTCGATGAATCCGGTCTGCTGTCGCGGGCCGAGGCACGCACCCGGATCGAACTGGCAGCGCAGGCGCAGTTCTGACAATTCCAAAAAATAAGGAAGGACAGGAAACAGGATGGAGACCTCCCCAATCGTTGCATTTTTTACCTGGGTCAATAACGACCTGGGTTTCAATTTTTCGGTGTTTTACGATGCCTTCGAATGGCATGCCTTCGTCGGCGGCATCGGCTACACCTTGCTGCTGTCGGCCGGCACTATCGTCGGCAGTGTGTTGCTCGGCATGCTCGGCGTATTCATGCAACAGTCGTCGGTGCGCTGGTTGCGCATTGTCGTGGCGACCTATGTCTGGATATTCCGCAACACGCCGCCGCTGGTGCAATTGTTTTTCTTTTACTTTGCGCTCGGTCCGCAACTGGCCAGTCTGGCCGGCAGCAGTACGCCGGTGCTCGGCAATATCGGCTGGGCCGTGATTTCACTGATCCTGTATGCCGGTGCCTTCAATATCGAAATCTTCCGTTCCGGGATTGAAGCGGTACCGTCGTCAATGATGGAAGCAGCCTCGGCCATGGGCATGAACCGGCGTCAGATCTTCGTCAAGGTGGCGTTTCCGCTGGCCGCCCGCATCAGCCTGCCGGCCTTGACCAACAACCTGATCAATCTGATCAAGACCACCACCAACGCCTACGCCATCGCGGTGCCGGAGATTCTGTACGTGTCGTCGCAAATCTGGACCCAGAATCTGAACACGGCGGAAATGATGATTGTGTTGCTGGTGTTTTATCTGGGCCTGATCGGATTGTTTGTATTGTTGATGAGCCTGTTGGAAAAATCGATTGCGGTACCGGGATGGGGGAAAGCATGAACATGGACAAACTGGAAGTCATCGTCAACTGGTTGCCGGTCATCCTGCAAGGTTTCGGCTTCGATATCCTGATCAGCCTGCTGGCCATGCTGATCGGCAGTATCGCCGGCCTGTTCCTGGGCTTCGGTCAGGTTGCTGAACACGCCACGGTACGACTCGTCAGTCGCATCGTCACGCAATTTTTCCGCAATGCGCCATGGCTGGTGATCTTGTTTTTCTGCATTTATCTGCTGCCGTTCGAGATCCGCGCCTTCGGTCTGGAAATTCCCTTTCCGGCCTGGGCCAAGGGCGTCATCGGTTTGTCGTTCCCGGTCATGGGCAATGTATCGGAAGTGGTGCGCGGCGGCATCCAGTCGCTGCCTTCGGGACAATGGGAAGCCGCCGATGCACTGGGCCTGAACCGCGCCCAAACCATGCGTTTGTGCATCATCCCGCAAGCCATCAAACGCATGATGGCGCCGTGGATGAATACCTATGCGGTGCTGATCATGGCAACCCCGCTGGTGTCGATTGTCGGCGTCAATGACAGCGTCAAGGTGGCCGGCTCGATGCTCTCGACGCTGGAAAATCCGGCCCTGCTGATCTGGGTCTATGGCCTGATTCTGTTGCTGTTCTTCATGTATTGCGCGCCGATTGCATTGCTGACCAAACGCATTGAAGCACGCGCCAAATAACGGACAGACCTCACATCGTTTACTACAGAAAGAAAATCTATGTCGCCGATTGTTTCAGTCAACAACATTACCAAAGCCTTCGGAAGCAACCAGGTGCTGCGCGGCGTTTCGCTGGATATCCCGCAAGGCACCGCCGCCGCACTGATCGGCCCGTCCGGTTCCGGCAAGTCCACTATCCTGCGCTGCATCAACGGCCTGATCAAGGTCGACAGCGGCCAGGTGATCGCCGCCGGACACCGGGTGCATGAAACCGCCACCGAACAAGACAAGATGGCGTTGCGTAAGGATGTGTCGATGGTATTCCAGCAGTACAACCTGTTCCCGCACATGACAGTGTTGGAAAACGTGATGCTGGCGCCGATCAATGTGCTCAAGGAAGACAAGCACGAAGTCGAAGTGCGGGCGCTGGAATTGCTGGCCAAGGTCAGACTGACCGGCAAGGAAAAAGCCTACCCCGGCAATCTGTCGGGCGGTCAGCAGCAACGGGTGGCGATTGCCCGTTCGCTGGCGATGCGGCCATCAGTGATGCTGTTCGATGAAGTCACCGCCGCGCTCGATCCGGAAACCGTCAAGGAAGTGCTCAACACCATTCGTGATCTGGTCAGCGAAGGCATGACTAGCATTCTGGTCACACACGAAATGCGCTTCGCGCGCGAGGTCGCGCATCATGTGTTCTTCACCGACCGTGGCCTGCTCGTGGAGCATGCAGCGCCGGAAGAATTTTTCAGCAACCCGCGCGACCCGCGCACCCAGGAGTTCCTGAGCCATGTCTTGTGACCCCCTGCACAGCGGCGTCGATGACAAGGAACAGGCGGTACTGGCCTTGCTCGACAGCCGCCGGTTGCCGTATGTCCGCGTCGCTCACGCGGCGGTCTACACCATGCGCGACTCGGCAGCGCTGGATATCGACCTGCCCGGGGTGCGCTGCAAAAACCTGTTCTTGCATGACAAGAAAAAACGTCAGTTCTTTTTGTTGACCACCACGCCGGACAAGACTGTCGACCTCAAGGCACTGGCCGCCAGCCTCGATTGTCCCCGGCTGTCGTTTGCTTCGGCCGCGACACTGGCGGAAAAACTCGGTATCGGTGCCGGCGCCCTGTCGCCTCTGGCGCTGATCAATGACCACGATGGCGTGGTGCAACTGCTGTTCGATCAGGATCTGGAAGCGCGGCCGGTGCTGTGTTTTCATCCGCTGGTCAATACCGCGACGCTGTGTCTGACGCGCGCAGCATTCAGCGCATTTACCGATAGCATCGGGCATCCGCGCCGCAGCATGCATCTCACCGAAGATCACTGATCCCGGCCGCCACCGCCGCCCGCGTGCCTGGCCGTGGTCAGTCGATACGCTGCGTGGTATGCGGATCGAACCAGTGCAGCAGACCGGGATCGAACCCGGCCGTCACCCATTGGCCCATCTTGACCTCGGTGGCCGCCGCGCAGCGGATCACCACCGATTGGCGGCCGCACCGCGTGTGCACCAGTAACTCGGCACCCAGCGCCTCGACCAGTTCGACTTCCAGGTTCAGACCCGGCAGTCCCAATTGCAAATGCTCCGGACGAATGCCAAGGATGCGCGCGCCGCCACCAATCTTGTCTGATGCCGGTAGTTCGACCGTTGCACCATCGTCAACACCAAACCGTGTGCCATCGTCGCTGAGCTTGCCATTGAGCAGGTTCATCGGCGGTGAACCAATGAAGCTGGCGACGAACGTGGTGGCCGGCTTGCCGTAGACTTGCGCCGGCGTGCCGATCTGTTCGGCGCGGCCCTTGTTCATTACGATCATGCGCTGGCCCAGCGTCATCGCTTCGACTTGATCATGCGTCACGTACAGGCTGGTCGTGCGCAACGCCGCATGCAGCTTCTGGATTTCCAGGCGCATTTGCACCCGCAGCTTGGCGTCCAGATTCGATAATGGTTCGTCGAACAGAAATACCGCCGGCTTGCGCACGATCGCGCGACCCATCGCTACCCGCTGACGCTGGCCACCGGACAAGGCGCGCGGCATGCGATCCAGCAATGCCCCCAGCTCCAGGATCTCCGCTGCACGTTGTACGCGCGTGTTGATCTCGGCTTTGGGCAAGCCTTGGATCTTGAGGCCGTACGCCATGTTGTCGTACACGCTCATATGCGGATACAGGGCGTAGTTCTGGAATACCATCGCAATATCGCGCTCTTTGGGTTCGAGGTTATTGACCACCCGGTCGCCGATGACGATGTCGCCGGAACTGATTTCTTCCAACCCCGCCACCATACGCAACAGCGTCGACTTGCCGCAGCCTGACGGTCCGACCATCACAATGAATTCGCCGTCGGCGATATCGATGTCAATACCGTGAATGACATCGACTGCTTTCGGCGCTTTGCCGTAAGTCTTCTTGACTTGTTTCAGATGAATTTTTGCCATGTCTCTATTTCTCGGAATCGACCAAGCCTTTAACAAACCATTTTTGCATGACCACGACCACCAGCCCCGGCGGCAACATTGCCAGGACCATCGTGGCCATCACCATATTCCATTCCACCGCCGAGTCACCGCCCGATATCAGCGTCTTGATGCCGATACCGATCGGGTACATGGTTTGTTCGGTAGCAATCATCAGTGGCCACAGATATTGATTCCAGCCGTAAATGAACATGATCACGAACAGGGCAATCACATTGGTACGCGACAGCGGCCACAACACATCCTTGAGAAAGCGCAACGGTCCGACACCGTCGATGCGCGCCGCTTCGGCCAGCTCATCGGGCACCGTCAGGAAGAATTGCCGGAACAGGAAGGTGGCGGTCGCCGAGGCAATCAGCGGTACCGTCAGGCCCGCATAGCTATTGAGCATGCCGAAATCCGACACCACCTGATAGGTCGGCGTGATGCGTACCTCGACCGGCAGCATCAGCGTGACGAAGATCATCCAGAAAAAGAAATTGCGCCCCTTGAAGCGGAAATACACTATCGCAAACGCCGACAGCATGGAGATGGAAATCTTGCCAATGGCAATCACCAGCGCCGTCACCAGACTGACCCACAACATGCGCGACACCGGCGGCGAGGAGACGTTGCCCGACGCGCCCTGGGTCAATACCGTGCGGTAGTTGTTGATCAACTCGGCACCGGGCATCAGTGACAATGGCGACATTGCCGATTGTTCGGCGGTTTGCGTGCTGGCGATGAACGCGACATACAGCGGGAAAATCACGATGATCGCGCCGATGATCAAGACCAGATGACTGATCGCGTCGAGTACGGGACGGCGTTCGATCATGATCGCACCTCCGCCACGATCACATGCAATGAGGGCTTAGGCATATTGGACTTTCTTCTCAACATACTTGAATTGCACCACGGTCAGCAGAATCACGATCACCATCAGCACCACCGACTGCGCTGCGGCGCTGCCGAGGTCGCCGCCTTTGAAACCGTCGCTGAATACCTTGTAGACCAAGATTTCCGTATCCTTGCCGGGACCGCCATGGGTCGTCGCTTCGACGATGGCAAACGTATCGAAGAAGGCATACACAATGTTGACCACCATCAGGAAGAAGGTGGTCGGCGAAATCATCGGGAAGATGATCGTGAAGAAACGCTTGACCGGACCGGCACCATCAATGGCAGCAGCCTCGATCAGCGATTTCGGAATCGATTGCAGGCCGGCCAGGAAGAACAGGAAGTTGTAGCTGATTTGTTTCCAGATCGCGGCAATCACGATCAGCGTCATGGCCTGATTGCCGTTGATCATATAGTTCCAGTTGATGCCGAGCCAGGCCAGCACGTGCGAGATCAGCCCCAGTGAAGGGCTCAGCAAAAACATCCACAGTACGCCGACCACTACCGGCGACACCGCGTACGGCCAGATCAGAAAGGTCTTGTAGATTGCCGCCCCCTTGACGACGCGATCGGCGAACACCGCCAGAATCAGCGCCAGTACCATCCCGCCCGCCGCCACCAGCACCGAGAAAATCGCGGTAGTCTGGAATGCCTCCAGATAAGTCGGATCGCTGAACAACGTGATGAAATTGTCAAACCAGACGAATTCGGAATAGCCGCCGAAAGCGTCTTGCAGCAGCACGGACTGGTACAAGGCTTGCGCCGCCGGCCAGAAGAAAAACAAAATGGTGATCAGGATCTGCGGCGCAACCAGCGCGTACGGCAGCCATGAAGAAGTGAAGCGGGCGCGTTTTTCCACGATAGCTTATGTCCCTGAAAGCGATGCGGACCAAGGATGATTGAAAACGATTACATCCCGCATCGTTGAATTTACTGAAAGATCGCCTGGCGACTGAAAACACGGCGCCCCGGAAAGACCGGGGCTGCGTGCTTTACCATCGCTGACTGAAACTGCATTCCTGTCCAACCGCAAGCGGATGCAAGAACACCGTTCCGCCGGTTTTTATTTGTTGGCTTTCTCGAAACGTACCAGCAATTCGTCACCGCGCCGGGTGGCATTGTCGAGTGCTTCCTTGGGCGTCTTCTTGCCGGTCCAGACGTTTTCCAACTCTTCATCGATCACGGTACGGATCTGGGCATAGTTGCCCAGGCGAATGCCGCGCGATTTGTCCGTGGTCTTGACGATCATCTGCTTCACGGCAACGTCGGTCCCTGGATTGCGGTCATAGAATCCGGACGTCCGGGTGATGTCATAAGCCGCCTTGGTCACTGGCAGGTAGCCGGTTTCCTGATGCCACTTGGCTTGTACTTCGGGCTTGGACAAGTAAGTGAAGAATTTCGCCACGCCCTTGTATTCATCAGCCTTCTTGCCGCCCATGGTCCACAGCGAGGCGCCGCCGATGATGGTGTTTTGCGGTGCGCCTGCTACATCGCTGTAGTAAGGCAACGGTGCTGCGCCAAACTTGAACTTGGCGTTCTTGCGAATATCGGCGTAAGCGGAAGACGAGCCGGTGATGATCGCGCACTCGCCTGCATTGAACTTGGCGTTGGCTTCGTCCTTGCGGCCGGCATAGACAAAGTAACCTTGCCTGGCCCAGTTGGACAGATTTTCAATGTGACGCACTTGCAGCGGGCCATTGATTTTCAGACGCGCATCAAGGCCGCCAAAACCGTTGTTCTTGCTGGCTGACTCGGTGTTGTGCCAGGCCGAAAATGATTCCAGATGCACCCACGATTGCCAGGTGGTGGTGTAAGGACAGGAAATACCGCTGGCCTTCATCTTGGCGGCCATGCCGACGAAATCCTGCCAGGTCGCTGGCGGCTTGTTCGGGTCCAGACCGGCTTTGACGAACAGGTCCTTGTTATAGAACATGATCGTCGTCGAACTGTTGAACGGGAAGGACATCAAGCCCCTGGCGGTCGAATAATAACCAGCGACGGCTGGCACGTAGGCATTCTGATCGACCTTCTCGCCGGCTTGCTGCATGACTTCGTAGAACGGTTTGATCGCACCCTTGGAGTACATCATGGTGGCGGTGCCGACTTCAAAGACCTGCAGGATATCGGGCGCATTGCCGGCGCGATAAGCGGCGGTTGCGGCGGCCATCGACTCGTCATAGGTCCCCTTGTAGACCGGGATCACCTTGTAGTCAGATTGGCTTTTATTGAATTCGTCGGCCATGGCATTGACGCGCTCGCCAAGGGCGCCAGTCATCGAATGCCACCAGGAAATTTCGGTGACGGCCCAGGCCGGGGTGGTCATGGTTGCCAGCAGTGCTGTAACAGCGCAGGCTTTGAAATGCAATTTCATAAGGGTGATCCTTCCGAAAAAAGGTGCCCGATGCTATCAAGCCAATGTGACTGTTTCATTACATCTGCGGTACGTCAGGATGGCGTCAGGAAACCAGGAAAAATGACAGGTAAACCTTATTGCTCAATCAACATGAAACGCTTGCGCCGCGCCTCGCACGGCGCCGCCGGCGATGCGAAAACATCGCTAACATTACCATGTTCAGTGTCGTTGGCAACAACAGAATTTACGCTGCGCATTGGCAGCATGACCACCCTGCCTGCAGCATGTCGTGTCCTTTCTGACAGCATCGCCGGCATATATGACCGACGCCTTTCAAATTGCCGTCTGATTGACTCGCAACGTCAGTTGTCCGGCGCTCTCGCGCCGTTCACTGTAACGGTCGGTCAGCCATGGCGAGACATCGCGCGTCAGCACGGTGAACTTGTACAGTTCTTCCATGACATCGACCACCCGTTCATAGTATGCCGAAGGTTTCATCCGGCCGGCCTCATCGAATTCCTGAAAGGCCTTGGCCACGGAAGATTGATTCGGTATGGTCAGCATCCGCATCCAGCGTCCGAGAATGCGCATCTGATTGACCGCATTGAATGACTGCGAACCACCGGACACTTCCATCACCGCCAGCGTTTTACCCTGAGTCGGACGGAGCGCGCCGGCGGCCAGCGGAATCCAGTCGATCTGCGCCTTCATGATGCCGCTCAGCGCACCGTGGCGTTCCGGCGAAGTCCACACCATACCTTCCGACCACTGCGCCAGTTGCCGCAATTCCTGCACCTTGGGATGCGTCTCCGGTTCGCCATCGGGGAGCGGCAAGCCGCGCGGGTCGAATATTTTCACGTCACCACCCATCGCTGACAGCAGACGAGCTGCTTCCAGTGTCAGCAAACGGCTATAGGAACGCTCGCGCAGTGATCCGTACAACAACAGAAACCGGGGTGCATGCGCAGCCCGGCCGACCATGCGGAAGTCGGCGGTGGCAGCCGGTTGCAACAGGGCGGCCTCGACATTGGGCAAATCAGGAAGGGAGCGTGACACGACGGCCCTCCGCATTGATGACGATGTCACCGTCCTCTTTGATGAAGGGACCTTGCTGCGGCCTGGTCAGGATATCCAGCACCAGTTCCGATGGCCGGCATAGTCTGGTGCCGTTGGCGGTCACCACAAACGGCCGGTTGATCAGGATCGGATGCGCCAGCATCGCGTCGAGCAAAAGTTCATCACTCAATTGCGGATTATCCAGACCGAGTTCGGCATACGGCGAGCCCTTTTCCCGGATCGCCTGGCGTACCGTCAGGCCGGCATCCCTGATCATGCCGAGCAGTGTTTCGCGGGATGGCGGGTGCTGCAGATATTCGATGATTTCCGGTTCATCGCCGGTATTGCGGATCAGCGCCAGCGTATTGCGCGAAGTGCCGCAGGCGGGATTGTGATAGATCGTGACGGGCATGATATCGGCTCCTTGCCAAAGTAATCGGGTATTCTTCATCAGCGCATGGAAAACAATTCAGGAGGTTCGCTCATACCATCCTTGCGTGCGATTGACGACGCTGACCACCAGCAGCATGACCGGCACCTCGATCAAGACCCCGACCACGGTCGCCAGAGCGGCGCCGGATTCGAAGCCGAACAAGCTGATCGCCGCCGCGACCGCCAGTTCAAAGAAATTGGAAGCGCCGATCAGGGCCGACGGACAGGCAACCGCATGTTTTTCACCGACCACGCGATTGAGCCAATAGGCCAACGCCGAATTGAAAAACACCTGAATCAGGATTGGCACCGCCAGCAAGGCAATCACCATTGGCTGTTTGATGATGGCATCGCCCTGAAATGCGAACAGCAACACCAGCATCAGCAGCAGCGCCGCAACCGACCACGGTTGAATCCGGGTCGCCGCGCGTTCGAATGCCGGTTGGCCGCGCCGCAGCAACAGACGGCGCCAGAGTTGCGCGATGATCACCGGTACCACAATGTACAAGCCCACCGAAGTCAGCAATGTAGCCCACGGCACCGTGATACTCGACACGCCGAGCAGCAGCGCCACCAGCGGCGCAAACGCAAACACCATGATCAAGTCATTGAGCGCCACTTGCGACAGCGTGAAATACGGATCACCACCCGTCAACCGGCTCCAGACAAATACCATCGCCGTGCAGGGCGCAGCGGCCAGCAGAATCAGACCGGCCACATACGAATCCAATTGCGCCGCTGGCAGATACGGTGCGAACCAGTGGCGAATGAACAACCAGCCGAGCAAAGCCATTGAAAACGGCTTGACCGCCCAATTGATGAACAGCGTTACGCCAATGCCGCGCACATGACCTCTGATCTGATTCCATGCCGCAAAATCGATCTTCAGCAACATCGGAATGATCATGACCCAGATCAGCACGCCGACCGGCAAATTCACTTTGGCAATGTCCAGACCGCCAATCAATTTGACACTGGCGGGAAAGGCTTGCCCTGCCGCCACGCCAATCACGATACATATGCCGACCCACACCGTCAGATAGCGCTCGAATACATTCAGCGATGCTGCGGAGGATTTTCCGGCGCTTGCAGAGGGAGCGCACATGGCTACTTGACACTGCTGACGGATGGCGAACAGCATTCCTGCAACGGCGAGCAGGGATTACCGCCACAACAGTTTTCGGTAAGAAACGCAATCAGTCCGTTCATGGTGTCGAAGTTGGCGGCATAAATCACGAAGCGTCCGGCCTGACGCGACGTCACCAGTTGTGCATGCGACAGTTCCTTCAAATGGAACGACAAGGCCGACGGCGCCACCGCCAACTGCTCGGCGATCTTGCTGGCCGCCATCCCTTCGGGTCCGCATTGCACCAGCAGACGGAATACTGCAAGCCGCGATTCTTGCGCCAGTGCCGCCAATACGGCCAGAGTGTCTTTGGTTTGCATCAACTGCCTCCGATTATTTCAATAATTCAATTATTATTGAAATGACGAATTTTTTCAAGCACGGATTTTTATAAGCGCCGCGCAGTATCATTCACCATCTCGCCGGCATCCGGCGTCAATCCACCCCGAAGCCGAATTTCATGAAACATTTCAATCAGGCAATGCACCCCGGCATCAAGGCCGCGCTGCTGGCAGCGCTGTTATTCGGCGCCGCCACGCCGCTGGCCAAACCGCTGCTGAGCGGCAATTCGCCGTGGCTGATTGCCGGCTTGCTGTACCTCGGCTCCGGACTCGGACTGACATTGTTGCGCCGCTTGCGCCCCGGCCCCAAGGTCGTGTTACCGCGCGCCGAGTTGCGCTGGTTTGCCGGCGCCGTCACTTGCGGCGGCATCATTGCCCCCGTCTTGCTGATGTTCGGCCTGACCCATATGGCCGCCGCCGATGCTTCGTTGCTGCTCAATGCCGAAGGCGTCTTCACGGCGCTGCTGGCGTGGTTTGCCTTCAAGGAAAATGTGGACAAGCGCATCGTCTGCGGCATGCTGGCGATTGTTGCCGGTGCTGCCATTCTGAGCTGGCCCGATACGCTTGAACTGCAACGCTTGTGGCCGTCACTGGCGGTGCTCGGCGCCTGTCTGGCGTGGGGCCTCGACAATAATCTGACACGCAAGGTCTCGCTCAACGACGCCTCATGGATCGCCGCCGTCAAAGGTCTGGTGGCCGGCGGCACCAACCTGGGCCTGGCGCTGTTGCTGGGCGCCCATCTGCCATCGTGGCCGGTCATCGGCGGCGCAATGACCATCGGCTTTCTGGCGTATGGCGTCAGTCTCACCCTGTTTATCGTGGCCTTGCGTCATCTCGGCACGGCCCGCACCGGCGCCTACTTTTCAGTGGCGCCATTTTTCGGCGCACTGCTGGCAGTGGTCATGGGCGAACCGATGACCTTGCCCCTGCTGGCGGCCGGCGCCCTGATGGCCTTCGGTATCTGGCTGCACCTGTCGGAACGCCACGAACATCTGCACCGGCATGAACCGATGGAGCATGAGCATGAACATACCCACGATGCACATCATGATCATGCACATCCGTGGCCGACAGCTCCCGGCACCCGCCACAACCATGCCCACCGGCATGCGCCACTGGAGCATGCGCACAGTCACTTCCCTGACATGCACCACCGCCATCAACATTGATGTGCGCGTGATTCAGGCCGGCAGCCCACTGCTGCCGGCCTGAAATTTCATTTCCTGATTCTGCCGCCGCAATTTACAATTCAGCCCCCCGCGATGTTACATGCCGACACGCGGAGCGGTGAATGGCATTGGTATCTCATGACGATGCAGATTCGTTTTGTATCAAGCCGGTATTTTTAAAATTGAAAAACAGGAAATGAAATGATTGTGATCTGGAAGGGTTGGGGATTGTTGGTATTGGTCATTGCACTGGTGGTCAGCCTGGCAACCATGATGTTGCTGGCAACGTTGGGCGTGGCGCATGGTTTCGGTCCGGCCCTCGGCGCGATACTGTCGGCAGTGGCGATCTGGGTGGTCGGCAACAAACTCAATTCGCCGCTCAAGAATCGCGTGCTGGTCGATCAGAATACCGGCGCCGAAGTCATCCTGAAGCCCGAGCACTCCCTGTTCTTCATCAAGATGCAATACTGGGCTTTCATCGTCGGCGCCTTCGGTCTGTTCATGCTGGCCGGCGCATTCTCGTAATTGCACGAGATTGCCGGCACTGGGCGCGGGCGCGTGCTTCGTCTATACTGATCCGGCCGTTTCCGGTGCCCCGCCGCACCGGAAACGCTTGCCCTCCGCATTCCACCCCATTCAGAGAGTGACCATGAAAACCAGCGCCCGCAATCAGTTTTCCGGCAAAGTCAGCAACATCAAGACCGGCGCCGTCAACGATGAAATCGAAATCGAATTGCCCGGCGGCGACAAGCTGATCGCCATCATTACCCACGAAAGCACCAAACATCTCGGCCTGCAAAACGGCAGCACCGCGATTGCCCTGATCAAGGCGCCATGGGTGATCGTCGCCACCAACGACAGCGGCATCAAACTGTCGGCCCGCAATCAGCTCGCCGGCACCGTCAGCAAACTGCGACTGGGCGCGGTCAATGCCGAAGTGGTGATTCAACTGAGCGGCGGCAATCAGGTATGCGCCATCATCACGCTCGACAGCGTGAACGACCTCGGTCTGGCCGAAGGCAAACCCGCCACCGCCATTTTCAAGGCATCACACGTGATTGTCGGCGTGCCGGCCTGAGCAGTAGCGCCAATTACGCATGCAAGAAATCTACCGCCACATCTGGCAGTGCCTGACGGCGGGTGCAAGCCCCGGCCAGTCGCCATTCACCATGTGGCAACTGGCCACCAACGGTGCAGACGGGGTACCGCAATTGCGCACAATCGTGTTGCGTGCCGCCGATGAAGCGCGCAACACACTGACGTTTCATACCGATATGCGCTCAGTCAAAGTGGCGGAGCTGCGCGCCGATCCGCGACTGTCCATGCTGGCAGCCGATCTGGTCAAGCTGCAACAGATCCGGCTCGAAGGCCGCGCCGAGATTTGTCCCGATGAAGCCGAACGCAGCGCCATCTGGAACAGCGCGCGGCCACATACGCTGATTCTGTATCAGGCGCCGTTGTCACCCGGCACGCCCCTCCCCCATTCACCGCAAGCCACTGCCGTGAGCACCGGACGGCATGACGGTTACGACAATTTCTGCGTGGTCCGCGCAACGCTCAGTAAAATCGACTATCTCGATATTTCACCGGCCGGCCACCAGCGTGCGGTATTCACCCGCAGCGACAACCACTGGCAAGGCAAGCGGGTGGCACCCTGAGCGCAGGCGCATTGCGTAAATGAGAATTGTTTGCAATAATGGCCGCATCATTTATTCAGGGTGCCCGCTTCGTGTCTCAATCCTCCTCGCTCAAGAAAGGCTGGCTCGCGCATTACGGGGAACTGATCGGCACCTGGGTACGGCGCACCGACAGCGTCACGCATGATGTTCAGGATGCCGTGCACGATGTCATCACCACCATGCTGAGCGGCACCACCTCCGTCATTCATCATCCGCGCGCTTATCTGCATCGCAGTGTCCGCAATCAGCTCACCGACATGCACCGCCATGCGCAGGTTCTCGACACCGTACCGCTGCATGAACTGCAGGAAGACGAACATCCTTTGCTGTCCGATCCCGACGCCGCAGTCCGCACCGCACTATTGCTGGCCGCGCTCAAGGAAGCGTTGGCAGAACTTCCGTTAAAATGTCGCCAGGTTTTCATCTGGCATCGACTGGAAGGCTATACCCAGCAGGAGATTGCACACAAGCTCGGCATTTCGGTGAACATGGTGGAAAAATACATGATCCGCGCCGCACGCCACCTGCGCCAACGCCTGCACAGCCACGCTCCTCATTGATTCAGGATTTTTGCAGTCTCAAACGTCGCAGTCAGGGAGCCGAAAAAGCCTTATCCTGTCACGACGCCGATTACGCCGATTCAACATGCCTCATCATCCCCCGAAAATTCCGAACGATCCACGCGATGCCGCAGCCTGGTGGTTTGCCCGCGTGCATTCGGGCAATTTCACCACGGCTGAACAGCGCATGTTCCGGCAATGGCGGCAGGCCGACAGCCGGCATGAGCAGGAATACCGTGCACTTGACGAGGTATGGCAAGCCACGCAGATGATTCCTGCAGATGAGTTGCGCAGCTTGCTGAGTGCGCCGGCAAGATCGGCGCCGTTGATGGCGCGCCGGCGTCTGCTTATCACCGGCGGGGCTATTTGCAGCACGGTGATGGCAGGCGGGGTCGTCGCTGCCGCCTGGTGGCCGACGACACCGGAGCAGCAGACCCGCTACGCCACCGGCAGAGGGGAGCTGCGCAGCGCCAGCCTGGCGGACGGTTCCCGCATACAGATCAATACTGATACCGTGGCCGTGGTGGAATACTTCAAACAACGCCGCACAGTACAACTGATGTCTGGCGAAATCATGTTGCAAACACTTGCCGACAGCGCCCGCCCCTTCATCGTCGCTACCGCCATCGGCCAGATCAGCGCCGACGCTGCCAGTTTCAACGTCCGTAACGATGATGCCCAGGTGAGGCTGGCAGTCGAATCCGGCAGCGCCGAAATCAGTACCGGACCATGGTGGCGCAGACAGCGCGCAATCGTGGCGGCCGGCACCAGCACCAGCATGCGCGCCGGCACGCTGACAGCGCCGACCCGGATCGATGTCGGCGCCGCCACCGCATGGCGTTATGGCAAGCTGGTGTTCAACGATCAGCCGCTCGACCATATCGTGCGCGAAATGAGCCGCTATCTGCCGCAACCGATCCGTATCACCGACAGCCGCCTGAACCATCTGCGCATGGCCGGCGTATTCAATCTGAAAGATTCCGCGGCATTTCTCACCGCCTTGCGCCGCATCGCCCCGATTACGGTCAAGCAACGACCGGACGGCGGCGTCGATATTGCCCAATCGGCCTGACGGCAAGCATGCCGCCGGGACTATCGGTGCGGCGCCACACTGCCCTGCCTCCCCCTTCCACATCAAGAAATATTCAGCGTCGATTCAGGGTTTTCCCTTGCTGGTCCGTCTTATCCGATAAGAGGGATATTTCCGCAAGCCGGTGCTATCCCTCGTGAAACCTTTGGCCAAAGGGTTTGGCGCATTGCGCCGGTATGTCAACACCAGGGAAAACCATTCGATGATTCACAGAAAAATAACAGTCGTCTCCGGCCATCCGGAGTCGCGCAATTACGCCGTGCGGATAACCGCCGCCTCCGCTTTGGCCGTGGCACTGGCAGTCGCTGCGGCACCCTATCCGGTGCAGGCACAAGACGCCGCCGTGCAATTGAACATTCCGCGCCAGTCGCTCGGTAATGCCTTGTTGCAGCTCGGTCAGCAAACCTCATTGCAATTGCTGTACAACACCGGCGTCGTACAAGGCTGGAGCGCACCTGAAATTCAGGGACGCTTTACCCCGGAAGAAGCTTTGCAACGCATGCTGAGCGGCACCAATATTGCGTTTGAACGCAATGGCAATACCATCACGCTGACCCGCAAGCTGCAATCACAATCGCAGTTGACCACGGTCACGGTAGTGGGCAGCGCCGATGCCGCAGCGGCCTCGTATATTGCCAGGACCGACCACGCCACCAAACTGAATACGCCGCTGATCGAAACACCGCGCGCGATCTCGGTGGTGACCGCCGAACAGATCAAGACCCAGGCGCCGCGCTCACTGGAACAAGCACTGGCCTATACCTCTGGCGTCATCACCGAAAATGGCGGCGGCGGGGATACCCGCATGACCGGCGCCATCATTCGCGGTTTCTCGGATGGCAGCGCTTACTATAAAGACGGCTTGAAACAGCTGTCGGCCGGCAGTTATGGCTCATGGAACGATCCGGTCAGCGAACTCGACAGCATCGAAGTGCTGAAAGGCCCGGCCTCCGTGTATTACGGACAGGGCCGTCCGGGCGGTGTGGTCAACGTCGTGACAAAAAAGCCGGAGGCTGCTCATGTCAACAGCGTCGGCTTGTCGTATGGCCGCTATAACCGGGTTGAAGCCACCGCCGATCTGGGCGGCGCCATCGACAGCGACAACAAGGTTTTGTATCGTCTCAACATTCTGGGCCGCGACAGCGATGCGCGCACCATCGATTCACGCGATGACCGCATTGCCATTGCTCCATCCCTGTTGTGGAACATTTCCGATCAAACCCGCATCACACTGCGCGCCCAGTATTCGCAGGAAAGAGGCACGCCGAAAACCTGGTGGCCGAGCCTGTTCGTCTCACCGGCGGTGATGGAGTTGCCGGCACAATGGACCGCCGGCGAACCGGCCTTCGATCATTTCAACCGCGATACCAAATCGATTGGGTATGCCTTCGAACACGACACCGATAACGGCTGGCGGCTGCGGCAAAATTTGCGTTACTCGGTGATCGATATCGATTACGCGCACGTCTATGCGTCCGCGGTACAAGCTGACGGCAAAACCGTGGATCGCGGTTCGTTGGTACAGCAAACCCGTGGCAAGACACTGGCCATCGACAACCGCATTGAAAAAGATCTGGTGTGGGGCGACCTGCGCCACACGTTCTCGCTCGGTCTGGATTACCTCAAGTATCAGGAACGCGGCGGCCTGGGTTTTGGTTTCGACGTACCGACGCTGAACATGCGCGCGCCTGTCTACGGTCAGTTCGTGCCGACGCCGGCCATGGACGAAAGCAATCTCGATCTGGAACAGACCGGCATTTACACGCTGAATCAATTCAAACTCGGGCGCTGGGTTGCCAATCTGAGTCTGCGTCATGATACCGCCAAAACCACGCAGACCAGCACCACCCAACCGACCATCAGCGATACCGCCGTCACCGGCAGCGCCGGCTTGCTGTACTTGTTCGACAGCGGTTTTGCGCCATATGTGAGCTACGCCACGTCGTTCGATCCGGCCACCGGCAGGCAATTCAATGGCACGCCGTTCCAGCCGCGCAAAGGTGTGCAATATGAAGCCGGCCTGAAATATCAGCCACCCGGAAGCGAAGCATTCATCACTGCATCACTGTTTGAAATCACCCAGACCAATGTGTCGACCAGCGATCCGGATCATCCGCGTTTCAGCATTCAGACCGGCGAAGTGCGTTCGCGCGGTGTCGAACTCGAAGGAAAATTGCAACCGACCCGGGAAATCGCGATCCTGGCCAACTACACCTACGTTGATCCCAAGACCACCAAGAGTAACGATCCGCAACAAATCGGCAGACAAGCCGTCCAGACCGTGAAAAACACCGCCAGCATCTGGGTCGATTACCGGCCGCAACAACTTCCCGGCGTCATGCTGGCCGGCGGCGTGCGCTATCGTGGCAAGGCATTCTTCGGCAAAAGCAGTACCGGCGGCGATTACTTCGATCAGCCATTCACGCTGGCCGATGCCGCATTGGCCTATGAAACCACGCGCTACCGCCTGGCGCTCAACGTCAACAATCTGTTCAACAAGAAATATTTCACCTCGACCTTCCGCGGCGCGTCACGCGAAGCGGTACTCAGCGCCACGTATTACTGGTAATTTCTGCCTGTACGCACGGCGGGCCTGCTTGCCAGGCCCGCCATCTTTCTTCCGTCACGCCCCCCCGCTCCTGACACTCCGATCCGCAGCGCTGATGCCAAGCGCCACCGTTTTCGCACCATCGCCGGCAAAAATCGTCGAAAACACAGCAAAAAGGCAAAAGTCCCGGCTTCGGAGTAAACTAGCGGCTGATTTTTTGTCGAGCACACAAGTGCAAATCCGAATAAACTTCTTCCCCTGAGAGAAATTGCGTTCCCGGACCGCCATGGCGCGCTCCCCGATGACAATTTCCCGGCTAATTCTGTTCGCCATTAACTAGCCCCGATACAATAGAACCCGCACAGCAAGCACACATCAACATATCAATATACCAACAGCAAGGAACAACATCGTGACCACAGGTAAATCCACCATTATCTACACGCTTACCGACGAGGCGCCGCTGCTGGCGACTTATTCTTTCCTGCCCATCATCCGCACCTTTACCGCACCGGCCGACATCAATGTCGTCGAGAGCGATATTTCGGTGGCGGCACGGATTCTGGCTGCATTCCCCGAATACCTGAGCGATGACCAGAAGGTGCCTGACAATCTGGCAACACTGGGCAAGCTGACGCAAGAACCTGACACCAACATCATCAAGCTGCCGAACATCAGCGCTTCGGTGCCGCAACTGATTGCCGCCATCCGCGAACTGCAGGCACGCGGTTACAAGATTCCCGATTTCCCTGAAGATCCGAAGACCGACGAAGAAAAAGCGATCCTGAAGCGTTATTCGACCGCACTCGGCAGCGCCGTCAATCCGGTTCTGCGTGAAGGCAACTCGGACCGCCGCGCACCTGCTTCGATCAAGCGTTTTGCGCGCAAGCACCCGCACTCGATGTCGAAGTGGAGCCCGGCTTCGCGCACCCACGTGTCGCACATGCACGGCGGCGATTTCTACGCCGGCGAAAAGAGCATCACGCTGGCCAAGGGCTGCGACGTCAAGATGGAACTGGTGACCAAGAGCGGTCAGACCATCGTGCTCAAGAACAAGGTATCGCTGCTGGACGGCGAAATCATCGACAGCATGTTCATGAGCAAGAACGCGCTGTGCAAGTTCTATGAAGAACAGATGGAAGATGCGCGCGAAACCGGCGTCATGCTGTCGCTGCACGTCAAGGCCACGATGATGAAGGTATCGCACCCGATCGTGTTCGGCCATGCCGTCAAGATTTTCTATAAAGATGCATTCGCCAAGCACGGCAAACTGTTCGAAGAACTCGGCGTCAATGCCAACAACGGTTTGAGCAGCGTCTACGAAAAGATCGCGACCCTGCCGGAATCCAAGCGTGACGAAGTCATCAAAGACCTGCACGCCTGTCATGAACACCGTCCGGAACTGGCCATGGTCGATTCGGCCAAGGGCATTTCCAATCTGCACGCACCGAACGATGTGATCGTCGATGCATCGATGCCGGCCATGATTCGTCTGGGCGGCAAGATGTGGGGCGCCGATGGCCGTCCGAAAGACACCAAGGCCGTGATCCCGGAAAGCACCTTTGCCCGTATCTACCAGGAAGTGATCAACTTCTGCAAAACCAACGGCGCATTCGATCCGACCACCATGGGCACAGTACCGAACGTCGGCCTGATGGCGCAAAAGGCGGAAGAATACGGTTCACATGACAAGACATTCGAAATCGCCGAAGACGGCGTGGCCCGCATCACCGATTTCAACGGCAATGTGTTGCTGGAACAAACCGTCGAGCAAGGCGACATCTGGCGCATGTGCCAGGTCAAGGATGAACCGATCCGTGACTGGGTCAAGCTGGCCGTCAACCGCGCCCGCCTGTCCGGCATGCCGGCAGTCTTCTGGCTGGACGAGTACCGTCCGCATGAAGCCGAGCTGATCAAGAAAGTACGTACTTACCTGAAGGACTATGACCTGACCGGTCTCGACATCCAGATCATGTCGCAAGTGCGCGCCATGCGTTACACGCTGGAACGCGTGATCCGCGGCAAGGACACCATCTCGGTCACCGGCAACATCCTGCGCGACTACCTGACTGACCTGTTCCCGATCATGGAACTGGGCACCAGCGCCAAGATGCTGTCGATCGTGCCGCTGATGGCCGGTGGCGGCATGTTTGAAACCGGTGCCGGCGGTTCGGCGCCAAAGCATGTCAAGCAACTGGTGGAAGAGAATCACTTGCGCTGGGATTCGCTGGGCGAGTTCCTGGCACTGGCAGTGTCGCTGGAAGATGTCGGCATCAAAACCGGCAACAACAAGGCCAAGGTTCTGGCCAAGACACTCGACGATGCCACCGGCAAACTGCTCGACAACAACAAGTCGCCATCGCCACGCACCGGTGAACTCGACAACCGCGGCAGCCAGTTCTATCTGGCCATGTACTGGGCGCAGGCTCTGGCCGAACAAACTGAAGATGCACAGTTGCAAGCGCACTTCGCACCACTGGCCAAGAGCCTGACCGAGAACGAAGCCAAGATCACGGCCGAACTCAAGGCCGTGCAAGGCAATCCGGTGGATATCGGCGGCTACTTCCTGGCAGTGCCGGAAAAAGTCAGCGCCATCATGCGCCCGAGCGCCACGTTCAATGCAGCATTGAAAGCAGCGCAGGTCTGATGCAACGCCATGCCGGCCGGCAATTCAACAGGCCGGCATGATTACGCATCCGTCATCAGCAACGGCAGGCCGCAAGGTCTGCCGTTGTTGTTTCCGGACCCGGCTCAGGGCCACGCTGTATCTTGAAAAATATTGCGCGCACTTTTGAAATTCAACATCGTGCGCGATGAACGTCCGTTGAGTACCTGCATGCGCCAGCGGTCCTGCAAATACAGCGCGTGCAGCGCCGGCACATGCTGATTGACCACTTCCTGACTGATGGCCAGCTTCTGGCCGAAGCCGACTCCCGCACACCCCGCAACAAACGCGGCGACCGAAGCCATGGCTACGCTGGTTTCGTTTTTCATTTTTCGCTCCCGGTGTTTCTGTACCAATGCGACATCCTGCTGTAACGATGCGACATCTGATCAGACAAGTATAGTCAACGGGATTCAGATTATTAGTTTTTCCATAATTAAATTGTAACCGGCAGCGCTGGTCATCAGGCTGCCGCTCACGATCTGTTTCCGTGTTGAAATCAAGATTGCCCGAGCGAAAGCACGGCTGTCCGTTTTCCGGGATAGTAGAATAAGCGCCATCGCCATCCGGCCAACCCACCCTCCTTGTCACTGATGAATCCTCGCTTCCGCCATGTTCTGCCAACCGCTGCCGCGTGCCTGCTCTCATCCGGCATGTTGCTTGCCCCCGCCACGGCGCAAACCACCGTCCCCTCGCTGGACAAAGCGCGTGGCGCCATCAAGAATGCCGATGCGCGCGCCTCGTTCGATCAGCAAATGGGTTCGGCGCCGATCCCGGATGGCTTCGGCACGCAACTACCGGCCGGGTTCAGCCGCGAGCTGCTGTTGTCGCAACTGACACCGGGTATCGACCGCAAACGGGTGGTACTGACCGGTGCCAAAGCCTGGCCGCAACGCCCCGGGGGCTACGTCGCAGTGGCCTGTCTGGCGGCATCGGCAGAACAGGCACAGCGCGCGTTGCGTTATCCGTCGTCGCAATGCGATGGCGAAAACGACAGCAGCGGCAACGAAATCTGGTTCGGCGTATTCGACCGCGCGGCCGACGGCAGCGTGCAACTGGTGGCGCGCACGGAAGCGGCAGTGACCGCCGGCACCGATTGGGGCCACACCAATATCGATATGCCGCAAGCCATGGAACTGGACGATAGCAAAACGCCGCCGCTGAGCCGGCCGCAAAGCTGGCAGCGGTTTGACTTTGCGCGCTACCAGTTGCGCAACGGCGATACCGCGTTCGGCGTGCGTGCCGGCTGGTCGGAAGGATATGCCGGCGGCGGTGCCTCATTCGAGGCGCTGTACCTGTTCCATATCGATGGCAAGGCATTGCGCGTGGTGTTCGCACAACCGATGATGTTCAACAAGATGATTGCCGGTGACTGGCATAAAGATGGCACCCGCAGTCACGACCTGACCGACGGCAGCAATACGCTCAATGTCTTGCCGGGCACGACGGCCGGCTACCACGATCTGCAATTGCGCGAGCGTAACGGAAAATGGCGCCAGACATGGCGCTGGTCGGAAGCCAGCCAGGCATATCAGTTGCAATAAACTGGCCGGCAATGTTTGTCCGCGCCGTTTTTTTCATCCGGCATACCGCGCGGACACATCCGGCGCTACACTAACGCCGGCACCAATCAGCCCCATGAAAACGACCACAACAAAAGACCACTCATGAAAAAAGTCATCTCCAGCATTTTGATTGCCGTCATTCTCTTTTTTCTGCTGCCACTGATCACCCGCTATTTCCCGCAACATCGCGTGCTGGTATGGGCCGTGACGGCCGGCGTGGTTTCCTATCTGGTGGCGTTGCTAATGGAACGCGTGAACTGACTTGGTGATACATCGTGTGCAACACCCTTGCTGCACACGATAAACACACGCTGCTGAACGGCGATCAGAACGTGTGACGGACACCGGTCATGATACCGAGCTGGTTCATGCCAACCCCGACCGTACCGCCGGCATCCACCGCAATCGCTGCGTTGCCGCCGTTCTTGATGTAACCGACCGAGGTGTACAAGGCAGTCCGCCTGGACAGGTTATAGGTCAGCCGCGCCACCGACAGCGTCGAGACATTCGACGTGCCATTGAATTTCAGACGCGACACCTGCGCATCCAGGACCCACGCGGTCAGGAACGGATAGCTCACTCCCAGGTAATACAAATCGGAATCGCTATTGACAGCGGTCTGGGTCTTGCGATCCAGTACGCCCAGCCCGATGCGGGTATCGCCCACCATGAAGTAACCATGCACGCCGATGCGGCGGTCGGTGTAGCTGCTGTTATTCAAACCGCCGGTAGCGTTGGTATTGCCATTCATGGTGTCGTACGCGAGGTTGACGCCAAAGGCCTTGTTGTCATATCCCAGCAATGCCGTCATCTGGCGGCACGCCTTGCTGTCGCCGGCCACTTCGCCGGCGCAATTGGTGGCGGCCGGACCACCGGCGGCCGACGCATCGCGACCGAAGCTGTAGGTAGCGCCCACCGTGACATCAGAAAACGTGCCGAGGTAACCAATCGAATTATCGCTGCGGGCGTTCGGCAGATAGGCGTCCAGATTACCGATGCTGTGAATGTTCGGCCCCATCACGTCGGACTTGAAGGTCGACAGATACGTCATGTTGACCTGGCGACCGAGCATGACACTGTTGCCGGCATTTTTCAGACCGACATACGACTGCCGGCCGAACAGCCGGTTGCCCTGCCCCATGGCACCAGTATCGACGGCCAGTCCGGCTTCCAGCACAAACATCGCTTGCAGTCCGCCGCCCAGATCTTCGGTGCCCTTGAAGCCGATGCGCGATGGGAATGAGCCGGTCAGCGACGGCATCTTGATCACCGAATTGCCGGCTGCGTTGGCATTGGTCACGTACTCGATACCGGTATCGATCAAACCGTAAACCACAACCTGCGACTGCGCCAGCGCCGTGTGCGACAACAATGCTGCCGACGTGGCGATGGCGGCATAAGCGAATTTATTCATTGACGGGTCTCCTCCAGAGTTTTTATCGTATTGATTTTTGAGTTGCGCAGATCACATGCATCAGCCCGGTTGGCAGGGTCGATGTGCATGACAAAGCGTGAGTCATTCTAGCGAGCGGACCTGCGCTGATAATTGCTGATTGCCGCGAGCGCGATCTAATTTGTTTATGCCGCGCCGGCGACTGGTGAACACAGCAAGAGCGTCAGATCCAGAAGCAACCGCGACGCTGTGAAAATTTCCAGCCGTCGACAGTCAGTTGAAATCGGTCGCGAAACGTCCCCGGCATCGGCGGCTTGTCCGGCGCGGCAATCGCGGTGGCCGACGGCGCGGAACGGCTTGCCGACAGCAGCAGTATTCTGGAGCGCGCATGTGCCAGTTGCGCATGTTCAACGCTGACCATGACGTCGCTGCAACTATGGAATGTGCGGATATCCGGCGCGCGACTGCGGAACGATGCCAGTATTGCGGCATGTCCCTGCAATGGAGTGTCGGGCGCGGATGGCCGGTACAGCACCGCGTCGTCGGTGAACAATTGAATCAGCGCATCGAAATCGCGTTCGTCATTCAAATAGGCGTAGCGATAAATCAGTTGTTCACAGGTGCGAATGATGTCGGTCGTCATCGCTGCACTCAACTGACCAGTTGCAGATGCGGTGGCGATCCGTCACCGGCGGCTTCGCTTTGCGCCAGTCCGAGCAGGCAATGCATTTGCGCTTCATCCTGCAACAACACATCGCTGCGGCCCTGATGGATGATGCGGCCACGATCCAACACCACGACCCGGTCCGTCACTTCCAGCGCCAGATGTGCATGCTGCTCGACCAGAATCAGGGTCAGTCCGGTTTGCTTGAGTTGTTTGACGGCGTCCAGCAAGATATCCATCATGATCGGCGACAAGCCTTCCAGCGGCTCATCCAGCAACAGCAAGGCCGGATTGCCCACCAATGCGCGCGCCATCGACAGCATCTGCTGCTCGCCGCCGGACAATTGATTGCCGTAGTTGCCGCGCCGTTCCTGCAAGCGCGGGAACAAGGCGTAGATGCGCGCAATATCCCATTCGCCGGGACGCGCCGCGACACGCAGATTCTGCTCGACCGTCAGCGACGGAAAGATTTCGCGCTCTTGCGGCACATAACCGAGCCCCTTGCGATTGCGCTGATAGCTCGGCAGGTTGCCGATGTCCTTGCCGCCGAAGGCAATGCTGCCCTTGCTGACCGTGGTCAATCCCATCAGGCTCGCCAGCAAGGTACTTTTACCAACGCCGTTGCGTCCCAGCAGACTGACCGCTTCACCGCGCGCGATGTCGAGCGACAGATCGTCGATCACCACGGCATCGCGATAACCGGCCGTCAGATTGTTTACGCTGAGCAGATCAAGCATGACGTCGCCCCAGATAAACGTTGCGGACACGGTCGTCGGCGCGGATCTCGGCCGGCGTCCCTTCGGTCAGGATGCCGCCCTCCACCAGTACCGTAATTTTTTTGGCGAAACGAAA
Source organism: Herbaspirillum autotrophicum (assembly GCF_001189915.1). Taxonomy (GTDB): domain Bacteria; phylum Pseudomonadota; class Gammaproteobacteria; order Burkholderiales; family Burkholderiaceae_D; genus Herbaspirillum; species Herbaspirillum autotrophicum. Next base: position 224,169 of record NZ_LFLS01000003.1, read on the forward strand.
TACCAGATTCATATCGTGCTCGATGAACAAAATGGAAATGTGTTCCGGCAAGCGTTCCAGCAAATCCAGAATGATGCCGCTTTCACCGTTCGGAATGCCGGCCGCCGGCTCGTCCAGCAACAACACTTGCGGCTTGAGCGCCAGTGCAATCGCGATTTCAACCATGCGGCGCTGACCGTAAGCCAGTTGATTCACCGGTCTTGCCGCCAGCGCCAGCAATCCGAGTTGATCCAGCAACAATGCCGCTTGCTCGACCAGCGCCGCATGCTTGCCGGTCTTGCCCCACACCTTCCAGCCGAGGCCGAGACGCTGGGCAATCGGAATCGCCACGTTCTCGGCCACCGTCAGTTCGGTGAACAAGGTATTGATCTGAAAAGTCCGGGCCAGTCCCGCCGCCACCCGATGCTGCGGCGTGGTCTGCGTGACTTCTTTGCCATCCAGAAAAATCGTGCCGGAAGTCGGCGCCGTCACGCCAGTCACCAGATTGACGAAGGTGGTCTTGCCGGCACCGTTGGGACCGATCAAGGCATGGCGGGCACCGCGCGCGATTTTGAAATCGATATCCCGGGTCACTTCGATTGCGCCGTAGCGTTTGCACAGATTGTGGGTTTCCAGTACATAGGCTGGTGTCTGTTGTGTCGTCTGCGTTGTTTGCATCATTTGCTTTGCTCCACCTTGGCGCCGGTGCAGCGCGACCAGATGCCGGCACCCAGCATCAATAAACCACCGGGGGCGAAACGCACCATCAAGATCAGGGCGATGCCGACAAAGAACATCCAGTGAAACGGATCGATTGCGGCCGCCCGGTCCAGCAACAGCATGTACAGCGGAATCCCGATGAAGGCGCCATACAGCCGGCCGACGCCACCGATGATCAGCATGATCAGAATGTTGCCCGACAGTTGAAAGGTCAGCAGATCAAGACTGACGGTCTTGGTGATCTGCGCACTGAGCGCGCCGGCCACACCGGCAATCGCGGCCGAAATGGTATAGGCCAGAATCAGCCGCGCATGCACCGGCGTACCGACCAGCAACATGCGCCGCGGATTTTCGCGGATGCCCCGAATCGACAAACCGAATGGTGAGTTGGCAACGATACGCACCACGATGAACATCAGGAACAACACCGCCAGCGCATAAAGGTAAGCGGTCTTTCCATACAAATCGAATGAAAACAATCCCAGCAACGGTGCCGTATCCATGCCAGACAAACCGTCCGCGCCACCGGTCACATCGCGCCAGGTATTGGCCACTTCATGCAAGACCACGGTGGTCACCATGGTCAGCATCAGCAACGCCAGACCATTGGTACGCAACAGCATCCAGCCGGATATCAGACCGATGACACCGGCTATCACCGCTGCCACCAGCAATCCGCTCAAGGGCTCGGGTGAGATGTGCAATGAGTAATAACCGGCAGCGTAAGCGCCGACGCCAAAGAACGCGGCATGCCCGAGGGTATTGATGCCGGCAAAGCCCAGGGCCAGATCGAGCGAGATGCCGAAAATCACCATGATCAGGATTTGCGCGCCAATCGACATATAGGTGTCGAACAAGAAGAATGCCGCCAGCGCAATCACCCACGGCAACGCATCGGCCGGCCGGATGCGGTAAAACGGCAAGGCGGCGGCAGGCAACAGTTTTTCGCGTATCGGTTTCATGAAGTTTGTCTTCCGTAGAGTCCCTGAGGGCGCAACAGCAACAAGGCCAGCGTTGCCAGATAAATTACCAGACCACCGGCGGCCGGCAGGAAGTAGCGGCCCAGCGTATCGATCATGCCCAGCGTCAAGGCGGCAATCAGCGTGCCCTTGATACTGCCGAGGCCGCCGACCGAAACCACGATCAGCACCAGCACCAGATAGTTGAGCGCATAAAACGGTTCCAGCGGAAACATGTCGGCGCCGAGCGCGCCGCCGAGACCGGCGAAGCCGCAACCGATGGCGAAGGTGACGGCAAAGAATGCCTTCACGTTCATGCCGATGCACCCCGCCATCCTGGCGTTGTCCACTGCCGCGCGCAGCCTGGCACCCACTTGCGTGCGCTCCAGCGCATACCAGATCAGCGCCGCACAACAACAACTGACGGCAATCAGGAACAAGCGATAGACCGGCAAGCCGATGGCACCGATGTGCATGGTGCCGCGTAACGAGGCCGGCACCGGAATATCCTGAATGGTGGAGCCGAACATGGCATTGGCGGTGGCGATCATGACGAAGGTCAGGCCGATGGTCATCAAGACCTGCCCCAGTTCGCTCTGCGTGTAGATCCACGAATACACGGTTCTTTCCAGCACCGCGCCGAGCAGCATGGTGCCGATCACCGCCAATGGCACGGCGGCAAAGAATGGCACCTGCCACTGCGTCACCAGCATGAAGGTCAGATAACCGCCGACCATGGCGAAGCTGCAATGCGCCAGATTGACCACGCGCATGACACCCATGGTGATCGACATGCCGATGGATATCAGGAACAGCACCATGCCGAATGCCAGGCCGTCGAACAGCACCGACGCAAGGGAAATTGCAAAACGAGAAAGCATGAAGTGTCTCTTTATTGGAATGAATTGAACATGCCTGCAACCACGATGAAGATGACTAGTTCATGGCCACACCTTGTGCGGTACGTACACGGTGCCATCCATCAGCATGCGCGCCGTGCGCAGCAAACCGGAACTGAGAAACTGCATGCGGCCATCCTGCATGTGCATCTGCAATGCCACCGTGAATTCACCGCTCGGGTGTTCCACCGACAATTCGACTGTATCGCCATGCGGCATGTCGACCATCTGCGCCGCCACCGAACCCGGCAACAGGCAGGCGCTGGCGACGCTGACCGCGCCCAATACGCCGATGGCACTGTGACAGCGATGCGGAATGAAGGTCCGGGTAGCAATGTGACCGCCATCCCGGGCCGGTGCAATCAAGGTCATTTTCGGCACCACCTTGTCGCGCACATCGCCCAGGCCCATTTTTGCGCCGGCCAGCAGCCGCACCGCTTCCAGTTTTTGCTTGAACGCCGGATCGGCATCCAGCTCTTGCGGCGTTTCCTGTCCGCTCTTGCCGAAGGCGCTGGCCAGCATGACCACTACCGGCATGCCGTTGTCGATGCAGGTGGCGTCGATACCGTTGAATACATCCCGGGTATTGCCGGTCGGCAGCAAGGTACCGCAGGCAGAGCCGGCGGTATCGCGAAAGGCAATGCTGATCGGCGCTGACGTGCCCGGCACCCCGGAAATTTCGGCATGGCCGTCATACGCCACCACGCCGCCCGGCGTCTGCACCGTTGCGGTGGCGATGTTGCCGCTGTTGACCATGTGAATCACCACACTGGTTTGGGCGCCGCTGACAGCTACCAGACCGCGCTCAATCGCAAACGGGCCGACCCCCGCCAGCATGTTGCCGCAATTGGGCGAGACATCGACCAGCGGTTTATCGACTGCCACTTGCGCAAACAGGAAATCGACATCGACGCCGGGCAAGACTGACTTCGAGACGATGGCGACTTTGCTGGTCAGCGTATCGGTGCCGCCCAGACCATCGATCTGGCGCGGATCGGGGGAGCCCATCACGGCCAGCAATACCGCATCACGCGTGGCGCGATCCGCCGGCAGATCGTGCGCCAGAAAGAACGGTCCGCGCGAGGTCCCGCCGCGCATGAAGGCACAGGCAATGCCGCGTTGAGAAGCTGTCGTCATGCCTGTTCCTTACAGGTAGGTCAATCCGGCAGCGGCCAGCCGGGCGCGCATGTCGTAGATATCCAGACCGAGTTCGCCGGCGGCCAGCCGCAAGCGCTTCTGTTCTTCGTTGGCAGCGCGGGCGGCACAGGCCGCAAGCACCGTCGCCACCTGTTCACGCGCCACCACCGCCACGCCATCATCATCGGCTACCACCGCATCGCCGGGGTTGATCAGTTGCTCGCCGCACACCAGCGGCACATTGACCGCGCCCACGGTAGCCTTGACCGTACCCTGCGCGAACACTGCGCGCGACCACACCGGAAACTTCATTTGCCGCAAGCTGCGCACATCGCGCACGCCGGCATCGATCACCAGTCCGACCACGCCGCGCGCCTGCAAAGATGTCGCCAGCAGATCACCGAAGTAACCGTCTTCGCAATGCGAAGTCGGACTGACGATCAGCAGATCGCCCGGCTGACACAACTCGACCGCCACGTGCAGCATCCAGTTATCGCCGGGAGCGACACTGACGGTCACCGCCGAGCCGGCTATCGCGCAATCGGCAATCACCGGTCGCAGGCGCTGATGCAACAAGCCGCTGCGCCCTTGCGCTTCGTGCACCGTCGCCACGCCATACTCGGCCAGACGGGCGACCACGGCGTGATCGGCACGCGCAATGTTTCTTACCGCTACCGTGCGGGTCATGAAAACTCTCCGCTGACTTGCGGAAATACACGCTGATAGGCTTCCCCGTAGCGGATGCTGCGCGACGAATTGCGCGAGGCCTGCACCCCGCGCTGCAAGGCGACACGGGTGTAGTACTCCCACAGATGTTCTTGCGCATTCATGGTTTCGAATGCGGCTTTTTTCTTTTCCCACACCGAACTGATATCCAGCAAGACATCCGGCTTCCAGTTGCATTGCTCGGGTTGATGCGGCTCGAACAAAAATACCGGCGGTGCACCGATCACGGCCTGCTCCGGGTTGTGACCATGGGCCTGGGCGATGATGCGTGCTTCCTGCGTCACGTGTGTCGCCAGCGGATGATCGAAGTTGTAGGGATCGTGCAGGGAATGGCTCAACACGAATTCGGGTCGCAATTCGCGGAACACATCTACCAGCTTGTACAAGACTTCGTCGCTGACCCGCATCGGGTAATCGCTGATATCGAAAAATTCTATTTCGGCGCCGAGAATGCGGGCCGCTTTTTCGGCTTCTTCACGGCGCGCCGCCTTGACCTTGTCGAGCGTCATCGCCGGCTGCTTCCACATCTTGGCCGATTCGCCGCGCTCGCCGTACGACAGGCACACGACCTTGACGCGATAACCGCGTTCGGCATACAAGGCAACCGAGCCGGCCGCGCGCCAGACAAAGTCGGCAGCGTGAGCGCTGACCACCAGCATCGATGGTTTTTGGGTATTTTCCATAGTTATCCTGTTGATTCCGTCATTCATAAAAGGCTGTTGCAAGCAATTTCAAACGCTTGATGACATTGCGATTTATTCTAGGGCAGCGCCCGCCGGTGCACGTTCGCGTTTCCATACGCTGCCATCTAATTTATTTATTGGCTGCGTTTGCGATAAGCGATTGACGGGTGCCGCTGCGCGCGTTCAGACGTGCGCGGTCCTGCCCGCAGCGGCGCTGACGGGCATGACAAATGAACGAACCAGGGGTAACGCGTAATGCAGATGTGTCCCCGCCGCCGGTTGCGGGCGGGGTTCACATCTTCAGCGCAGACTAAGCGGACGCCGGCACGCGCCGGGTCTTGAGAAATGCTTCCAGCGTCTCGCCGCGCATGGCGGCATAAACACTGAGGTTGGACATCTTGACCACGCGCGCGAATTTTTCCAGCACGAAAAAACTGACGCCATACCTGATCAGGCCGAGCCAGTCCTGATTCTGCACCAGCGCACGTTCTTCCGGCGTCAACTGCAATTCATCGCAAGCCGCCGCCAAGTCACGCGTCACCAGTTCGCGGAACAGTGGTTCGCGATGGCGCCAGAAAAAACGATTCAGTCGCAACGCCTTTACGCTCTGACGGACATCGAACACATAGGTCCCTTCGATATCCTCGATTCCTTGCAATTGCGGATTCATGCCTCATCCTTTTCATAGATTGCCACCGCCATCGCGGTGGTGGTGGCCAGATAGACGTTTTGATGAATGCATTTGATCTTGTCATCGAGCGCGCCACGCATCGCCAGCCACATGATGACTTCGACACTCTCGGCGCCGCCCAGGCGGACAAAATCGGCATGCCGCATCCTGGTCAGGCTGAGCGGATCGTCGACCATGCGCCGCAGGAATTCGTCATCCCAGTCGGGATTATTGAAGCCGGTGCGTTCGCCATGAATCTGATGCGACAAACCGCCGGTACCGACCACTGCCACCTTCAAATCCTGCGGGAACGATTCGATCGCGCGCCGCACCGCCTGCCCCAGTTTGTAGCAACGGGCGGCGGTCGGCAGCGGGTATTGCAAGACATTGATTTCAATCGGCACGATGGCGCCCGGCCATTCAGGCTCATGCGGCCACATCAGCGACAACGGTGAATTGCAGCCATGATCCAGCGCCCGCTCCTGAAACAGCGTCATGTCGAACTCATCATTGATCAGACTTTCGGCCATATGTGCCGCCAGTTCCGGATGTCCCTTGATATCCGGTAATGGCCGTTTGCCGGCACCTTCATCGGCCATCTCGAAACTGGGCGACACGCCCAGCGCAAAGGTTGGGTAACAATCGAAGAAAAAGCTGTTGGCGTGATCGTTATAGAACATCACCAGCACATCCGGCGCCTGCTCGCGCAGCCACTCGGCCACCGGCAGGTAGCCCTCGAACAGCGGCGCCCAAGCCGGATCGTTCTGGCGCTTCTTGTCATACGCCAATCCTATCGTCGGCACGTGCGAGGTACCGATACCACCAATAATTCTTGCCATCTCTATCCTTCTGTTGCCACTGCATGAACGGGTAATACGTTGGAGTGATGCGGCATTCGGGCCACACCGTGCTCAATACATCTTGATCGCCACCGCTGCCGGCCCGGCCGCGGCAGCCTGCGGTTGTTCCGGCTGCTCCGCCATGGCCAGACGCAACATGATCTTGCGCATCGCCAGACCGGGCCGGTCGGGACCGAAACTCAATTCATCCGGCGCGCCGTCGCCCTTCTCCACTTCTTCCTGAATCCAGGTCAGGGCGTCCACATCTTCCTGATAGGCCTTGAGCGAGGTTTCCGTCAGATAGGCGCTGGCGGCGGCGTCGTCCAGTCCGAAGTCGCGGCTATTGAACCACCAATAATGAATAGTGCCTTGAAATTCCGGCGTAAACAAATGCGTGATATTGACCCGGTATTCTGCCTGTGCCGGATCGGGCGCGGCCAGATCGACAATTTTGGCAAAGGCAATATGTCCGGCTGGTGAAGCAAAGCGGCTGTCGGAAAAGCGATCAACCTGACGCCCGGTCAGCTTCATCGGAATGCCATAAATCGGCGGCGGTGGTGAATCGTGCAAAGCGCGCTGAATGCGCACCACATCGCCTTCATTGAAAATTTCCAGACTGGAACGGGCATATTCCGGCGTCCCCACGGTGTCGGCATGCAGAATCGCGAAATGGGTCTGATCAAGCAAGTTCTCATGCATCGCGACGTAATTCGATTTCATGTGAAAGTAGCCGGTGACGGTCGTCCAGTCAGCCGACTCCAGCCATGCGGTGTCAGGAATCAAGGCTGGATCAGCCTTGTCGGCTTCGCCCATCCAGACCCAGATCAGCGGCCCGCGTTCCACCGTCGGATAAGAAGCGATGCGGGCATGCGTCGGCGCATTGGCCAGCGACGGCATCGCTACGCATTGCCCTTCCGGGTTGTAGGCCATGCCGTGATAGCCGCACACCACCTGATCACCTTCCAAGCGTCCCTTGGACAACGGGAAAGAACGATGCGCACAACGGTTTTGCATGATCACTGGCGTGCCGTCGAGTTTGCGATACAGCACCACGGTTTTGCCGAGCAAGGTGCGTTCCAGCAACGTGCGCGTGACCTCGCCGGCCCGCGCTGCCACGTACCAGCAATTCATGATCAGCGGCGTCGTGTGATTGGCCATCTTCGGCTTGGCGGGGGCGGCTTTCTGCAACATGGGAATTCCTTTTCACAAAACGGGACGGTGCCATCGGTGCCATCCCGGGAGCACGAACAATCGAACCGGCAATTACTGAATCTTGACGCCCGGGTCGCGAATCGCCGGATAAGTCTTGAACGGCTTGTTCATGTACACGCCGTCGACTTTTTCAATCCGCCGGATATAAATGTTCTGGATCAGCTCGCGCGTTTGCGGATCGACCGACACCGGACCGCGCGGACTTTCCCAGGCATAACCCTTGATGGCCGCCATGGCCTTGTCGCCATCCTGCTTGCCGTTGGTGGCGCGAATCATTTCATAAATCATCTTCATCGCATCATAAGCGGCAATCGATGCCACATTCGGGGTCTTGTCATTGCCATACTTTTTGCGGAAGGCGCTGACGAAGGCTTGATTGGCAGGCGTCGTGCCGGCCGGCGAATAGTGCAACGCGGTCACGATGCCGGCGGCGGCATCGCCATAGGACGGCAATTCGCTTTCTTCGGTTTCGGCAGTCGCCAGCAGTTTGATGCCGGACTTGTCCAGACCGCGATCAACAAAGGCCTTGATGAACGCCACCGACAACGGACCGACCGGGGTGAACATGTAGACATAGTCCGGCGCCGCTTCCTTGATCTTTTGCATGTACGTGGAAAAATCGGAGGTGTTCAACGGAATCTTCAGTTCGCCGACAATCTCGCCCTTCTCTTCATTGAACGACTTCTTGAACGAGGTCAGCGCATCTGCGCCCGGCGCATAATCAGCCACGGCCAGCACCACCCGCTTGCCGCCCTGTTCGGCCGTCCACTTGGCCAGCGGCGTCGCCACCATCCATTGGGTATAGCCGGCGCGCAGCATATACGGCGAGCGGGCCAGAATGCCGGAGGTGCCGGCGTTGATGATGATGAACGGCACCTTGGACTGGGTAGCCACATCGGCTATCGCCAGCGCGGTCGGCGTAAATTCCAGACCGCTGACATATTGCACCTTCTCGCGCACCACCAGTTCTTCGGCCAACTGACGCGCACGTGCCGGATTGTTGCCGCCGACATCACGGTAAATCAGCTTGATCGTGTGTTCGCCGGCGCGGCCGTTATGCTGCGCCACATACAGTTCGGTCGCATCCTGAATCTGTTTGCCCCAGTTGCTGTAAGGACCGCTGAAGGCGGCAATCACGCCGATGCGGATTTCATCGGCCTGCACATTGGCGCTGGCAGCAAACAGCATGGCGCTGGCAGATGCCAGGGAAAGCTTGATAAATCGATGCAACATTGTTGGTCTCCTGTTGTATGAATTTTCCGGCCGGGGCTGACGGCAAAAAATTTGCTGTCACCTGCCTTTTCTTGTGTCTGCATTATCGGCACGGCACCCATCTCGCTGTATACATTTAGCCTTTGAGTGCCATCGAATTTGTTTATCGATTTTTCCTTCAAGACTGGCAATGCCTTTAGGAATCCGGGACAGAGAAAATTAAATCCCTTTTAAAATCAATCAACTAAAAACAAATCCTGCTCATCCGGCGCGCCGACAATCTTCCTCCACGATGTGCAACTGACTGATTGCAACGCTGCCACGGGGTGGACACGCCGGCACCCTTTCGCTACATTTCACTGCACTTGCAACGCCCCTGTCGCCGGGCAGCCCGGCCCTGTCATTTACTGAAAGCGTGATTCCGATGAAAACCATTTATCTGCTGTGCGGCCTGTTGTGTGACGACATCGTATGGCGCCGGCAAGCCGAGGCACTGCGCCAGCGCGGTGATTGCGAGGTGCACATTGTCAGTTTTCAGGATGAGGATTCGATCAGCGCCATGGCGGCAAAAGTATTGCGCGATGCGCCGGCAGAATTTTTGCTGGCCGGCCATTCGATGGGAGGACGGGTGGCACTCGAAGTGTATCGTCAGGCCGCGCCACGCATCAGCCGGCTGGCCTTGCTCGATACCGGTTATGAAGCGGCGGTTGCCGGTGAACCGCAAAAGCGGGCGGTGCTGGTGAATCAGGCACAGGAACAAGGCATTGATGCGATTGCCGCCACCTGGGCCTTGCCGATGCTGGCGCCGGCGCATCGGCATCAGCCACAACTGGTACAGGAAATGCTGCAAATGGTGGGCCGCATGTCACCGCAGATTTATGCCGGCCAGACCCGCGCCTTGCTGGGGCGGCCGGACGCCACCCCGGTGCTGGCCACGATTACCTGCCCGACCCTGATTCTGTGCGGCGCCGACGATGGCTGGAGTCCGCCGGAACGGCATGCACGCATGGCAGAGTTGGTAAAGGGCAGCAACTTGCTGGTGATTCCCGCCTGCGGCCACATGTCGACCATGGAACAAAGCGACGCCGTCAGTCAGGCCCTGCTGGACTGGGCCGCCTGAGATTACTTCAGCGGCGTGCGCTGCATCTGCGCCGTCACGCTGCGAATTGCATTCATCAACACCACCGCGCCCGGTGCCGGAAAGCTTTCTTCGCGCTGCGTGATGCCGATGGTGCGCGAGGTTTGCGGCAAGTCGAAATCGACAATTTCCAGTGCGCCTGACAGGATTTCATATTCCAGCTGCTGCGCCGACAGCGCCGTCACCATATCGCTGTGCAGCAACAACCCGCGCAAGATCGCCAGGTCGCTGGTTTCCACCACCCCGGTCGGCGCCGGCAAATTGTTGCGGGTCATCGAAGATTCAAACAGGTCACGCGCCGGCGTGCCCTTGATCGACAGAATCCATTGCGCCCGTCCCAGATCTTCTATGGTTACCCGCCGTTGCAATGTCAGCGGATGACCGCGCCGGGCAATCACCGACATGCTGTCATCGAGCAGTGCTTCGCCGCGCAGATCACTGGCGTATTCGGGCGGCCGCAAGGCACCCAGAATGAAATCGATGTCGCCGGCGCGCAAACCTGCGGCCAGATGATCGAACGGGCCTTCGATGGTGGAGATGCGCAAATGCGGATGGGCGGCGATGACCGCCGCAATCGCGCGCGGCAAGATGGCGGTGCGGCTCAGCGGCAGCGCGCCGACCACCACCCGACCCTGCGTCGTGCCCTTGAGCGCCGAAATATCGGCTTCCACATGACGCAGTTCGGCCAGCGCCCGCTTGGCGCGGAACAGCAGCAGACTACCCGCTTCAGTCAACAGCATGCCCTTCGGCGTGCGTTGAAACAAGGCGGTACCCATGCTCGATTCCAGATCCGAGATCGAGGCGCTGACGGCCGGTTGCGTGATCCCCAGCGCATTGGCAACGGTCGGCATGTGATGCGATTCGGCCAGCTTGACGAAGGTCTGCAAACGCCGTTCATTGAACAACATGGAAAAGATCGAGGCTTTGATCGGGCCATTGGAAATCCGGATCTTGCTGGCGATCTCATCGCGCGCCAGCTCGAATTCCTGCGCTGCGCGTTTGGCGCGAAACAGCAAGGTCGTGCCAAACACGGTCAGCAGCATGCCGCTGGATTTGCGTTCGAACAAGGATTCACCGATAACCGTTTCCAATTCATGAATCGAGCGCGTGATTGCCGACTGCGCCCGGAACAAGGCTTCCGCCGCCCGGGTGACGCTGCCCAGCTCGGCGACGGTGATAAAGGCGCGCAAATGGCGCAGACTGACGTACGGTGTCATAGGGAACAACCTGATTCGATGAGAGGCCGGGAGCAGCCTGATGCCGGTGTTTTTTCTAGCATGCTCGATAGTCCGGCTTTTGACAAGCCGGCAATGCCGCAGCCAAAATGACCGTTTCATGGCCGCTGTCTGGCTTATCCCCCGGGTATTCCGATAAGAAAATTAGATGGCACATGGCGTCGATTGCAGTAGTGAGCGCCAATCAATTGGCTGAAAATCGGTTGGCCAGCCGCTGGATGCCGGCAGCCGTTCATCTGACCATCGGAATTCACCTCATGTCGCCAGCCTCAGTCACTGCCCCCATTCCTCTGTGCATCATCGGTTACGGTGAAGCCGGCCGCATCTTTGCCCAAGGTCTGATGGCCGGCGGTCAATTCACCGTGACGGCGTTCGATCTGCAACTGACCGCCGCCGGCGATGCCCAAGTCGCCACAGCCATGCAGGTGGCGGCCACTGCAGCCGGTGTCCGCCTGCATGCCACGTTGGCTGCCGCCATGGCCGGCGCACGCGTCATCATTTCGGCGGTCACGGCCAATGCCGCGCTTGACGTCATGCAGCAAGTCGCCGCGCTGCTGCAGGAACAGCAGCCATCCCCACCGCCCTTCGTCATGGATATCAACTCGATTTCGCCAGCCGCCAAACAACGGGGCTTCGCGCTGATCAGCGCCGCCGGCGCGCACTATGTCGAAGCCGCCGTCATGGCATCGATCCCGCCCTGCGGACTGGCGGTGCCGATCCTGCTTGGCGGACCGCACACCACATCCTTCATGGAACTGATGGCCGGATCCGGCATGCGTATGCGCACTGCCGCTGACGAGATCGGCATCGCCTCGGCCATCAAGATGTGCCGCAGCGTCATGATCAAGGGCCTGGAAGCGCTCACCATCGAAAGTCTGTTTGCCGCCCGCCATTACGGCGTGGAAGAACAGGTCATCGCGTCGCTGAGCGAAACCTTTCCCGGCATCGACTGGCCGCAACAAGCCGACTATCTGGTGTCGCGCGTGGTGCAGCACGGTCGCCGCCGCGCTGCTGAATTGCGCGAAGTGGCGCACACCGTTGACGATGCCGGGTTGACGCCGTGGCTGTCGGACGCCATCGCGCAACGCCAGGACTGGATGGCTGATCAGGTCCAGGCCGGCATCGTCAGCAAGACCGAAAAACAATGGCGCGTCGTGGCCGATACCCTGACGCCCGCTCGTGCCAATAACCAGAGCAGCGGCTGATACCTGCCGGCGGCTCATCACTCACCATCCAGCACCACCCCACAACAAAGGAGATCAAGTCATGGCAGAAAATCGCGGTGTCGTTTACGTCGCACAAGGGCGGGTCGAAGTCCAGGCCATTCCCTTCCCCAAGCTGGATAATCCCGCCGGCAAGAAAATTGAACATGGCGTGATCCTGAAAGTGATCTCGACCAATATTTGCGGCTCCGATCAGCACATGGTGCGCGGCCGCACCACTGCTGCTTCGGGGCTGGTGCTGGGTCACGAAATCACCGGCGAAGTGATCGAGATCGGCAAGGATGTCGAAACGCTCAAGAAAGGTGATCTGGTTTCGGTACCGTTCAACGTTGCCTGCGGTCGTTGCCGCACCTGCAAGGAACAACACACCGGGGTCTGCCTCAGCGTCAATCCGGCACGCGCCGGCGGTGCTTATGGTTACGTCGACATGGGTGGCTGGATCGGCGGCCAGGCCGAATATGTCATGGTGCCTTACGCCGATTTCAATTTGCTGCGCTTCCCGGATAAAGACCGCGCCATGGCCAAGATCACCGATCTGACCTGCCTGTCCGATATCTTGCCGACCGGCTTTCACGGTGCAGTCACCGCCGGTGTCGGCCCCGGCTCCACCGTGTACGTCGCCGGCGCCGGCCCGGTCGGTCTGGCCGCAGCCGCCTCGGCGCGCTTGCTGGGGGCGGCAGTGGTGATCGTCGGTGATGTCAATCCATTGCGACTGGTGCATGCGCGCAAGGTCGGTTTCGAAACCGTCGATCTGTCGCAGGATGCCACGCTGGCGGACCAGATCGCCGCCATCCTCGGCGATGCCGAAGTCGATTGCGCCATCGATTGCGTCGGCTTCGAGGCCCGTGGTCACGGCCATGACGGCTCGCAAGTGGAAGCCCCGGCTACGGTCCTCAATTCGCTGATGGAAATTACCCGCGCCGCTGGCCGCATCGGCATTCCCGGCTTGTATGTCACCGACGATCCGGGCGCCGTCGACAGCGCCGCCAAACGCGGCAGCCTCAGTATTCGGCTCGGTCTCGGCTGGGCCAAATCGCACAGCTTCCATACCGGACAGACGCCGGTCATGAAATACAACCGGCAATTGATGCAAGCGATTCTATGGGACCGGCTCAACATTGCCGACATCGTCGGCGTCCAGGTGATTTCGCTGGATCAGGCGCCGAGCGGCTACGGCGAATTCGATGCCGGCGCGCCCAAGAAATTCGTGATTGATCCGCACGGCGCATTGGCCGCGTAAAAGCGCTATTGATGACGGTTGCCGTCAGCACCTTCCGCGACAAGCGCAAGCGTGCCGGCGGCAATCCACTCAGGTAATCGTGGGCGGGATGGAGGAAATCAGTGCCAGCAAGACATTGACGTCAATCGGCTTGACGAAATAGTGGTCAAAGCCGGCAGTGAATGCCAGCGCACGGTCTTCGATCTGGCCGTAGCCGGACAAGGCAATCGCCAACGGTTTCTTTTTCCCCACCGTATTACGGATGCCTTCTACCACACCGAAGCCATCCAATCCCGGCAGGCCGATATCACAAATCACCACGTCGAAATCTTGTTGTCGCGCCAGCGCCAGACCACTGGGTCCATCGTACGCGGTCACCACGGTATGCCCGGTCTGCACCAGAAAACTGCTCAAGGTATCGCTGGCATCGCGGTTATCTTCGACCAGCAATATCCGGTGTCTGATGGTGTCGCCCCGGAATGCAGGCAATACCGGCACCACCAGCGGCAGCGCCGAGGAAATCGGCAACGTCACGTTAAACACACTGCCACGGCCCAGCCCCATACTGTGCGCTTCAACTTTGCCGCCATGCATCTGCAACAGGTTGCGCGCGACATTGAGGCCGACGCCAAGACCGCCTTCGGAGCGCGCCAGCGAACGCGGCCCCTGCGTAAACAAGGAAAAGATATGCGGCAACACATCGGCGGAAATGCCGACACCGTTATCTTTGACGCTCACCAGCACTTTGTCGCCCGCGCGTTTTGCCGTCAGTTTCAGCTCACCGTGATCCTGGGTGAATTTGGAGGCATTAACCAACAAGTTCGAAAACACCTGCGCCAGGCGCATCTGATCACAATCGACCACGATCAATTCGTCCGGCACACTGATCGTCAGTGTTTGCTGGCGCTCCGCCACGCGCTGCTGTACCGTTTCCACTGAACGCTCGACGATTTCTGCCAACAGTACCGGTTCGATGATCAACGTGATCTTGCCACTGCTGATGCGCGCCGCATCCAGCAAGTCATCCAGCAAACGCGCCAGATGCTTGACCTGACGACTGACGATTTCCTGGATCTTGACCAGTTGCGGCGTCGCGTTCGGCGTTCTTGCCAGCAATGCTGCGGCCATGCTGATCGGTGCCAGCGGATTGCGCAATTCATGCGCCAGCATGGCGAGAAATTCATTCTGCCGCTGATTGCTGGCCTCCGCTTCGTCACGCAAATTTTGCGCACTGAGCGTGGCCAGCACCAGATTCTGGTTGGCTTCGCGCAATTGTCCGACTGTTTCCCGGAGCGAATTGAAATCCTGCATCTCGGCGCCGAGCCGGACGATTTGAGCTTGCAGAGCATCAATGCGGGCGCTGAGCACGAGCGGGTCCGTCTCGCGATCCGCAGCGTTGCTGGCAGCAGCGGCGAATGGCTGCGGCAAACTTTCCCCGTCCTCGTTGTCAATCGCCATGAATGGCTCTTTCAGCCTGGAGGCTTGATTGCCGAAGGGCGGCCGGAAAGGATCCCTTCCAGCGGAATTGGTTGCGGCTCGATTTCAATACCCTGATCCGAGATGCGGTAATGACGCAAATCATTGCTGTGGTCGCTGCCGCGCACCTTGACCACTGAAATCATTTTCATCAGACGACCGCCGGTTTCCACGTAACGCATGGCAATGATCGCATCCACCAGAAAGGAGGAATCGGACTGGCTGAAACGCAAATCGGTAAAGCGATCTTCGAGGCCCATCGTGACGACCACGGTGACGCCGAGGCTGGCCAGACTGGCCAGTACGCGAAACACCGAAGCCCGGAAATCCTGCCTGAACTCGGGCGCCAGATACAGTCCGAATTCGGACAAGGAATCAATCAATACGCGCTTGGCCTGCGTGCGATGCACCGCCTGCACCAGATCATCGAGTATTTCCTCGACCGACAAATCGAGCGAACGGCTTTCGATCACCGCCACCTCGCCGGCTTTCACCATCCGCGCCAGCACGGCATTGCGCAGTCGCGATGGTCCTTTTTCGAAGGAGACGACGACGCCGTTTTCACCCTGTCGCACCCCCTCGGCCAGAAACGCCGTGCCGAGAATGGTCTTGCCGGAACCAGAAGGCCCGACCACCAGCGCCGCATGCCCGCGCGGCAAACCGCCGTGCAGCATCACATCCAGTTCCGCAATACCCATCGGGATCCGCTGCGGCTGTTGATCCGGCACGACTGCCGCATCAATCAGCGATGGCAGCAAGCGCGGATAGATATGCAAGCCATCGCCATTGATGCGAAACGTATGCGCGCCTTGCAGATGCGCCTGCCCGCGCATCTTGACGATGCGGATTTTTCTGATGGTGGAATTCTGATCGACATTTTGCGTCAGCGAAAACAAACCATCGGCCACCGTCATCACCGGATTGGCTTCGGTTTCCACATGCGAGTACTCACCGATCAGAAATGTCATGGCCTGCCAGCTGGTCATGCGCGTCCCCAGTTCCTGCACGAAATGTTGCAGGTCGGCCACGCCTTCGTTACCGCTTTTTGCGGTCTGGATCACCGACCGGAACGAATCGACAAACACCAGGCCCGGCGCAAAGGTTTCCACTTCTTTCGTGATGCGTTCCAGCACACCGCTGAAATCGCCGGTACGCAAATTTTCCGCCAGATTGATATAGCGGATGGCGTCGTCGATTTTATCGATATCGAAAAATGAATATTGTTGCTGGTAACGCAACATTTTCAGCGGTGGTTCGCCAAGTACCGTAAAGAACAGCGCCTTGCGTTGCGGATTGGCGAGCGCAAACATGATCTGGTGCGCAAGCGTCGTCTTGCCGCTGCCGGGCGCGCCGGCAATGACATTGAAGGAGAATTCGCTCAAGCCGCCACCCAACAGCGTATCGAGGCCGGGCACGCCGGTCGCCTGCAGTCCGAGGGCTACTTTGTCGTTCATCTACTTTTTCCCTCGGGCTCAGCGGCCCATGCAGTATTTAGAAGCCGTGTGGTGAGCGCTCCCCCTATCAAGTCCGACAGCAGCTTGGTATAGGTATCAAGAAGTTCAGCATTGGCGGCGCCCGACTCCGTCAAGTCAGCTGATAACAGGTTTTCCTTCAGGGTCGCGAACAGAATATCGACCGAATGTGATGATTGCACCGCCGCCACCCAACCATGGCGCTGGCTGACCAGCCGTACCGAGCGCGCATACAAGGCCGTAAAGCCGGCATCGCCCACCAGCGGGCACAAATGCGCAGCCAGCCGCTCCCAGGCTTGCAATGCCTGTGCGACAAACTCGGCCTGACTCGCCCCCGCTGTTATAGCCAGCACACTGGAAACCAGCTGCTGTCGCTTATCGTCGTTTTTATCCATGCATGACAAGGTAGATATGGTTAGGGCTGAGGCGTGGCACCGGAATGATACGAAGAGACTGAGTATGACCCCTTTACCCGGGCGTGACAGGTTTATTTTCTTGCCGGGCGACCGCAGCACCCTGACGGTTGCTCCCCCGGCTCCCTTTTGATTTTCCACTGACAACATTGGCATGCAGCGCCCGAAGTCAGACCGGCACGGCGGACATTAAACGCACCTTGACAAGATTGTTTCCCAAAAAGAAAAAGCCGCTCCATGCGGAGCGGCCTTGACCTTGAACGAGTCTCAGACTCTGTGCGCAAGCATCTGCGCGGTTGCATGCCGGCTGATGTGCCGGTCCGCATGTTGCTCCTTATGTTGCTCCTTATGCTGCCCCTTAGGTTGCCGCTATTGCCCGGCCCGCTTCGTATCGCGTGCGATCACGACACTCATTTGCGCCGGATCGATATAGGCGCGCACCGCTGCGTTGAGCTGCGCCAGCGTCAGGCTGCCGATCTGCTGGTCCAGTTGGGCAGCCCATTGATAGTTGCGATCGAGCGCCAACAATCCAACCCAATCGGCAGCGATGTTGGCATCGCCCTCACGGTATCGCTGGCGCATTTGCAATATGCCTGATTTCGCGTTTTCCAATTCTTCGGCCGTAAATCCATCCTTCACGACGAGCGCCAGCTCTTGCTTCACCGCAGCTTCCACCTTGCCCAGATTCTGCGGCGCAGCGATTGCCCGCACCGCGAAATAGCCGGCATCGCTGAAACTGCCAACTTCCAGCATGGATTCAATGCCGTATGACAGCCCATCCTTCTGACGCACGCGGTCAGCCAGACGAGATTTGAGCGAGCTACCGCCAATCAGATAGTTGGCGACCATCAATGCCGGAAAAGCGGCATCGGTATCGCGCATGCGGATATTCTGACGCGCCAGATAAAAACCGTTTTCCTTGTCTGGCGTGTCGATCAGCTCGCGCTTGGGTGATATCTCAGCCCAGGATTCCAACACCCGCGCATAAGGAGCGCGACTCGCCCACCCGCCAAACGCTGCATCGACAGCCTTGACAGCGGTGTCCGGATCAAACGCGCCGACGATCACCAGTTGGCCGTCAGAGGCGCCATAGAATTCCTGATGAAACTGTTTGACCTGGTCCAGCGTGGTGTTTTTCACGCCGTCGATTTTTTGCTCCAGTCCCATGGCGGCACGCCAGTCACCGGCCGGATAGTGATTGAAGTGAAGCGCCATGACGTCGTTGGCGCGGGCCGAAGGATCCTTGCGCGCGGCTTCCAGGTCCAACAATAATTCCTGACGCACTTGCTCGAATTCCGCTGCATCAAACCTGGGATGGCGCAGTACTTCGGCCTGCAATTGCAAGGCTGGTACCAGGTTTTCACGGGTAGTCTGAAATCCGAACAGCTCACCGTTGATCTTCAGACGTTGAATCGCGTCCAGCAATTCCTGACGGCTCTTCGACTCGGTACCGCGCAAGAGCATCATCTCCGCCATTTTGGCCGGTACCTGCTTGCCGAACAGGCTCTGCTCGTTACCGAACTCGGGATGAAGACTGACCGTGACCATGTCGCCACGCGTGCTTTTCGGCAACAGCGCCAGCTTGAAACCAGTGTGCTGGCCTTGGCCGGGCAGCAGCACCCGGGTATGCCGGTCGATATTGGCTGGCGTCGCATCGAAGCCTGCGCCGGCATGTACGCGCTGTTGCGGATGATACTGTTCCAGCGCGGCCGATACCGGTGGTGTTGCGGGGACATCCGTGCGTTGCGGCTGGTCTTCCGGCACGAACAGACCCACGGTGCGATTATCGCGGCGGAAGTATTTGGCAGCCGCTGCGGCAGCCCGCGGCGCAGTCACCTGAAGCAGGTCGTCGCGTGCAGCGAACAGCAAGCGCCAATCACCCAGGGCTATCGCGTCGGACATGGAGACCGCCAACTGCTGCGGATCATTTTGCAGTTGCTCGTAGAAGTTGACTTGTTCCTGCCTGAAGCGCACCAGCTCGGCCTCGGTCGGCGGCGTCGCTGCAAACGATTCGATACCGGCAACCAACGCCTGCTTGATCGCCTCAAGGTCTGCACCTTGTTTGGCTCTGGCTGCAATCAGTTGCAAGCCCGGCGCCAGCCCGCTCAACTGAAATACATCAATCTGCGTGGCCAGTCCGCTTTCCACCAGCGATTTGTGCAAGCGGCCATTCGGGGTATTTGTCAACACCGCCGCCGCTACCGTCAGCGCGTTGTAATCGGCGTGCACCATGGACGGCATCTTGTATCCCACCGCGACCAGTTGCATGTCGCCGCTGCGACGGATGAAAAACTGGCGCTCACCATCCTGCGTCGGTTCGATGGTCCAGAACTCGGGCAGTGCGCGTTTCGGCCTGGGCAGTTTGCCGAAGCTCTGGCTGACCCAGCGCAAAACCTGTTCCGGGGCGAAATCGCCGGCGATCATCATGACCGCATTGTCCGGTTGGTAATAGGTCCGGTAAAAGGCTTGCAGATTCCTGATCCTGACATTTTCAATATCGCTGCGATTGCCGATCGGCGAGCGGCTATAGCTGTGCCAGTCGTAAGCAACGCTTTGCATGCGTTTGATCATTGCCTGGAACGGCGAGTTTTCACCCTCCTCGAATTCGTTGCGCACGACGGTCATCTCGCTATCGAGATCTTTCCTGGCGATATGAGAATTGCGCATGCGGTCAGCTTCCATCGCAATCGCCCAGCGCAGATTTTCATCGCCGGCCTGGAAGGTCTCAACATAATTGGTCTTATCGATTCCAGTGGTGCCGTTAAACGACATGCCGCGCCGGCTGAATTCCTGAGGGATCGCCGGATTGCGTGGCGTCCCTTTGAACAGCAAATGTTCAAGCAAGTGAGCCATGCCGGTTTCACCGTAGTTTTCATGGCGCGAACCGACCAGATAGGTGATGTTGAGAGTGACCGTCTTCTGCAAGGCATCAGGCAGCAGCAGCACCTTGAAGCCATTGGCAAAACGAAATTCGGCAATGCCTTCCGCGACCGGGCCGCGGGTAACACCTGGCGGCAACGCAACCGGCGCCTGTGCGGCGGGTGAAACCTGGGCCCGGACCTGAAGCGGCAACAGTGAAGCGGCAATCAGGCTCAGCAAGGACACAAAGACGAGTCCGTGAGTTTTTTTTATAAGCAATCTACTCTCCTCCAAATGATGAAATCGTGATCCGGAAAATACGTTGCCATCACACCCCTGCAATGGCAACCTAGCCGGCTATTTTTTTGCTGCTGTACTCAAGTCAGAAGCGGTACGACAAATTGACGCCGAATTCACTGGTCTTGTTTTCGGGTTCCATCCAGTCATTGGCGGAACTGTTCAACTTGCTATCGGCAATTTTCCAGTAACGGTAAAACGGTGTCACGCTGATGCTGCCGGTACCGACCGGACGGGAAAGCGCTGCCGAGACTTCCAGGCCGTAACCACTGTCCTGACGATTGACCACGTTGTCGGAATATTGGAACCCCCGCAGTAAATGTTGATAAGACGCCTTGGGCGAAAAAGTCCACGATCCATCCCCGACCTTGAATACGGAACCCACCCCCAGCGTGCCATAAAAATATTTGGACTCGCGACGATAACCTCCCAATCCCGCCTGATCAAGTCGATCCACCAGATTGCGGTAGCCAGCGCCGGCGGACAAAGTCACAGGATAATCGAAGGCATGCGTGGTCCACTCATAGGTGCTCCTGATCTCCCAGGTCCTGCGCGACAACCCCGGCAACGACAGCGATCCATAAGATTGCCCTTGATAGGCGCCGGTGTAATCGCCGTTACCCCAGGCATACCGGCCTGCCACGCGCACCGCATTTTGCTGATCAATCTCCAAGCGCAAGTCGCCGGTAATGCCTTTCATGCTGGCCCGCTCCTTCATGAAGCGCCGCCCCTGGTGCCACTCGAGATAAGTCTCTTCGTAGATTTCAGTACCCAGGGTGAACTCCGGCCTGATTTCCGCAGTAGCCTGACCTGCCATGAATACCCCCGCTGCCAGCGCCATTATCTTGTTCATCATCTTCTCCCTCTTGGATTGTGTTGATCTGGAATCAATCTTGCCAAGACGAAGTTGCAGTTGTATTACAAACCGGGTTGCCTGTATTTCAATTGCAATAGTCGATGTCGGGGGGATTTGTGTCTGGCCTCTCCGGCAAGCGCTCCCAGCCATGCCGTGCAACGCAAGGCGTCAGCTGCTCCGTCATTGGTATTTCTTTTTGGAAACAATGTCTCGGTGCGCCCGATATCGGATCGGTGAAGTGCCCTGTTAAATGGATTCGGGCAACGATTTTCGCCCGCCATACTTTAATTTCCTAACACTGCCCTTGAAAAATCAACTGACCGTCCCTATACTTAGCACTCGTCATGAGAGAGTGCTAACAGCTCTTTCTGGCCTGAACACTTTTCCGATGTAGCGCGCTTAATTGAAGCTGCATGGTTGAAGTCTGCTTTGCAGCGAATGCCGCAATTACTTATAACTTATTGAATTTGAAGGAGCTTTTATGAGTCTTCGTCCTTTGCACGATCGCGTTATCGTGAAACGTCTCGACCAGGAAACCAAAACCGCATCCGGTATCGTGCTCCCGGACGCTGCGACCGAAAAGCCAGATCAAGGTGAAGTCCTGGCAGTCGGCAACGGCAAAATCCTCGACGACGGCAAAGTCCGTCCGCTGGCAGTCAAGGTCGGCGACCGCGTTCTGTTCGGCAAATACTCCGGTCAAGCTGTCAAGATCGACGGCCAGGAACTGCTGGTAATGCGCGAAGAAGATCTGTTCGCCGTTGTCGAAGGCAAGTAATTTCATGTGAATTGCGCCGCCGGGCCTCCGGTCCGCGCGCAATTCATGTAATGCATTCCCGCTCTACCGAGCAAATTCACACGAATTTTTGGAGAATCCAACATGGCAGCAAAACAAGTAATTTTCGGCGATGATGCACGCGCCAAGATCGTCAACGGTGTCAACATCCTGGCTAACGCAGTCAAGGTAACACTGGGTCCTAAGGGTCGTAACGTGGTTCTGGAACGCAGCTTCGGCGCACCAACCGTGACCAAGGACGGCGTTTCGGTTGCGAAAGAAATCGAACTGAAAGACAAGCTGGAAAACATGGGCGCGCAGCTCGTGAAAGAAGTTGCTTCCAAGACTTCCGACAACGCAGGCGACGGTACTACTACTGCTACCGTGCTGGCACAAGCCATCGTTCGCGAAGGCTTCAAGTATGTTGCAGCCGGTTTCAACCCGACTGACCTGAAGCGCGGCATCGACAAGGCTGTTGTCGCTATCGTTGCTGAAATCAAGACACTGTCCAAGCCAACTACTACCAGCAAGGAAATTGCTCAGGTTGGTTCGATCTCCGCCAACTCCGACACCGATATCGGTGAAATCATTGCCAAGGCAATGGACAAGGTCGGCAAAGAAGGCGTGATCACCGTGGAAGACGGCAAATCGCTGGAAAACGAACTGGATATCGTCGAAGGTATGCAATTCGACCGCGGCTACCTGTCGCCATACTTCATCAACAACCAGGAAAAACAGGTTGTTGCTCTGGAAAACCCATTCATCCTGTTGTTCGACAAGAAGGTTTCGAACATCCGTGATCTGCTGCCGATCCTGGAACAAGTTGCGAAGTCGGGCCGTCCGCTGCTGATCATCGCAGAAGATGTCGAAGGCGAAGCACTGGCAACTCTGGTCGTCAACAACATCCGCGGCATCCTGAAGACAGCAGCTGTCAAGGCTCCTGGCTTTGGCGATCGTCGTAAAGCCATGCTGGAAGACATCGCGATCCTGACCGGTGGTCAAGTTATCGCTGAAGAAGTTGGTCTGACACTGGAAAAGGCAACTCTGGCAGAACTGGGCCAAGCCAAGCGTATCGAAATCAACAAAGAAAACACCACCATCATCGACGGTGCCGGCGAAGCCATCACTATCGAATCGCGTGTCAAGCAAATCCGTGCGCAAATCGAAGAAGCCACTTCGGATTACGACCGTGAAAAACTGCAGGAACGCGTTGCCAAGCTGGCAGGCGGCGTTGCACTGATCAAGGTCGGCGCGGCAACTGAAGTTGAAATGAAAGAAAAGAAAGCACGCGTTGAAGATGCGCTGCACGCTACCCGCGCTGCAGTTGAAGAAGGCGTGGTTCCAGGCGGCGGCGTTGCATTCCTGCGCGCACGTGCCAATGTCAAGGACCTGAAAGGCGACAACGCTGATCAGGAAGCCGGCATCAAGATCGTTCTGCGCGCAATCGAAGAGCCTCTGCGTCAAATCGTATTCAACGCTGGCGATGAGCCATCGGTTGTGATCAATGCAGTGCTGGCTGGCAAGGGTAACTACGGTTACAACGCTGCCAACGGTACTTACGGCGATCTGGTGGAACTGGGTGTTCTGGATCCAGCCAAGGTTACCCGCTCGGCATTGCAAAATGCAGCGTCGGTTGCCGGTCTGATCCTGACTACTGATGCAATGATCGCTGAACTGCCGGATGACAAGGCAGCTGGCGGCATGCCAGGCGGCATGGGTGGTATGGGCGGCATGGGTGGCATGGACGGCATGATGTAATTTGCCGGATGCCATGCGGGTGCTTCGGCATTCGCAGCTCCTGTTGCAGAAAAAAACCGCAGCTTGCTGCGGTTTTTTTTCGTCCGTCGTTTGCCGGCACAAGACATTGTTGCCGGTTCGCGGTCATTTGCCCCAGCGCCCGGCAAGCACCGGGCCGCGACACTCTCTGGCGGTCGCCGCTGCCAGCGTCCCCGCTTCACGCCCTGCTTCATATCCGGCCCGGGCGGCAGCCACGCGTACTGCCTCATCGGCCAGCGTCGTGACGCTGCTGCCGATCTCCCGGCCAACGATGACGCCTACCTTCTCGCCTGCCAGGCGGCCGGCCTGAATGGCCGCAGCCCGGCCGATCTTGCCGGCGTCGCTGAGCGCCCGGCCGCTGCCGGCACCGGCAGCCAACTCTGTCGCCGCCAGCCTTGCTGCCAGGCGAGAAGCAATCGTGGCGCCGGTCAACCTTCCGGCTACCGCGCCGGATGCCCTGCCAAACCGGTAGCCTAGGCTACCGGCACGCTGACCGCCAATTGCCTCGCCGATCTCGCGTCCGGCTTGTCGTCCGGCATCGCCACCTGCCGCTACTGCCACCCAATCGATCTGCTCCCCGGCAACGCGCGTTGCGGCGGCAGCGCCGGCGCTCCTGCCATTGGTTTCGCCAACCTCCGCGCCGAGCAACGCTCCCATGCGCTGACCATGCAGCGTGCCCGACCGCAAACCGGCCCGGCCAGCGCTATCGGTGGCGCTGGCAACGGCCTCGCGAATCGCCGTTTTTTTGATGGCATGAAACAACTGGCCGCTGCCGAATTCGCGCGACACCGGCATCATGAATGCCGCCTCAGCCTCGAACATCGTCACTTCGGTCCTGACAATCGTCGAGGCAGCAGTTGCTGCAGCCGTGCTCCCGGCCGCCAGACTGCGACTGAGGGTAGCCGCAGTTGCGGCGGCTTCTGCTTCTGCCACCACTTCGGCAATCACTTCCGCAACGCCGGCTGCCACCGGGATGAAACGTTTGGGACGGTCATGCGGAATCGCCGGGGCGTCTTCCGGCGCGGCTTGTGCCGTACCGGCAGCATCCGCACGCTGGCGCAACCGGCCGTCGGCCTGATATAACGGCAAACCGGCCTCATGCCGGTCGCCGCCCGTCACAGTCACCACGGTGCCCGCAGCAATCTCGCCGGCCGCCGCCATGCCGGCAACGCTGTTTTGCTGCGGAACCGCTGTATACAGATTGGAATTGATACGCATGAAATGCTCCTTTTCAAAAACCGGACCGGATACACAAAACAACCGCCCGGGTCGTCACAAATGGCCGGCACTGCGAACGTACCGGTTGGCGTCACAAAACATGATGAAATGTACACAACAATATATTTCTCAAAAGAAACATTTTGTAACCGGACGGCTCCGGATAGTGCCGCATTGAAATTTAATGCCGGATTTGAGCACCCTGAAGCGCTATATTCATTTTCGTCATAACAAATTAGAAAAAAATAGTTCGCCTGATCTGCAAACACCCCTAAAATTGCGGATTCACAATAAAAACAGAGGCAGCGGCTTGTGTCGGCACGCGCAACAACGCGATGCGATGCGAATAGCTGCCTTTTTCATTGCAATGATAGAAATTCAAGCGGTCACTCAACGCTTCCAGAGTGCAGGCGGCGCCGTGGACGCGGTTCGCAATGTCGACCTGTCGATCCGCAAGGGCGAAGTATTCGGCATCATCGGTCGCAGCGGTGCTGGCAAAAGCACACTGGTGCGCACCATCAATCTGCTCAACCGTCCGACTTCGGGCCGCATCGTGCTCGACGGCAAAGACATGACCACGCTGTCGGCCGACCAGTTGCGCGCGGCACGTCGCGAAATCGGCATGATTTTTCAGCATTTCAATTTGCTGTCGTCTCGCACCGTATACGACAACATCGCCTTGCCGCTGGAACTGGCCGGGCTGTCGAAAGCCGAGATTGAAAAGAAGGTCGCCCCATTGCTGGAGCTGGTCGGCCTGACTGCGCTCAAGGATCGCTATCCGGCCAACATTTCAGGCGGCCAGAAACAGCGCGTCGGCATCGCCCGCGCGCTGGCCAACGAACCCAAGGTATTGCTGTCGGACGAAGCCACCTCGGCGCTCGATCCGGAAACTACCCGCTCGATTCTGGAACTGCTGCGCAAGATCAACAAGGAACTGGGCCTGACCATCGTGCTGATCACGCATCAGATGGAAGTCATCAAGGTCATCTGTGATCGCGTGGCAGTGATGGAAGCCGGCCAGGTGATCGAGCAAGGCGAAGTGCTGGACGTTTTCCGCGAACCGAAACATGAAGTCACGCGCGCCCTGATCGGCGATGTGATCGCGCATGAATTGCCCAAGGGCGTGCTGGAGCGGCTGCGGGCCCGGCTGGCGCGCAGCGATGCCGAAGGCAGTGCTGCTACCGACCATCTGTTCCGTTTTGCATTTACCGGCTCGGGGGTTGATCAGCCACATCTGTCGGAAGCGGTGCGCCGTTTCAATCTGGACTTCAATATCCTGCACGGCCAGATCGATGAAATTCAGGGACAAGCGTTTGGTTCGCTCGCCATTCTGGCCAGCGGTACCCCACAAAATATCGCCGGCGCCATGGAGTATCTGCGCGCTCAGGGCGTGGTCGTAGAGGAGTTGAATCATGTCATCTGAAATGCTTGATCTGTTCGTCAGTTCGTTTGGCGAAACCCTGATGATGGTCGGCATCTCCGGCATCCTCGGCGCCATTCTCGGCGTACCGCTGGGGATCGCCCTGCATCTGACCGAACGCAACGGCATCTTGCCGAATCTGGCGTTCAACCGCACTGCCGGCCTGCTGGTCAACGCGGTGCGCTCGACCCCGTTCATCATCCTGCTGGTGGCCGTGATTCCCTTCACGCGCTTTTTTGTCGGCACCTCAATCGGTACTGCTGCCGCCATCGTGCCGCTGACCATCGCTTCGGCGCCGTTCATCGCGCGTCTGGTGGAAACCGCATTGCGTGAAGTCGATCATGGTCTGGTGGAGGCGGCACAAGCCATGGGCGCCACCACCTGGCAAATCATTTACAAGGTATTGGTGCCGGAAGCATTTGCTGGTATCGTCGCCGGTCTCACCATCACCTTCGTCAGCCTGGTCGGCTATTCGGCCATGGCCGGCGCCATCGGCGGCGGCGGTCTCGGAGACCTCGGCATCCGCTACGGCTACCAGCGCTTTTTGCCGGAAGTGATGCTGGCAGTGGTGCTGATTCTGATCGTATTTGTGCAATTGGTACAAACACTGGGAGATATCCTGGTAAGACGTCTCAGTCATCGCTAGGACGCAAAAAAACGCAGCTATCCGCTGCATCGAAAAAATGAAAGGGAAACAATGAACCGTCGTCAATTAATCCAGTTTTTCGCAGGCTTGGGCGTCGTCGCCAGTCTGGTTGCAGCACCTGTGTCGGCCCAGGACAAAACCATCAAGATCGGCGCCACCGGCGGCCCGCATGCCGAGATTCTGGAACAGGTCAAAAAGATCGCTGAAAAAGATGGTCTGAAATTGCAAATCATCGAATTCAGCGATTACATTCAGCCGAACGCAGCGCTGGCTGCCGGCGACCTCGATGCCAACAGCTATCAGCACCAGCCTTACCTGGATGCTCAGGTCAAGGACCGTGGCTACAAGTTCGTCAGCGTCGGCACCACCATCACGTTCCCGATGGGCGTGTACTCCAAGAAGATCAAGTCGCTCAAAGACCTCAAGAGCGGTGGCCGTATCGGTATCCCTAACGATCCGACCAATGGCGGTCGCGCACTGTTGCTGCTGCAAGCACAAGGCGTACTCAAGCTGAAGGCAGATGCCGGTCTGAAGGCAACACCGCTGGACATCACCGACAATCCGAAGAAAGTCAAAATCATCGAACTGGACGCAGCGCAACTGCCACGTTCGCTGGATGATTTCGATGCTGCCGTGATCAACGGCAACTTCGCGGAATCGGCCGGCCTGTCGCCAACCAAGGATGGCATCGCCGTGGAAGCGTCCAAGGGTCCTTACGTCAATGTCATCGCGGTTCGCGCCGAAGACAAGGACAAGCCATGGGTAGCCAAGCTGATCAAGGCTTACCACAGCCCTGAAATCAAGAAGTTCGTGATCGAAAAGTACAAGAACTCGGTCATCACTTCCTGGTAATCACTTGCTGGTCTGCTGCGGCAGACCGGTATGAAAAAAGCGCCGGCGAATCACTTCGCCGGCGCTTTTTTTTCATGCTGATCCTGTCATCACATCACGACGTCAGATCGGCTTCTCCGCGGCCGTGATCGCTGGCCGCCTTGGCTGCTGCCGCCGCAGCCAGTTCCGCTTCTTCGGCAGCGATGGCAGCCACTTCTTCGCGGTGCTGTTGCAGCAACAGTGCGCGCGATTGCGGCGACTCCAGCGTAATGCGGCCCAAGGCGCCGGTACGGTAATCCTGCAGGAAAGTATGCGCCGCCTTTTCGAAATCGGGATCGCCGCCTTTGAGCCGGAACCCGCGCCGCGCAGCCACACCTTCGATCACCGATACGCCATCGATGCCATTGGTATCGAAACCGTAACGCGCCTTCAGCAATTGCGGGTAACGTTCGAGCAAGACGTCGGCCAGATAGGTGGCGACTTCTTCTTCGATCAGCGCATTGCTGCCGATGGCATGGCTGGCAGCCAGCATCAAGCCGTCGCTGGCCAGTTGAATCTTGGGCCACAACATGCCCGGGGTATCGATCAGCACCATATTGTTGCCGAGATACAAGCGCTGTTGTGTCTTGGTCACGGCCGGTTCATCCCCCACCGCCGCCACGCGCTTTTTCAGCAGGGCATTCATCAGCGTCGATTTGCCGACGTTGGGAATGCCCATGATCATCATGCGCAATGGCTTGAGCGGCGTGCCGCGATGCGGCGCCAGCGCCAGTGCCAGCTTGGGGATCCGGGCGACGTCGCTGGGCTTCTTGCAGCTCAGGGCCACCGCATTGACGTTCTTCTGACTGTTGTAATGACTGATCCATGCTTGCGTTGCGCCCGGGTCTGCCAGATCGCTCTTGTTCAGGATCTTCAGGCAGGGCCGCTGGCGAAACAGGCGCAATTGCTCAATCATCGGATTACAGCTGGCTTGCGGCAGACGCGCATCAAGCACTTCGATCACCAGATCGACCTTTTCCATTGCCTCCGCCGCTTTCTTGCGGGCGGCGTTCATGTGGCCTGGGAACCATTGTATGGACATGCGAATTCTTCTTTTTTACAAATAAGCCGCTATTTTACGGCCTGCGGCACCGATCGCCGCAAAAAGAAGCAGTCGCCGCCGCTTTTCGTGCGCTTCAGTGATCCGGCGTGGCCGCGCTCGCCGGTGCCGCAGGCTTGCCGATGTAGCGTGCCACCAGCCACAAGGCCCCTGCATAGACGGCACAAATGACGCCAAATGCCAGCGCCGTGCGCCAGTACCAGTCACCGAAGGTATGCAGGATCGCTCCGACCAGCGCCACTCCGACCAGGGCGCCGATCTGGCGATTGGCATTCAGGGCTGCCGCGGCGCTGTTGGCATGGGTGCGGCCGGCGACCTGCATCACCGCCGTGGTCATGGCCGGAATTGCCGTGCTGACACCGAGATTGGCGCACGCACCGACCAGCGCGAAGATCCAGTAAGGCGTGGTGGCAGTGACCGTCATCAGCAAACCGGAGAAAATGACGGCCACGGTCAAGCCCAGCTGCATCGGGAAACGCGCACCCCAGCGTGCCGTCATGCGTCCCGACAACAGATTGCCGGCAAAAATCACGGCCATCATCGGCAATAACTGCAAGCCGGTATGCAAGGCATCCGCGCCGCGCGCCTGTTGCAAAAACAGGCTGAGGAAAAAGAATTGCCCGTAGACACCGAAGTTGATCAGGAAGCCGATGCCATTGGCAGCCGCAAATTGCGGCGTGGCAAACAATGCCGGCGGCAACAACGGCGTGACGCCGCGCCGTTCACGCTGCACCAGCAACGCTGCGGCGGCCAGCGTCAAGCCAAACGCCGTAATGATCGGCAGCGAACCCCAGCCATATACCGGGCCTTGAATCAGGGCGAAGCTCAATGCCGCCAGCATGCCGATGCCGAGTACGTGGCTGCTGATGCGCAGCGGCCGCGGATTTTTCTGTACTGCCGGAATCAGCCGATACGCCAATACCAGACCGAGCAAACCGACCGGCACGTTGATCAGGAAGACGCTGCGCCAGCCGAAACTGTGAATCAGCACGCCACCCACCAGCGGTCCGAGCGCAGCAGCGCCGCCCACCGTGGCCGACCAGATACCCAACATGTGCGCCCGCACCCGGTCATCCTGATAAGTATGCGTGAGCAAACTCAGCGAGCTGGGCATGAACAACGCCGCCCCCAAGCCTTGCAACAAACGCGCTGCCACCAGCAAGCCGCCGTTCGGCGCCGCGCCGCACAACAGGGACGCCACCACGAACAGCAACAAACCCAGCAGGTAAATCTGCTTGGCGCCGTAGCGATCTGCCAGCGCTCCGCCGACCAGCAACATTGCGGCAAAGGTCAGCGTGTAGCCATCGACAATCCACACCAGCATCGACAGCGGTGTCGCCAGGCTGTGTTCGATGGAAGACAAGCCGACATTGACTACGGTCACATCCAGCATTGCCATGACGAAGCCGATGGCCAGCGTCACCAGCGGCAACAAGCCGGCGCGCGCAGTCACCAGCGGTGACGGCGGCAGTGGCACGGTAGTGCAAGGAACGGCAGATGGCAGCGACATGATATTTCCGCGAGCAGTGAACAGATGCTCATTCTAGGCAACTTGTCCGATGCAATAAAGAAGCATAACATCGTGACTCCGATGCAAAAATGCATCACAACGAGACCTCCGGCGAACACCGGACAGGAGCACCGAATGGATTGGGATAATGCCCGTGTTTTTCTGGCAATTCACCGCATAGGCACGCTGCGCGGGGCTGCCGAACAATTGCAGATCGATCAGGCCACGGTCGGGCGGCGTCTGAGTGCGATGGAAAAGGCGCTCGATGCCCGTCTGTTTTTACGGACACCTGCCGGCTATGTTGCCACGCCGGCCGGCGAACTTGCGGTCAGCGCCGCCGAACGCATGGAGCAAGGTGCCGAACAACTGGTGCGCCAGACCCAGGGTATCGATGAGCGACTGTGCGGCACCGTCAAGGTTGCCTCCACCGATACCTCGGCGCGCTATTTCCTGATCCCCGCCATGCAAAAGCTGCACGCCGAACATCCCGCTATCCGGGTGGTGCTGAACACGGCCAAGCAGTATGCCAACATGACCCGGCGCGAAGCCGATCTGGCGGTGCGCAGCCAGCGTCCGACCAGCCCGGACCTGATCTCGCGCCATCTGGCCCGGCAGGAATTGGGGATGTATGCCTCCAAGGCCTATCTGAAAGCGCACGGCGAGCCGGAGCCGGGCAGCGGCATGCGTGGTCACGATGTGGTGATTTACCAACGCACGGTTGTGCAACATTCGAATACCGCCATCTGCGGCGAATCGTTCTGCAATGCGCGGGTGGCAATGGAAGTGATGTCCGGACTGATGATGATCGAAGCGATCCGGGCCGGTCTCGGCATCGGCGAGTTGCCGCTCCATCTGGGCGATCAGGAACCGCAACTGAAACGCATCTGGCCGCAGCGTTCCGAGCCTTACGACATGTGGCTGGTGCTGCATGGTGATCTCAATCGTACTGCCCGCGTGCGTGCGGTGGCCGACGCCATCATCGCCGCCTATCAGCCGTCCTGACGCTGCGCGGATCTCAGTCGAGATCGGCCAGCACCTTGAGATGCGCTACCACGCTGCGCGCCAGTGCCGACAGGTTGTAGCCGCCTTCGAGACAACTGACGATACGGTTGTTGGCGTAGAGCCTGGCAATCGCCATGACTTCCTTGGTCAGCCAGGCGTAATCGGCTTCTACCAGCCCCATCTGCCCCATGTCATCTTCACGGTGGGCATCAAAGCCGGCGGAAATGAAGATCATCTGCGGCCGGTGCGCATGCAGCGCCGGCAACCATTTTTCCTTGACCAGCGCGCGCACCACATCGCCGCCGCTGTAGGCCGGCACCGGCACATTGACGATATGCGACTCGGCTGGCTCGGCGCCGCTGAACGGATAAAACGGATGTTGAAAAAAACTCGCCATCAAGACGCGCGGGTCATGCGCAAATGCGGCTTCGGTGCCATTGCCGTGATGTACATCGAAATCGATGATCGCGACCCGTTCCAGACCGTGCACATCCATCGCATGCCGCGCCGCCACGGCGACGTTATTGAAAAAGCAAAATCCCATCGGCGTCGTCGGCGTGGCGTGATGTCCCGGCGGTCGCACCGAACAAAAGGCGTTGTCGAGTTCACCGGCCAGCACCGCGTCGGTCGCAGCAATGGCGGCGCCGGCGGCGCGCAAGGCGGCTTGCCAGCTATGGCCATTGAGCAGCGTGTCGCCGTCAATCGAGTAATAGTCGGATTTTCCTGCCAGCGCCAGCGAGTTGTCATGCACCAGGCTGATCGCGTTGCCGGTATGCACCCGCCCGATATCTTCCAGGCTGGCCAACGGCGCTTCACGCCGCTCCAGAAACTGGTCGATGCGGCTGGCAATCAACTGGTCTTCAATCGCTTGCAGTCGCACCGGCGCTTCAGGATGCCAGTCCCCCATTTCGTGGCGCAGGCAATCGGTATGCGTGTAAAAGGCGGTCGTCATTTTTATAGTCGCTTTGAAAAACGCCGTCTGCTCCGGAAACGGCGAACTGTTAGTGTACCTCCAAGTGCCGGATTGCGGCATCCCTGCAACGGCCTGCCGCAGCGATGCGGTATACTTGCCGATTCGCTGGCTCAGCTTCATTTCCGGCCCAACTACCTTCCCATGTCGATGAAATCATCCTTACGCACTCCTCATCTGTTCGGTTTGTTCGCGTTATCCCTGGCTTGCCTGACTGGTTGTGCGCAAACCCAGCCGGCGGCAGCCGGCAGCAGCAAGGCGAAAACCGACGTCAATGCCAAGAAGGCCAAGAGCAAGCCGGCCAAAAAACCGGCGACGCCGGCGCAGGATGAAGAGTTTGCCAATTTCAGCCAATGGAAAGAGGTCAACCGTTTCATCGATGAAATGGTGGAGCGCAACAACTTTGACAAGGCCACCTTACAGGCCATGTTCAACAAGACGCGTTATCTCGATACCGCGATCCGTCTGATCAAGCCGGCGCCAAGCAACAAGCCGAAAAACTGGCAAGCCTACCGTGCCCGCTTTGTCGAGCCGGTACGCATTACGGGTGGCGTGGACTTCTGGAATGAACATGAAATCGCGCTGGCAAGGGCGCAGGAACAATACGGCGTGCCGGCGGAGATCATCGTCGCCATCATCGGCGTCGAAACGGTTTACGGTCGCAACACCGGCAATTTCCGCGTGATCGATTCACTCACCACGCTGGCCTTCGATTACCCGGATACGCCCAACCGCGAAGCGCGCATGGCATTTTTCCGCGGCGAACTGGAAAACGCGCTGCTGTTTGCACGCGAATCGAACATCGATCCGTTCTCGCTGCTCGGCTCCTATGCCGGCGCCATCGGCTGGCCGCAATTCATGCCCAGCAGCATTCGTCAGTATGCGGTCGATTTCGACGGCAACGGCAAGATCGATTTGCGCAACTCTCCGGTGGATGCCATCGGCAGCGTCGCCCATTTCCTGACGATTCATGGCTGGCAACGCGGCGAGCCGACTGTATTCCCGGCCACGCTGAGCGCCATCGACGGCAGCAACAAATGGGAAAGCCTGCTCAATCAGGGACTCGAAGCCAAGTTCAATCAGGATGATCTGAAAGCCGTCGGCGTCAGTTCGGATGCGCCATTGCCGGCCGGCATGCGCTTCGGCCTGGTGGATCTGCAAAACGGCACCGGCGCGACCGAATACTGGCTGGCGACCAACAATTTCTTTGCCATCACCCAATACAACCGCAGCTATTTCTACGCCATGTCGGTGATAGATCTAAGCCGGGCCGTGCGTGCCGCGCGCAATCGTTAATTACTGTTAATACTCCAACCGCTCTGCACTGCTTGCTCATGAAACGTTTTTCCCCTTTGGCCATGACGCTGACGCTGGCGGCCGCCCTGCCCGAGGCGTATGCCGCCGGCAACAATGAAGAAACACCTGCCGGCGATGCGCTGCCGACCATCAGTGTCAGTGCCGCCCGGGACAGCAAGGATGCTTACCGCGCCCGCGCAGCCTCGGTAGCAGGCTTCGACGAAGCGGCACTGCTCGATACCCCGGCCTCGGTTACCGTCGTCACTGCCGCCACCCTGCAAGACCAGCAGGCACGCTTGTTGACCGACGTCATCAAGAACGATCCCGGCATCAGTGAAAACTACGCGCCGGTCGGCTATTACGAAAACATCAGCATCCGTGGCTTTCCGCTCGATCTGGCGAGCGGTTACCGGATCAATGGCATGACCATCAGCGGCGAACAGAATGTGGCGCTGGAAAACAAGGAAAGCGTCGAATTCCTCAAGGGACTGGCGGGCTTGCAAGGCGGCGTCGCCACGCCCGGCGGGCTGGTCAATTACGTGACCAAGCGTCCGGCCGATGTGCGCTCCGTCATGGTCGGCGCCGACGCCAACGGCTCGCGCTATCTGGCTACCGATATCGGCACCCTGTTCGGCGCGCAGCAGCAATTCGGTTTGCGCATCAATGCCGCGCATGAAGACATCAATTCATATGTCGACCATGCCGATGGTTACCGCGACTTTGCCTCGGTTGCTGCCAGCTGGATCATCAGCCCAAGGGCGCGCTTGCAGATCAATGCCGAGTACCAGCAAAAGGTACAGCGCTCGGTTTCCGCCTACCAATTGCTGGGCGGCACGACAGTGCCGTCGAACGTATCGCCGACGGTGATGCTGAGTCCGCAGCCATGGGCCAAACCGGTGGCCATCAATTCGCTGAACATGGACGTGCGGCTTGACCTCGATCTGGCGCCTGACTGGCGCGCCTATGTTGCGGCCAGCCGCAGCCGGGCGGTGATTGATGACAATGTGGCGTTTGTGTATGGCAGCGGTATCTCTCCGTATTTTTCAGCCAACGGCGATTTTGATGTGTACGACTATCGCAGCCCGAACGACGAGCGACGCAACGATCAATTACAGACGGTGGTACTGGGAAAATTTGATACCGGTGCAGTACGGCATGACCTGACCATGGGCGCCAGCTTGTTCCGGCGCACGGTAGATCAGACTGACGCGGTATTTGACTATCGCGGCAGCGACAACATCTACAACCCGACGCCGCTGATCTTCTCGCCCTCGCCACAGCAACCGGGCTTGTCCTATCGCCGGCTCGACAGCCGCCAGCAATCACTGTTCGCCACTGACCGTATGCATTTCGGTGAACGCTGGCAAGTCATCGCCGGCGGTCGTCAGATCTGGCTCAAGGAGCAGGCATTTGATGCTACCGGCGCTGTCACGCGCGACACCGATCGCTCACTGTTCCTGCCACAACTGGCATTGATTTATCAACCGAACAAATCGCTGTCTTTTTACACCAGCTATACCGAAGCATTATCGCTGGGCGGACAGGCACCAGCCTGGGCAGGCGGTCTCATCCTTCCACCTGTCGTGTCACGCCAGGTGGAAGCCGGCATCAAGTACGACTGGAAAGAAGACGTCAGTTTGACGGCAGCCTTGTTCCGCATGAACAAACCCTACGAATACCCCAAACCCAACGCCGACGGCTCCTTCACTTACCTGCAGCAAGGCACCCAAACCAACACCGGCCTCGAACTTGGCGCCTCCGGCAAATTCGGCAGGCAATGGCGACTGAGCGCTGGCCTGGCATGGACTCAGGCCCGGGTGCGCGATACCGGCACCCCGGCCTATGACGGGCATCAGGCGATCAACGTGCCACGTCTGCGCACTGCATTGCACGCCGACTATGCCGTGCCCGGCATGGATGATTTGCACCTGCTCGGCAGCTGGCTGTACAGCGGCAACCGGGCCGCCAATCGCGACGGCACCGCCACGGTATCGGCCTGGAATATCTTCAATGCCGGCTTGCGCTATGGCACCCGCATCGGCGGTCACGCCACCACCATTCGCTTTACGGTGGATAATCTGTTCGACAAGCGGTACTGGAAAGATGTCGGAGAATCGCTCGGCGACAGTTACCTGCATCTCGGTGCGCCGCGTCTGGCGCGCCTGACCATGCAATATGATTTTTAAGTTATGGAAGCTGCATCACATCACCTGACGCGGGTCTTGAGTCACGGCATGAATGCCGACGCCGTGATTTCGGACTGGCCGGCATTGACCTCGGCCGAAGTGACCCGGGTCTTGCGGCACTATCCGCAACTGGGCGCCATCAAGCGTCTGGTATGGCATAGCCCGCGCCCGTTTTCTGCCGGCTGCGTGATGACCACCGACAGCGGTGACATCTTCGTCAAGCGCCACCATCTGAGCGTGCGCGGTCTCGAAGATTTGCGCGAAGAGCATCGCTTCATTTCCCACCTGCGTTCACGCGGCGTTGCTGTCAGCGAAGTGTTGCGCACCAATCAGGGCGATACTGCCGTCGCCGACGATCACTGGACGTATGAAGTGCATGCGGTCGCCGCCGGTGTCGATCTGTATCGCGATGCCGTTTCCTGGACCCCGTTTACCAGCAGCACCCATGCTTTCGATGCCGGCCGCGCACTGGCCCGGCTGCATCTGGCGGCGCGCGATTTTGCTGCGCCGGCGCGACAGGCACAGACCCTGGTTTCCAGTTTCACGATTTTTTCTGCTGCCGATCCGCTGCTGCAGATGCAAGACTATATCGAACGCCATCCGGCGATTGCCGATTATCTGCGCCAGCGCGACTGGCGCGCCGAAGTCAGCACCACCATGCTGCCGTGGCATGCGCGATTGCAAGCGTATCTGGATGAATTGACGCCACTGTGGAGTCACAATGACTGGCACGCGTCGAATTTACTGTGGTCGGACAGCAGCGCCCACGCCAAGGTGGAAACCATTCTCGACTTCGGCTTGTGCGACCGGACCTGTGCCTTGCATGATCTGGCCACGGCAGTCGAACGCAATATCATTGAATGGCTGGCGATCCCGGCGCGCGACACCCAACTGGTCCACCTGGAATTGCTGGATGCCCTGCTCGATGGCTACGCGTCGGTATTGCCGCTGTCGAACCGTCAGTGGCGCGCCCTGGCGGCACTGTTGCCGCTGGTGCATGCCGAGTTCGCACTGGCCGAACTGAATTACTTCCACGGCATCACGCGCTCTGCCGCCAATGCCGCATTGGCTTACGACACATACTTCCTCGGCCATGCCGCTTGGTTCAACAGTGCCGAAGGGCAGCGCCTGCTGCACCGGATAGAACGCAGATAACAATACGGCGAGCTTGCCGCACGCAGGCGCAGTGGCGGTTACTTGGTCGCGGCCTTGATGGTTTGCGGATCGATCTGCACCATCTGGTCATTGTTGCCGAGCCAGATCTGGCCATCCTGAATCGTGCATTGCAATTGCATCGAGCGCTGCGCCATTTTTTCCAGCGCCTGACTGGTATCGGCATCAATGTGGATCACGCTCAGATTCTTGGCGCGTTCGACCCGGTTGCCGATCTGGCCCCACCAGATATGACTGGTGCTGCTATAGCTATACACAATCACGCGCGCGGCGCGGCCGCAGGCTTTGAGAATGCGCTTGTCATCAGGTTGCCCGACTTCGATCCACAAATCGATGGCGCCAGTCAAATCCTTTTCCCACAGGTCAGGCTCATCGATATCCGACAAGCCCTTGCCGAAGTTGAGTGCCTCGCTGGCGTGCAATGCGAATGCCAACACCCGGATCATCATCCGTTCGTCGGTTTCCGAAGGATGCCGGGCAATCGTCAGGGTGTGATTCTGGTAATAATGCCGATCCATGTCCGAAATCTGGAGATCGGCCTTAAAGATGGTTGCTTTCAAAGCCATAAACGTTTTTCTTGTGTGTACAAACGAAGGATGTGAAGAATAGCCGATTTCCCGGCACTGCAAGCGCATGCATTTACATGCGTGCGACAATATCGCATGCACACCGTAACTACCCCCGATGAAATTATTGCCGCCACGCGAGCGTGGCTGGAAGAGGCCGTGATCGGCCTGAATTTATGTCCGTTCGCCAAAGCCGTTCACGTCAAGAATCAAATCCGCTATGTGGTCAGCAATGCCAAGACCCGTGAAGCGCTGGCGGCGGATTTGCAGCGTGAATTGCAATTCCTGGACGAAACCGATCCGGAAAAAATTGAAACAACCTTGCTGATTCATCCGCAAGTACTGCAGGATTTTCTGGAATATAACGATTTTCTCGAAATCGCCGACGCCGTTGTCGACGAAAACGACCTGACCGGCGTTATACAAATTGCAAGTTTCCATCCGGAATATCAATTTGCCGACAGTAACGCCGATGAAATCGATAACTACACCAACCGTTCACCTTACCCCACGCTTCATCTGTTGCGCGAAAGCAGCATCGATCGCGCAGTGGATTCTTTCCCTGAGGCAAACGCGATTTTCGAGAGGAATATCGCTACGATGCGGGAGCTGGGATTATCGGGCTGGAATGCGTTATCGTTTGTAGTATCAAAGAAACAACACCTAATCTCGAAAAAATCCTGTTAATATCCATAACAAATTCTAGGTGATCTCTTGCAACTATTCTGCAATAGTTCTTTCTGAGTTTTAGTATTAAGTCAAAAAATTACCAATTTATTGACGAATTAATACGAGTCACAAGACCTGTGACTGACTTGTTGAACAATGTTGTTGACGTTGCAGAGAGCAAAGAATGACACCTTTAATCGATACTTGATCGTAAGTTGTTATCTCAACAACAATTAATGCTCTTACGAAATAAGGGTCTTTATAAACATCTGCATAATGGAATGTCCGATCATGACTACACCTATTGGCGCAAACGATAAATTGCCTTTGGATCAAATCAATTACGATCCAAACCACCTGCTGGACTCGCTGATCGAAAAGCTCCATCTGAAAAATGATGCCGCCTTGTCGAGAGCACTGGAAGTCGCGCCTCCGGTCATCAGCAAAATCCGCCATCGCAGACTGCCGGTCGGCGCATCATTGCTGATTCGCATGCATGAAGTCAGCGAACTGTCGATCCGCGAGTTGCGCGAATTGATGGGCGATCGTCGCGAAAAATTCCGTATCAGCGACAAGCAGTTCAAGCCGAAGCCAGGCGTGCCTGCAACAGCACAAGCAGAATAAAAAAAATCGGAGCCGTTCTGGCTCCGATTTTTTTATGCATTCTGACCAGTCAGGCCGGAAATACCCCGGTCGACAGATAACGATCACCGCGGTCGCAGACCACAAACACGATCGTTGCATTTTCGACCTGCTGCGAAATGCGCAATGCCACCTCGCAGGCGCCGGCAGCCGAGATGCCGCAAAACAAGCCTTCCACCATCGCCAGCTTGCGTGCCATGTTTTCCGCCGCAGCCTGACTCACGTATTCCAGCTGGTCCACGCGCGGCTTTTCATAAATTTTCGGCAGATAGGCTTCCGGCCATTTGCGGATGCCTGGAATCGACGATCCCTCTTCCGGTTGCGCACCGACGATCTGAATCGCCGGATTTTGTTCTTTCAGATATCTGGACACGCCCATGATGGTGCCGGTGGTACCCATCGCGCTGACAAAGTGGGTGATACCGCCCTTGGTGTCGCGCCACAGTTCCGGACCAGTGGTTTCGTAGTGCGCCAGCGGATTATCGGCATTGGCAAACTGATCCAGAATCAGACCTTGCCCTTCTTTCTGCATTTGCTCCGCCAGGTCGCGGGCGTATTCCATGCCACCGCTTTTCGGCGTCAGCACGATCTTGGCGCCATAAGCCGCCATACTTTGACGCCGCTCTTCACTGAGGTTTTCCGGCATCAGCAAGACCATCTTGTAACCGCGCATGGCCGCCACCATCGCCAGCGCAATGCCAGTATTGCCGCTGGTGGCCTCGATCAGCGTATCGCCCGGTTTGATCTGTCCACGTTCTTCTGCACGCCGTATCATGGACAGTGCGGCACGGTCCTTGACCGAACCGGCCGGATTATTGCCTTCCATCTTGCCCAGGATGATGTTATTGCGCCGCACCGCATCTTCACCACCGATACGTTGCAGTTGAATCAACGGCGTGTTGCCGATCGTTTCTTCTATGGTCAAATAGGACATGGTGTTTTCTATGCTTTTCAGAAGCCTCATTTTAATATGAGTCTTTGTCATGTGCCGGAACGGACTAGCAACAAGATATTCATATAGTTATAGCAAAACTACCTAACGCGCTGCCAACCGGCAATGCCACCCTATCGGCCACCAGCCGCAGGAGCAACGATGAAGACGCATGAAGTCACGAATCAGGTCCCGGAACTGAAGGATTACAACGTCTTTGCCAGCGACCTGGCGCTGACCGCGGGCGTGCAACGCGAGCAGGCACAGTGGCATGCTTCCGCCCTGAGCGGCCTGGGCATCGAACTCGGCAGCGCCGATATGCTGCAACTGGGGGAGCTGGCCAACCGCTACCCTCCTGAACTGCATACGCATGACCGCGTCGGCAACCGCATCGACAGCGTCAGTTACCATCCGGCATGGCACGCCTTGCTGGCCTTGCTGCGGCGCGAATGCCTGCATGCGCTGCCATGGATGGATAAACGCCCCGGCGCCCACGTGGCGCGCGCCGCCGGTTATTTCATGCATGCGCAAATCGAAGCCGGATCGCTGTGTCCGACCACCATGACGTTTGCCGCGATTCCGGTGCTGCAAAACGAAGGGGCACTGTTTGCGTTACTGCGCGACAAACTGTTTTCGCGCGAACACGATCCGCGCGATATTCCGCTGGAGCACAAACGCTCGGTCCTGATCGGCATGGGCATGACCGAAAAGCAAGGCGGCTCGGACGTGCGCAGCAATACCACGATTGCCCGTCCGCTCAATGGCAGCGGGCGCGGCGCGGCCTATACCCTGACCGGCCACAAATGGTTTTTCTCGGCACCGATGAGCGATGCCCATATGGTGCTGGCCAATACGGAAAACGGCTTGTCCTGTTTTTTCCTGCCACGCTGGCGACCGGACGGTGAAAAGAACGGCATCCTGATTCAACAACTCAAGGACAAACTCGGCAATCGCTCCAACGCCAGCAGCGAAGTCGAATTCGACAGTGCCTATGGCGTCATGGTGGGCGAAGAAGGTCGCGGCATCCCGACCATCATTGAAATGGCCAACCAGACCCGTCTCGATTGCGTGATCGGCAGTACCGGCCTGATGCGACAGGCGCTGGTGCAGGCGCTGCATCATGCGCGCCACCGCAGCGCCTTCGGCAAACATCTGGCCGAGCAACCGTTGATGCGCAATGTGCTCAGCGATCTGGCGCTCGAAAGCGAAGCGGCCACCTTGCTGATGCTGCGCCTGGCGGCCGCCTTCGATGCCCCGCTGTCACCATTGCAACGGGCCTGGCGTCGCATCGTCACGCCGGCCGCCAAATTCTGGATCTGCAAGCGGGCGCTCGAATTCAGCGGTGAATGCATGGAAGTCTGGGGCGGCAACGGTTATGTCGAAACCGGCCCGCTGGCGCGCATGTACCGCGAGGCGCCGGTCAATTCAATCTGGGAAGGATCGGGCAACGTCATGTGCCTGGATGTACTGCGCGCATTGGAACGCGAAGCGGAAGTCGGGACCCTGCTGCTGGATGATCTGCAGCAAACGGCGGCGGGTCACCCGCTGCTGAACACGCAGCTCGGCGAACTGAAAGACTTGCTGGCATTGCCGCAAGAGCAGCGCGAAATGCAGGCACGCCGTCTGGTGCAAAAACTGGTGTTGCTGATTCAATCGATCTTGATGTTGCAACACGCACCATCGGCATCTGCCGAAGCGTTTATCGCCAGTCGTTTCGATGCCGGCAATGGCCGCGTATTCGGCACCCTCGGCGCTGCCGGCGCGGCGCCGGCGGATAACATACAGCAGGAAATTCTGCGCCGCGCCTGGCCGCTTTAAGCGTCCGGTGAAAACGCTGCAACACCATCTGCGGCACCGCCGCGCACGATCAGCTTGCCGCTCAACACCAGTTTGCGCGCCGCTTGCTGCGGCTGCGCCAGACGGTCCAGCAACAGGTTCACTGCGGTACGGCCGATTTCATCAAGCGGCTGTTCAATGACCGTCAACCCGGCGCCGGCAACTTCGGTCCACGCCGCATTTTCAAATCCGACAATCGCGATGCGTTCGCTCAAGCCCAAACGCCGCAGCACTTTATAAGCAATCAACATCAGACCGGCATCACCGGCCACCAGCGCTTGCGGTGCCGGAACCGACTCCAGCAACTGTACTATCGCCTGCCCGGCCAGCTCCGCATCCGCAATCAAGTGCGCGTTCTCCAACGGCAGTCCATGCGCCATCATCGCCGCGACAAAACCGGCATGACGTTCTGCCGTGGTGGTGCCGCCGACGCCAAACAAACCGGCTATTCGCCGGCATCCCTTCTGATGCAAATGATCGACCAGCATGGCTGCAGCCTGTGCGTTGTCCAGCATGACCGCATCGTGCCTGAGTACCGGGCCGCCGACATCCAGCAGCAATAAGGGAAATGGCGTGTCGCGCTGCTGCAGGCCGGCTGCGGCTTGCATGCCCGCAGCCATGATCACGCCGGTGACCCGCTCCTCTTCCATCAGCCGCAAATACGCATCTTCTTTGTCGGCATCGCCATCGGTATTGCACAGAATCACGCGCAGCCCGGCGCGATAAGCGGCGTCTTCCACGGCACGCCCGACCTCGGCGAAAAAGGGATTGCGGATATCCGGAACGATCAGACCGATGGCATAGGTATGTTGTGTGCGCAAACGGCGCGCCGAGAGATTGGGACGATAACCGCTGGCAGCAATGGCAGCTTCGACTTTCTTGCGCACGCTGTCACTGACCGAGCCGCCGCACAACACTCGCGAGACGGTCGATATCGAAACACTGGCCAGTTTGGCAACATCCTTTATAATCACGCTCATATTGGAATCGTTTCCATCATGAATTTCGTCATCGTAAATCAAACATGGCTACATTTCAAGCATTTAAGCGGTATTTTTTTGATTAAATGCAGAAATTTTACGTAACCATAAACGAATGAATGAGAAATTATTGGAAACGTTCTCACCCATTTGATTGATTGTTCGACAACCATCGGGCAACGCAAATTGACGCCTTGGCAAACATGGATAACCAATCGAGGAGACGAGCATTTATGAGCAACATCTTGATACGCGCTGAACTTGTCTGGCTGAATTGCTGCAGTCCGGACCGCGACAGCGCTATCCGCGACGCCGGGCAATTGCTGGTGCAAGCCGGTTGCATTGAACCCGCCTACATCGACAGCCTGCTGCGCCGTGAAACATTGGCCAATACCTTTCTCGGCCACGGTGTCGCGATTCCGCATGGCATGCCGGAAGACCGCCATCTGATCCGCCAGACCGGTATCGCCGTCTTGCAAATTCCGGACGGGCTTGAATGGCATCCCGGACAAACCACACATCTGATCTTCGTCATCGCCGCCCGCTCGGATGAACATTTGCTGTTGCTGCGTCAGCTGACACGACTGCTACAAGATGCCGCGCGATTACAGCAACTGTTCGAAACCGGCGATGTCCAGGAATTGATTGCGGCCATGGCCGAGGCAGAACCAGTCAAACTGGTGAGCGGCGGCGGCATGACCATCACCAGCGATCTGAGCGAACACTTCGAATGGACCACCGATTACCCCAACGGCCTGCACGCGCGGCCGGCCACGCAATGGGTCAAAACGGCACGCCAGTTCGCAGCGCGCATTCAGATTCGTCGCGGTGATGAAACAGCCGATCCGAAGAACCTGATTTCGCTGCTGCAATTGGGTCTGGCCTATGGCGACGTCGTCACCATATCGGCCGATGGCCACGACGCGATTGAAGCGCTGATCCGATTCAACAAAGTCATCATCGATCTGAGCGCCAAAGAACAAGCCGAAGCAGCGCTGGCGGCACACAAGAAAAAAGACGATGCGTCGCCATTGCGCTGGATGCCGGCTGGCGATCCGCAAGTGATTTCGGGGCTGAGCGCCAGTCCTGGCATCGCCATCGGCAAGGTCCATGTACTGCATCCGAAAAAATTCTGCATTCCGGATCGGCCGATATTGTTGCGCGATGCCGGTGATCAGCTGGACGCTGCCCTCGACGCTGCGCGCAGCGCGCTGGAACTGCTTGCCATCAACACCACCGGCAAGCTGGGAGCAGCGCAAGCCGACATTTTCATCGCCCAGGCCGCGCTGCTCGACGATATCGATCTGATCACGCAAACCTGCGAATTGCTGGTGGCAGGTCACGGCGTCGCCTGGTCCTGGCACCATGCCAGCGAACAATTGGCAAACCAGTTGGCAGCCCTGGGCAATCCACTGCTGGCAGCACGCGCGGCAGATTTGCGGGACGTCGCCCGGCGTGTGCTGCAGCATATCGATCCGCGCTTGCATGTGCCTTCGCTGACCGACCTGCCCGAGGCCGACTGCATTCTGATTGCCACCGATTTGTCGCCATCCGATACCGCCACGCTGGATACCTCCCGCGTCATCGGCCTGGCCACTGCTCATGGCGGCCCGTCCGCGCATACCGCAATTCTGGCGCGCACACTCGGCTTGCCGGCAATCGTGGCCGGCGGCGCGACGCTACTGGACATTCCGAACGGCACCAGCGTCATATTGGATGGCCAGACCGGCTGTCTGTATGTGCAGCCGGACAGCGCCGATATCGACTCCGCGCGAAAGTGGATGGCCTTGCAGCAACAA
Organism: Herbaspirillum autotrophicum; assembly: GCF_001189915.1. Taxonomy (GTDB): domain Bacteria; phylum Pseudomonadota; class Gammaproteobacteria; order Burkholderiales; family Burkholderiaceae_D; genus Herbaspirillum; species Herbaspirillum autotrophicum. The sequence continues at coordinate 268,715 of NZ_LFLS01000003.1, forward strand.
CGCAAAGTACGCGAAACAGCCGAACGCAATTTGCCGGCGCAAACCCGTGACGGCCACACCACCGAGATTGCCGCCAACATCAATTTGCCGGAACAGGTACGCGACGCGCTTCACTGGGGCGCAGAAGGCGTGGGCCTGATGCGCACCGAATTCCTGTTTCTGGAACGCGATCATGCCCCCGATGAAGAAGAACAGTACCGCACCTATCGCGGCATGCTGGAAGCACTCAATGATCGCCCGCTGATCGTGCGCACGCTGGATATCGGCGGCGATAAGCAGGTCGGCCACTTGAACCTGCCACAAGAAAGCAATCCGTTTCTGGGCCTGCGCGGCGCCCGTCTGCAACTGCGCCGTCCCGATTTGCTGGAACCGCAATTACGGGCCTTGTACCGCGCCGCCAAGTGCAGTCAACAACTGGCAATCATGTTCCCCATGATCACCTCGGTGCATGAGGTGGCCGCCCTGCGCACCTGCTGTGAACGCATTCGTCGCGAGCTGGAGGCACCGCACGTACCGCTCGGCATCATGGTCGAAGTGCCGGCGGCGGCAGTACTGGCCGACAAGCTGGCGGAGCATGTCGATTTCTTTTCCATCGGCACCAATGACCTGACCCAATATGTATTGGCCATTGATCGCCAGCACACGGAACTGGCCGGCGAAGCCGACAGCCTGCATCCGGCGGTGCTGCGCCTGATCCGCGACACGGTCAACGGTGCCAGCAAACACCGGCGGCGGGTCGGCGTCTGCGGCGGCCTGGCAGGTGATGCGTTTGGCGCCGCCTTGCTGGTCGGGTTGGGCGTCTCGGAACTGTCGATGAGTCCGCGCGACATTCCCGGCGTCAAATCGCGTCTGCGACGCAGTACGCACAGCGCCCTGACCGCACTGGCACAACAGGCACTCAATTGCGAAACCGCCGACCAGGTACGCGCCCTCGACGGAGCCGCATCGTGAACAACACGGCCTTACGTTCTTTGAAACGCGAAATCATTACCGTCACGCTGAATCCGGCAATCGACCAGACCATCAGTCTGTCGCAACTGGTGCCGGGGGCGCTGAATCTGGCGCATGAGATACAGTGCAATCCGGGCGGCAAAGGCGTCAACGTCGCCTGCTGCCTGGCAGACTTCGGGGAACGCGTGAGCGTCACCGGTCTGCTCGGCGAAGACAACAGCGACAGCTTCGTCGAGATGTTTCGTCACAAGGGCATCAATGACCGTTTCTTGCGCGTGCCCGGCAGCACCCGCACCAATATCAAACTATCGGATCGCAGCCGCAACGAAACTACCGACATCAACCTGCCCGGCATTCAGGTGGACGCCGGCATGCTCGATGCCGTGTTATGGCAATTCGACGCCCTCGACGCGCCGGTCCATGTGGTACTGGCCGGCAGCTTGCCAATCGGTTTACCGCAAGCCAGCTACGCCCATCTGATCTGGCAACTCAAACGTCGCGGTGCCTGTGTCTTGCTCGACACCAGCGGTGCGGCACTGGAAGCGGCACTGGATGTGCCGGCCGCAGCCATGCCCAGTTGCGTCAAACCGAACCGGCACGAACTCGAACAGTTGGTCGGACAAGCCTTGCCAACACTGGAATTGATCACGGCGGCGGCGCGTGAACTGCAACGACTGGGCATCGCTAAAGTCGTGGTCTCGCTGGGCGAACAAGGCGCCTTGTTTGTCGACGCCGAACATAGTTTGCTGGCCAGCCTGCCGGCGTTGGCAGCACGCTCCACGGTCGGTGCCGGCGATGCGCTGGTGGCGGGCATGGTGTCGGCCTGGAACGCCGGCCTCGACAGCGAAGCCATCGCCCGCCGGGCAGTCGCATTCGCTGCCGCCAAACTGACCAGCATTGGTCCGCACCTGCCAGACGCCAGCAGCATCGGGGCACTGGCATCGCGGGTCAACATAAGACAGATGTAATGCCGTCATCACCCTACTTATCCTATCCAGGCAACCATCCGAACGAGGAAAAAATCATGGCAAATCTGTTGGCTCTCATCAGCGCCGGCGAGCGCGATACCCCTTCCGCGCAGTCGATTCTGGCCGGCGCATCCTTGCGTCACAGCGCGCAATCCCGGCATATCGGAATTCACATCCTCACCACTGCGACCGGGCTGTCCGATGCTGCCCTGCGCAGCGCCGACGCGGTATTGCTGGTCGGTGCACAAGCGGATGCACGCGGGGCCGGCGATGCCGAACGGGCCGGCTGTCTCAGCCTGACGGTCAGCATGGAAAAGGTCTTGCACGATGCCGATGCGGTGTTGCAAGATTTACTGACGCGCATGCAAGCGGCAGCGGTACCGGCAGCAGTAACGGCGACAAACGGCGCCAGCCTCAATATCGTCGCCATCACCTCGTGTCCGACCGGCATCGCCCACACCTTCATGGCAGCAGAAGGTCTGGCCCAGGCCGCGCGCGCGCTGGGGCACCAGATGCGGGTGGAAACGCAAGGCTCGGTGGGCGCCCGCGACGGTCTGAGCGAGGCCGAGATTGCCGCCGCCGATCTGGTCATGATTGCCGCCGATACCCAGGTCGATGTCGCGCGCTTTGCCGGCAAACGGGTTTACAAGAGCAATACCAAACCTGCCATCAATGATGGCCAGGCACTGATCCGGCGCGCCATCAGCGACGCTGCGCAGCAGCCGCTTAGCCATACGTCGCAAACCAGCAATGGCAACGCTGCCGGCCAGGAACGCGGCGGGCCCTACAAACATTTGATGACCGGCGTGTCGTTCATGCTGCCCTTCATTACGGCAGGCGGCATTCTGATTGCGCTGGCCTTTGCCCTGGGCGGCATTTATGCCTTTGACGATGCGCACAAAGGCTCACTGGCGTGGTCGCTGTTCCAGATCGGCGCCAATGCCGCCCTGACCTTGATCGTGCCGGTGCTGTCCGGCTACATCGCCTATTCAATTGCCAATCGCCCCGGCATTGCACCCGGTATGACCGGCGGTTTGCTGGCGGCCCATCTCGGCGCCGGTTTTCTGGGCGGCATTCTGGCCGGTTTCATTGCCGGTTACGCTACCGAACTGCTGAATCGCTACATCCGTCTCGGACGCAATCTGGATGGACTCAAACCAATGCTGATTCTGCCGGTACTGGGTTCGCTGCTGGTCGGCATGCTGATGTTGTATGTCGTCGGGACACCGGTGGCCGAAGCGCTGAGTGCCCTCACTGCCTGGCTCCATGGAATGCAAGGCAGCAGCGCCCTGATGCTGGGGGCATTGCTCGGGGCGA
>NZ_LFLS01000030.1 GCF_001189915.1 Herbaspirillum autotrophicum
GGTTGATTGCTGCCAGCTAAAACCGTGATTGGTTTGGTCTCGGTTTGGTGGTTGCTTTGTACGCAGTAAAAGTGAAAGGACGCGCAAGCGTCCTTTTGCATTGAGGGAACGCGGTTAGAATACATTTTTCCAGCCAACCGCCCGAAATTTCGTGCTGCTTCCATGTTCACGCACAGCGATATCAGTCTTGACCGCATCCATTTTGATCTGACTACCTTGCGCTTGTTTGAAGCGACTGCCGAGCTGGGGGCGGTCACCAAGGCGGCGGAGCGTATCTTTCTGGCGCCGGCGGCGGCGTCGCGGCGGATTCAGGAATTTGAGGCGCAATTCGGGATTGCCTTGTTTGAACGCTTGCCGCATGGCATGGCTCTGACCGATGCCGGGCGGGCCTTGCTGGCGCATGTGCGCAGCATGTTGCATGCGGTGGCGCGCATGCAGGACGATGCTACCGCGTTCCGTCAGGGCAATATGGGGGTGGTGCGGGTGGCGGCTTGTACTTCGGTGGTGCTGCAATTCATGGCGCCGGATATCCGTCGCTGTCAGGGTTTGCATCCGGGCATCAAGATCGATCTGCTGGAGCTCAACAGCCAGGGCGTGGTGGAAGCAGTGACACGCGGCGTGGCCGATATCGGTATTTATGAAAGCACCCTCGGCGGCACCTTGCTGCCGACCTTGCCGTACCGGCAAGACCGGCTGGTGCTGGCGGTGCCGCATGGTCATCCGCTGGCTGGCCGCGCCAGTGTCACGCTGGAAGATTTGCTGCCGCATGAAGTGATCGGCCTCAGCGAAGGAGCGGCGATTTCGCTGACGCTCGGACGACTGGCGGCGCAGGCCAACCGGGTATTGCACATGCGCATTCTGGTGCGCAGTTTCCACAGCATGGCGGCGATGGTCGCCGAGCAGATGGGTATTGGCCTGATGCCTGAGGCGGTGGCGACACTGCTGGCCGGCGACGGTAAATTCCTCTCGATTCCCATCGAAGGTGAGTGGGCCACCCGGCGCTTCGTCATCTGCCATCAACCACCGCATGCGATGTCATCGTCAGGCATGGCCGTGGTCCAGGCGCTGCCGCAATCGCCCCGGTCTTAGCGGGCATTGGCGCCGGTTTCGCAAAATGCGAATCCTGCCTAAGCAAAATAGCGATGGAGCAAACCGCCGGCCGGATCGTATAGTTGCCCATCGTTTTCATCTCGCCGGCATTCCCGCGCATTCCTGTGCGTCCGGTTGCGCATCGCTGCGGCGATGGCGTAATGAAAGACGTCATTTCAGGTTTGCAAAGGAGCATACATGTCGGCAGTACCGTCTTTATCGTCCAAACCGCGCATCGCACTGACCGTCGGTGATCCGGCCGGCATCGGTCCGGAACTGGTGTTGCGTTTGTTGTCTGATCCGGCTACCGCAGCGCGTGCCGATATCACGCTGATTGCCAACCGGCCGGCGCTGGAACTGGCGGCGCGTGCGGCAAAACTGCCGCTGCCGCACGACTCGGACAGTGTGCGCATCATTGACTGGCCAGGGCTGACACGCGAATACGTGCCGGGCGTGGCGGCCGTCGAAAACGGCAATTTCATTCTCGAATCGCTGACGCTGGGCACGCGTCTGGTCGAAGCCGGTGAAGCCGATGCCCTGTGTTTTGCGCCGCTCAACAAAGGGGCGATGCGCAAGGGCGGCATGCATGAAGAAGATGAAATGCGCTGGTTCGCCAAACTGCTCAACTATGACGGCGCCTGCGGTGAGCTCAATATTCTGGATGATTTGTGGACCGGCCGCGTGACATCGCACGTGCCGCTCAAGGAGGTGTCGTCATTGTTGACGCCGCACGGCGTGGCGACTGCCATCAGCATGCTGACCGACGCTTTCCGCGCCGCTGGCAAGCCGCAACCCCGCATCGGCGTGTGCGGCTTCAATCCGCACAACGGCGACAACGGCAATTACGGTGATGAAGAAAGCCGCATCATCGAACCCGGCATCGCGCTGGCTGCCGCTGCCGGTTATCCGTCGGAAGGTCCGTTTCCGGCCGATACCATTTTCTTGCGCGCCAAAGCCGGCAAGCTCGACGGTATCGTCACCATGTATCACGATCAGGGCCAGATCGCCACCAAGTTGCTGGGCTTCGATGTCGGCGTCACGGTCGAAGGCGGTTTGCCGATCCCGATCACGACACCGGCGCATGGCACCGCGTATGACATCGTCGGTCAGGGCATTGCCAGGTCGACGGCCATGGCGAATGCCTTCGAACTGGCCTGCCGCATGGGGGAGAGCCGCAACGCTGCGAGAGATCGCTGAGCCCGGCCGGCGGCATGCGATAAACCGCAGCAGCGCCGGCCTTCATTATCACGACGAGCGTCCTCAGAGGCGCCTGCACTTTGTGCGAGGAGACTATGCAAGCCATTGACCTTCATGGGCGTCAGACCCATGTCCAGAAATATATGTTGGCCATTTTTTGCGCGATGTCGTTCATCCTGTATCTGGATCGCGTCAATCTGGCCGCTGCCGCCGGGCCGATCAAGGATGAGCTGGGCTTGTCCAACATCACGCTCGGCATTGCTTTTTCCGCCTTCGGTTACACCTACGCGATATTCCAGATCATCGGCGGCTGGTTTGCCGATCGCATGGGCGCCAAGAAAACCCTGATCGTATGCGGTTCGATCTGGGTGGTGGCAACTATCGCGACCGGCTTCATCAGCGGCCTGACGTCGCTGGTGCTGGCGCGCTTGCTGCTGGGTATCGGCGAGGGCGCGGCATTGCCGGCGCAGGCGCGGGCGATTGCCAACTGGTTTCAGCGCAAGGATCGCGGTTTCGTGCAGGGCATCACGCATTCTTTCTCGCGTCTCGGCAATGCCGTGGCGCCGCCGGTGGTGGCGTTGCTGATCGCCTTGCATTCGTGGCGCGCGGCGTTCGTGATTGTCGGGGCGCTGACTTCTCTGTGGATTCTGGTCTGGATTTTTTATTACAAAGATAATCCGCGCGAGCATCCCGGTATCAATGAAACCGAACTGACGTTCCTGCCGGAGTATGACAAGACCACCGCCAGCGGCGCCGACCAGACGCCGTGGAAAAAGATCTTGCGCCGCATGTCGCCGACCATCTTCGTGTATTTCTGTCAGGTCTGGACCAATACCCTGTTCTTCAGCTGGGTCCCGATCTTCTTCATGAATGCCTATCACCTTGATCTCAAGAAATCGGCGATCTTTGCTTCCGGCGTGTTCTTTGCCGGCGTGGTCGGTGATGTCACCGGCGGTCTGATCAGTGACCGTTTGCTCAAGCGCACCGGCAATCTGCGGGTGGCGCGGCAAGGCGTGATCGTGCTGAGTCTGCTGGGCGCATTCTGCTTCCTGATTCCGGTCATGCTCAGCCACGATGTGAATGTGGTGGTGTGGTGTCTGTCGGGCGCATTCTTCATGCTGGAATTGACCATCGGACCGATCTGGGCCGTACCGATGGATGTGGCGCCGAAATTTGCCGGCACCGCCAGCGGCATGCTCAACACCGGCGCCGCACTGGCCACCATCATTTCACCGGTGGTGTTTGGCGCCATCGTCGACTGGACCGGCAACTGGAGTCTGCCGTTTCTGGGTTCCGGATTGTTCCTGATCATCGGCGCCATCGCCACCGTCAAGATCAAGCCGGATCACGATATCGAGCATGTGTCGCCGGCGCAGGCGGCCAAGCTGGCGCACAGTTGACGTGAGGTGATGCGGTTGCCGCTTCAGTTGGCTGGCTGCGCACTGCCGGCCAGCCGGTACACCGCAAAGGCGCTGATCGCCGCCAGTGCCGAGGCCAGATACAGCACGTCGGAAAAGCCGCTGATAAACGCCGACTGGGCTGCCGCATGTGCCACCGCCCGGGATGCCGCCGGCAAACCGGTGAAGGCATCGGCGGCATTGCCGGCCACGATCTTGCCGATCAGTTCCGGCGACGCATGGAAGGCATGTTCGCCGCTGCCGGCCAATGTGGCATTGAAGGCATTGCCGGTGCGGGTCGCCAGCACGCCGCCGAGGCCGCCGACGGCCAGCACGATGCCGACGAAACGGGTCGTGGTGCTGATGCCGGAACCCATGCCGCTGCGGCTGCGCGGGACCCGGCCGAGAATGGCTTTCTGAGTGGTGCCGTTGAGCAGGCCGGCGCCACTGCCGCTGACGATCATGCCCAGCGCCACCAGCAGATAAGACAGTTGCGACACCGCCAGCGCGGTAGCCAGATTGCCGATGGCAACGATGATCAGGCCGATGGTGAGGACGCCGCGATCATCGAAATAGCGATGGGCACGCGGACCGAGCCGGGATGACAACACCATCGCAATCGCAAACGGCAACATGGCGCAACCGGCCAGGGTCGCCGAATAATCGAAAGCATTTTGCAGATACAGCGGCAGGAATGTCATCAGAACCTGCGCCGAGACGGCATAGCCGAACATGCCCATGACGGCGCCGACGAATGCCGCGCGGCGGAACAGATGAAGGTCGATCATGGGATTGCGCTGACGCAATTCCACCACCACGAAGATCGCCAGCAGCGCCAGGCCGATGGCGAAGCGCGCGCTAGTGACGGCACTGGTCCAGCCGGACACGCTGCCGCCGATCAGGGCCCAGATGATGCAAAACAGGCCGCCCGAAAACAAGCCGGCACCGAGCGGATCGAAACGGGTACTGGCGGCGTCGCTGGACTCTTCGACATGACGGCGCACCAGCAGTACCAGAATGGCCACCACCGGCAAGTTCAGATAAAAAATCCAGCGCCATCCCAGCGTGGCCGTGATGACGCCGCCGAGCATCGGCGCAATCGTCATCGCCACACCCATGCAGGCACCCCAGATCGACCACGCGCGGGCGCGTTCCTGCTCGCCGTGAAAGACATGACCGATCACCGCCAGCGCCGACGTCAGCAGCAAGGCGGCGCCGATGCCTTTGATGGCGCGCGCGATGTTCAGTATCAGCGGCGTCCAGGCCAGGCCGCATAACAGCGAAGCCAGTGCGAATACCCCCAGACCAAACAGCATCACGCGGCGCCGGCCAAGGCGGTCGGCGATGCTGCCGGCCGGCAGCAGGAAGGAAGCGAACGCCAGCATATAGGCGCTCACCACCCATTCGACATCGACAAAGCTGGCATTGAGCGAGCGCGCAATGGCCGGCAGCGAGACCGCCACCACGTTGGTGTCGAGCATGATCAGCGAACAGACGCTGGAACAGGTCAGCAAGGTCCACATATTGCTGCCGGAACTGCGCGTGCCGGACGCGCTGTCAATGCCGGTGCGGCTGATCTCGCTGCTGCTCATGGTGATGTCTCGCTGTCGTGGTTCTTGTTATCGGTCTTAGTGTTTCAGTGCTTCCAGGCCAGCCTTGGCGATCTGGCTGTCCTGCGCCTTGGTGCCGCCACTGACGCCAATGGCGCCGATCACGCTGCCATTCACCACAATCGGCAAGCCGCCTTCCATCATCACGAAACCGGGGGCGGTAATGGCAGCCGGACGACCATTGTTGATGGCATTTTCAAGATCGGCCGAAGGACGTTTGAACAAGGCCGCGGTGCGGGCTTTTTCCGGCGCGATCAAGGCGCTTGCCGTGACCTGGGTATTGTTCATGCGTTCCAGATACAGCGGCCAGCCGCCGTCATCGACAATCGCAATCACGCTGGGCCAGGAATTCTTGTCGGCTTCGGCGGCTGCCGCAGCAGCAATTTTCTTGGCCAGTTGCAAGGTCAGCACCGGTTTGGTCGGCAGGCTGGCGACATCGTCTGCGGCCATTGCCGGCAGTGCCGATGACAGCGTGAACAGCAAGACGGCAGCGGAAGTCAGTGATTTGATCATGGCAAGTCCTTTGCAAAGCGGGGAGGGAATCTGCATTCTAATCGGCACAGTCTTATTCATTGTTATAAGCTGTGGTCAATATAATGTCGCCATGGTTAATAGTTGATGATGCAAAGTTGCATCCAGGAAAACCGATATGGAACTACGTCACTTCCGTTGCTTCCTCGCCGTTGCCCGTTCTCTGCATTTCAGCCGCGCCGCTGCCGAGCTGGGCATTTCGCCGCCGGCCTTGAGCAAACAGATTCAGGAAACCGAACGTTTTCTCGGTGCGCGGCTGTTTTTGCGCACCAAGCGCTCAGTGGCGCTGACCGCAGCCGGCGAGGTATTTCTCGGTGAAGCGCAACGCGCCATGCAGCAGATCGGGCAGGCGCAGGAAGCAGCGCGGCGGGCCGGACGTGGCGAATTGGGGCGGGTGGCGGTAGGGTATGTGGCTTCAGCCGTGTACGCCGGGGTGTTGCAGGAACAGATAGCGGCGTTTCGTGACAGCTATCCGGGTTTGCAGGTTGATGCGCATGAATATCCGATGCAGCAATTGCCATTCATGCTCGATCAGGGCCGCATCGATCTGGCATTGTTGCGGCCGCCGCTGTTTTATCCGGAAGGCATTGTCAGCACTGTCGTCTTGCGCGACCGTTTCGTGATTGCGGTGCCGGCGGCTTCAGCGCTGGCGCAACTGAAAGTGATTGCGGCGCGCCGGCTCGGCAATCAGAATTTCATCGTCCCGGAACAGGAAAACGGTACGCTGGAAATCGGCCGTCGCGGCCGGTTTTCACCACGTATCGTGGATCGCCCCGGCAGTCTGGTCAGCGTGCTGAGCGCGGTATCGCTCGGTGTCGGCTGCGCCGTGGTGCCGCATTCGGTGGTGGCCAGCATCAACATTCCCGGCGTCAGTTACCGCGAAGTCGCAGGCAAGATGATTACCTCTGAAATTGCGGTCGCGTATCGCCGCTTTGAAAAAGCGCCGGCAGTGCAGGCCTTCATTACCCGGCTGCTGGCGCTGGCGCCGGCTTAGCGCGCAGGTGTGTCAGGCTGCCGCCGTGCCATGCCAGCGCTGCACTTCCGGGACGTCGATATCGAACAGGTCGAGCACCCGACCCAATGTGTGATCGATCATCTGTTCCAGCGATGCCGGTTTGGCGTAAAACGCCGGCACCGGCGGATACAGAATGGCGCCGGCTTCGGTGACGGCGGCCATGCTGCGGATGTGGCCGAGATGCAGCGGCGTTTCGCGCAACATCAATACCAGTCGCCGGCGCTCCTTGAGCATGACATCGGCGGCACGCGACAACAACGAACTGGTGCAGCCGCTGGCGATTTCCGACATGCTCTTGACCGAGCACGGCGCGATGATCATGCCATCGACCTTGAACGAACCGCTGGCGATGGCGGCGCCGATATCGGTATTCGGATAGCTGACATCGGCCAGCGCCTGCAGGTCGGCAATTTTCAGATCGCTTTCGCACGCCAGCGTGACTTGCGCCGAACGGCTCATCACCAGATGCGATTCAATCTGGCAGCGCCGCAGCATCTGCAACAGACGGATGCCATAGATCACGCCGGAGGCGCCGCTGATGCCAACCACCATGCGCCGGCGGCGCGGTGCTTGTGATGCCGTCTGCGAGATCATCTGGCTCATGTCTGTGCCGCCAGTCGCGCCCGCACCTGCTGCATCAGTTCTTCCGGCGGCACCGCACGCCGCCAGTCAGGCCGGTCGCCCTCCTTGCGAGTGGCATCCATGCCCATCTTGGCAATCACGCTGTCATGCTTGATCGGTTCCGAGCGATCGGTACGCGCGCCCGGCACCACCAGCAAATCGCGGTCGGCGCGCATGCGGGTCGCCACCGCCCATTCCACTTCATTGCTATTCCACGGATCGATATCGGCATCAACGACCGTGATGTGCTTGATCAGGTTGACGTTGCCCCACAGTGCAAACATGACTTTTCTGGCTTCGCCGGGGCGATGCGCATGCAGGCTGACCACCGCGCTCAGACGGCCGCAGCCGCCGTGGCCGACCGCCACTTCGCGTACCGGCACCGCTGCCGCACGCAATACCTGCGCCAGTCCGGCCGCAATCGCGACGCCGCCGATCAGGGTGTGTTCCGGATAGTAGCCGGGCTGGATCACTTGCAGCAGCGCGTCATGGCGCCGCGTCAGGCAATGGAACTGTGCTACCGGTCCGCTGCCGTAGGGTTCGTACATGCCGTGATATTCCGACACCAGTACTTCTTCATGCTGTTGTTCCAGATCGAGCGTGCCTTCCAGCACGATTTCACAATGCGCCGGCACCGCCAGCGGAATGGTGCGGCAGGCGACGGTTTGCAGCGCTTCACCGAGCAAGGCGCCGGCGCATTCCAGTTCATCGTCGCCGAGCCGCAGGTAAAGTGCGGCGGCAATCAGCAGTGCCGGATGATTGCCGATGGCCACCGCGATATCGAGTTTTTCGCCACGCGCCTGCGCGGCGCGTGCCATCACCGCCAGATGGTGATTAGGGGCGATGCCGACCATGCCGCGATTGCCGCCCAACAGTTTGATGCGGGCGTAGGAGGCATTGCCGCGTCCGGTCACGCTGTCACGCGCGATGATGACACCGGCGGTGATATACGCGCCGGTTTCGTCGGCAAAGAAACGTGGCACCGGTAACTCCCTGGCCAGATCCGGTTGCTCCACGATCACTTCCTGGCACGGGCCGTGGCCGATATCGACCGGCTTGATGCCATTGCCGATCGACGCCATGATCTGCGCCTGCATGGCATCCGGTGTCATGTTCATGCCGGCCGCAATGCGTTCGCGCGAATTCAGGATATTGCCGACGGCGCGCACCGCGTGACCTTTGATGGTGTCGAACTGCACTGCCTTGCCGGCCGACAATTGCGCCAGCCAGGCCGACATTTCATAGTCGGTGGCGACGGCGTCGCTGACGTGATGCAATTGCCGTTGTACTTCCAACTGTTCCAGAAAGGCGCGCAGTGACTGACGCGCCGGTGGTGCGGCATTGATCTGGCTCATGCGTCTTGCTCCTGCAAACGGCGATCCAGTTCCAGTACGGTCTGATACAACACGCGGGTGCCATCCAGCAATTGCGCCGGTTCTATCCATTCTTCCGGGCAGTGGCTGCGGCCATTGAGGCAGGGGATGAAGATCATGCCGATGGGGCCGGTCGGCGCCATGTACACAGCATCGTGACCGGCGCCGCTCGGCATGCGCATGGTCTGGTACTGCAGCGCGCCGGCGGCCTGTTCGATGGTGCGCATCACCATTTCATCGCAATCGGTCGGCTTGGAGCGACTGACGGTCTGCATCTCGACCTTGACCCGCAATTGCGTCAGGCCATCGGCAACTTCTGCCATCAATTGCTCCGGGAAGCTTTCCAGTATGGCGCTGTTTTCACTGCGCACTTCCATCATCATCTCGACTTTACCGGGCACCGCATTCGATGCGTTCGGCGTGAGCGACAGGCGGCCAATGGTGGCCACCACATAATGCGGACGACCCGACAATGCAGTGGCCTTGCGGTTGGCGGCATCGATGATGCGGGCGGCGCCGGCCAGTGCATCGTGGCGGATGTCCATCGGCGTGGTGCCGGCATGATCCGGCTGCCCCAATACCGTAAACGACACGCGGCGGATACCGACGATATTGGTCACCACGCCAATCGGCAAGCCGCGTTTTTCGAGTACTGGTCCCTGTTCGATATGCAATTCGACAAACGCAGCAGTGCTGTTGGCTGCATGCAGCGGCTGGCTCAACAGTTCGGGCTGACAAGCGATGCGGCGCATGCCCTCGGCCAGCGTTTCGCCGTCCGGATTGCGGGCCGCCAGCATGTCGGCGCCGAGCGCGCCGGAAAAGGCGCGGCTGCCGATGCAGGAAATGCCGTAGTCGCTCGGTTCTTCCGACAGGAAGTCGATCACTTCAAACGGATGGTCCAGTTCGATGCCGTTTTCATGCAGCGTATGCGCCACTTCGATGCCGGCCAGCACGCCGATGATGCCATCGAAGCGACCGCCCATCATCACCGTGTCGCAATGGGAACCGGTGATGATGGGTTTGCGTTGATTGTCAGGGACATTGCCGGAGGCGTCGGTCCGCGCCGGCAAGCGGCCGACCAGATTGCCGCCGGCATCCTGATGCACTTGCATGCCGGCAGCGATGAATTGCTCGCGCAGCCACGCGCGTGCTTCGACAAACAATGGTGAAAAGGCGCGGCGTGTCCAGGGGACGTCCGGCAGCGTCATTGTCGACAGCGTTTCGACGCGTTGCCACAGGCGCTCGGCATTGAGCGGCGGCAGCGTCGGGAGAGGTTCTTGATGGGACATGATGATGATTCCGAAGGAAAATGGATAAGCGTCGCTCAGGCCGTCAGGGGGCCGCGATGCGGACGCAGGAAGCGACCATCGCCAGCCTGGTTGACGATGCCGTTGCCATCGAATACCAACTGGCCGCGGCAGTACGTGGCGGCGACCTTGACCGTGAACCGGCGGCCTTCGAATGAACTCCATTGCACCGCCGACAAACTGCGGGATGGATCGAACAGATAGGTTTCCGGGCTCAGTACGATGATGTCGGCATCGGCGCCGACATCGAGCGAACCCTTGCGGTCATCCAGTAAGAAGTGGCGGGCCGGATTGCGGCTCAGCTGACGCACCACCATCGATGGTGAAATGCCGTGTTCTTCGCAACCGGTCCAGAACGCCGGCAACAAGGTTTCCAGTCCGGGACCGCCGGACGAGTTCTTGAAGATATTGGGATTGCCCTTGCGTTCCAGACCCCAGCTGACGTGATCCGACGACACGAACGTGCAGGCGTCATTGGCGATGTGGGTCCACAGCAGATCGACTTCGGCTTGCGGCCGGATCGGCGGGTAATGCTTGGTCTTGGCGCCGAACTTCTTGCTGTGTTCTTCGTGATTCAGCATCAGATATTGGATGCAGGTTTCAATCGTGCTGTGATGGCCGGCCTGGCGATACATGTTGCACAGTTCGAAACCACGCGAGGTCGACACATGCACCGCATGTGCGCGGGCACCGGTTTCGGCGCCGATTTCATAAATCAGTGCGGTCGCCAGATTTTCGATCAGCGGCGTATGGGCGCGCATGAACGCATCCCAGCCGGTATCGCCGGCGTCGATCAGGCGCTTGATATTCTTGCGCGTCAATTCCTGCATCTGGTTATGCACGCCGCATACCAGACCGGACGGCGCGATGAGGCGGAACGCTTCATACAGATCATCTTCGTCGACGCGCGGGAAACGTCCCGGCGTTGCTTCAAAGGTAGAAAACTTGAAGGCGCACACGCCGCCTTCGATCAGACCCGCGGCGGCTTGCATGCCATGCTTGTCGTTGAGGGTACCGAACAACGCCACATCGACGTGGCAATCGCGTTCCACTTCGGCGATCTTGGCATCGAGTTGCGGCCGTGACGCCACCGGCTCGGGATCGTCATACGGCATATCCACCATCACGGTGACGCCGCCGGCGGCCGCCGCACGCGAGGCCCAGCCCAATCCTTCCTGACCGGCCTGACTGCCGGAATGCACCTGACCGTCCACCACGCCCGGCATGATCCAGCGGCCGCCGGCATCCAGCGTTTCCTTCGCTGCCGGCGGTTTGCCCTGGCCGCGCGCCGCCACCTTGCCGTCGCGCACGCCGATCCAACCGTTCTCCACTATGCCTTCGGCCTCGACAATATTGCCGTGCGCCACCAGATCGAAATCGCTCATTATTTACTCCGCATGGGTTGTATTACCTTCTCATGCGAAAGTGTAGGGTGGCGCAAGCCAAAATGCCTTATGCTTATATATGCGATCCAATTAACATCAGGTTAAGGCTTATGAAGTTGAACTTGCGTCAGATTGAAGTGTTCCGGGCCATCATGCTCAGCGGCTCCATCAGCGGTGCCTCGAAATTGTTGTATGTTTCGCAACCCGCTGTCAGCCGCCTGATTTCCTATACCGAGCAACGGCTGGGCCTGATGCTGTTCCAGCGCATCAAGGGCCGTCTGTATCCGACGCCGGAAGCGCGCCGTCTGTTTGAAGAAGTCAGCGCCGTCTATCAAAGCGTGCAGCGGGTCAATGAGGTCGCCGAAAATCTGGCGGAAAACCGCATCGGCCAGTTGCGCATCGCCAGCAGTCCCAACATCGGACAGTCCCTGATGCCGCGCGCGGTGGCGATTTTTTGCGAGCGCTATCCGGAAGTGCGGATCGTATTGCATACCCTGATTCCGAGTGCCATGCTGCAAGGCCTGCTGACCCAGCAGGTGGAACTGGGCGTGACTTACATGCCGGTGGCGCATCCCAGTCTCGACATCCGTCCGCTGTACAAAAATCCCATCGTCGCCGTGTTGCCGCTCAATCACCGCCTGGCCGGACGCAAGGAAGTCAAGGTCCACGACCTGATCGACGAACCGTTCGTCGGCTACAGCAGCGACATTCCGTTCGGTCAGCTGGTACAGCAAATCTTCGGTGCGGAAGAACATCAGCCGGTACCCAGAGTCGAGGTGCAGCAAGCCCACGTCGCCTGCGCCATGGTGCAAGCCGGCGTCGGCGTGGCGCTGGTCGATGAAGTCACGATCAAAGGCCCGATCTGGTCCAAGGTGGTTGCGATCCCGGTCGCACCCGCCGTCAACGCCCCGATCAATGTCTTCAACCTGCAACTGGAACCGCTGTCGCGGCTGGCGCAGGAGTTTGTGACGGTGCTGGAGTCGTTGGGGACGTAGGTGACCAACGCTGGTGTCCGTGACCGGTGCTGCGATCACACGATGCGCCGCAGATAAATCCGGCGTTCTGAAAAAGTCACTCCGTCCGGCAGCATCAACGACCACGGCACCATGTGGTCGTCATCATTTTTCTGCTCCGGATGACTCCTTGTCCACAGCGCAGTCGCCGCCGGTTGCACCCGTCGTCGCAAAGAAATCGCACGTCATCCTTTCGCCTTTCGGCAATTCCCTTCGCTTTTTAAAAGTTGCAATTTGGAAATAATGTGGATAGAGTCACCATTTCATGATTGTCATTTTGTTAATCCAGTGCGGCACGTACGCAGCACGTACCGATTACTTTCGGAGGTGAAAAATGAGCAAGACGATCAAGGTAATTGTTATCGACGGGGCGGAAGAGGCCCGGGAAATCATCACGCCGCAATCCGGCGGCAATCAGTACGACGGCACTGCGGCGGATGAAATGGTGGTGGCTGGCGATGCGGATGACCGGATTCACGGCGGCGGCGGTGACGACATCATCTTTGGCGGCGCCGGCAACGATGTATTGCATGGCGATGCCGGCGATGACATCGTGTCCGGCGGCAGCGGAAATGACGCATTGCGCGGCGGTGATGGCGCAGACTGGTTGCGCGGTCAGGATGGCAACGACCATCTGTATGGCGATGCCGGCGACGATACGCTCGATGGTGGTGCCGGCAATGACATGCTCGATGGCGGCAGCGGCAACGATACCTACCTGTTTGGCATCGGCTCCGGGCAGGACATCATTTCAGCATTTGAAGACCGGGCCGGCAAGCGCGATGTAATTCAGCTCGGTGCCGGTATTACGGTCGCCGATATTGTGTTGAGCCGGGAGTGGCAATCATTGCAGTTATCGATCAAGGGCAGCACCGACAGTTTGCGTGTGAACGATTACTTCTACGGCGACGCCAGCCATGGCTGTCAGGCTGAACAAATCCGCTTTGCCGACGGCACCATATGGGATGTGGAGATGGTCAGGCAAATGGTAACGACCGGTACTGCAGGCGACGATGTCCTGTATGGATACGCCGGCGCGGATACGCTGGCCGGTCTGGCGGGTAACGATATGCTGGACGGCAAGGGCGGCAATGACGTGCTCGATGGCGGCGCCGGCGCCGATCGTCTGCATGGCGACAGCGGCGATGACCGCCTGGCAGGCGGCAGCGGCAATGATGCGTTGTACGGCGGCGATGGTGCGGATGTGTTGCGGGGGCAGGACGGCAATGACCGTTTGTATGGCAACGCCGGCGACGATACGCTGGACGGTGGCAGCGGCAATGACCGGCTCGATGGCGGCAGCGGCGATGACACCTATCTGTTTGGCATCGGTTCCGGACACGACACCATTTCCTCGTATGAAGCCCGGACTGGCAAGCGCGATGTGGTACAGCTTGGCACCGGCATTGCGGTCGCCGATGTGGTGTTGAGCCGGGACCGGCAATCGCTGTTGTTGTCGGTCAAAGAGGGCAGCGACAGCTTGCGTATCGAAGGCTACTTTTATGGCGATGCCAGCCATGGTTGTCAGGTGGAGCAAATCAGATTTGCCGACGGCAGCATGTGGGACGTCGGGGCGGTCAGGCAAATGGTGACCACCGGTACCGCAGGTGATGATGTGCTGTATGGTTACGCGGATGCAGAAACGCTGATCGGTCTGGGCGGCAACGATATGCTGAACGGCAAAGACGGTGATGACATACTCGACGGCGGCACCGGTGCGGATCGCCTGTATGGCGGCGCCGGCGATGATGCGTTGTTCGGCGGCAGCGGGAATGATGAACTGCACGGCGGCGAAGGCGCGGACCTATTGCAGGGGCAGGATGGCAATGACCGCTTGCATGGCGGCAGCGGCCACAACCTGCTCGACGGCGGTGCCGGCAACGATGTGCTGCAGGGTGGTGCCGGTAACGAACTGTTCATCGGCGGCACCGGCAACGACAGCGTGACGACCGGCAGCGGCTGCGACATTATTGCATTCAATCGCGGTGACGGGCAGGACCAGGTCTTCGCCAGCAATGGCAAGGATAATGTGCTGTCACTCGGTAACGGTATCGCTTATGCCGACCTGTTGTTCAGCAAGCATGCCAACGATCTGACGCTGCTCACCGGCACCGACGAACACCTCACGTTCAAAGACTGGTATCGCCACGACAATCTGCGCAGCATTGCAACACTGCAAATGGTGATTGAAGACAGCGCCGACTATGACGCCGCATCGGCCGGCGTCATCAACAACAAGAAAATCACGCAATTCAACTTTGCAGGTCTGGTTTCGGCATTTGATCAGGCGCGCGCCGACAGCGCGACGCTGACCGGCTGGGCCTTGTCTTCCTCCATGGCGGATTGCTACCTCAGCGGCAGTGATGATGCGGCAATCGGCGGCGACTTCGCGTACCAATATGCGAGAAAAGGCAATCTGTCATCGATGTCCCTGACGCCGGCACGTGCGCTGTTGACGGATACCCCATTTGGACGGGCCAATCAGAGTTTGCTGTCGGCAAACGCAATGCAAGACGGATCGCCGAAGCTCACCTAACCGGCGCGTCCAGGCCCTTCTGGATTGCAGCCCGGGCATCGATGCCGGCGTCGATGCCCGTTGGATTTTCCCATTCATTGGCGGCTGCGAGCGACAATCTGGCGCTGATGCAAGCGCCGCAAATGCAAATCAGTGACATGCTGGCAGAGCGGTGGGCGACGGGAAAAGAGTCGTTCACAACGCCCCTGTTATCGTTTTCTTGAAGAGGAAGTCAGCCATGTTGATTGATGATTCACGTTCCCCCCCTTGTGTTCCTGCGCTCGCATGGGGAATCTCCTTTATCGGTCGAAGAACAGTTTCAGCAACTGCTCGGTAAAGGCCAGCAGTTCGTACTGGTCGCCGATCATGCACAGAACGATCACCCCGGCGAGACACAGGAAGAAAGAAAGGAAAAGGCGCTGTTCTTCAAGCGCATCAAGGATCGCATGCGGGTCTTGTGTCGCGGCATGATCGTGATCGAAGGCGACAAGCCGACTGCTGCGCCGCTGCGTATGGCGGCCTCGGCGACAAGCAAGGCGTTCGGGTTTACGGTGGCGTCTATGGCAGCGATACCACGCTGAGGCAATCTGTACCGGAATCTGCCTGCGCATTGCCTGTACTACGTCGCTATAACCTGACTACTGCTTTTCAGACAGACAACACTTCCCGCCGTTTTTTGATCCCGATCAAATTATTTGCACCGCGCCGCTATCGCCGTCGTGGTGCGGCTGTGCCCTGTTTTTATGCGCACACATGCTGGTCGGAGCGCGCTATCCCTCGTGATTGCGGGGCAAGCGTGAAACTACTGCATTGCACCAATAAATCGCATTAACGTCTTGTTATACATTCCTCACAAAAAGTAATGCGACATTATTAAAAATCCTACCTAATATCCGGCCATCGATAACGCTCAGCGAAGTCAGGCAGTGATGTGACGCTGCATTGATCAGCGCGGATCGGTGCATGAATGGACGCATAAGCGGATAGCCAGAAAAAGGAAGAGGCAATGGGACGTATTTTGACAATCAAGGATGTCGAGGCTGCCGTCAGGGGCGGTTCGGTATTCGCTTGCGGCGGTGGCGGCTGGGCTGCGCACGGCCGGGAACTGGGTTCGATGGCAGTGACCATCGGCCGGCCGGAACTGGTCAGCATGGATGAAGTGCCGGACGATGCCTGGATCGCTACGGCGGCGGCCATCGGCGCTCCCGGTGGTCTGACGGACTGGGAAATGCTGGGCATGGATTACGTCAAGGCGGTGCAACTGGTGCAGGATGCGCTGGGACAGCCGATTCACGGTTTGATCATCGGGCAGAACGGCATGTCGAGCACGCTCAACGGCTGGTTGCCATCGGCAGTATTGGGTACCAAGGTGATCGATGCGGTCGGCGATTTGCGCGCGCATCCAACCGGCGACATGGGCTCGCTCGGCCTCGCCAACAGCCCGCAACAAATGATTCAAAGCGCCGTCGGCGGCAAGCGCGCCAGCAACTCGTATATTGAATTGCTGGTACGCGGCGCGACCGCCAAGGTGTCGCCGATTCTGCGCAAGGCTTCCGATATGTCGGGCGGCTTCATCGCCAGTTGCCGCAACCCGGTTCCGGCCTCGTATGTACGCAGCCATGCAGCGTTGGGCGGCATCAGCATGGCGCTCGCGCTCGGTGAAGCGATCATCGCCGCGCAAGGCGCCGGTGGCAGCGCCGTGGTCGACGCCATCTGCAAGCAAACCGGCGGCAGCATCATCGGCAGCGGCAAGGTGGTGCGCAATACGCTCAAATATACCAACGAAGCTTTCGACATCGGCGTGATCGAAGTCGGCGCAGGCACCGGCAAGTGCGTGATCCACGTCATGAATGAACACATGGCCGTCGAAGACGCGCACGGCAAACGCATTGCCAGTTATCCCGACGTCATCACCACGCTCGATACCGATGGCAATCCGGTCAGCGCCGGCAATGTGCGCGAAGGCATGGAAATCCTGATTTTCCATGTGCACAAAAATCTGATTCCGCTGTCCTCCAGCGTTACCGACCCCTCCGTTTATCCGCAAGTGGAACAGGCGCTGGGCATCAATCTGAGCCACTACGCGTTGGCCGCCACTACCGCAGCAGCATGAACATGAAGAAAACATTCGAAGTACAAAGCGGCACCACCTTGCGCTGTAAAGGCTGGCGTCAGGAAGCCCTGTTGCGTTTGCTGGAAAACGTACTGGCGGTCGGCGAAGCGCCGGAAAAACTGATCGTGTATGCCGCCATGGGCCGCGCCGCGCGCGACTGGCCGGCATACAACGCAATTGTCGAAGCCTTGCTGACGCTGGAAGAAGATCAGACCCTGATCGTGCAATCGGGCAAGCCGATCGGCATCTTGAGAACGCACAGCCAGGCACCGATCGTGATCATGGCCAACTGCAATATGGTCGGGCAGTGGGCCAAGGCGGAAAATTTTTACGCGCTGGAACAACAGAATCTGATTTGCTGGGGCGGCCTGACTGCCGGCGACTGGCAATACATTGGTTCGCAAGGCGTGATTCAAGGCACTTACGAAATCTTCTGTCGCATCGCCGAACGGCATTTCGACAACGACTTGCGCGGGCGTTTCATTCTGACTGCCGGTCTCGGCGGCATGGGCGGCGCCCAACCGCTGGCCGGACGCATGGCGAATGCGGCCATCCTGACCGTGGAAGTCAATCCGGAACGGATTGAGAAGCGCATCAAGGCCGGCTTCCTCGAACGCCGCGCCGATACGCTGGATGAAGCACTGGCGCTGATCGCCGATGCCCAGGCACGGCGCGAGCCGATTTCGGTCGGCCTGCTCGGCAACGCTGCGGAGATCTATCCGCAGATTCTGGCGCGCGGCATCATTCCCGAT
Source organism: Herbaspirillum autotrophicum (assembly GCF_001189915.1). Classification (GTDB taxonomy): domain Bacteria; phylum Pseudomonadota; class Gammaproteobacteria; order Burkholderiales; family Burkholderiaceae_D; genus Herbaspirillum; species Herbaspirillum autotrophicum. Next base: position 17,919 of record NZ_LFLS01000030.1, read on the forward strand.
ATCGTCACCGATCAGACTTCGGCGCACGATCTGGTGTACGGCTATGTACCGCTCGGTCACACGCTGGAACAAGTGGCGGCGCGTCGCACCTCCGATATGGAAGGCCTGATGAATGACAGCCGCGCCTCCATCGTGCAGCATGTGCAGGCCATGCTGGGTTTTCAGGATCGCGGCGCCGTGGTGTTCGACAACGGCAACCTGATTCGCACGCATGCCAGACAAGGCGGCGTCGAGCGCGCATTCAATATTCCGGTATTTACCGAAGCCTTCTTGCGGCCGCTGTTTGCGCGCGCCATTGGTCCGTTCCGCTGGATTGCGCTGTCCAATGACGCCGACGATATCCGCAAGATCGATGACTTCCTGCTGCGCCGCTTCCCGGATAATCTGATCGTGTCCAACTGGATCAAGCTGGCGCGTCAATATGTGCCATTCGAAGGTTTGCCAGCCCGCATTGCGTGGCTCGGTCACGGCGAGCGCACCGAGCTGGCGCTGGAAGTCAATCGCATGGTGCGCGACGGTGAACTGAGCGGACCGGTTGCGTTTACCCGTGATCATCTCGACGCCGGCGCCATGGCACATCCCAACATCATGACCGAAAACATGCGCGACGGCTCCGACGCCATCGCCGACTGGCCGCTGCTCAACGCCATGATCAATTGTTCATCGTGCGCCGATCTGGTGGCGATCCATTCCGGTGGCGGCGGTTACAGCGGTTACATGACCAGCGCCGGCGTCACCGTGACGGCTGATGGCAGCGTCGCCGCTGATCAGCGTCTGCAATTGTCGATGACCAACGATACCGCCAGCGGTGTGCTGCGTTATGCCGATGCCGGCTACGAGGAAGCACTCGATGAGGTGGAACGCAAGCAGATCGGTCGTATCGATACGGCAGCAGCCAGGTATCAGTAACTGTTTCAGTACGGAAATGCGGTAACAAAAAAATAGTAAAAAAAGTCACCAGCCGGGGGAGGGCGCCGGCTGGATTCAGGCAACAATATGATCTTCAGGAGAACCCAGCATGAAAGATGTTGCACTTAACCCCGGTACGGATGGCCTGGGCCAGCCGCCGGCAGCAGTGGCGCACGACGCGAAAGTCGGACGCCGGGCAGTGATTGCCGCTTCCACCGGCAATGCATTGGAATGGTATGACTTCACCGTGTACGCCTTGTTTGCGGTGTATATCGGCCAGAACTTTTTCAAGAACGATAACCCGACGGTGCAGTTGATGGGCTCGTTCATGGCGTTTGGTCTGGGCTATGTGGCGCGGCCGTTGGGCGCGTTGCTGCTCGGATCCTACGGCGACCGCGCCGGTCGCAAAGCGGCGCTGACCATGACCATCATGCTGATGGCATTGGGTACGCTGCTGATTGCGATTGCTCCGCCGTATGCCGCCATCGGTATCGGCGCGCCGTTGCTGATCGTCTGCGGCCGGGTCTTGCAAGGCTTTTCTGCCGGTGGCGAAATCGGCGGCGCGACGGCGTTTCTGGTCGAGCATGCACCGCCGGAAAAGAAGGGGCAGTACGCCTCGTGGCTGCAAGCCAGCATGGGTATCAGCAATGTGCTGGGCGCCCTGGTGGCGACCATCGTTACCACCGTGTTCACCGTCGATCAGATCGGTGAATGGGCCTGGCGCATTCCGTTCATCATCGGTCTGGCGATTGCGCCGGTGGGTTTGTGGATGCGCAAGACGCTGGATGAAACGCCGCACTTCAAGCTGGAAGAAGCGCGCATGAAAAAATCCGGGGTCGAAAAGAAGACGCCGTTGCTGCAAGTCATCCGCGAATGTCCGAAGCAATTGCTGGCCGGTTTTGGTTTGTCGGTATTGTGGGCGGCCGGGCCGTATTCGCTGATCATCTTCATGCCGATTTATGTACAAAAGACCATGGGCTTTGCCAGTTCGCAGGCATTCCTGGCGGCGTTCATCGGTAACTTTTTCCTGATCGGCGGTTGCGTGTTTTCGGGCACCCTGTCCGACAAACTGGGGCGGCGCACAGTCTTGCGGATCGGCGCGATATTGCTGCTGGTCGGCGTCTATCCGTTGATGATGTGGCTGCAGGCATCGCACACCACCGCCACGCTGATCATTGTGCAATCGCTGTTCTGCGCCATGATTTCGATGTTCGTCGGCGTCGCGCCGTCGGCCTTGTCGGAAATTTTCCCGACTGCGGTGCGCTCGTCCGGCATGTCGCTTTCGTATAACACCGCAGTGACCTTGCTTGGCGGCTTTGCGCCGGCGATTCTGACCTGGATCACTTACACCACCGGGGTTGCCTTCGCACCGGCGCTGTATGTCATGGTCGCTGCCGTGATTGCGCTGATCGCCATCTCGGTGTTGCCGGAAGCCAGCAAAGACTGAACCACAACTACAACTACAACCCATCATTCGTTAGTCACTCACCGGCAATGCAGCGCATTGCCGGGCCATCCAAAGGGAGCAGGGAAATGCAATTCAAACAAGGTCTTGCGGGGAAAGTCACGTCTTGTGTCGTCGGTCTGGCCGGCCTGGTCGCAGCCGGCAATGTCGCGGCGCAGTCGAGCGTACAGGTTACCGGCGTCATCGATACCTATGTCGGCTCGTTGAAACGCAGCGGTGAAACCGGCCGCACCTCTGCCGTCAACAGCAGCGGCATGACCACCTCATGGTGGGGTTTCAAGGGTGTCGAAGATCTCGGCGGCGGTTTGCAGGCGCAATTCAACCTGACCGGATTTTTCCGTCCCGACGTCGGCGGCACCGGCCGTTATGATGCCGATACCATGTTTTCGCGCGATGCCAACGTCGGTCTGGCCGGCAACTTCGGACGGGTGTCGCTGGGGCGCGATCTGGCACCGAATTTCGTGCCGTCGATCAGCCTCAATCCGTTCGGCGGTTCGTTTGCATTCGCGCCGTTGCTGGTGCATACCCAGGCCTCCTCCGGTTTTTACAAAAGCCAGAAATGGGCCGCGACCGAAGCCGGCGATACCGGCTGGAGCAATGAAATCATGGTCGTCACGCCGAATATCGGCGGCATGACGGCCAGCTTCTTTTACCAGCTCGGCGAACAAGCCGGCAACAACAGCAAGAACAATCTTGGCGTCAATGCCATGTACAAGAACGGGCCGCTGAACCTCGGCGCCTATTATCAGCGCGTCAAGGTCAACAATCCGGTCGACGTGGTTGCCGGCGATTCCAAGGTCTTCAGTTTCTTGCCGTACAACACGCAAACCGGCGCGGTCTATCCGCTGACGTCGGCGCGTCAGCAAGATACCTGGTTCATCGGCGGTGCGTATGATTTCACGCTGGTCAAATTGTTTGCGACTTATCAGCAATCCGATAACAAATTGCCGGACGGACCCGACAACACGCGCTTCAAACTGAAGTCGGATACGCTGCAACTGGGTGCCAGCGCGCCGCTGGGCAATGGCTCCGCGATGTTGTCGTGGGCCCAGACCAAGGTCAAGGCCGATGGCGATTATCTGGGCACGCTGGGCGCCGGCTGGCAGTCGTCGATCAAGCGCAATACGGTATCGGCCGGTTACGACTACTTCCTGTCCAAACGCACCGACGTGTATGCGGTGTCGATGCTTGACAAGATTACCGACATGCAGAGCGGTGTCAGTTTCGGTGTCGGTATCCGTCACAAGTTTTAAGCTGAACATTGTCAGGTTGATCAATCCCGTTCACGGTCCGTGGGCGGGATTTTTCATTTGCGCGCGGCAGCCCCGGCCAGAACGCGCCGGACGTGTTACGATGCGGCCCCATTGAGACCGTGGTGAAGCATGCAGAAACAATTCGTACTGGAAAATCCAAAAGACACCGGAGACAACCGGGTCACATTCATCATCCGCAATAACGGTACCGTCTTGCCGGGCTTTATTTCGCGCGCGGCACTGATCGGCATCGGCGGTCTGACCAGCAATAATCTGGTCTCCCTGTTCAATACTCATTTGCCGGTGATTACCGCAGCCACGCGGCGCAAGCTGCCGGAACTGTCGCTCACACCCTATGTCACGCTCGGCGTTGAAGATGTACCGCAAGCCGAAATTGCACCGCCGGCCGGCAAGGATGCTGCGGCCGCCACCATGGAAAGCGTGCGCCAGGCCGTCAAAAAAACAACCTGATTCATATAGAACTCATTTCATAAATACCACTCGCGGCTATTTATGAAATGAGTTCTAGCCGTGTAACATGACAGGCTGTCGCCATCATCCGGCTTATCGTCAGCACCGTCATGCACATCCACGCCCGTTCGCTCAAATACTTCGACATGATCCGCCAGTGCGGCTCGATCCGTGAGGCATCACGCCGTCTGCACGTAGCGTCGTCGGCCATCAGCCGGCAATTGCTGAGCCTGGAACAGGAAGTCGGCGCCGACTTGTTCGAGCGCCTGCCGAACGGCTTGAAACTGACCGCTGCGGGTGAAGTGTTTGCCAGCCATGTGATTACCGTGTTGCAGGATGAACAGCGCGTCTTGCGCGAGCTCGATGGCTTGCGCGGTATCCGGCGCGGCGAACTGAGCGTGCTGACGGTGGAGGGACTCAACAGCGATTTTGTGCCGGCCTTGCTGGAACGCATGTTGAAGCGCTATCCGATGGTGCGGGTCAGCATGCGCACGGTTGGCTCGACTGAAATCGCCAAAGGCATCAGCGACGGCGAAGCCGATATCGGCATGGGTTTTTCACTGGCGCGCAGCAAGGACTTGCGTCAGGTGGCCGTGGGCAGTTTTTGCGTCGGCGCCATTGTTCCCAAAAATCATCCGCTGGCATCCTTGCCGCATGTGACCTTTGCCGACTGCGCGCGCTACCCGCTGATTCTCAGTCACGCCGAACTGTCATTGCAAGCCACGCTGGCACCGATCATTCTGCATCACAAGAAACCGGTCACGGTACTCACGCAGACCGACTCCATCGAACTGATGAAAAATCTGGCAATGCGCGGACTCGGCATTGCGTTCCAGACCCGGCTCGGGCTGGAATATGAAAGCACCCACGATTTGCTGGTGCATGTGCCCTTGCTGGCGCCGGCGCCGGTACGCAGCGATCTTGGGATTTACGTGCGCGCCGGCCGTTCGATGCCGGCGGTGCTGGATGCCTTCATCCACTTCGTGTCCGAAGAACTGGCACGCCGCGTCGAGGAAGAACCGGTGCTGGATTGATCCTGATTGCCGCGCACAGTTACCGCAACCGGTGAAACAGCAGCAGGCCCGATTGAACGCACGCGATGTGCGGTCAGCCGGGCCATTTTCTGCTTACTTGCCGGGGCGAATTGCCGTCACGACCGGGTCCATGCCGCTGCCTTTCAGATCGAATGACACCTGATCACCGGCTTTGATGCCCTTGAGTATCCTGCCGTCCGATACCTTGAACGCCATGGTCATTGCCTGCCAATTCAATTCCTTGATCGGCTGATGCGCCAGCACGATGGTGTTCTGTCTGGTGTCGATATCCTTGACGATACCCACGCCATGCGCGACCTTTTCAGTTGCCTGGGCGGTGCTCATGCCGTTCATGTTTCCCATGTCGGCCGCAACCACGGGCAACATCGTCCCCAGATTGATGGCAATGATGACGGCAGCGATAATGTTTTTCTTCATGATGAACTTCCTTTCAGGTTGGTAAAAAATCAGATATTTCCGGAGTGCTCGGCACTCCCGGAGATGCGACGGCCGCGCAGCAGACGATACGCAGCCGGTATGACAAACATGGATAGCAACGGCGCGGTGATCATGCCGCCCACCATCGGTGCGGCGATGCGGCTCATGACTTCCGAGCCGGCACCGCTGCCCCACAAGATCGGTATCAGCCCGGCCAGAATGACGGCGACTGTCATTGCCTTGGGCCGCACTCGCAGCACTGCGCCTTCACGGATGGCATCGTCAAGCAGCGGCATGCTCAGTGCCATGTCCGTTTGCTGTCGTGCCGCCAGCGCCTGTTTCAGGTACAGCAACATGATCACGCCGAACTCCGCCGAGACGCCGGCCAGCGCGATGAATCCGACACCGGTGGCGACTGACAGGTTGTAGCCTTGCAGATACAGAAACCAGATGCCGCCGACCAGGGCAAACGGTAACGAGGCCATGATCAGCGCGGCTTCGTCGACGCGCCGGAAGGTCAGATACAGCAAGATGAAAATGATCAGCAGGGTCGCCGGCACCACCAGTTGCAGGCGTGCATTGGCCCGTTCCAGATATTCGAACTGACCCGAATAGGCAACGCTGACCCCCGGTTCCAGCTTCACCTTGGCGGCAACCGCGCGGCGCAAGTCCGCGACCACGGACGCCAGATCGCGGTCGCGGACGTCGACATAAATCCAGCCGCTCGGACGCGCATTTTCGCTTTTCAGCATCGGCGGTCCATCGCTGATTTTCAATCGGGCCACGGTGCCGAGCGTGATTTGCTGGCCGCTGGCGGTCAGCACCGGCAAGTCGCGCAGCTTCTCCAGCGAGTCCCGGATTTCGCGCGGATAGCGGACGTTGATCGGGTAACGCGCCAGACCTTCGACCGTTTCGCCGACGTTCTCACCGCCGATGGCAGAGGAAACGATGCTTTGCACGTCGGCGATATTGAGCCCATAACGGGCGGCTGCCACGCGGTCGATATCGATATCCACATAGCGGCCGCCGGTCAGTCGCTCGGCGAGCGCCGAACTGACGCCGGGTACCTGTCTGGCGACCTGTTCGATTTCTTGCGCGGTGCGGTCGATGTCGGCGAGGCTGGTGCCGGATACCTTGACGCCGATGGGACTTTTGATTCCGGTCGCCAGCATGTCCAGGCGGTTCCGGATTGGCGGTACCCACAGGTTGGACAAGCCGGGTACCTTCACCACGCGGTCGAGTTCATCGATCAGTTTGGCCGGCGTCATGCCCGCCCGCCATTGATCGCGCGGCTTGAACTGAATTGTGGTTTCGAACATTTCCAACGGCGCCGGATCGGTTGCGCTTTCGGCGCGGCCAGCTTTGCCAAATACGCTGGCGACTTCCGGTACGGTGCTGATGAGACGGTCGGTTTGCTGCAGCAACCCGGCGGCCTTGGCGGCAGACAATCCCGGCAAGGCTGACGGCATATACAGCAAGTCGCCTTCATCCATGTGCGGCAGGAATTCACCGCCCAACCGGCTGAGCGGCCACAGCGTCGTCAGCAATGCCAGCGCGGCAATGACCAGCGTTGTTTTGGGCCGCCGCAATACTGTTTCCAGCAACGGCCGGTAACAACGGATCAGCCAGCGATTGAGCGGGTTGCTGTGTTCCGGCGGAATATTGCCGCGGATCATATAGCCCATCAGGATCGGAATCAGCGTGACGGACAAGCCGGCAGCACCGGCCATGGCGTAGGTCTTGGTGAATGCCAGCGGACCGAACAGCCGCCCCTCTTGCGCTTCCAGCGTGAACACCGGAATGAACGACAAGGTGATGATCAGCAGGCAAAAGAACAGGGTGGGACCGACTTCGGCCGCCGCTTCGCCAATCACCCGCCAGTGCGTTTCGCCTTGCAGGGTTTGTCCCGGATGCCGGTGGCGCCATGCTTCGATATGCTTGTGCGCATTCTCGATCATGACGACTGCGGCATCGACCATGGCGCCGATGGCAATGGCGATGCCGCCCAGTGACATGATGTTGGCGTTGACACCCTGATAGCGCATCACGATGAATGCGATCATGACGCCGAGCGGCAACGAAACGATTGCCACCAGCGCCGAACGCAGATGCCACAGAAACAGAGCGCACACCACCGCGACCACCAGAAATTCTTCCAGCAACTTGTGTGACAGATTGTCGATGGCGCGGTCGATCAACTGGCTGCGATCATAGACCGGGACGATGTCAACTCCCGGCGGTAAACTCTTCTTGAGTTCTTGCAGTTTGGCTTTGACGGCAGCGATAGTATCGCGAGCATTTTTCCCGGAGCGCAGAATCACCACGCCGCCAACCGTTTCGCCCTGGCCGTTCAACTCGGCAATACCCCGTCGCATCTCCGGCCCCAACTGAATGGTCGCCACTGCACCCAGCGTCACCGGGACGTTGTTTGGGCCGTTGGCGAGAGGAATGTTGCGGAAGTCCGCCAGCGTTTTCAGGTAACCGGAGGCGCGCACCATATATTCGGTTTCCGCCATTTCCAGCACCGCACCGCCGGTTTCCTGATTGGCCTTTTTGATGGCGTCAATGACCTTATCCTGCGGGATGCGGTAGGCGGCAAGCTTCACCGGATCGAGCACCACCTGATATTGCTTGACCATGCCGCCGACGGTAGCGACTTCGGCGACGTTGGGCAGACTCTTGAGCTCGTATTTCAGGAACCAGTCTTGCAGGCTGCGCAGTTGCGACAGGTCGTGTTGGCCGCTCTTGTCGGTCAGGGCATATTCATAGATCCAGCCGACACCAGTGGCGTCCGGTCCCAACGATGCCTTGGCCGATGCCGGCAATCGTCCCTGCACCTGGTTGAGATACTCCAGCACCCGCGAGCGCGCCCAGTACATATCAGTGCCGTCTTCAAACAAGACATACACGAACGAGTCGCCGAAGAAGGAGTAGCCGCGCACCGTCTTCGCACCCGGTACCGACAACATGGTGGTGGCCAGCGGATAGGTCACCTGATTTTCAACAATCTGCGGCGCCTGACCGGCGTAGCTGGTGCGAATGATGACTTGCACATCCGACAGATCAGGCAAGGCGTCGACCGGCATGGTCTTGATTGCCCACAGACCCCAGGCTGCCAGAAACAGTACTGCGAGCAGCACCAGGAAGCGGCTGGCGATGGACCATTTGATCAGCTTTTCAATCATGGTGCACTCCGATCCAGCTTCTCGATCAGGTATTCGCCATCCCGCTCGCGAAAGCTGAAATTGACGCGGTCACCGGTTTTCAGACCGTTCGCCATTTCAGTTTTCGCCAGTTTGAAGGGCATGGTCATGGGGCCCCAGCCAAGTGTCTTCACCGGGCCGTGCGAAAGGGTGATGTCGAGGCCGTGGATCGCTTCGATCTTGCCGCTTGCGTCATTCAGCATGAGCGGGGCCGCGGCGGAAGTTGCCGGTGGTGGCGTTGTACTGGTCAGACGCGCCGGTACGCCTTTGAGGCTGGCTTCGGAGTCAATCAGGAATTGCCCCGAAGTCACCACTTGCTGCCCTTCGCTGAGTCCTTCCAGCACTACGGTCTTGCCGTCCGACTCTGGTCCGAGACGCACTTCGACCGGCTGATAGTGGCCGTCGCCGCTGGCGACCAGCACCACATTGCGGGTGCCGGTGCGAATCACCGCTTCCGACGGCAGCAGCAAGCCGGATGCCGGATTGCCCGCAAGCAGATGAATTTGTGCAAGCATGCCGGGTTTCAACCGGCCATCGCGATTGGGCAATTCGACGCGTACGCGCAGTGTGCGGCTGTCGGCGTTGGTCTCCGGCAGCACTGCCAGAACCTTGCCACTGAAGCTGGCACCGGGGTAGGCCGGGAAGGCGGCCTTCAGCCTGTCGCCGATATCGATGCGCGCCGCTTGCGCTTCAGGAATCGCCGCTTCCAGCCAGACGGTATCGAGGCCGTTGATTCTGGCCAGCGATGCGCCGGCCGTCACCGTCATGCCATTGCGCACCTCCAGCGTTTGAATCAGACCGGCGATGGGCGTGGTAATGGTGACGACGGTTTGCGGATGGCCGCTCTGTTCGACCCGGCGGATCAGATCTGCCGGCATCCCCAGCAGTTGCAGACGTTGCCGCGCGGCCTGGATCAGCGCCGGATCGCCGCTGTTGCGCAGCGCCAGAAATTCGCCTTGCGCGCCGGCCCACTCCGGAATCAGCAGATCGGCCAACGGCGCTCCGCGCGCGATGATGTCGCCGGGCGCGCGTGCATACACGCGTTCGACAAAGCCGCCGCTGCGCGCCTGCACTATCGCCACCTGGCGATCATTCAGTTGCACGCTGGCGACGGCATCGATGGTCGCCGCCAGACTGCCGTGTTCCACTTTGGCGGTGCGCATGCCCAGGTTCTGGACGATACCGGCGTCGATCCTGATGCCGCCGCCTGCGGTTTGTTCGTCGGCATATTTTGGCACCAGTTGCATGTCCATGAATGGTGACTTGCCAGGTTGCTCGAAGTGCTGGTTCGGCACCATCGGGTCATACCAATACAATGCCTTGCGCTCTGTTGACGCGCCGGAGTCATTGACATGGCTGGCGGCCGGTGTGGTATTGCCGGATGCCAGCCAATAACCTGCTGCGCCGCTGACAGCGGCAACTACCGCCACCAGAACGGCAATTTGATAAGCATGTTTTTTCATTGCAGATGTTCTCCATAGGCGAAATGAAGCTGCGCCGCCGTGGCACTGCGCTGCGCTTCGAGATCGATGATTTTCAGACGCTGGTCGACCAGCTCCCGGCGTGCTCCCAGTACCGCCGTCAGATCGCCTTTGCCGGCACGCCAGGCGGCGTATTGCAGATCGATTTTTTGCTGCGCCAGCGGCAAGGTGGTTTGGTTGGCGCGTTCCAGCTGGCGCGCCAGGGTTTGATAATCGGCCAGGTCGTTTTCCAGTTCATTGGTGTGATTGCGCAGCATGGCTTCGCGATCCGCATCAAGCCGGTACAGCTCTTGCTGTCTGGCTTCAATGCGAGGATCCTGGCGGGTCGACGGCGAGACCGGTATTTCAAAGGTGAATTGCACTGACAGCATGTTGCCGAAACGCGGATCGCGGCGCTGGTAGGCCAGTTCGACCCCCCAGTCGGATTTCTTCATGGCCTGCGCTTCGCGCACTTCGGCTTCTGCCTTGTGGGTTTCCGCGACAAAGACTTGCAATTCCGGATGAAGGTACAAGTGTTGTCGCAATTGCCCGGCATCGATCACCAACGGCGGTAGTGCATCCGTCAGCGGTTCATCTGCTTCAGCACCGATGTAGCGCCGCAAACCGGCTTTGGCTTTGACCAGATCGCGCACCAGATCATCGCGACGGTCGGCCAGTTGCACGGCTTCCTGTTTGGGCATGACGCTGTCGGCAATCTGACCGCGGCCGGCGGTGATTTGAGCGCGCACGGCGGCGGCCCACAGCTGGTTCTCCTGATCGAGGCTGGCGAACAAGGCAAGCTTGCGCTCCAGGTAGTAGCGATTGAGCCAGGCCAGAGCTGCGCCACGCCGCACTTTCAAGCGCTCCACCTGCCGTTGCGCCGCAGCGGTTTCAATCGCCGCTGTCGCCACCGCTACCCGCGCCTGACGTTTGGCGTCATTGGGAAACTCTTGCATGACACCGATTTTTTGCATCGTCATGGCGTCGGCATTGAGTTGACCGCGATCCGGACCGGACAGCGGGTAGTTGTCTATACCGGCAAATATTTTCGGGTCTGGCAATGCGCCTGCCGGGATGGCCAACGCTTGAGCCGCCAGCATTTGTGCCTGACTGGAGGCGAGATTGGGGGACTGACGCTCGGCGATGTCGAGTGCAGCATCAAAGGACAAGGGGGCGGCCTGAACAAGGCCGGACATCCCGGCCAGCAAAGCAAGCAAGGTACTGGATATCCTGCGAAAGGACATGTTATTCACTCCATGACATGACAGCGCGCACGCAGGCGCGCGGACGACCGTCCGGCAGCTATGCCGGACGTATCAGCAAATCAGCGGAAATCAGAGTGAACGAGGGGGACGCCACAACCCGGACGGGTCGCGTGAAGGAAGGAATGATTCCGGCAGCAGCGCGACGGTATCAATCAACGGCAGCGGCAAGGGACTGACGCCGGTTGCCGAGGTCGTGGAGGGAAACACCTGGCAGATCTTGCAGGCATCGCCCATCTTGCAGGGCGCGGTCGATTTGGACGAGGTGCCGGCATCGCTCATGTTCATGACGCAGGTTTCATCGGCGGTGCCGGCAGACTGCGCCATTTCCATGGGAACAGAATGCATGCGCATCGTTTCCACCATGCGTACGGCAGCCAGTCCCTCAAGGGGAATGGCAATGGCCAGCAAGAGAATGAACAAGGTGCGCAGCAGCTTCATGGGGCGAGATTATAGTCGATCTTTTCAGTTGACGAGAACGCCGGCCCGCTGCCGTTGAGAACGGCCAGCGATCACTCGGGACATGGTCCCGTCACCACCCGTTATCGGATACCGGCGATCATCCCGGGGTAATCACGGCGCCGCAGGCCGGTGGCATGGCGGTCGGATTATTGTTGCAAAGAAAGTAATGATTGCCTTCTGTTGAAAATCAGCTGATGCCGAAACGGCAGCACTATGCTGTTTTTTCTATGCTTTTGCGAACACTCGCTGCTCCCTATACTGGCTTCGACAGCCAGACTCGCTTCAACGCCACGGAGAGCAATGATGATTTCGACCAAGAGCAGCAGCCTGCAAACCGCACCGCAAATGGTGCAGGGTATTCCGGTAGTGAACATTGCCGGACTGCGCTCGGCCGATCCGGCGGCGCGTGCCGCAGTCGGGGCGCAAATGCGGGCGGCTTGTCTGGACAAGGGCTTTTTTTATATCGCCGGGCACGGCATTGAGCGCGGGTTGATCAACGCTGCTTTTGTGCAATCGGAAAACTTCTTCAATTCGCCGCCGGAATCCAAATGGCTGGTGGATAAGGCGCATTCGCCGTGCAATCGCGGTTACGAGCCGCTCGGCGCGCAAGTACTGGAAGCCGGTGCACCGCCGGATCTCAAGGAAAGCTTTTATATCGGCGTCGACTTGCCCGCCGACGATGCGCGCGTGCTGGCCGGTAAATTCAATCATGGCGCCAATCAATGGCCGCGCGATATGCCGGCGTTCCGGCCCGCCATGCAGGCTTATTTCGACGCCATGACCGCGCTCGGCGAATTGCTCATGCGCGGTCTGGCCTTGTCGCTGCAACTGGATGAGCAACACTTCGCTGCCTTTTGCCGTGATCCGGTGGCGACCCTGCGTCTGTTGCATTACCCGCCGCAGCCAGCCAATCCGCAACCGGGCGAGAAGGGCTGCGGCGCGCATACCGATTTCGGCAGCCTGACCATTCTGGCGCAAGACGATGTCGGCGGCTTGCAGGTCTGGGATGGTGCGCAGGGCTGGATCGCGGCACCGCCGATTGCCGATACCTTCGTTGTCAATCTTGGTGATCTGATTGCGCGCTGGACCAATGACAGTTACCGCTCGACCTTGCACCGGGTGGTCAATACCGCCGGTTGCGAACGCTATTCGATGCCATTTTTCTTTACCGGCAATCCCGATTACGTGGTCAGTTGCCTGCCCAATTGCGCAACCCCGGAAGCGCCGGCCAAGTATCAGCCGGTGACTACTCTTGAACATTTGAGCGATTGTTATCGCCGCACCTACGGTTGATTCAAGTGATGAGAACTAAACATCTGGTGCTGATCCACGGCGCCTGGCAAGGCAGCTGGTCGTGGGATGCATGGCGGCCTGAGCTGTTGCGGCAAGGCTGGCAAGTGCATGCAGTCGACCTGCCCGGCAATGGCTGCGATCCGCGCGACCGCACCATGCCGGCGGACGTCACGCTGAATTTGTATGTGGAACACGTGCTACGCCTGTTGCGCACGCTGGATGGTCCGGCCGTGGTGCTGGGTCACAGCGGCGGCGGCATCACGGCGTCGCAGGTAGCCGACGCCGCACCGGAATGCGTGGCATGCCTGGTGTATCTGGCCGGCATGATGTTGCCTGACTGTTGTACTTATGCCGGCTTGATCAGTCGCTATCGGGAACGGCATCCGGATTTCGATCCGCGCGGCGTCGGTCCGCATCTGCAATGGTCGGCCGATGGTTTGCTGAGCAGTGTGCCGGCCACCGCCGCACGCCAGATTTTTTTACAGGATTGCGCGCCGGAACTGGCGATGCAGGCGGTCGCCAAATTGCGGCCGCAGCCGGAAGGCGGACGCGCGATGGCGCCGAGTCTGCGCGCCGAACGCTTCGGCAGCGTGCCGCGCATCTATGTCGAAGCCTTGCTGGACCAATCCTTGCATCTGCCATTGCAGCGCCTGATGCAAGAGCTGACACCGGGTGCCGTGCGCCTCAGTCTGGCGTGCGGTCACGTACCGCAACTGGTGCAGCCGCAACAATTATCGGCAGCGCTGTTGCCGTTGCTGGACCGCTATTTCTGAATGTTGTTTGACACCTACCCGCTGTATTGAAATCTGACTCAGGAGAAAACATGAAACGTGCAATGCGATGGATGGCAGCCTCGGCGCTGGCGATGAACTGCTTGTCGGCATTTGCCGCCGACAAGGTGCTGTTCCAGCTCGACTGGTTACCCGGTGGCGACAAGTCGCCGATCTATGTCGCGCTCAAGCAAGGCTATTTCAAGGCGGAAGATCTGGATGTCACGGTACGTACCGGACGCGGTTCGACCGATGCAGTCAGCAAGCTGGCGGCCGGTGCCGCCGATGTCGGTGTCGGCGGGATGGCGGCGCTGATGATGGCAGCCGCTGAAGGCGGAGTGCCGGTCAAGGCCATCATGTCGATCTATTCGAAACAGCCGGATGCCATCTTTACCGTCAAAGGCAACGGCATCACCAATCTGAAATCGCTGACCGGCAAGACCATCGCCACGGCGCCATTCTCGTCATCCAATGCGTTGTGGCCGGTGATTTTGGAAGCCAATGGCATCGATCCGTCGAAGGTTACCGTGCTCAAGGTGGATCCGAGCGCAATGGCGCCGATGCTGGCGCAAGGCAAGGTCGATGCCAGCATCAACTGGGTCACGGTGGCGCCCGGTTTCGAGAACGTGCTCAAGCAAGCCGGCAAGGAATTGTCGGTGTTGCCGTGGACCTCGTTCGGACTGGACGGCTATGGCTGGAGCTTCATGGCATCGGACAAGATGATCAAGGAACGTCCCGAAGTACTCAAGCGCGTGGTGCGGGCATTGAACAAGGGCTTCCAGTTTGCGCTGGCGAACCCGGCCGCGGCTGGCAGCGATCTCAATGCCATCGTGCCGGAAGTCAATGGCAAGGAAGCCGCCGCAGAATTCCAGGCGTCGATTCCGCTGATCAAGAACGACATCAGTGCCGCCAAAGGATTTGGCACCTTTGATCCGGTGCTGCTGAAAAACACCTGGACCTGGGTCGCCAAATCGATGAATTATCCGGCCGCCAGGATCGATCCGGAAAAGCTGGTGGATCGCAGCTTCCTCAGCGCCAGGTAAATACCTCAGTCATCAACCGGAAGATCATCATGGAAGCCGTCATCAAACTGGATAACGTCACGCAGACCTTCACGGCTGCAGATGGCAGCAGCGTGACCGCGCTCAACAATGTCAGCCTGACCTTGCAGAAGCACGAGTTTGTCGCGGTCATCGGCCCGTCCGGCTGCGGCAAATCGACCATCCTGCGACTGGTGGCCGGTTTGCTCAAGCCGACTTCCGGCGGCGTCGAAATCTATGGCATGCCTGTCACCGAACCGCGCGACGAGATCGGCGTGGTGTTTCAAAAGCCGACCTTGCTGCCGTGGCTCAGCATTCTCGATAACGTCACGTTTCCGATGCGCCACAAGTATGGCCGCGTCGACGCGCGCGAAACGGCGCGCGCGCTGGAATTGCTGGAACTGGTCGGCTTGCAGGATTTCGTCAACCGGCAACCGCTGGAGTTATCGGGCGGCATGCAGCAGCGCGCGGCGATTGCGCGTTCCTTGTTGCATGACCCCGATATCTTGTTGATGGATGAACCGTTTTCGGCGCTTGATGCGCTGACCCGCGATGAAATGAGTTTTGAATTGCTGCGCATCTGGACCGAACGCCCCAAGACCGTGGTGTTTGTCACGCACTCGATTCCGGAAGCGGTATTGCTGGCAGACCGGATTGTCGTCATGAGTGCGCGCCCGGCACGTGTCAGTGAAATCATCGACGTCCCGCTGCCGCGTCCGCGCAGTCTGGAGACCTTGTCTGATCCGCGCTTTCATCAATTGGCCAATGACATACGGGCCAAGGTTTTTTCCCGGTTGCCAAGCGCACCGGCAGGAGTCAGTGCATGAAATTATTACCGTTGCTCGACCGTGCGGCGCCGGCGCTCACGTTTGCCGGCTTGTTGCTGGCGTGGGAGCTGGCCTGTCGCTTGCTGGCCATTCCACCGTATGTCTTGCCATCGCCCAGCGCCATCGTGCAAGCGGGGTTGTCGATGGAAGGCAGTCACTGGCTCGGCCATGTGATAGCGACGCTGCAAGTGGCCTTTACCGGTTTTCTGATCGCGATCCTGATTGCCTTGCCGCTGGCCATCGGCCTGACGTCATCGCGCCTGTTGTCGCGTACCGTGCTGCCGTTGCTGGTGGTGGTGCAATCGACGCCGGTGGTGGCGATTGCGCCGATCATCGTGGTCACGCTCGGCGCCGGCATGTTGCCGCGCGTGGTGATCACCACCATGATCACGTTCTTCCCGCTGGTCATTTCCACGGCTGCCGGCCTGGTATCGGTGCCGGCCGAATTGATTGAATTGTCGCGCTCATTGCGCGCACCGCGTTTCCGTGAATACACGCAAATCCGTCTGCCGTATGGGGTTCCCTATATTTTCAGCGCACTCAAGGTATCCAGCACGCTGGCGGTGGTGGGGGCGGTGGTGGCCGAATTCGTGGCGGCCGAACGCGGCCTCGGTTACCTGATCATGTTTTCCACATCGTCGTTCAAAGTGCCGCTGGCGTTTGCCGCGCTGGTCGTGTTGGTGGCGTGCAGTCTGGCGGTATTCAAGCTGATCGGTCTGGTGCAGCGCAAGCTGTTCCCGTGGAGCATTCCCAAGGATGAGTGGAGCTGACATGCTGATGCTGCAACGTCCGGCCGCAGTGGCTGCCGCCGTATCGGCCAGGGCCGCCGCCGGCAGCGCCTACGTGGCCGGCGGCACCGCATTGCAACTGGCCTGGAATCAGGGCCAGGCGTTGCCGCAGCAATTGATCGATTTGTCGCAATTGCCGCAGTGGCGTCATATCAGCGTCGGCCACCATGCGTTGCAGATTGCTGCCGGGGTCACCTTGGAACAATGCCGCACCGATCTGCGCGTGCAGCAGCATGCACCGTTGCTGACGCAAGTCTGCGCCGTCATCGGCGCACTGTCGGTACGCAATGTCGGCACGCTGGGCGGCAATCTGGCGTGGCGCTCGGGAGACAGCATCGCGGCGCTGATGGTACTGGATGCACGTCTGCAGTTGCATGATGAATCGCCAGTGAGCGTCAGCGATTTCCTGCAACTGCAACATGACGATGCCTTGTTGCTGGGTATTGTCATTGGCCGCCGGTCACGCCATACGTTTTTTGAAAAGGCCGGTTACCGCGAAGCCTTCACGCCGACACTGGTGCTGGTCTGTGGGGCCTTCGAATGCGATGCCAACGGCCGGTTGAAAAATGTACGGCTGGCGTTTTCCGGAGCCGGCCTGCGCGCGCGTCGCTTGCCGTCGCTGGAAGCATGGCTGGAAGGACGTGATCCGCAGACGGCTGATTGGCATGCCGGATTTGATACCTGCTTGCGCAGCTTGCTCGCGGATTGCGCCGGACTCAGCCTGTTGCAGCGTCAGGTGGTGCAAGCGCTGTTGCCCGGCAAGTTATATGCATGCTGTCGGGAGCTGAGATGATTCACGAACCACTGATCGCAGACGATGTCCCCTATCCATCCCGGGTGCAATCACATGCTGCATTGACGGCCGGCATGGCGGTACGCAGCGATGCGGCTGCCAAGCTGGCCGGCAATGGCGGTTATCTGACCGACCGCCAGACGCCTGGCATGTTGCATGCCGCCGTGGTGCGCAGCCCGCATCCGCATGCGCGGATCGTCGCGGTTGATGTGAGCGCGGCGCGGGGTATGCCGGGCGTGCATGCCGTGGTGACGGCGGACGATGTACCGGGCCGCAATGCCTTTGGCTTGCGGGTGGTGGATCAGCCGATGCTGTGCAGCGACAAGGTCCGTTTTGTCGGTGACGCGGTGGCGGCGGTCGCCGCCGAATCACCTGCGCTGGCGGCTGCCGCAGCGGCCAGTGTGGTCGTGAAGTATGAATTGTTGCCGGTGATCGACGATCCCGATGTCGCGCTGGCATCCAATGCGGTGGCGATTCATGCCGGCGGCAATCTGCTGCATCAGATCGGTTATGCGCGTGGCGATATCGATCAGGCGTGGCAGGCGTGCGCCCACATCGCCGACGCCACCTATTACAGCGGCCGTCAGATGCACGGCTTCATGGAAACCGAAGGCGGCATCGTCGAACCGGAAATTCAGGCCGATGGCCGCATGGGGCTGGTAGTGTATGTCGGTTCGCAACATCCGCAGCGTGACCGTCAGGCATTGGCCGATATTCTTGCGTTGCCGCTGACGCACATCCGGGTAGTGGCGTCGCCGCTCGGCGGTTCCTTCGGTGGTAAAGATGAATTGACGGTGCAACCGATTGCGGCCTTGCTGGCCTTGCGCAGCGGGCGACCGGTGCGGCTGCATCTGTCGCGGCCGGAGTCGGTGCTGGTGGGCGTCAAACGTCATCCGTTCCGCATCCGCATGCGTACCGGCTGCGACGCTGCCGGCAAGTTGCTGGCGCATGACGTGGAATTGCTGGCCGATACCGGCGCCTACGCCACACATGGACCGGAAGTGCTGGATGCAGCCCATGAACATGCGCAAGGTGCATATTGTTTTGACGCCGTGCGGATCGACAGTCGGGTGGCCTATACCAACAATGGCGTGGCCGGTGCCTTTCGCGGCTTTGGCGCGGTGCAGGTGCAGTTTGCGATTGAGCAGCAGATCGAGCGGCTGGCGCAATTGGCGGGTATCGACGTCTGGCAGATGCGCCGGCGCAATGTAATGCAGTCTCGCCAGCCGGGGCCGTTGGGACAAAACATGGCGCCCAGCGATGCGCCGGCGCAAGTGCTTGAGGTGTTGGCGCAATCGCCGCGCATGCAGGCAGTGCGGGCGGCCACGGTACAGGTTGATGCGCGTTACCGGCGCGCCAGCGGCATGGCGGTGGTGATGCGCAGCGATGGCTTTTCGCATGGCGGTCCCAACGGCGGCGTGCTGCAACTGGCGCTGGCGGCGGATGGCAAGATTGAATTGCGGGCCGGCTTTACCGAGATGGGGCAGGGCGTAGTGGCCGCGATGAGTGCGCTGATGTGTCGCCATCTGCATTGCAGCGCGGAGGATACGCGCCCGGTCATCGGTCGCAGCGATATCGCCGATGCCGGTCCGACCTCCGCTTCGCGCGCCACCAGTTTCTTGCATCGCGGATTGCAACAGGCGGCGCTTGACTGGCGGTTGTGTCTGCAACGGCTGGCGGCGATTTTCCTGCAATGTGCGCCGACCGATTTGCGCGTGGGTGCGCATGGCATCCGCAGTAGCCGGGATGATCGCTTGCTGCTGTCGTATATGACGCTGGCCGCGCTGGTGCCGGCAGGCGATTTGCCATTGCTCACGATTGACGTGCAGGAAGATGCCAGCGCCAGCCAGATTGAAGCGGCGCATTATGTGTTCGGCAGTTGCGCGGCATTGGCTGAAGTGTGTCTCGATACCTGGACCGGCCGGGTGCGGGTGGAACATTTGCTGATTGTTGCCGCGCTGGGACCGGTAGTGGCGCCGCAAGCCTTGCTCGGACAAATTGAAGGCGGCGCGCTGATGGGACTCGGGATGGCCTTGCTCGAAGAATTGCCGGCGCCGCAGGGACACTACAGCGCCACCAACTTCGATGGTTATTTGATGCCGAGCATCCTCGATGCCCCGGTCATTGAAGTGATCGCAATCGAAGATGTGCCGGTCGATGATCAGGTCGGGCCGCGCGGTGCTGGTGAAATCGGTCTCAATATTGCGGTGCCGGCAATTGCCAATGCCATTGCGCGGGCGCTCGGTGCGCCGGTGTTGCAGGTGCCGGTGAAACCGGCGCAGGTAATGCAAATGCTGGCGACGGCGGCAAGAGAGGTTGTCAATGAAATGGAGCGCCCGGCATGATTGATCTGACCTTTACCGTCAACGGCAGCACCGTCAGTTTGTGGACAGAGCCGCAACGGCGCTTGCTCGACATCTTGCGCGAGGACTTGCAGCTGACCGGTGCCAAGCCGGGATGCGGCATTGGCCGCTGCGGAGCCTGCATGGTGTGGCTCGACGAGGTCCCCGCCAATTCCTGTCTGTTGATGGCGTTTCAATTGCAGGGGCGGCACGTGCACACCATCGAAGCGGTTGCCACGCAAGCTGTCAGTGCACCGGTACGCACGGCAATGGCGCAATGCGGCGGTTTGCAGTGCGGTTACTGCACCGGCGGCCTGGTGATGACGCTGACCCATTTGCACCGGCAGCAACCGCCGCCCGATCTGGAACAGGCGCAGGCGCTGGCGGCCGGCAACATCTGTCGCTGCACCGGCTACGGCGGCATCAAACGGGCGATGCAGCAACTGTTTCCAGCCGCCGGGACCAGCCTTGAGAACCATATTGAAACCGGCACAGAACAATGCCATTTGTAAATCCAGAGAGGAATCCATCATGCGCAATTTTCCGGAACAAGGTCTGCCACCGACCACCGATCAGATTCACCGTCATTTGCGACGTTCCAATGAAGTCGCCAAACGCGCCGTGAGCATCGGTCATCATCCGTTTGGCGCGGTGCTGGTCGGACCGGATCAGGAAACCGTGTTGATGGAGCAGTGCAATGTCGATACGGTGAATCATGCCGAGGCGGTGCTGGCGCGGGTGGCGGCGTTGAATTATTCGCCCGGGTATTTGTGGGGCTGTACCTTGTACACCTCGGTCGAGCCGTGCTGCATGTGCGCCGGCACCGTGTACTGGGCCAATATCGGGCGCGTGGTGTACGGCATGACGGAGCGACAACTGCTGGATGTGACCGGCAACCATCAGGAAAATCCGACCATGAGCGTGTCATCACGTTATGTGTTTGATCACTGCCAGAAAAATGTCGATCTGATCGGGCCGGTGCCGGAAATGCTGGAGGAAATTGCCAGCTTTCAGCGCGAATTCTGGGCCACGCGCTGAGCTAATGCGGGCCGGCCGGCATGGATCTTGCACAACGCAAGTATGCCGCTTTTACCTTCCCCCTCCGCTGCAACGACGCCGGCCCATCTGCGCTATCTCGAGGACGCCGATGATGTCGGCCGTCTGTTGCTGCGCCACGACTGGCATGACTACGCGCTCGGTCCGATTGCGCACTGGCCGCCGCGTCTGCACGAGGTGCTCAAGCTGTGTCTCAATTCCAATTTTCCGTACATCGTGTATTGGGGGCCGCAACTGCTGACCTTCTGGAACAGCGCCGGCAGTCTGTTCTTTGGTGGTCAGCATCCGCATGCGCTGGGTTTGCCTTTGCATGACATCCAGTCGGATGCGGCGCGCGCGCTGGCGCCACGGATTGCGCAGGTATTGAAGAACGGCCTGGCGGTGCTGTTCGAAGACATGCAAGTGATTTACCGCCGCAATGATTATGAAGAAGAGTTTTACGAAACGTTTTCGTACAGTCCGATTCTCAACGACGACGGTCAGGTCACCGGCATCATCACTCCGATCATCGACACCACCGCGCATGTGATCGGTGTGCGCCGCCTGCGCACGCTCGGCGATCTGGCAACGCAGACGCGGTCGGCGCATTCGCTCGCACAGTATTGCGAATCGCTGAGTCCTTGTCTGGCGCGCAATCCCTACGACTTGCCGTTCTTTGCGCTCTATGCCGGGCAGACCGATGCGGCTTTGCGACTGGTGGCGCAGGCCGGATTGGGTGAGGTACCCGAGGCCGGCTTGCCGTTGCAGATCGGGATGGACCAAGGGGGGGCGCCGGACGATAGCGGGCGGTTCGATCCGGCCCACCGTCTGGCCACAGCCATGGCCAGCGGGCAATTGACGGTGCTGGCTGCCGCCAGTGTGGTCCAACCCGTTCCGCAAGGGGTCTGGGATGCGGCGCCGCGCTCGGTGGCGGTGTTGCCGATCCGGGCGCCGGCCGGCGCGGAACAGCAATTCTTTCTGGTGGCCGGCATCAATCCCTACAAATTGCTGGATCGCGATTATCGTGATTTTCTCGGCATGCTGGCGACCCAGATCGGACGTGGCCTGGCTGATTGCCGCGCATTTGAAGAAGCCGCCGCACGGGCCCGCGCCGAACTCGCAAGCCTGATGCGACGGACCACCATGGGCGAACTGGCAACCTCGATTGCACACGAAGTCAACCAGCCGCTGGCGGCGCTGGTGATCGATGCCAATGCCTGTCTGCGCTGGCTGGCGGCGACCCCGCCCAATCTGGAAGAAGCACAGGCGGCGGCACGTCGCATCGTCAGCAGCGGCCGCCATGCCGGCAATGTGGTGCGCGGCATCCGCGAATTTCTCAACGGCGCTGCCAGTACGCGCCGCCATTCCAATCTGGTCGAGTGTGTCTGGGCCAGTCTCGGCCTGGTGCGCACCGAAGCCCTGCGTCATGACATCGGCTTGCGGGTGCGACTGGCGGCGACGTTGCCACAAGTCTGTGTAGACACCACGCAAATTCAGCAAGTCATGCTCAATCTGTTGCTCAATGCAATCGAAGCGCTGCAGCAGGTCCGTGACCGCGCTCGCAGCATTACGCTCGAAATGTGCGCCAGTGCCGACGGCGTACAAATCCTGGTGCACGATAACGGCAGCGGTTTCGGCGCCACCGATCCGGAACGTCTGTTCGATGCCTTCTATACCACCAAGCCGGAGGGGCTGGGCTTCGGCCTGTCGTTGTCGCGCTCCATCATTGAAGCCCATGGCGGGCGCATGTATGCGGCGGCACGTCAGCCGCACGGCGTCACTATCGGTTGCATGTTGCCGGCTGCCGGCGAGGGACCACGATGAACGCATTGACGCATAGCGACCAGACCGGCGCCATGGTGTTTGTGGTGGACGATGACGCCGCCGTGCGGCTGGCGCTGGACAGCTTGCTGCGTTCGGTCGGCTGGCGCGTTTGCGCTGTTGCCAGCGCCGCTGAATTTCTGCTGCATGAGCGCCCCGCGACGCCGGCCTGCCTGATTCTCGATGTTCGTCTGCCGGGCCTGAGCGGACTCGATTTGCAACGTACTTTGCAAGACATGCAAGACCGTTTGCCGGTGATCATGATCACCGGCCATGGTGATATTCCGATGAGTGTTCGCGCCATGAAAGGCGGCGCGCATGATTTTCTGATCAAGCCGTTCGATGAAGAGGATTTGTTGCAGGCGGTGGCCGATGCACTGGCCAAAGATACGCAGCGCCGCATCGCTGAACATACGCAAGACGCGACGCGCGACGCCTATCAGCGGTTGACTGCGCGCGAGCGGGAAGTGCTGGAACTGGTATTGCAGGGCCGTCTCAACAAGCAAATTGCCGCCACGCTCAACGTCAGCGAAATCACGGTCAAGGTGCATCGTCGTCATCTGATGCAAAAGATGTGCGTGCGTTCGGTGGCAGAACTGGCGCGCAATATGGAGCGCCTGCAAAACGCGGTGACCGGTGCCGCGCTATACTAAGGTGTAATAGGCACCTGAGTGCGTGCCACGTATGCTGCAAATGTCATTTATTTCACGCCGCGGATGCCCGCGTTCGACAGCATCCGGTAGCGCAACAGTACAACAGGGAGAGATGCACAATGTTCAGCAAGCCGTTTTTACGTACCACTTTCAGTCTGGCCGTCGGTGTACTGATCGGCGCCGCCGCCAGCGTCCATGCCGCCGAACCGCTCAAGGTCGGCTTCGTGTATATCGGGCCGGCCAGCGGTGCCGGCTGGTCGTATGCGCATGAGCTGGGGCGGCAAGAAGTGCAGCGCAGCTTTGGCGACAAAGTAAAGACTGTGTTCGTCGAAAATGTGGCGGAAGGTCCGGATGCCGAGCGCGTGATTCGCGATCTCGCCGCCAATGGTGCCAAGGTGATTTTTGGTGGCGCCTTCGGTTACATGAATGCGATGGCCAAGGTCGCACCCGAGTTTCCCGATGTGGCGTTTGAACACGCCACCGGTTACAAGACCGGCCGCAATCTCGGCATCTACGATATCCGTACTTACGAAGGCGCTTGTCTGACCGGCGTGGTCGCCGGTGCCATGAGCAAGAGCGGCAATCTGGGCGTGGTGGCATCGGTGCCGATTCCGGAAGTGATCCGCAATATCAATGCCTATACCTTGTGCGCGCAGGCGGTCAATCCCAAAGTGCGCACTAAAGTGGTGTGGGTCAACGCCTGGTACGATCCGCCGAAGGAGCGCGATGCTGCAGTGGCGCTGATTGCCGGCGGTGTCGATGTGCTGATGCAAAATACCGATTCGCCGGCACCGGTGCAGGTCGCGCTGGAGCGCGGCATCTATGGTTTCGGCTGGGATACCGACATGGCGCAATGGGGCAAGGATGCGCAACTGGCGGCATCGATGCTGAACTGGAGCGTGTATTACAACAAGGTGGTCAGCGATGTCATGGCCAAACGCTGGAAACCGGGCAATGCCTGGCTGGGACTGAAGGAAGATGCGATTCGCTTCGGCAACTACAGCAAAGTGGTGCCGCAGGCGGTCAAGGATCTGGTGGAAGCCCGCAAGCGCGACATCATCTCGGGTGCCAAACCGGTGTTCGGCGGACCGCTGATTGATCAGGCCGGCGTGCAACGCGTAGCGGCCGGCAAGGAACCGAGCGATAAAGACAAGCTGGCGATGCATTACTTCGTCAAGGGTGTGGAAGGGACATTGCCGAAATGAACCACGCTGCAACATGCAATCTGCCGGACCAGGCAACTGACATCGTCGCCGCACTGAAGCTGGTGATCGCCGACTTCGATATGCGGCCGACGATGGTGGTGACCGGCAAGGGCGGTCAGCGTTTCGCTTTTTTTCCGACCGCCCTGACCGACAACATTCCGCCGCTCACGCATGCACTGGCGCAGGCCGTTTGTCTGCTGGCGCGGTTGCACATCGCACATCATCAACAGGCGACACTCGGCGTCGGCGAAGAAGACCGCGGCGCCATGATTGTGGCTGACATCCTGGCGCAGTATCGCTTGCCGCGCACACTGGCGCGCTGGAGTCCGTCGGGCGTGCCGGGCGAAGTGGCAGTCGGTCTGGCCAATGAATATATCGAAGAGGGTTCGACCCAGGTCTATCTGAATGGCGTGCGTCCCGGCGACCGGGTGTTGATCGTCGACGATCTGATCAGTACCGGCGGCACTTTGTGTGCCCTGATTGAAGCAGTGCGACTGGCGGGCGGCGAAATTCTGGAAATCTTTACGGTGGGCGAAAAAACCGAAAACGATGGTCGCCGCTATCTGCGCGAACAAAGCGGACTGTCGGTCAAGACACTGATCGCTTCGACCATGGAACAGATCGGCGAGGTCTTGTATTCGCGTGTGACGCACGTCAATCTGGGGCGTATCGATGCCGGCGTGCTGGCGCAAGTGGCGCAGCATTTTCCACCGGGTTTTTGCCGCGCCGGCTTTGGCGATGACATTTCGGGAGCGCATGCATGACATCCTTGCTCACCTCGGCGCTGCCCGGATACCGGGTGCGTCTGTATCCGCCGGGCGTGGCTTGGCCCGCCGCCGGCGGCAGTTACACCAGCACCTATCCGGTGGTGCTGCGCGACGGCAGTTGTCTTGAATTGCCGCTGCGCGCCTTGCCCGGAGGTACGGATGCGATTGCCTTGCTGATGTCGAATCAGACGCCGTTCGCAGTCGAAGAAGCACTGGCGGCGGTAATGACCGAGATGATCCGGCCCCTGGCGCCGGACATGATCGTCGGCGTGCCCACCATGGGGCTGGATTATGCGCGTCTGGTGGCCAAGAGTCTGGGGCTGCCGCATTACGTTGCACTCGGTCTGTCGCGCAAATTCTGGTATGACCAGAGCTGGTCGGAGCCGACCTTGTCGGGCACCAGTCCGGGCCAGTCGAAGGCGCTCTATCTCGATCCGCATTTGCTGGACCGGGTCGCCGGCCGGCGCGTGGTGTTGATCGATGATGTCATCAACACCGGCCTGACTGCGGCCGCCGCATTGCGCCTGCTGAAAAGGGCCGGCGCCAGTGTGGAAGCGGTGGCGGCAGTGCTGACGGAAGGGCCGGCGTGGCGGCAGGCACTGGCGCAAGTGGATCCCGACGCGCCGGCCAAAGTACTGGCGCTGGGACATATTCCGATGTTTCGGCGGGTGGCCGGAGAGTGGGTCGCCAAAGACGAATAACCGTCCTGCGTAACTGCGACCATCCTGAACAGTTCTGCAACACATCACATCATCCGGCCAGCGGCGTAGTAAACCGATTTTGCTGATCGTTACTGCGCCGCTGTGTTTTTCATTGCCGCATTGCAATATTCTGGCAAGCTCCCCGTAAGCTGGCTCTGTTATTTTCATGCCCACACTAAGACTTGCCGCGTGGACATGCTAATCTACCGCACCGCAAGAAGCATATAAAAAATAATTGCGTGACTGGCTGCACCAGTGCAAGAACGACAAAAAACAGAGACACGATTTACCGGGCCGCAGATCACGCGGCACGGTGGCTCAAGACGGGGACGTCAAGATTGAGAACATTGCACAGAAGAATATCGAACGCATTCGTCGCCATGCAGGCAAAGTATCGCCGTCGCACACCGCCGCTTGCTGCCAATGCCGGCGATTATCGTCATTTCGATAGCGTCAGCGATGGCAGCAGTTTGGCGCCGGAACCGGAGCGCGGCCTCGGCCATTTGCTGGAACAGTCGCTGATCGGCTTGTTCCTGTTGCGCCACGACGGCAGCGTTGTCTATGCCAATGACAAAATGGCCGGCCTGCTCGGCTACGACAGTGCTGCGCAGTTGAGTGGCATGTCGGTCACGGCGCTGGTGGCGCCGGAAGATCTGGTATTGCTGCTGGCGCAACAGCGCATCCGGCTTGATGGCAGTGTTGCCAGCGTGCGCTACAGTTGCCGCTTTCTGCATAAAGATGGCAGCCGGCGGTGGGTCGAAGTGCACGGCAGCGTGAGTCAATATCAGGGACGACCGGTGTTGCTGGAAATGGTGCTCGATGTCGGCCAGCGACTGGAATCGGAGCGGCAGTCGCGACTGGCCGACCGGGTGTTTGAATCGACCAGTGAAGGTATTCTGATCACCGATGCCGCATTTTGCATCGTTGCCGTCAATCCCGCCTTCACCTTGATCACCGGCTATGAAGCCGGGGTTGCTATGGGCAAGCCGTCGCGCATGATGACCGGTGCCAGCGCCCAGGCAGAGATCAATCGCGGCATGCTGGAAAAGCTTGCCAGCGCCGGCCACTGGCAAGGCGAAATGAAAGACCGGCGTAAGGATGGCAGTTGGTATCCGGCATGGTTATCGATTTCGGCGATCCGCGATCCGCAAGGCGTGATCTCCAATTATGTCGGCGTCTTTACCGACAACACCTTGCGCAAGGAAGCCGAACGCAAGCTGGCATTTCTGGCCGACCACGACAGCCTGACCGGTTTGCTGAACCGCAATGGCCTGATGCGCATTTTTTCGCAGCGTATCGATCAGGCCCGGGCGGCACAGAAATCGCTGGTGTTGTATTTCATCGATCTGGACCGCTTCAAGACCGTCAACGATACGCTCGGCCATCATGCCGGCGATCAGTTGCTGGTGGCGGCGGCTCAGCGCCTGCGCGCCGAACTCGCCGAGGACGACGTCCTGGCCCGCTTCGGTGGCGACGAATTCGTGGTGTTGCTGGGCGCCGGCGAAAAGCCGCCGGCAGTGATGGCGCAAGATCTGATCAACAGCATGCTCAGGCCGTTTATGATCAATGGCCATGAAATGTTCATCACCGCCAGTGTCGGCAGCGCCACCTTTCCCGAACATGGACCGGATGCCGTCACGATATTGAAAAATGCCGATATCGCGATGTATCACGCCAAGGATCGCGGAAAAAATACGTTCCGCCTGTTCAATCAGGAAATGAGTCATCATGCGCTGGAAAAAATGCTGCTGGAAAACAGCTTGCGCCACGCCGTCGAACGCGATGAATTCGTGCTGTACTTTCAGCCACAGGTGGCAACCAGCGATGGCAGTCTGCGCGGGGTCGAAGCCTTGCTGCGCTGGCAGCATCCGACGCGCGGCCTGGTGGCGCCCGGGATGTTCATTCCGCTGGCCGAACAGACCGGGCTGATCGTGCCGCTCGGTGCCTGGGTCTTGCGCCAGGCCTGTCTGCAAGGTCGTGCCTGGTTGGATCAGGGCTATCAGTTTGGCCGCGTGGCTGTCAATCTGTCGCCGCGCCAGTTTGCCGCCGATGATTTGCTGGCGGTGATCGATGCGGCGCTGGTGCAAAGCGGTTTGCCGTCATCCATGCTGGAGCTGGAAATTACCGAGAGTGCAATCATGCACAATCCGCAAGATGCCGTGGTGTTGCTGGAGCGCATGCGCGAACTGGGCGTGGCGGTATCGGTGGATGACTTCGGCACCGGGTATTCGTCGCTGGCGAGCCTGAAACAATATCCGCTCGATACGTTGAAAATTGACCGCAGTTTCGTGCGCGGCATTCCGCATGACGCCGACGACGTCGCCATTACCGAAGCGATCATTGCGATTGCCCACAAGTTGCGTTTGCAGGTGGTCGCCGAAGGTGTGGAAAATGAAGATCAGCGCGACTTCCTGCGCGCGGCCGGATGCGATCTGACACAGGGTTATCTGCATGCGCAACCATTGCCGGTGGCCGAACTGGAACGACTCTGGCTGGCACAGGCGGTGCGGTAGCGCTCAGTTGGCGATACTGTTTTGGCGCGCAATTTCCTTGCGCTTCATGCTCATGTAGCTGTTCTGGTCCACTTCATGCAACTGGCGCGGATAGCGTTCGGTGGCTTTGAACCAGGCCTGCAGGCGCTGTTCGGTACGGGCTTGCGGTGCTGCGTTCAAGGCGTTCAGATAAGCATCGATTGCCAGGTAATAACGCATGGTATTGCGCTCGACGGTGCCGCGTATGCCATCGACGTATTGCGGGGCCGCTCCCGGTTTTGATTCCAACATGGTAAAGCCGACCTTGTTGCTGCCGGCGGTGGCGAGGTAGGTGCGCAGCGCGACGCGGCTGGCAAAGCCGTAAGAATACGAATACATCAGATGCAGGAAACTGCGGCCATCGGCCAGCGGTACTGCTTCCAGCCGGATGCGGTAATTGCTGGTGTCAATCGGACCTTTGTCGGCATTCATTGCGACGTCAAAGTAATGCGCACTGTTGCTGGCGAGGTGGTAGGCGAAATCGATGCGATAAGTATCCGGCAGCGGCTGTTCATATTTCTTGCCGACGTGCATCACCAGTGTGCCGCCGTTGGCGCGGCAGTATTTGGTATTGAGATGCAGAATCAGCAGGTCGCACCAGTTGCCCGGCATGGTCAGCGCACTGCTGACGCTGGCAAACGGATAATCGACCACGGCATAAATGTCGCCCTTGATGGTATTCGGCGTTTCCGTGGAGTTGAGATACACCGGTTGTTGAAACTGGTTGTGGCCCAGTTGCGTTTGCAATGCCAGATATTTTTCCTGCAAGGCAGCAGCGCCGGCGCTATCTTCTGCCGCCCGCGCGGAGCCGGCAGCCAGCATCGCCAACAGTGTGCCGGCAAGCAACAGGCGCCACCAGCGTGGCAGCGTGGAGTGACTATTCATTGAGCTTCTTTCCTGTGACATGGGTGGTGCTCATGCCGGATTGGCAATGCGATGGGGGCATGGTCATAACCAGCGTGCCCACAGACTGGCGCCGAATTCCTTGATGCGGTCGCTGACCGGGCGCTCGGACCATTCCTGTTCGGTAATCAGATGCGAGGCGGACATGTCGCGTTCAAACATGGTTTGCATCTGGCTGCCGAATTGGGGACTCAGGATCACGGCGTTGATTTCCTGATTATAGACAAAGCTGCGCCAATCCAGATTGGTCGAGCCGATGCTGGACCAGACGCCGTCGATGAGGGCAGTCTTGGCATGCAGCAAGGCATCCTGGCGTTCATAGATCTTGATGCCGGCGTGCAACAGTTCGCTATAGAACGAACGTGAGGCATACAGCACCAGTGCCGAGTCGCTTTTGGCGGGCAGGATCAGGCGCACATCGACGCCGCGCCGGACGGCATCCTTGAGTGCCTGGCACAATTGCGGATCGGGAATGAAGTAGGCATTGGTCAGGTACACCTGAGCCTGCGCATGTTGAATGGCGGAAATGAAGGTGGCATAGATCACGCTGTAGGGATCATCCGGCGAGCTGCCGATGGCGCGTACCAGTTCGGTACCCTTGACGGGCAGCGGCGGGAAATAATTTTTCTTCGCCAGTGGTGGTCCGTGCTGGGTTTCCCAAGTGGTCAGGAACAGTTTTTGAAACTCGGCGGCGACCGGACCATCCATGCGTACCTGTGTATCGCGCCACGGAATGTCGCTGGCATCGGCCGCGCGTTTTTTGGAGCGGAACGAACCGCTCGAATAGACGCTGCTGATATTGATGCCGCCGACGAAGGCGGTCACGCCGTCGACCACCAGCAATTTGCGGTGATCGCGCTGATTGACGTCCCAGCCCTTGCGCGTCATGGCCGGATTGACCGGATTGAATTCCAGTACGTTGATGCCGGCATCGGTCATCGGCTTGAAGAACTCGACCGGGGTACTCATGGTGCCGACGCTGTCGTAGATCAGATTGACTTGCACCCCTTGCTTTTGCTTGCTGATCAACAGGTCGGCAAACTGGCGGCCGACATCATCGGCTTCCAGAATATAGGTTTCCATATTGATGTGATCGCGCGCGCCGCGAATTGCCGCTTGCATCGAGGCATAGGTGGCGGGGCCGTCGATCAGCAGCGTGACCTGATTGCCGCTGGTGAGCGGCGAACCGGTGATGGCACTTTCAATCGCGATGTGCTGGTCGAGAATATTGTTGTCATGCTTGTCGCTTTTGAGTTTGTCCAGAATTGCCTGACTTTTCTCTTCACTCAAAA
The DNA here is from genome assembly GCF_001189915.1 of Herbaspirillum autotrophicum. Classification (GTDB taxonomy): domain Bacteria; phylum Pseudomonadota; class Gammaproteobacteria; order Burkholderiales; family Burkholderiaceae_D; genus Herbaspirillum; species Herbaspirillum autotrophicum. The sequence goes on from NZ_LFLS01000030.1 coordinate 48,637, forward strand.
TGCCGCGACCACCCTTGATCTGGATCGACTTTTCCGATTGCGTCTGCATGTCGGGCACGACTTGCGGCAGCGAACTGCAACTGACGAGCAAGAGCAGGCACATGCAAAGTGCATAAAGTTGGACTGCCGCGTTCTTTTTGATATGTGCATGCATGGTGTGGGTCCGGTTTTTCTTGCTGTTCAGTACACGGAAATTACCCGCCGAGTATAAGCCGTAGCGCGCTGTCGCTGGTGGCCCGGACCCGCCATTTACGGGGGAAACGGCATCGTCCTACTGTAGAAAGCTCGCTTCACCTACAAGCTTGTTGTTTATTTTTTATTGATACCGGACAGTGATTTTTTGAGGCGATCTTTATATCGGCGCGACTATGCTGAGTCATCTCTTCAATGCGACAAGGGGATGGATATGAAGAATCAACGCCGGCAGTCCGAAAAAATTTCCTGGTGGCAGCGTTTGCTGTTTCCGCAGCGTTTGCCGGGATTGTTTGCTGCGCGCTTGCGTTCACCGCTGGCCGGCATGCAAAGTGCAACGCCGGATGCGCCACGGGCGCAAGCGCGGATACACAGAAAAGCCGAAGGTCACGGCCGTTGTCTGTTGTGCGTGATTATTGATATCGATGCCGCGAGTGTATTGCGCACGGCGGTCATGCAGAATTCAGGCGTAGTGTTCATGCGTTTGCAGCAGATCGCGCACAAACCGCAGTTGCAGGTCTGGTTATGTCTGGAATCGTGGGCGCGTCAGCGTACACTGACGACCATCATGAGGGTCTTGCCGCGTGCTCAATTCCGCTGGTGATTTGGCGGCTGCCTGCGCCCGGATTGCGCCGGTCATTGCAACGCTCTGCGCTGCGGCCGGGGCAGCGATGAAGTGCCGGAAAACCTGGCACTTCATCGCTATCCGTTACGGTACCCAGGTCTCGATATCAAGGCCACCGGACGGCGAGCTTTCAACAATCACCTGGCCTCCCAGCGGGCCGTGCAGCGGACCACCATTCCAGATGCCGATATCCAGGCCGGCACCGGCGACGTCTTTCAGTTCTGCTTGAGTCAGTATTTGCATCACGCATACTCCTTGAAAAGTTAAGCCACAATCAAACGGACTTCATGCCGTCGCTGACGGTATGGGAAAGACCGTGATTCATCTTAGTCAGGATGCCGGTTTCAGACCATAGAAGCTGTTCTGAATATCGTTCGCAATTGCATCCGCAATGCAGTCTAATAAACGTCGCGCCGGTAACGTCCTTGTTCGATCAGATCTTGCAGGGCAGCGGCACCGAGAATGTCGGTGATGGCCGCTTCCACACCGGCGGCCATGCCATTGAGACTGCCGCAGATGTAGATGACGGCGCCATCGGCTACCCAGGCGCGCAGCACGTCGGCGGCTTCGCGCAGCTTGTCCTGAACGTAGATCCGTTCCGTCTGATCGCGCGAGAAGGCCAGATCGAGACGCTCCAGCATGCCATCGCGTTGCCATTGTTCGATTTCACTCTGGTAATGGAAATCATGGCGCCGCTGGCGCTCGCCGAACAGCAGCCAGTTGCGGGTCTGATTGTGGCGTACGCGGGCGCGCAGATGACTGCGCAAGCCGGCCAGACCGGAACCGTTGCCGATCAGGATGGCGGGCGCATCATTGCCGGCCAGCGCGAAATTGTCGTTGCTCAGCAACCGCATGGCGATACTGCTGCCGGGCGTGGCGTATGCCGTCAGCCAGCCCGAGGCAACGCCGGGACCATCATCGTGCACGGCTTGCCGGACCAGCAGATGGACGCGTCCGTCTTGCGGTATCGAGGCAATGGAATAGGTACGCGGCGCCAGCGCCTGCAAGTGGTCAGCGATGGCTTGCGCTGCGTGTGGGCCGCTGCTCAGGGCTGGCAATATGCTGCGCGCCAGCGCTGCGGCCAGTGTGTATTGCTGGCCGTGAAAGTGGACGCTCTGGTTGCCGTCGAGCTGCGCCCGTTGCAGCAACAGCGCGATGCGATCCGGTGCGTGGCGCGGCAATATTTCCGCCAGCGCACCCGACTGCCAGCGCAACGGCAAGTCCTGGGGCGGCGTCAGTTCCAGATGATAGATGCCGCTGCCGCAACTGCCGGCATTGAGCAATTCGCGTTTCTGCAAGGTCCAGTCAGTGAAGGGGTGTTCATCGTCGCGCTGTTTTTCCATCGCGACATCACCGCCGCTCAGCGCACCCAATGCCTGTTCCCAGGCGCCCAGCGCTGCCGGGTCGAGGCGGTCGGCTTCGATCATGGCAAACAGGGTTTGTGCGCCCTGGCTCTGCAAGCTGTGATCAAGCAGATGGCCGAAGCCGCAGAAGCGTTCGTACTGACGGTCACCGAGCGCCAGTATGCCGTAGCGTAGCGGCGCCAGACCGGAGCCGGATTGCTGTTCCAGCAGGCGCATGAAACGGTGCGCGCTGTCAGGCGGTTCGCCCTGTCCAAAGGTGCTGACCACGAACAAGACGCGTTGATAGTGACGCAGGCGATCCGGATCAAGGGTGGCGAGTGATTGCAAGCTGACGCTCATGCCGGCCCGTTGCAACGCGGCGGCACTGCGTAACGCCAGTTGCTCGGCCTGCCCCGATTGCGAGGCCCAGGCCAGCAACATGGTGTCGTGCGCGTTGCTGCCGTCGTCGTGGCCGGTCTGGCCGGCGCTCTTGTCGAGCAAGGCGCGCGCCTTTCTGACGGCGCGTTTCTGTCGGCGCCGATCCAGATACAGCATCCAGCCGGTGACGGCAAACAGCGGCAGCATCAGGCTGGCAAGCAACATCACGATGCGGCCCGGCAAACCGAAATAGGTCCCCATGTGCAGCGGGTAAATCGCACCGATGAATTTGCCGCCGGTGCTCTTGTCGGCGAACCGTTCGTTCTGGGTCAGCTTGCCGCTCAGCGGCTGCACCGCCATGCGGTTGCGGGCGCGTTCGTGCGAGGCGTCCGGGGTCAGGTAATTGATCTGTACCGCTTGTCCGGCTTTGTCAGGGATGCGCAGGGTCGCGGTGGTGTAGTTGCCGGCTTCGCGTAAAAACACTTCCCAGCTCAGCTTCAGATCGACCACCCCGGCGGCCTCGGCGGCGGCCGGCATTTTCGGTTTTTTCGGTGCCGGCGGACGGGCGCTGACGGCTTCCCCGGCGAGGGTATTGACACCTTGCTTGAACCAGTCGAATGCCCAGTACAAACCGGTGGTAGTGAAAATCACGTACATCACCAGGGCCCAGGTGCCGATCACCGAATGCAGGTTCCACAGGAAAGAACGGCCGCGCATGCCGAAGTCGAGTTTGAACCAGGCGCGCCAGTCCAGCGCCCGTCGCGGCCAGCGCAGATACAGACCGGACAGCGCCAGCGTCAGCAGGCACAGCGCCAGAATGCCGGCGACGATCTTGCCGGCGTCGACCGGCAGCAACAGCCAGCGATGCAGGCGTTCGGAAAATTCAAAGAATTCATTGCCGGCCAAGGGCGGCAGCAGGGCACCGCTGTAGGGATCGACATAGCGTGCTTCGCCGCGCCGTACTCCTTTTGGTGGTGCAAACACCACTCTGGCCGAGGCCCCGGGTTCTGCCCAGACGGTAAGCGAAAGGATCCGTTCGTGCGGTACCGCAACGCTGATCCGCTCGTTGAGTTGTTGGGGTGTCAATACCGGTTCCGGGCGCGGTGCGATATGCGTGATGCCGGGATTGATCCAGTCCAGTATTTCTTCTCTGAAAGAGAGGATGGCGCCGGTGATGCCGATAGCGATCAGGATGGTGCCGGCAGTGATGCCGATAAACCAGTGAATCTGAAACCAGATTTTTTTGAACATGAGCGTGTGTTGCCGGTGGCGGCGAAGTGTCGGTGCCGGCACCGATTGTTTCTTGCGGGAAATCAATCCCCGTCAGGCATGGCGGCGCGACTAAAGCCGGCAATTATAAATTGGAAATGATAACTGTTCTTGATTGTATGTGCGCCGATGACGGTTTTTATTCGGCAAAGTGGTCGGCGATCAGTCCGCGCAACCATTGATTGCCCTCATCCTGATTGAAACGGCGGTGCCAGAAGATATTGGTTTGCAGCGATGGCAGTCGCAGCGGTGGCTTTATATATTGCAGATTGAACGGACCGACTGCGCTTTCGGCCAGTTTGTGCGGCACCGTCACCAGCAAATCGGTGGTGCTGACGATGTAGGGCACAGCGGTGAAGTGGGGCACGCGAAAGTGGACGTTGGCCCGCACGCCGGCTTTTTCCAGAATCTGATTGATGCGGTCATACGGACTTTCCAGCGAGGCCACTACCAGATGTTGCGCCGCCAGAAATTCCTTGAGCGAGACTTCGCCGCCGCTGGCTGCCAGCGGGTGGCCGCGGCGGAACATGCTGACGTAGTTTTGGCGAAACAAGCGGCGCTGATACAAGGCGTCGGAAACATTGTCGAAGGCGCCGATGGCAAGGTCGACCCGGCCGGCTTCCATTTCGGTTTTGAGGTCGATGGCACCGGCACGCACGGTACTGATCACGACGCCGGGTGCCTGTTGCCGGCATTGCTCGACCAGTCGCGGCATGAAATAGACTTCGCCGACATCGGTCATGGCAATCGTGAAACGGCGCTGGCTGTCTGCCGGGCTGAATACATCGAGCCGGTTGAGTGCCTTGGCCACATGCGCCAGGGCCGAATTGACCGGTTCCGCCATTTGCTCGGCAAACGGCGTCGGCTGCATGCCGTGTGCGGTACGCACAAACAGTTCATCGGCAAAGGTCCGGCGCAGCCGCGCCAGCGCATTGCTGACCGCCGGTTGCGATAACCCCAGACGCCTTGCGACCGAAGAAATCTGGCGTTCCTGAAACACTTCCTGAAAGATGACCAGCAAATTCAGGTCAATGTCGCGTGGCTCTATCATTATTGATTTGGTGAATGGATTGTATTTCCGTATTTATATCGTAAAAGATGGGGGCTTGCACTACAGTGACGATCCAAGAACAAAAATAATGTTGTTGTGCCGCCATTTCATTGCGGTTCAGCAAAACAAGATCAATCCCTCCGGAGCAGACATGAATGCCAATGCAGTAAACGTGATCAACGTCGATCAGGTAGTCGAGAACAGCCGTTTCGGCGCTTTTCAGTTTGGCCTGCTGGCCTTGTGCGGCTTGTGTCTGATCATCGATGGTTTTGATGTCCAGGCCATGGGCTACGTGGCACCGGCCATCATCGGTGACTGGGGCGTCAGCAAAGCCAGTCTGGGACCAGTGTTCGGCGCCGGCCTGTTCGGCATGCTGCTCGGTTCGCTGGTGTTGACCCCGGTGGGCGACCGCCTCGGACGCCGTCCGGTGCTGATCATTTCCACTTTTTTCTTTGCCGCCTGCATGTTGCTGACGACCCAGGTCACCACCATCGACAGCTTGCTGGTACTGCGCTTCATCACCGGCTTCGGTCTCGGCAGCATCATGCCGAATGCCATGGCGCTGGTCGGTGAATTCAGCCCGGGCCGTTCGCGTGTCACGCGCATGATGTGGGTCTCTTGCGGCTTCACCGTGGGAGCGGCGGTGGGCGGATTCGTCAGCGCGGCGTTGATTCCGGCCTTCGGCTGGCGCTCGGTGTTTCTGGTGGGCGGCATTGTCCCCGCCGTGCTCGGTGTGGCGATGCTGATCTGGTTGCCGGAATCGATTCAGTTTCTGGTATTGCGCAAGCGCGCCGCCAGCAAGATTGAACACTGGTTGCGCAAGCTTGATCCAACCCTCCGTGTGCCGGCCGGTGTCACCGTGGTGGTCAAGGAAACCAAAGCCAACGGCATGCCGGTGGCAGAACTGTTCCGTGACGGCCGCGCCGGCGTCACTCTGCTGTTGTGGCTGATCAGTTTCATGAACCTGATCAATCTGTATTTCCTGTCGAACTGGTTGCCGACCCTGATCAAGGATGCCGGCTACTCTACCGGCAACGCGGTGTTGATCGGCACTTCGCTGCAAGTGGGCGGGATTGTCGGTACCCTGACGCTGGGCTGGTTCATCAATCGTTTCGGCTTCACCAAAGTACTCGGCACCTGTTTCCTCGCCGCCTGCATCGCGATTGCCGTGATCGGCCGGGTCGCAGCATTCCCTGCCTTGCTATTCATCAGCGTCGTGATTGCCGGCTTTTGCGTGGTCGGCGGGCAACCGGCGGTCAATGCGCTGGCCGGTACTTTTTATCCAACCACGCTGCGTTCCACCGGCATCGGCTGGGCACTCGGCATCGGCCGCATCGGTTCGGTGATCGGGCCGGTCATCGGCGGTCAACTGATCGCGATGCAGTGGACCAACGGTTCGCTGTTTGCCGCCGCCGCTGTGCCGGCATTGATCTCGGCCTTGATGGTGGTGCGCCTGCATCGTGTCCGGCCCGGCAACGAAATCAATTGAGCAACTGACGGTGCCGCGTTGAGCGGCACCGTCAGGACTATCGAAACAAAGGAGCATGTCATGACAGACTCAGTTCAGTTGTCACCTGTGCAGTCAGGCTATCAGTCGGGATTCGCCAATGAATTCGCCACTGAAGCCTTGCCCGGCGCCTTGCCGCCGAAACAGAATTCGCCGCAGCGCGTTGCTTATGGTTTGTATGCCGAGCAGGTTTCCGGCACCGCATTTACCGCGCCGCGCAGCCACAACCGGCGCGCCTGGTTGTATCGGATCCGGCCGGCGGCGATGCACGCGCCGTTCCAGCGCATCGATAATGGACGCATCGTCAGCCGTTTCGATCAGCTCGATTCGCCGCCGAATCAGTTGCGCTGGAATCCGCAACCGATGCCGGCGACACCGACCGATTTCGTCGACGGCCTGATCACGATGGCGGGTAACGGTTCGGCGGAAACCCAAAGCGGTTGCGCGATTCATATCTACGCCGCGAATCGCCCGATGACCGACAAGTTTTTTTATTCGGCCGATGGCGAATTGCTGATCCTGCCGCAACAGGGCCGGTTGAAGTTGCGCACCGAAATGGGCGTGATTGATCTTGAACCGCACGAGATTGCCGTGATTCCGCGCGGCATCCGTTTTCAGGTTGACTTGCCGGATGGCGAAGCGCGCGGGTATATCTGCGAAAACCACGGTGCCTTGTTCCGTCTGCCTGATCTCGGACCACTCGGTTCCAACGGTCTGGCCAATCCGCGTGATTTCCTGACGCCGCATGCAGCTTACGAAGATCGCGAAGGCGACTTCACGCTGGTGGCGAAGTTCTGCGGCAATCTGTGGTCGGCAAAGATCGGTCATTCGCCGCTGGATGTGGTGGCGTGGCATGGCAACTATGCACCGTACAAGTACGATTTGCGCAACTTCAATACCATCGGCTCGATCAGTTACGACCATCCTGATCCATCGATCTTTCTGGTGTTGCAGGCGCAAAGTGATACGCCCGGTGTGGATACCGTGGACTTCGTGATTTTTCCGCCGCGCTGGCTGGCGGCCGAAGATACCTTCCGTCCGCCATGGTTCCATCGCAATGTCGCCAGCGAATTCATGGGTCTGATTCATGGCGCGTATGATGCCAAGGCAGAGGGCTTCGTCCCCGGCGGCGCCAGTCTGCATAATTGCATGACCGGCCACGGCCCGGATGCGGCGACGTTCGAGAAGGCCTCGCAGTCCGATACCAGCCAGCCGCAAAAAGTGGATCAGACCATGGCGTTCATGATCGAGACCCGCCACGTGATTCATCCGACCACGCAGGCGCTGGCATCACCGACGCTGCAAAACAACTATCATGAGTGCTGGACAGGCATCAGCAAACATTTCAATCCGGAGCAAAAATGACTATCCAGTGCAACGAGACGCACCAACCCACGCTGCGCAGCTGGGTGAGTTCGGCCAACGCCGATGACAACGAATTTCCGATCCAGAATTTGCCATACGGTATTTTCCGCCGTCGCGGCAGCAGTGAACAATTTCGCGCCGGCGTCGCGATTGGTGATCAGATTCTGGATTTGCGCGTGGCCCACGCGGCCGGTGCTTTTGTCGCTGCCGATGCACAAACGCAGGCAGCGGTGCATGCCGCAGTTGCCGGCGCCACACTGAATCCACTGATGGATCTCGATGCCGGCGCCTGGTCGGCCTTGCGGCTGGCCTTGTCGCGCTTGTTGCGCAGTGATTGCAGCGCGGCGCAGCAGGCGTTGCTGACGCCATGTCTGGTGGCGCAAAGCGATGCCGAGCATGCACTGCCGGCACAAATCGGCGATTACACCGATTTCTATACCTCGATCCATCACGCCACTGCCATCGGCAAACTGTTTCGTCCTGACAATCCGTTGCTGCCGAATTACAAGTGGGTGCCGATCGGTTATCACGGTCGCGCCTCATCCATCGACGTCTCCGGTCAGCAGTTCCGCCGGCCGCTCGGACAAACGCGTGCACCGGATGCCGAAGTGCCGGTATTCGGTCCCTGCAAGCGTCTCGATTACGAACTGGAAGTCGGCGTCTTCATCGGTAACGGCAATGCACTCGGTGAGGCAATTCCGATGGCCAATGCCGAGGCGCATGTGTTCGGACTGTGCCTGCTCAACGATTGGTCGGCGCGCGATATGCAAGCGTGGGAATATCAGCCGTTGGGCCCGTTCCTGGCGAAGAACTTTGCCTCCACCATTTCACCGTGGATCGTGACGCTGGAAGCGCTGGCGCCGTATCGTGCCGGCTGGACGCGCGACAGCGCCGATCCGCAACCGCTGCCGTATCTTGATGATGCCGGCTTGCGCGATCATGGCGCGCTCGATGTACAACTGGAAGTCCTGATCCAGACGCCGGCCATGCGCAGCGCCGGTCTGGCGCCGCATCGCTTGTCGTTGTCCAATTTCCGCGATTCTTATTGGTCGGTGTCGCAACTGGTGGCGCATCACACCGTCAACGGTTGCAATTTGCGCGGCGGTGATTTGCTGGGTTCCGGGACCCAATCAGGACCGACGCCGGAAGCCGCCGGTTCCTTGCTGGAGCTGACCGCCGGCGGCAAGCAGGCGCTGACGCTGCCGGGTGGCGAAACCCGCATCTTCATTCAGGATGGCGATACCATCATCATGCGCGGCAGTGCGCGGCGCGATGGCTGGCCGCGCATCGGTTTCGGCGAAGTCGCCGGCACCGTCTTGCCGGCACGTACCGTCGTCTGATAAAACCACGGGTTCTTGCTGCCGCACTGCCGGCCGCAAGAACGGCGATACATGCAGTGCAACACGGCAGATGCATTCCACTATCCGATTTTCAAGGTGACACTCATGAGCATGACTTTGTACGGTTACTTCCGCAGCTCGGCATCGTATCGCGTGCGTATTGCACTGCATCTCAAAGGTTTGCCATACGAAACCATTCCAGTGCATTTGCTGAAGCAGGGCGGGCAGCAATTCACGCCGGAATTCAGTGCCATCAATCCGCAGTCGCAAGTGCCGATACTCGACGACGACGGTGACCGCCTCGGCCAGTCGCTGGCGATTCTGGAGTATCTGGAAGAATCGTATCCGACGCCGGCGCTGCTGCCGGCGACGCCGCTGCAACGCGCGCACGTGCGCGAGGTTGCGCAAGTCATTGCCTGTGATATTCATCCGCTCAATAATTTGCGCGTGCTGCGGATGCTCAAGCATCAGTTGCAGATTACCGATGAGGCCAAGCAAGCGTGGATTCATCACTGGATCAATCTCGGTTTCGCGGCGCTTGAAACACGTTTGCGCAATGATCCGCAACGCGGTGCTTTTTGTCATGGCGATCAGCCGACACTGGCCGATTGCTGTCTGATTCCGCAGATCTTCAACGCCCGCCGTTTCGAGGTCGACATGACGCCATATCCGACGCTCAATGCCATCGATGCCGCCTGTAATGCATTGGAAGCATTCCAGTTGGCGCAGCCATCGGCACAACCCGATGCGGAATGACATTTCCTTGAGCAGATGATAAAAGCAGGAAGAAAGAGAAAAAATTCGATAGCAGTTGACTAGCCCCCCGCGCTAAGCTGAGTTCCAATTCTCGGGGGAGATGCAATGCAAACCAAATGGAGCCGAATACTGTGGTCATGGGCGACAGGTCTGACGATCTGCGCGCTGATGCCACTGGCATCGGCGGCCGATCTGTTCAATTTCTGGCAAGTCACGCAGCGCGGCGGCAACAGCTTCAACCGCCAGCCACCGGCTGCCGCCTATTTTTCCGCACTGCACGGTTACGGCGCTACCTGGGTACGGCTCTCCTACGATAAATGGAAACCGGCCGGGCGCGATTTTCTGCTCGGCGATGCTGACCGCTATACCGGACTGGATGCCGACGATCTGGCGCAATTGAAAGCCACGCTTGATCTGGCGCATGCGGTCGGACTGAAAGTGGTGATCGCGCCGCTGAGTCTGCCCGGCGCGCGCTGGCGTCAAAACAATCATGGCCGGTTCGACGGCCGCCTGTGGCAACAGCGGGCCTGGTGGGAGCAGGCCGCTGCGTTCTGGAAAGATCTGGCCGCAGCCTTGCGTGACCATCCGGCGATTGCCGCCTACAACCTGATCAATGAACCGGCCCCGGAATTCGGCAGTGACTTGCCGGAGCATGCCGGCGGCGAACGCCGCCGCGACTGGCAACGCAAGGTCGCCGGCAGCGCACGTGATTTGCCAGCGTTTTACAACCATGTCATTGCCGCCTTGCGCACCAGCGATGCCGTCACGCCGGTGATGGTCGATGCCGGCTGGTATGCCTCGGCCGCCGGTTTCGATGGCTGGCCGCAACGGCTGGCGGATGACAAGGTGCTCTACAGTTTTCACATGTACGAACCCTATGCGGCGACCAGTGCGCCGAACATGAAACGTTCATCTCCTTATCGCTATCCCGGGCGTGTTCCGTTCGGCGGCAAGCCGCAGCACTGGGATGCCGCGACGGTCGCGGCGCATCTGCGGCAACCGCTGGCATGGGCGGCCCGGCATGGCATTGCGAAGCGGCAGCTGGTGCTGGGTGAATTCGGTTGCATGCGCCGCTGGCCCGATTGTCGCGACTATCTGGAAGACGTGTTGCACGTGGCAGAGACCGAGGATTTGCATTGGGCGTTCTACAGTTTTCGCGAAGATGCCTGGGATGGCATGGACTATGAGCTCGGCCGCAGCCCGGTGCCGTGGGCGTATTGGCAAGCGCTGGAGCAAGGCCGGGCCGACCCCTTGCCGCGCAAGGCCACGGAAGTATTCGAACCGATTCGCAAGCGTTTGCTGCGGCCGTGAGCGGGGTGCGGGTCAGCCGCCGGCCAGGCGGCGCGGCACCAGCAGATTGCCGGTCATGACCAGGACCGGTTGATTATCCTGATTGAAGGTGGTGACACGGTGTTTGAGAAAACCTTGCTGGGGTTTGGATTGTGAAAATTTCAGTTCCAGCACTTCCACTTCCACGCGCAGCCGGTCGCCGGGACGGGTAGGGCGCGGCCAGCGGAATTCTTCGAAGCCGGCGCCGATGATGCCGCCGCTGATCGGCAACGTCTTGACCAGCAGGCGCATGGTCAGCGCCGCGGTATGCCAGCCGCTGGCGGCGAGGCCGCCGAAGAAGCTGCGGGCGGCAGCGGTTTCGTCGAGATGGAACGGTTGCGGATCGTATTGTGCGGCAAAAGATTTGATGTCGTCGGCGCTCAGGGTTTCCGAGGCGTCGGTTTTATGGATATGGCCGACGGTGAAGTCTTCCAGATACAGCGTTTGCGTCATTTGTTTCTCCTAGGTTGCCGGGATGCGTGTATGCCGATGTAGGCTGCGCGCTTTATAATGTTAGTTCAAAAATGAAAGTTACAGGAGGTCATCATGGAACGCAAAAGCTTCGGTGGTATGCCATGCCCGATTGCACGCACGCTGGAACGGGTTGGTGAATGGTGGAGCATTCTTATCTTGCGCGATGCCTTGCAGGGCCTGACGCGCTTTGACCAGTTCCAGAAAAGTCTGGGTATTGCGCCCAACATGCTGACGCGGCGGCTCAATTCGCTGGTCGATGCCGGCATGCTGATGCGGCGCCGGTATAACGACCATCCGCCGCGCGATGAATACGTGCTGACCGATCTCGGTCGCGATTTCCGCAGTGTGGCGGTGGCCATGCATGCCTGGGGCAACAAGCATTTCACGCCGGAGGGCGTCAGTGTGGCGCTGGTCGATGGCGACAGCGGCGAAGAAATCGATCTGGCGTTGGCTGACAGCAAGACCGGCAAGCTGCTCAATCTTGATGAGCTGGTTTTCGCGCCGGGTCCGCAAGCCACGGCGAGCGTCAGGGAGCGCCTGCAACTGGCGCGCGAAAGGCAGCTTGCGGCAACCGCCACGCCGCCGGCAGCGGTCGCCGTTGCGGCATCGGCTGACGCCAGTGCTGATGTGGCGCTGGCGGCAGAAAAGTAAATTCTTCCGTTGCTCCCGGCCGGCGCGCCGGGAGTGTTGTTTCCGCATCCCGTCCGCAAAAATTTCCATCACGATTGATTGACAGCCTTTTTGGCGGGGAATACTATGCATGCACATCGATGTATATGCATCGATGTGTATGCATCGATAATATCAATCCGTCGCTCATTGTGTTTCGGCAACATTGTTGCCAATCACAGCCGTTCTCAAGGATGTGCCATGTCCAGTCAATGTTCCTGTTTCCATTTACGCCGTCTGGCTCGCCGCATGACGGTGATTTACGATCACCATCTGCTGGCCGACGGCTTGACGATTACCCAGTATTCGCTGTTGAGTCGTCTCGGCAAGTATGGCCCGCTGGCCAATATCGCTCTGGCGTCGGACATGGGCATGGAGCGCAGCACGCTGAGCCGCAGTCTCAAACCGCTGATGCAAGAAGGCTGGGTGGTGACGGTGGACATGCCGGCCGGCACCCTGATCGACAAGCGCTCATTCGGTTTGAATCTGACGCCTGCCGGGCGTGCGAAATGGCAATCGGCTTTGCCGAACTGGCAACGCGCGCAAGATGAAATCGATGCCATCGTGGGCCACGATACCCAGGAAACATTGATGAAAAATGTCGATGACGCCTACCAAAAACTGAACGCTGACCATTGATTGCGCCGCTCCGGCCATCTTTATCCTTTACCTCTCCGGTGTCACATGAACAATATTACCCAGGCCATTGCCGCGCGTACCGCGCATCGTTTCAGCTACGCATGGATCGTGGTCGCGATCATCTTCCTGGTGCTGCTGGCGTCGGCTGGTATCCGCGCTACGCCGTCGGTGATGATTCTGCCTTTGGAGCATGAATTCGGCTGGAGTCGTTCCACCATTTCGCTGGCGATTTCCTTCAACATTGCTTTGTATGGCCTGATCGGCCCGTTTGCCGCTGCCGCCATGCAACGTTTCGGCATCCGCCCGGTGGTACTGACCGCCTTGTGCCTGCTGTCAGTCGGCACCGCGTTGAGTACCCTGATGCAAATGCCGTGGCACATGGTGATGACCTGGGGTTTGCTGGTCGGTGCCGGTACCGGGGTTGCTGCCAACACGCTGGCTGCCACCATTGTCAGTCGCTGGTTTGAAATGCGGCGTGGTCTGGCGATGGGGTTGCTGACGGCCAGTGCCGCTACCGGCCAGATGGTGTTCTTGCCGCTGATGGCATCGATGGTGGAGCATTTCGGCTGGCGTTCGGTGGCGTTTCTGGTAGCCGCCGTGGCTGCCACTGCGGTGCCGCTGGTGGCGCTGTTCTTGCCGGAGCGTCCGAGTGATGTCGGTCTGAAGATGTATGGCCAGACCGTGGAGACCCCGGCCGATCTGACGGCGCAGAAAAAGAATCCGCTCAGTATTGCTTTCGATGCTTTGCGGCAGTCGATGAAGGTGCGCGATTTCTGGTTGCTGTTTTTCAGTTTCTTTGTCTGCGGCATGAGCACCAATGGTTACATCGGTACCCAGTTCATCGCGATGTGCAATGACTATGGCATTTCGGAAGTGGGCGGCGCCAGCATTCTGGCCGCCATGGGCATGCTGGATCTGGTCGGCACCACGATGTCGGGCTGGTTATCGGATCGCTTCAATCCGCGCGTGCTGCTGTTCTGGTATTACGGCTTGCGCGGCGTGGCGCTGATTTTCCTGCCGTATGCTTTCGGTCTCGATTATTTCGGTTTGACCATCTTCGCCGTGTTTTATGGTCTGGACTGGATTGCCACCGTACCGCCGACCGTGCGTCTGGCCAATGATGTGTTCGGCCGTCTGGCCGCGCCCATCGTGTTTGGCTGGATTGTCGCCGGCCACCAGTTGGGCGCTGCCACCGCGACCATGATCTCCGGCTTCATGCGTGCCAGTCTCGGCACCTATACCGCGTCGTCGGTGATCATGGGGGTGGCTTGTCTGATCGGTGCCGTGATGGTGTTGCGCATCAAGGGCGACCGTCACGCCCAGCCTGCGGTGGTGACGGTGTAACGGCAACTCCGCAGTGCGTGAATGTTAATCCCAGTGCGGCGCGAAATCGGGATTGGCCAGCCGTTCGTTGCGGTCAAGGGCGGCGATGGCATCCATTTCCGCCGTTGACAACGCGATTTTCTGTGCCAGCAGATTGCTTTCCAGATTGGCCCGTTTGGTGGAGGAAGGAATCGTCGAGAAACCTTGCTGCAGTGACCATGCCAAGGCAATTTGCGCGGCGCTGACCTTGTGCCGGCCGGCAATTTCCAGCAGTACCGGATCGGTATTGACCTTGCCGTAGGCCAGTGGCATATAGGCGGTGATCGGAATGTTGTGGCTGCGGGTAAAGTCCACCACCTTGCGGTTTTGCAGGAACGGATGGATTTCGATTTGCTGCGAAGCAATCTCGGCAGCACCGACCGCATCAATGGCTTGCGTCAGATGGGCGATGGTGAAATTGGAAACGCCGATCTGGCGTGTCAAGCCCATGGCCCTGGCGCTGGCCAGTGCCTCCATGTAATGCGCTACGGCGATACTGTCTTGCGGTGCCGGCCAGTGAATCAGGGTCAGGTCGACCTGATCCAGTTGCAGCTTGGCCAGACTCTCCTTCAGACTGGGAATCAGCTTTTCCTTGCTCAGATTATCGGTCCAGATTTTGGTCGTGACGAACAAATCCTTGCGAGCAATCTTGCCGGTGGCGATAGCCTGGCCTACTTCCGCTTCATTGCCGTAAATCTGTGCCGTGTCGATATGGCGATAACCGACCTCCAGGCCGTTGGTGACGGAGTCGATGACTTGTTGATCTTTCAGGCGGAAAGTGCCGAGACCGATGGCGGGCATGCTGATCATGAGAATCCTTGTGTAATGAATGAAGCAGTGGCACCTGCGCCGCAATCAGGCACGGGTGCATTTGCTGAACGTATCTCGCGGCGACTTGCTTTGCGAATACCTTGGGGGTCAGTATGCCGTCAAATCGTTGTTGCAAAAATAGCTGCCAATGCAAAACATTATTGATTATTCGGCAAAGGTGGCGGGACTTGCACGCATCGTTGCCGCGCTGCTGCTTAATGCCGTGCACGATGTCCATGGCAATCCGGCGCGCGCCAGCATATCGCCGCCATCGACTCTATAATGACGCTGTTGCGCCGTCCGCGCGCACATGATCATGACGAGAGGCAAGCAGTCGCGATGACTTATCTGTTCCATTTGATTGAGCAATACGGCTTGGTCATCGTGTTTTTCAATGTCCTGATCGAGCAACTCGGGGTGCCGGTGCCGGCGTATCCGACGCTGGTGATTACCGGCGCTTTGCTTGAGCGCGGCCAGTATTCGGCGCCGTTGCTGTTGCTGACTGCGGTCGTGGCGGCGCTGATTGCCGACTATGTCTGGTATCTGGCGGGCCGGCGCTACGGCCGCAAAGTGCTGTCGACCTTGTGTCGCATTTCGCTGTCGCCCGATTCCTGCGTGCGCCAGACCGAATCGATTTATGCACGCTGGGGTGCGCGGTCGCTGCTGTTGGCCAAATTCATTCCGGGCTTTGCTTCGATAGCCAGTGCGCTGGCCGGCACGCTCGGCACCAGACGCTCCACCTTCATCATTTTCGACGGCATCGGCGCTGCCTTGTGGGCCGGGCTCGGGATTTTCCTGGGCGCATTGTTCAGTACCACGGTCGACGATCTGCTCAATGTGCTGACCCAGCTCGGGCAGTACGGCATGTTGCTGATCGCGATTGCCTTCGTGTTGTTCGTCGCCGCCAAATGGTGGCAGCGCCGGCGTTTCCGGCAGTCATTGCGCATGGCGCGGATTTCCGTGGACGAGCTTGATGCTTTGCTCAAGCAGGGCGTGAAGCCGACCATTGTCGATGTGCGCACGCCGGGCGCGCAGCGCGAAGGGCGGATTCCCGGTGCGCTGACGATCTCGCACAAGGAAATGAACACCTTCGTGTTCGACGCGCCGCCCGGTGACGAAGTGATTGTCTATTGCGCCTGTCCCAATGAAGCGTCGGCAGCGCTGGTGGCCAGGCAACTGATGAGTCGCGGCTACAAGAAAGTGCGGCCGCTGACCGGTGGCATTGATGCCTGGATTGCTGCCGGCCATGCGCTGGATGCCTGAGTTGAGGTTCGGGTTGATGCCGGGAGGGATGCGGTTTGATTGGCATGAAAAAAGCCTGCAGATGTGCAGGCTTCTTCAAGACCGGAACCTTGACGGTTCCGGCACTGGTGCGATAAACCGGATGGCTTAAGCGAAGTTCTTCGCAGCGAAATCCCAGTTCACGATGCCCCAGAATGCTTCCACGTACTTCGCGCGTGCATTGCGATAGTCGATGTAATAAGCATGTTCCCAGACGTCGATGGTCAACAGCGCTTTGTCAGCGGTCGTCAGCGGAGTGCCGGCGCCGGTGGTGTTGACGATGTCCAGCGTGCCGTCTGCTTTCTTGACCAGCCATGTCCAGCCGGAACCGAAGTTGCCGAGGCCGAGCTTGGTGAATTCTGCCTTGAAGGCATCAAATGTGCCCCACTTGGCATTGATCGCGTCAGCCAGTGCACCGCTTGGCGCGCCGCTGCTCTTTGGTGTCAGGCTGTTCCAGTAGAACGTGTGATTCCAGATTTGCGCTGCGTTGTTGAACACGCCGCCGGACGACTTCTTGATGATGTCTTCGAGCGATGCGTTTTCAAATTCAGTACCTGGGATCAGGTTGTTCAGATTGGTCACATAGGTCTGATGATGCTTGCCATAGTGATACTCGAGTGTTTCCTTGGAAATCGTCGGGGCGAGGGCATCCAGTTCGTAAGGCAATGCCGGTAGGGTATGCGCCATGGTGAATCCTTTCTGTTCTGTTGAAGAAGACATGCGAATTTTTATTCTGAACTTGCGATTCTAAAGCGGATAGCGATTCTTTGCACTCCCTCACGTGAAAGCGGGCGGCAATGAGAATGCGTCGTAAACCGCTTTAGTCGAGTGCCGGCTGCACGCCGGCGATGTCGACATCGGCGCTGCCGCCTGCCAGTCGGACCGTCACTGTGCTGCGCGGCTGCAATTGCGATGGCTTGCGCAATACCTGACCTTTGTTATTGGTGACGATGGCATAGCCGCGCTCCAGCGTGCGTTGCGGGTTGAGCAATTCGAGCTGTGCCGTTTGCGCGGCCAGCCATTGCCGCTGACGCTGCGTGACGGAGGCAATGGCGCTGCTCATGCGACGGCTCTGGTCATTCAGTTGCAGGCGCAGATGACGGGTGTCCGGCAATTGATTTTGCAAGCGCGTGCGCAAGTGCCGCAATTGAAAGCCGGCCTGATTCAGCGGCGTGCGCGTGGCATGTGCCAGCCGCGCTTGCAGGGCCCCGAGCTTGACGCGTTCATGGTTGATATAAGCGCTCGGACTGACCAGTCGGCGTGACAGCCAGTCCACCGTCTGGCCGCGTTCGGCCAGATGACGCTTGAAAGCGCGGGTCAGATCGCTGGCCTGACCTTGCAGCAGATTGATCCAGTCGTTGCGCGGCGTGGCACACAGTTCGGCCGCAGCGGTCGGGGTCGGCGCGCGCAGATCGGCGGCGAAATCGGCGATGGTGAAATCGGTTTCGTGACCGACGCCGGAAATCACCGGGACCGGACAGGCGACGATGGCGCGCGCCACATTTTCGTCATTGAATGACCATAAGTCTTCGATGCTGCCGCCACCGCGACAGACCAGCAAGACATCGCATTCGGCGCGTTCGGAGGCGGTGGTGACGGCGGCGGCGATTTTGGCGGCAGCGCCATCGCCTTGCACCGGTGTCGGGTACAGCACGATTCGCACATGCGGCGCGCGGCGCTGCAAGGTGCTCAGAATATCGCGCAATGCGGCGGCTTGCAGACTGGTGACAATGCCGACGCAGCGCGTGAATACCGGCAATGGCCGCTTGCGGGCCGGGTTGAACAAACCTTCCTGTTCCAGTTTTTCTTTCAGCCGCAAAAAGGCTTCATACAGATTGCCGACGCCGGCACGCCGGATCGATTCGACATTGAGCTGGTAGTCGCCGCGCGGCGCATACAGCGTCACCAGCGTGCGGACTTCGACCTTGTCGCCCTCGCGCGGGGTAAAGCCGGCGTATTGCGAGCGCCCCTTGAACATCACGGCGCGTACCTGGGCGCCGTCATCCTTGAGCGTGAAATACCAATGTCCGGAGGCGGCACGGGTAAAATTGGACACTTCGCCAGCCACCCAGATCAGCGGGAAATTGCGTTCCAGCATGCGCGCCACGGCCTGATTCAGGGCCGATACCGCAAGTACCGGAGGGGCGGAGGGCGCAGCGCCCGGCGTGTCGTCAAAAATCATGCTGAAGTTTCTGTCGGAGCAGTGGTTGATGTGGCGTGGTTGGCATCTGGCCGGAAATCAGTACCTGGGCCAAGGCTGACTGCGTATACTATTGCAGAATCGCCATGCGGCGGATTGTAAACGCCTTTGCAACAGGTATCATGCAGGCGTTACATTTTTGATCATCTTCACCAGGAGTTTCCCTTTGTTCGCCATTATTCAAGCTGCGGGTTGGCCGATCTGGCCCTTGCTGATCGCCTCTGTCATCGGTCTGGCACTGGTGCTGGAACGCATATTGTATCTGCGCCGCAGCCGTATCTTGCCGCCGCAATTGCTGCCGGACGTGGTGCGGGTGTATCAGAGCGGCAAGGTAAATGCGGATGTGATCGGCAAGCTGGAACAGAATTCGCCGCTCGGGCAGGTGCTGGCCGCCGGTCTGCGCAATGTCGACGCACCGCGCGAAGTGATGAAGGAAGCCATCGAAGAAGCCGGGCAGGCTGCCGCCCACAAGCTGGAGCGGTTTTTGACCACGCTCGGCACGATTGCATCGCTGGCGCCGCTGATGGGTTTGTTCGGTACGGTGATCGGCATGATCGAGATCTTTGCTTCGCAAAATGCCGCCGGCACTAACCCGGCGCAGCTCGCACACGGGATTTCGATTGCCTTGTACAACACCGGTTTCGGGCTGGCGATTGCCATGCCGGCACTGGTGTTCTATCGCCACTTCCGGGCGCTGGTCGATGGTTTCGTGGTCGACATGGAGCAGCAGGCCGTGAAGTTTGTCGATGTTGTGCATGGCGCACGCAAGTAAGGCGCAAAGAGGCTCACGATGAATTTCCGTAAAGGCCGGGGCCGGGAAGATCTGGAGATCAATCTCATCCCCTTTATCGATGTGCTGCTGGTGATCGTCATCTTTTTGATGGTCACTACCACCTACAGCAAATTTACCGCGCTGCAAATCACCTTGCCGACGGCAGATGTGGAAAAAGCCTTGCAGCAACCGTTTGAAATCAATGTCGCGGTGGATGCCAAGGGGCGTTACGCCATCAACAATGTGCCGGTCGCCTCGCATGATGCCGCCGGGCTGGTCAATGATCTGAAGCAGGCGGCGCAGGCCGGCGGTGCGCGCGGCAACGATCCGATCGTGATCATCAATGCCGACGCCATGGCTACCCATCAAACCGTGATCAACGTGCTGGAAGCGGCACGCACGGCTGGTTTCGGCAAGGTCACGTTTGCCGCGCAAACCAGCAATGGCAAGTAATTCAGCCGCGGTGTCTGCGGCCTCTCTCGAATCGACTCTGACGCGCGCCTGGATGCGGCGCGGCTGGCTGGCATGTTTGCTGTGGCCGTTGTCACTGCTGTTCGGCTTGCTGGCAGCGCTGCGGCGCGCGCTGTTTGCACTCGGACTGAAACCGGTTACGCGCTTGCCGGTGCCGGTCATCGTGGCCGGTAATATTCTGGTGGGCGGCACCGGCAAGACGCCGCTGACTATCTGGCTGGTGGAAGCATTGCGCGAAGCCGGTTACCGGCCGGGCGTCATTTCGCGCGGCTATGGCACGGCCGATGGCGCGGCGCGGCCGGTTACCGCAACCTCGCACGCGCATGAAGTCGGCGACGAACCCTTGCTGATCGCTGAGCGCACCGGCTGTCCGGTGATGGTCGGACGCAATCGGGTGGCGGCCGGACAAGCCTTGCTGGCGGCGCATCCGGAAACCGATGTGATTGTCTCCGACGATGGTTTGCAACATTACGCACTGGCGCGCGATATTGAAATTGTCTTGTCCGATGCGCGCGGCGCCGGCAATGGCTGGTTGCTGCCGGCCGGCCCCCTGCGCGAACCGGTGTCGCGCCGGCGCGATTTCAGCGTGCGCAACGTTGGTGCCGGTCCGGCCCTGACGGCGCCGGGCGAAGTTGCCATGGCATTGGTCGGCGATCGCGCCGAACGGTTGCAAGACCGCAGCCGGACACAATTGCTGAGTGCATGGCAAGGGGCGTCGCGGCTGGTGGCAGTGGCCGGGATTGGCAATCCGGCGCGTTTTTTCGCTACGCTGGAACAGGCCGGATTGCGCTTCGACCGGTTGCCCTTGCCCGACCATCATGATTTTGCGGATAACCCGTTTGCCGCGCTGGCGGCAGATATCATCCTGATCACCGAGAAGGATGCAGTAAAATGCAAGGCAATTGAGGCCATCAAAAACGACCCGCGCATCTGGGTTGTGCCCGTGACGGCGCGCATTGACAGCGCGCTTGCTGAACATATTGTGGAGAAACTCCGTGAACGCCCGACTGCTTGATATCCTCGTCTGCCCTGTATGCAAGGGCCCGCTTGACTATGACAAAAAAGCCCAGGAATTGATCTGCAATGCCGACAAACTGGCCTATCCGATTCGCGATGGCATTCCGATCATGTGGGCCGATGAAGCACGCGACCTGAGCGCCACGCCGGCGGCCGGCGACGCTGCGGCGCAGTGAGCCTGACGCGGTGGCGCTGCGGCGTTGTACCGTCGCGGGTCTGTTATTGATTCGCTGTTGATTCCTTAATCCGATTTGTCTGCGTCCGTCTGATTCGCCATGTCATTTACCGTCATTATTCCTGCCCGGCTCGCTTCTACCCGCCTGCCTAACAAGCCGCTGGCCGATCTCGGCGGCAAGCCGATGATCGTGCGGGTGGCTGAACGCGCCGCGCAGTCCGGCGCCAAACGCATTCTGGTGGCCACCGATCACCGCGATATCTACGCCGCCTGCGAGCAGCATGGGGTGGAGGTAGTGATGACCCGTGCCGACCATCCGAGCGGCACTGATCGTATCGCCGAAGTCGCTGCTACGCTGGATTTGCCTGATGATGCCGTGGTGGTCAACGTGCAGGGCGACGAGCCGCTGATCGATCCCGGCCTGATCGCCGCGACTGCCGCGCATATCCGGGTCGATGTGCCGATGGCGACGGCGGCGCATGCGATTGCCGATTTGCCGGAAGTGTTCAATCCCAATGTAGTCAAGGTGGTATTGAACAAGGACGGGCGCGCCATGTACTTTTCGCGCGCCGCCATTCCGTGGCATCGCGATGGTTTTGCCCAATCCAAGGAAGCCTTGTCGGAATTGCACGGTCATGAATTCATGCCGCTGCGCCATATCGGCTTGTATGCCTACTCCAACCATTTTCTGCAAATCTACCCGACCCTGACGCCATCGCCGCTGGAACGCATTGAAGCGCTCGAACAATTGCGGGTGTTGTGGCATGGTCATGCGATTGCAGTTCATGTCACCTCGGTCTTGCCGGAAGCCGGCGTCGATACCCAGGAAGACCTGGAGCGGGTGCGGCGACATTTTGAAGCACCGCCCGACAGTCCGCTCGTGACCGCTATTTCTGCACTCTGAATAAAAAATGGGGCCAAAGCGGTATCCGGATTCGTCAGCGTTTTTATGACGATCTGTAAGTTGCCTGTCATGCTTTTTTCCGATAATTTGACCTCTGCCTGTGCCTAAAAAACAGGCGTTTGTCATGATTTGGTAAGATTTTGTGGTAACTTTCGTGCAGTGCAGATATAAGCGGCGTCAAAAGAGACAATCGCCTTCGATGGCATGGTCAATACAGTTCGCCATCGCAACAGAATTCAAAACTTCATTTAGGGAAACGTTATGCGCCTCATCCTTTTAGGAGCGCCTGGTGCCGGTAAGGGTACGCAAGCCACTTTCATCAAGGAAAAATACAATATTCCTCAGATTTCAACCGGTGACATGCTGCGTGCTGCAGTCGCTGCGGGTACTGAGTTGGGTATTGCCGCCAAGAAGGTCATGGATGCCGGTGGTCTGGTTTCTGATGACATCATCATTGGTCTGGTGAAAGATCGCCTGAAGCAGCCTGATTGCGCCAACGGTTACCTGTTTGACGGTTTCCCGCGCACCACGCCGCAAGCGGACGCGATGAAGGATGCCGGCGTGGCAATCGACTACGTTCTCGAAATCGACGTTCCGGACAGCGCCATCGTTGAGCGCATGAGCGGCCGTCGCGTGCACCCGGCGTCGGGCCGCACCTATCATGTCAAGTTCAACCCGCCAAAGGTTGAGGGCAAGGATGACCTGACCGGCGAAGCGCTGATTCAGCGCGACGACGACAAGGAAGAAACCGTCAAGAAACGTTTGTCCGTGTATCACGAACAGACTGAAGTACTGGTTGGCTATTACGGCAAGTGGGCGCAGTCGGGTCAGCCGGGTGCGCCGAAGTATCGCAAGATCGCCGGCGTCGGACCGGTGGAGCAAATCAGAGATAGTGCTTTTGCGGCACTGTCGGAATAAAATGAAGCGGACCTGAGGTCCGCTTTTTTTATGTCTGCGATGCATCACGCTGTTTGCTGCAGAGATGGGTGATGAATATCGCAGCGATGTGTCACAAGTTGATCAGGCAGTACCCCGTATTTTTGTGGTTTGCAAACAGATGTGACTGAAGCCCGGTGCCTCACCTTTGGTGATGCTGCACGAGGGCGATACATCCGGCAGACCGGCAAGACCAGCCCGAGGAATCCGAAAAAGGGCGACGTAAAGTGTTGCAGTGTGCATGCCGGAGAGTCCTGGGCAGGTTGGGTTCAACGGCATGCGCGATTGTTTGCTTGGTCGTGATAAACAGGAGGAGACATGATGGCAGGAGCCTTATGGTTTACCGTGGCGTGCGGCGTGATTGCAGTGATCTACGGACTGATATCCCGGAGCTGGATTCTCAAGCAGGATCCCGGCAACCCCCGCATGCAGGAAATTGCTGCTGCAATTCAGCAAGGTGCAGCCGCCTATCTGGCGCGCCAGTACCGCACCATCGCGCTGGTCGGCGCGGTGTTATTCATCGCGATTGCATTGATTCCGGGACTCGGTTGGGTCACGGCGCTGGGATTTCTGATCGGCGCGGTGCTGTCGGGCGCCTGTGGCTTCATCGGCATGAATGTTTCGGTGCGCGCCAATGTGCGCACCGCACAAGCTGCTGTCACCGGCATGAATCAAGCCCTGAACGTGGCTTTTCGCGGCGGGGCGATTACCGGCATGCTGGTGGTCGGGCTTGGTTTGCTGGGCGTAGCGCTGTTCTTCTTGTGGTTGTTCATGCGCGGCCAGGGGCAGGCGGCGTCGCTGCATGATGCGATCCGGCCGATGATCGGCCTGGCCTTCGGCGCTTCCCTGATTTCCATCTTCGCCCGTCTGGGCGGCGGCATCTTCACCAAAGGCGCCGATGTCGGTGCGGATCTGGTGGGCAAGGTCGAAGCCGGGATTCCGGAAGATGATCCGCGCAATCCGGCAGTGATTGCTGATAACGTCGGCGACAACGTCGGCGATTGCGCCGGCATGGCAGCTGACTTGTTTGAAACCTATGTCGTCACGCTGATTGCGACGATGCTGCTGGGCAGTCTGATCGTCAAGGGCGCGGAATTGCAGGCCGTGATTTATCCGATGGCGCTGGGCGGGGTATCGATCCTGGCATCGATCATCGGTTGCTCGATGGTCAAGGTGGCACCGGGCAAGAAGATCATGTCGGCGCTCTACACCGGACTGTGGTGGGCCGCCGGCCTCAGCATGCTGGGCTTTGTCGGGGTTACCTGGCTGTTGCTGCCGCCCGAACTGCATATTCCGATGATCGGTTCGGCCCTGGTCGGCATCGTCCTCACCGGCCTCATGGTCTACATCACCGAGTACTACACCGGCACGGATTTCAAACCGGTACGGCATATCGCGCAGGCTTCGACCACCGGCCATGGCACCAACATCATTGCCGGTCTCGGGGTGTCGATGAAATCCACTGCCTATCCGGTGCTGGCAGTATGTGCGGCGATTTTGTCGTCTTACTGGCTGGCCGGTTTGTACGGCATCGCGATTGCGGCGACGTCGATGCTGTCGATGGCCGGCATCATCGTCGCGCTCGACGCCTATGGTCCGATTACCGATAACGCCGGCGGTATTGCCGAAATGGCGGGCATGCCGGAATCGGTGCGGGCAATTACCGATCCGCTCGACGCCGTCGGCAATACCACCAAGGCCGTCACCAAAGGTTATGCCATCGGCTCCGCCGGACTGGCGGCGCTGGTCCTGTTTGCTGATTACACCCATGCGCTGGACTCGGTCGGCAGCAGCACGTCGTTTGACTTGTCCGACCCGCGCGTGATTGTCGGCCTGTTCATCGGCGGCCTGATTCCCTATCTGTTCGGCGCCATGGCGATGGAAGCGGTCGGTCGCGCCGCCGGTGCGGTGGTGGTCGAAGTGCGGCGCCAGTTTGCGGAAATCAAAGGCATCATGGATGGCAGCGGCAAGCCGGAGTACGACAAGGCGGTCGATATGCTGACCTCGTCGGCGATCAAGGAAATGATCGTGCCGTCGCTGTTGCCGGTGGTGGTGCCGATCGTGGTTGGTTTGTTGCTGGGGCCGGCCGCGCTGGGCGGCTTGCTGATGGGGACCATCGTCACCGGTTTGTTCGTGGCGATTTCGATGACTACCGGCGGCGGTGCCTGGGACAATGCCAAGAAATATATCGAAGATGGTCATCACGGCGGCAAGGGTTCGGATGCGCACAAGGCGGCAGTCACCGGCGACACCGTCGGCGATCCTTACAAAGACACGGCCGGACCGGCAGTCAATCCGCTGATCAAGATCATCAATATCGTGGCCTTGCTGCTGGTGCCGTTGCTGCCGGTATCGATGCCGGCGCAGGGAACTGCGCAGGCCGGCGGGGTGGCAGTTGTCATTTCGGTGCCGGTGGGTAAATAATGCTGGCTTGAATATAAAACCGATACCGGCATGACGCCTCGTCATGCCGGGTCAACAAG
Organism: Herbaspirillum autotrophicum; assembly: GCF_001189915.1. Taxonomy (GTDB): domain Bacteria; phylum Pseudomonadota; class Gammaproteobacteria; order Burkholderiales; family Burkholderiaceae_D; genus Herbaspirillum; species Herbaspirillum autotrophicum. The sequence goes on from NZ_LFLS01000030.1 coordinate 73,985, forward strand.
GAGACGTATGCAGATTGCAGGAAATGTTTTTGTCGTCACGGGTGCGGCATCGGGATTGGGCGCGGCTAGTGCGCGCATGTTGTCGGATCAGGGCGGTATCGTGGTGTTGGCAGATTTGCAAGAAGAAGCCGGGACGCAAATGGCGGCGCAGCTCAAAGGACATTTCGTGCGTTGCGACGTGACTTCGGAAGCGGATGGCCTGGCAGTGATGCAGGCAGCACAGGCACTTGGACCGTTGCGCGGCCTGATCAACTGTGCCGGCGTGGCGCCCGCAGCCAAGCTGATCGGCAAGGACGGGCCGCATACGCTGGCCTTGTTTCAAAAGACACTCAATATCAATCTGATCGGTACCTTCAATATGGCGCGGCTGGCGGCCGATGCCATGGCCAAGGGGCCGGCGCTGGAGCAGGGCGAGCGCGGCGTGATCATCAATACGGCATCGGTGGCCGCTTACGACGGACAGATCGGACAAACCGCGTATGCAGCATCCAAGGCCGCGATTGTCGGCATGACCTTGCCGATGGCGCGCGATCTGGCGCGCAGCGGGATTCGCGTCATGACCATTGCGCCGGGCATTTTTGAAACCCCGATGATGCTGGCAATGCCGCAGGAAGTGCTGGACACGCTGGGCAGTGCGGTGCCGTTTCCGCCGCGGTTGGGCAAGGCCACCGAATATGCGCATCTGGCCAAAACCATCATCGAGAATCTGATGCTCAACGGTGAAACCATTCGTCTTGATGGCGCCATCCGCATGCCGCCGAAATAATGTGACTTTGGCGTCAAATTTTTTCTGATTGCGTTCAGGTTTAATCGCCAAAAATTGTGTTGTCCTGCTAAGCTCCTGTGATGGAGCCGATAAATACAAAAACAGGATTGATCCTGACCGGAGGCGGAGCGCGTGCAGCATATCAGGTTGGTGTGCTGAACGCGTTGTCGCTGATTTTGCTGGAAGCCGGCTGGCCGGCGCATCGCAATCCTTTTCAAATCATTTGCGGGACTTCTGCCGGCGCCATCAACGCCACGGCACTGGCGTGCCGCGCCGATGATTTCGGCGAAGGCGTGCGCGAACTGGTCAGCGTGTGGTCGCACTTCAAGGCCGAGCAGGTGTATCGGGCCGATTCAATCGGCGTGCTGCGTTCCGGTGCGCGCTGGCTGTCACTGTTTTCATTTGGCTGGATGCTGCGCAAGTGGAAAGCCAATCCGCCCAATTCTCTGCTCGACAATACGCCGCTGGTGACCATGCTGCACCGTCTGCTGGATCTGCCGCGGCTCGATGACGCGCTCAGCAACGGCAGTCTGCACGCGCTGGCGGTGACGGCGTCGTCGTATACCAGCGGTCAGCATTTGACGTTCTATCAAAGCATGCAGGAAATCGAACCCTGGCATCGCACCCAGCGCGCTGCGATCAGGGATCAGATCGGCGTCGAACATTTGCTGGCCTCGTCCGCCATTCCTTTCATTTTTCCTGCCATACCGATTTTTTATCAAGGCCGCCGCGAGTATTTTGGCGATGGCTCGATGCGCCAGATTGCACCGATTTCCCCGGCGATCCATCTGGGCGCCAGCAAGATCCTGGTGGTCGGCGCCGGCCGCATGGGGGAAAAATCCGCTGCGGCAATCAATCAGTTCGGCCATTATCCGAGCCTGGCACAGGTTGCCGGGCATGCCTTGTCGAGCATTTTCCTCGATGGACTGGCGGCAGATATCGAACGTACCAACCGCGTCAACCAAACGCTGGCGATGTTGAATGATGAGCAACTCGCCAAGACCCCGCTGCGACCAATAGAGACTCTGGTGATTTCACCATCCGAGGGCATCGATGAAATTGCCAGCCGGCATGTTGGCAGTTTGCCACGCCCGATCCGGGTCATGCTGGGCGGTATCGGCGCCACCGAAGTGCGTGGCTCGGCGCTGGCTTCTTATCTGTTGTTTGAAGAAAGTTTCACCAGAGAACTGATTGCACTGGGCGCTGCCGATACCTATGCCAAACGCGAAGAAGTGCTGGCCTTTTTTGAACCAGAACGGCTGGTCGCGCTCCAAGCGTGAGCATTCGTCATTAGCAGATTCGGGTTGCCTGCTTTGCGGCAAAACGTTACTCTACGTGGTGGTGTTGCGAAAAATTATTATTTGTGCAATGTGGTAGAAATGCGAGCCTTGCCTTGAAAACAAAATTTCTGAAGAACTGGTTTGCATTTTTGGCAGCGCTGTTGCTGACGTCGTCGGTATTGGCGAAAGACATGTCGCAGCTTGGCACGGTGGCCCTGGCCAGCCTGCCGCCCGAGGCGCAGCAGACGCTGGGCCTGATCAGGCAGGGCGGTCCGTTTCCTTACGCCAAGGATGGCGTGGTATTTGGCAATTATGAAAAGGTTTTGCCCCGGCAAAAGCGCGGGTATTATCACGAATTCACGGTGAAGACGCCGCGGGCGCGCAATCGCGGTGCCAGACGCATCATCTCCGGCGGTGAACCGCAAACATCGGGTGAGTATTACTACACCGACGATCATTACGCGACGTTCAGGCGTATCAGGGAATAGAGCCTGCTTGCACAATCATTGCAAATTTGAGGGAGAAATGAGTTTATTTAAAACGGTGCCGCCAAATGTAGTGCAGTCAATCCGCGCGTTTCGCGTGACCGATCTGCAGGAAGAGGCCGCGCGCCTCGGGCAGCATTTTTTGTATGCCTATTGCGCGGAAGCAACAACCAAGCAACAGGTGCTGGCAATTATTGCCGGGGCTTTCCATTTCCCGCGTCATTTCGGCAAGAATTTCGATGCGCTCGGTGACTGCCTGACCGACCTGACCCACAAGGCGGGTGCACAGCCCGGCTTTATCGTGGTGCTGGAGCAACTGCCGAATACGCCCAAGTTCGACAAAGAAGCCCGCGAGACATTGCTCGACGTGTTCCGCGACAGCGCAGATTTCTGGGCCGACAAGAAAGTGGCGTTCCGCGTTTTTTACTCGTTTCAGTAAGACTGTCGCAAATATTCTCGTGCCGTGTCGCCTGATTGCGCCAATTTGAATGCAGGCAGCGGTTACAATGCGCACCATGAGAAGCATTGTTATCCTGATTTCCGGTCGTGGCAGCAACATGGAAGCCATCGTCCGTGCCGCCCAGGCAGAAAAATGGCCCGTTTCCCTTGCCGCTGTCATCAGTAACCGTCCCGATGTTGCAGGTCTTGCATTTGCCCGCCAGCATGGTATCCCGACTGCCGTTGTTGCCAACAAGGATTACGCTACGCGTGAATTGTTTGATGCCGCATTGCAAACGGAGATCGACCGGTTTGCGCCGGATCTGGTGGTGCTGGCCGGCTTCATGCGTATCCTGACGGCAACCTTTGTCGGCCATTATGCGGGACGGATGCTCAA
>NZ_LFLS01000031.1 GCF_001189915.1 Herbaspirillum autotrophicum
GGAAGCCGATGGTTTGCTGGCGGTCTGCATTCAGCATGAGATGGATCATCTGAAAGGCAAGGTATTCGTCGAGTATCTGTCGCAACTCAAACGCAATCGCATCAAGACCAAGATGCTGAAAGAAGAACGCGAACTGCAGCGCAATACCCGGTAATTCCTGAAGTGCCGCTCCGGCACCATCGTCACGCAAGCGTTGCTGCAGTCGCCGGTTCAATGTCTGCACCACGCTTGCCGCCCTCCCTGAATGCATCACCAACTGGCGGTACCTCCATGGCGTGCCAGGTATTCGCGCGCCACATCTGCTCGGGCGTGAATTGCCTCGCGCCGGCACCTCGTTCGTCAGCGCATCTCCGCGCAAGATAAGGCGAAAGAACTACGTCCCCGACGCTGAAAATTCACACAAAATCCTGTCGTGTTTTTTTGTCTTTTCCGCTCACAGGTATCCGAAGCGGCGCTTCCGGTCAACCCTGCGCAGTAGCGTGCCAGCACGCCGCACAATGCTTGCCACCGCATTTGCAATGCGCTCATCAAACAACCTGGCGACAGCATTCCCTTTCCCAATTTATTCTATATACAAGATTCCCGATAAGAAAGATTATGTGGCCACGCACTGGATCCATGTGTGTTTCCGTCACTCGATAACTTTTACTCAGAAGCCAATATGCAAGTACTGAATCGGCAAGAAGTAAAGGAGGGGTCTGGTGGTGTCGAATTATTCCCTGGCATTCCCGGCCTGGGTGGTGGCCAGGTCACCATTTTTAGCAACGTGACGCTGGGTCTGGCCCGGATTCTTGGCGTTCCGGCGCCCAGGCTGCGTTGATGCAGACACCCGATAATCGCGGGCACACGTAGCCTGATCTCTGGCCGCCATCGGGCAACGCCACCCGCGACGTGGTCGGGTCGGGCCGGCCGACACGCGCAGCAGTCGGCCCGAAACTGAATTGGTCCACTACCTGATACGACATGAGCAATGAACGCCAGCTGTTCCGTCCCGAAGTCATTGAGTTCAACCAGCCCAGGTGGTTAGGCGACATTGTTCTGATACGGCCGCTGTCATTCCGGATTTATGCCGCAATGACACTGATGCTGATTACCCTGATTGCCACCTTCTTCATCGCCGGCAGCTATACCCGACGCAGCACCGTCAGTGGTGAGCTGGTCCCCACCAGCGGCGTCATCAAACTGTATTCGCAGCAACCGGCAATCGTGCAAGAGATGCAGGTCACGGAAGGACAGGAAGTCACGCGCGGCCAGCTTCTGTACGTGCTATCCGGCGAACGCACCAGCAAGACCATGGGCGATACGCAGGCCGCGATCAGCCGTCAGGTCGAACTGCGCAGGCAATCGCTGACGCAGGAGCTGGGTCAGACCAGAACACTCTACAACGATGCGCAGCGCGCGCTGACCTACAAAATAGAAACACTCAAGGACGATCTGAAAACCCTGGAGGCGCAACTCGAAGGACAGAGCACGCGCACCAGACTGGCGGAAGAAAACACCACGCGTAATCAACATCTGTTCGAACAACATTACATCTCCAAAGACATGCTCCAGCAAAAGCAGGGAGAATTGCTGGAACAGCGCCAGCGTCAGCAAAATCTGCAGCGTGATCTGATTCGCGCCAGACGCGAACTGCGCGAACAACAGAACGAACAGATCAACGCCGCACTGAAACAACAAATTCAGGTGTCCCAGCTTGATCGCAATATGGCGACCATCGAGCAGGAACTGGCAGAGAGCGAAGCCAGACGCCGTATCGTCATCAGCGCACCGGAAGACGGTATCGTCACCGCCGTCAATGCGCAGCAGGGGCAACTGGTCGATGGCGGCAAATCGCTGCTCAGCATCGTGCCGCGCAGCAGCGTATTGCAAGCCCAGTTATATGCGCCGAGCAAGGCCATCGGCTTCATCAAGACCGGTGATCCGGTACGACTGCGCTATCAGGCCTATCCCTATCAGAAATTCGGCCACGGCAGCGGCCGCGTGATATCGGTTTCGAAAACCTCGATCTCCGGCGCTGAACTGAGCGCCGCTGCCTTGCCGACCTCGCGCGCCGGCACTTCCGAACCGCTTTACCGGATCACGGTCGGGATCGAACAACAAACCGTCAATGCCTATGGCAAGCCACAAGCATTGCAAGCCGGGATGTTGCTCGAAGCCGATATCTTGCTTGAAACCAGACGCTTGTTCGAGTGGGTGCTGGAGCCGCTGTACAGCATTTCCGGAAAACTTTGACCACGCCTGCCATGTCCATTCTGAATCGCCTGCATCTCTCTTCGTCATCGCGTCTTCCGGTCCTGCTGCAAACGGAAGCAACCGAATGTGGTCTGGCCTGTCTCGGCATGATCGCCGCGCATCACGGCTACCACAGCGATCTGGCCTCGCTGCGCAGCCGGTTTCCGGTATCGCAGAAAGGCAGCACGCTATTGCATCTGATCCAGATTGCCGAACAGATGCAATTGGCCAGCCGTCCGCTCAAGCTGGACCTGGACGAGCTGGGCGATCTGCGGTTGCCCTGCATCCTGCACTGGAATCTGCAGCATTTCGTGGTCTTGAAAAGTGTCAGGAAAAATACCGCCGTCATTCATGACCCGGCATTCGGCGTGCGCAAATTGTCGCTGGCCGAAGTATCCAATTCGTTCACCGGGATCGCGCTGGAATTGTGGCCGAATGCCGACTTCAAACAACAGGAAGTCAAACAGCATATTTCATTGCGCGCGATGATGGGCCGGATCACCGGACTTAAAGGAGCGTTGACGCAAATCCTGTTGCTGGCGTTCGGACTGGAACTGTTTTCACTGATCAGTCCGTTATACATGCAATGGATACTGGATAACGTACTCGTCACCGCCGATACCAATCTGCTGACCACGCTGGCCGTCGGTTTCGGGTTACTGGTGCTGGTGCAGCAGACCATCAGCACCTTGCGCTCATGGATGCTGATCTACCTCGGCACGACCCTGAGCATTCAATGGCGCAGCAATGTCTTCACGCATCTGATCCGATTGCCGGTACAGTATTTCGAGAAGCGCCATCTGGGCGATGTGGTGTCGCGCTTCGAATCGGTCGGCACCATTCAGGGCACGCTGACGTCGTCGTTTCTGGAAGGCATTCTCGATGGCGTCATGGCGATCCTGACACTGACCATGATGTTCATCTACAGCACCACCCTGCCCTGGGTTTCGTTGTCGGCGATGCTGCTCTATACCGTTGGACGCTGGCTCTGGTATGCGCCGTTACGCAACGCCACCGAGGCGCAACTGGTGCACGCTGCCAAACAGCAAAGCCATTTTCTGGAATCGATGCGCGGCGTCAAAACCATCAAGCTGTTCCAGAATCAGGATGCCCGCCGTGCTTCCTGGCTGACGCTGCTGATCAATCAGATCAACGCCGATTTGCGGACCCAGAAACTGCAACTCGCCTACAAGGCAATGAATGGTGTCCTGTTCGGGCTGGAGCGGGTGTTGCTGATCTGGCTCGGCGCCTCGTTGGTGATTGATGGCAATTTCACTGCCGGCGTCTTGATTGCATTCATCAGTTATCGCGAGCAATTCAATGGCCGCGTCAGCTCCCTGATCGACAAATTCTTTGAGCTCAGGATGTTGCGCCTGCATGGCGAACGCCTGGCCGATATTGTCTTTAGTGAACCAGAGAATCTGACCGGCAAGAACCTGTCCGGCGAACGTCTGACGTTACAGCCATCAATCGCCATACGCGATCTGGCATTCCGCTATGCAGAACAGGAACCGCTGGTACTGGATGGCATCACTGTGTCTATCGCGGCGGGCGAATCGGTAGCGATTGTCGGGCCGTCCGGCTGCGGCAAATCAACGCTGGTCAATATCATGCTCGGTATTCTTCCCCCCACCCGCGGTGAAGTGCTGATTGGTGATATGGAATTGAGCAAGATCGGGCTGGCCGGTTTGCGCGATATGGTGGGTACCGTGATGCAGGACGATGTCCTGTTTTCCGGGTCGATTGCCGACAACATCAGCTTCTTCTCCCCCACGGCCGATCCGGAGTGGATTGCGCAATGCGCGGTAATGGCGGCGATCCATGATGAAATCATGATGATGCCAATGGGTTACAACACGCTGACCGGCGATATGGGCACGGTGCTGTCAGGCGGCCAGAAACAACGCATCATTCTGGCACGGGCCCTGTATAAACGACCGAAGATTCTGATTCTGGATGAAGCCACCAGTCATCTCGATATCGCCCGCGAACATCAGGTCAACCATGCAGTCAATCACTTGAGCATTACCCGCATCATCGTTGCGCACCGGCCGGAAACCATTGCGTCCGCCAGCCGCGTGATCGTTCTGGAGAATGGCAAGGTGGCGGCCGACCAGCAGTTGCCGGTCAAGCCTGAGCGTTGACCACAAAACGGATGATGCCGTCGGCGCCGATCTTTCTTTGCAACACGCCATCAAACCAGAGCTTGTGCAAATGCGCGAGCGCTTCGCCGAGGGCAAAACTGAGCTGATGGGTATCGAGCGGACGACGGAACATCACCGGCAGAATATCCACCGCCGATTGCGGCGTGGCACATGCCGCCACCACTTCCGCCAGACGATCGCGATGATGATCATTCAGTTGCGTGATGCGGGTATGCAAACCACGGAACGGTTTGCCATGCGATGGCAACACCAGTGCATCGGCCGGCAGGCCGGCGTATTTCTTGAGTGAGTCCAGATACGATTGCACCGGATTGGCTTCCGGTTCGATGGCCAGCACCGACACATTGGTCGAAATGCGCGGCAATACCATGTCACCCGAAATCAGCAGATTCAGATCGGCACAATATAGAGAAGCATGTTCGGGCGAATGGCCGAAACCGGTGATGACGCGCCAGTCATGACCACCGATGTGCACCAGTTGGCCATCCTGCATGCGCCGATACGCCAATGGCATGGTCGGCACCAGTGTCTGATAATAATTATTGCGTCCCTGCAGCTTGCTGATGGTTTCCGGATCGACCAGACCGTGACGCTGAAAATGCGGCGTGGCCGCAGTGCCTTCGGCCCCGGGCAACGCTGCCGACATCACGCGCGCAAAGGCATATTCACCGGTCGTCATCCATAACTGTACATTCCAGCGATTGCATAGCCAGTCACCGAGGCCAATATGATCAGGATGGCAATGCGTGGCAATGACGCGCACAATCGGCAGGCCGCGCAATTGCGTCGCGAATATCTGTTCCCAGCCGGCACGCGTGGCGTCGTTCGAGATGCCACAGTCAATCACGGTCCAGCCGCGTACGCGGCCATCGAGGGTTTCGACTTCGTCTTCCAGCAGCCACAGATTGATATGATCCAGTGCGAACGGCAACACCATGCGCAACCACAATACCCCCGGCGCCACTTCCAACGTGGTGCCCAATTCGGGCAAGGTGTCGCCAAAGGCGTATTCGAGCTGGGATTCAAGAGCGTTCATGAGTTACCTGACGTGAATTTACGGAATGGGTGTTGCCGGCATGTGCGTATCGCGGCGTCAACCGCACCGCGCAGACAGCCCACATTGTACGGCGCGCATGCCGGCCTGTCCCCGGCGTGCTTTCCATGTTTGTCCTGTTTACTTTTTTTCAGAGCAGCCTACAATATACTTTACGTTAACGTAAAGTGCCAACACTCCCTGAAAACCGCCAACCACGACCATGCCGACTTACACCATTACTGAACTGGCGCAGGAATTCGACATCACACCGCGCGCAATCCGGTTTTATGAAGATCAGGGCCTGCTCAGTCCCAAACGCGAAGGCATCGGCGGCCGCAACCGGGTCTATGCGGCGCGTGAACGGATTCGTCTGAAACTGACCTTGCGCGGCAAGCGGCTGGGCCTGACATTGTCCGAAATCAAAAGCCTGGTGGACATGTACGAGTCGCCCAAGGATACCGATGCACAACTCAAGCGCTTCCTGAGCGTGTTGACCGAACATCGCGAAAAGCTGGAAAGACAGCGTGAAGATCTCGATCTCACGCTCTCTGAAATTGCCGCACACGAAGCAGAATGCCTGCAAGCGATCGCCGCGAATCGCGCTGAAAAATCAGGCAAGAAGCCGGCATCCGCCAGCAGAAAAACTGCCTGAAAAAAATCATTGCCATTCTTCAACAAAAGGTTGCATTGACGATTTTGGTTAACGTTAACGTCAATTAAGCGTATTATTTTGCAGCACCCTGATTTGCCTACAACAACGAGGAGACAACTGCATGATCCACTTGCCCGGACTCAGCTTCGATCACGGCGAAGACATTGCCGCATTGCGCGCCAGCGTCGCCGCATTTGCCCAGGCGGAAATTGCTCCGCGGGCAGCAGAAATTGATCGCAGCGATCAATTCCCGATGGACCTCTGGAAAAAGATGGGCGATCTCGGCGTGCTGGGGATTACCGCAGAAGAAGAATACGGTGGCGCCGCCATGGGCTATCTGGCGCATATCATCGCCCTCGAAGAAATTTCACGGGCGTCGGCATCGGTCGGCTTGTCCTATGGCGCCCACTCCAATTTGTGCGTCAATCAAATCAAGCGCAATGGCACTGCAGAGCAAAAAGCCAAATATCTGTCGAAACTGATTTCCGGCGATTTCATCGGCGCACTGGCAATGTCGGAACCGAATGCCGGCTCCGACGTAGTGAGCATGAAATTGCGCGCTGATCTGAAAGGCGACCGCTACGTTCTGAATGGCAGCAAGATGTGGATCACCAATGGTCCCGACGCCGATGTGCTGGTGGTATATGCCAAGACCGATCCGGCTGCAGGCGCACGCGGCATGACGGCATTCCTGGTGGAAAAGGGCTTCAAAGGATTTTCGGTAGCGCAAAAACTGGACAAGCTTGGCATGCGCGGATCGCATACCGGCGAATTGGTATTTCAGGACTGTGAAGTCCCGCTGGAAAACGTCCTGGGCGGTATCGGCAAGGGCGTCAATGTCCTCATGTCCGGCCTCGACTACGAACGCACCGTGTTGTCCGGCGGACCACTCGGCATCATGCAAGCCTGTATGGATGTGGCAGTGCCTTACATTCATGACCGCAAACAGTTTGGCCAGTCCATCGGCGAATTCCAACTGATGCAAGGCAAGATCGCCGACATGTATTCGACCATGATGGCCTGCAAGGCCTATGTCTATGCCGTCGGCCAGGCCTGTGACCGCGCTGCTACACCCGATGCGGCACGGGCCTTGCGCAAGGATGCTGCCGGGGCGATTTTGTATTCGGCAGAAAAAGCCACCTGGATGGCCGGTGAAACCATTCAGATATTGGGCGGCAACGGCTATATCAACGAATACCCGGCCGGTCGTTTGTGGCGCGATGCCAAACTGTATGAAATCGGCGCCGGCACCAGCGAAATCCGGCGCATGCTGATCGGTCGCGAATTGTTTGCCGAGACCCTGTAAGGTCTCGTGAACGGAACCACCATGCAGGCACAAATCGACATCGTTGCGACGTTGCGCATGCTGCATGGCCGGTTCCGTCGCTACGAAAGATAGAACGCATTCATGCAAGCCGCCACTTTCCCCAAACTGTTGTCGTCCCAGATCGCATTCGATACTGCGCGTACGATTCTGGATGGGTTCGACAAACACTATCGCTTGTTCCGGCGCGCCAGCCAGGCCGCCAAACAGTATTTCGAGAGTGGCGACTGGAAAACCGCGCAGACGGCGGCGCGTGATCGCATTTCCTTTTACGATCAGCGGGTCGTCGAATGCGTCAATGTGCTGGAAGATGAGTACGACCAAAGCGACCTGACCGATGAAGTCTGGCGCGAAGTCAAATTGCATTACATCGGTTTGCTGATCGATCACAAACAACCGGAACTGGCAGAAATTTTTTTCAATTCGGTGTGCTGCAAAATCTTGCATCGCACGTATTTTCACAACGACTTCATCTTCGTGCGCCCGGCCGTCTCGACCGAATATCTCGACACTGCCGAAATCGCGCCCACCTACCGGGTCTACTATCCGGGCGCGGATGGCTTGCACTACACGCTCAAACGCATCGTCACCAACTTCCAGTTGCAATGTCCCTTCGCGGATCTGGATCGCGATGCGGCCCTGGTCGAACAACGTCTCAATACCCTGCTGGCCGCCGATCAGCATGCCGACTTTCAGATTCAGGTGTTGGCCAGCCTGTTCTATCGCAACAAGGGCGCCTACATTGTCGGCAAGATCATCAACAACACTCGCGAGTATCCGTTTGCGGTGCCGATCCTGCATAACCGTGAAGGCAAACTGTTCATCGATGCGGTGCTGGCCGACAATCGCCTGCTGACACTGCTGTTTTCATTTACCCGGGCTTACTTCATGGTCGACATGGAAGTGCCTTCGGCATACGTGCAATTTCTGCGCACGCTGTTGCCGAACAAGCCGCGCAGTGAAATCTATACCATTCTCGGTTTGCAAAAACTGGGCAAGGCCCTGTTCTATCGCGACTTTCTGCGCCACCTGCGTTATTCATCGGACCGCTTCGAAATTGCTCCCGGAATTCGCGGTCTGGTGATGGTGGTATTTGCCTTGCCTTCGTTTCCTTACGTATTCAAGGTCATCAAGGATTATTTCCCGCCACCGAAAGAAACCACCACGGCGCTGGTCAAGGAAAAATATCAACTGGTCAAATATCATGATCGCGTCGGACGCATGGCCGATACCCTGGAATACTCCAGCGTGGCATTTCCGCGTGCGCGCTTTTCGGAAGACTTGCTGGCCGAGCTGAAGCAGGTAGCGCCATCCATCGTTGAAGAAGACGGCGACGAAATCATCATTCGCCATCTGTATATCGAACGGCGCATGGTGCCGCTCAACATGTATCTGTCGCAGGCCGAAAAAAATCAGGATGAAGCCGCGCTGGAACACGGCATACGGGAATACGGCAATGCCATCAAGGAACTGATCGCCGCCAATATCTTTCCCGGCGATATGCTGTACAAGAATTTTGGCGTCACGCGCCACGGCCGGGTGGTGTTTTACGATTACGATGAAATCGAGTACATCAGCGACTGCAATTTCCGCAAAATTCCCGCGCCGCGCAACGAAGAAGATGAAATGGCTGCCGAACCCTGGTATCCGGTGGCAAAGAACGACGTATTCCCGGAACAGTTCGGTACTTTCCTGCTCGGCAATCCGAGCGTGCGAAAGTATTTCATGCAACATCATGCCGACCTGCTCGACTACACCTATTGGCAACAGCACAAGCAGCGGATTCAGGAAGGCCATCTCGGCGACGTCTTCCCTTATCCGCAGGAATTGCGCTTTGGCTATCGCCCTCCCGATCCCACCCTCACCTTTCCCGGAGAACAAACATGAATGATCCTATCGTTATCGTCGGCGCTGCGCGTACCCCCATGGGTGCCTTCCAGGGCGAACTGTCATCGCTGACGGCCAGCGACCTCGGCGCGGCCGCCATCAAGGCCGCACTGGAACGTGCCGGCGTTGCGCCGGAACAAGTGCAGGATGTGCTGTTCGGCAATTGCCTGATGGCGGGACAAGGACAAGCACCGGCACGACAAGCAGCGATCAAGGCCGGCATCCCGGTATCGGCAGGTGCGGTTACCTTGTCGAAGATGTGTGGTTCGGCCATGCAAGCCACGATGTTCGGCTTCGATTCGATTCTGGCCGGCACCAATGACGTCGTGGTGGCTGGCGGCATGGAGTCGATGACCAATGCCCCTTACCTGATTCCGAAAGCACGCGGCGGCTATCGCATCGGTCACGGCATGATTTACGACCACATGATGCTGGATGGTCTGGAAGATGCCTATAGCCGCGACGAAAAAGGCGGCGGCCGCGCGATGGGTACTTTCGGCGAAGACTGTGCTGCCAAGTACGGTTTTACCCGGGAAGATCAGGACGCCTTCGCGATTGCCTCCGTCAAGCGCGCACAGCAAGCTGCCGCCGATGGTTCCTTCGCGTGGGAAATCGCACCGGTAACCGTTGCTGCGCGTGGCGGCGATATCGTCATCGACAGCGATGAAGGTCCGCGCAAAGCCAAGCCGGAAAAAATTCCCTCGCTCAAGCCGGCGTTCAAGAAAGACGGCACCATCACCGCCGCGTCGTCTTCCTCGATCAATGACGGCGCTGCGGCATTGGTACTGATGCGCGAATCGACTGCAAAAAAACTCGGCTGCAAGCCAATCGCCCGCATCGTCGGTCATGCCCGCCACTCGCAAGAACCGAACTGGTTTGCCACGGCGCCGATCGATGCCATCAACAATCTGTACAAGAAAATTGGCTGGACCACTGCGGATGTCGATCTGTTTGAAATCAATGAAGCCTTTGCCACCGTACCGATGGCGGCCATGAAAGAATTGGGCATCAGCCACGACAAGGTCAATATCCACGGCGGCGCCTGTGCCCTGGGACATCCGATCGGTGCTTCCGGTGCACGTATCATCGTCACCTTGATCGGTGCGCTCAAGAAGAGCGGCGGCAAGCGCGGCGTGGCATCGTTGTGCATTGGCGGCGGTGAAGGTACCGCACTGGCCATCGAACTGGTCTGACCCCCCATGCGCCGCAGCAATGCGGCGTCTTCCCTCTCCAAAGGATAAACATGAGCGCGCCCATCGATTTCTACTTTGACTTCAGTTCTCCTTATGGCTATTTCGGTTCCTTGCATATCGAGAAACTGGCCACGCAATACGGACGCACGGTCAACTGGCATGGCATCTTGCTAGGACCGGCATTCAAACTGATGAGTACCGCACCGCTGGTCAATACACCGCTGAAAGGCGACTACTCGCGGCGCGACATGGAACGCACGGCGCGCTTTCACAATATCTATTTCAAGCAACCGGATGCGTTTCCCATCGGCACCCAGAATGCGGCCCGCGCACTGCTGTGGATCCAGCAAAACGACGCGGCCAAGGCGGTGACGTTCATTCACACGATTTACAGTGCCTACTTCACCGAAAACGTCGACATCAGCGGCAATGCCACCGTGCTGCGCATCGCCGGCGACCTCGGTGTCGATACTGCGGCCCTCGGCGCAGCGCTGGAAGACAACGCCATCAAGGAGCAGCTCAAGAATGAAGTAGCAGCGGCACTGGAACGCGGCGTGTTCGGCTCGCCGTTCACGATTGTCGATAGCGAAGCATTCTGGGGTTTCGACCGGTTCGATCAATTGGCCGCATTCCTCAAGAACGGGAAGATCTGAATGATTGAAAAGCTCAAGGGTAAGCCAGCCCTCACCGACTGCCCTTGCGGCGGCGGCACTTACATCAAGTGTTGCCAACGCTTCATCAGTGGCGCAGAAGTACCGAAGAATGCGCTGGAACTGATGCGTTCACGCTATACCGCCTTCGTGTTGCAAGATGAAAAATATTTGCGCGACAGCTGGTTTCCCGACACCTTGCCGGAAGAGCCGATTACCGGTGAAGACGGTGTCAAATGGATCGGTCTGCAAATCGTCAAGCATGTGCACGTCGCTGCCGCCGATCAGGCTACGGTTGAGTTCGTGGCGCGCTTCAAGGTCAGCGGCCGCGCCCATCGCTTGCACGAAATCAGCAACTTCGTGCGCCAGGCAGATGCCGCCGGCGTGGTGCGCTGGTTCTATGTCGATGGCAGTTTTCCAGACCAGTGATGCAACGCATGCATTGCTGCAGCAGGCAATATTGAGGTCAGTGCGACTGACAACCACCAAGGAACAGATATGCCGCAAATCGAAAGCAAACTGAATACGCGCAGCGAAGATTTTCAGAGCAACGCCGCCGCGATGCAGCTCATCGTCGATGATCTCAAGCAAAAGATCGCCGCCATTGCCACCGGTGGCGGTGAGAAGGCACGCGAAAAACATTTGAGCCGGGGCAAGTTGTTGCCGCGCGACCGGGTCCAGATGTTGCTCGATCCCGGCAGCCCGTTCCTCGAGTTTTCACAACTGGCAGCGTACGGCATGTATCAGGACGACAAGGGCGTCGATGCCGCCCCCTGCGCCGGTATCATCACCGGCATCGGGCGGGTGGCCGGACAGGAATGCGTGATCGTCTGCAATGACGCCACCGTCAAGGGCGGCACCTATTATCCGGTGACCGTCAAGAAACACTTGCGCGCGCAAGAGATTGCCGAGTTCAATCATTTGCCCTGCATTTATCTGGTCGACAGCGGCGGTGCCAATTTGCCGAATCAGGATGAAGTGTTTCCTGACCGTGATCATTTCGGCCGCATCTTTTTCAACCAGGCCAACATGTCGGCCAAGGACATTCCGCAAATCGCCGTGGTGATGGGTTCGTGCACTGCCGGTGGCGCTTATGTGCCGGCCATGAGCGATGAGTCCATCATCGTCAAGGATCAGGGCACCATCTTTCTGGCCGGGCCGCCACTGGTCAAGGCAGCAACCGGCGAAGTGGTCAGCGCCGAAGATCTCGGCGGCGGCGATGTGCATACCCGCCTGTCAGGCGTAGTCGATCATCTGGCGCAAAACGATTCGCACGCACTCTCGATTGCGCGCAGCATTGTCGGCAACCTCAATCGCATCAAGCCGCAACAACTGGCGCTGCGGCCGCCGGCGGAACCAAAGTATCCGGCTCATGAACTGTACGGCATCATCCCCAGCGATACCCGCAAGCCGTTCGACGTGCGTGAAGTCATTGCCCGCATCGTCGATGGCAGCGAATTCGACGAATTCAAGGCGCGCTATGGCACCACGCTGATTTGCGGCTTTGCCCATCTGTACGGCATGCCGGTCGGCATCATCGCCAACAACGGCATCCTGTTTTCGGAATCCGCCCTCAAGGGCGCACATTTCATCGAGCTGTGCTGCCAGCGCAAAATCCCCTTGATCTTCCTGCAGAACATCACCGGCTTCATGGTCGGTCGCAAGTATGAAAACGAAGGCATCGCCCGCAACGGCGCGAAGATGGTGACCGCCGTTTCCACTGCGGCAGTGCCAAAACTGACGCTGATCATCGGCGGCAGTTTCGGCGCCGGCAACTACGGCATGTGCGGCCGCGCCTATTCGCCGCGTTTCCTGTGGATGTGGCCCAATGCACGGATTTCAGTGATGGGCGGCGAACAGGCAGCCAGCGTGCTGGCAACCGTCAAACGCGACGGTATCGAAGCGCGCGGCGGCAACTGGACAGCAGAAGAAGAGGCCGCATTCAAATCGCCGATTCGCGAACAGTACGAACATCAGGGCCACCCCTATTACGCCTCGGCCCGGCTGTGGGATGACGGCGTGATCGACCCCGCAGCTACCCGTACCGTACTCGGTCTCGGATTGAGCGCGGCACTCAATGCGCCGATTGAGGAGACGCGGTTTGGGGTGTTCCGGATGTAACGCAATCGATGTCCGCCGGCATGGTCGGATAACCGCCATGACCGGCCACGCCGGGGCTGATTCATCGCCTGAGACAAGGGCAAACTCTGTTTATAATCTATGCGCGCTATTTCCGGCCCGGTGCTTTGCATACGGCCCTTGGTGTCCGAAAGCATATTGGCATATCGGGATTGCTCCTTGATGCCTGACTGGCAAGACGCTTCAGCAACATTCTGCATGTAACACCTGACCCACGACACCGACGCTGCCAATCATGAAAAAACCGCTCGTTTCTTGCCTGCTGCTGGTCATCGCTTTATGTACCGCCCACGGTCTGGCCGCTGCGGCCGCGCCGGCTCTGAACAAAGACATGCGCGAAGAAATCGTCATGGTCAAAGTCGGTTCCGGTCTTGGCAGCGTGGAACTTGAGACCACCATTTTCCGGCCGCCGGGTCCGGGTCCGTTCCCGCTGGTACTCATGAACCACGGCAAGGCGCCCGGCAATCCGGCATTTCAGGGGCGCTCGCGATACATCGATATCAGCCGCGAGTTCATTGAACGCGGCTATGCGGTGGTGATTCCCATGCGCCGGGGATTTTCGAAATCGGGCGGACAGTACATCGACGGCGGCTGTAATCTGGAGGGCAATGGCAACGCTCAGGCCGATGATGCAGAGGGCGTGTTGCGCTACGCGATACAACAGCCGTGGGTGGATCCGAGCCGGATCCTGGTCATGGGGCAGTCGCATGGCGGTCTCACTACCATTGCGCTCGGTGCGCGCAACATCGCCAACGTCAAGGCGCTGGTCAATTTTGCCGGCGGCTTGCGCCGCAATGAAATCGGCTGTCAGTGGCAACTCTCATTGATTGATGCATTCGCGGATTTCGGCAAAAAGACCAAGGTTCCGAGCGTCTGGTTTTATGGCGCCAACGACAGTTACTTCAATCCGGAACTGGCGCGCAACCTGCATGCGGCATATACCAAAACCGGTACCGATGCCAAACTGATCGCCTACGGTCCGTTCAAAAACGACTCGCATGGCATGAGCAGCAGTCCGGAAGGCGTTGCAATCTGGTGGCCGGAAACGGAAGCGTTGCTCAAGAAAGTCGGTTTGCCGGTGGAGAAAGTCATGCATCTCGCGCGGTACAACGATTTGCCTGCAACCGGTTTCGCCAACATTGAGAATGTAGACGCCATTCCCTATATCAAGGCCAGCGGCCACAGTGGTTACACCGTGTTCTTGCAAAAGAATCCGCCCCGCGCATTTGCGATTTCTGCAGGTGGCTATTGGGGTTGGGCCAATGGTGGCGATAACCCGTCCGAGCGGGCCGTGGCAAACTGTCAGGCGAAGTCATCGCAACCCTGTCAGGTATATGCCATCGATGACCATGTCGTCTGGTCGAAGTAGCCAATCCGACGACCATCGGAACGACAGCAAGCGAACAATAATCAAGGTGCATTGCACCGAAGGAGACTGGCATGTCGCATCACGTACGCTACCCGTTCTGCCAGCCCGGCGCTGACATGCGATGCGTGCCGGAAGTATACCTCGCCTGGACGGTAGCATGACATCGGTGTCCCGCAATCCGTTGCAGCTGCCGGCGAGCATACACGTGTTCGAACGCGGCTGGCTGTCATCGAATAACGTGCTGTTTCTCGGGCGTGAAGAAACCGCATTGATCGACAGCGGTTATGCCACCCATGCCGCACAAACATTAACGCTGCTGGCGCATGTATTGCAGCAACGGCCGCTGGACCGGCTGATCAATACCCATCTGCATTCCGACCATTGCGGCGGCAATCACGCAATACAACAAACCTATCGCTGCCGCACCAGTATCCCCACGGCCGAAGCCGGCAAGGTGCGCGACTGGGATGAAGATGCACTGAGCTATCGGGCCACCGGACAGCAATGTCCGCGTTTCGGTTTTGACGATACCTTGGCGCACGGCGCGACCCTGACGCTCGGCGATCTGTCCTGGCAGGCACTGGCCGCACCCGGCCATGATCCGCATTCGCTGGTGTTTTATTGCGCGACCGAAGGTATTCTGATTTCGGCCGATGCGTTGTGGGAAAACGGTTTTGGCATCATCTTTCCGGAACTGGAAGGCGAATCCGGTTTTGCCGAAGCGCGCGCCACACTGGAACTGATCGCGACACTGGATATTCGTCTGGTCATTCCCGGCCACGGCAAACCGTTCACCGATCCCCAAGCGGCACTGGCGCGAGCCCGCTCGCGTCTCGACTACCTGCAAGCCGATCCAATGCGCAATGCGCAGAACGGCGCCAAGGTATTGCTCAAATTTCTGCTGCTGGAACGGCAACAAATAGCCATCGGCGAAATTCCCGGCTTGCTGGCGACCATTCCATTGCTGGCCGAGAGCAACCGGCGTTATTTTCAAATCAGCGACGCGGCGTTCGCCGACTGGATCGTGGCGCAACTGATCAAGGCCGGCGCTGCTGCCAGTGACGGCACGACACTGTTCAATGCAGGCTAAACTACGACAAGCTCTTTGTACCATTGCGTCACACCAGACTTTTCTCTGATCATTTTCTTGTAACCACGAGCAACCAATGCGCATTCTTTTTTATAACGCCGACAACCAACATGACGATATCTGGCTAAGCAATCTGCGCGCAGTATTGCCGCAGGCAGATATCCGCACCTGGCATGCCGGCGACCACGAGCCGGCCGACTATGCCGTAGTGTGGCGACCGCCCGCTGCTGTATTGCAGGAACGCGCCGGTCTCAAAGCCGTATTCAATCTTGGCGCCGGGGTTGATGCCATTCTGCAGTTGGGTGCATTGCCTGCCAGTTTGCCGCTGATTCGTATCGACGACGGCGGCATGGCGATACAAATGGCGGAGTATGCGACCCACGCGGTACTGCGCTATTTCCGCCGCTTTGATGATTACGAACGGTTGGCGGACAAGAGCACCTGGGAGCAACTGACGCCATTCGACAAACCCGATTTCGGCGTTGGCATATTGGGCATCGGCGTGCTCGGTACGCGTATCGCCGGCAGTCTGTTGCATTTCGGTTTTCCGGTCCACAGCTGGAGTCGCACGGCCAAAGACACACCCGGCGTGAAGAGTTATGCCGGTGTGCAACAACTGGATGACTTTCTGGCTGCATCGCGGGTATTGATCTGCATGTTGCCGCTGACACCGGAAACGAGCGGCATTCTCAATCGCAGCACGCTGTCGAAATTGCCACGCGGGTCTTACCTGATCAACGTCGCCCGCGGCGGCCATCTGGTGGAAGCCGATCTGCTGGCGCTGATACATGAAGGCCATATCGCCGGCGCTACGCTGGACGTATTTGGCGAAGAACCATTGCCACCCGCACATCCATTCTGGCAAGAACCGCGCATCAGCATCACGCCGCACATTTCGGCATTGACGGTCCGTGCCGAGGCCGCACGTCAGGTGGGTGGAAAAATCGCTGCGCTTGAGCGCGGCGAAGTGGTCGCTGGTACCATTGACCGCACGAAAGGGTATTGAAAATGACACTGCCATCAAAAGTAAAAATCGTTGAAGTCGGTCCGCGCGACGGTCTGCAAAACGAAAAGGAGACCATCCCCGCCGATATCAAGATCACGCTGGTTGATCAGCTCAGCGCTGCCGGTTTCGTCAACATCGAAGCGGCGTCGTTTGTCTCGCCCAAATGGGTGCCGCAAATGGCCACCTCGACCGAAGTCATGGCCGGCATCACACGTCGTCCCGGCGTCATCTACTCGGCACTGACACCCAACATGAAGGGTTTCGATGCAGCGCTGGCCGCCGGGATCGATGAGGTGGTGATCTTCGGCGCCGCGTCCGAAGCATTTTCACAAAAGAACATCAATTGCTCGATTGCCGAATCGATAGAACGTTTCCGCGATGTCGCACTGGCCGCGAAACAGCATAACAAGCGATTGCGTGCTGCGGTCAGCTGCGCCTTCGGCTGTCCTTATCAGGGTGAAGTCTCCCTGGCGTCCGTTGCCGACGTGGTGGCGCGTCTGCGTGATCTGGGTTGCGACGAAATCGATATCGCCGACACCATCGGTGTGGCTACGCCAAACAAGGTCGCTCCGGTCATGGATGCGGCGGCCCGGGTCTTTCATCTGGATGGCTTGTCCGGACATTTTCACGATACCTACGGTCAGGCCCTGGCCAATATCTACGCCAGCCTGGAAGTCGGCGTCACGATCTATCATGCCTCGGTCGCCGGCCTCGGCGGTTGCCCGTATGCCAAGGGCGCGACCGGCAACGTGGCGACTGAAGATGTGTTGTACATGATGCAGGGCCTCGGCATTGAAACCGGTATCGATCTCGATGCCGTGGTTGATGCCGGCCAATTCATTTCCCGCCATCTCGGACGCAAGGCAGTCAGTCGTGCCGGCAATGCCATCGCTGCCAAGCGCGCCAGCGCTTAGCAACGTCTCCCGGGAAGAATTCAGAACTCTTCCCAGTCTTCGCTGTTGCCGCCATTCTTATTGGCAGCAGCAGCCGGTTTGGCCGGTTTGTTCTCCACCGCAACCACAGCGGCAGATGCCGGCACGGCCCTGACAGCAACACGCACCGGGACCGGCCGCGACAACGCCGGCTTCAGTGGCGCCGCGCTGACACGTGGCCGGCTCACGACACCATTGCCGCGTTCATCACCGGCCAGCTTGAATACACTGACCGCTTGCGACAGGCTCTCCGATTGTTCCTGCAAACTTTCCGCAGCGGCGGCAGCCTGCTCCACCAATGCCGCATTCTGTTGCGTTATCTCATCCATCTGCGTAATGGCCTGATTGACCTGCTCGATGCCGGCGCTCTGCTCCTGGCTGGCGGCAGTTATCTCACCCATGATATCGGCCACGTGCTTGACCGACGTCACGATCTCATTCATCGTCGCGCCGGCCTCATCTACCAGCTTGCCGCCGACGTTGACTTTGCCCACCGAGTCACTGATCAGTTGCTTGATTTCCTTGGCCGCACTGGCCGAACGTTGCGCCAGACTGCGTACCTCGCTGGCCACCACGGCAAACCCGCGCCCTTGCTCTCCGGCACGTGCCGCTTCAACCGCCGCATTGAGTGCCAGAATATTGGTCTGGAACGCAATGCCATCAATCACACTGATGATGTCGACAATCTTGCCGGAACTCTCCTTGATCGACCCCATGGTCTGAACCACATTGCCCACCACCTGACCGCCGCGGATTGCCAGTTCCGAAGCCGAATTCACCAGTTGATTGGCCTGACGTGCATTGTCCGCATTTTGGCGGACGGTCGAGGTCAGCTCTTCCATCGAACTGGCGGTTTCTTCCAGACTGGATGCCTGTGATTCGGTACGACTGGAAAGGTCGGCATTGCCGGTCGCGATTTCGCGTGAAGCGACATTGATCGTCTCCGAACCGCTGCGCACATTACTCACCACGGTTGCCAGTCCCTGTCCGATACCGTTGATGGCCGCCATCAGGCGACCGATCTCGTCATCCCGCTCGACCTTCAGTTCAGCGGTGAGATCGCCGGTCGCGAGTTTCTGCGCCGCTTGCAAACCATGATCAAGCTGCTTTCTGATCAATACAAACAGGGCATACAAGACTGCCACCGACATCGTCAGCATCAGACCCAACATGACAACACCGACGATATATGCGCGCGCGCCATTGGCCTTGGCTTTTTCCTGTTCCCCCCCGGTACGGCTATCCATCAGCTTCACAAATTCATCGATCGGTTTGGTGATGGCAGCCGCGCTTTTTTCGTAAACATCGTCATGTACCAGCTTGCGCGCCATGTCCAGATTCGGCGCATCTTTTTTGGTGAATTTGCCGCTGCCGGGCGTCTCTTCATACTCGCCCTTGACTGCATGCATCGCGACATCTTCGGTTTTTACCAGCGACGTCGACAATGCCTGCGCCGCACTCAGTTTGCCGAATTCTTCCTTCGTGAAGCCGGCTCGCTTCATCAGTTCTTGCAAGGGCACGGTACGCCCGTCCGCACGCGGTGCCTTGCCGTTGGCAATATCAATGATTTTCCAATACTGCTTTTCATAACGCGGGTCAGCGGTCACGACATAGCTGCGCACGGCACTGGTCAATCCCTGGGAATTCTGTCGCACTTCATTCGCCAGCAAATATGATTCATAGCGGGAATCACTGGCACGCTCGATTTCGGCTTGTGCTGCCGAGATCATTTGCAATGCAAAGAACATCAATGCCGACAACACCGCCAGCACGATAAAGAAAAACAGAAAGCTGCGTTTCAGCGTGAAGATTTTTTTCATATGGTTCTCTCGGATCGGCAGGCGATGGCAAGTCGCGGGACATGCAAACAACAATGTCGGAAGCCGTCACGAGCGCAGCAAGGAATGCTCATCGCGGATAGCCGCAACGCATGCGCCGGCAATTGCCCGGTAACAGGCAGCCCCCGGGCACCGCAGATTACGGAATCACGGTGGCACCAGATCATGGGCGCTCAGACGGATCAATAGCACGCAGACGGCACGCAAGTCTGTGCCGTGCGCTGTTTATTGTTTTTTAGAAAAGTGCGCGATTGCGCGGTCGGTATCGCTGCTTGCGCGCGACACGCACGCGCCATGGCAGGATTTCGGCGTGATGGCGGACAATCACCACCAGCGCCACAAATGCAGCGAATGCTGCGGCATAGATAACAAGATTGGGAACGACGTCCATAACACTACCCCCTTCGACGAATAGCATGACAAACATTCAGGGCAAGTCTTCGCACTCTGGCCGGTGCGTCGTATTTCATCTATTTTGTTTCTGATGAATTCTGATAAAACATAGCATATATTTTTCTCGGCACAACTTTTCCGGATTGGCTTTGCAGAAAAATAAAATGCGGCGATCAAAAAACAGACACAAAAAAAGAACGGTCGTAATATTTTGTCCTATAATCGCCAGACCACTAATAACGACGAGACCCTGCCATGCCCTTGCCTGTTGCTCTGGAAAACCTGCGCCTGCCAGTTATTTGCGCCCCCATGTTCATTGCCAGCGGACCTGCGCTGGTAGCAGCCCAATGCAAAGCCGGACTGGTCGGCGCCTTTCCCGCACTGAACGCGCGGCCAGCCGAACAACTGGATGTGTGGCTGACGCAACTGCAAACCGAGCTGGCGACTTATCAGGCTGCCAACCCGGGTGCCAAGACAGGACCGATTGCCGTCAACCAGATCGTCCATCAATCGAATGACCGCCTGGCCCACGACGTTGAAGTCTGCGTCAAGCACCGCGTACCCATCGTCATTTCAAGTCTGCGCGCACCACCACCGGAAATGCTGAATGCAATCCACAGCTATGGCGGCATCGTGTTGCATGATGTCATTTCGCTAAGACATGCCAACAAGGCGCTGGAAGCCGGCGTCGATGGCCTGATTCTGGTCGCCGCCGGTGCCGGCGGCCATGCCGGCGGCTTGTCGCCGTTCGCGCTGGTGGGTGAAGTGCGCAAGATCTTCAACGGTCCGCTGGCGCTCTCGGGCGCCATTGCGACGGGCGACGCCATTCTGGCAGCACAAGCCATGGGCGCGGATTTTGCGTATATCGGCTCGCGCTGGCTGGCGACCAAAGAATCCAACATCGATGATGCTTATCGCCAGGCCATCATCAATTCCAGCGCCGCCGATATCATCTATACCAATCTGTTTACCGGCGTGCACGGCAACTATTTGCGTCAGTCCATCATCAATGCCGGTCTCGATCCGGATAACCTGCCCGACGCCGACAAGTCCAAGATGAATTTCGGTTCCGGCAGCACCAGCAAAGCCAAAGCCTGGCGCGACATCTGGGGCGCCGGCCAGGGAGTCGGTCTGATGACCGATGTGCCCACGGTAGCAGAACTGACGATACGGCTCGAAGCAGAATATCTGGCAGCGCGACGCCGTCTGGCCTTGTAGGACAGGTGGCAGTGGTATGAAATTGTAACGGGCGGCACTTATGCCGCGCCGGCGTGTCGTACAGGTTCTGTGACCTACTCACGAGGACCTCATGACCAGCTTTCTCCGTACCCGAAAAGACCGTCATCCGAAAACGGAAGGCAAAGCCCCGCTGCCGCATGAAGCGGATCAGTCCGGCAATAACAGGAACGGCAGCGTGGAGCGCCCTGAAATCCGTCGCGCCTATCAGGACATCAAGGAAGGTCAGCTTGACACCGATTTGCGTGGCAGCGGCGGGCTTGATGAAATCAACAAGAAACCGGACCCGTCGTTGCGTAAAACCAGCGATCAGAACCGCCAGCGCTGACACTGGCAACGACTTGATTCAGCCACGGCGTTCAGACATTGCAACGCTCAATTTACAAGGCTGAACCGGCAATCCAGTTGCTGATGATGCGGCTCAGTTCGTGCGGTTTTTCGAGCGGGGTCATGTGGCCGCATTCCCGCACGATTTCAAAGCTGGCAGTCGGAATGCGCTGTGCCATTTCGGCTGATTCTTCCACCGTCCGCAAGCGATCTGCATCGCTGGCGACGATCAGCGTGGGGCAATGGATCTGATGCAGATCGGCATAACTGCCATCACGCAAGGTGGATAGCTGACGCAAAAAAACTTCTTTGCCATTTTCCAGTGCCATTGCCTGCAAACGATCCAGCAAGCCACGATCCGTGGCGCGGTCCGGGTGCAGCGAGGAGGCCAGGGCGCGCGAAGTCAGACCTTTGAATGGTGTGCGTTGCGCCAATGCCAGTTGCGCGGCGGTGGCTGCCGATTCGGCCTCGCTCTGGGGACGCGATGAGGTATTCAGCAAACCGAGACCGAGTACCCGCTGCGGCGCCTTCAGCGCGATTGCCTGCGCGACAAACCCGCCCATCGAAAAACCGAACAGGATGAATTGCTCCGGTGCATTCTGCAAGACACGGTCGGCCATTGCCGCCAGTGAACTATCCTGCCCCAGATCGCCAAAATGGACATGACCCAGTGCTGACAGATCGGGCAACATGTCATCCCACAGCGACTGATTCAGCATGAATCCCGGCAAAAAAACCAAATCCCTCATGTTGTCATCGTCTCCGTTGTCGGCAAGCGCGGTGAAACCGTCACCCGATTGCGGCCATTGGCCTTTGATTGATACAAGGCCTGGTCTGCCCGCGAAAAGAACGCCGTATGATTTTCACCCGGCACCAGTTCCGCCACGCCGAGACTGATCGTGATTTTTTGCGACGGCTCAGGCAAACCAAAGTCGTGTTTCTCCACTGCCCCAAGCAAGGCAGTCGCAATTTCGGTGGCCTTTTCCAGGCTGCAATTCTTGAGCAGCAACAAAAACTCTTCCCCCCCCCAGCGCACCACCACATCGCTGTCGCGCACGGCGTGTTTGGCCAGTTGCGCCAACTCTTTCAGAACCCGGTCACCGGTCAGATGGCCATAGCCGTCATTGATCTGCTTGAAGAAATCGATATCCGCCAGAATTACCGACAATGCGCGCTGCGTGCGCTCGGTATCCCGGATCGATTGCTGAAACACGAATTCGAATGCCTGGCGATTCAGCAATCCGGTCAGTGAGTCCGTGCCGGCTACCAGTTCCAGCCGTTGTTGATAGCGGTGAATCGCGATCCACGCGATCAGCAAGACCAATGCCGTGATCACGCTGCTGATCGCCAGATTGATGACCAGGACGCGGGTGATCGGCAACATTTCTTCCGATACATTTTGCTCCACCAGCAAATACCAGCCCAGCTCCGGCAAGTAACGGGAATTGAGCATGACCGTTTCATCGCCGCGCTGAAACTCAAACTGACCTTCGCCGCGATTGCTGGCAAGCACCCGGATGGCCACCGTCTCCAATCCCGGCAAATTATGAATATTGCCTTTGAGATGCGCCATGCTGCGGCCACTCAGAACGATCTCGCCATCGGGATTGACGAAATAGATATTGCGATGGAAACGCTGCTGGTAACTGTCAATGAGATGCGCCATGGTATCGAGCGTAAGGCCGATACCGGTCGCGGCGAGAAAATTGCCGTGGTAATCCATCACTTTGTGGTTGATGAAAATCGTCACGGCATCGCTGTTTGCCATATCGACGTCCACATTGATTTCATACGGCTCGGCCATTTTACGTACCCGGAAGTACCAGATATCGCGCGGCTCTTCCGGCCGCACGGATTTCAGGGTGCCATCCGCGTAGTAGTATTTGAAGCTCCGTTCCGACACCAGGAAACTGCTGATCGCACCGTACTTGGTTTTGACTTCTTTCAGATAACGCACCAACTGTTCTTCATTGCGTTCACCATCCAGCAACCAGTCACGCACGAAGGTGTCATGCGCCATCGATGAAGAAATGAAAATCGGTTTCAGCAAATCCTTCTGGATTTCCGAATAGATGTTGTCACCGGTGAGCGGCAACGCTTGTTGGGAAATGCTTTGTCGGATGGCGTTGCGCGATACGACAAAGCTGGCAATGCTGATGAACAGGAAACCGACAATCAGTACCAGACTGATCCATCCAAGCAGGCGATATTTTTCGAATTTGTTGCGCATAAACCCTTTGATGTCGAGCGGTACAACGCCGCCGTTTCAGCAGCTTATTCTGGCAGCGCCTGCTCGACCACCAGATCCAGCGTCCATTTGATCGAACTGGCATCAGCCGGAGGATTGGCGACTTGTTCTTCCAGGATCCGCAACCGATACGCGGTTCCCGGCTTGAAATCAAAACCGTGAATATTGTCGTACCACAGCTGCCACGGATCTTCCTTGCGTTCACGAATCTGCAAGCAGGTGGTCTGCATGACACCGGCCGTGCAAGGGACTTTCTGCGGCGCGACGTAAATGAACTTTACCTTCGCTTGCGGGCTGACTTTTTCGCGAGCATGGAACATGAGCACCTCGCCGTCGGCGGTATTGACCTCCATGGTGTTGCCGCTGATGCGGTAGGAGGTGATCGCTTCCAGTTTTTCCAGGAATGCCGATTCAAACTGCATCGCCGGTTCCATGCAAGCCATGCGCGTCGACGCTGCCCGGCCGATGGTCAGCTTGCCGCCATCGCGCAAGGCATAGGAAGCAGTAAACCGGTTACACCAGGAGCGACCGCTGACGCGGGATTCGCCGCCTTCATTTTGAAAGTTGAGGATAACCGGTTCGCCATTATCGCCATGGGGAATCACGTGACCCGGCCAGCGAACCAGTTCCCAGCGCGACGCCGTCAACGCTGTCTGCGATTGGTCAGGACCGCTGGCACCGCCGCCGGTATCGGCGCACGCACTCAAGGTCGCCAACATGATGACGGCAAACAAGGTTTTCATTATGGGGTTCATGAGCAGTCACTCCTCTGTCGTATGAAACAATGCGAACAGCGGATTTTACCGCGTGAACATGCGCCCGGTGTTTGCAAAACGACAATGCGCAGCACTATTCCAGCCATTTGGCGCGACTGGCAGCAACCGCTACCGCGCAACACAACACCCCGACGAATGCCAGTGCCGCCTGCAAACCCCAGCCATGTGCCAGAAAACCAACTGCCGGCGGCCCGATCAGACCGCCGCTGTAACCCAGCGTGGCAACCCCGGCCAACGCGGTCGAGCCGTGCCGGCCGGCGGCGCTGAACACGAATGGAAATACCATCGCCACGCCGGCGCCGGCAATTGCAAATCCCAGAATCGCCACCGGAATCTGGCTCGCCGAAACGGCAAGGAAGATACCGCCGGCCGCCATCAGTGAACCATAGCCGACGACCTTGCGCGCGCCATGACGCTCTTTGAGGCGATCACCGACCAGACGCGCAATCAGCATCATGCCGGCAAATCCTGCATACGCCAGCGGCGCCCCGCCATTCCCGGCGTGCATATGGTCACGCATATACAGTCCGCTCCAGTCGGCCACCGAACCCTCGACAATCGCGCCGCAAAATCCGATGATGCCCAGCGCCACCAGATGGCCGTGCGGGATGGCAAAGATCTTGTGCGCCGGATCGCGTAGCGGGCGGTCATTCGGCAATGCCGAGTAACCCATGCGCAAGGGCATTGCAAACAGCAGGCTGAGGAATAGGAAATGCCATAGCGGCGCTATATCGAGCGCGGCAATGGCGCTGCCGAGCAACGCACCGCAAAAGGTGCCGACGCAAAACCAGGCATGCAACATGGACATGATGGAACGGCCGGCTTTTTTCTCTGCCTCTGCGCCCAAGGCATTGATGGCGACATCGAAGCAGCTGGATGCCGCGCCATAAAACAGGCTGACCACCATCAACAGCGGCAGATTCGGCGCCAGCGCGATGGCCGGCAATGACAACAGCAACACGATGCCGCCATACCAGGCGCTGCGGCGCGGGCCGTAATGCGCATTGAGCCAGGCAGCGAGCGGAAACGAAGCCACCGCCCCCAAGCCGCCACATAGCAATGCCAGACTCAGGCTGGCAGCGTCGAGTTGCAGCGCATCGCGAATCGATGGAATGCGCGAAGCCCAGCTGGCATAGACGATGCCCAGCAACAGAAATAAGGCCGGAATGGCAACTTTTCGCCAACGAAGACGCAAAGATGATGCAGATACAGACAGTTCGGTTGTCATTAAGTCGATTGAAAGTTAAAATTCCGGTTGGCAATACTATCCTGCAATCAACAAATTGATGGCAGGCAACGCCACTCTGACAACATCAACTGCGAGACCGCCGCAGTCATTTTCCCGCATGCAAAACTCTGACATAGAACGACAAGCCCTTTCCGCGCTGGTCGCGATGCAACACTTGACCGACAATTACACGCCACTGCATGAAGACCGGGTGGCGCAACTGGCGGTGCGCATTGCACAGCAAATGAACCTGGCGTCGGCTCGGATCGAAGCAATCAGCATGGCCGCCGCGGTACACGATATTGGCAAGGTCGATATCCCGCTCAAGATTCTGAACAAGCCGGGCCGCCTGACTGCGGCTGAGTTCGATCTGATCAAAACCCATGTGCAGGTCAGCTACGACGTTCTGAAACTCATCAACTTTTCATTGCCGGTGCCGGAAATTGTCTGGGGCCATCATGAATACATGGATGGTTCAGGCTATCCGCGCGGTATCAGCGGCGACCAGATTTTACTGGAATCGCGCATCCTGACGGTAGCCGATATCGTCGAATCCATGTCGGAAGACCGTCCCTATCGCAAAAGCCTGGGCATGGACCTGGCAGTACAGGAGATCAAACGACTGAGCGGCAATCGTCTTGATCCCGACGTGGTCGAAGCCTGCCTGCAAGTAGTCTGAGCCACCACCGCCGGCATGATCCGGCGCGCACAATCCCGCAATCCTTTACACTCTTGCCATCATCCGGACGCAATCGCTGCTGACCGGATGGCAAACAACGCCTCCGACATGCACGGAGGCGAATAAAACAAGAGACCAACGATTGCCACGCATGCTTGACCCGACCTCCCGCACCGACCACGATTTCATTACCCGCCATCCTTTGCTAGCCGCGCTCGCGCTGTCGCTCGGGACTGCCATCGCACTGGGCATTGCCCGCTTTTCCTATGCGCTGCTGCTGTCGCCGATGCGGGAAGATCTCAACTGGCCTTATCTGATTGCCGGTGGCATGAATACCGGCAATGCGCTCGGTTATCTGATCGGCGCCCTGATCACGCCGATGCTGAACCGGCACTGGGGTCTGCATCGGACACTGACCGGTGGCGCCATCGGTACCGCCATCTGCATTGTGCTGTCCGGCCTGTTTCTGGATACCGCCACATTACTCGTGCTGCGCATCCTGACCGGCGTCGTCAGCGCCTTCATCTTCATCTCCGGCGGCATTCTGGTGACGCAACTGGCGACCCTGCATCCGCAACGTGCCGGCTTTCTGATCGGCATGTACTACGGCGGCACCGGTTTCGGCATTGTCGCGGCCTCGTTGCTAGTACCGTTTGCCATCAACACGGCCGGCACGCTTGGCGTTGCCCACGGCTGGCAATGGGCGTGGCTGCTGATGGGCGCACTGAGTCTGGTTGCCACCCTCTTCATGGCACTGGCAGCGCGGCGCATCCCGGCGCCGGCACTGCGCAATCAACATGCGGCCCGCTTCCGTCTGCGCAAGATCGGCATCGGCCTGACGGCTTACTTCATGTTCGGCCTCGGCTATATCGGTTACATGACTTTCGTGATCGCCCTGCTCAAGGAACAAGGCATGCCGGCCACCACCATTACCCTGTTCTATACGCTGCTGGGATTGGCGGTATTGAGCTCATCGCGCTTGTGGGCAGGCATGCTGGATAAATTCAAGGGCGGCGAATCGCTGGCCATTTTCAATATCTTGCTCAGCATCGCCACTCTCTTGCCGGCACTGACTGCTTCGGTGCCGGCAGTATTCCTGTCGGGCTTGCTGTTCGGCGGCGTATTTCTGTCGGCGGTGGCATCCACCACTGCACTGGTCCGGCACAATCTGCCGCTGGCCAGCTGGTCGGTGGGCATCAGCGCGTTCACCATCGTGTTCGCGGCCGGTCAGATTGTCGGTCCGACTATCGTCGGCTGGATCGCCGACCGCGCCGGCGGTTTGCAGCAGGGCCTGATATTTTCGGCGCTGGCGCTGCTGCTCGGCGCGGTGCTGGCATGGCGCCAGCGACCGCTTACTGCAGATGCGTCGTCAGCGAATTGACCAGCGCCTGACAAGCCTGGTCGGTGCCGACCGTGATGCGCAGGAATTGCTTGATGCGCTCACTGCCGAAATGACGCACGATGATGCCGTCGCTGCGCAAGGCCGCAGCCAGTGTCGCCGCATCATGTTGCGGATGACGGGCAAAGACGAAATTGGCGGCTGACGGCAATACGTCAAAACCCAGCGCAGTCAGATCCGTCACCAGTTTTTCACGGCTGGCGATCACTGCCTGCCGGGTCTGTTCAAAATGCGCTTCATCTTCGATGGCGGCGGTAGCGCCGGCAATCGCAATCCGGTCCAGCGGATAAGAATTGAAACTGTTTTTGACGCGCTCCAGGGCACTGATCAGATCGGCATGTCCAACCGCAAAACCGACCCGCAATCCGGCCAGCGAACGCGATTTCGACAAGGTCTGCACGACCAGCAGATTGGCATGGCTGCACACCAGTTCGATGGCGCTGACACCGCCGAAATCGATATAGGCCTCATCCACAATCACCACCCGGTCGGGATTGCCGGCCAACAGACGCGTGACCTGATCAAGCGGCATCAGGCATCCGGTCGGCGCATTCGGATTGGGGAAGATGATGCCGCCGATGGTGCTGCCGTGACCGAGATAATCGTCAACCGTGATACTGAAGTCAGCCGCCAGCGGCACGGCGCGGAATGCCACTTCGTACAAGCCGGCGTAGGTCGGATAAAAACTGTAAGTGATGTCGGGGAACAGGATCGGCGCATCATGCTTGAGCAAAGCTTGAAATGCGTGCGCCAGTACCTCGTCGGAACCGTTGCCGACAAATACCTGCGCCGGACTCAAGCCATGCCGTCTGGCGATGGCCGCCTTCAG
The DNA here is from genome assembly GCF_001189915.1 of Herbaspirillum autotrophicum. Taxonomy (GTDB): domain Bacteria; phylum Pseudomonadota; class Gammaproteobacteria; order Burkholderiales; family Burkholderiaceae_D; genus Herbaspirillum; species Herbaspirillum autotrophicum. The sequence continues at coordinate 28,632 of NZ_LFLS01000031.1, forward strand.
CGGCTCGGCATCCGGATTCGGATACAACCGTAGTGTCTCCCCCACCTCGCGCGCCATGGCAGCCAATGCCAGCGGCGACGGACCATAGGGATTTTCATTGGTGTTGAGCTTGATCAGATTATTGATCTTGGGCTGCTCGCCGGGGGTGTAGGGGGTCAGACGACCAACCAGGGGACTCCAGAATTTGCTCATGAGATATAGAAACGCAAGGTGCTTGTTGGGATGCCAGACGCCAATGGTAACAAACCCGGCGCGCTTGCGGCGCGGGTCAACTTAAAGTGCGGCTCGCGCATTATGGTCTGGCGTCGCAGCAAACGCGTTTTCGGAACACCGGTTCAGTGCCATCCGGCAACAATCATCCTAGCGAGAATTTCATGGCAGAAGAGTTTGAAGTCCCCAGTCCCCACGAACACCACCTGGAGCATGTCACCGAGACCGCGCACGAAAAAGGCGACAACTTTGCCGGCAAGATTGCGGTCATGACGGCCATCATGGCGACCATGGGTGCCTTGTTCAGTTATCAGGCCGGCTCCACCGAGAGCGAAGCCGCGATGAACAAGAACAACGCCGCGATCAAGAAAACCGAAGCGTCCAATCAGTGGAATTACTATCAGGCCAAGTCGAGCCGCCAGAATCTGGCCGAGCTGGCCGCCACGATTCCCGGTGTCGACAAGGAAAAATACAATGCGGCCGCGGAGCGCTACAAGAAAGAAAAGGAAGATATCCGCAAGATCGCCGAAGGGCTGGAAGCACAATCCAGCGCCTGGGATGACAAATCAGAATTGAAATTGCACCAGCATCATCGCTGGGCGCAAGCCATGACGGCAATCCAGATCGCCATTTCGCTGGCCGCCATTACCTTGCTGACGCGCAAGAACTGGCTCAAAAAAATCTCCTATGGCGCGGCGGCGATAAGCCTCGTTCTCGGTTCGCTGGCAGCGTTTCATATCTGACCACGGTACGCAGCAGGTGATCGGCCGGCACCCGGGCAATCTCGGTGCAGGCCGCCGCAAACCGCGTGACCGAGGCAAAACCGGCGCGACTGGCCAGACTGCTGAGGTCCCGGGCGCCGGGATCGTCCATGCTGGCGGCAATGTGCAGGGCATGCACCAATCTCTGTTCCCGCACCAGACTGCTGAGGGTTTCGCCTTCGGCAAATAATCTGGCGCGCGCCTTTTGCGGCGTGACCTGCCAGTGTGCGGCCAGTTGTGCGGCCGTCCAGCGGCGTTGTGGCGCGGCAAAGATTTCACGCGCCAGCGGCAAACTCCAGAGTTTGCCGTCATCCACAACCGCGTCCGCAGCATCGGCGTCCGCCACCAGCGTCAGCGAAAACTCGGCCGGCCGTTGTGCCAGCGGCATCACTTCGCAATCGAAGCGCAGAAACGTCGGCACCACGAAACTCTGACCTTCTTCCAGAATGCGACATACGGTCTGGTTGCGCAGCGTAACGCGCCCTTTCCAGACTTTGACCTGCACCATCATGGGAAAGCGCAGCGCTGCCAGATGCAGTGGATGATTAACGACGATTGCCATGGATCTCTAATCTCTTCAGATTGGGCGTGCTGCGTATTGCAGGACGCCACACAATACTACTTCAGCGGGCAACGCACGTCTGTCATCGCGATGACGGCCGGCGCCGCACCCGTTCACAGCGCCGACAAGCCGAATTCCCGCAGACGCGGCAAATCGACGACGCGAATGGACTGATACGAAATACTGACCAATTGCTGCTCTGCCAGTCGTCGCAAGGCCTGATTGACACGCTGCCGCGACAATCCGGTCAGCAATCCGATTTCTTCCTGCGACAACTCCAGCACCGCCGAGGTACGCGGGTACAGCATGGGATGAAACAATTGCGCAATCGCCTGCGCTACCTGCGCATCGACCCCGAGCAAGCGCTGATTCTGGATGGTAGCGATGAATTGCCCCATGCGCTCATTGAGCTGGCGTACCACGAAGGCATTGAAAGGCAAACTTTCCGCCATCAGTGCATGAAAGATCTCGGTCGGCACCAGCAACAGATCGGAATCGCGCACGGCGATCACGTCATAGCGCCGCAACTCGCGTTTGAGCACACTGCCTTCACCGCACCAGCCGCCGGTCGGCACCCCGGAAAACGTCGCGCCGCGACCGTCCAGACTGTACACGGCGAGCTTGATCAGACCGGTCTGCACGCCAATCCAGTAACGCGAGGGTTCGCCACGGCGGGTCACGAAGCTGCCGGCGGCGCAGTGCTGCAATGCCGTGCCATCGACCAGCAAGGCCTGATGCGCGGGAGCCAGCGTCAAAAACCAGTCGTGCATCTGAAGTTGTTCGGTACTACTATTCATGGAGTCTTTGATCGCAATACAGTCATCATGACGACAAACCAATGTTGTTACCCATGCTAGGCTAAGTGCCATAAGCCCGGTGCAAACCAGGCCACGCCCATTTCTCTGGAGACACTCGCATCATGCCCCTCGATTTCAATACCGGCCTCGGCAAGAACTCTGCCAACTTTGCGGCCCTGAGTCCGATTGATTACATCGCCCGCTCTGCGGCAGTATATGGCAATCGCCTCGCTATCGTACATGGTTCCCTGCGCCAGAACTGGCGCGACACCTATGCGCGCGCACGACGACTGGCCAGCGCCCTGCAACGGTTGGGCGTTGGCAAGGGCGATACGGTAGCGGTGATGTTGCCGAATACACCGGCCATGGTAGAAGCGCATTTCGGCGTACCGATGTCGGGGGCGGTGCTGAACGCACTGAATATCCGTCTCGATCTGGCCTCGCTGGCATTCATGCTGCGCCATGGTGAAGCGCGCGTCTTGCTGGCCGACAGTGAGTTTGCCGATCTCGCCCGCCAGCTGGTACAACAGGTACCCGGTTTGTATGTGGTGGCCGTCAACGATCTGCTCGGCCCGGACAACGTCGCTCCGTTCGGCCAGACCGATTACGAAACCCTGCTGGCCGGCGGCAATCCCGAGTTCGAATGGCAGTTGCCGGATGATGAATGGGATGCGATCGCACTCAACTACACATCCGGCACTACCGGCGATCCCAAGGGCGTGGTCTACCATCATCGCGGCGCGGCATTGAATGCGATTTCCAATATTCTGGAATGGGACATGCCACGCCACGCCGTCTATCTGTGGACGCTGCCGATGTTTCACTGCAATGGCTGGTGTTTCCCCTGGACCGTGGCGGCCCGCGCCGGCGTCAACGTTTGTCTGCGCAAGTTCGAACCGAAACTGGTGTTCGATCTGATCCGCGAACATGGCGTCACTCACTATTGCGCAGCGCCCATCGTGCATGCGGCGCTGGCCAATGCACCGGAAGAGTGGCGTGCCGGCATTCAGCATGCCGTACGCGGCATGGTTGCCGGCGCTCCGCCACCAGCGGCGGTGCTGGCGCGTATCGAAGCGATGGGCTTTGATCTGGTGCACTCCTACGGCTTGACTGAAGTGTATGGCCCGGCTGCGGTGTGCGCCGAACAGGAAGAATGGCGCGCGCTGTCGCAAGATGAGCGCGCCGGCAAGAAATCACGCCAGGGTGTGCGCTACCATTTGCAAAGTGCGATTGCCGTACTCAATCCGGAAACCATGCAGGCGGTGGCTGCCGATGGCGAGGAAATCGGCGAGATCATGTTCCGCGGCAATATCTGCATGAAGGGTTATCTGAAAAACGAAACCGCCACGCATGATGCCTTTGCCGGCGGCTGGTTCCATACCGGCGATCTGGCGGTGATGTATCCCGATGGCTATGTCAAGATCAAGGATCGCAGCAAGGACATCATCATCTCCGGCGGTGAAAACATTTCCAGCGTCGAAGTGGAAGATGCGCTGTACCGGCACCCCGCCGTGCTGGCCGCAGCAGTGATTGCGCAACCGGATCCGAAATGGGGTGAGACGCCATGCGCCTTCGTCGAACTGAAAGAGGGCCACGACGTCAGCGCCGAAGATCTGATCGCGTTCTGCAAAAATATTCTGGCCGGCTTCAAGGCGCCCAAGGCGATTTATTTCGGACCGCTGCCCAAGACCTCGACCGGCAAGATTCAGAAATTCGAATTGCGCAAGCGCATGCGTTCGGATTCTGCGATTGACGTCTGAGGCCTGTCCGCAATCAACACAGAATCAGTTCAGGCTCTGGCCTCGATGTGATACAGACCCCACGGACAGAGCGCAAAACGCGCTGCCAGCGGGCGCTCCAGCATGTCGGGAAAGCTGTCCGCGTCATATACCGCCCATAACGGCCCCAGACCACCCAATGGCAACGGGTGGTCATCGATGTGAGTGGCGATGATGAAACGATGCTTTTTGGCTTCGGCAGCCGGCAGCAATACCGCGTAACCGTCGATGGCGCGTAACAGAGCGTCACTGCCGGCGTTGGCGCCGGCCGCCGTCAGTACATCGGTCAGCAATGGTCCGCTCAGGGTATGCGGTTTGCCATCGTATTCCAGCGTCGGCCTGATGGTTTGCTGCGGCAATGCCGCCAGCGCGGCTAAATCGAAAGTATGAGCGCGCGTGAATTGCAGCTTTTGCTTGTGCATCATCTGATCCAGTGCCGGATCGAGTGCACCGCGATTACCTTTGCCGATGGCACCGGTGATGGTCAGCAAGACCGGCCCGGCGGCACAAGGCGTAGCCGCCGACACCGCAGGTGCCAGACCGAGACCGGCAATGGCAGTCACTGTCCCCCAAGCACCGGCTTGCAGAAATGTCCGTTTCTTCATCTTGTTCTCCTGATGATAAGCAGCGTCATGATAATCCCGATCTGCGGTTTGCAGAGCCACATCAGGTGTTACACCAGCATGGTGTGCCGATTAAAAAACCACAGCAAAACCGATTCTGCGTTTGCCAGATCGGCAAGCGCCACCTATACTTTCCCGACCTCTCCAATTCCATTTCCCATGCCTCCCGATCTCTGCCCGCTTCCAATGCGGGATGCCCTTCTGACGATGATCCCTGATCATGCAGCAGTGGCCGCAAGCTCCGATACAAAAAACGTCACGTCCGGGAGAACCACATGATTGTGCGTGAACGTCCTTCCGGAATACGCCTGTTCCTGCTCTTGCGCGGTTCGGTTCTGCCGCGGATACGTCTGACCTTGCTGGTCAATACGCTGTTTGCCACGCTGGTGACGATATGGCACGGCGATCTGTTCGATGTGAAGATTACGCTGACCACCATTCCGTTTACGCTGATCGGTTTGCCGCTGGCGATTTTCCTCGGCTTTCGCAACAACGCTGCCTATGATCGCTATTGGGAAGGCCGCAAATTATGGGGAGAACTGGTGCATCGCAGCCGCAGTTTTTCGCGTCAGTGCCAAACCCTGATCGAAGCAGCAGTACCGGCCAGCGCCCAGCTCGGGCTGGAAGATATCCGCGTGCGCATGATCTACCGCGCCATTGCGTTTGCGCATGCGCTGCGCCATCACTTGCGCAATCTGCATCAACACGATGAATTGAAACCGTTTTTGCAAGAAGAGGAATGGAAGAAATCAGCCGGTGCATCGAATGTGTCCGACTTTCTGATGCTGCAAATGGGTCGTGACCTGCAACAGGCGTTGAGAGATAAACAAATTGAAGGCTGCCTCGCCGCCAACATCGACAGCACCTTGTCAGCGATGGCTGCAGCAGCGGCATCGTGCGAGCGCATCAAGAGTACGCCGATTCCGTTTTCCTATACCTTGCTGCTGCATCGGACCGCGTATCTGTACTGTTTCCTGCTGCCGTTCGGCCTGGTCGATTCACTCGGCTTCATGACACCGTTCGTGGTCGCCATCGTGGCGTATACCTTCTTCGGTCTGGATGCGCTCGGCGATGAAATTGAGGAGCCGTTTGGCAGCGATACCAACGACTTGCCGCTTGATGCGATCTGCCGCAGTATCGAAATCAATCTGCGTGAAGCGCTCGGCGATAAGCACGTACCGCCGGCGCTGAAGCCGGTCAATTATTGCCTGACCTGAAGAAATACTGCAGCGGCATGAGCAATGCCGCTGCCAGCTTCATACCGACTGCATCAGCCAGAGACCCGCGTCGAGACAGCGGCCCCGGCACCATCACTGTCCTGCGGCGGACGACCGCGCCAGTAACCTGCCAGCATCGATCCCGACAAATTGTGCCAGACCGAAAACAAGGCGCCCGGCAAGGCTGCCAGCGGAGTGAAATAAATCTTGCCCAATGCGGCTGCCAGTCCGGAGTTTTGCATGCCGACTTCAATCGCCAGCGTGCGGCATATCGCTTCATCGAAGCCGAGCAGACGACCGCCCCAATAACCGCCCAGCAAACCCAGCGCGTTATGCAGAATGACGCCGATCAACACCACCAGACCAACCGAGGCAATGTGCGCCTGGCTGCCGGCAACCACAGCCGCAATGATCAGCAGAATCGCTGCCATCGATACCAGTGACAGATACGGTTCAACACGACGCACCAGCTTGCCGCAAAAAATATTGACCAGCAGGCCGACCACAATCGGTACCACCACAATCTGCACGATGCTCATCAACATGGCATGCACGTCGACATGAATCGAGGCATCCACATACAGTTCGGTCAGCAGCGGCGTGGCAAACACGCTCACGAGCGCCGACAAGGTCGAGATCGTGACAGACAAGGCCACATCGCCGCGCGACAAATAAATCATGACATTGGATGCAGTGCCGCTGGCAACGCTGCCAACCAGCACCATGCCGGCAGTCAGATCGGGCGGCATATGGAACAGTTTGGCGATCAGCCATGCGGCCAGCGGCATCACCAGATAATGCAAGACGATGCCGGCAGCAACCGGAGCCGGGCGTTTGATGATGCGTTTGAAATCATCGACGGTGAGCGTAACGCCCATGGTCAGCATGATCAGGGTCAGCAAGATCGTGACGTAAGAACCGATGGGAGTGAATGTGGCGGGAGAAAAATAGGCGGCGGCGGACAATAGCAAAGCCCACAGCGGGAACAGCCGGGTAAGACCAGAGAACATGATGGAATGGAAAATGAGATGAAAAGCGGAATGAAATAAAAGGTCGATATCCGCGGATCACGCGCGATGGTGGTGACCGGCAGTGTTACCCAACGGCCCTGCGGCTGCGCCTTGTGGACGCGCCAGGCGGCCTATTTTACGCTCGCCGCCGGATTCTTGCCGGCGCCGTCCGGCATCGTTTGCGCAACGAAACATGCGCAGCACACTGATCGATGACGCCATCGCCAATTTCGGTTTCGATCACTCGCATTTGCTTGCGACCTGTTTGTCGCAGGCAAATTAAAAAGGCGAATCGCCAACCGATTCGCCTTTTTTGTACCTTAGCGGGTAACCGGTTTGTACCGGATGCGCTTCGGTTTTGCACCTTCTTCGCCGAGACGTTTTTTCTTGTCGGCTTCGTATTCCTGATAATTGCCGTCGAAGAACGAGATTTGCGAATCGCCTTCGAATGACAGGATGTGCGTTGCAATACGATCAAGGAACCAGCGATCATGGGAAATCACCAGTACCGTACCGGCGAATTCCAGCAAGGCATCTTCCAGCGCACGCAAGGTTTCCACATCCAGATCATTGGACGGTTCATCGAGCAGCAAGACGTTACCGCCTTGCAACAGCGTCTTGGCCAGATGCAGACGGCCGCGTTCACCGCCGGACAGATTGCCGACGATCTTTTGCTGGTCGCCGCCCTTGAAATTGAAACGTCCCAGATACGCCCGCGACGGCATTTCAAAACGACCGACGGTCAGGATGTCAGCGCCATTGGCGACGTCTTCAAACACGGTCTTCTTGTTTTCCAGATCTTCACGCGACTGATCCACCAGCGATACCCGAACGGTAGGTCCGAGGGTCACGGTGCCGCTGTCCGGTTGCTCTTTACCCGCCAGCATGCGGAACATGGTCGATTTACCGGCACCGTTGGGGCCGATGATACCGACGATGGCACCGGCCGGAATCTTGAAGCTCACATCATCGATCAACAGACGGTCGCCGTAACCTTTGCTGACATTGGCGAATTCGATGACTTCGTTACCCAGACGCTCGGCCACCGGAATGAAAATTTCCTGGGTTTCATTGCGCTTCTGGTATTCGTGTTCGGACAATTCATTGAAGCGTGACAGACGGGCCTTGCTCTTGGCCTGACGTCCCTTCGGATTTTGCCGCACCCACTCCAGTTCCTTGGCGATGGTTTTCTGGCGCGCCGATTCGCTCGACTCTTCTTGCTTGAGGCGGGCGTTCTTTTGTTCCAGCCAGGAGCTGTAGTTGCCCTTCCATGGAATACCATGGCCGCGATCCAGTTCCAGAATCCATTCGGCAGCGTTGTCGAGGAAGTAACGATCATGGGTAATTGCCACCACGGTGCCGGGGAAGCGCAACAGGAATTGTTCCAGCCAGTCGACCGATTCCGCATCCAGATGGTTGGTCGGTTCGTCGAGCAGCAGCATGTCGGGCTTGGACAGCAGCAAACGGCACAGCGCCACGCGCCGCTTTTCACCGCCGGACAGCACGCCGATCCTGGCGTCCCATGGCGGCAAACGCAACGCATCGGCGGCCATTTCCAATTGCTGGTCGATGTTGTTGCCATCGCTGGTGGAAATGATGGCTTCCAGACGCGCCTGTTCGGTCGCCAGTGCATCGAAATCGGCATCCGGTTCGGCGTATGCAGCATAAACTGCATCGAGCTTGGCACGGGCTTCGAATACTTCGCCGAGTGCACCTTCGACGGCCTGACGCACGGTCTGTTCCGGATCCAGTTGTGGTTCCTGCGGCAGATAGCCGATGTTCAGGTTCGGCGCCGGCGTTGCTTCGCCTTCGATTTCCTTGTCGATACCGGCCATGATCTTGAGCAGCGTCGATTTACCCGAACCGTTCAAACCCAGCACGCCGATCTTGGCGCCGGGGAAGAAGGAGAGCGAAATGTCTTTGAGAATCTGACGCTTCGGCGGCACGATCTTGCCGACGCGGTTCATTGTAAATACGTATTGAGCCATGTTTATCTTGTCAGTTAATGATGAAAATGCAACGCCGACGGCAGCCGGTGCCGGTCAGGCCTTGATCGGACGGGTCTTGTTTGACCACAGCTTCCACAATCCTTCCAGCGAGTATACAGCCAGCGCCGTCCAAATCACCACAAAGCCGGTCAGACGCTGTCCGTCGAATGGTTCGTGATACAGCCAGACCCCGGTCAACAGTTGCATGGTGGGTGAAATGTATTGCAGCAGGCCAAGCAGCGACAAGGGAATCCTGCGCGCCGCGCGCGCAAACAGCAACAGCGGGATCGCAGTCACCGGACCGCCGAGTACCAGCAGCACCTGTGTTTGCCACGAGGCACCGAGAAACACATTGGTGCCGCGCAAGGTGCTGATGGTCAAAATCGCCAGCACCAGCGGAAACAGCAACATGGTTTCCAGCGCCAGCCCGTGCAAGGCGCCGAGTCTGGCAGTCTTGCGCAGCAAGCCGTAAATACCGAAGGTCGCGGCGATCAGCAAACCGATCCACGGCAGCGCGCCATTGACCCAGGTCAGCCACAGCACCGCGCTCAATGCCAGCGCCGCCGCCACCCATTGCAAGGGGCGCAGACGTTCTTTCAGGATCAGATAACCCAGCAGCACGCTGACCAGCGGGCTCATGAAATAGCCAAGGCTGGCATCGACGATGCGACCGCTGTTGACAGCCCAGACATACAGTACCCAGTTACCGGACAACAGCAAGGCACTGAGCAGGAAACCCAGCAATACCTTCGGTTGCCGCACCACTTGCCGCAACCAGTCCCACTGCCCGCGCCAGAGCAGTACGCCCATCAGAAACAGCAACGACCAGAAGATGCGTTGCACGACGATGTCGAACGATGGCACGTCTTGCAGCAACTTGAAGTAAAGCGGGAACAGTCCCCACAACAGGAACGAAACGATGGCGTAAAACATGGTGACCCGAAAGTGGTGATTCGTGCGGTTAACGTCCGCCTCTGCTTATGTCACGATGACAATTTCATTTGAGCAACGCCATTATTGCAGGAATTCGCTGTTACAGCAGAGGGCCACCGCGGCGGCGCTTTACAGACAGCGGTCCTGCGGCTCCGGTTCAAGCCGCAGCAGATTTGCTGGCGTGCTTGGCGACCCGGTGATACAGCAGGTAAGCGGCACCGGCACACACCGCCATCACGGTCACCAATGGCAAGGCGGTGCCGTCATGCCAGACACTCATCACCAGACCCGACAACATGCCCATGCTGAATTGCACGGTGCCCATCAGCGCCGCTGCAGTGCCGGCCTGACGTCCCTGCTGGGACAGCGCGATGGCCGCCGTATTCGGGCTGATGAAACCGTAACACGACAAGAAGCCAAAGAATGTGGCCAGCAGCAAATACAGATTATTGACGCCGAAGGCCACCAGAATCGCGCTCACGATACACAGGCTGGCCGGGAACCACAGCACTTTGCCCAATACGCGGTCGGATGAACTCTTGAACACCAGACGCGCATTGATCTGGGAACAGGCAATCAGGCCGATGGCATTGGCGCCGAATACGAAACCGAAATTCTGCGGTTTGATGCCATGCAATTCGATCAGCACGAACGGACCGCCTGAAATATACGCAAACATGCCGGCTTGCATCAGGCCGCCGCACAAGACATACGCCATGAATTGCCGGTGCTTCAGCAAACCGTAGTACTGCCGCAAGATGTTCCCGAGATGCAGCGGCACCACGTGTTGCTGGTCCAGCGACTCTTCCATGACGCGATGAGTGCTGAACAAACACAAGGCGCCAAACAGGGTCAGCAAGACAAAGATCGCGCGCCAGGTCGATACCGTCAGCAACAGACCACCGATGAACGGCGCCAGAATCGGTGCCAGACCAAACACCAGCATCAACAGCGAAAAGGCCTTGGCCGAACCTTCGGCGCCCATCTTGTCGCGCACTACCGCGCGCGAAATCACCATGCCGGAACAGCCGCCCAACCCTTGAAAGAAACGCAATACCACCAGGGTTTCGATGTTGGTCACAAAAACACAGGCGAGCGACGCCAGAACGTAGAGAGAAATACCGAAATACAGTGGCGGCTTGCGCCCGAAACGGTCACTGATCGGACCGTAAAACATCTGGCCCGCGGCGAGCCCGATCAGAAATGTCGACAGCGTCAGTTGCACCATATTGCTGCCCACGCCCAGATCGTTCGCGATAAAGGCGAAGCTGGGCAAATACATATCGATCGACAAAGCGCCCATCGCCGTCAGCCCGGCCAACAGTATCAGCCAACCGGGAAAACGTTTGCCCTGGAAGGGCGAAGAGTTTGTGTGCATGAACAATGACGGTCGGGCCGATACCGGGCGGCAGCGACAAAACCTGGGGGAAAGTGAGAACAGACAAGGGGGAATTATAGCGTCTGCCGTCAATTCCTGATGGCAGCGGCATGCAGAGCGGTCAGCGACCGCTCCGGAATGAGACAACCTGCGCCGGCAGGTTGCCTCCCGACGACGCTGTAAAAGCGCCGTCAGAAACAGCAAGATCAGTCCTTGCTACCTTTGCGATGTGCCTTGGGCTTGACGTATTCCGTCTTGCCCTTGGCTGGCGCGCGCTTGTCCGAACGCTTGTCGCCCGGCCGGCCGGCACGGGCGTGCAGGGTCGGCTTGGTCAACGGCGTTTTCAGCGGCGTCTTGTCATGATGCTCGGTACCGACACCGACCGGAGTGATCTTCAGCGGCTGGCCCATCACGCGCACGGCCTTCAACTGATTCAGCAATTGCTTCGGCATGCCGGTCGGCAAATCGAGCGTGCTGTGATCATTTTGAATATCGATGCGACCGATCAGCTTGGCGTCGAGCCCTGCTTCATTGGCAATCGCGCCGACGATGCCGGATGGCGTCACCGAATGCACGCTGCCGACTTCAATCCGGTAAGTTTGCATCTGGAAGCTCGGCTTGCGCTTGCGGTCATCCGATGGCTCCGGCTTGCGTTCGAGGTATTCGCTAACTTCTTCACGGCTGCCATGGCTGTCACGTTCGGCAGGCGCGCCGCGTTCGGTACGCGGGCTGCGTTCTTCACGTGCATCTTTGCGCGGTGCGCGATCGCTGCGCGCCGGTGCAGGCGCTGGTGCGCCTGCGCCAGCCGGGCTGATGCGCAATTGCTGACCGGCGACCCACACTTTTTGCAGATGTTCGAGCAACTCGCCTGGCATGTCGTCCGGCAAATCGAGTGTACTGTGGTCATCAAAAATTTCGATACGGCCGATGAACTTGGCATCCATGCCGGCTTCATTGGCAATCGCACCAACGATGTTGCCCGGTTTGACGCCGTGTTCATGACCGACTTCAATCCGATAGGACCTGGTCGCGAAATCAGCCGGACGAGCGCGGTCTTCGCGCGCTGGACGCTCTTCGCGACGTGGCCGTTCTTCACGTGCCGGACGTTCTTCGCTGAAGGCGCGTTCAACGCGGTCGCTGCGATCATTGCGTTCGCCGCGTGCCGGACGTTCGGTGCGCTCGGATCGTTCTGCACGTTCAGCCGGTTCACGACGCGGCGCCGCAGCGCCCTGCTCGCCGTCACGCACGATCTGCAATTGCTGACCGGCGACCCACACCGACTTCAAGTGCGTCAGCAATTCGGCCGGCATATCGTCCGGCAAATCGAGCACACTGTAGTCGTCGTAAATTTCGATGCGACCGATATTCTTGGCATCCATGCTGGCTTCATTGGCAATCGCGCCAACGATGTTGCCCGGCTTGACGCCGTGCTGATGGCCCACCGCAATGCGGAAGGTCTGCATGCCGGGATCGGACTCGCGCGCGATGCGTTCCTTGACCGGATACGATGGCCGCTCGGCGCGATTGCCACGATCACCGCGTTCTTCACGCATACCGCGCTCAGGACGATCGCCACGGGCCGGACGGTCATTCGAACGGACAAATTCGGTATGCGGTTCGCGCTTGTTCTTGTCCAGCAGCAGCGGTACATTGCCGCGCGCCATCTTGGCCAGCGCCGCAGCAATTTCCACCGCCGGCACATTTTGTTCGCGCTCGTAATCTTCGATCAGGGAGCGGAACAGTTCGAGTTCGCCAGCGGCCAGCGTTTCGCCGATCTGCTCCTTGAAGCGGGCGATACGGACGTCATTGACGGCCTGAATCGTCGGCAGCACCATTTCGGTAATCGGCTGACGGGTGGAACGCTCAATCGCTTTGAGCAGATTCTTTTCGCGCGGCGTGATGAACAGGATCGCTTCACCGCTGCGACCGGCACGGCCGGTACGACCGATGCGGTGAGTATAGCTTTCCGGATCGTAAGGCACGTCGTAATTGATGACGTGGCTGATGCGCTCGACGTCGAGTCCGCGCGCGGCGACGTCGGTGGCGATCAGGATATCGATGTCGCCATCTTTCAATTGCTGGATCGTGCGTTCGCGTTGCTGTTGCTGAATATCGCCATTGATGGCGGCAGCCGCAAAACCGCGCGCCAGCAGTTTGCCGGCCAGTTCTTCAGTGCCGAGCTTGGTGCGCGCAAAAATGATCAGGCCATCGAACGGTTCGACTTCCAGAATGCGGGTCAGTGCATCCAGCTTGTGCATGCCGCTGACTTGCCAGTAACGCTGACGAATGTTGTCGGCAGTACCGGTCTTGGCGGCAATCGTGACTTCTGCCGGATCGCGCAGGTAAGTCTTGGCGATGCGCTTGATGACGGCCGGCATGGTGGCCGAGAACAATGCCGTCTGGCGCGATGCCGGGGTCTTTTGCAGAATCGCTTCAACGTCGTCGATGAAACCCATGCGCAGCATTTCATCGGCTTCATCCAACACCAGCGTCTTCAGTTGCGATAGATCGAGCGAATTCTTTTCCAGATGGTCGATCACCCGGCCCGGGGTACCCACCACTACGTGAACACCACGGCGCAAGGCGCTCAGTTGTGGTCCGTAGCTTTGGCCGCCGTAAATCGGCAAGACGTGAAAACCGGGAATATGGGTGGCATAACGCTGGAATGCTTCGGCGACCTGGATTGCCAGTTCGCGGGTCGGCGCCAGCACCAGTGCTTGCGGTGTTTGTTGCTTGAGATCGAGACGGGACAGGATCGGCAGCGCAAATGCCGCTGTTTTGCCGGTACCGGTCTGGGCTTGGCCGAGAACGTCGCGGTTGCTCTGGAAGATGGGAATGGCGGCGGCCTGGATAGGCGACGGCGATTCGTAGCCGAGCTCTTTCAGGACCCGCAGCAGCGGTTCCGTCAGATTGAGGTCGGTAAATAGGGGGATGGGTGCTTCAGACATAGCGTGCTCACTGTTTTTCTCGTCGCACGGCGCGATGAGATGTTGACGGCAGTTTACTCGCTTGTGAGGAAATGGAGGATTTAAGTTTGCCGCCGGTCCGTGTGGAAACAATGCCTTACGGCATGTTTCCACCACCGGCGACCGCTTTTTCAGCGCAATAAAATAGCTTTAAGACAACATATCGGTTGCGTCCGGCCCCATCACATACCGGCTTCAGCCTTGTGATGTCAGGCGTGCGCGCAACAACGGCCGCTGTACGGTCTGAGCAATCAGCACACCGATCAGACTGATGCCGCCGCCGATGATGTGATACGACTGCATCGACTCATGCAGCCACAGAATCGCGAAAATGGCGGTCAGGATTGGCAACAGGTTGATGAAAATACTGCAACGGTTCGGTCCCAGCAACTTGACGCCTTCCATCCAGAAGAATGACAGCATGATGGACGAGCCAATGCCGGCGTACAGAATCAGCGGCACGGTTTTGGCATCAAGCGCGGACACCCCCGGTGGCAACGACAAGAAAATCGGCAACATGAAGATCGCGGCGACCACCGCCTGTACATATACCGCCTGCCACGCCGGCACGCCCATGCGCCAATGCCGCAACAGTACGCCATACAAGGAAAACGACAAGGCCGCCAGCAACATCAGGGCATCACCAATATGCACACCGTCGCGGGCAATCGCTGTCAGATCGCCGTGTCCGACCAGATACAGCAAACCGCCGAATGACAGGATGCCACCGGCCGTCATGCCGACCGTGACCGGTTCGCGCAGCACGATCGTGCTCAAGATGGCCGTCAGCAACGGAATCAGCGCCGTCACGATTGCCATGTTGGTGGCGGTCGTGCTTTCAGCGGCACGGTAAGACAAGGCCTGGAACACCACCATCGACATCAGGCCGCCAAGCGCCAGTTTCCAGAAATGGCGCCGGATCAGCTCGCGGTTGCGCCATAAGGGCCGCAGCATGAACGGCGTCATGATCACCAACACCAGCACCAGCCGGTAAAAGGTAATGGCACTGGGCGCAATCGCCGACGCCGCCATTTTGGATGCGATGACATTACCGGCCCACAAGACAATGGCAAGAAAGGGATAAAAATAGGGGGACATGCGTGACATTCTCCGGAGGTCAAAGAGAATCATGGTCTCGGATCGGCAAGAGTCTGTCGCACGTCAAAATGACTTTAATCATCGCAAAACAGACAATCACTCTGCATTTGCTTAGAATAGCCGACCAATTACCGCGCTTGTTGACGTTCAAACTCTCATCGCTCCATGGACAACGATATCTTTTCCGCCGGCTCGCCCTGGCAAGGCCCGGGACGCCCGGTTGCCGTGTTGGCGATCAACCGCCCATCCGGTCATACCTTCACCAGCCACAGCCATCGGCGCGGCCAATTGATGCACGCGATTTCCGGGGTGCTGGTGGTGCACGCGGCCGAAGGCAGTTGGGTGGTGCCAACTGATCGCGCCGTCTGGTTGCCGCCGCTGGTGGAACATGAGGTGAGCGTGGCCAGTGAAGTCGAGATTCGTGCCGTCTATGTCGAACCCGACGTTTGCCCCGCGCTGCCGCAGCAATGTCGGGTCATTCCGGTGTCGGCCTTGTTGCGCGAGTTGATCATTCGCGGGGCAGACATGCCGCAACACGCGGTCAATCCGGCGCATGAGCAACGCGTCATGGAGTTGATTCTGGATGAAATCGGTACTGCGCCGTCGCTGTCGCTGCACGTACCGATGCCGCGCCATGCCGGCTTGTCGAGACTGTGCCAGCGTCTGCTGGAACAGCCCGCCATCGGATTGAGCATCGGCGATCATGCCGGTCAGCTGGGAATGAATGAGCGCACCTTCGCGCGCTTGTTCAAGCGTGAAACCGGCATGACCTTCGGCGTCTGGCTGCGTCATGCACGTTTGTTGCTGAGCCTGCCGGCGCTGGCGCGCGGCGATTCCATCCTGAATGTTGCACTCGATCACGGCTATGACAGTCCCAGTGCATTCACGGCAGCGTTTCGCAAGACCTTCGGTTTGCCGCCCAGCGCTTATTTGGCAAAACCGCATTGATGCTGCCGCTGGCTCCGCATCACAGCGGTTGCCGAAAGTGCGCTACCAGAAAATCGATAAAGGCTCTGGCGCGCGCACTCTGATTGCGGCGATTCGGGTAGTAGACGAACAAGTCCGCCGACGGCAGGTGAAAGTCCGGCAACACGATTTTCAAGCGGCCGCTTTCCACATACTTGGCCAGGTCCCATTCCGAGCGAATCAGAATGCCGTGTCCGTCGAGCGCCCAGCCCAGGACAATATCGCCGTCATTGCTCGATAACATGCCCTGCACTTTGACCACCTCGCTTTGGTCAAGATGCGTGAATCGCCAGACTGCATGTGCCTCATCGTTTTGCCGGTGAATGATGCAATGATGCGTGGTCAGATCGGCCAAGGTCTGCGGTGTACCATGTCGCGCCAGATATGCCGGTGAAGCGCACAGAAAGCGCCGGTTGGTCATGACGCAGCGGGCGTTGAGACGGTTGTCGGGCAACGTGCCGAAACGGATTGCCAGATCGAATCCGCTGTCGACCAGATCGACTGGCTTGTCGGTGACCTCCAGTTGCACTTCCACCTGCGGATAGCGCCGTGCAAATTGTGACACCAGCGGCGCAATCGTGGTACGACCAAAACCCAGCGTTGCATTCACACGCAGCAAACCGCGTGGTGCCGACCGATGCGGTGAGACCGCATCTTCCATTTCCCGCATCTGCTCCAGAATGCGCGTCGCGTAATGCAGATAAATTTCACCTTCCGTGGTCAGGCTGATGCTGCGCGTGGTGCGGTTGATGAGCCGCACGCCCAGCCGGTTTTCCATCTGCGCCAGGCGCTTGGTCGCCGCCGGCGGCGTCAAATCAAGCGCGCGGGCAGCGGCAGACAGATTGCCATGACGCGCGATCAACACAAAGAACTCCAGTTCGGACGTCATGTCGGCTTTCACCAAAAGTTAATAATCAAATGAGTTGGATTCAAGTATAAACCGCGCCGCGAGGCCTAAGCTACTGACTCCGATCACTCTGACCCCACGCAGGAGACCAACATGAAAATCGTTGAAATTCGCGAAAAGACCATCCCCATCAGTTCACCGATCCGCAATGCCTATATCGATTTCAGCAAGATGACGCTGAGTCTGGTGGCAGTCATCACCGACGTCATTCGCGATGGCAAGCCGGTGGTCGGCTATGGCTTCAATTCCAACGGTCGCTATGGTCAGGGCAAGCTGATGCGCGAGCGTTTCATTCCGCGTCTGCTGGAAGCCGATCCGGATTACCTGCTGGACCAGAGCGGACAGAATCTCGACCCGCACAAGATCTGGGCCACCATGTTCACCAATGAAAAACCCGGCGGCCATGGCGAACGTTCGGTGGCCATCGGCACCATCGACATGGCGGTATGGGATGCGGTGGCGAAAATCGCCGGCAAGCCCTTGTTTCAATTACTGGCCGAACGCTATCGGGATGGGCAGCCGGACCGCAAGATTTTTGTGTATGCCGCCGGCGGTTACTATTACCCGGGGCAGAATCACGACAAGCTCAAAGATGAAATGCGCAGTTATATCGATCGCGGCTACACGGTGGTCAAGAAAAAGATCGGCGGCGCCTCGCTCGACGAAGATTTGCGCCGCATCGATTCTATCTTGAGCGTGTTGCAGGACGGCCAGAAACTGGCGGTGGATGCGAACGGACGTTTCGATCTGGATACCGCCATCCGGTATGCCAAGGCCTTGTCCCAGTACGATCTGTTCTGGTATGAAGAAGCCGGCGATCCGCTGGATTTCGAGTTGCAGGCGACACTGCGCAACTACTACGCCAATCCGATGGCGACCGGCGAGAATCTGTTTTCGATGCAGGATGCGCGCAATCTGATTCGCTACGGCGGCATGCGCGCTGACCGTGACTGGTTGCAATTCGACTGTGCGTTGAGCTACGGCCTGGTGGAATATCTGCGCACGCTGGACATGCTCAAGGAACATGGCTGGTCCGCCAGTCGCTGCATTCCGCATGGCGGCCATCAGATGTCGCTCAATATTGCAGCCGGTCTCGGCCTTGGCGGCAATGAATCCTATCCCGATCTGTTCCAGCCGTATGGCGGCTTCCCCGACGGCGTGAAGGTCGATAACGGCTACATCACCTTGCCCGAGCTGCCCGGCATCGGCTTCGAAGGCAAAGCCGATCTGTATCTGGAGATGCAAAAGCTGACTGCCTGATGCGGCTGAGCGTTCAGGCAACGTGCAGCGTCCGGGTCAGGGAAATGATCGGGTGACGCTGCACGATACCGGCGCCGTCACATCTGCATTCACATCTTTTCCCGTTGCAGCATCACTACCCGGCCGATCACGATGCAGCCCGGACCTTTGCATTCCTGTCGCTGATAGTGTTTTTGATTGGTGTTGTCGGAAACCAGAAACCATTTGCCGAGATCTCTGACTGCACGTTTGATGATTTGACCGCCTTCGTAATTGAAAGCGTAGATGGCGCCGTCGCTGAGCCGGGTATCGCAGGTATTGATGACTACCGCGTCGCCGGCAATGATGGTCGGCGCCATGCTCTTGTCACGGGCGATGGTGGCGATCAGCTTTTCCGGCTGGAAGCCACGCGCCTTGAACCACTCGCACCGAAACCCGATCAGCCGGCCATCGCTGTCATCCGCCTGAATGGTGAAGTCGGGATCACCCGCCGTCAGCGTCAGCGCGACGTTGCGGATTTCGATATAGTCGCAACCCACTGCAGACGATTGCGCAACCCGCTTGTATGCATTGGCGCCGGAAGATGCCGATGCCGCAAAAAGATCGAAATACAGCAATTCGATACCGAGAAGAATTTCGAGATTGCGCGCCGCTTTTTCGCCAAACCCGTAGCCGCCCCGATAGGTCGGCGAGAGTAACTGCGCCAGGCGCGATTCGCTCATTGCAGAATGATCACAAAAAAGCTGACGGCTGCCGTCATACTGATCTTCGATTAATGCGAGTAAGCGTTTGCGTCGATGTGCGTGCATATTCATGCTGGCATTTGACCGTATATTTAGCAGCTGGTAAATCAAATGATGCTATACAACCGAATACCCAATGCTAAATTAGTAACTCCCGAAAAAATGCGAGTAGAAATCCAAAATTATTGATTTGTTCTGTCTCGACAAATGACGGATACTGGCCGCAACTCACTGGAACTAATCATGAAAGTTACATTCTTCAGCGCGCAGCGTTACGACCAGCATTTTTTCGATGCCATCAATGCGAAGACATTTGCCGCCAGCGGCTTTTCTTTGCATTATCAGCAAGCCACATTGAATACCGAATCGGCCGCGCTGGCCCATGACAGCGATGCGGTCTGCGTATTCGTCAACGATCAGCTGGATGCGGAAGTATTGCGACAATTGAAGCAGTATGGCGTGCGCGCCATACTGCTGCGTTGTGCGGGGTACAACAACGTTGATCTGCGTGTCGCCACCGAGCTCGGCATGTTCGTCGCCCGCGTACCGGCGTATTCACCGGAAGCCGTCGCGGAACATGCGGTAGCCATGATCATGACGCTCAACCGACATACGCATCGCGCCTATAACCGCGTGCGTGAAGGAAATTTTGCGCTCGACGGCCTGCTCGGCAGAACCATGCACGGCAAGACCGTCGGCATTGTCGGCAGCGGCCATATCGGCCTGGCTACGGCGCGCATATTGAAAGGTTTTGGCTGCCGCGTGCTCGGTCACGATCCGGTGCAATCACCGGCGTTCGAAGTATTGGGGGACTATGTTGCACTCGACGTGCTGCTGCGCGAGGCCGATATCGTCTCGCTGCATTGCCCGTTATTGCCGGCCACCCGGCATCTGATCAACACTGACAGCTTGCTGCACATGAAACCCGATGCCATGCTGGTCAACACGTCACGCGGCGCATTGATCGATACGGCGGCCGTCATCGACGCCCTCAAGGCGCGTCGCCTCGGTGCACTGGCAATTGATGTCTACGAACAGGAAAGTACGCTGTTCTTTCAGGATCACTCGTCGGAAATCATTGAGGATGATGTGTTTCAGCGGCTCATGACCTTCCCCAACGTGCTGGTCACAGGACATCAGGGATTTTTTACGGAAGAAGCATTGACCGAGATCGCGGTGGTTACGCTGGAAAATCTGCGCTGCCATGCGGAACAGCAGGAATGCACCAACACGCTGTCACTGTAGCGACAAACGACCTTACTGAAATGTATGCGGACCCAGCAATAACGGGGTACCGCCTACGCCGGCATGCACCAGACGCCGTGCCACACCGCTGATATTGGCTTCCATCACGCGAAAAGTCTGCATCGGGCCAATGATGGAATACATCTGCTCACCCAGTTTGATCAGCGCTTCATTCGAAATGAAGCATTCCCGGTGAATGAAATCGACGCAAACCGTGAAACCTATCCCGGCTTTCGTCTGCTTGACTGCAGCTACCTTGGTCATCGTGCACTCCTTTCCAGTAGTGGAAATGTGAAAACTGATCCAACGATAGTGCCTCCATGTTCTGGCAATTGCAATCAAAATCATGCAAATAGCAGCGTTCCTGACTTTCCATGACAAATGCATTGCAATTTGACAAGTTTCACCGAAAAGCGGCTTTTGACAGCACCGTCTTATCGCCGCCACGAAAGGTGTCGTCTGCATGGCACAACACGACGTGGTACATATGTCAATCCTGCATGTGCGGTATAATGCGACCACGTGGGCAAGTTGTGTCTTGTCTGACTGGTCTTCAGTTTTTTAGTCTCTCTCCGTTACCGGTCGCATGCTTGTCGCAGCTTGAAGCGTAGCGGCTGTTCCCGATCTCAAGTCGTTCAACAAGCTACCTGCGTGAGTCTCTGCCAGCGTGCCTGCCGGCGAGAGGACTGAGAGTAAATCGTCAAATCGTGCCGGCTGCAATCAGCCGGCTGGCTACTGCGAATCACCGCTGCACTGGATGCAGCTTGCGGGTAATTGCTTCGGCGACCGCCTTATATGGAAAGAAACAATGGCAAAAGAAGAACTGCTTGAAATGAATGGTCTGGTTGAAGAAGTGCTGCCGGATTCGCGTTTCCGCGTCAATCTGGACAATGGTCATCAGTTGATCGCCTATACTTCCGGCAAAATGCGTCAGAATCACATCCGTATTCTGGCCGGTGACAAAGTCACGCTGGAACTCTCGCCCTACGATCTGAGCAAGGGTCGCATCACCTTCCGTCACCTCGAAAAGCGCGGCCCGATTCCAGGCGGCCAACAACGTCGTCGTTACTGATCGCCGCAGCCATGAGCCAGGAAATGCGCATCGACCGCCAGGTGGGTGCCGATGCCATCTCGGCACGGGCTATTGCCATCGCGCTCGCTCAAGGCGTGCAGATATCGGAAACCACATGGGATATCGGCACTGACCTGACACACGAGCATGCGCACCGGCTGGAGCTGGTCACCCTGGCAAAAACGGTTCGCGTCTACTTTCCCGATCCGGAACTCTGCACCAGCGGTCACCCCATGCGCAGCAAAAGAACGGAAGAGCGTTTGCAACGTGCCATCGCGCAGCTGTTACCGCATGTACCGCAACCGACCTACGCTTACCGCTGATCTGCCCGTCGCGGGAACATTTCCCGCGACAACAGCGTGGTTCTGAAATGAGTGCTAGGTAATCCCCGGGTTAACCTGTATATTGAATTCTGCACTTATATCAAGTCGTCTTATTGTCGGTCTCTTTCTCTTGTGCTCTTTCAGAGCCATACCTGTTTGAATCCCTTCGGTTACATCTTGGTCTCGGGTGCGCTTCGGGCGTTGTCCCTCATTTTTTACAAGGAAGTAACATGACTACTCAAACTGGTATCGTCAAATGGTTCAATGACGCCAAGGGCTTCGGCTTTATCACTCCTGATGCAGGTGGCGATGATCTGTTCGCTCACTTTCAAGACATCCAATCGAGCGGCTTCAAGAGCCTGGCTGAAAACCAACGCGTATCGTTCGAAGTTGGCACAGGCCCTAAAGGCGCCAAAGCTACCAATATCAAGCCTGTCTGATTGACTGGCGATCTCTCCGGAGACCGCCACCAGGATGATGCCGGTGCCAGGGACCACGTCGCCGGCACCGGCCGGCAGTATCGATACAAGCAATACCTGCAGTAATCGCAACGATGACACCCGGCAGATAGCCTGGGTCACTGAACAGTCCGGACACCTCGCCGATAGCAAGGGTCCGCGCTCTGCGTAATTCACCTCCCTCCCGTATTTCATCTTCCCTCCTGTCGTATCTTTCATCTGTATTTCCCACCCGCTTCCGCTCTCACTGTTTGTTCCTGTCATCGCTGTACCCCACATGCATCTTTGCTTTGCGTGGCCACTCGCAACGCCGTCGCATATACAAATACGAATTCCTTCGTTCCTCGCATTCGCCGATCCGCTTAGTCTCATCCGTAACACCGGTCACACGCTGACCTGCCAAAAAAACAACCTGGCATATATGCGCTTTTGGACGTGATGACTGCATTCTTCATGCAAGAACGGATGAGGCTGCATGAAATGCCGTTCATGTCGCACGAATATGCCTCCTTATGAAATTGGCAAATTAGTTTATGCGTTTTTCGAGCATAAAAATTCGTAGTAAAAGCAACCGTGCAAAGCCACAATGCGCGGGCCTTCTGATATGCCGCAAAGCCTTCATGGATGCGGCTTTCGTCCGTTCCGTGATAGCGCCGGAACGGATGCCTTTGCCAGGATAAAGTATGAGCATTCGTCATTTCTTCGAACCGTTGATGGACAGTTCCACGCTTGGCCTTGATGCAGTTGTATCGGGCTTGCGTACCTCGCGCGAGATCACCAACAAGATCCGGCACCGCGGACACATCCGCGAACTGCCATCGCGCGAAGCCCTCGCTGAAGTCTTGCAAGGTTTATCGGCAGCCTTGTTCCCGACGCACTACGGGCGCACCGATCTGAATGACGAAACCATCGACTACTTCGTCGGCAATACGCTCAGCTTTACCTTGAATGTGTTGTCGGAACAGGTCCGACGCGGCCTGTTGTTTGTACTCGAAGAAAATACCCCTGACGCCGATATCAGCAGCAAGGCCATCGATATCACCCGCCAGTTTGCGGCACGTCTGCCAGCCATCCGCGATGTACTGGCCAGCGACATCCAGGCCGCCTTTCACGGCGACCCTGCAGCCACCAGCGTCTCGGAAATCCTGCTGTGCTACCCGGGCACCACCGCCATCATCTATCACCGTCTGGCACATGCGCTGCACACCTTGGGCACACCGTTGCTGGCGCGCCTGATTGCCGACATCGCGCATTCGGTGACAGGAATCGATATTCATCCGGCAGCACAGATCGGCGGCAGCTTTTTCATTGATCACGGCACCGGTGTAGTGATCGGCGAAACCACCATCATCGGTCATCGGGTACGCCTGTATCAGGCCGTCACGCTCGGCGCCAAACGTTTTCCTACCGACGACAACGGCGTACTGATCAAAGGCAACCAGCGCCATCCCATCGTCGAAGACGATGTCGTCATCTATGCCGGCGCCACGATTCTCGGCCGCGTCACCATCGGCCAGGGCTCGACCATCGGCGGCAATGTCTGGCTGACCCGCAGCGTACCGCCCGGCAGCAATATCTCACAGGCCCAGATGCGCAACGACTGAATGTGTTCTCACGGCTTACTTGCATCTCTTTATTGATCTTTCTCACCACCAACCTTTCATCACAGGAAAACCATGGCCAGCAAACCCGAAGTCAATACCGCACTTGGCGATGTCGCCGCCCGTCAACTTGCGATTGCGACGCGCACCGTCCCGCAGATGTCGTCGATCACGCCGCGCTGGCTGACCCATTTGCTGCAATGGGTGCCGGTCGAGTCCGGTATTTATCGCCTCAATAAAGTCAAAGATGCTTCCAGCGTTGCCGTCGACTGCTCGGCGCGCGACGAACGCGAATTGCCGCAAACCTTCGTCGATTACATCGAAAATCCGCGCGAGTACATGCTCAGTGCGGTCAACACCGTGCTCGACGTGCACACCCGCGTTTCCGATCTGTACAGCAAGCCGTATAACCAGATTTCGGAACAGTTGCGCCTGACCATTGAAACCATCAAGGAGCGTCAGGAAAGCGAACTGATCAACAACAAGGAATACGGCCTGCTGCACAGTATCGTTGCGTCGCAACGCATCAAGACCCGCACCGGTGCGCCGACCCCGGATGATCTCGACGAATTGCTGATCAAAGTCTGGAAAGAACCCGGCTTTTTCCTCGCCCATCCGGTCACGATTGCCGCCTTCGGCCGCGAATGCACCCGTCGTGGCGTACCGCCGCCGACGGTTTCGCTGTTCGGTTCGCAATTCATCACCTGGCGCGGTGTACCTCTGATCCCGAGCGACAAGGTTCTGATTGAAGATGGCAAATCCAAGATCATCCTGATTCGTACCGGTGAAAGCCGTCAGGGCGTGGTCGGCCTGTATCAGCCGGATCTGCCGGGCGAACAAAGCCCGGGCTTGTCGGTGCGCTTCATGGGTATCAATCACAAGGCCATCGCTTCGTATCTGGTGTCGCTGTATTGCTCGCTGGCTGTGCTGACCGATGACTCCATCGCCGTGCTGGAAGATGTCGAAGTGGGCAAGTACCATGAGTACAAGTAATTCTCCCGGCCCCGGTTTGCCTGACGTCGCCGCACTGGCGCAGTTGGCCAATCAATTCTTCAGCAGCTTGCCGTCATCCGCACCGGCCGCCGGTGCAAATGGTTTGCCGGCTGGCTTGTCGCATTTGAATGCAGCGCCGCCGGCATTGCCAGCCGGCGTATCCGCACCCGGTGCTGGTCTCGGTTTTTCGCCGGCGGCGGCACCGCAAGCCGGCGCTGGCAGCGTACCCAACGCGCTCAACGGTGACTTGCCGTTGTCCGGCCCTGGCTCGCGGGTATCGCCGACCGAATTCGGTGTACCCGGCGATGAAGAACTGAAACATTTGCTGTCCTCTTCGTCGCTCAGCCATCCGCGTCCGGCGGTATTGCCAGAGACCGGCGCCAGCGGCCCGTCCTATTATTTTCTGGCGCACGCCCGGCCGTTTCCTTCCGGCCTCAATGTTCCCGGTTTGCAAACCGATAGTCTGCATCCGGACAAAGGAAACACGGTACGCGCGCCGTTCGATATCCATCAGGTACGACGTGATTTTCCGATCTTGCAGGAACGCGTCAACGGCAAGCAACTGATATGGCTGGATAACGCGGCCACCACGCATAAGCCGCAATCGGTGATCGACCGGCTGGCGTATTTTTATGCGCACGAAAACTCCAACATTCATCGGGCCGCACATGAACTTGCTGCACGCGCCACCGATGCCTATGAAGGAGCGCGTGAAAAAGTACGCGGCTTCCTGAATGCCCGCTCGGCCAATGAAGTGGTGTACGTGCGCGGCACGACGGAAGCCATCAATCTGGTGGCGCAAAGCTGGGGCCGCGCCAATATCGGTCGCGATGATGAAATCATCGTCAGCCATCTGGAGCACCACGCCAACATCGTGCCGTGGCAAATGCTGTGCGCTGAAAAGGGAGCGCGACTGCGCGTGATTCCGGTCGATGATGACGGCCAATTGCAACTCGATGAATACGCCAAACTGTTGAACCCGCGTACCAAGCTGGTGGCGTTCACTCAGATTTCGAACGCGCTCGGCACCATCACGCCGGCCAGACAGATCATCGACATGGCCCATGCTGCCGGCGCCCGGGTCTTGCTGGATGGTGCGCAATCGGTCTCGCATCTGCGGGCTGACGTGCAGGCGTTGAATTGCGACTGGTTCGTATTTTCCGGTCACAAGGTGTTCGGTCCTACCGGTATCGGTGTTTTGTACGGCAAAGAAGCTTTGCTCAACGACACGCCGCCATGGCAAGGCGGCGGCAACATGATTCGCGACGTCACCTTCGAGCATACGCAGTACCACGATGCGCCGGGCCGCTTCGAAGCCGGCACCGGCAATATCGCGGATGCCGTGGGACTGGGCGCGGCCATCGACTACGTCAATCGTATCGGTATTGATACCATCGGCGCCTATGAGCATCAGTTGCTGTTGTACGCGACCGACCGTCTCAAGGAGATCCCGGGTCTGCGCCTGATCGGCACCGCCAAAGACAAAGCCGCCGTATTGTCGTTCGTGCTGGCCGGTTACAAGACCGAAGAAGTCGGCGCCGCGCTCAACCAGGATGGCATTGCCGTACGTTCCGGCCATCACTGCGCGCAACCGATCTTGCGTCGCTTCAGTCTCGAAAGCACGGTGCGGCCGTCATTGGCTTTTTATAATAATTGCGCCGATGTCGATGCGCTGGTCGCGTCGCTGGCTCGCCTGAAAAGCGGTCGCAACAATTTCTGACGCCCCATCGGCAATCGTTGTGACTTGACCGGCAGGAAAGCAATTTCCTGCCGTTTTTTTATGCTTCTTCAAACCCGACCGCTGCCGTGAAACATCATCGGCGATCCGTTATCATCCCCGCTTGTTCATTGCCGATAACGATTCATGTCTTTTCATCCCGCTACATGGCAAACCCATCTGATCACACTGGCGAGTGCTGCCGCCGGCAACGATGGCGCCCATGATCTGAGCCACCTGCACCGCGTCTGGCGCACCGCACAAACCCTGCTGACTTCCTATCCGCAAGCCGATCCATTGGTTGTTCAGGCCGCCTGTTATCTGCACGATCTGGTCAACCTGCCCAAGGATCATCAGCAACGCCATCAGGCTTCCCGTCAATCGGCGCAGCTTGCCTGCACGCAACTGAGTGCACTGGGTTTTCCTGCCGGGAAATTGACGGCGCTGGCGCATGCCATCGAAGCGCACAGCTTTTCGGCCGCCATCAAACCGACGTCCATCGAGGCTTGTATTGTGCAAGATGCGGATCGGCTGGATGCTCTTGGCACGGTCGGACTAGCGCGGCTGTTCTATACCGCCGGTCGCATGGGCAGCGCACTGGCACATCCCGATGATCCGCTGGCGCAATGCCGCGAGAGTGATGACAAGCGTTATGCACTCGACCATATTGGAATCAAGCTGGCCGCATTGCCGGCATCGATGCAAACCGGGGCCGGCCGTCTGCTCGGCCAGCAACGCCTGCAACTGCTGCTCGACTTCCGCAGCGCTTTCGTATCGGAATGGAGCGGCGACGCAAGCCTCTGAGCACCATGCCGTAACGCGCTTCTGCACCATGTTATCGCACGCAGCAGGCATCGGCATCATCTGCGTTGCGCCGCTGTGAACAAGGTGCAGCGGCCGATTTCTCGAAAATTGACGGGCTGCAACAATACCGTCCGTGGCATCCCGTGCCCTCTTCCCCACCCATTCAACTTGCCCCACCGCCCCGTTTCGGGGCGGATTCCTGATGTCTATGTCATGGCCCCGATCCGGAGCGCCAAAGTAGTGCAAAGCAATTCCGGACAGCGATAAACACGCCCTTCCTCATCCTCGCAGCCATTGGCACGCATTCTGCTAAAGCAACTGTGCAGTCAACTACTCTCATCGATTCTTCTCACCGTAGGAGCACTTCATGTCACGTCGCACAATACTTAAAGCAACAGCACTCGGCGCGTTCGCACTTGCAGCTTCTTCCTGGCTCCCTGCCGCGTTTGCCGCGGATACTATCAAGGTAGGCATCCTGCACTCCCTGTCGGGCACCATGGCGATTTCGGAAACCTCGCTCAAAGATGTCGCCCTGATGACGATTGCTGAAATCAACGCCAATGGCGGTGTCATGGGCAAACAACTGGAACCGGTGATCGTCGATCCGGCCTCCAACTGGCCACTGTTCGCCGAAAAAGCGCGCCAGTTGATTTCGCAAGACAAGGTATCGGTGGTATTTGGCTGTTGGACCTCGGTATCGCGCAAGTCGGTACTGCCGGTTTTCAAGGAATTGAACAGCTTGTTGTTCTACCCGGTGCAGTACGAGGGTGAAGAGCTGGAAAAGAACGTGTTCTACACCGGCGCCGCGCCTAACCAGCAAGCGATTCCGGCGACCGAATATCTGATGTCGAAAGAAGGCGGCGGTGCCAAGCGTTTCGTTCTGCTCGGTACCGATTACGTTTATCCACGCACCACCAACAAGATTCTGCGCGCCTTCCTGCACAGCAAGGGCGTCAAAGACAGCGATATCGACGAAGTCTACACACCGTTCGGTCATTCCGACTACCAGACCATCGTCGCCAACATCAAGAAATTTTCCGCTGGCGGCAAGACTGCCGTGATCTCGACCATCAATGGCGACTCCAATGTGCCGTTCTATAAAGAACTCGGTAATGCCGGCCTGAAGGCAACCGACGTGCCGGTGGTTGCATTCTCTGTCGGTGAAGAAGAATTGCGCGGCGTCGATACCAAACCGCTGGTCGGCCATCTGGCGGCATGGAACTACTTTGAATCGGTGAAGAATCCGGTCAATACCGCCTTCATCAAGAAGTGGAAAGCCTACGCCGTCGCCAAGAAACTGCCGAATGCCAACACCGTCGTCACCAACGATCCGATGGAAGCAACTTACGTCGGCCTGTACATGTGGAAGCAAGCCGTAGAGAAAGCAAAATCCACCGATACCGACAAGGTAATCGCTGCCATGGCCGGCCAGAAGTTCAAGGCACCGTCAGGCTACGAGCTGGAAATGGACGCCACCAATCATCATTTGCACAAACCGGTAATGATCGGCGAAATCAAGGCTGACGGTCAGTTCAACGTGGTCAACAAGACCAAGACCACGATCCGTGCGCAACCATGGAGCCCGTACATCCCGGGCAATGAAGGCAAGCAGAAGATGTAAGGTTTGAGCGCAGTACCCGTCGCTGCAGCGGACGCCCGACATCCCGTTCGCTGCAGCCGGGCCGCGCGCATCGTTCTCTGTCTCTGTCCGCGCAGCGTTACGCCTCTGAGTCGTTCCAGGTCTTGCCGCACCAATGAAAAAAACCATGAGACTTTTCCCCCGATTCTTCGCCGCCGTGTTGCTCACCGCCTGCTGTGCCGGCGTGATCGGCAATGCCCAGGCCGCCGTTGACAGCGCCTTGCTCAAGCCGCTTGCCGGTGATGACCCCGACGCCCGGATTGCCGCCGTCGCCCGAATTGCCGCGCTGGCCAACGCCGATGCCAAAAAGATTCTCGATGCACTCAATACCGATACGCTGTTTGCCACGCCGGCCGGCGACATCCTGATCATCGACGACAGTGACTCGTTCAATCCGGCAACCGACAAAAGCGGCCCGGCACCGGACGATGCCGAAGCCATCAGCGTCAACAATCGTCTGCGCGCCGTGGTCGAAGGTGCGCTGTCAGGGCTCAAACTTTTTTCGCCCGACCGCAATGCACGCGCCGCTGCTGCCAACGAATTGCTCAAGAGTGCCGATCCGGCGCAAATTCCATTGATCAGCAAAGCGCTGGCCAAGGAAACCGATGCCGATATCCGCGACACCTTGCAACAAGTGATCGCTACCGCCAATCTGCATGCGCCCGATGCCGAAACCCGCAAGGCGGCAGTCAAGACGCTGGCAGATACCACCAATGCCAATCTGAAGCCGGTGCTGGAACAAATGCTGGCAAAAAATCCGGATGGCAGTTATGTCGAAGCCGATGAAGGCGTGCGCATCGAAGCGGTACGCACGCTGACGGCGCTGAATCGTCATCTGACGGTCAATGAATTCATCGGCAAACTGTTTTACGGCGTCTCGCTCGGCAGCGTACTGTTGCTGGCGGCGCTCGGTCTGGCCATCACCTTCGGCCTGATGGGCATCATCAACATGGCGCATGGCGAGTTGCTGATGATCGGCGCTTACACCACCTATGTCTGTCAGTTGATGTTCCGCAAATTTCTGCCGGGCGCACTCGATGCCTATCTGATCGTGGCGCTGCCGGCGGCATTCATCGTCGCTGCTGCGGTCGGCATCGCGCTGGAACGCCTGGTGATTCGCTGGCTCTACGGGCGGCCGCTGGAAACCCTGTTATGTACCTGGGGTATCAGCCTGATGCTGATGCAGACCGTGCGCACCATCTTCGGCGCCCAAAACGTCGAGGTATCCAACCCGAGCTGGATGTCCGGCGGCGTCACTGTGCTCGGTTCGCTGGTGCTCTCGTATAACCGCATCGTCATCATCTTCTTTTCGCTGTTCGTGGTGCTGGCGGTGTGGCTGATCCTGAACAAAACCCGGCTCGGCCTGTTCGTGCGCGCCGTCACCCAGAATCGCCGCATGGCCTCTTGCGTTGGTGTCTCGACCGGCAAGATCGACATGATGACCTTCGGCCTCGGCTGCGGTATTGCCGGCCTCGGCGGGGTCGCCTTGTCGCAGTTGGGCAATGTTGGTCCCGATCTGGGTCAGGGTTACATCGTCGATTCGTTCATGGTGGTGGTGCTGGGTGGCGTCGGTCAACTGGCCGGCACCGTGATTGCCGCCTTTGGCCTCGGTGAAGTCAACAAATTCCTGGAGCCGGTAGCTGGTGCGGTACTGGCAAAAATCGCCATCCTCGTGTTCATCATCATCTTTATCCAGAAACGTCCGCAAGGCCTGTTTGCGCTGAAAGGCAGGAGCGTCGAATGAGTACCCTGATGCCAACCACCTCGTTATTCTCGCGCCCGGCCTGGATCGGTATCGTCGTCTGCACGCTGATACTGGCCTTGCTGCCGATCCTCAACCTGAGTTTTCCCGACGGCCATGCGCTGCATATTTCCAGCTACACGGTGGCGCTGGTCGGCAAATTCATGTGCTACGCCATGGCAGCAATGGCACTCGATCTGGTGTGGGGCTACACCGGCATCCTGTCACTCGGTCACGGCGTATTCTTTGCCCTCGGCGGTTATGCGCACGGCATGTATCTGATGCGCGCCATCGGTCGCGACGGCGTCTATCAAAGCAATCTGCCCGACTTCATGGTGTTCCTCAACTGGAAAGCCTATCCCTGGTACTGGTGGCTGAGCGACCATTTCTGGTTTGCGATGTTGCTGGTGGTCCTGATACCCGGTTTGCTGGCGTTCATCTTCGGTTACTTTGCGTTCCGTTCACGCATCAAGGGCGTGTACTTTTCGATCATCACGCAAGCCATGACCTTCGCCTTCATGTTGCTGTTCTTCCGCAACGATACCGGCTTCGGCGGCAACAATGGCTTCACCGACTTCAAACGGATTCTCGGTTACACCATTACCGCGCCATCGACCAAGGCGGTGCTGTATCTGGTGACGCTGGCGTTCCTGCTCGGTGCGCTGCTGCTGTGCCGCGCCATCGTGACCTCGAAGCTGGGCCGGGTGCTGCAAGGCGTGCGTGATTCGGAATCGCGGCTGATGTTCATCGGTTACAACCCCCTGTGGTTCAAACTGTTTGTCTGGACCTTGTCGGCAGTGCTGTGCGGTATTGCCGGTGCCTTGTATGTACCGCAGGTAGGCATCATCAATCCGTCGGAAATGTCACCGGCGAATTCCATCGAGATGGTGATCTGGGCCGCCGTCGGCGGGCGCGGTTCACTGATCGGGCCCATCATCGGCGCCTTCACCGTGAATGGCCTGAAGAGCTGGTTTACTGCCGCCTTCCCGGACCTCTGGCTGTATGCACTGGGCCTGATCTTCATTCTGGTCACGCTGTTCATGCCGCACGGTATTTTGGGCGTGTTCAAAAAATTGAAAAAACAAGATAAGGAGGCGACATGAGCGAGCACTACAATCGCGCGGCGCCCTCGCAAACCGTCGACAACAACGAGCATGCCGATCAGGGCACCTCGTATGCACGGGTGCGGCCGGAAGGCGTCGACACCAGTCACGGCGCCATTCTGTATCTGGAAAACATTACCGTATCGTTCGACGGTTTCAAGGCCATCAATAATCTGAACCTCGATATTTCAGTCGGTGAACTGCGTTGCATCATCGGTCCCAACGGCGCCGGCAAAACCACCATGATGGATGTCATCACCGGCAAGACCCGGCCCAGCGCAGGCACCGCCTACTTCGGGCAATCCATCGATCTGACCCGGATGACCGAATATGAAATTGCCCATGCCGGCATCGGCCGCAAATTTCAACGGCCTACCGTATTCGAACAGCACACGGTTTTCGAAAATCTGGAACTGGCGATGAAGATGGACAAGCGCGTCAAGACCACGTTGTTTGCGCGCCTGAACTCGGAACAAATCGGCAAGATTGAAGAAATTCTGAAACTGATTCGGCTCAACGGTCAGGAACATCGCCTCGCCGGCCTGCTCTCGCACGGGCAGAAGCAATGGCTGGAAATCGGCATGCTGCTAATGCAGGAACCGCAATTACTGCTGCTCGACGAACCGGTAGCCGGGATGTCGGACGCTGAAACTGCGCGCACTGCCGAACTGCTCAATGAATTGCGCGGCAAACATTCGATCATGGTGGTCGAACATGACATGGGCTTTGTCGAAGAAATCGCGCAAGGCGGCAAAGTCACGGTATTGCATGAAGGCTCGGTGCTGGCGCAAGGCACGATGCAACAAGTGCAATCCGATGAACGTGTCATCGAAGTTTATCTGGGACGCTAAGCCATGCTGCAAGTCAATCAACTGAACCAATACTACGGTTCCTCGCATACGCTGCGCGGTGTTTCGCTCAATGTCGAAAAAGGCAAATGCATGACGCTGCTGGGCCGCAACGGCGTCGGCAAAACCACCTTGCTCAAATGCCTGATGGGGGTGCTGCCGGTGGCCACCGGCAGCGTGTCGCTGGAAGGTCGCGACATCACCAAGCTGAAACCGCATCAGCGCGCTGCACTCGGTATTGCCTATGTCCCGCAGGGACGCGAAATCTTCGCCCGTCTGACGGTGGAAGAAAATCTGTTGATGGGCATGGCCACCAAATCCGGCAAGCAAGCCTCGGTCATCAAAGGCGAAGTGTACGAACTGTTCCCGGTGCTCAAGGAAATGCTGCATCGTCGCGGCGGCGATCTGTCCGGCGGTCAGCAACAGCAACTGGCGATTGCCCGCGCCTTGCTGGCCGAACCGAAACTAATCATTCTGGATGAACCGACCGAAGGGATCCAGCCATCGATCATCAAGGATATCGGGCGCGTCATCAGTTTGTTGCGCGCACGCGGCGACATCGGCATCTTGTTGTGTGAACAATATTTCGATTTTGCGCGTGAGCTGGCCGACAACTTTGTCGTCATGTCGCGTGGTGAAGTGGTGGTGGCCGGCACCCGCGACCAGATGGATGACGACAACGTCAAACGGCATCTCGCGGTATAGCGCCATGCATGTCTCGTCACGTACCGTCAGGCCGGGCAGATGGCCTCGTGCCTTTTTGCCGGAGGTCTGCTATAAAAGGGACTTGTCCGTCCCCGACAACACATGAAACGTCTCACTGATCCAGCCATTGCCGCAGCCGCTCCGGACGCAGTGCCGGGCGTGGGACCACGCCATGACGTGGCGCGTTTGCGGCTGGGCTTCAGCGACGACGCCGGCGTCACTCGCATGACCGAGCGCAGCCACTTTGGTCCGTTGCGGGTGCAAAAACCGCTGTATCCCGAACACCCTTCGATCTGCCACGCCATCATCGTGCACCCGCCGGGCGGCATTGTCGGCGGCGATGAGTTGCACATCGACGCCACGCTCGGCGATCAGGCCCACGCATTACTGACCACACCCGGTGCCGGTAAATGGTATCGCGCCAACGGTAATCTCTCGCACCAATACGTCACGCTGCAAGCCGCTGCCGGCGCCCGCCTGGAATGGCTGCCGCAAGAAACCATTTTCTTCAACGAAGCCGATGTCCGCCTGGAACACAAGGTCACGCTGGCGGTCGATGCCAGTTATATCGGCGGTGAAATCCTGTGCTTCGGTCGTACCGCCTCAGGCGAGTCGTTTACCCGTGGCAGCGTCGGTCAGCGCACCAGCATCCGACGCGACGGCAAATTGCTCTGGTTCGAACAAGGCGTCCTGCATGCCCATGCTGCCTCCATGCACAGTCCGCTGTCGCTGGCCGGCTACACGGTATGCGCGACCCTGATCGCGGTGGGAAAGACCATGACGCCGGCTTTCCTGCAAACCCTGCGTGAAGAAACCGCAGTCGCCGCAGAGGATGGCCGCAGTGGCGCCACACAAATGAAACAGGTACTGGTGGCACGCTATCTAGGTCACTCCAGCGAATCGGCGCGCCACTGGATGACGCGTGCATGGCAGCGCATCCGACCGGAATTGATGACACACGAAGCGGTAATCCCGCGCATCTGGAATACCTAGGAACAATCATGGAACTGACCCCTCGCGAAAAAGACAAGCTGCTCATCTTCACCGCTGCGCTGCTGGCAGAACGCCGCAAGGCGCGTGGCCTGAAATTGAATTATCCGGAAGCCGTAGCCTTGATCACGGCGGCCATCATGGAAGGTGCGCGCGATGGCCGCACGGTGGCCGAACTGATGTCGGAAGGCACCCGAATATTGAGCCGCGCCGATGTCATGGATGGCATCGCCGAAATGATTCCCGACATCCAGGTCGAGGCAACTTTCCCGGACGGCACCAAGCTGGTGACCGTGCATCATCCGATTCCATAACATCGATTCTTATTGCAGAGGAAGCACCATGATTCCAGGTGAAATGCTGGTGGAACCCGGCGATATCGAACTCAATGTCGGTCGTCCCACATGCACGGTAAAGGTTGCCAACAGCGGTGACCGGCCGATCCAGATCGGCTCGCATTTTCATTTTTACGAAACCAATCCGGCCTTGCAATTCGACCGCGAAACGGCGTATGGCATGCGCCTCAATATCGCGTCCGGCACTGCCGTGCGCTTCGAGCCGGGCCAATCACGTACGGTAGAGCTGGTGGCGCTGGCAGGTGAGCGCAAGGTCTACGGCTTCAACGGCAAAGTGATGGGCGCACTCGACAGCAAGAAGGGAAGTCAGTCATGAGCAAGATTTCGCGGCAAGCCTATGCGGAAATGTTTGGTCCCACTACCGGTGATCGCCTGCGCCTGGCCGATACCGAATTGTTCATTGAAATCGAACAGGACTTCACCACCTACGGCGAGGAAGTCAAATTCGGCGGCGGCAAGGTGATTCGCGATGGCATGGGCCAGTCGCAACGCAATCACAACGAGGTGATGGACACCGTGATCACCAACGCCGTGATCCTTGATCACTGGGGTATCGTCAAAGCCGATATCGGCATCAAGGGCGGCAAGATCGCCGGCATCGGCAAGGCCGGCAATCCGGATATTCAGCCGAACGTCACAATGGCCATCGGCGGCGCCACCGAAATCATCGCCGGTGAAGGCTTGATCGTGACCGCCGGTGGCGTCGATACGCATATCCACTTCATCTGTCCGCAACAAATCGAAGAAGCGCTGATGAGCGGCGTCACCACCATGATTGGCGGCGGCACCGGACCGGCGGTCGGCACTGCGGCGACCACGTGTACGCCCGGACCGTGGCATATCCATTCGATGCTGTCGGCAGCCGACGCGTTTCCGATGAATCTGGGTTTCCTCGGCAAGGGCAACGTCAGTTTGCCGACGCCGCTTGAAGAACAGGTCAATGCCGGCGCCATTGGCCTCAAGCTGCATGAGGACTGGGGTTCGACTCCGGCCGCCATCGACAACTGCCTGTCGGTGGCTGACCGCATGGATGTGCAAGTGGCGATTCACAGCGACACGCTCAATGAAGGCGGCTTCCTGGAACACACGCTGGCGGCGTTCAAGGACCGCACCATCCATACCTTCCACACCGAGGGTGCAGGTGGTGGTCACGCGCCGGATATCATCGCCGCCGTCGGCCAGAGCAATGTGTTGCCGTCATCGACCAATCCGACCCGGCCCTTCACCGTCAATACGCTCGACGAACATCTGGACATGCTGATGGTCTGCCATCACCTGGATCCGGCCATTGCCGAAGACATTGCCTTTGCCGAGTCGCGCATCCGGCGCGAGACGATTGCCGCGGAAGATATCTTGCATGACATCGGTGCGATCTCGATGATGTCGTCCGATTCACAAGCCATGGGCCGGGTTGGCGAAGTCATCATGCGCACCTGGCAGACGGCGCACAAGATGAAGGTGCAACGCGGTTCGCTGGCACAAGATCCGTCGCGCAACGATAACTTCCGCGTCAAGCGCTATGTCGCCAAGTACACCATCAACCCGGCGATCACCCATGGCATTTCGCATGTGGTCGGTTCGCTGGAAGTCGGCAAGGTGGCAGACATCGTTTTGTGGAAGCCGGCCTTCTTCGGCGCCAAGCCGTCGATGATTCTCAAGAGCGGCATGATCGCGGCGGCGCAAATGGGTGACCCCAACGCCTCGATTCCAACCCCGCAACCGGTACATTACCGCATGATGTTCGGCGCCTACGGCGGTGGCTTGAAAACCTCGATGACCTTTGTGTCGCAAGCGGCTTTCGACAGCGGCATCGGCGATATGCTGAAACTCAACAAGCCACTGGTCGCAGTCAAGAACATGCGCCATCTGCGCAAGCGCGACATGATTCACAACGGCGCCACGCCGCGCATGGAAGTCGATTCCGAAACCTATGAAGTGCGCGCTGACGGCGAGTTGCTGGTGTGCGAACCAGCCAGGATTTTGCCGCTGGCACAACGTTACTTTTTATTTTAAGCGGATCCCTCATGTTGACTCTCAATACCAAAACAGATCAGAGCGACCGGATCGACGGCGAGCTCATCCTGCCTTACGATCAACGCGAAAAAAGTCGTCTGCGGGCGACGCTGCAATCGGGCGAAGAAGTCGCCGTATTCACGGTGCGCGGCACCATCTTGCGTGACGGCGATTTGTTGCGCGGCGATGACGGCCGGGTGATCAAGATCACGGCCGCCAAAGAAGAAACGTATCGGGTGGAGGGGGATAACGCTCAACATCTGCTGCGTTGCGCATTCCATTTGGGTAACCGGCATACGCAGGCGCAGATCGCCAGCGAAGCCGGCACCAGTTTTTTGCGCATTCGGATGGATGCGGTACTCAAGGAAATGCTGGAAGGACTGGGTGCACGCGTGCGGGCCGAACAAGCCCCATTCGAACCGGAATCGGGTGCCTATGGCGGCGGCCATCACCATCACGGCGATGACCGTCATCCGCTGGCGCCGATTCCGCTGCGGCAAAAAATTCATCGCCCCGGCGACAAGCCGGAATAAGGATCAGCGCCATGCATGCCCAAGCCTTGCTGCACCTGTTGCAACTGACCAGTCCGTCACTGCCGATTGGTGCGTACAGCTATTCGCAAGGCCTGGAAGCGGCGCTCGAAAATGGCACTGTCAAGGATGAAGCCAGCGCCCGCCGCTGGATCGTCGATACCTTGCACGAAGTCGTCGCCCGCTTCGAGGCACCGGTGCTGTGGCGCTTGCTGCATGCTTTTGCGGCACGCGATGCCGATGCCGTACAACTGTGGACCGAGCGCTTTATTGCCGCACGTGATACGGCGGAGTTCCGTGCCGAAACCATTCAGATGGGATATTCGCTCGGCAAGCTGGCCGGCGATCTGCAGATTGGCGATGCCGATTTGCATGCCCTGTTGCTGGCGCAACCCGAAATCCCGCTGCCGACCGCATTGGCCTATGCCGCTGTGGCCTTGAATGTGCCGCATGATGCAGCGTTGCTGGGCATGTTGTTTTCGTGGGCCGAGAATCAGGTGCTGGTTTGTGTCAAATCGGTGCCGCTCGGCCAGGTCTCCGGGCAACGTCTGCTATTGTCGCTGCAGCCGGAACTGGAACGGGCCGCGCAACTTGCCCCCGCTCTCAACGACGACGAACTGTCGAACTGGTCGCCCGGGCTGTCGTTGTTATCGATGCAACATGAAATTCAATATAGTCGCCTGTATCGTTCATAAACCAGGAATGGCAAACCAGCACTCATGCATTTCGCCACACCGTATTTCTTTATCTCGTTTGTTGTTTTTTCGGATTCCGTTTTCAGAAAGCCCTGTATATGACCAACCCATCCAGCCCCAATCCCTTGCGCGTCGGTATCGGCGGCCCGGTCGGCTCCGGCAAGACCGCGCTGTGTGAAATGCTGTGCAAGCGCATGCGTGACCATTACGATATGGCCGTCATCACCAATGACATCTACACCAAGGAAGACATGGAAATTCTGCTGCGCGCCGATGCGTTGCCGGCGGAACGTCTGATGGGCGTGGAAACCGGCGGTTGCCCGCATACCGCGATTCGCGAAGACGCCTCCATCAATCTGGAAGCCATTGCCCGCATGAGCGCCGATTTTCCTGATCTCGACCTGATACTGGTAGAATCCGGCGGCGACAATCTGGCGGCAACATTCAGTCCGGAATTGTCGGATTTGACGATTTATGTGATCGATGTCGCCGGCGGTGAAAAGATTCCGCGCAAAGGCGGTCCCGGCATTACCCGCTCTGATTTGCTGATCATCAACAAGACCGATCTGGCGCCCTATGTCGGCGCCAATCTCGATATCATGGCGCAAGATGCCAAGCGCATGCGCGGAGACCGGCCATTTGTGTTCACCAATCTGCGCAGCGGCGATGGCGTGGAAACCGTGATTGAATATATTCGCAAGCAAGGTTTGCTCGACGAAAAACAAAAAAAGCCGGCTTGATCCGACCGCCGTTACGGCCAGAAGATTGCGCTGCTATCTATCCAGAATTTATCAGAAGGAGAAAAACATGTTCCGCATTTCCACCAAAACCCTGGCGCGTACCGGTGCACTGGCAGTCGCAGTATTTGCCACCGGCAGCGCTTTCGCTCACCCCGGGCATCCCGGCTCGATGATGAGTTTCGGCGCCGGCTTTTCCCATCCGTTTTCCGGTATCGATCACTTGCTGGCAATGCTGGCAGTCGGTTTGTGGGCCGCGCAAAACAAACGCTCGGCACTGTGGATGTTGCCCCTGGCATTCCCATTGATGATGGTGGTCGGTGCGCTGCTGGCGTTCAATGGCTTGAATCTGCCATCGGTTGAAACCGGTATCGCCGCTTCGGTCGCCGTGCTGGGTCTGTTGATTGCCTTTGCCGTCAGATTGCCGCTGTGGGCAAGCACTGCGGTGGTGTCGGTGTTCGCGGTATTTCACGGTTACGCGCACGGCAGTGAACTGCCGCACGGTTCATCGGCGGCACTGTATGGCGCCGGCTTCATTCTGGCCACCGCATTGCTGCATGCCACCGGCCTGATCGTCGGCGTCGTCGCCGGCAAACAAATGGCCGACCGGGTGGTGCGTATTGCCGGTGCCGGCATTGCCGGCGTTGGTGCTTATTTGCTGACCACGGCCTGATCGGTTTCTTCTGCCACACTGTGACCCCGGGATTTGCCGCTGCTGCGCGCGGCAATCCAGTTGTCCAGAATGACGTCGCTGCCGGCTGGCAAATGCAATCCCAGCTTGGAGCGACGCCATAAAATATCGGCTGCGCAACTGGCCCATTCCTGCCGCATCAGATAGTCCACCTCGACGGCGAACAAGCCACTGAGGATTTCTTCCCCCATGTTTTCCATCGTCTTGCAACCCGCCAGCAATTGCTGCGTGCGGCTGCCGTATGCACGCGCATAACGCGCCAGCAGCGGTGCCGGCAACCAGGCATGGTCACGTTGCAAATTGCTGATGAAGCGGTCGAATTCGCGTACTGAACGGTTATCCGGTCTGGCATCGAATATGTCACCGCCCGGCAGGCAGGCGTTGGCGGTCCAGCTGACTTGCGTATTGGCCAGCGCCGGTGCGATCAGATCCACGGCTTCTTCTGCCAGTTTGCGGAAGGTCGTGATCTTGCCGCCGAAGACTGACAACAGCGGTGCGCCTTCAACGTCAAAGTCGAGCTGATAATCACGAGTGACTGCCGAAGCATCGGCTGCCGCATCTTCCAGCAACGGCCGGACGCCGGCATAAGACCAGACGACATCGGCAGGGGTGATGGCCTTTTCGAAATAGCGATTCGACAACGTGCACAGGTAATCGATTTCTTCGGCGGAGATACTGACCTTGCTGGTATCGCCGTGATACTCGACATCGGTGGTCCCGATCAGCGTGAACTCTTTTTCGTAGGGAATCGCAAACACGATGCGGCCATCAGGATTCTGGAAGATGTAGGCATGATCGTGCTGGGACAAACGCTTGACGACAATGTGACTGCCCTTGACCAGCCGCACCGATTTGCTGGAAGAACGTTGTGCCGCCCCTTCCAGAAATTGCGCGACCCAGGGGCCGGCAGCATTGACAACGCAACGCGCGGTGACCTTGATGTTCTGGCCTTGCCGATCGCGCAAGCTTGCCTGCCAGGTCGCGCCTTGCCGGGCAATCGACTCGCAACGGGTATGCGTCAGTATCCTGGCGCCGCGTTCTGCCGCGTCCATCGCATTGAGTACCACCAGACGGGCATCGTCGACCCAACCATCGGAATAGACAAAGCCGCGCACGAAATTGGATTTCAGCGGCGCGCCCGCCGCGTGCTTGCGCAAGTTGATCGCGCGCGACCCGGGCAACAACTCGCGCCGTGCCAGATGATCGTACAAGAACATGCCGGCACGGATCAGCCATGCCGGGCGCTGGCCCTTATCGTGCGGCATCACGAAACGCATCGGCCACATGATGTGCGGTGCGGCAC
Organism: Herbaspirillum autotrophicum; assembly: GCF_001189915.1. Lineage (GTDB taxonomy): Bacteria > Pseudomonadota > Gammaproteobacteria > Burkholderiales > Burkholderiaceae_D > Herbaspirillum > Herbaspirillum autotrophicum. The sequence goes on from NZ_LFLS01000031.1 coordinate 69,372, forward strand.
GCAACAAGACTTCCCGCTCGATCAGCGCCTTGCGAACCAGACCGAACTCGTAATGTTCCAGATAGCGCAGGCCGCCATGAATCAGTTTGCTTGACGACGATGAGGTATGCGCCGCCAGATCATCCTGTTCGCACAAGACCACCGACAGGCCACGACCGGCAGCGTCGCGGGCAATGCCGACGCCATTGATGCCACCACCAACCACCAGGACATCGCAAACCAGCGTGTCGATATTTTCTGCAGTTTGATTCACGATGCGATTCATGTCTTCTGTGGTCTTTACAAAACGCGTTTACGTATTTGCGTCACGGCAATTTCCGTCACGATCACGATCGCGAAAATCGATACCAGCACGGTCGCCACACGCGGCCACTGGAACAGATTCAATGCCGTATCCAGCACCATGCCGATACCACCGGCGCCGACGATACCGAGCACTGCCGATTCGCGCACATTGATATCCCAGCGCAACAGAATGATCGATAGAAACGCCGGTCGCAGTTGCGGCCAGTAGCCATACCAGATTTCAGAAAACTTGCCGGCACCGGAAGCCTGCAAGGCTTCAATCGGACCACGTGGCATCTGCTCAATGGTTTCGCCAACCATCTTGCCGACAAAACCGATGGAACGGAATGCAATCGCCAAGGTTCCCGCCACCGGACCGGGGCCGAAAATTGCCAGAAACAGCAAGGCCCAGACCAGCGAGTTGACCGAACGGCTGGCAACCAGCACGATGCGCGCCAGCAGATTGAGCAGGCGATTTTGCGTCAGATTGGATGCCACCAGCAAACCGAACGGAATGGCCAGCACGATGGACAGCAAAGTACCCAGTGTCGCAATATGCAGCGTTTCCACCAGTCCGGCCTGGACGTCGCTGGCATAGTAAGCCCAGTCGATTGGCCACATGCGGCCGAGCATGTCGCCCATCTGTTCCGGTGCGTCATACAGGAATTCCGGGATCACTTCGATATAGCGCAGCGATTGCATGACCGCCAGCGCAATCACCAGCCACACGCTGAAGCGCAACAGTTTTTGCGACAGGGTATGGCGTTGCCAGATACGCTCGTTGGTAGCCAACGAGCCCGGCGCTGAGAGTACGGTATCAGACATTGAACACCTTCTTGACTGAATTGGCCAGCAGTTCACCGACGACGATGATGGCGATGATCGTGATCAGAATCGTGAATACGAAATCGTAATCGAAGCGTTGGAAGGCAGAGAACAATACGCCGCCGACACCACCCGCACCGACAATACCGACCATGGTCGAATTGCGCAGATTGGAATCGAGCTGATAGGTGGAAAAGCCAACGAAGCGCGACAGCACTTGCGGCAATACGCCGTACAGAATCACGTTCATGAACGAAGCACCGGTTGCACGAATCGCTTCCACTTGTTTGATCGAGATTTCCTCAATCGCTTCCGCAAACAGTTTGCCGATAAAACCAATCGAGGCAACGATCAGTGCCAGCACGCCGGCCAATGCGCCGAAACCGACTGCCTTGACGAACAGAATCGCAACAATCACCGGATGCAGTGAACGACAGACCGACACAAACGCCCGCGCCGGCCACGATACCCACGCCGGCATCAGATTGCGCGCCCCCATCAGTCCGATAGGCAAGCTCAACAGAATACCGAACAGCGATGCCAGCACCGCGATTTGCAAGGTTTCCTTGATGCCGCCCCAGAGGATGTCGCCCTTGCTCAGATCAGGCGGAAACATGCGCGCCAGAAATTTGCCGCCATTGCCGAGACCGGAAGCAAAGCGGTCCCAGGAAAACCCCAGCTGTGAGGCGGCATAGACCGCATACGCCAGGATCAGATAAATGATGACGCGCGTCGTCAGGCTGGGACGAAAGGCCAGACTGATGCGTGATTGACTTTGCACGGCGCTCATGACAACCAGTCCTCACCGCCGTAAATCTGTTTCAGGAAATCATCACTGAGATTTTCAGGGCTGCCGTCATACACCACATGACCGCCGGACATACCGATGATACGGTCGGCGTAACGCTTGGCCAGTTCGACATCATGGATATTCACGATCACCGGAATTTTTTGCGCACGGCCTTGTTCCTTGAGCAAGGAAATGATTTCAAACGACGTCTTGGGATCGAGCGACGAGGTCGGTTCATCCGCCAGCAGCAAGCGCGGTCTTTGCATCAATGCGCGGGCAATGCCGACACGCTGACGCTGGCCACCGGACAAGGCATCGGCACGCTGGTTAGCGAAGGCGCCGAGACCGACGGTATCCAGCAATTGAAATGCGTAAGCGATGTCTTCCTTGGGAAACTTGCGCCGCCATGCTGTCCAGGCACTGACATAGCCGAGCCGGCCGCACAACAGGTTTTCCATCACCGACAAGCGTTCGACCAGATTGTATTCCTGGAACACCATGCCGATATGACGCCGTGCTTCGCGCAAACTGCGGCCGCGCAATTCTGCCAGATTGACGCGCGTGCCACCGCTATTGAACCAGATCGCGCCCTTGCTGGGATCGACCAGGCGATTGATGCAGCGGATCAGTGTCGATTTGCCGGTGCCGGAGGGACCGATGATCGCGACCAGTCCTTCATCGCCAATATTGAGATTGATGCCCTTGAGTATGGGGTGGCCCGGTTTGTACTCTTTAACCAGACCGTCGATTTCTATCGCGTGTGACATGACAAGGGACTTTCTATCAAAAAATTGGGATGTGACATCCCGCAGTCTTCGCGCATGAGCGAAAGACCGGACTGTTACAAAATGCTTTTTCTGGAAACTGCGAGGGGTGATTCAGACCGGCTGCATCATCCCGAAGAGGCGGGATGATGCAGCCGGTCGCGGTATTACTTTTTGCCGGACTGCTGCTTTTCGTAAGCGGCACGGTTGAAGGATTCGCCGGCGGCATGGGCTACGTAGCGCACCATTTCGAAGTCCTTCTTGTAGTCGATAGGGAAGAAGCGGTCGGCGCCGGCAAAGGCTTTTTTCAACTCATCGGTAAAGCGATAGTCGTAGAAGCATTTCAGCATGCGATCACGGAACACCGGTTCCAGATCATGTGCGTAGGCAAAATCCTGGGTCGGGAATTTTTCACTGCGATAGATCACGCGGAAGTTGTCGGCCTTGATGACGCCGCGCTCAACCATGCGATCAAACACGTCCGAAGCAATTGCCGCGGCATCGTAATCGCCGGAATTGACGCCGAGAATCGATTGATCGTGCTTGCCGGAAAAGATGATCTTGTAATCCTTGTCAGGCACGACGCCAGCTTTCGGGAACAAGGCCATCGGTGCCATGTGACCGGAGTTGGAAGACGGTGCAGTGTGTGCAACCTTCTTGCCCTTGAGATCGCTCATCTTTTGAATCGTGCTGTCTTTTCTGACGATCACATTGAGCGTATAACCTTGATAACCCTTGGCATCGCCAATCACGGCAAACGGTACGGCACCGGCGATGTTGACGGCGAAATTGGTCGGTCCCGGCGAGAAACCGCCTACATGCAAACGACCGGAACGCATGGCTTCGATTTCCGCGGCATTGGATTGCACCTGGAAGAACACCACTTTCTTGCTGGTGCATTGCGCCAGGTAATCAGTGAATGGTTTGAAAATCTTGTCGTAGACGGCCGGATCTTCGACCGGTGTGAATGTAAACACCAGTGTATTCGGATTCTTCAGCTTCTTGGGATCAGTCGGTGTATCGGCGACCAGATCTTTATTGGCGTCGCAATATTGCATATCGAGATCGCCGCGATTGCTACAGGTATCCTGCGCATACGAGATTGCCGGAACAACGAGGGCCAGAGCGATCAGACTTTTGATCAGGGGCTGCAACATGATGTCTCCTGGTTATTTTTATGAGTTAAGTGATTAAGTGCATGGCACATGGGGTAATGTGCGGCAGTGTATGTCAGGCGGCCGGCTTTGACTATTTCCGGAACCTCGATTCCCGGAGTTTTCTTGCATTAGGCTTTCCGCTTGCTTTCATTCTGCTTTCACTTTGCTCCGGATTGATCAGGACTGGCCTCGGAACGCGTTTAATTGTATAAAGCCATGGCCAGCTCACGATTGATCGGGAGCTGGCCGTTGCAACAAGAATATTGGAGATCATGCATATCCTGCTGGTGGAAGACGACATCGACATGTCGAAAGCGCTGCTGCGCGCCCTGGAGCGTCGCGGCTTTCAGGTCACGCATTGTGCCGACGGCATCAGTGCGCTGTCGCACATCAAGGATGCCATCGGCGATCTGGTGGTACTCGACCTGAATATTCCCGGGCTGGACGGGCTGCACCTGTTGCAACGGATCCGCTCGCAAAACATTCACACCCCGGTGATTGTGCTGACCGCGCGCGGGGCAGTTGGTGATCGGGTGGTCGGTCTCAATGCGGGTGCTGACGATTATCTGGCCAAACCATTCGATCTGGATGAACTCGACGCCCGCATCCGGGCCTTGTTGCGGCGCAAGGGCAATGCTGAAGAAAGCATCCAGAAATGTGGCGATTTGCGTTTCGAACACAGCTCCGGCGCCTTCTATTGTGGTGACGATGCTTTGGAATTTACGCCGCGCGAACACAATCTGTTGAAAGCACTGATCGCCAAACCGGGCCATGCAGTGACCAAGGAACGCCTGTTCCGCCTGGTCTTCCCGCTGGAAGAAAACGTGCAGATCGAGGCGATTGAAGTGATCGTGCATCGCCTGCGCAAGAAATTGGTACACACCCGTACTGAGATCATGACGCTGCGCGGTCTCGGTTATCTGTTGCGGGTGCAACCCGCTGCCGGCGCATAATGCGCCTCTTTTCCCGGCCGCGTTCCGTCCGCAATTATTTGCTGGCGTGGATCATTTCACCGATTGCGCTGTTCATCGTCATTGATTCCTTTTCGCTGTACCGGAACACGCTCGATTCGGTCAACACTGCCTATGACAGGATGTTGATCGCTTCGGTGCATTCGATCGGGGATTTGCTGCGCATCGAAAATGATGAACTGAAAGTGTCCTTGCCTTACGCGGCGCTCGAAATTTATGAAACCGATTATTCCAGCCGCATGATCTATCGCATCAATGGCTTGAACGGCGAATTCTTGTCGGGCGACGAAGCGCTGCCGAAATTTTCCGGCAAACCGGAAAAGTATGCGATCTATCCCTCGCTCGCGCATATTTACGAAGATACCTACAACGGCGTCCCGGTGCGCGTTGCGGCCTTGTTTCAGCCGGTCGTCACCAACGACCCGCGCGGCGCGGCATTGGTACAGGTAGCAGAAACCATTGAAAACCGCAGCGCACTGGCGCGCAAGATTTTCTGGGAAACCCTGATCCGTCAGGCGGCCTTGCTGGTGGTGATCATGTCGGTCACGCTATACGTTGTGTCGCGTGCATTGCGGCCGGTCGATGCCTTGCGCAAGCAACTTGATGAGCGGCCGGCCGATGATTTATCACCGGTATCAAGTCCGGCCACACCGCGCGAATTGCAACCTTTCGTCAACGCATTGAACCAGCTGATGGCGCGCCTGCAACGCTTGCTGGGACACCAGCAACGTTTCGTCGCCAATGCTTCGCATCAATTGCGAACACCGCTTGCCGTACTCAAAACACAATTGCAATCCGGCTTGCGCGGTGATGCGCCGGCGCATGTGATTCTCGAAGAAATGTCCGGCACCGTGGATCGCGCCACCAATCTGGCCAATCAATTGCTGTCGTTGGCCAAGGTCGAACAATTGCGTGGACGCGGCATTCAGGAATCCTGCGATCTCAGCATGCTGGCGCGCGAAACGGCGGTCGACCTGTCGCCCTTGATTGCCGACAAGAATCTGGATTTCGAACTCGATGCGCAAAAGGTCCATGTGCTGGGTCATCCATGGATGGTCGGCGAATTGATTTCCAATCTGCTGCACAATGCTATCCGGTACACGCCTGTCGACTCCCGGCTCGGCATTCGTATTGCGGCGACCGAAAAGAATGTCGAGCTTTGCGTATGGGATAGCGGTGGCGGTATCAGCGATGATCTTGCCGGCCGCATCTTCAAGGCATTTTCATCCAACGATTCATCCGGTGGCCTGGGACTGACCATATGCGGAGAGATCGCCGATTCCATGCAGGCACAAATCAGCCTGGAAAATCGCATGGTTGACGGCGAGATTGCCGGCTTGAATGCCATTGTGCGATTTCCCCTGCACGCCTGAGATGACGTACGTTGTCAGCCCGATTCACGCATTTGCGCAGCAAATCTGATCACCTCTTCGACCCGGTCATCGACGGTCTGATCGCTCTCCAGCATCAAGACGGGGCAGCGGCGACTTGCCAGCCAAGCTTCGTGACGGGCACGACTGCGGCCGGGTAATCTGCCTTCGTCGTATTGCGCCGCCCATGCAAGAAATTCCGGATTCGCCTTACAAAATAATGCGATCTCCCTGGCTTCGATCCGCTGCAGTCGCAGTGCTGTAGGCAGTGAGAAAAACACCACAAGGTCAAACGACTCTTCCAATGCGGTGCCCCAGCCGCAAACCGAACCGGCGATGACGGATGAGTTGTATCCGGAGATGCTTTCAAGAAGCATCGTCAGCCGGACTCCCGGATCGTATTTTTCTGAAAACGGTGGGTTGGAGGGCTTCCAGTAGAAGCCATCCGCATCCTCGAAATGAATATTGAGCCGGGAGGCCAGTGCGTGTCCCCGCGTGGTCGTGCCAGATCCCGGAGCACCGACGATATTGATACAAGAATACTGAAAACTGTTCATCGCGAACTCCAAAGTAACCCATGCCCGCATACCTGCGTCATCAGCATCGCAGCATGGGTGGTGCAGGAAACAGGAAGGTCTGCGCGACTGCTATTTGCCCAACAAGATCAGTGTCTGATTCCATTCCGCAGCCCATTCCTGCAAAAAATCGTGCGTACTGAATGCTCTCTTCAGATGCGGTAACGGCACCCGATAGACGTCATTCAATCCCAGCGCCAATGTGACAGGGTTCCAGACAGCTTTGTTTTTTGATTTTGCCGCACTGCTTTTCACCCTTGCGCCTTCATCGCCAAAAATACCGCCGGCACCCGCAAGTGACTTCGCCAGATCAATTTTTACCAGGCTGGCAAATGCCATCAATACCTGATCTTTATTGATACCGGCTTGTGATTCCTTCGCTTCCTCAACCGGCTTCGGTTCCGCATCGCGCTTGAGTTTTTTTACCAGGCGCTCCAAGTCTTTCTTCAAAAACCGCAATTCATGCAAAGCCCGTCGAAAACCGGGAGGCTTGAGTTGCGCCACGATCCGATAGACGTCTTTGGTGGTGGTGATCAGCACATCCTCGCTGCCAGCAACCAGCCGCTGGGTATCGCCTTCAAAAAATATCGGTGCCGGATAACCGCCATTCGCATCGCCGAACAACTCCGGATAGTCAGCGTCGTAGTCCAGCCAGACATAGGGAATCAAACCACTCTCGATCAGGTGCGCCAAGGTCCACGGTGTTTTCATGTGACTTTCAAGCCACTCGCATGCTTGCTCTGTTGTTGCCCGAAAAGGCAGTTCGGTAATCGTCATTGGTCTTTCTTTTACGCTATGGATGAGGCAGATTGCGCAACAGGGTTGCTCGGAAAGAGATCGAAGCTGGAGTATGAAGATAAATCGGGATGAATGAATGAGAAATTTGAGTTGGGACGGGAGTCTGTCGTGACAACATGCTCAGGAAAAATGCAGCGCGAGAAAGAAACTCGCAGAAAAGCTATCGAAATCGGCGAGACCAGTTGTTCGGATGA
>NZ_LFLS01000032.1 GCF_001189915.1 Herbaspirillum autotrophicum
GACCTCGCATCAACAACGATGACTGGGACGAATTTTGAGTGCAATAAGGCTTTTCATGATGACGGCCGGCCCTGCAAATGCCGGACTGATGCCCCGGTTTCGATATGCGGAGATAAACTTGACGTAACGACAATAGATGGTCGGCGTATGCAGAAAATGCAGGGTAATTGGCGAAATTATCTTGGCATTTGCCGCATGCTTTGGTTACCAAATTCTCACAAGTAGGGTACGCTACCGCCAAACAACTCGACATCATTTCAAGCATGAAAAACTGGACCATCAAGCGGCGGATACTTGGGAGTTTTTGCGTTATTCTCGCCGTAATGGCGCTGATGGCGGCAGTCGCTTATACCCGGCTGGCTGAAATTCAACGTGAAGCGATCAGTTTCAAAGAAGATTCGACCCCGGGTTTGTATTATTCGACCATGATCAATGCGGCCTGGTATGAGAACTACATGCTTGGCCAGCAAATCTTCGAGCTCGATGATACCGAGGAAATGCGTCAGGCCGATACCGCCTTGCTCAAGCAAAACGGCGAGCGCCTGAACCAGTTGCAGGATGCATACGACAAGACCATTCATGGCAGCGAAGACCGCGCCATTTTTGAAGACTTCAAACGGCAGCGCGATGTCTACCGTTCGCTGGTGACGGAAATATTGAAGATGGAAGGCAGCAAGAAAGACGCCATCCACAAGATCGTCAGTGAGCAACTGCGACCAGCATGGCGCAGTGGTTATGCATTGACCCAGAAAATGGTGGAAACCAACAAGGAGTCTTCCGACCGCTCCTCGACCAGCATCATGGATGCCGTGGCCGTGGCCAAGGCCAGCATGTTGTTTGCATTTGTGGTCGCCTTGCTGATAGCGCTGGTGTGCGGTTATTTCCTGCTGCGTGCGATTACCATCCCGATGCAGCGTCTGATCGCGATTCTGGATGTCATGCGCACCGGTGATTTTTCGCAGCGTCTGCATCTGGAGCGCAGTGATGAGTTTGCCGATCTGGCGTCCGGTTTCAACCGCATGACCGATGAACTGACGGCATTGGTTGGGCAGGCGCAGAAATCCTCGACCCAGGTGTCGTCCTCGGTTACGGAGATCGCCGCCACCTCCAAACAACAACAGGCAACTGCCTCGGAAACCGCTGCGACTACCACTGAAATCGGCGCTACCTCGCGCCAGATTTTTGCCACTTCACGCGATCTGGTACGCACCATGAGCGAAGTGTCGCTGGTGTCGGAACAGACCGCAACGCTGGCCGGCAGCGGTCAGGCCAGCCTGACGCGTATGGAAGATACGATGGAAAGCGTGATGGACGCCGCCGGCTCGGTCAGCGGCAAGCTGGCGATCCTGAATGAAAAGGCGGGTAACATCAATCAGGTCGTGACCACCATTACCAAGGTAGCGGATCAGACCAATCTGTTGTCATTGAATGCCGCCATCGAAGCCGAAAAGGCCGGCGAGTACGGCCGCGGATTTTCCGTGGTGGCGACTGAAATCCGGCGTCTGGCCGACCAGACTGCGGTGGCAACCTACGACATCGAAGTCATGGTCAAGGAAATCCAGTCTGCGGTGGCGGCCGGCGTCATGGGGATGGATAAATTCTCCGATCAGGTACGACGCGGCATGTCGGAAGTGCAGCAAGTGGGCAGTCAGTTGTCCCAGATCATCCAGCAGGTGCAGGCGCTGGCGCCACGTTTTCAGGTAGTCAACGAAGGCATGCAGGCGCAGGCGACCGGCGCCGAACAGATCAATCAGGCGTTGGTGCAGTTGAGCGAAGCCGCGCAGCAAACGGTGGAGTCCCTGCAGCAATCGAGTCAGGCCATCGACGAGTTGAATCTGGTCGCCAACGGATTGCGCAATGGCGTGTCGCGTTTCAAGGTGTAATGAACGCGGACGACGCAGCACACGCAACAGATGTAACGTCGATCCGGTAAAAATCCAATGATCAATTCCGTGATCGGTTTGTCTTTGATCAATTGATGCCTGCTTGCATGGACATGATGCTTTTTTTGTTGTTTCAGATCGGTGACGATCGTTATGCGCTGGATGCCAGGCGGGTCGCTGCGGTGTTGCCGTTGGTGCGTCTGAAACAGATTCCCGGCACACCGGCGGCGGTGGCCGGCATCTTCAATTATCACGGCGTGCATGTGCCGGTAGTGGACATGAGCATGCTGGCGTTGTCGCGTCCGGCGCGGCAAAGTCTGGGGACCCGTATCATCCTGGTGCATTATCCCGACCAGCAGCACCTGCTCGGCATCATCGCCGAAAAAGCCACCGAAACACTGCGCAGTGATGCCGCCGCATTCCAGCCTTACGGTCTCGGTAATGATGCTGCTCCCTATCTGGGACCGGTGATGCAGGATACGCGCGGTCTGATCCAATGGGTCGAAATTGATCAGCTGTTGAGCGACGAAGTACGCGAGCAACTGTTTCCGATGGGCGCAATCACATGAGCCAATTCGCCGTCTTGCTCAAGCAAACCATGGGGCTGGATGTCGCCTCGGTCGGCCCGGCGCTGATCGAACGCGCAGTGCAGACCAGAATGGAAGCGCTCGGCTTGCTCGATCAGAATGCCTATTTCCTGTCGTTGCATGGCGATGCCGTCGAGTTGCAGGAATTGATCGAACTGGTGATCGTTCCCGAAACCTGGTTTTTCCGTGATCGAGAAGCCATCATTGCGGTCGCGGCGATGGCGCGGGAACTGATGATGAACACGCCCGAACGGCCCCTGCGCATCCTGAGCCTGCCGTGCTCCACCGGCGAAGAACCGTATTCCATCGCCATGGGCATGCTGGAGGCCGGCATGCCGGCAGCGCGCTTTCAGATTGATGCAATTGATATCTGCAACCGCTCGCTGGCGTTTGCGACGGCGGGCATTTATGGCCGCAACTCGTTCCGTGGCAAATTGCTGGACTACCGCGATCGATTCTTTACGCCGCAGGAAGCGCATTACGTGCTGGATGATGCGGTCAAAAAACAGGTTCGGTTCCGCTATGGCAATTTGTTCGCGGCGGATTTTCTGGCGACGGAAGCACCCTACGATTTCGTGTTTTGTCGCAACGTCCTGATTTATTTCGACCGCCCCATGCAGGAAAAGGCAGTATTGGTGCTGGAGCGATTGCTCAAGGAAGACGGCGCCATTTTCGTCGGCCCGGCAGAAGCCGGTCTGATGTTGCGCAATACCCTGGAGTCGGCCGCCATCCCGCTGGCGTTTGCTTTCCGCAAGAAGCGCGCCGAGGTCAAGCTGGCCAGCGTGCAGCGTGCCAGTTCGCCACCGCTGCGCAGTGCACCGCCAGCCGTGGCGCACAAAACTGCCGTGGTGCGGATGCCGGCAGTACGCAAGCCGATAGTCGCGGCAGTGCAGCCGCAACAGAAGACCGCCGGCCAGTTGCAGCACGCCTTGCAGTTGGCCGATCAGGGACGCTTGAATGAAGCGGCGGATCTGTGCGCGGCCCATTTGAAAGCGCATGGCCCGAGTGCCGATGCCTTTTATTTGCAGGGCCTGATCAGTGACGCCCGGGATGACTCGGCAGCGGCGATTCAGCAGTACCGCAAGGCGATCTATCTGCAGCCGTCACATCAGGAAGCGCTGGAACATTTGGCAGCGTTGATGGAAATGCAGGGCGATCACAGCGGTGCCGAACGCATCATGCGCCGCGCCCAGCGTCTGAAGGAGCAGCAAGATGCCTGACGCGCTCACCCTCTTTGATCCGGCGGCGGCGCCGTTTGAACTGGCCGCAGACAGCCGCGACATCCATGATTGCTGGAATCAGATCGGCGTACGTGGCGACAATACTTGCCCGGAGCTGGAAAAACATCTGCGCTGTCTGAATTGCCCCACCTATATGAATGCGGCCGCGCTGTTGCTGGACCGGATGGTGCAGGACAGTGATGTGCGCGATGCGGATTATCTGGCGGCACCGGTTGAACAGTCGGCATCGCGATTGCAGCTTGATGGTTCAGTATTGATTTTCCGGGTCGCCGATGAATGGTTCGGCTTGCCGACAGCGGTGATCAGTGAGGTCAGCGCCACGCGTCCGATTCATACTTTGCCGCATCAGAAATCCGGCATGATTCTGGGATTAACCAATATTCGAGGTTCACTGACGCTGTGCGTTTCGCTGTCGCAGGTATTGGGTCTGGCAGCGCCGGCCCAGGCTGCCGCGCAGGAGCAACGGCTGCTGGTGGTCGAGCATGATGGCCACACGCTGGTGTTTCCGGTCAACGAAGTATTCGGCATTCAGCGCTACGCTACTTCCAGCTTGCGCGAAATTCCCACCACCATGGCCCATGCCACTGCAATTTATACCCAGGCAATTGTCGACTGGAATAACAAGAGCGTCGGCCTGATCGATTGCGAGTTGCTGTTTTACGCACTGAACCGGAGCCTGACATGAGTTCAGTTGATCTGCAAAACATGTCGATGCTCGACTTGTTCCGGCTGGAAGCGGAAACCCAGTCGGAGGTATTGAACAAGGGCTTGCTGGAGCTGGAGCGTCATCCGACTTCGGCCGACTTGCTGGAATCCTGCATGCGCGCGGCGCATTCACTGAAGGGCGCGGCGCGCACGATTGAACTCGGCGGCGGCGTGACCATTGCGCATGCCATGGAAGATTGTTTCGTGCTGGCACAGCAAGGCAAGCTGACCTTGCGCCGTCCCCAGATCGATGCCTTGCTGCAAGGCGTGGATTTGCTGAACCGGGTCGCCAATCCGCCGGGCAATGATGAACGCTGGGTGGAGCAGGCCGGCAAGCTGGAAATTGAACGCTTTCTTTCCGACCTCGGCAACGCCATGGCGGAAACCGGTGATGCCGAACCGGAATTGAGCCGGGTGCTGCCGGATGAATTGCGCGAAAACAATGGCCGCGTGCTGCGGGTCACGGCAGACAATCTGAATCGCTTGCTGAGCCTGTCCGGCGAATCGCTGGTCGAATCGCGCTGGCTGAAACCGTTTGCCGGCTCCATGCTGCGACTCAAGCGTCAGCAGCGGCATGCCGGACAGACGCTGGATACCTTGCATCAGCAGTTGGCGACGATGGCGCTGGATGAACGCACCCAAACTGTCATCAACGATTTGCGCGATGTGTTGGCGCAATGCCAGCATATGCTGGCCGATCAGTTGAGTGATCTGGAAGCGTTCGACCGGCGCTCGGTCAATCTGTCGCAACGCCTGTATGACGAGGCGCTGGCGTGCCGCATGCGGCCGTTCTCGGACGGCACCGGCGGCTATGCGCGCATGGTGCGCGATGTCGGTCATTCGCTCGGCAAAAAGGTGCGGCTCGAAATCATTGGCGAGAACACCCAGATCGACCGCGACATTCTGGAAAAACTCGATGCGCCGCTGGGTCATTTGCTGCGCAATGCAATCGATCATGGTATCGAACCGGCATGGCAGCGCGATGTCGCCGGCAAGCCGGAAGAGGCTGTGGTCACGCTGGAAGCACGTCACAGCGCCGGCATGCTGCTGGTCAACGTCAGTGATGATGGCGGCGGCATCGATCTGGATCATTTGCGCGCGACCATTGTGCAACGCAAGCTGGCGAATCAGGATACGGTCGAACTGATGAGCGAATCGGAACTGCTGGAATTCCTGCTGCTGCCCAGTTTTACCATGCGCGATACGGTCACCGAAATATCCGGACGCGGGGTTGGTCTGGATGTGGTGCACAACATGCTCAAGCAAGTGCGCGGGACGATTGATATCACCAATAATCCGGGCCAGGGCACGCGCTTTCAGCTCAAGCTGCCGCTCACGCTGTCGGTGATCCGCAGTTTGCTGGTGCTGATCAATGACGAACCTTATGCATTCCCGCTGGCCTACGTCAATCGGACGCTGGAGTTGCAGCAGGATCAGTTGTCCATGCTGGAAGGGTATCAGCACTTTACCTTCGAGGGCCGTCAGATCGGACTGGTCAGCGCCAGTCAGATTCTGCAGGTCGGTGCGTTTCAGCAGCACGGTGACACGGTGGCCGTGGTGGTGATCGGCAATCATGAACACACCTATGGATTGGCGGTCGATGCCTTCCTCGGTGAGCGCATGCTGGTGGTGCAGCCGCTCGATACCCGTCTCGGCAAAGTGCCGGATGTCTCGGCCGGCGCACTGATGGAAGATGGCGCACCGGTGCTGATCCTGGATGTCGATGACATGATCCGTTCGGTGGAAAAACTGACCTCGGCCGGCAAGCTGGAAACCATGCGTCATGGCAATGGCGGCGCCGAAGCCGGCAAGCGCAAACGGGTGCTGGTGGTGGACGATTCATTGACGGTACGCGAACTGGAGCGCAAGCTGTTGACCAATCGCGGTTATCAGGTGGTGGTGGCAGTCGATGGCATGGATGGCTGGAACGCTGTGCGTACCGAGAGTTTCGATCTGGTGATTACCGACATCGATATGCCGCGCATGGATGGCATCGAACTGGTGTCGCTGATTCGCAAGGCGCCGAATCTGCAATCGCTGCCGGTCATGATCGTGTCCTACAAGGACCGCGAAGAAGATCGTCAGCGCGGTATGGATGCCGGCGCTGATTACTATTTCACCAAGAGCAGTTTTCATGACGAAACGTTGTTGCAGGCAGTTACGGACCTGATTGGCGAGGCAGGAAAATGAAAATCGGCATCGTCAATGACACCCCGATGGCAGTCGAATTGCTGCGGCGGATTTTGGCTACGCGGCCGGAACATCAGGTGGTATGGATTGCCGGCGACGGCGAGCAGGCGGTCAATATGTGCGCGTGGCAGCAGCCGGATCTGATCTTGATGGACCTGGTTATGCCCAAGGTCGATGGCGTCGAGGCGACCCGCCGCATCATGGGCAAGACGCCATGTCCGATCCTGATCGTCACGGTCGATGTCGGCGCCAGCGCCAACAAGGTTTATGAAGCGATGGGCTATGGCGCGCTCGATGCCGTGGATACGCCGGTACTGGTATCGGGCGACATGAAGCGCGGCGCAGTATCGCTGATGGCGAAGATCGATGCGATTGGTCAGCGCATCAGTCAGGGCGCTTACTTGCCATCGCCAAAAGTGCTGCCGCGGGCGCCGGTAGGCGTATCAGTGCCACCCGAGCGCACACGACGCGAACGCAGCGCTGGCGAAGTGCCGGAGCGCCTGATTGCGATTGGTGCATCGACCGGCGGACCGGCAGCACTGGCGACAGTGTTGCGGGCATTGCCGGTGAATTTTTCGGCGGCCGTGATTGTAGTCCAGCATATCGGCGAAGCGTTTGCCAATGGCATGGCGCACTGGTTGAGTCAGCAAACGGTCTTGCCGGTGCGTCTGGCGGAAGAGGGCGATCAGCCGCGCGCCGGTCAGGTACTGGTGGCCGGCACCAGCAGTCATTTGAAATTCAAGAGTGGCACCACGCTTGGCTATGTGCCGGAGGCGGCGGAGGACGTGCATCATCCGTCGATCGATGTATTTTTTCACAGCGTGGTGCGCTATTGGCGCGGTCAGGCAGTGGGGGTGTTGCTGACGGGGATGGGGCGCGATGGCGCGGACGGTCTGAAGGCGATGCGGGACAAAGGGTATTACACGATTGCGCAAGACCAGGAAAGCAGTGCGGTATATGGAATGCCAAAGGCAGCAGCGGAACTCAACGCCGCCGTGGACGTTGTGCCGGTAACCGGCATTGCCAGAAAACTCCTGGTATGTTTTTCAGAGATAAAGGAATAATAATGAAATCTTTAGAATTGACCGAAAACGGCCCGGGGCCGAATCGATCGGAAGAAGATTACAAAATCATGGTGCTGCTGGTCGATGACCAGGCCATCGTCGGCGAAGCAATTCGCCGTGCGTTGATGAATGAGCCCAATATCGATTTTCATTTTTGCTCGCGCGCCGAGGATGCCATGCGGACTGCCGAGCAAACGCGGCCGACGGTGATCCTGCAGGATCTGGTGATGCCCGGCATGGACGGCTTGACGCTGGCGCGCCAGTATCGCGCCAATCCGATCACCAGCGACATTCCCATCATTGTGTTGTCGAGCAAGGAAGATCCGGAAATCAAGCGTGATGCATTTGCGTCCGGCGTCAACGATTACATGGTCAAACTGCCGGACCGGATCGAGCTGATTGCGCGCATCCGCTATCACTCGCGCTCCTATATCAATCTGTTGCAGCGTGATGCGGCCTACCGTGCCTTGCGCGAAAGCCAGCAGCAATTGCAGCAAAGCAATTTCGAATTGCAGCGCCTGACCAATACCGATGGCCTGACCGGCATCGCCAATCGCCGTTATTTCGATGATTACCTGAGCGCCGAATGGCGCCGTGCCAAGCGCGAGCAATTGCAATTGTCGATGTTGATTATCGACGTCGATAATTTCAAGCTCTACAACGATGGTTACGGTCACGTCGCCGGCGACGATGCCTTGAAGCAGATTGCGCGCACCATCGACTCCGGCACCATGCGTCCGGCTGACATGAGTGCGCGTTTTGGCGGCGAAGAATTTGCCGTGATTCTGCCGTCGACCGATGCGCAGGGCGCACTGGCATCGGCGCAGAAAATTTGTGCCGATATTGAAAATCTGCATCTGGCGCATGCCGGTTCGGTCATCTCGGAATGGATGACGGTCAGTATCGGTGCTGCAACGCTTGTGCCGCAGCAAAACGAAGAACCGATTCAATTGATCAAGCTCGCTGATCAATGCTTGTACCGGGCCAAGCAGGCCGGCAAGAACCAGGTCGTCTCGGATATCTGAGGCAATCGTGACCGGAAGCGCTGCGCAGCGTTTTCCGGCAATCACCGGCGTTCGCCGGTGCTCTGTCATTGGACGTTTTCATTCGCGCACGCGGTCGCCGTGCATCACCCGCAACAGCAATTTCGAGTACCTGACAGATTTACTCAAGTTTGCTATACTTGACGCAATTATTCGGGAATTCAGGGAGTTGGGTCTGAACATTGTTTCTGGAGTCGAGATTTCATGCGTTTAACCACCAAAGGCCGTTTTGCTGTGACTGCGATGATTGATCTGGCCTTGCGCCAGGGCAATGGACCGGTCACGTTGTCCGCGATCAGCGAGCGACAAGAAATTTCTTTATCATATCTGGAACAATTATTCGGCAAGCTGCGACGCCATCAGATTGTAGAGTCGGTGCGCGGTCCCGGCGGCGGCTACAACCTGGCGCGCAAGGCTGCGGACGTTTCGGTGGCGGACATCATCATTGCAGTCGATGAACCGCTGGACGCGACGCAATGCGGCGGCAAGGAAAATTGTCACAGTGTCAAGCATCCCGGCGGCACCCGCTGCATGACACATGATCTGTGGTCTACCCTGAATGAAAAGATGGTCGAATATCTGGACTCTGTGTCGCTACAGGATTTGGTTGATCAGCAAAATCCGGAACACAGGCATACCGAACAAAGCGTGGTTGTAATGCACCGCCCTCACGCAGCGGCTTGATTGGAGCTAGAACACAAATGAACGCACCTCTGGAAAAAAGCCTGTTGGACACCATCAAGGCGCCCCATTTTCCTATCTATCTTGACTATTCGGCAACTACCCCGGTTGATCCGCGCGTAGCCGACAAGATGATTCCGTTTTTGCGTGAGCAATTCGGCAATCCTGCTTCGCGCAGCCACATGTATGGCTGGACGGCGGAAAAGGCGGTCGAAGATGCGCGCGAAGAAGTCGCCCGACTGGTCAACGCCGATTCGCGCGAAATCATCTGGACATCGGGCGCCACCGAGAGCAACAACCTGGCCATCAAGGGTGCGGCGCAGTTCTACAAGACCAAGGGCAAACACATCATCACGATCAAGACCGAGCACAAGGCCGTGCTCGATACCGTGCGTGAACTGGAACGTCAGGGTTTCGAGGCGACTTACCTGCAACCGCAGGACAACGGACTGGTAACGGTTGAGCAGATCGCTGAAGCGGTCCGTCCCGATACCATCCTGATTTCGGTGATGATGGTCAACAACGAAATCGGCGTGATTCAGCCTATCGCAGAAATCGGTGAATTCTGCCGCAAGAAGGGCATCATTTTCCATTGCGACGCAGCGCAGGCCACCGGCAAGGTCGAGATTGACCTGGAAAAGCTGAAGGTCGACCTGATGAGTTTCTCGGCCCACAAGACTTACGGTCCGAAGGGTATCGGCGCGTTGTATGTCCGCCGCAAGCCACGCGTCCGGATCGAAGCACAGATTCACGGCGGCGGTCATGAGCGTGGTTTGCGTTCCGGCACGCTGGCGCCGCACCAGATCGTCGGCATGGGTGAAGCATTCCGCATCGCCCGTGAAGAAATGACGAGCGAACTGGAACACATCCGCGCCATGCGCGATCGTCTGGCCAAGGGTTTGCAGGAAATCGAAGAAACCTACATCAACGGCGACATGGATCACCGTGTACCGCACAACCTGAACGTCAGCTTCAATTATGTCGAAGGCGAATCGCTGATCATGGCGATCAAGGATATCGCCGTCTCGTCAGGTTCGGCATGCACCTCGGCCAGCCTGGAGCCATCGTATGTGTTGCGTGCCCTCGGCCGCAGCGATGAACTGGCGCACAGCTCGATCCGTTTCACGATTGGCCGTTTCACTACTGAAGAAGATATCGATTTCACCATCGACCTGATCAAGAGCAAGGTCGGCAAGCTGCGCGAATTGTCGCCGCTGTGGGATATGTACAAGGATGGGATCGACATCAGCACGATCCAGTGGGCAGCACATTAAAAGATAACGCGCCTCGCGAGTAGCCGGGCTCATCTCATCAAGGAGCAGCAAAATGTCTTATTCTGAAAAAGTTCTGGATCACTACGAAAATCCACGCAATGTCGGCGCGTTTGAAAAGGGCGATGACACTGTCGGTACTGGTATGGTCGGCGCCCCTGCATGCGGCGACGTGATGAAGTTGCAGATCAAGGTCGGTGCCGATGGCGTGATCGAAGATGCAAAATTCAAGACCTACGGCTGCGGTTCGGCGATTGCCTCGTCATCGCTGGTGACGGAGTGGGTCAAGGGCAAGACGCTGGATCAGGCATTGACGATCAAGAACACCCAGATCGCCGAAGAACTGGCATTGCCGCCGGTCAAGATCCACTGCTCGATTCTGGCAGAAGATGCGATCAAGGCTGCGGTGCAGGATTACAAGGCCAAGCACAGCGACGTCGAACAAAAGGCAGCGGCGTAACAAGCGCTGAACGCCGGCGGGAAACTGCCGGTGCGGAGCGGTTGGCACAACCGCCCGCAGCGAATGAAGAGCAGCACAGAAAAGGCAGGCATCATGGCGATTACACTCACTGAAAAGGCAGCAAAACACATCAGCCGTTACATGGAACGGCGCGGCAAGGGCATTGGCCTGCGTCTCGGTGTGCGCACCACGGGTTGTTCCGGTCTGGCATACAAACTGGAATACGTGGACGAGGAAACGCCGGAAGATCAAATGTTCGAATCGCGGGGCATTCGCGTGTTCGTCGATCCGAAAAGTCTGCCTTATATTGATGGTACCGAGCTCGATTTTGCGCGCGAAGGTCTGAACGAAGGTTTCAAGTTCCAGAACCCGAACGTCAAGGATGAGTGCGGTTGTGGCGAAAGCTTCCGCATATAGATTGACGGTGCCGCGTGTGCGGCATCCATTATTCAGTGCTTAGCCAGAATCGTCCGCGATAGCCTTCAAAAGTTGCTCTGCCAAGCCTGTTGACATACAAACAGGCTTTTATTTTTTTATCTCATGCAAAATCACTTCGTGCTGTTTCATTTGCCGCAACGCTTTGCCATCGACATGAAAGCGTTGGAGAGTGCATATCACGAAGTGCAGAATCAGGCGCACCCGGACAAGTTTGCGCAAGCGACCGGTGCCGAGAAACGGGTTGCCATGCAATGGGCGACACGCGCCAACGAAGCCTATCAAACCTTGAAAAATCCGCTCAAGCGCGCTGCTTATCTGTGCGAGTTGCACGGCGTCGATCTGCAGACGGAGTCGAATACCTCGATGCCGCCGGTGTTTCTGATGCAGCAGATGGAATGGCGCGAAGAGCTGGACGACGCCAAGGCCGGCAAGGATATGGCGGCGCTGGAGCAACTGGACGCGGCACTGAAGAACGCACGCAAAGCTGAAATGGAACGGATCGCCGTTGCGTTCGATGCAGAGGATTTCACTGCTGCCGCCAAACTGGTGCGACAGTTGATGTTCCTGGAAAAATTTGGTCAAGAGATTGGCGACGTGTTCGCCATGATCGAAGAATGATGCCGCGCCCATGCCTGATATTTTCCTGTTTCTGATTGCCGCCGTCACGCTGACCCTGGCGCCGGGCCCGGACAATATTTACGTGCTGATGCGCGCCGTGGCGCAGGGACGTGCAGCAGGCCTGACGGCCGCCGCCGGATTCTGCTCCGGCTTGTTATTGCATACGCTGCTGGCGGTCGTCGGTTTTGCCGCCATCATCAAGGCCTGGCCGGCAGCTTACGATGCCTTGCGCTATGCCGGCGCTGCCTATCTGATCTATCTTGGCGTGCGCACCTTGCGTGCTGCCGCCAGCCTGTCGTCGGCGGCGCTGATGGCGCCCCTGAAGTTGTCGCGTATCTATTGGCAAAGTGTGATCGCCAATATGCTCAATCCCAAGGTGACGCTGTTTTTCATCGCGTTCCTGCCACAATTCGTCCACGTCGAAGCCGGTCATGTCGACGCGCAGATGTTGTTGCTGGCAATCGTTTTCATTTTGCAGGCATTGCTGATCTTTAGTGCGATTGCCTTTTTTTCCGGCATCGTCGGTGCGTATTTCCAGCGCCGTACGCATGCTGCTTCGTGGTTGAATCGATTGGCCGGATGTGCGTTTGTCGGATTAGGCATTCGCATCGCATTACCGGAATAAACATACTCTATGGCGCTTCTTCAAATTTCCGAACCGGGCATGTCCACCGCACCGCATCAACATCGGCTGGCGGTAGGGATTGATCTGGGTACCACCAATTCGCTGGTCGCCACTGTGCGCAACAGCATTCCCGAAGTGCTGACCGACGAAGAGGGACGCACGTTGCTGCCGTCGGTGGTGCGCTATTTGCCGAACGGGAATGCCCACATCGGTTACAAGGCGCAGGCCGCGCAAACCACCGATCCGAAAAATACGATTGTCTCGGTCAAGCGCTTCATGGGCCGTGGCCTGAAAGATATCGCGTATGTCGAAAATCTGCCTTACGATTTTCAGGATACGCCGGGCATGGTGCAGCTCAAGACAGTGGCCGGCGTCAAGAGCCCGGTAGAGATTTCCGCGCAAATTCTCGCGACGCTGCGACAAACGGCAGAAGATGCCTTGGGCGATGATCTGGTCGGCGCGGTGATCACGGTGCCGGCCTATTTCGATGACGCCCAGCGGCAAGCCACCAAGGATGCGGCGCAACTGGCCGGACTGAATGTCTTGCGCTTGCTCAATGAACCTACCGCCGCAGCAATTGCTTACGGCCTGGACAATGGCTCCGAAGGTATCTTCGCGGTCTACGATCTGGGCGGCGGCACCTTCGATATCTCGATCCTGAAATTGTCCAAGGGCGTATTCGAAGTGTTGTCGACCGGCGGCGATTCGGCGCTCGGCGGTGACGATTTCGATCACCGTCTGTTCTGCTGGATCTGCGAACAGGAACAACTGGCGCCGCTGTCCGACGAAGATACCCGAATTCTGATGGTCAAGGCGCGCGAAACCAAGGAATTGTTGTCGACCAAATCGGAAACGCTGATTGACGCCGTGCTCAACTCTGGTGAAGCGATTCATCAGACACTGACCGCAGCCGTATTTACCGAAATTACCCAGCACCTGGTCAACAAGACCCTGACGCCGAGCAAGAAAGCCTTGCGCGACGCCGGCCTGACCGTGGATGACGTCGATGGCGTCGTGATGGTCGGCGGCGCTACCCGCATGCCGCATGTACGCAAGGCGGTCGGTGAGTTTTTCCAGACCACGCCGCTGGCCAATATCGATCCGGACAAGGTGGTTGCGCTCGGTGCTGCCGTCCAGGCCAATCTGCTGGCCGGCAACCGCGCTGCCGGCGATGACTGGCTGTTGCTGGATGTGATTCCGTTGTCACTCGGTATCGAGACCATGGGCGGGCTGGCCGAAAAAGTCATTCCGCGCAACTCGACGATTCCCTGTGCGCGTGCGCAAGAATTCACGACATTCAAGGATGGTCAGACCGCGATGGCCGTGCACGTGGTGCAAGGCGAGCGCGAGCTGGTCGCCGATTGCCGGTCGCTGGCGCGTTTTGAACTGCGCGGCATTCCGCCGATGGCCGCCGGAGCTGCCCGCATCCGGGTGACCTATCAGGTCGATGCCGATGGGTTGCTGTCGGTGTCGGCACGCGAAATGACTTCCGGCGTGGAAGCCTCGATCACGGTCAAGCCATCGTATGGACTGGCCGATGATGAGATCGCCAAAATGCTGCAAGACTCATTCCAGTCCGCCGATGAAGATATGAAATTGCGTGCCTTGCGCGAAGAGCAGGTTGATGCCGAGCGCATTGTGCTGGCTACGCAGTCGGCACTGGACGCCGACAGCGCGTTGTTGTCGGCCGCCGAGCGCGCTGACATCGCGCAATTGATAGAAGCGGTTCGCGCACAGGCGCAGGGCGCAGATCATCTGGCTATCAAGGCGGCGGTGGATGCGCTGGCGCACGGTACCGAAGAGTTTGCGGCGCGCCGCATGGACCGCAGCGTGCATGCCGCGCTGGCTGGAAAAAAACTGGATGAAATATAACCGGGATTGAGTGACCTCACTCCTGACTGATTGAACTGCCAACAAGTACCGAGGTAAATGCCGTGCCCCAAATCGTGATACTCCCCCATGCCGTGTTATGTCCCGACGGCGCCGTGATCGACGCGCCTGCTGGCAAGTCCCTGTGTGATGCCATGCTCGGCAATGATGTCGACATTGAACATGCATGCGAAAAATCCTGCGCCTGCACCACCTGTCACGTAGTGATTCGGGAAGGCTTCGAAACACTTGGCGAACCGACCGACAAGGAAGAAGATTTGCTGGATATGGCCTGGGGTCTGGAAGCCAATTCGCGGTTGTCCTGTCAGGTGATTCTCGGTGACGACGATCTGGTGGTTGAAATCCCGAAGTACACCATTAATCACGCCAGCGAAAATCACTGAGCATTCTCCGTCCGGCGACGTTACCTATAAGTGAGGCAGCTATGAAATGGACTGATATTGAGCGGATTGCGGAAGATCTCAACGATAAGTTTCCGGATGTCGATCCGAAGATGATTCGCTTCACCGATCTGCGGCAATGGGTGCTGGAGCTTGATGGTTTTGACGACGACCCGAATCATTCCGGAGAAAAGATTCTGGAGGCAATTCAGGCCGCCTGGATTGAAGAAGCAGAGTAGAGCAGACCTGACGCAGTCGGCGTCAGATCAGGATTTCCGGCAGTGCATGGCCGCTGACCGGAAATTGCGGAAAGGTTTTTTGCAGCGCGGCATCCGGAATGCGCATGTGCTTTTCCGCGATGCTCGCCAGTACGCTGCGAAAATCGGTCGTGATCGCCAGATCGCGGCCTTCGTTCAGCGCATTTTTATCGAGTCCCGGCCAGCGCCCGTGAATGCGGCCGCCGCGCACATTTCCTCCCAGCAGCCACATCACATTGCCATGACCATGGTCCGTGCCGCCATTGCCGTTTTCACGGAACGTGCGACCGAATTCAGATAGCACCACAATCACCGTATCGTTGAACGCCGGACCTAGTTCACGCGCCAGCGTCGCCAGTCCGTCGGCCAGCGGCGCCAGCCGGTTGCCCAGTTGGCCGGAGCCGTTGCCTTGATTGGCATGGGTATCCCAGCCGCCGGCGGCGAGGAAGCCGAGTCGGATGCGCGGATCGCCACGCATCAGGCGGCCCAGCCGGGCAGTGTCGATGGATAAGCCATTCGGCAACGGTGCGCCATTGTTGGCCATTTGCTGTTCAGTGCTGCTCATTTCCGATATCAGTTCCTTGCGTGCCGCGAGGCCGTCACGATAGGCTTTGCCCAGCGTGTCGTCGCTTGCATACAGTTTGTTGAACGCCTGATTGACACGCGGTTGATCAATCAACGTCGGCCGCGCGGCATCGCGGCCGGTCGGCAGATTGGCGACCACTTGTCTGCCGCTCAGGATGCGTGGCAGCGCTTCACCGAGGGTCAGTGCCTGCACCGGCGAGTCCGACACCGGCAAATAGCCGAGCAGTCGATTCATCCAGCCGTCGCGGGTGTTGTGCTGACCGGGCGTGCCGCTTTCCATATAGTCTTGCGCTTCGAAATGCGAACGCGATCCATCCGGTGAGCCAGAGGCATGCACGAAGCCCAGCTGGCCTGCTTCCCAATACGGATGCAGGCTGCGCAACGCCGGATGCAAACCGAAATAGCCGGTCAGATCAATCGCACCGTTGGGCAGACCGGGACGTGCCACTGCAATGCCGGGGCGGGCCAGGTAATACTCGCGGTCGCCGTGCGGCACAACGACGTTGAGACCGTCGACGGCGCCCCGCAAGAAGACCACGATCATGCGCGGCGTGCCATCGCCGGCAGCATGTGCTCTTGGCCTGGGCGAGCCATACGCCAGCGGTGCATTCACGCTGGTATTGGTGCGCGCCGATGTGGTGGCTGGTGCCACGGCGCATCCGGACAAGCCGATTGGAATCAGTATCCCGCTGCCACCGGCGGCGCCGACAAAACGAATAAAGTCACGACGATTCATACGATACCTACCGTTTCATGAAAGCCGGCCCGCCGAGAATCAGGCCGGTTTGCAGATTGACTGGCGCGGCCGCCACGGTATCCGCGTCTTCTTTGCTCAATATCGGCGTCAGGGTTTGTTCCAGCGCGGCGGTACTGATCGGTGCCACATCCGCTGCCGGTGGTGTGTTTTCCGGACGCGCAATCGGCGACTTGCCATTGCTCAGGCTGTTGGCGAAATTGATCCGGCGCAGAATCGCATCCGGCGTCAGCCATGTCTCTTGCGAATACTTGTAGCCCTCGGGTGTCAGCCAGCCATACAGTGGCTGGCCGAATTGCCGCAGCACGCCATCAACCGGTTTGATATTGACCACCGGTGTGGCCGTCGCGCGCAATGTCGAGATGACGTACTGATACGGTGTTTTGAATTGCGATTGGTAATTGCTGCGTGACCAGAATTGCGGACTGTTGAACAAGGTGTGCAGCACGGTCTTGATGTCGCCGTTACTGCTCAGAAAACTTTGCGTGAGTTTATCGACCAGTGCCGGGTCCGGCTGGTCGGAAACGAAATACTCGCTTAACTTGACGGCGATGAATCTGGCCGTGGCCGGGTGGTGCGCGAGAATGTCCAGCGCCGCTTCACCTTCCTGATAGCCATTGACTGCCAGCGGTTTGCCAAGAAATTGCTTGCTGCCATTGTCGTGCCGGCGCGGATTGAAGGCAAACGGTGTTGCGCCTTGCTGCATGCCGCGCTCATTGATGGTCCAGCCGGTCAGCACGCGTGCCAGCGTGATCACGTCATTCTGACTGTAACCGCCGTTGACGCCGAGCGTATGCAGCTCCATCAGTTCGCGCGCGTAATTTTCGTTGAGACCCTTGAAGCGGCCCTTGGCATCGGGCGTGTTGGCGCCGCTGCTGAGCCAGTTGTCGAGGTAGTACAACATGGCCGGATGATGTACCACGCTGCCCAGCAATTCGCGGAAATTTCCCAGGGCATACGGACGCACTGCATTTTTTTCGTAGTCGCCGGTCCAGTAGCGCACCCATTCCTTGCCTTCAAATACATTGAAGTGATTGAGCCAGAACTCGGTCATGACTTCTTGCAACTGGCGCGGACTTTCGGTCGCCAGCCATACGCGTGCCAGATGTGTTTGCGGAGTGATGTCGCGGGCGGCACGCTGCCGTGCCGCATTTTTTTCTTCCGGGCTGGCATCTTTGCCGGGAAATGACGGCGGTCCATACTGTACGTAGAGTTGCGTCGCGCTGAGCTGGTAGGTGGCAAGGCCGTCCAGTCTGGCTTGCAACTCGGGCGGCAGGGGAATGCGCTGGGGATTCAACTGCGCGTCGATATAGTTGCGGGCGCCCATTTTTTCGACGGCGGCGACGTCGCCCGGGCGTGGTCCGTATGCTAGCCGGTTCAATACATGAAGCGCTTGTTCCTGCGGATTCAGGGCCTGCGCCTGCGCGATCGAACTGAAACCGCAGAGCGCCAGAAGTGCCACGCGCACTACCGTAGTGTTGAGCGAAACGGGCATGATTTTTTTCTTGGTCGGGGAAAGTGATAATGGCTGCCGGATCAGTATGCGCAGGCTGGTGCGGGGCAGGTGTAATAAAGTGTAATGCGCCAGATCAGCCGGCAACGAGGTGCTTCCCTCGGAGTTTTTCATACTCTGCTGACATTTTGCTGAAGCGCCGGGATGGTTGGTAGCAAAGCGTCACAAATTCATTGCATGCCGGGAGGCCAGTGGCGGTCAGCCACATGCCCGCTTGCACCCGGCGCGGTGCGGTCGGATTTTTGTGCGGGCTCACGGAGAAACGATGATTTTTTCTTTCTGGCTGACGCCGCGCCGCGACAGCGGCCGCAATTGAGAGAATTCTCATATACGTTGACCGGGATGGGAAAGACAATGCAGGCCTGAACTACATGCCGGATTGGCAGCAGGAATAAATGGTGAGAGGGAAAATGTATACGATAGCGGACTTGTCGATTCTGGTGGTTGAAGATCAGCCACTGCAACGCGCATTCGCACTGGGGATGCTGGCCATGCTGGGCGCCGTCAATGTGCGTGAAGCCGAAGACGGTTTGCAGGCGACGGTGATGCTCAAGGAGCAGCCGGCCGATTTGATTTTTTGCGACATCGGCATGCCGAATATGGATGGTCCGCAATTTGTGCTGGCCCAGGTTGAGCATGCCCAGTCCGCGTCGGCGGGAACGCCGATGCCGATGTTGGTCTGGATGAGTGCGCTGGACTGTGGCGTCCGCGCGTCGCATATGCAAATGGCGCGTTCGGCCGGGTTTGAATTTGTCGAAGGCGTGGCCAAGCCGCTGGCATTGCAAGCGTTGCAGGAGTTGATCGGAGCCGCACTGGCGTGGCGTAATGCGGATCAGGTCCGTTATCGCCTTGAGCCGGCGTGCCGGCCGCTGGTGACCGAGCTGCGCGATGGCGGCAGCCGCGACATCGATATCAGTGAAGATGACATCATGCGCGTGATCTGCAACACCAGCGAGTTCGAGGTGTTGTACCAGCCGCAGGTGTCACTGGATACCCGGGTAATCATCGGCGCCGAAGCCATGGTGCGCTGGAATCATCCGCGCTTCAGCACGCAGACGGCGGAAAAATTCGTGACGTTGATCGAGCAGCAGGGGCTGGGGCTGATGCTTTTTTATCGTACTGTCAATCATGTGTTTAAGACACAACAGCAGTTGCAAAAAATCGGTTGTAATATTCCGATTTGGGTAAAGGCTTCGGCATTGACGCTGGAAGTGCCGGAAATCGCAGATTACCTGAGTGAGCGTCTGAGCAGATACCAGCTGCGGCCGTCGTTGCTGACGATAGGCGTATCGGAAAATGACCTGCCAAGTCAGGCACTGAAACTGGCGGCTTCCCTGAACCGTTTGCGCATCAAAGGTTTCGGGGTGGCGATTGACGATTTCGGCAGCGGCTTGTCGACCATGAAACTATTGTCGCAAATGCCATTTACCGAAATCCGGATTGACCGTTATTTTGTTGATCAGCTGTCGCGACAAACGCCATGCAAGGTAATGATCGAATCCATCATCGACATTGCCAGAAGACTGAATATCAAAGTCATGGCGGAGGGGGTAGAAAACAGCGGGCAACTGGAAGCCTTGCAGGCTCTGGGATGCAACTGCGGGCAGGGGGCCATCGCCGAGCCGATGATGCAAGGGGATTTCCTTACCAATATTGGTGCCAATCGTTTGTTCAGCGGTAACCTGATGAACGCCTGAGGCGCTGTGATCGCAATACGGCAGGGGGCGTTTGCAGCACCCGGCAGCCTGTGGCTGATGGTGCACCGGCATGTCTGCGACATGTCTGTGCAGGGGACGTCGGCGGTGATGCATCCGCAGATTTTTTTAACGAGAGCCTGGATAAAGGACGCCGTGATGACATGGACAGCAATCAAGCCGATCCGGATTGCATTATTGGACGATCATGCGGTAGTACGTCATGGTCTGGTTTCGCGTTTGACGGATGAGTCAGACTTCAGCGTGATCGGCGCCTATGCCACCAGCAAGGACATGATGGCGGCATTGCGGGCGGCACCCGCCGATGTGCTGTTGATCGATTATTCGCTGGGCATGAATGATATCGATGGCTTGAATCTTATTCGTGCCCTCAAGGTCCGTTTCACGGAAAGCAAAATCCTGGTGTCTTCATCGCATTACAATCCGGCCACGGTAGCGCTTGCCATGCGTGCCGGCGCGCGCGGCTTTGTCGGCAAGGAGCAGGAGTTGTCGGAGCTGGTGGCTGCCGTGCGCACGGTGGCGCTGGGACGGGTTCATCTGAATGCGGCCATGGCGGCCGAGCTGTCTTCCATGCTGTCGATCGACAATACGGAAACCGGAGGCGACAACATCACCACCGATTCGCTGACGCAGAATTCGGAATTGTCACCGCGCGAGCGGGAAGTGTTGCGCTGTTGTCTGGACGGCATGTCGGTGACCGAGATCGCCGAAAAATTTGCCCGCAGCGTCAAAACCATCAGCGGTCAGAAGCAATCGGCATTTCGCAAACTCGGCGTGCGCAATGACAGCGAGCTTTTCAAGATCGAGAACCAATTGCAGGATTTATAAGGCACCCGTGAACATGAGCGGTCTATTCAATACAACCCACCCGACGGTTCTTGTGGTCGATGATTCGGCCACGAGTCGCTTCGCGATAGATCGCCAGCTCAAAAAGTTGGGATGTGGCGTGACCTCGGCATCGGATGGCGCGTCGGCCCTCGGGGTACTGGCAACCTACCGCTTCGATCTGGTCTTGCTGGATTGTCAGATGCCGGATCTGGACGGCTACGAAGTCGCCCGGCAATTCCGGCTCAGAGAACGGAAAGGGGACGCGCCCTATACGCCGATCATCGCCATTTCGGGGGAAGCCGATGCCGAGCACATGCAACTGTGCCTGGACAGCGGCATGGATGGCGTGCTCGGCAAACCGTTGCCGGCAGAAGAACTGAAAAAAATGCTGGCGCTGTGGTGTGACTTCGATGTGCAGGCCGTGCCGCCATTGTCGATTGCAGAAGTGCGTGCGGTCGATTTGCCGGCACTGTTTCGCAGCACTTCTCGCGACGATATCAATGCCCTGCATGACGCCGTGACCCGCCGCGATCTGAGTGCGGTCAGACGGCTCGCGCATCGCATGAAAGGCGCCGCGCTTACCATGGATGCACATGCCATCGTCGAGACACTGGTGCGGCTGGAGATGCTGGCGGCCCAGACCACGCCGGTGCCAGCGGAGACGTTATCGGCAGAGGTCCGGGAACTTGGCAAGCAGTTGCTGGCTTACCGCTGAGATCCGTATTTCAGGCACCGGTCCACGGCAGGCCGGCATGGCACCATCCCTCGACGGTCTTGCGATGGCCTGCGGCATCCTTGTTGCCTTCAAAACCTTCCAGAATGTCAAAGCAATGCAGGTAGCCGTTTTCGGTTGCCAGTTTGGCCGCATGCCGTGAGCGCACGCCGGAGCGGCAAAGAAACAGCAGCGTTTCATTCTTTTGCGCAGCCTGCGCCAGTTGCTCAAGGAAGGCCGGATTGGGCGTGCTTTCCGGATAGAGATTCCATTGCACCGCCACTTGCTGAGACGCCGGCAGCGTCGGGAAGCCGATCCAGTCCCGCTCTGCTTTGGTGCGCACGTCAACCAGTCTGACGCCGGGGTCTTGTTGCAACAAAGCAAATGCTTCTTGCGGCGTCACGGCGCCGGCGTAGGGCAGGGCGCCAGACTGGGCTCGTTGAGTGGCAGAAGTCAAAACAGCATCTTTGGTCGTCATTGCAGTTCCTGGTCAGTGGTTTGTCACGATTATAGTAATTTTGTGCAGATCACGCCTCAGCGCCACTTATGGTGCAAAAACGCACCATAAAAAAGCAAAGCAAAGAATTTGAATTAATTTGGTGCAAATATCGTAATTTGCACCAAATTAATGCGATCATTTTCCCTGCTGTGGCGGCCTGTCGGCGCGCTTTCTGCAATTACTCCCTAAAATATACCTCTGTACCCGATACAACGCGGTTGGTGGCATGGAATCTGCTATCATTTCTGGCTGAGTTCTGACGCACTAACTGTTAGCTGTTACAGGCTGCACAAGCATGTAGTTGGCTCATAACCCAATTCGCAAATTTATACTACTTCCTCGTTTTAGGAGATTCGCATGGCAAGGACGGCCGCAGAAGTTTTGAAGTTGGTTAAGGACAATGAAGTCAAGTTTGTTGACTTTCGCTTTGCCGACACCCGGGGTAAAGAACAGCACGTAACGGTGCCAGTTTCCCATTTCGATATCGACAAATTTGAATCCGGTCATGCATTTGACGGTTCGTCGATTGCCGGCTGGAAGGGTATCGAAGCTTCCGACATGCTGCTGATTCCTGATCCGAACACAGCCAACATCGATCCGTTCATGGAAGAAACCACATTGTTCATGCAATGTGACGTGATCGAGCCTGCCGATGGCAAGGGCTATGACCGTGATCCACGCTCCATCGCCAAGCGCGCTGAAGCCTATCTGAAATCCTCCGGCCTGGGCGATACCGCCTACTTCGGTCCGGAACCGGAATTCTTCATTTTTGACGGTGTGCGCTGGGGCGCAGACATGTCCGGTTCGTTCGTCAAGATCGAATCCGAAGAAGCGGCATGGAGTACCGGTGCCAAGCTCGAAGGCGGCAACAGCGGTCACCGTCCTACCGTCAAGGGCGGTTACTTCCCGGTTCCTCCGGTCGACAGCTTCCAGGACATGCGTTCGGAAATGTCGCTGATCATCGAAGCCCTGGGCATTCCGGTTGAAGTGCATCACCACGAAGTTGCCGGCGCCGGTCAGAATGAACTGGGTACCCGCTTCTCGACGCTGGTAGAGCGCGCTGACTGGACCCAGACCATGAAGTACGTGATCTGGAACGTGGCACACACCTACGGCAAGACCGCGACTTTCATGCCGAAGCCACTGGTTGGCGACAACGGTTCGGGCATGCACGTGCACCAATCGGTCTGGAAAGATGGCAAGAACCTGTTCGCCGGCGACGGCTATGCCGGCCTGTCCGAATTCGCCCTGTTCTACATCGGCGGCATCATCAAGCATGCCAAGGCACTGAACGCGATCACCAATCCAGGTACCAACTCGTACAAACGTCTGGTTCCAGGTTTCGAAGCGCCGGTCAAGCTGGCTTACTCGGCACGCAACCGTTCGGCATCGATCCGTATTCCGCACGTTGCCAATCCGAAGGGTCGTCGTATCGAAACCCGTTTCCCGGATCCGCTGGCGAATCCGTACCTGTGCTTCTCCGCACTGCTGATGGCAGGTCTGGACGGCGTGCAGAACAAGATTCATCCGGGCGAAGCTGCTTCGAAGGATCTGTACCATCTGCCACCGGAAGAAGACAAGCTGATCCCGACCGTGTGTTCTTCGCTGGAAGAAGCGCTGGAACACCTGAACAAGGATCGCGAGTTCCTGACCCGCGGCGGCGTCTTCACTGACAGCATGATCGATGCGTATCTGGACCTGAAGGGCCAGGAAGTACAGCGCTATCGCATGACGACGCACCCGATCGAATTCGACATGTATTACTCGCTGTAATCCATATCGCTGATGATTGAAAAAAAAGGGAAGCTTGCTTCCCTTTTTTTGTTTTCCGGCAGTCGTTTTTTGCCCGGGCCGGCCCGTATCTGCTGATTTGTCCACAGGGAAATATTGACATACACTTATCATTATTTTCTTGCGGAGCAGGCCGATGAAACCATGTTCACGTCTGTTGTCGATGCTGCTGCTGACGTCCGCAGCAAGTACCGTGGCCGCAGCGGCCAATGAAGTCTATCGCTGCGTGGATGCCAATGGTCTCGCGGAATACCGCAACAGCGGCGCCGGCAAGGATTGTCGGAAAGTGACTCTGCCGGGATTGACGGCCGCGCCGCCGGCCAGGCCGGTTACTGCAGGCAAGCCGCCGGCTGCGGCAGCAGCGGGATTTCCCAAGCGCGATGCCAGTGCCAGGCAGGCCGGCGATGATGACCGGCGCCAGATACTGCTCAACGAGCTGAGCAACGAAGAGAAGAAACGCGCGGCATTGCAGGCGGAGTTCAATAACGGTGAACCGGAACGCCGCGGCGATGAACGCAATTATGCAAAATATCAGGAGCGCGTGCAGACGCTCAAGGATGCGCTGGCACGCAGCGACCGCAATATCGAAGCGCTCAGACGCGAGCTTGGCGGCATCAGACAATAAGCTTGCCCGCTTCTTGCTTTCTTGAATGACAGCCGCTTGCCACTGGTGATTGCATCATGGCAAGCGAAGTTGCCGACCTGACCGCGGCTTTTATCATGAAAAGAATGAAAACTACATTACCTTCACTTGACGGGCTGGACCTGCTGGCTTCGGCCGTCATCATTCTCGATGCCGATGGCGGCATCGTGTACGCCAACGCCGCCGCAGAAAACCTGCTGGAGAGTTCGTTCAAAGTCTTGTCGCAGCAAAAGCTCAGCGAGCTCTTCCTGAATGGCAAAGAACTGGTGCATCTGTTTTCGCAGGCAGTGGAACATCAGTTTGCCGACAAGCGGCTGGACCTCGTGCTGGAGCGGGTCGGGCGCGAAGCCTTGCAGGTGCACGCCATCGTCACGGCACTGGAAAATCCGGAGATGCCGGTGTTGCTGGAGTTGCGTGAAAACGTACAGCAACTCAAGCTGGATCGCGAAGAACGTTTGCTGGACCAGAGTCAGGCCAACAAAGAACTGATCCGCAACCTCGCGCACGAAATCAAGAACCCGCTGGGCGGCATTCGCGGCGCGGCGCAATTGCTGGAACTGGAATTGCCGGAGCGCCACCTGAAAGAATTGCGCGAATACACGCAGGTCATCATCAAGGAAGCCGACCGCCTGCAGACGCTGGTGGATCGCCTGCTGGCGCCACACCGGCGACCGCATATCGTCGGCGACGTCAACATCCATGAAGTATGCGAGCGCGTGCGCAGCCTGATTCTGGCCGAGTTCCCGAGCGGGCTGATGATTCGCCGCGATTACGATTTGTCGATTCCGGAATTCCGTGGTGACAAGGAGCAATTGATTCAGGCGCTGCTGAACATCGTGCATAACGCTGCCCAGGCGCTGGCCGAACGTATCGCGGCCGGCGATGCCGAACTGATTTTGCAAACGCGAGTGAGTCGTCAGATCACGCTGGCCAAGGTCCGTTACCGGCTGGCACTAGACTTGCATATCATCGATAACGGCCCCGGTATCTCACCCGACATCCAGGACCGCATTTTTTACCCGCTGGTTTCAGGACGAGAGGGAGGAAGCGGATTGGGGTTGACTCTGGCGCAGACATTCGTGCAGCAGCACATGGGTGTGATCGAATGCGAGAGTCGGCCGGGATACACGGATTTCAGAATATTGATACCGCTGCCGTGACGGGCAGCAGATCAAGAGGCAGCCATGTCGGATGCCGCTCAATCACTCGCAGGAAAAGATACATATGAAACCAATCTGGATTGTTGACGACGACGAATCAATACGCTGGGTACTCGAAAAGGCCCTGGCGCGCGAAAATCTCGCCACGCAAAGTTTTTCCAGTGCGCGTGATGCCATGCAGGCACTGCAAACCAGCATGCCGCAGGTACTGGTTTCGGACATCCGGATGCCGGGTGCCTCCGGTCTGGAATTGCTGCAAGCGATCAAGGCCAAGCACCCGGGGATTCCGGTCATCATCATCACGGCATTTTCCGATCTCGATTCTGCAGTCTCGGCGTTCCAGGGTGGTGCATTCGAATACCTGGCCAAGCCGTTTGACGTCGATAAAGCGGTCGAACTGATACGCCGTGCACTAGAAGAGAGCTTGCGGGAAGCCGATGTTGAGCAAGCCTCTGCCAATGCACCGGAAATACTCGGTCAGGCACCGGCCATGCAAGATGTGTTTCGCGCCATCGGTCGCTTGTCGCAATCGAACGTCACGGTATTGATCACCGGTGAATCCGGTTCCGGCAAGGAGCTGGTGGCGCGTGCATTGCACAAGCACAGCCCGCGCGCGGCGCAACCGTTCGTGGCATTGAACACCGCGGCCATTCCCAAGGATCTGCTGGAATCGGAACTGTTCGGACATGAGCGCGGCGCTTTCACCGGCGCCCAGGCAATGCGGCGTGGCCGGTTTGAACAAGCCGAAGGCGGCACACTGTTTCTCGATGAAATCGGCGACATGCCGCTGGACTTGCAGACCCGTCTGTTGCGCGTGCTGTCGGATGGGCATTTCTACCGGGTCGGCGGTCATCAGTCACTCAAGGCGAATGTGCGCGTGATCGCCGCGACGCACCAGAATCTCGAACACCGGGTACGCGAAGGCTTGTTCCGCGAAGACTTGTATCACCGTCTCAATGTGATCCGTCTGCGCTTGCCGAGTTTGCGTGAACGCAGTGAAGACATTCCGATTCTGGCACGCCATTTCCTGACGCAGAGTGCACGGCAGTTGGGAGTGGAAGCCAAGCGCTTGTCACCGCAGGCGATGCAGTTCTTGTCGCAACTGGAATTGCCCGGCAACGTGCGTCAACTGGAAAATCTGTGCAACTGGATTACCGTGATGGCGCCGGGGCAGACCGTGGAAGTCAAGGACTTGCCGCAGGAACTGATCGAAGAACAAAGCACCACGATGCAGGCCACTACTGCACCGACTGTCGCATTTGCGGCGCCGGTGGCGGAACTGCGCGTCAGCGCCGGGGTGGCGTTGGATGGTGAGCGGCATAGCTGGATCAGTTTGCTGGAAACCGAAGCGGCGCAGATGCTGAGTCAGGATCGTCCGGAAGTGATGGATATTCTGGGGCGTCAGTTTGAGGCGGCATTGATCAAGATAGCGCTCAAGCATACCCATGGTCGCAAGAATGATGCGGCAGTGCGGCTCGGTATTGGTCGCAATACCATCACCAGAAAAATTCAAGAGTTGGGCATCGGCGGCGCCGAAGACGATTGATGGTCGGTACTGCTGAAGGGGAAGCTGAAACGGGAACCGCAAGGTTCCCGCTTTTTTATGTCTGCTGCCGCCAGCCGTACCGGAGCGGTATGGCTGGCGTGATCCGGATCAGCGGATCTTGAGGCGATAGCGCGCCGCGAGGGTGGCGATCACGCTCAGTACGGCACCGAAGATGACGAAGAAGCTGACGGCCAGCTTGTTGCCGGTCGACTGAATCAGCCAGGTAATGATGAGGCCGGCAAAGCCGCCGAAAATCATCACCGCGATGTTATAGCTGAGCGACATGCCGGTACCGCGGGTTTGCACCGGGAAGATATCCGACAGCAGTGCCGGCATGGCGGCAAAGTAAGCAGTCATCAGGACGCCGATCACGATTTGCAGCAACAGCAAATTGCCGAAGGTCGGATTGCCGGTCAAGAACACGAACATCGGATACGTCATCACCACGAACAACACGCTGCTGGCCAGCATGAACGGGGTGCGGCCATATTGATCCGACAGCTTGCCGACGAGGGGCGACGCCAGCATCATGATCAGACCGGAAATCAGCGTGGCAGCGTACGACGACCATGCCGGCATGCCCAATTGCTTGATGGCATAGGTCGGCATGTACAAGGCCAGATATACCGATACCGTCGCCATGATCACGCAGCCGGTGCCGATCAGCAGACGCTCCTTTTGTTGCGTGAACATGTCACGCAGCGGTGTTTCGGTACGCTCAGCAGCGGCGAATTCCGGCGACTCTTCCAGATGGCGGCGAATATAAAAGCCGGCTGGTCCGATCAGCAAACCGAACAGGAATGGAATGCGCCAGCCCCAGTCGTACAACTGTTCGACTGTCAGCCAGCCATTGAGGCCGGCGCCGAAGGCGGCTGCCAGCAGCAGGCTCAAGCCCTGGCTGGCGACCTGCCAGCTGGAAAAGAAGCCGCGTCGATGTGGCGCGTGTTCGACCAGAAATGCGGTCGAGCTGCCGAACTCGCCACCCGCCGAGAAACCCTGAATCAGGCGTGCCAGCACGATGCCGGCCGGTGCCCACAAACCGATGCTGGCATAGGTCGGCATGAAGGCGATCAGCGCGGTGCCGATGGTCATCAGCAGAATCGACAGCGACAGTGCGGCTTTGCGGCCGACGCGGTCAGAGTAGGCGCCAAGAATGACGGCGCCGAGCGGGCGCATGAAAAAGGACACACCGAAGGTGGCGAACGTCACCAACAGGGATACGGTTTCATTGTCGGTCGGGAAGAACAGTTTGGCGATGACCACGGCGAAGGCGCCGTAAATCAGGATGTCGAACCATTCGAGCGCATTGCCGATGGACGAGGAAATAACGGCGCGCCATGCTTGCGGATGGATTTGATCCTGCTGGCTGTTGGTAGTACTGCTGGTCATGAAGTCTCCGGATAAGAGCGATGGGTACGGGGTCCCGGGTCGCGGGATGGGCGGCAGTCTGGGCTGCGTCAGATGGTTAGCGCAGATGCCGGTAATATTTCTGCTTGTTATTTGTTCTGATATTTATCCATATTATTTCTAGGTAATGCGCGAGGGTAAGACGCGTAACGAGTCCTTGTCAATCGGCTATTGCATGGGCCTTCGCCGGCGAGGCTGAAACGCATTTGTCGCCACCGCTCAGGACCGCATGACGTCGCTGTCATTGCATCGCGGCAGGGGGACAGAAGCGGTGTTGCAAAAGAAAATGCGGTGTTTCGCCGCATTGTTTCAATTGTTTCAAATGCAACGTCGTCAGCAGGTAAATGGCATTGATCAGAAATGTTGTCGCTTATTTATCGCCGTGGATAAGCCGTTGATTTCATGAAATTTTGTCGTTGCCCGGCAGGAGCGCCGGCCGCAGATTCCCCGTTTTGGCCGCAGATGGCACGGCCATTGCAATAAAAGGAGCAATCACATCGGTGAAACAATTCTGTCAAAGGACTTTTATGACTACCAATTCAAAAACCACCAAGCAGATTCTGCTCGAAAAGGTTAACGCGCGACGCGGCATGCTGGTGCCAGGCGCGTTCAATGCCTTGTCGGCACGCGTCATCGCCGATCTCGGATTCGAGGCGCTGTACATCACCGGGGCCGGCGTCACCAACATGTATTTCGGCATGCCGGATCAAGGCTTCATCGGCCTCAATGAACTGGCTGACCACACCGCGCGTATCCGCGATGCGGTCGAGATTCCGCTGATCGTGGACGCCGACACCGGCTTCGGCAATGCGCTCAATGTGCGTCACACCATCCGTACGCTGGAGCGCGCCGGCGCCGATGCAGTGCAACTGGAAGATCAGGTATCGCCCAAGCGTTGCGGCCACTTCAATGGCAAGGAAGTGATTTCCTGTGCCGAGATGGTCGGCAAGATTCATGCGGCCGTTGATGCCCGCACCAATGAAGGCATGCTGATCATGGCGCGTACCGATGCGCGCAGTGTGCATGGTTTTGAAGATGCGATGGAGCGTGCTGCGCGCTATAGCGAAGCCGGCGCCGATATCCTGTTTGTGGAAGCGACCGAAACTGCCGAAGAAATTCGCCGCCTGCCGCAAGTGCTGGACAAGCCGCAATTGGTCAATCTGGTGATCGGCGGCAAGACCCCGATTTTCAGCGCGGATGAATTGGCCGGCATGGGCTATGGCATCGTGTTGTACGCCAATGCCGCGTTGCAGGGTGCGGTGGCCGGCATGCAAAAGGCGCTGACCGTGCTGCGCGATACGCACCGTCTCGATGAAGACCCGAATTTCGTGACGCCGTTTGCCGAGCGTCAGCGTCTGGTCAACAAGCCGATGTTCGATTTGCTGGAAAAAAAGTACAGCGACAAATGATAGCCGGCCGCGCCCGTCATGAACCTGGCGGCGCGACCGTCCAAGCCGATAACACTGGAAGGAGATTGTAATGAGCGAGCAACAAGCAGCAGGTTTCAAACCAAAAAAATCCGTCGCGCTGTCTGGCGTCACTGCCGGTAACACCGCACTGTGTACCGTGGGCAAGACCGGTAACGACCTGCACTACCGCGGCTATGACATTCTGGATGTGGCCGACAGCTGTGAATTCGAAGAAATCGCCCATCTGCTGGTGCACGGCAAGTTGCCGACCGCAGCCGAACTGAAGGCATACAAGATCAAACTCAAGGCCTTGCGCGGTGTCCCTGCCAACGTCAAGACTGCACTCGAAAGCTTGCCGGCATCATCGCACCCGATGGATGTCATGCGTACAGGTGTGTCGGTGCTGGGCTGTGTGCTGCCGGAAAAAGATGACCACAATACGCCGGGCGCACGCGATATCGCGGATCGCCTGATGGCCTCGCTGGGGTCGATGTTGTTGTACTGGTATCACTTCAGCCATAACGGCAAGCGCATCGAAGTCGAAACCGACGACGAATCGATCGGCGCCCATTTCCTGCATTTGCTGCATGGCAAGAAGCCGTCGGCGCTGTGGGAAAAGGCCATGCATACCTCGCTGATCCTGTACGCAGAGCATGAATTCAACGCTTCGACCTTTACCGGCCGCGTCATTGCCGGCACCGGTTCCGACATGCATTCCGCCATCACCGGCGCGATTGGCGCGCTGCGCGGCCCCAAGCATGGCGGCGCCAACGAAGTGGCGTTTGAAATCCAGAAACGTTACGACAATCCGGACGAAGCGGAAGCCGATATCAAGCGTCGCGTCGAAAACAAGGAAGTCGTGATCGGTTTCGGTCATCCGGTGTACACCATCTCCGACCCGCGCAACAAGGTCATCAAGGAGGTGGCGCGCAATCTGTCCAATGATGCCGGCTCGCTGAAGATGTTTGACATTGCCGAACGTCTGGAAACGGTAATGTGGGACATCAAGAAAATGTTCCCGAATCTGGACTGGTTCTCGGCCGTGTCGTATCACATGATGGGCGTACCGACTGCCATGTTTACGCCATTGTTCGTGATTGCCCGTACTTCGGGCTGGGCTGCGCATATCATCGAACAGCGCATCGACAACAAGATCATTCGTCCGTCGGCCAATTATGTCGGCCCGGAAGATCTGAAGTTCGTGCCGATCGATCAGCGCAAGTAGGCAGCCGCAGCGGCAGTAAAAAGTGGTGTGTGTATCAGGGGATTTGGTAATATGCGGTCCATTATCCCCTGATCAATTGCACTGGAATCATGATGAATGCTCTGAAACTCTCTTTCGCCCTGACCTTGCCTGCGCTGCTGGCAGCCTGCGCTTCCTCGCCATTGCCGATTGCCGAAACCAAACCGGCACCGATTGCGGCCTTGCCGGTGGCGATCCAGCCAGCCTGGGCAGCGAGCCTGAAGACCGGCAATTTTTCCTGCGACATGGGCAACCGGGTGGACGTCAAGTTCGAAGACAAAAGCAACGAAAGCATGACGCTGGTCTGGAAGGGCAGCAGCTACAAGATGACATCGGTATCGACATCGACCGGCGCCTTGCGCTTTGAAAACAAGGGCGATGGTCTGGTCTGGATTCAGATCCCGGCCAAATCGATGTTGCTCAATGCCAAGCTTGGTCAGCAACTGGCCAATGAATGCAAGGTCAGATAACAGCGCCTGTCCGGCAGCATAAAACTGGCCCGGGCGGCGCGTTATTTTCATTTTTCAGTGAATGGAAAAAACATGTCCGGGTCTGTTGCCAAGGGTCGTCCCAAGTATGATCAGGTACTGGTCGATATCGTCGACTATGTCACCCGATACAAGATTGTTTCGAAAGTTGCCTACGATACGGCCCGCAATTGCCTGATCGATACCTTGGGCTGCGGTCTCGAAGCTCTCACCTATCCCGCCTGTAAAAAACTGATGGGGCCGCTGGTGCCGGGCACCATCGTGCCCAATGGCGCGCGCGTCCCGGGCACCCGGTTTCAGCTTGATCCGGTGCAGGCGGCATTCAATATCGGCGCCATGATCCGCTGGCTCGATTTCAACGATACCTGGCTGGCAGCGGAGTGGGGTCATCCCTCCGATAATCTGGGCGGCATCCTGGCGACTGCCGACTGGTTGTCGCGCAATGCCGTGGCCGCCGGCAAGCCACCGCTCAGCATGAAAGACGTGCTGGGCGCGATGATCAAGGCGCACGAAATCCAGGGCTGTATTGCGCTTGAGAATTCCTTCAATAAAGTGGGATTGGATCATGTGGTGCTGGTCAAGGTGGCATCGACGGCGGTGGTCGCCGGCATGCTCGGGCTGAGCCGCGAAGAAATTCTCAATGCGGTATCGCTGGCGTGGGTCGACGGGCAATCGCTGCGCACCTATCGCCATGCGCCGAATGCCGGTTCACGCAAATCGTGGGCGGCTGGCGACGCCACCTCGCGCGCGGTGCGTCTGGCATTGATCGCCCAGACCGGCGAGATGGGTTATCCCTCCGTATTGACGGCCAAAACCTGGGGCTTTTACGACGTGTCGTTCAAGGGTCAGCCATTCGTATTCCAGCGCAAGTACGCTTCCTATGTAATGGAAAACGTGTTGTTCAAAATTTCCTTCCCGGCCGAGTTCCACGCGCAGACCGCGGCAGAAGCGGCAATGACGCTGCACGCCCAACTGCGCAAGGCAGGTCGCCAGGCCGAAGATATCCGCAAGATCACGATCCGCACCCATGAAGCCTGCCTGCGCAT
The DNA here is from genome assembly GCF_001189915.1 of Herbaspirillum autotrophicum. Classification (GTDB taxonomy): domain Bacteria; phylum Pseudomonadota; class Gammaproteobacteria; order Burkholderiales; family Burkholderiaceae_D; genus Herbaspirillum; species Herbaspirillum autotrophicum. The sequence continues at coordinate 32,673 of NZ_LFLS01000032.1, forward strand.
CATCGATAAACAGGGACCGTTGAATAATCCGGCGGACCGCGATCACTGCATTCAATACATGGTGGCAGTCCCCCTGATTTTCGGCCGGCTGACGGCTGCCGATTACGAAGATGCGGTGGCCGGCGACAAGCGCATCGATGTCTTGCGCAGCAAGATTGTCTGCGTTGAAGATCCTGCTTACACCAGGGATTATCACGATCCGGCCAAGCGGTCGATTGCCAATGCGCTGACGATTGAATTCAAGGATGGCAAGCAATTCAAGGAAGTGGTGGTGGAATATCCGATTGGTCATGCGCGCCGTCGCCAGGAAGGCATTCCGCTGCTGGAACAAAAATTCAAGACCAATCTGGCGCGCCAGTTCCCGCCGCGCCAACAACAACAGATTCTGGATGTCTCGCTCAACCAGAAAAAACTCGAAGCGATGTCAGTCAACGATTATGTGGATCTGTATGTGATCTGAGCGTGATCCGAGCTTTGCCGGTGACAGCGGATTGCGCATCTGACGGATGCCGGGCCGGTGGCTTTTTCGTGCGCGTCGATAACGCGAAATTCTCTTGCATCTCTTTGTTTTGCAAGGGATTTTTTTGTGATCCGTTCAGTTTTGCGTAAGCTTGAAATGGGACACTGCATGCAGAAAAAGCAGCACACAGATGCGGCTTGCACGACAGACATACTACGATGAGGAGATCCCATGAATTTCGACAGTTTTTACCGGCAATCAATCGACGATCCGAACACCTTCTGGGCGAACGAAGCGCGTCGCATCGACTGGCACCAGCCCTTCACCAACACCCTGGATTATTCGCGGCCGCCATTCGCGCGTTGGTTCATCGACGGTCAAACCAACCTGTGTCATAACGCGATTGACCGCCACTTGCCGGCCCGTGCCGAACAGGCGGCACTGATCGCGATCTCGACGGAAACCGGTACTGAAAAAACCTACTCGTTCGGCGCATTGCACGCCGAAGTCAATCGCATGGCAGCGATCATGCTGGCGCAAGGTGTAGCACAAGGCGACCGTGTTTTGATCTATATGCCGATGATTGCGGAAGCAGTGTTTGCCATGCTGGCATGCGCCCGTATCGGCGCCGTGCATTCCGTGGTGTTCGGCGGCTTTGCGTCGAACAGCCTGGCCAGCCGGATTGATGATGCGCAACCGAAACTGATCGTGTCGGCCGACGCCGGTTCGCGCGGCGGCAAAGTAGTAGCTTATAAGGGGTTGCTGGATGAGGCGATTCGTCTGGCGCAACACAAGCCGGCGCACGTCTTGCTGGTGGATCGCGGTCTGGCCGAGATGCCGCGCACGGCTGGCCGCGATCTCGACTACAGCGCGTTGCGTCAGCAATATCTGGATGCGCAAGTGCCGGTGACCTGGCTGGAGTCGAATCAGCCTTCGTATATTCTGTACACCTCCGGCACCACCGGCAAACCGAAAGGGGTGCAGCGTGACGTCGGCGGTTATGCGGTGGCGCTGGCGGCGTCGATGCAGCATGTGTTTTGCGGCAATCCCGGTGAGGCCTATTTCTGTACTTCGGATATCGGTTGGGTGGTCGGTCATTCCTATATTGTGTATGGTCCGCTGATTGCCGGCATGGCCACCGTGTTGTATGAGGGCTTGCCGGTACTGGCGCGCGCGGCCGGCGAGGCGCAGGCCGATGCCGGTATCTGGTGGCGCATTGTCGAAAAATACAAGGTCACCCGCATGTTTTCGGCACCGACCGCGATTCGCGTATTGAAGAAGCAGCCGCCGGAATTCATGAGCAAGTACGATCTGTCATCATTGAAGGCGTTGTATCTGGCCGGCGAGCCGCTGGATGAAACCACCTCCAGCTGGATTTCCTCGGCCTTGCAGGTACCAATCATCGATAACTACTGGCAAACCGAAAGCGGCTGGCCGATCTTGTCGATTGCCAAGGGCATCGAAGACAAGCCAACCAAACTGGGCAGCCCCGGCGTGCCGCTGTATGGCTACCGCATGCACATCATCGATGAAGCCACGGGTGAGGCATGCGGACCCAATCAAAAGGGCGTGGTGACGATTGAAGGGCCGCTGCCGCCCGGTTGCATGCAGACCATCTATGGTGACGATGAACGCTTCGTCAAAACCTATTGGTCCAATTTCCCGCGCATGGCGTATTCGACGTTTGACTGGGGCATTCGCGACGAAGACGGGTATTACTTCATCCTCGGCCGCACCGACGATGTCATCAATGTGGCCGGCCACCGGCTGGGGACGCGGGAAATTGAAGAGAGCATTTCATCGCATCCGAATGTGTCGGAAGTGGCCGTGGTCGGCGTGGAAGACAAACTCAAAGGGCAGGTCGCGATTGCCTTCGTGATCCCCAAAAATGCCGACAGTACCGCCAGCAAGGAACAGAAGCAGGCTTTCGAGGCCGAAGTGATGCGGGTGGTCGACAAACAGATCGGCGCAGTCGGGCGTCCGGCCCGGGTGCTGGTGGTAAGCCTGTTGCCCAAGACCCGTTCCGGCAAGTTGTTGCGGCGTTCGATTCAGGCCATCTGCGAAGGCCGCGATCCGGGCGACCTGACCACCATCGAAGATCCGACCTCGTTGCAGCAAATCCGGCAAGCGCTGGAAAACTGAAGCCGGTCCGGCAGTATTTGGCGACGCCGCCGGCCGGGCGTCGCCAATTTGGTTACACTACGGGTTTCCTCATTTCAGTTTCCGGCTGCAGACATGGCTAACCCGATTCGCAATGCAAGCACGGCCGACGCCGCTGCCATTTGCGCAATTTACAATCACTACGTCCTCAATACGACGATCAGTTTTGAAACCGAAGCCGTTGATACCGCAGAGATGGGCCGTCGTATCGACGAGGTGGCGGCGCAATATCCATGGCTGGTATACGAAGAGCAGGGCCGCATACTCGGCTATGCCTACGCCATCAAGTGGAAACAGCGCGCCGCCTATCGGCATTCGGTGGAGAGTTCGGTCTATCTGGCGCAGAACAGCGGCGGGCGCGGGGTCGGTTCGGCACTCTATACGGCGTTGCTGGAAGCATTGCAGCAAGCATCAGTGCATGCGGTGATGGGCGGCATCGTGCAACCCAATCCGGGCAGTGTCGCCTTGCATGAAAAGATGGGATTCGTCAAAGTGGCGCACTTCAGCCAGGTTGGCAAAAAATTTGATCAGTGGCTGGATGTGGCTTACTGGCAGCGTATTTTATAAGGCCCAGAAATGAGATCTACCCGCGCAACCGCCGCCATCGACCGTTTGAATGTGCGCGCGGGGTCGCGCCAGTATTCCATGGCGCGCACTTCCGATGAACGTTTTATCCTGCTGCAGCGGACACCCGAAAACCCGGCCGAGAAACTGTGCGAAGCACTCGACCTCGACAGCTTCGTGCAATTCGTGAATGCCTACGGACCGCAAAAACCGAAGCGCGTCAGCAAGCTCGACGTCGCGTTTGAAAAGCAACTGAAGAAGAAAGACCCGGCGCAATAACCGGCGGCGCGCAAGACGTTGCGCTGACGCTGTACCAATCAAAAACGGCTTCGTGTTGCACGAAGCCGTTTTGTCGTTTTACAGAGCAGGTTCCAGAACCGGTTACAGATCCAGTGTTGCAATCACCGGCGTGTGATCCGACGGCTGTTCCCATTTGCGTGGGACCTTGTCGATGATGCAGGCGCTGCACAACGGCACCAGCGGCGCCGACAGCAAAATATGATCGATGCGCAAGCCCTTGTTCATGCGGAACCCCATCTGCCGGTAATCCCACCAGCTGAACAGGCGTTCCGGCTGTTCGAATAAACGGAAGGCATCGGTCAGTCCCAACTCTTGCATGCGCACGAACGCGGCGCGCTCCGGCGGCGAGACCAGCACTTGTCCTTCCCAGGCGGCCGGATCGTGAACATCGCGATCTTCCGGCGCGATATTGTAATCACCGAGCAAGGCCAGTTTCGGATGTTGTGCTTGTTGCTGCTGCAACCAGTCATGCAAGCCATTGAGCCACTTCAGCTTGTATTGATACTTGTCCGATTCAAGCGATTGTCCATTGGGAATGTAGGCGCACACGATACGAATGCCGTTGATGGTGGCGGTCAGCAAACGCTGTTGTTCATCCTCGAACAAAGGATTGTTCTTGACCACATCTTCAATCGGATGACGCGACAGAATCGCCACGCCGTTATAGGTCTTTTGCCCCGTGAACACCACCTGATAACCAGCCGCATTGATTTCCGCCAGCGGAAATTTATCATCGGTCAGCTTGGTTTCCTGCAGGCACAACACATCAATCGGGTTGTCGGTGAGCCATTGCAGCACTTGCGGCAGGCGTACTTTGAGGGAGTTGACGTTCCATGTGGCGATTTTCATCGGAATTCCTTAGACATTGATACGGCTGACAGCCGGTGATGCTTGCTGTCGGATAGCCGATATTTCGGCGAGGACAGAATCTTACCCTAATCCCCTGGGTCGATGACGGCGCTGTGCCAGCCCGGTCTTTTGCCGTGATTTGAATCCGCTCTCAAATTTTTTTAATGAGGATTCCAATCAGAATCCAATTAACCCGATAGGACGACAGGGGTATTTGTTGCTTATTGGAAATTAATGATAATTAATGCAAATATGGCAATAAAAAAATTGCAAATTGGAAATGTTCTTCTATGATGACGTCATGGATCGCAATTTCGGGATGTATCCGAATTTTGTGTACAAAGTACTCTTGAGGGTGGGTTTGGGCGGCGTCAATTACGATTGATGTCGCCATTTTTTTTGTTCGCCCGTAATCCCGGGGCGTGATTCAGGCATTGCTGCCGATGCGCTGCGGACGATGCAATTCCGGATCATGAGCGATTCTGCGGCGTTACCTTCTTGACTATCGTGTCTTGCGGCCGCAGCGCCTGACCATCCTGATCGTGCAGCGAAATTCTGGGCACCGGCTTGCCACTCGCGCGTTCGATCAGGGTGGAGTGCTTCTCGCGTCGCGCAAACAAGTGCTGTTCGCCCCATTGGCGTAATCCCACCACCACCGTGAACAGATCTTCGCCTTTCGGCGTCAGCACATATTCCTGATAGGCGCTGCCATCCGACGCCGGCGCGATTTCCAGCACACCTTGTTCGGTCAGGGCGCGCAGGCGCGAGGCCAGAATATTGCGCGCCATGCCCAGATTTTTCTGAAACTCACCGAAACGGCGAATGCCGTCGAAGGCATCGCGCACGATCAGCCACGACCAGCGGTCGCCGATCACATCCAGGGTTCTGGCGACAGGACAGGTCTCACCCGGCATATTTTCTTGCTGACTCATGGCACGTTGTCCTCAGAATAATCTGGTTGCATTTTAAAACTTGATGCCCTAGACTGCAACTGGTTTTTATTTGAAACTGGATTGGAGCGGGCATGCCTGATGAAATCGTAGTGAAGAAGCCGTTGCCGGGATCGCCGGCGCCGGTCACATTGCCGGGCAGCACGGTATTGTTGTTTGCAATTGCTTGTGGTTTGAGTGTGGCTAACGTGTATTATGCGCAGCCGCTGCTGGATGCGTTGGCGCGCGATTTCGGTTTCAGTGCCGCCACGATCGGGATCGTGATTACGATGACGCAAGCCGGTTGCGCGCTGGCGTTGCTGCTGCTGGTGCCGCTCGGCGATTTGCTGGAACGGCGGCGTTTGATGCTGGTGCAACTGGTCTTGCTGATTGTGGCGTTGCTGGCGACCGCCACCGCCAGTACCTCATTCTGGTTACTGACGGGCATGCTGGCGCTGGGCTTGCTGGGTACCGCGATGACCCAAGGCTTGATTGCCTGCGCTGCCAGTGCTGCCGGCAGTGCAGAACGCGGCCGCGTCGTGGGGGCTGCACAGGGTGGTGTCGTGATCGGCTTGTTGCTGGCGCGGACTCTGGCCGGCACGGTGGCAGAGGTGGCCGGCTGGCGCATGGTATATCTGGTGTCGGCGGCGCTGGCCGTGTTGTTGCTGACCGCGTTGTGGCGATTGTTGCCGCAGCAGTTGCCCACGGCGAGCCGGCTGTCTTACCGGGCCTTGTTGCAATCGATGTTGTCGTTGCTGACGCAGCAGCGGGTGTTGCAAATTCGCGGAGTGATTGCGCTGCTGATGTTTGCTGCGTTCAGCATTTTCTGGAGTGCGATGGTATTGCCTCTGAGTGCGCCGCCGTTTGTTTTGTCTCATGCTCAGATCGGCGCCTTCGGTCTGGTCGGCGTTATAGGTGCACTCGGTGCCGCCCGTGCCGGAAAACGTGCTGACCAGGGTTATGGGCAGCAAACCACCGGCATTGCATGGTTGCTGTTGCTGGCAGCGTGGTTGCCGCTGGCGTTGATGGCGCACACCATGTGGGCGCTGGTGCTCGGGATCGTGCTGCTGGATCTGGCCGGCCAGGCAATTCATGTGACCAATCAGAGCATGATCTTCAGTGGCGATAGCCAATCGCACAGCCGGCTGGTGGCTTGTTACATGTTGTTCTATGCAGTCGGCAGCGGCATCGGTGCCATCGCTGCCACCAGCGTCTATGCATTTGCCGGCTGGTATGGCGTGTGTCTGCTGGGCGCATTGGTCAGTCTGACCGGTTTGTTGTTTTGGGCCTGGAGTTTGCGCTACATGCCGGCGTCTGCCGCAGCCGCAAGCCCTGATGACATGTGCGGCCAGCGCTGATCATCATTTTGCAGATGGCTGCATCGTGTTGCATACCGTCTGCACTTCCGATTTTCAATAAGTAAAAGTGTGCCGCTGATGAACCGATGCAATCTCCCCGCATCCGTTCTCCCATCAGCAAAATTCATCCAAGGCGGTTTGTACAAATCGCGATTTTTTCACGTCAAAAATTTCCCTTTTATTTCAACAAAAATCTCATTTTCACATGTCGCTCTTTGCGTTGATCAAAGGTACATCGAAATAAATGTGTATTGCGCCGATTTTTCAATGTGCGAGGCCTGTGTCGTGCAAGTCAAGTGTGGCAACTGATATATGAGCGGCTTGCAGCGTTATCCGGCCACGCTGGAGGATTTGCTGCGCGACGGCCGGGTACCGGGTATCAAGCGCCACTTGCGGAAAATTTTTGTCGACCCCATGACCGGCAAAGCTGAGTGGGGACTGATCAAGGCAGGCGGACGGATTGTCGGCGTGCATTCGCTGTCGGCAAAGAAGCCGCGCAAGCAAGCCGGGTTTGCCGACGATATGGATTTTTCCGGGGCCAACACCTATGCGGAGTGGCGTTTCGTGCATGCTCCTGCCGATGCGGTATCCGGTAGTGGTGCCAGCGGGTTGGGGTTACCGCCGTGATTACGCTTACGGACTTTCGCGCTGGATTAAAATTACTCGACCAATGACGATATCGGTGCCGGCCAGGTATGCCTGCCGCTGGTAATATTTTTCTTCGGGATTGTCGGCGCTCATGAACCACTGGCCGCAATCGCGTATCAATCGTCTTACTTCGGCGGCACCGGCGCAATTGATGACAAACAGCGCGCCATCTCTGAGTTCAGAGTCGCCGGTATTGAAGATCACCAGATCGTCATCCGAAATGGTCGGCTCCATGCTGTTGCCGCTGACCGTAGTGGCAAGTATTTTTTCCGGAATATAGGCATGGCTGCGGAACCAATCCTGATGGAAACTGATCAGTTGACCAGTAGACTTAAAAGGTGTGGTGGAGAAAAACGGATTCCCGGCCTCCAAATTTAATTTTACTCGTTGGATTTCGATGTACTGGCTGCCGGCCGACGCCGTGACGGCAACATGTTTGCTGTGTTCTGCATTGGCCGCATCGGCAGCGTAGAAGTCGAAATAGAATTTGTCCAGACGGAGGATTTCCTCCAGAGTGCGGGCGGCTTTTTCACCGAAACTCTGGCCGTCTCTGTAGGTCGGGGAAAGTAATTGCGCCAGTCGGGATTCGCTCAGACCGCTGTCGTCGCAAAATTTTTTTCGACTGCCTGCATGGTGGGTTGCAATCAGGGAGAGCAGGCGCGCACGCCGGTGTTCATGCATATTCATGCAAATATTGAAACGCAAATTTAGCATTTGGTAAATTACCATACGCTTGAAAAATTTGTAGCTGGTGCTATATTGTCAATATGACACTTATTCAATATTTGAACTCGTTACCTGTCGCCAAACGGGACGAATTTGCTCAACGGTGCGCCACTTCTTTTGAGTATCTGCGTCAGATCGGTTATGGCAATCGTCAATGTTCTCCTCGCCTCGCAGTCAATCTCGAGCGAGAGTCACGCGGTGCAATCACCAGAAAGATCCTGTTCCCGGACGACTGGCAACAGTTATGGCCAGAACTGGCCGGCGCCGGCTGGTTGTTTGAGGATGCTGCGGAGGTGGTGGCAAAAGATGGCGCTGAGGTGCCGGCCGGTGACATGCAGTTGTGCCCGTGATACTTCGACAAAAGCCTCTTGTTTTGCCGGCAATCTCTCTCGCCCAAAGTAATGATTTCAACACTGCGATCAGCGTTTCCTTTCCGCGGAGTTTTCTGGTGTGGCTAATTACCGTGCGGCTTTCACCATTCGGAGCAGTGCCGGATGATTCATGTCTTAATACAATCCACCGCAATCGCAAGGCCATTTGGCGCGGCCATCCGCAGGCTCAATCGCCTGCGGATGTGTCGCATCAAGCCGCGTTCAGCGCCTGATAGTCGGTATAACCACGCGCGTCGCCGCCATACAAGGTATCCGGGTCGAGAGCGTTGAGCGGGGCGCCGGTTTTGAGGCGCTCTACCAGATCAGGATTGGCGATGAAGGGACGACCGAAGGCGATCAGATCGGCCAGGTTGTCTTGCCGCGCCTTGATTGCCAGCGCCAGATCGTAACCATTGTTGGCGATGTAGGTGCCGTTGAACAGGCGGCGCAGGATTTGGAGATCGAAGCCGTCATCCACCTGGCGCGGGCCGCCGGTGGCGCCTTCGACCACATGCAGATACGCCAGCTTGAAGCGATTCAATTGTTCCACCACGTGGCTGAACAGGGCTTGCGGATTACTGTCGGCAATGTCGTTGGCGGGGCTGACCGGCGACAGGCGGATGCCGACGCGATCACTTGGCACCAGCGCTGTCACGGCTTCCACCACTTCCAGCAACAGACGGCTGCGGTTCTCGATCGAGCCGCCGTAATTGTCGGTGCGCAGATTGGTTTTGTCGCGCAGGAACTGGTCGAGCAGGTAGCCATTGGCAGCATGGATTTCAACGCCGTCGAAGCCGGCTTCAATTGCCAGCAACGAGGCATGGCGATATTGCTCGACGATGCCGGGCAATTCTTCCAGGGCCAGTGCGCGCGGTGTGACGAATGGCTGGAAGCCGTCTTCGGTAAAGGCATTGCCTTCCGGCTGCACCGCCGATGGCGCTACCGGCAAGGCGCCGTCAGGTTGCAGTGACGGATGGGAGATGCGGCCTACGTGCCACAACTGCAAGAAGATATGGCCGCCCTTGGCGTGAACTGCGGCGGTCACTTTTTTCCAGCCGGCAACCTGAGCGTCGTCGTAGATACCGGGGGTGAAGGCATAGCCTTTGCCCTGCGGCGAGATTTGCGTGGCTTCGGCGATGATCAGGCCGGCGCTGGCGCGTTGAGCGTAATACAGCGGCGCCAGTTCGCTTGGGATATCGCCGCTCTGGGCGCGGCTGCGCGTCAGCGGCGCCATGACGATACGGTTTTGCAGAGTGAATGGGCCGAGCTGGGTGGAATGGAAAAGATCGCTGTTGGCGTTACTCATGATAGGAGTTCTTTCAAAACGTGGGGTCGGTTTCCCTTGTGGGGGGCTCGTCAGCAGTTGCACAAAAAATTTAACCTGACCATTCTAGTCGGGTTAAATTTTTCTTGCAGGCCCGCCCCGGGTTTTGAGTAACTACTTTTATTTCTATTTTATATAACGGTAAAAGCCGCCATCCTGATCGGAATGGCGGCTTTTTCTTTGTTGCGCACTACAGCCCGGAGGCGGGCCGTATCTTGCTGCGACGCGATATCAGGCGCGTGCCGGCTTGCGTGCCAGATTCAGCAGATAGGTGGTCAGCAAGGGCACCGGACGGCCGGTGGCGCCTTTGGCTGCGCCGCTTTTCCATGCGGTACCGGCGATATCCAGATGGGCCCAGGTATATTTCTTGGTAAAGCGCTCCAGGAAGCAGGCGGCGGTCACACTGCCGGCCGGTTGACCGCCGATATTGGCGATATCGGCGAAGTTCGACTTCAACTGTTCCTGATAGGCATCTTCAATCGGCATGCGCCATGCAGTATCGCCACTGGCCTTGCCGGCAGCCAGCAAATCGGCGGCCAGTTTGTCATGGGCATCATCGCTGCGGGTAAACAGACCGGAGTTGTGATGGCCCAGGGCCACGATGCAAGCGCCGGTCAGCGTCGCGATATCGACCACGGCGGCCGGTTTGAAACGCTCCACGTAAGTCAGGGCGTCGCACAGGATCAGGCGGCCTTCGGCATCGGTGTTCAAGACTTCGATGGTTTGCCCGGACATCGAAGTCACGATATCGCCCGGCTTGGTGGCGCGACCGGAAGGCATGTTTTCGCAGGTCGGGATGACGCCGATCACGTTCAGCTTCAATTGCAATTCGGCAATGGCGCGGAAAGTGCCGAGCACCGACGCCGCGCCGCACATGTCGTATTTCATTTCATCCATGCCGAGACCGGGTTTCAGCGAAATGCCGCCGGTGTCGAACGTGATGCCCTTGCCGACCAGCACCGTCGGCGCATCTTTGGCTTTGCCGCCCATGTGCTTGAGCACGATGAATTTCGGCGGTTCGTCGCTGCCATTGGTGACCGACAGGAAGCTGCCCATTTTCAGCGCTTCGAGTTGCTTGCGATCCAGCACTTCGATGCCGAGCTTGTAGTCCTTGGCCAGTTTTCTGGCGGTATTGGCCAGATAGGTCGGCGTGCAGACATTGCCGGGCAGGTTGCCGAGATCCTTGGTCAGCTCCATGCCATTGCTCAGTGCCACGGCTTCGGCCAGACCCTGTCTGGCTTGCGCGGCATCGCCGGCAGCCACTGCCAGCGCGAGCTTGCGCACGCCGGTCGGCGCCGGATCTTTTTTGCTCTTGAGCGTATCGGCGCGGTATTCGAGGTCGCGCGCGGCCAGCACGAGGGTGCAAATGGCCCAATTCAGGTCGCGTTGATTGATCTTGTCCAGCGGCAGCGCCACCACGGCATCGGCGGCGCCGACGGTGGTCAGTGCCCGTGCAGCGGCCTGGGCGGCGGAGCTGAAGCTCTTGTCGGCTGGCGACTCTTCATTGCCCAGGCCAACCAGCAGCACGCGCTCGGCGGCGACGCCGGTCAGTCCGCGCAGCAGCAGGGTAGCGCCGGGTTTGCCGGAAATGTCGCCGGATTTGAGGGCGCTGCTGATGGCGCCCATTTTGTCCAGTGCCTGCGCGGCGCTGGTCAGTTTGCGGTTTTCAAAGATACCGACGACGAGTACGCCCGTCTTGATTGCGGTAACAGAGGTTTTTGCGTCCAATGTTTTTATGCTAAAGTCCATCGCTAATCCTTTGTTTGATTTACTCCCGCAATTATAAGCTTCCATTTTTAAGCCCCCCAATGATTTTTGAGCGCGCTCTTCGACGCGAATTGGTAAGCACCGCCGGCGCGGTGTTTACGACGCTGTTTACAATTACCCTTACCGTGATGCTGATCAAGATCCTGGGGCAGGCGGCCGGGGGCCAGGTCAGTTCGCAGGACGTGGTGGCGCTGATCGGCTTTCAATCACTCAACTATTTACCCATCATTTTGATTTTGACCGGCTTCATTTCGGTGTTGCTGGTAGTCACGCGCAGCTATCAGGACTCGGAAATGGTGGTCTGGTTTTCGGCCGGCCTGAGCCTGACGCGCTGGGTCAAGCCGGTGCTGCTGTTCGGCTGGCCGATCGTGTTGCTGACCGGGGTGCTGAGTTTTGTTGCCACGCCGTGGGCCAATGAGCAAAGCGCGCAGTTCCGCGAACGGTTCGAGAAACGGGAAGACATTGCCCGCGTATCACCGGGAAAATTTCAGGAATCGGCCACTGCCAATCGCATTTTCTTTGTCGAAGGCGTGTCCGGTGACGCCAGCAAGGTCAAGAATATTTTCGTCAATACCTTTCAGGATGGCAAAAACAGTGTGGTGGTGGCCAAAGAAGGCGAGATGGAAGTCGACAAGGATGGCGAGAAATTCGTGATCATGAATAAAGGCCGTCGCTACGACGGCATGCCGAGCCAGCCGGACTTCCAGCTGATCGAATTCGAACGTTACGGCTTGCTGGTGGCGAATCAGTCACAGGCAGCGGCCGGCGACAAGTCGGCCAAGGCCTTGCAGACCTGGGACTTGCTGACGCAGGATAACGGCTTCAGTCGCGGTGAATTGCTGTGGCGCGTGGCGCTGCCGCTGATGGCGGTATTGCTGATGCTGCTGGCGATTCCGCTGGCTTTCGTCAATCCGCGCGCGGGCCGCTCCATCGGCTTGCTGGTGGCGTTGCTGCTGTTTGTCGTCTATAGCAACACGATCAGCGTATTTCAGGCGGCGGTGGTGCAAAACCGCATGTCGCTGCTGGTCGGCTGGTGGCCGGTGCACATTCTGGTGTTGCTGCTGGTGGTGGCTTTGTTTGCGTGGCGTCTGACCGTCAACAGCCGTTATCATCCACAAGTCATGTGGGCGTGCGTACGGCGCGCCATGACATTGAAACGGCAGGGCTGACATGACTGTTCTGCAACGTTATTTCACAACGGAAATCGTCCGCTCGGTGACCTTTGCGCTGGCGGCATTTCTGGCGCTGTTTGCGTTCTTCGAACTGATGACGCAACTGGAATCGGTCGGTCGCAATGGTTATCAATTGCAGCATGCGCTGCTGTATGTGGCGCTCGGCTTGCCGGGCAATGTGTATGAGCTGATGCCGATTGCCGTCCTGATCGGCACCATCTACGCCCTGGCGCAATTTGCCGCCAGTTCCGAATTCACGATCATGCGGGTGTCCAGCATGTCGACCGCCATGACTGCCAGAATGCTGCTCAAGATCGGTGTCGGCTTTGCGGTCGTGACGATTCTGTTCGGCGAGCTGGTGGCGCCCAAGGCCACCGAGTTGGGCGAGAAGGTCCGGCTGCAGGCGCAGGGCGCTTCGCTGTCGCAGGAATTCCGCTCCGGCCTGTGGGCCAAGGACGTGATCAAGGTCAATGGCCTCGAAGGCGATGTGATCGGTACCCGCTTCCTCAACATTCAGCGCATCTTGTCGGATGGCCGGCTGGAGGGCGTCAAGATTTATGAACTGGATCAGGACTTCCATCTGGCGACCATGCTGACCGCCACGGCGGGCGACTATCAGGGGGACCATGTCTGGAAATTGTCGGATGTCGAGCAGACCGTATTTTCCGTCGACCGTCAGGCCAGTGCGATCACGGCACCGATCAAAACCACCCGGCTGCCCAGCAAGACCTTCATTTCGGAAGTGACGCCGGAAATCCTGTCGGTGCTGTTCGCCGATCCGGATCGCATGTCGGCCTATGATTTGCGCGCCTATACCAAACATCTGGAAGCCAATAACCAGCGCACCGAGCGCTATGAAATTGCATTCTGGAAAAAAGTGATTTACCCGCTGTCGATCTTTGTCATGATGGCGCTGGCCTTGCCATTCGCTTATCTGCACTTCCGTGCCGGCGGCGTCAGTCTGAAAATCTTTACCGGCATCATGATCGGGGTGTGCTTCCAGTTGATCAACAGCCTGTTTTCCCATCTGGGCTTGCTCAATACCTGGCCGGCCTTCGTCACGGCGGCGGTGCCGAGCCTGCTGTTCATGGTGATGGCGCTGGTGGCCTTGCGCTGGGTGGAGCGGCACTGATGTCGCGCGCCGTGATCCTGTTTGCCCATGGCGCCCGCGATCCGGCCTGGGCGGCACCGTTTGAACGCTTGCGCCAGTTGATCCTCGATATCTTGCCGGATGCCACAGTGTCGCTGGCTTATCTGGAGCTGATGCAGCCCGCATTGCCGGAGCAAGTGGCGCTGCATGCCGCAGCCGGTGTCACCGAGATTTGCATCATTCCGGTATTTCTGGGGCAGGGCGGACATGTCCGGCGTGACCTGCCGCTGTTGATCACGCAATTGCAGCAAGCCCATCCGACGCTGCAATTCAAAGTGGCGACGGCGGTCGGTGAAGACGACGCAGTATTGCAGGCGATTGCCCGTTATTGCATCGTCAGCGCCGGCATCTGATGCCGGCAGCAGTTGCGCCGCACCACAACACCCTGCACATCATCAAAACAATCTGACGCCGTTCTGTACCGGACTATCGGGTGCGAACAACACTACTTCGCCGCTGGCATCGGGAAACCCCAGCGTCAGCACTTCCGACATGAACTTGCCGATTTGCCGTGGCGGAAAATTGACCACGGCTGCCACCTGACGACCGGTCAGCGCTTCCAGCGCGTAGTGGCTGGTGATCTGGGCACTGCTTTGCCTGATGCCGATGGCGGGGCCGAAATCGATACGCAATTTGTAAGCCGGTTTTCTGGCTTCCGGAAAGGCTTCGGCAGAAATGATGGTGCCGATGCGGATGTCCACGGCCAGAAAGGCATCGAAGTCAATGGGCGCTGCGGCCGGAGCGTCGGGAGCGTGAAGTAAGTGCATGAGAGGGCGTTGTCAGAGCGTGAAAACGCTCAAGCATAGCAGCGATGCAAAATTGCTGCCAGCCAGCTTCTGTACGGTCAGCGTGGCGCCAGCGCGGGGCCGATCATCACCAGCACCGGTCCGCTGCATTCGGTCAGGCCCTGTTCCAGGCCGGACAATTGCAAATGACGGATGCGTTCATCGTCACGACTGCAATTTTCCACGACGATGACCGGCGTTTCAGGTGCGTGTCCGAGCGCCAGCAACCGTCGCGCGGTGGCGGTGGCTTCGCGTCCGCCCATGTATTGCACCAGCGTGTCGCCGTTGGGCATGCGCGCTTCTTGCGGCTGATCGGGGGCAGTACTGGAGGTGAACAACGAGACGCTGCGTGCCACGCCACGAATCGTCAACGGCTGTTTTGCGGAAGCCGCAGCGGCCAGGGCGGCAGTAATGCCTGGCACGATTTCATAGGGGATGTTGCGACTTTCCAGCGCCCGCAATTCTTCGTCGGCACGACCGAACAGCATCGGGTCGCCGCCCTTGAGGCGCACCACAATGCCATATTGGGCCGCGCATTCGAGCAGACGCTGATTGATTTCCTGCTGGGCGGTAGAGCGTTGACCGCTGCGTTTGCCGACGGAAATCTTGACCGCTTGCGGACATAACTCCAGCATTTCGGCCGTCACCAGCGCGTCGTGCAGGACCACGTCGGCCTGCGCCAGAATACGCGCGCCGCGCACGGTAATCAGGTCTGCCGCGCCGGGGCCGGCGCCGATCAGATAAACTTTGCCGACACGTGGCGGTGGCTGGCTGGCGGCAGTGCGCATGCTGGATAGTAGGTAAGCGGTTAGCGTGCCGGTTGGCGCATGCACCTGATTGCCGGTGATGACCGGAATGCCAGGTGCATGGGACGCAATTATCAGGCATCCAGCCGAATCATGCCAGCAGCAACAGTCTGATGTGTGACTTCGTCGATCAGGATGAAGGCGCCGGTCGCCCGGATCGCATCATAGGCATCGGCTGCAATGGCCTGCTGCACATTGATGGTGACGCGGGCGATATCGTTGAGCTTCAAGGCTTGCGCCGGATGACGCTGCTGCGTATTGATGTCGAGCAGGGTGTCGACCGCAGTGACGCGGGCGGCAACTTGCTTGGTGGTGTGCTTGAGCCAGTACTTGCGGCGTGGATCGAGCGCATCTTCCGACAGCCAGCACAGATCGGCGCTGAGGGTTTTCAGCAAGGCCGGCGCCTGCGCTGCCGAGGCCAGCATGTCGCCGCGCGAAATATCCAGATATTCATCGAGCAGAATCGTGACCGATTGCCCGGCCGAGGCCGACGTCAGCGAACCTTCCAGTGTCAGGATGTCTTTGACGGTGGCGCTGTGGCCGCCCGGTTGCACCAGCAATTTGTCGCCCTTGCTGACCTTGCCGGCTTCGATGCGACCCATGTAGCCGCGGAAGTCATTGGCTTCATGGCCGTTGTGACGCGCCACCAGCTGCACCGGGAAACGGAACGGTTCTTCGTGCGCATCTTCGTAGACGCTCAGCGATTCCAGCAATTCGATCAGCGTCGGGCCCTGATACCACGGCATCTTGTCGCCGGCGCTGACCACGTTGTCACCGGCTAGTGCCGACAACGGAATCGGGCGCACATCCGTGAGACCAAGCTGCGCCGCAAATGTCTGGTAAGCAGCGACGATGCGGTCGTACACGGTCTGATCGTAACCGACCAGATCCATCTTGTTGATGGCCACTACCACGTGCTGAATCTGCAGCAAACGGGCGATGGTCGAATGGCGCTTGGTTTGCGTCAGCAATTCGACGCTGCCGTCGTCGCCGAGCTTGACCTTGGATACATCCACCAGAATGATGACGGCATCGGCAGTCGAGGCACCGGTCACCATGTTGCGGGTGTACTGTTCATGGCCGGGCGTATCGGCAATGATGAACTTGCGTTTCGGGGTGGCGAAATAGCGATAGGCGACGTCGATGGTGATGCCTTGTTCGCGTTCGGCTTCGAGGCCGTCGGTCAGCAGCGACAGGTCGATGGTGTCGCCAACGGTACGCTTGTGCTTGGCGCGCGAGATGGCATCGAGCTGGTCGGCAAAAATGCCTTTGCTGTCGAACAGCAGGCGGCCGATCAGGGTGCTCTTGCCGTCATCGACCGAACCGGCCGTGATGAAGCGCAGCAGGCCGCGCTCATGCGCGTTATCGCTGGTGCTGGCGGAAGTCGTTGCTGGGCTCAGCAGAGTGGCTGCGGCATTCATTAGAAATATCCTTCTTTTTTACGTTTTTCCATCGACGCTTCGGAGGTCTGGTCATCCATGCGGGTGGCGCCGCGTTCGGTAATCTGGGTCACTGCGGTTTCGGCGATGATGGCTTCCACCGAGTCGGCATCGGATGCCACCGGGCACGTGCAGGAAATGTCGCCCACCGTACGGAAGCGCACGATCTTGTTTTCCACCACTTCCCCTTCTTTGGCGGGCGTCAGATCGGTCAGCGGCACCAGCAGGCCGTTGCGCGGAATAACCTGGCGTTCGTGCGCAAAGTAGATCGGCGGCAGTGCCAGTTTTTCACGGGCAATGTATTGCCAGACATCGAGCTCGGTCCAGTTCGAGATCGGAAAGACCCGCATGTTTTCACCCGGATGCACGCGGGTGTTGTACAAGTCCCAGAGTTCCGGACGCTGGGCTTTTGGATTCCATTGGCCGAACTCATCACGGAACGAAAAGATGCGCTCCTTGGCGCGTGCCTTTTCTTCATCGCGACGGGCACCGCCGATGCAAGCGTCGAACTTGAATTCGGCAATCGTTTCCAGCAAGGTGACAGCCTGTGCCGCATTGCGCGAATCGGTCAGCGGATTGCGCAGGCGCACGGTGCCGCGCTTGATGGAATCTTCCACCGAACGCACGATCAGGGTTTCACCGAGTTCGGCGGCGCGCTGATCGCGGAAGGTGATGACTTCGGCAAAGTTGTGGCCGGTATCGATATGCACCAGCGGGAACGGGAACTTGCCGGGACGGAACGCCTTTTCAGCGATGCGCAGCAACACCACCGAGTCTTTGCCGCCGGAAAACAGCAGCGCCGGGTTGCTGCACTCGGCCGCGACTTCGCGCATGATGTGGATCGCTTCGGATTCCAGCCAGTCCAGATGACGGTTGCTGGCGTTATCGAGGAAAAGTTGTTCTACTGCAGTGTTCATACGACGACCTTTGTTCTTCAAGTGCTGTCATTGAGTGTTGCCGCCGCGTATTCAGAAAGACAGCGACAACTGGTTTTAATGCCTGGCGATGGCGGCTGGTCTGGCTTCAGGCACCCGGGGCGGCTTGCGATTTGATGCGGATCAGCTTGCCATCCACCACGTGCAATCCGCATTCCTTGGAGTCGGGGTTTTCCCACCACCAGCGGCCGGCACGCACATCTTCGCCAGGTTCGACGGCACGGGTACAGGGCTCGCAGCCGATTGACGGAAAACCTTTGTCGTGCAGCGGGTTGTACGGCACCTGATTGGCGCGGAGGTATTCCCACACATCTTCTTCTGACCAGTCGGCCAGCGGATTGAATTTGACCATGTCGTGCGCCGGATCGGCTTCCTGCACGTCGAGCGCGGCGCGCGTCACCGATTGCGCGCGGCGTTGTCCGGTGACCCACGAGGTATTGCCGGCCAGCGCCCGGTTGAGCGGCTCGATCTTGCGGATGCGGCAGCATTCCTTGCGCAATTCGACACTGTCGTAAAAGCCATTGCGGCCATGTTGGGCGACGTAGCTGTCAACCGCTGCCGGTTCCGGCCGGTAAGGCGTCACATCGTAGCCGTAGGTTTGACGGATGCGATCCAGCATGCCCAGCGTTTCGGCGTGCAGGCGGCCGGTTTCCAGCGTGAAAATGGTGATCGGCAATTTGTCGCGCAAAATCATGTCGGTCAGCACCATATCCTCGGCCGCCAGGCTGGAAGCAAACACTGCAGGACCATATTGACCGGCGATGGTCTCCAGTGTGGCGCGGGTCTGCGCGATCAGATCTTGCAGGGCTGGGTTTGACATGGTGTTTCTTTCCTGAAAACGTTACGTCCGGCGATGAACCGCGGGCTGCCGGCAGTCACAACCGACTGCCGGTCTGGCTTGTTGCTCAGTCTTGCACGACGGCGCTGCGCCTGGCGCGGCGGAACAACGGATTTTTTTCATCCCATGAGGTCTGATATTTTTCCGAAAAATCGGTCAGGCCCTTGAGTGCATCATGGATGTCCTTGTCGGCACGCACGGCGAAGGCATTGAAGCCGACGCGCTGCATGTAGAACAACTGATCGCGCAAGACATCGCCGACTGCCCGCAATTCGCCGGTGTAGCCGAGGCGGGCGCGCAGGTTGTAGGCGATTGAATAACCACGGCCATCGGCGAACTTGGGGAAGTCGACGGCGATGACCTGGAACGGCGCCGGGGTGTTTTTCAATTCATCCTTCAAGGCTTCCGGACGTTCGTCGCTGGCAAACCAGACGCCGAGTTCCTTGCGGCCTTGCAAGCTGTCGCGCTGCGCTTGCCATACCTTGAGCGGCACGATGATCTTGCCTTCCGGGATCACTACGCTATCCGGTGTCTGCTCTTCAGTCAGGCGCAGAATGGTCCAGTCGTCGTTGACGACGACTTTGTCTTTGATGATTTGTTGAGCGGTATTAGGCACAAGCATCCTCCCCGTGGACTTGATCCGATTTGATCGGGCTGGCGTAGACGAATTCCTTGAATGGCGTGACACCGACACGGCGCACGGTATCGATGAACAACTCATCTTCGAAGCGCTGCTTGACGTAAACCTGCAGCAGACGATCGATCACGGTTGGCATTTGATGCGCCGAGAACGACGGTCCGATGATCTTGCCGATGCTCGAATTGTTGCCTTGCGCACCGCCCAGCGATACCTGATACCACTCGGCGCCATCTTTGTCGACGCCCAGAATGCCGATGTTGCCGACATGGTGGTGACCGCAGGCATTGATGCAACCGGAGATGTTGAGTTCGATGTCGCCGATGTCATGCTGGAAATCGATATTGTCGAAACGTTCGGCAATCGCTTGCGCAATCGGGATCGACTTGGCGTTCGCCAGCGAGCAGAAATCGCCGCCGGGGCAGCAGATGATGTCGGTCAGCAAGCCGATGTTCGGTGTCGCCAGACCCTGTGCCTTGGCTTCTTTCCACAATGCATACAGTTGCGATTGCTTGACGTCGGCCAGCACCAGATTCTGTTCATGCGTCACGCGCAATTCCGAGAAGCTGTAGCGGTCGGCCAGACCGGCAACAAAATCGAGCTGGTCGGCAGTGATGTCGCCCGGCGGCACGCCGGTTTTCTTGAGCGACAGAATCGCGGCCGCATAACCCGGCACCTTGTGCTCTTTGACATTGCGCTTGAGCCAGTTGGCGAAACCTTTGTCTTCCGCTTTCAGGCGGTCGAATTCGGCGTCCGTGGCGGGCAGGGTTTCGTAAGGCGGCTCAGTGAAATATTGCGCCACGCGTTGCAATTCTTCGGTGGTCAGTGTCGACGGACCATCCTTGATGTCTTGCCATTCCTGCTCGACCTGACGGGCGAAGTCTTCCGCGCCGATGGCCTTCACCAGAATCTTGATGCGTGCCTTGTAGATGTTGTCGCGGCGGCCGTACTGGTTGTACACACGCAGAATCGCTTCCAGGTACGACATGGCATGCTGCCATGGCAGGAAGTCGCGAATCACGCTGCCCAGAATCGGCGTGCGGCCCATGCCGCCGCCGACCAGTACGCGGAAACCAACTTCGCCGGCTTCGTTCTTGATCACGTGCAAGCCGATATCGTGCACGGCAGTGGCGGCGCGGTCTTGCGCCGAGCCGCTGATGGCGATCTTGAATTTGCGTGGCAGGTAGGCGAACTCGGGATGGAAGGTGCTCCATTCGCGGATCAGTTCGGCGTAAGGGCGCGGGTCGACGATTTCGTCGGCGGCAACGCCGGCCAGTTCATCCGAAGTGGTATTGCGGATGCAATTGCCGGAGGTCTGGATCGCGTGCATTTCGACCGTCGCCAGCTCGTCCAGAATGTCCGGTGAATCTTCCAGCTTGATCCAGTTGAACTGGATGTTCTGGCGGGTAGTGAAGTGGCCGTAACCGCGGTCATACTTGCGCGCGATGTGGGCGAACATGCGCACCTGACGCGAAGCCAGCAAACCGTATGGCACGGCGATGCGCAACATGTAAGCGTGGCGCTGCAGGTACAGGCCGTTTTGCAGTCGCAGAATGCGGAATTCGTCTTCGATCAGTTCATCGGACAGACGGCGGCGCACCTGGTCTCGGTATTGTGCAACGCGCTCTTTGACGATCAGATGATCGTATTGGTCATAGCGGTACATCTTGTTATCCCTGTTAACGTCTTGTCGGAGTCACTGTACCCAGGACCCCGTATTTAAAAAAACAGCCTACCAAACCAGCTTGAGGGCAACGCTCGTCAGCGTAATTGCCAGCAGGCCACGCAAAAATTTTTCCGGTACCGCGCGCGCTGCCAGCGAACCGATGGTGATGCCCGGCACGGAGCCCAGCAGCAAGGCGCCCAGCAAGGCCCAGTCAATCGATCCCAGCCACCAGTGACCGAAGGCGGCAATCGCCGTCAGCGGCACCGCATACGCAATGTCCGTACCGGCGATTTCGGCCGGTGTCAGACGCGGATACAGCAATACCAGCAAGGTGGCGCCAACGGCACCGGCGCCGATCGAGGACACTGTCACCAGCGTACCCAGTACGGCACCGGCGATGATGGTGGCCCGGGTCAGCTCGGTGCCTTGCAATTGCTGGTCCGGATTGGCATTGAGCCAAGCCTGAAGTTTACCTTTAAACAGCAAAGCAATCACCGTGAGGAAAACGGAAATAGCGATGGAATAACGGATGAAAATACTGATGCTTTCGCTGACCGCGCCGAAGTGCTTCAGCAGCAGCGTGGTGACCACCGCTGCCGGCAGCGCGCCCAGGCACAGCCGTTTGACGATGTCCCAGCGCACGGTTCCTTTGAAGCGGTGGGCGAAAGTGCCGGCAGTTTTGGTCGCTGACGCAAACGCCAGATCGGTACCGACGGCGACGCTGGGGTGGATACCGAACAGCAGCGTCAATAGCGGCGTCATCAATGAGCCGCCGCCGACGCCGGTCAATCCGACCAGCAGTCCTACCGCAAATCCGCTTACTACATAAGAAACAGTCATAATACCTCGTCTATAACACCCCGAATCGTAATAAACTTACGTTCCAAACCATACTACTTAGTATTTATTTGCTTATATGCACATTTCGCATATGCAAATGCGGAGCAAAGTGAAGGATATCGGCCATGAATCTGCATCAATTCCGTTTTGTGCGGGAGGCGGTACGGCAAAACTACAATTTGACCGAAGCGGCAAAAGCACTGTTTACATCACAACCGGGCGTTTCCAAGGCGATTATCGAGCTCGAAGAAGAGCTCGGCGTGGATATCTTTACGCGTCATGGCAAGCGTATTCGCGGCCTGACCGAGCCTGGCCGGGCAGTGTTGAAGTCGGTCGAACTGATCATGCAGGAAGTGGACGGCCTCAAGCGCATCGGCAAGGAATTTGCCGCGCATGACAGCGGCAGCTTCACGATTGCCACCACCCACACCCAGGCGCGTTATTCCTTGCCTAAAGTGATTCAGGCGTTCACCCAGAAATATCCCAAGGTGCGGCTGTCCTTGCTGCAAGGCAATCCCAAGCAGATTACCGAGATGGTGCGCAACGATCAGGCCGATATCGCGATTGCCACGGAAGCGCTGGCATCCGGCGAGGGGCTGGTGTCGTTGCCATGTTATCAATGGGAGCATGTGGTGGTGGCGCCGCCTGATCATCCGTTGCTGAAATCCAAAAACCTGTCGCTGGAAGAAATCGCCAGTTATCCGCTGATTACCTATGACGCCGCGTTCAGCGGCCGCAGCAAGGTCGATCATGCGTTTGCCTTGCGCGAACTGAAGCCGGATATCGTACTGGAAGCGATTGACGCCGATGTCATCAAAACCTATGTCGAACTGGGCATGGGGGTCGGCATCATTGCCGGCATGGCGTTTGATGCCGAGCGCGATCGCGGTTTGCGTGCGATCCCGGCCGGGCATCTGTTCGGCACCAATGTTTCGCGCGTGGCATTGAAGCAGGGTGCGTATTTGCGCAGTTATGTGTATACCTTCATCGAATTGCTGGCACCGACCCTGAATCGCAAGTTGATTGCGCAGGTGATGGAAGGCGAAAAGGATATGTACGAACTTTGATGTTCCCACTTTGAGAGGCGGCTGACGCCCTGGCGCGCAGCCTGATGCGGCAATGATGGATCACCTGGCCCGGATTCCGGGGCACACCCTGCGGCGCTTGCGCCGGTTATGGTTGCAATACGGCATTTTATGGCTGGGCGCGGTACTGGTCGGGCTGGTGGCGGTCATCTATGCGTGGCTGATCGATTTCGGATTTGATCTGTTTCGCGGCATGCAGCAGCAACACAGCTGGTTGCCGTTGTTGCTGACGCCGGCCATGAGTGCCTTGTGCGTGTGGCTGACACGGCGCTTCTTTGCCGGCGCCGAAGGCAGCGGCATTCCGCAGGTGATGGCGACGCTGAGCGAACATGGCGCAGCCGCTGCCAGCCGGGCGCCGGTGTTGCTGTCGCTCAAGGTGTTGCTGGGCAAGATCGGTATTTCCTTCCTCGGCATCGTCGGCGGCTTCACCATTGGCCGTGAAGGGCCTACCGTGCAAGTCGGCGCGGCGCTGATGTATAACATGCGACGGTTTTATCCGCGTCCCAGCGTGTTGCTGGAAAAGCGCCTGATTCTGGCCGGTGCCGCCGCCGGTCTGTCGGCTGCATTCAATACGCCGCTGGCAGGCATCGTGTTTGCGATTGAGGAACTGTCCCGCAGTTTCGAGCAGCGCACCAGCGGTATCGTCATTACCACCATCATCTTCGCCGGTATCGTCGCGCTCGGTCTGAACGGCAACTATACCTATTTCGGCACCATCACTGCCGGCGCCGACAGCGCGCGTCAGGTGATCGTGGCGGTGCTGGTCTGTGGCGTACTGATGGGAATTGCCGGCGGCATCTTTTGCTGGCTGTTGCTCAATACCGCCAAGTGGATGCCAAGCCGCCTGATTGCCTTCCGTGCTGCGCGGCCGGTACTGTTCGGCGCCGGTTGCGGCTTGCTGGTGGCGGCCATCGGCGTGATCGGCGGCGGCGTCACCTACGGCAGTGGCTATGCCGAAGCCAAAGGTTTGCTGAGCGGGCAAGAACATTTATCGGCCTGGTATCCGTTGCTCAAAATGGGGGCGATGGTAGGGTCGTATCTGCCGGGGATCCCGGGCGGCATCTTTGCACCGTCGCTGTCGATTGGCGCCGGCTTCGGCAACATGCTGCACATGGTGTTCGGCGATACGTCGCTGTCCATGCTGATTGCGCTGGCGATGGTCGGCTATCTGGCGGCGGTGACGCAATCGCCGATTACGGCCTTTGTGATTGTCATGGAGATGATCAATGGTCACACGCTGGTGATTTCCCTGATGGCAACCGCCTTGCTGGCCAGCCGCGTCTCGCGCTTTTTTGCGCCGCCGTTGTATGAGGCCTTGTCCGCGCGCTATATCCGGCCCGTGGTGCCCGCCGTTGTCGCCGCGCCGCCTGCGGGGCCGCCGGCGAGTTAGCCGGCCTCACTCGGTGATGGTGCGGGTGGTCGGATAGCGCAATGCATCTCTGAGCAGATAGCTCATCGGCATGTTCAGCGAGATGTGCCGGGGACCGATCGGTTGCATGAACCAGTGATCGTAGATACGATAGATTTCGCCGCTGTCGGCCAGGTGCGCCAACTCCAGGTCAGCCAGTTTCTTGAGTGCGGTATCTTCCTTGCGCAACATCAAGCCGTATTGCTCGACCGACAGCGGGTCGCCCGTGATGATGAATCCGGCCGGATTTTTTGCGGTTGCCAGCATGTTGTGCAGCAATACCGTATCGTTGACGCAGGCATCGACTTCGCCGCTTTCCAGTTGCGCCATCGAGATGCTTTCATAGATGGCCGGCACCAGTGTGATGTAAAGCGAGCGAATGCTGCTGCGGGTGCGCACCATTTCCACCATCGAACCGCCCTTGGTGACGCCGACTTTTTTGCTTTGCAGATCGATCCAGTTTCTGATGTCACTGTCAGCGCGGGTCAGCATGCGCACGGTGGTAAAAAAATGGGGAATGGTGAATGCCACCTTGTTGCGGCGCTCGGCATTATTGGTAGTCGAGCCGCATTCGATATCGGCCTGCCCGCTCAGAATGCTGGAGAAGCGGGTGTCGCCGTCGACAGCCAGATACTGCACCTTGAGATGCGGCAATTTCAGTTCGCGTTTGACGGCGTCGGCAATTTTCTGGCACAGCGCAATCGAGTAGCCGCTGACCCGGTTGTTTTCATCGAGGTCGGAAAAAGGCAACTGGCCCTTGCGATAGGCCAGCACCATCGTATTCTTTTCGCGAATCCTGGCGAGTCCTTCATCTGCCGTCACGCCAGCCCGGGCCGGCGGCATTGCGCTGAAACATGCGACGCACAGGATGATCCACTGCCATTTGAACGTGCTCTTTGCCATTGCGACTTGCTATCCGTAGTCTGGAGGAGGGGGCTGGTTCTGGTGATTGTCGAACTGCGGCTCAGCTGCCGTGCATCGGTCGATGGCAAGTGGCGGGGAGCGCTGATGCTGAATATGCTGCTGTTGCTGCCGGGAGCAGTGCGGGGACTGTCAGGCCCCCGCACTGATGAGATTGCCTGGTTGCTAGACCTGAGCTACCGCGGCCTTGGCGGTCGCACGGCATCCTTCCAGCAGGAACGAGAGGCCAACCACCAGCACCAGTTCGCCTTCGGCGGAACGCGCGGTACCGGTAATGCCGTTGGTCTGGATTGCGGTCAACGGTTTGATCACCAGATCGGCGGTTCCTTCCACTGCTTCCACGCCGAGAATATACGGATGCGGTACTGCCATCACGATCCCGACCCGTTCATTACCCGGCTCGTAACCGAGCACGCCGGCCAGCGAGTGAACCGGCAACGGCCGGCCCTGATCGCGCAAGACCGGTGCGCCGCCCACTTCGTCGAAGGTGTCGGGCAATTCCACGACCCGTTCCACGACTGCCATCGGCAAGGCCAGCGCCGCGCCTGCGGTGCGTACCAGCATGGTGGGAATGATCGACAGTTCGATCGGCAGGCGAATCGAGAAACGCGTGCCGACGCCCAGTGTGGAATCGATGCGAATGGTGCCGCGATGCTTTTCCACGGCAGTTTTGACGACGTCCATGCCGACCCCGCGACCAGATACGCTGGACGCCACTTCCTTGGTCGAGAAGCCCGGCAGAAACACCAGTTGCAGTGCTTCATCCTGGCTCTGGGCATCGTTTTCACCGATCAGGCCCTTGCTGATGGCCTTTTTGCGCAACACCTCGGGGTCCATGCCCTTGCCGTCATCGAACACTTCAATCATGACGCTGCTGGCTTCTTGCCATGCCTTGAGCGAAATGGTGGCCTTGTTCGACTTGCCGGCGCCGATGCGGTCGGTCTCGATACCGTGATCGAGCGAGTTGCGCAGCATGTGCACCAGCGGATCGTACAGACTGTCCACCACGACCCGGTCCACTTCGGTTTCGGCACCGGAGATGGCGAGGTCAACGTCTTTGCCCAGATCCTTGGCCAGTTCGCGCACCAGTCGCGGAAATTTCTGGAACAGGCGGCCGACCGGCTGCATGCGGGTCGACAGCGTAGCCCGCTGCAACTCGCTGGAATAGCGGGAGGCCCGGCTCAGGGTTTCCGCCAGCGTGGTCATCAGCGAAGCCGCCGAGCCTTCAAACTTGAATTGTTGCAGTTTTTCCAGCAGCACCGCAGCCTGATTGGCGGCCTGTACCGATTCGCCGGCGACTTCCAGCAAGGCGTCCAGTTTGCCGGCGTCGATCCGGATACTTTCTTCCTTGCCTTGCGGGCCGTCCGTAGCGCGGCGGGCCGGTGCCGCAGCCGGCGCTGCTGCCGGTTTGGCGGCGGCGGGTGTGGCTGCCGCAGCAGCCACCGGGGCCGCTTCGCCGTGCGCCGCCGGGGTTGCCGCTGCCACCGGCTCGCTTGCCGCACCATTGGTGACGGCCTGATACAAAGCGTTCCAGTCCAGGCTGCCGTCTGCCGCCAACACGCTGGCCGAGGTTCCGGTTGCAGCGCCGGCGGTGGCCGGAGCGGCGACCGCCGGCGGGGCCGCCGGCGCAGCAGTTGCCGCCGGTGCGTCCTTGCCTTCGATGGCGTGGGTCAGGATATCTTCGAGGTCCGATGGCATCGATGCCAGGCTGGCCGGGTCGGCGCCATTGGACAATTCGTTGAGCTGGTCAGCCACAAAGCCGCTGGCCTGCAATGCCGCTTCGATGGCGATCGGCGTCACCGGCGCTTTGCCGGTACGCAGGGCGTCGAACAGGTTTTCGGTCAGGTGACAGGCCGAAACCATGGCCGGCAGATTGACGAAGCCGGCGCCGCCTTTGATGGTGTGGAATGCGCGAAACACCGCATTCAAGACTTCCATATCGTCAGGATGACGTTCAAGAGTCAGCAGATGCTCTTCAACGTTGGTCGCGAGTTCTAACGCCTCGACGACAAAATCCTTGAGCATTTCGTCATCCATTAGAACCCCAGACTGTCGAGTAAGTCGTCCACATCATTTTGTTCCATGGCAGAGCCAGGAGCCGCAGGACCGTTGAGCAATTCCACCGGTTTTTCTGCTTCGATGACGGCCTTCAATTCCGGCGGGGCGTTGTCGCGCAACACCTGCGCCAGTTCGCGTTCGGCGATCGCGGTGATGCCGACGATCTTCTTGATCAGTTGCCCGGTGATGTCCTGGAAATCCTGCGCCATCATGATTTCCAGCATGCGGGCTTTTTCGATTTCAGCCGATTCGATCACGCCGGCGGAGAACGTCTTGGAATCGGTTGCCAGTACCTTGAATTCCTCGATGCTCATCTGGCCTGCAAACAGGCGCGCCCAGCGGGCGTCGATATCCTTGGCCTTGGCCGACAGCGCGTCCTGCGCCGGCATGCCGGCGTCGATCGTGTTGAGTACCTTGTTGGCGGCTTGTTCGGTCAGGGTGGCGACGTGTTCCAGACGGCCGCGGGTATCGCCGATCTGCGATGCCACATCCGACAGCGAGCGGTCGTAGCCGAGTTCGCGCATCGAATCGTGCAGCAAGCGAACGATGCCGCCGAGGCGTTCGTAGATGGGCTTGTCGGACATGTCTTCTGCAGGCGCTGCAGGAGTGGCCGCAGGCGGCGCAGTTACCGGTGCGCCGACGGTGGCAGGTAGCGTTTGGGCGGAAATTTCGTCAAACAATGCCTCCAAATCAACATCGTCACTCATGATTTTGTTATCTCCATACAAATTTGCTGCGTTGTTTGCGTGCACGCCTGGCGCAGACCTGGGCCACCGGGATTGCATGGTGTTTCATCGTGACGGTTCTGATCCATGGATATCGGCAGCGAACCGTAAAACCTGAGACGGGCCGTCACCCGACGCATCCATGCAGTGCCGAAGCAAAGGCCGGATGTACTCCGTTACGGTTCGCCGGTCGTGGCCGGAACTGTCGCTTGTGGGGATTATATGTCGCTGTCAAGCCTCCCCATCGGCCAAAAAGCGGTGAAATTTCCCCATTCCAAGGGGCTTATGTTCGCCATGCAGCATGGCGCCTGTTTGTCGACGATCTTACTGCATTGAGGCAACACTTGTCACGATTGATTGCCGCTGTGTGCGTTGGCGCATACAATGGCGCGGTTTTGGTGCCGCCCGGCGCGCTTGCGCCTGCGGTTAAACGGGAAACACGGGATTGCAACACTAGCATGTTGTCGGTCACTCAACGTGTGCTGCCCCCGCAACGGTAAACAAGTGCCTGCGATATGTCGCCGGCAAACTGCGTCTTGCGCCACTGTGTCCAGTCTGGCTGGCATGGGAAGGCGGTGCAGCCATGCTTGTAGCCCGGATACCGGCCAGAACGGGGGATGTCGCCGGCAATACCGGTGATATCGTATGAATCCGGCTTGCGGGGAGGCAGGGCGGAGCAGACCATCCATCAAACCATCATGATTTTTTCAGCCTCCGGTCGCCGGTTCGCGACCCTGACGCCGATTGCCCTCGCTTGCGCGGCAACGGTCACCTTTTCCCTGTGCGCTGCGGCACAAGCCCAAAGCCCGGCCGGCCAGACGCTGGCACCGGTCGTCGTGAGCGGCGCCCGTTTCCCGAATGACCCGGCGTTCAGCCCGGTCGGCGCCACCATCATCACGGCCGACGATATTCGCAGCGCCGGCGTCGATAACGTCAATGAAGCGATTCGCAAGATTGGCGGGGTGTATGGGCGGCAGAACGTGCTTGGCACGGCTGACTTTTCTCTCGATCTGGGCGGCTTCGGCGACACCAGCGATCAAAATATTGTGGTGTTGCTGGACGGCGTCCGTTTGTCGGAGAACGAACAGGCTATTGCGCTGTTATCGACTATTCCGATTGAGACTGTTGAGCGTATAGAGATTGTGCGCGGCGGCAGCAGCGTACTGTATGGCGATGGCGCAACTGGCGGCACAATCCAGATTATTACCAAGCGACCATCACCCGGTGCGGTACATGGCACTATTGTCGGTGAAGTTGGCTCATACGGCAGTCGCGGCATACGGGCATCGGTTGCTAAGGACTGGGATGGTTTTGCCATCGATGCAAATTACAGTAAGCAGCGTTCCGATAATTACCGCGATAACAATGCATCAAGCCAGGAAAATTTCAGCGGTGGCATGCAATGGGCATCAAGTGAAGGACGTTTGGGACTGCGAATCGATACGGCACATAATGACTATCGTCTAGCCGGTCCGCTTACTTATGCGCAATACCAACTCGATGCACGCCAGACCGCAACGCCAAATGATTTCGGTTCGTATGACAGTAACCGGATTACCTTGTTTGCCGAACGCCGGATAGGTGCATTTGAATTTGCAGCGGAGCTTGCTCATCGCGAAAAAATAGCAAAAATGTATCAGGTATTTCCGGGTGGCTTTACTTCGAATTCAGAGGTGCATAGCCGCGTCACCCAATTCTCGCCACGTTTGCGTCATGTACTCAATACCGGAAGTCTGAAAAATGAGGTAGTTGCCGGACTGGACTTTTCTGAATGGGATCTGAATGATTCCATTAGCAAAGCCACGGCCGGACAGCGCTCAAGGGCCATTTACCTGCGCGACGAAATTCAATTCAATCAAAATGCGCGCATCGCGGTTGGTGTACGCCATGAAGTGTTTGATAAAAATGCGCAAGATCCGAACACTTTTGCCAGTAGTTATCAAACCTCGCAGTCGTTAAACGCGTGGGATGTGCAAGCCAGTTATGCCGTGATTCCAGTGCTGCGTTTGTTTGGTAAGGGCGGGCAGAGTTACCGGGTAGCGAACGTTGACGATAATCGTTACACGAATCCGCTTAATCAGGCTTTGCAGCCGCAGATTTCACATGATCTTGAATTTGGTGCAACTCTTGGACGTGATGGACAAAGAGCTACGCTCAAATGGTTTCAGCATCGGCTGACGAACGAGATCATGTTTAATCCTGTGACGTTCACGAACATTAATCTTGATCCGACCAAGCGCCAAGGTGTGGAGTTGGAGGGTTCTGTGCGATTGAATGGCGACTTTACTGCCAGTGCTAGTCTCAGACATGTACGTGCCACTTTCCGGGAGGGGACCAACGCCGGTAAAGATGTGGTGCTGGTGCCGAAGAACGTGGCGACAGCCAGGTTGAACTGGACGTCGGGCATCCAAAGTGCCAATGTCGGCGTGCAATGGGTAGATACGCAGCGGTATGGAAATGATTTTGCCAATACCTGTGCTGCGGTGATGCCGTCATTCACCACCATTGATGCGCGCTATGCCGTTCGTTTTTCAGGATGGGAGTTGGCCGTTTCCGGAGATAATTTATTGGATAAGAAATACTTCAGTCGCGCCTACGGTTGCCAGGGGAATATTTATCCTGATGCCGGACGCTTGCTGAAATTCACCGCCCGTTACGACTTCTAGGAACCCGATGCGTCGTGTCATTCTGCTGTTGTCGCTGATGCTGTTGCTGGCCTTGATGGTGCTGACGCTGGCGTCGTTGTGCGGCAGTGTCGGCTGTCAGCGGTTTTCCGCCGTCGATGAGCATGCGGCGGTGTTGCTGCAGTTGCGTCTGCCGCGGGCGCTGGCGGCGTTTGTGGTGGGCGGCTTGCTGGCGCTGGCCGGAGCATTAATGCAGGTGTTGTTGCGCAATCCGCTGGCCGATCCGTATGTGCTGGGGCTGTCCGGCGGTTCGGCGGCCGGTGCGTTGCTGGCCTTGCTGGCGGCGGGTCATTTCGGGTTTTCCAGTGTCGGTGTGGCGGCCATGGGAGCCTCGGCCGGGGCGGCATTGGCGGTGTCGCTGCTGTTTGGCCTGGCGCGCCGCTCGTTGCGGCATTTGCCGTTGTCGCCGCAATTGGCCGGGCATCGCTTGATATTGACCGGCGTCATGCTGGCGGCCGGGTTTGGTTCGCTGATCAGTCTGGCGCTGACGCTGGCGTCGGATACGCAATTGCGCGGCATGGTGTTCTGGCTCATGGGCGATCTCGATGATGCCCGCTTTTTGCCGGCGGCTGCGGTGGTGCTGCTGCTGGTGCTGATCTGGGCCGTGTTCAATGCCCCGCGTTTGAACATGCTGGCGCGCGGCGAAAGTTTTGCGCAATTGCTCGGGGTGCCGGTGGTGCGCTTGCGCATTGCGCTGTTGTGCGTGGCGTCGCTGTCGACGGCGGCGGCGGTCACGGTGGCCGGAACCATCGGCTTCGTTGGTCTGGTGGTGCCGCATGGCCTGCGCTTGTTGTTTGGCAATGATCAGCGTTTGCTGTTGCCGGCGTCAGTGCTGGCTGGCGGCAGTGCGCTGGCGTTGGCCGACTTGCTGGCGCGCACGATTGCGGCGCCGACCCAATTGCCGGTCGGGGTGGTCACTGCTTTGTGCGGGGTGCCGGTGTTCCTGTGGTTGCTGTCGCGGGGCAAGGCATGAGTGCCGTGCCGGTGTTGCATGCCGGCGGTTTGACGGTGCATGCCGGTACGCGACCATTGCTGACGCAACTGGAATGGCGCGTTCATGCCGGTGAATTCTGGTGTGTGCTCGGACCGAACGGTATCGGTAAAAGTACCTTGCTGCACGCAGTAGCCGGCTTGCAGCCGCCGGCAGCGGGGCAGATTGCCGCCCACGGCAAGCCGCTGGCGGCCATGTCGCCCAATGCCCTGGCGCGCTGGCGCGGTTTGCTGAGCCAGCAACAGCAAGATGCATTTTCCTGCAGCGTGCTTGAGAGCGTGGTGGCAGGACGCTTTCCATATCAGAACGGTTTTGGCTGGGAAAGTCCGGAAGATTTCGTACTGGCGCGGCAGGCGCTGGCCAGTCTCAATATGACCGCGCATAGTGCCGACGATGTGTTGCATTTGTCGGGCGGCGAACGTCAACGGGTGGCGCTGGCAGCCTTGCTGGTGCAGGATCCGGCGCTGCTGTTGCTGGATGAACCGACCTCGCATCAGGACCTGCCGGCGCAATTGGCGATGATGCGGTTGTTGCGCAATCTGACGCAGCAATCGCCGGCCAAGGCGGTGGTCGCGGCCTGTCATGATTTGCATCTGGTGTCGCGCTTTGCCACGCATGCCTTGATCATCGGCCATGAGCGCCATTGGCAAGGGCCACTGGACGAGGTGCTGCGGCCCGCTATTCTGGGGCTGGCATTCAATTGCGAATTTGACGTGATTACCACCGCGCAGGGCAGTCTGTTCCTGCCGCTCGACGCCCGCAGTTGAATTCGGCTGCGCTTACGGCGCGGCGGTGTTGCGGCTGCGGGTACGGACCAGATCCAGCGTTTTGCACACTTCTTCCGTGGCATCGACAATGCGTGGGCCGGCCCGGTTGAGCCAGTCGGCATTGACCACGAACAGATTGTTGGCGGCCACCGCTTTCATGCGGCTGAAGCGCTGCCAGCTTTTGAGTGGTGCGTCCTTGGCGTCGGAGGGCGTCAGAATGGCATCGGGATCCGCCGCCAGTACCGCTTCCACGCTGACGGTCGGCGCCAGTTGCGGCAGGCCGGCAAAGATGTTGCGGCCACCGCAGGTGCGCAGCACGGTCGATACCATGTGATCACCATTGAGGGTGGTCAGCGGCTGACTCCAGATTTGATAAAACACACTGACGCTGCTGCGGTTGCGATAGCGCTGTTCCAGTGCATGCCAGCGGCTGCGAAACCCGGCGGCCGCTTTGGCGCCGCTGGCGTCGGTAGCGCTCAGTCTGGCCAGCCGTTCGATGGAGCTGGCAATCATTTCGAAGTCGTTTGGCTGACTTTCAAATACAGGTATGTGCAATTCCCGCAGACGCGCCACTTGCGCGGCCGAGTTGCCGCTGTGCCAGGCCACCACCAGATCGGGTTTGAGGGTGATGATGGTTTCCAGATCGGCATTGCGGATGCGGCCAATCGAACGGATATTGCCGGCGGCGGCGGGGTAGTCGCTGAAATTGCTGACGCCGACCAGATAAGGACCGGCGCCGGCAGCGAACAATAATTCGGTAGTGTGCGGCGCGAGACTGACAATGCGACGCGCCGGTCGTGTCAGCGTAACGGTATTGCCCTGATCGTCAGTGACGCTGAGGGGGCCGACGGCAATTGCCACTGGCGGCAGCGCCAACGCCAGCAGCAAGGTCAGCGCTGGCGCGGGTGATGGCATCAGACTTCTAGGTTGTCGATCAGGCGGGTGTTGCCGAGTTTGGCGGCGGCCACGACCACCAGCGGCGTGCCTTGCGCCAGATCGTCGGCTGAAGGTGCTTGCAGATTGATGCGTTTGCGGATCGAGATGTAGTCCGGTTGCCAGCCGCGTTGCGCCAGTGTCGACATGGCTTGTTGTTCCAGTGCCGGAACATCCAGATGGCCGCTGCGGATGGCGCTGGCAACGTGATCGAGCGCCTGGTAGAGTGCCGGCGCTTCGCTGCGCTCGTCGTCCGACAGGTAGCGATTGCGTGACGATAAGGCCAGGCCGTCTTCAGCGCGGAAGGTTTCGGCAGCGATGATTTCGGTCGGCAGCGCAAACTGGCGCGCCATATTGCGCACGATCATCAGTTGCTGATAATCCTTTTTGCCGAATACCGCAACGCGCGGCTGCACACAGGAAAACAGTTTCATCACGACCGTGGTGACGCCGGTAAAGAAGCCGGGACGGAACTCACCTTCCAGAATGTTGCCGAGATCGTCCGGCGGCTGCACGCGATATTCCTGCGGCTCCGGATACATATCTTTCTCGGTCGGCGCGAACAGCACGTATACGCCTTCTTTTTCCAGTTTTTCCACGTCGTCCTGAAAGGTGCGCGGATACTTGTCAAAATCCTCATTCGGTCCGAATTGCAGGCGATTGACGAAGATCGAAGCCACGACCGGGTCGCCGTGTGTGCGTGCCAGCCGCATCAGCGACAGATGGCCTTCATGCAGATTGCCCATGGTCGGGACAAATGCCGTGCGTAACTGACCGCGCAACTGATCGCGCAATTCTTCAATGGAAGAGATGATTTTCATATTCGGTATGGAGTTCTGTTACTAGCTTGGCGAGTAAGACAGTCGCACATAAATTGGCGCAAACGGCTCAGCCTGGGTGATCTCGATCAGAGTCTCCTTGGCTAGTTCGAGCAGCGCCACGAAATTGACCACCAGCACGGGCACGCCGCGCGAGGGATCGAACAGGTCGGAGAATTCGACGAAGCGCGCCGATTGCAGACGACGCAAGATACCGGTCATGTGTTCCCGTACCGATAATTCTTCGCGGCTGATGTGGTGATGCTGGATCAGTTTGGCGCGCCGGATGACATCGGCCCAGGCGGCTTGCAGATCATTGAGATCGACTTCCGGCCAGCGCGTGACAATGGTTTGCTCGATATGCACTTGCGTGCGCACATAATCGCGGCCCACCTGCGGCAGGGAGTCCAGCTCCTGTGCCGCCAGCTTCATCTGTTCGTATTCCAGCAGACGACGTACCAGTTCGGCGCGCGGATCTTCGGCTTCTTCACCGGTGTCGGCCTTGCGCACCGGCAGCAGCATGCGCGATTTGATCTCGATCAGCATGGCGGCCATCAGCAGATACTCGGCGGCCAGCTCCAGATTGTGTTTGCGGATTTGTTCGACATACTCCAGATACTGCAGGGTGACCTGCGCCATCGGAATATCGAGGATATTGAAATTCTGCTTGCGGATCAGGTACAGCAACAGATCCAGCGGCCCCTGAAATGCTTCCAGGAAAATTTCCAGGGCATCGGGCGGAATGTAGAGGTCGTTCGGCAGCTTGAACAGCGGTTCGCCATACAGCTTGGCGAAAGCGACGCCATCAATGACGTCGGGGGTCGTGTCCGGCTGGCCGGCGAGTACCAGTTCGCTGGCGTCGCCGCTAGTTTCACTGCTGTCATTCATGCCACTGATGCCACTCATGTCGCAATAATCAGTGGTTTTGGTAGACGTAAGGCGATTGCTCGACGCGCGATTCCTTGTCGCGCGCGCTCTTGTCCAGATC
Organism: Herbaspirillum autotrophicum; assembly: GCF_001189915.1. Classification (GTDB taxonomy): domain Bacteria; phylum Pseudomonadota; class Gammaproteobacteria; order Burkholderiales; family Burkholderiaceae_D; genus Herbaspirillum; species Herbaspirillum autotrophicum. Next base: position 67,775 of record NZ_LFLS01000032.1, read on the forward strand.
CAGCGGGGTCTTGTCCCACAGCAAGGCACGGCCGGCGCGCTGCTGTTCTTCCAGTTGCGGATTTTTCACCTTGAGTTCAGCGATGAACTTGGTTGCTTCGGACTCGTAGTGCTTGAATTGCTTGGCCATGGATTTTCCGGCGCTTTCTGTATGCAGGATGGAATTAGCGCTATTCTACCTTGTCTTGAGACTGGAGTGACTATGCGTGTTGGTAAGGTTTTTGGCTGGATCGGTGCGTGCGGTGCGGCATTGCTGATGCTGGGCTGTGATCGCAATGGCAATCCGATAGAGGAGTTCGGCTTGGATAAATTGAGCAAAGGCGTCTCGACCGAGGCGGAAGTGCGTACCGTCATGGGGCAACCCGACACGGTATGGGAAGAAGAGGATGGCCGGCGCACGCTGGAATATCCGAAAGGGCCGCAGGGCGTGCGTACCTGGATGTTTTCGATTGCCGCCGATGGACGCATGCTCGATTACACGCAGGTGCTGACGGCGGAGAATTTCGCCAAGGTGGTGCCGGGCATGCGCAGTGAGGACGTGCGCCGCCTGCTGGGACGGCCGCGCACAATCGTGCCGTTCAAGCGCAAGAATGAAGAAGTATGGGACTGGCGCTATCAGAATATCAACGAACCGCGGCTGTTCAATGTCCACTTTGACATGGACAGCCACAAGGTAGTGGCTACCTCGCATTCGGAGATTTCCGGCTATTGATGCGGTTCAGGGTCTGAGCCAGCGGCGCATGACGATGGGCGGCTGTTCCTGTGGATTGGCACGGGTGTATTCGAGTTCCGGTGCAATTTCAAAGCCGAGCGCAGCATACAGGTCGACCAGTTGCGCCTGATCCAGTCGTACCGCCAGCCGCAATTCCCGCACGTCGGCTGCCAGCGCCCGATGGATCAGTGCTTCCATCAGGTGCTGAGACAAGCGTTCGCCGCGATAACCGGGCACGATGCCCATGCGCATGACTTCCCACACGTCAAGCTCGGTATCGAGCGGCAGCCAGCGCACCGAACCGGCCGGTACATCGTTGCGCAACAGCACGAAGCCGCCGCCGCGCTGCAAATCTTCCGCGACGCGCAGCGGTGCTTCGACGTGGCCGCTGGAGCTGGCGGCCACCTTGTTGGCCCAACTGCTACGGGTCAGTTCTGCAATCAGTGCCGCATCGTCTGCGGTCGCTTCCCGTATCAATAATTCCATGGCGCTGTTCCGATACCAGGCGGTTTAACGTACCCGCATGCCTGGTTCTGCACCGGGCCATGGGTTGAGTACATAAATGCCCGGTTTGGATTTTTCATCCTTGGCCGAGGCTGCCAGCACCATGCCTTCGGAAATGCCGAACTTCATCTTGCGCGGCGCCAGATTGGCCACCATTACGGTCAGCTTGCCGACCAGCTCTTCCGGTTTGTAGGCCGAGGCGATGCCCGAGAACACGTTGCGGGTCTTGCCTTCACCGGCATCAAGCGTCAGGCGCAGCAACTTGGTCGATCCTTCGACCGCTTCGCAATTGACGATTTTGGCAATGCGCAAATCGATCCTGGCAAAGTCATCGATGCTGATTTCCGGCGCCGGTTCTTCGATGCTGCTTTCGGCCACGGCAGGTTCGGCTGCGGCGGGCGCTTCCGGCGCTTCGAACAAGGCATCCAGCATTTTCGGTTCGACCCGGGTCATCAGATGGCTGTAGGCGTTGATCACGTGGCCGTCGGGCAGGGCGTTGCTGACGTCGCTCCATTGGAATGGCGCGACATTCAGGAAGCTCTCGACTTGCGCTGCCAGTTGCGGCAATACCGGTTTCAGGTACACGGTCAGGATGCGGAAGGCCTCCAGCAAGCGGCTGCAGACTTCATGCAATTGCGCGTCCTTGCTGCTGTCCTTGGCCAGTTCCCATGGCTTGTTGGCATCGACGTAGGCATTCACGGCATCAGCCTGATCCATGACGGCACGCAGCGCTTTGCCGTATTCGCGCTGGTCATACAGCGCCTGGATTTCCGGCGCCACATTGCGCAGTTTGTCGAGGAAGGCGTCGCCGCTGACGGCCCAGGCCATGCTCAGCTTGCCGTCGAAACGTTTGGCGATGAAGCCGGCAGCACGGCTGGCGATGTTGACGTACTTGCCGATCAGATCGGCATTGACGCGGGCCACGAAGTCATCCGGGTTGAAATCGACATCTTCGACCTTGGCATTGAGTTTGGCGGCAATGTAATAGCGCATCCATTCCGGATTCATGCCGATGTCGAGATAGCGCAGCGGCGAAATGCCGGTGCCGCGCGATTTCGACATTTTTTCGCCGCTGACGGTAATGAAGCCATGAGCGAACACATTGTTCGGCACCTTGCGGCCGGCGAACTTGAGCATGGCCGGCCAGAACAGGGTATGGAAATACGTGATGTCCTTGCCGATGAAGTGATATTGCTCGGTGTCCGGGTCGGCCATAAAGGCATCGAAATCGCGGCCGGTCTTGTCGAAGTAATTCTTGAGCGACGCCAGATAGCCGATTGGCGCATCGAGCCAGACATAGAAGTACTTGCCCGGGGCATCCGGAATTTCGATGCCGAAATACGGTGCATCGCGGCTGATATCCCAGTCGCCCAGACCGCTGCCTTCGCCATCCTTGCCATCCAGCCATTCGCGTGCCTTGTTGGCCACTTCCGGTTGCAGGCGGTTGCCCTCCAGCGCCCATTCGCGCAAAAAGGCCACGCACTTCGGATCCGACAGGGTAAAGAAGAAATGTTCCGATGATTTCATCACCGGGGTCGCGCCGGACAGCGTCGAGTACGGATTCCTGAGGTCGGTCGGCGCATACACCGCGCTGCAGACTTCACAGGAGTCGCCATACTGGTCCTTGGCGCCACACTTGGGACATTCGCCCTTGATATAGCGATCCGGCAAGAACATGTTTTTGACCGGATCGTAGAACTGGTCGATGGTTTTGGTGGTGATCAGCTTGGCGTTGTCGCGCAGCGAACGGTAAATTTCTTGCGACAGGGCATGATTTTCCGGGCCATCGGTCGAGTGCCAGTTGTCGAAGGCGATATGAAAACCGTCCAGATACTGCTTGCGCCCGGCAGCGATGCCCGCCACGAATTGCTGTGGCGTCACGCCGGCCTTCTCGGCGGCGATCATGATCGGCGCGCCATGGGCGTCATCGGCACCGACGAAATGTACCTCATGGCCCTGCATTCGCTGAAACCGGACCCAGATGTCGGCCTGGATGTATTCCATGATGTGGCCGATGTGAAACGCGCCGTTGGCGTAGGGGAGGGCGGTGGTAACGAAGAGTTGACGGGCTGATGAGGTGCTCATTGGCGATGCTTGGGGTTGGTGTGGGTGGAAAAGAGGGTAATTTTAGCAGCCGTATCGGGTTTGGCGCTTATATATACAGAAAATGCTGCTTGCACAGGCTGCCGCAGGTGCCGGATCGCCGGCTTTTATGCCGTATTGGCGGCAAATGTCCGAGGCATGGAGCCGGAATCTTGTCGCCCCGGCAATCTGCAATGTTGCGACGGCCATGATCCGATTGGTTTAGACTTGCGGGTATCGAACAAGGAGAGGTAATGAGCATCACCGTAGAAGCAGTCAAGGCCGCCCTGGCGCAAGTCATTGATCCGAATACCGGCAAGGATCTGGTTACTGGCAGGGCGGTCAAAAATCTCAAGGCAGAAGCTGGTGTGGTTGCCTTTGATGTCGAACTCGGTTATCCGGCCAAGAGCCAGATCGAATTGATTCGCAGTGCCGCGCAGGCGGCAGTGCAAGGTTTGCCGGGTGTCACCAGCGTTGCGGCCAATGTCTATTTCAAGATCGTCGCGCATTCCGTGCAGCGCGGCCTCAAGCTCAAATCCAACGTCAAGAACATCATTGCAGTGGCGTCCGGCAAGGGCGGCGTCGGCAAATCGACGACTGCCGTGAATCTGGCGCTGGCGCTGGCTGCCGAAGGCGCGCAGGTGGGGATTCTGGATGCCGATATCTACGGTCCGTCGCAACCGATGATGATGGGTATCAGTGCCCGGCCCGAAACACTGGACGGCAAAACCATGGAGCCGCTGGAAAATCACGGCCTGCAAGTGTCGTCGATCGGTTTCATGATCGATCCTGATGAACCGATGGTCTGGCGCGGGCCGATTGTCACGCAGGCCTTGCAGCAATTGCTGGATCAGACCAACTGGCGCGATCTTGATTACCTGATCGTGGATATGCCGCCGGGGACCGGTGATGTACAGCTGACCTTGTCGCAAAAGGTGCCGGTAACCGGCGCCGTGATCGTCACCACGCCGCAGGACATCGCCTTGCTGGATGCGCGCAAGGGCTTGAAGATGTTCGAGAAGGTCGGGATTCCGATTCTGGGCATCGTCGAAAACATGAGTACCCATATCTGTTCCAACTGCGGTCACGCCGAAGCCATCTTCGGTGCCGGCGGCGGCGAAAAGATGTGTGCCGACTTCGGCGTCGACTTCCTGGGTGCCTTGCCACTGACGATGGCGATCCGCGAACAGGCTGATTCCGGGCGGCCGACGGTAGTGGCAGAGCCGGATGGACAAATTGCAGAAATTTACAAGAACATTGCCCGCAAGGTCGCGGTCAAAGTGGCGGAGAAGGCCAAGGACATGACCAGCAAGTTCCCGAGCATCGTGATTCAGAACGACTGATTGCAGCACGATTGCACGTGCGCTGGCGGCAGGGCAGGTCCGGGGCCATTTTATGAACCATGAATGAACGATCCTTCTGGAGGAAACACCATGAAATCCCGACTTGCCCTGTTGTTGTTCTGTAGTGCTGCCTTGCTGGCACCGTTTGCACAGGCCGCCGATGCATCGGTGTCCCTGTTGGCGCCGAAGGATGGCGCGGTTGTCACCAGCCCGTTTGATGTCAGGTTTGGCGTCAGCGGCATGGAGATCAAACCGGCCGGCGACATGACGCCCAATACCGGTCATCATCACCTGTTGATCAACAGCGGCAGCATTCCGGCCGGCGAAGCCATTCCGATGGATGCCACCCATCTGCATTACGGCAAGGGGCAGACCGAAGCCAGCGTCACGCTGCCGCCGGGCAAGTACCAGCTGACCGCGCAGTTCGCCAATGGCGCGCATCAGTCGTATGGTCCGGCCTTGAGCAAGACCATCAACATCACCGTCAAGTAGCTGGTCAAGTAGCGGCGCCATGTTGCCGGCTGCATTCCCTCGCGGCAGGCAACACGGTAAAATGACGACTTTCCCATTTTGCAGATAACGGCTTTGGTATCCCAAGGCCGTTTTTACTTACGATGACAACAGCCAACACCCCCGTACGCACCCGCTTTGCGCCCAGCCCGACCGGTTATCTTCATCTGGGCGGCGCCCGTACGGCGCTGTTTTCGTGGGCTTATGCACACCGTTTCGGCGGCACCTTCGTGTTGCGTATCGAAGATACCGATGTCGAACGTTCCACGCCGGAAGCAGTGCAAGCCATCATCGACGGCATGCAATGGCTGGGTTTGCACCATGACGAAGGTCCGTTCTATCAGATGAAGCGCATGGACCGCTATCGCGAAGTGCTGGCGCAAATGCTGGCGCAGGGCACGGCGTATTACTGTTACTCGTCGCCGGAAGAAGTGGAAGCGATGCGCGAACGGCAACGCGCCGCCGGCGACAAGCCGCGCTATGACGGCACCTGGCGGCCGGAAGCGGGCAAGACCTTGCCGGCGATTCCGGCCGATCGCAAGCCGGTGGTGCGCTTCAAGAATCCGCTCGATGGCGATGTGACCTGGGACGATGTGGTCAAGGGCACCATCACGATTTCCAATCGCGAGATGGATGATCTGGTGATCGCCCGTCCGGACGGCACGCCAACCTACAATTTCTGCGTGGTGGTGGACGACTGGGACATGAAGATCACGCACGTGATTCGCGGCGATGACCATGTCAACAATACACCGCGCCAGATCAATATTCTGAAAGCACTGGGCGGCACGTTGCCGCTGTATGGCCACGTACCGATGATTCTCGGCGCCGATGGTGAAAAGCTGTCCAAGCGTCACGGCGCGGTCAGCGTCATGGATTACCCGGCACAAGGTTATCTGCCGGAAGCGATGCTGAATTATCTGGCGCGTCTGGGCTGGAGCCACGGTGACGAAGAGGTGTTCTCGATGGAGCAGTTCTGCGGCTGGTTCGACCTGGACCACTTGTCGAAATCGCCGGCGCAATTCAATCAGGAAAAACTGGCCTGGCTGAACAATCACTACATCAAGCTGGCTGACAATGCGCGTCTGGAAAAGCTGGTGCGGCCGTTGCTGGAAAAAGAAGGTGCACAACTGGATGGCGCGCCGTCGCTGGAACTGACCATCGGTTTGCTCAAAGAGCGCGCCAATACCGTCAACGATATTGCGGCCGCAGTGATGATGTTTTATCGGCAACCCGCACCGGATGCGGCGTTGCTGGCACAACATGTCACCGACGCCATCAAGCCGGTGCTGCAGGATTTTGCCGCACGCTGCGCTACTGTTGAATGGAAGAAGGACGCGCTGGCGCCGATGATCAAGGAAGTATTGGCCGAGCACAAACTGAAGATGCCGCAATTGGCGATGCCGTTGCGTCTGTTGGTGGCGGGTCAGTTGCAGACACCTGCAATCGATGTCGTGCTCGAATTGTTTGGTCGTGAAGTCGTGCTGGAACGCCTGAAAAAAGGCCTGGCGTAATATTTCAGAAAAACTGAAAACAGTCATTGCACGTTCCAATAAAACGTTGCTATAATCTCGCTTCTTCGCAAGGGGGTATAGCTCAGCTGGGAGAGCGCTTGCATGGCATGCAAGAGGTCAGCGGTTCGATCCCGCTTACCTCCACCAGCGACTGAAGATGTTGTGGCAATGAAAGTTGCAGCGACAGGCAGCAAGCAGTAAAGTTTGGACACTATACGTCCCCATCGTCTAGAGGCCTAGGACATCACCCTTTCACGGTGAGTACGGGGGTTCGAATCCCCCTGGGGACGCCAGCTTTTCGATCTGTGGTGTGAGTGAGGTGCCTGCGCACCTTGCGTGCAGGATTCGAAGGGTTGCGCTTGCCAGCGCAACAGCGGCCGGCAGTATGTGGGCGAATCCCCCTGGGGACGCCAGTTTTATCTTCTTTGAAATGCCAGAAGAAGCAGCAGTGAGCACTACCGGACATTATGTCCCCATCGTCTAGAGGCCTAGGACATCACCCTTTCACGGTGAGTACGGGGGTTCGAATCCCCCTGGGGACGCCAGATAAAAAACGTTCGCGCAAGCGGGCGTTTTTCTTTTCTGATGCATGAGAAAGGTGCCTGAGCGCCTTGCATGCAGGATTGTTGCGAAGCGCCCGCACCAGCGGGCGTTTGTTTGTAGAGATAAACCCGTCAGGGATGCCAGTTAAAAAATATTCGCGCAAGCGGGTGTTTTGTTGGGGGGTATAGCTCAGCTGGGAGAGCGCTTGCATGGCATGCAAGAGGTCAGCGGTTCGATCCCGCTTACCTCCACCAATGATTAGCAGTAAAGCTTGGACACTATATGTTATGTCCCCATCGTCTAGAGGCCTAGGACATCACCCTTTCACGGTGAGTACGGGGGTTCGAATCCCCCTGGGGACGCCAAACAAAAACGCCCGCGCATGCGGGTGTTTTGCCATCTGCGGCGTGAGCGAGGTG
>NZ_LFLS01000033.1 GCF_001189915.1 Herbaspirillum autotrophicum
AAGAGAGAACCGTAAAACTCCACAAAGAAGCATTTCCCGACCAGGCTCATCGGCGCAGAGAACGATACGCCCCCGCCAAAAACCATTCCCTCCAACCCTCCCCGCTGGTATGCGCTAAACTCACCGGATCAAGCGGCGCCATTGCCGCCCCAATCCGTCCCGCACACCTATGCATTTTGACCTCGTCGATCTTCGCCTGCTGGCCAATGTGGCCGACTTCAACAGTCTTACCCGCACCGCCGAAGCCATGCACATGTCGCTCTCGGCGGTCAGCACCCGCGTCAAGAAACTGGAAGAGAACATCGGCGCGCAACTGATCTATCGCACCGGACAAGGCGTGGCGCTGACGCCGACCGGACTGACCTTCGCCATGCACGCGCGACTGGTGGTGCGCCAGATTCAGCATCTGCACGGCGACATGCAGGAATACACCAAGGGCGTCAAAGGCCATCTGCGCATTTTCGCCAACACCACTTCGCTGGTCGAATTCCTGCCGCCGATCTTGCAGTCGTATCTGGCCGCTCACCCGGACGTGAACATCGACCTGCACGAACGCCCGAGCCGTGAAATCGTGCGCGCCGTCACCGACGGCCAGACCGATATCGGCATCATCGCCGGCAATGTCGCCACCGGCGAACTGGAAGTCATTCCTTACCGCAACGACCAACTGGTGCTGGTCACGCCGCGCGACCACGTGCTGGCAAAGGAAACCGCAGTGGCCTTCGCCGATACGCTGGACTACAATCACGTCGGCCTGCACGAAGCCAGCGCGCTGCACATTTTCTTGCGTGAAGCCAGCGATGCCCTGCACCGGCCGTTGCCGTTCCGGATTCAGGTCGGCAATTTCGAAGCCGCCTGTTGCATGATTGCCGCCAATGTCGGTATCGGCATCTTGCCGGAATCGGTAGCGCGGCGCTATGCCCAGAGCAATCCGCTGGCAATCGTGGCGCTCAGCGATAAATGGGCCGAACGGGCGATGCAGGTATGCGTGCGCAATTTCGATGAATTGCCCGCGTTTGCCAAGACGCTGATTGCGTTGCTGGCGGCAGATGCGGCACAGGCCGCCGCCGCCAACTGATGGCAAATCGCATGAACGGCGTCTTTCTTGCGTGCACGACTACCGGCGCTGCAACCGATCCTGGCAAACCATTTCAATCCCGCACTCCAGAGGCAGCATGTCAGCAATACTGAACACGATTCTCATCTATGCCAAAAACCCGGTCGCCACGGCCGCGTTTTACAGCGACTTCTTTGACTTCGACAGCAGCGGTGAAATGCACGAAGGCTTGATCGAACTGACCACCGCCGACACCGGTGCCACGATCCTGATTCATCAGGCCGCCAAAAGCGTGAAGCTCGGACAGGTTGGCGTCAAGCTCATGTTCAGCGTGCGCGATGTTGACGTTTTCAAGGTGCAAAGCGCCCAACGCGGCCTGATCTTCGGCAGCACGCATCAGGCCAACGGTTACGCGTTTGCCAATGCCAAAGACCCTGACGGCAATTCGGTCGCCATCTCCAGCCGCGCGTATCGTCAACCGGCAGTCTGAGTGTGCCGCGCCTGAAACGGCGCAACTTTCCTCAAAGCAATGACGGCCAGCCAACGGCTTGCCGCTGCGATGCGCGAGGACGATAATAGCCGTTATCCGTCTGGTCGCAGGAGGAGACATGGAACACTCACATGACGCATTGACAAGGCAGATGCTGGATTGGATCGCCCAAGGAAAACCTTCCTATGCGGAAGTTCTGGAGGTCTGGAAAAGCAGTTGTCCGCGCCTGACGATCTGGGAAGATGCCTGTGCCGATGGGCTGGTCGATGCCGGTCCCGGCATGTCCGGCACGGTATCGCTCACCGCCAAAGGGGAAAACTTCCTTTCCCGGACATCGCCGCCTGACAATCTTTCGTGAAACTGCCGTGGCCGTTACTGTGAAAAATGGCGGGTAACCCACTGCTCGCACACACTCCACAACTGCGGTGCGCCTTTTTTTATCACCGGCCCGTAGCGGGAAAAGACCTGTTCGAGCGAAACCCCATTCTCGGTCCAGGTGCCGCCGCCGGTAAATACATTGGTCAGCAGTGGCTGAAAGCGGTCGAGCGCCTTGGCGAACCTGGCATCCTCGGTTTCGCCCTCTTCGAATTCCTGCCATAAACGCAGAAACTGATCGCCTTGAAGCTGCGGCAACATGCCGAACAGTCGTGCCGCGGCGCGGGCTTCCTGTTCCGCCTGCACCAGTGCGGACGAGCCGCCATGAATCGGAAAATCACCGACGTCGATCTCGACGATGTCATGCAGCAAGAGCATCTGCATGACGCGATTGGTATCCACCGGGCCGGCGGCGTACTCATTGAGCAGCAACGCATACATGGCGAGGTGCCAGGAGTGTTCTGCGGAATTTTCCTTCCGGCTGCGGTCGAGCAGCGGTGATTGCCGCACCACCGACTTCAATTGATCGATTTCTCTCAGAAACCCCAACTGCTGTTCCAATCTTGCCAATGTCATGAGCTTCTCGCATTCATAAAGAATGGTGCGATTATACAAAGCAATACCGGGTCCGGCATCACGCACGTTACTGACAGCGGCCTCCTGGAATTTAGTGGCATATGCAATTAAATGTGCAACTATTGGCATATGCATGTATTCTCGTGAATGGCATCCTGTATGCCGCGTTATGCCCTCGACAACTGTCCCAGGAGATCTGCCATGCCCTACTTGCAACTGGATGTCAACGACACCTATCCGTTCGATCTCAAACAGGCGCTCGCCAAGAAAATGGCGACCACCTACGCCGGCCTCATGACGGTCGACATTCGCCGCATCAGCATCGCCATTCGCGAAGTTGGTCAGGGCGGTGTCTGGAGAACCGTGGACGGAGAACCGGTTCCGGTTTCGGTCCTGATGTGCGATATCCGCAAGGGCCGGACGGCGGAACTGCGCATGCAGGTAGCCAAGGCGCTCTGCGCTGATTGCATCGACATACTCGGACTGAGCGAAGACCGGCTGAATGTGGAATTCACGCAGCACGCGGGTGACGAAATGTACCACCCGACGCTGGGCGGCTTCAGTCCGGAATGGTCAGAGCACGAAGCATGATGCGGCCGGGCCGCGCCGCAGTGAAGACATCGATCAACCCCACCGGAGACCAGTGTTGACCCGTCAAAGTGCCAAAGATCCGCTGGTTTGCAACGGTGCCACGCTGCGCAAGGCGAGCCGGCGCGTTACCCAGCTATACGATGCCGTGCTGGTGCCGTGCGGGCTGACCATCTCCCAGCGGTCGGTGCTGGTGCATGTGCAGCGCGCAGGCGAGCCGACCATGTCCGAACTGGCATATGCAATGGTGCTGGACCGCTCGGCGCTGGCGCATAATCTGAAGCCGCTGGAGCGCGACGGCTATCTGATACAGACCAGAGATGCGAAAGATGGCCGCAGCAGGCGCGTTTCCCTGACCGCCGCGGGCCGCAGCAAATTGCAGCAGGCAAATCTGCTGTGGCACAAGGCGCAGGCGCGCTTTGAGAAAGTCTATGGACCCGAGCGGTCAGCAGCGCTGCGTTTTGCGTTGGCGGATATCTTTTCCGATGCGTTTGCCGACGCTTTCTTGCAAGACCAGACCGGTGTGCCGGCAGTGACATAACCGTCGGGCAACAGCGCACTTTCTGCCGGCAACCGCCACCGTACATGGCACGGCAAGTCGATCCGGATCCGTGCTGCGTGCGCCGCGCTGTACCGGATCGCCGGTGCAAAAACCGTTTATCGACAGAACGATTAAAATCCCGGTACGCCGTTCGCAACAGAGAGGACGCACATCGCACTTGGCATGACTGGCACCGGCAGTCATGCCAGCGTGATTTGTCATCCGCGGCCGGTCAGTCCCGATCAATCAATTCGAGAGAATCATGTCCCCTGCCAGCACCGATCTCCTTGCTCCGTTTCCCCGCATTCGCCTCATCGAGGGCGCCACCCCCGTCGCCCGGCTCACGCAATTGACACGCGAGATTCCCTATGCCGGCGACGTCAATCTATTTGTCAAACGCGATGATCTGATGGCGCTGGGCGGTGGCGGCAACAAGCTCAGAAAGCTGGAATTTCTGCTGGGCGCGGCCATCGCGGAAGGCACCGATACCGTGGTGACGATTGGCGGACTGCAATCCAATCATGCCCGCCTCACCGCAGCGGCCGCCGCCAGGGTCGGGCTGCAGTGCGAAATCATTCTCGGCCGTCAGGTGCCCAAGACCAACGAGGAATACGAATACGGCGGGAATGTTTTTCTGAATCAGCTGTTCGGCGCGCGCGTCGAAGTGGCCGAACCGGGCATTGCACCATTGGAGCGGGCGCGTGAACGCGTCGCGGAATTGAAGCAATCAGGCCGTCGGCCTTATCTGGTGCCGACTGGCGGCTCGACGGAAACTGGCGCGCTCGGCTATGTCAGTTGCCTCCATGAAATCCTGCAACAACAGCAAGCCTTATCGATCACGTTCGACCACATTGTCGTGGCCAACGGCAGCTCCGGCACGCATGCCGGTCTCGCCGCCGGCTTGTGCAGCGCAGGCAAATCCACGCGTATCGTGCAAGCCTTCTCGACCCTGTTTGATGATGACACGACCCGCCAGAAGACCGCCGCGCTGACAGAAGCAACGCTGGCGGTGCTCGGCCACAAGGTTGCAGTACCGGCAGACGACATCCTGGTCGATGGCAGCCAGCGCGGCGCCGGCTACGGAATAGCGACCGCTGAAATGAAAACCGCCGTGCTGGCGCTGGCACGCTCGGAAGGCATCCTGCTCGACCCGGTCTATTCCGGCAAGGCATTCGCCGGCATGCTGTCCTGCATCAAGACCGGCACCTTCAAGGCCGGCGCCAATGTGTTGTTCATCATGACCGGCGGCACCCCGTCCCTGTATGCCTATCGGGATGCCTTCGAATAAGGCCCCTGCGCAAAGATACCTGGCTCTGCCGCTGCCCATAGCGGCCAATGATCTGCATCAACCAACTGGTGACCCATGACTGACAACACACTTGATGACCGGCCTGTCTATCACGCTGCCTGCCACTGCGGCACGGTCCGTTTTACGCTGCAGCTGGCCGATGGTTTGCGTACCGCCCGCAGGTGCAACTGTTCCTATTGCCGCATGCGCGGTGCGGTGGCGGTATCGGCCAACCTGGACGACATCCGCATATTGCAGGGCCAGGAAGCACTGACGCTGTACCAGTTCAATACCGGCGAGGCCAGGCATTACTTCTGTTCACGCTGTGGCATTTACCCGTTTCACCAACGCCGCTCCGCGCCGCATCAATACGGTGTGAATGTGGCGTGCATTGAAGGAATGAGTCCGTTCGACTTTGCCGAAGTCCCTGTCAATGAAGGCAGAACACATCCCAAAGACCGTGCCGGAGGCGGTGGCCCCTCAATTGCAGGTTGGCTGCGCTATCAGGCCAATCCGGCGGCAAATGACAACTGATCATTGATGCAATGGCGGTTGTCGCGGGCGATGGCAGGCGGCGGCAGTCGTTCAACAGCCGCGGCTCAGCGGCAAGCCATCGCCCCATCCTTTGATGCAAGACCGGCTGCTTCTGGCGGGTTTCGGCTAAACATGAACATACAAGAAAGGCGACAATGAAAAATCTGATAGCTATCGTCGCAACACTAATTTTAGTTGCAGGCTGCGCGAGCAATCCTCCTCATGAGTCCGCTTCAGAAAATAAAAGCGATGTTCTTATACTTGCGCCACAAGGGGTAGATTCTTCGAAAGATTCGGTTGGTTTCAACAATTTGGTCCGCAATGTCACGCAGGCCTTTTCGAAGCAATTGCAAGAATCGTTGCAATTGCAAAATCTGAAAGTCGTGAATGTCCTCGACCAGAATCCGAAATACGACGTTGGCCAAAAACTGGCGATTTATTCAGTAAAAAATTTAACCAAATCCGTTTTTATAGTCACGATCGAGACCGAAACAATCGACGGCGATTCTCGCCTTCTTCTTCAGGCCCAGCATATCAATCAAGATCTGCTTTCTAAAGATGGCAGAGTGGTCGGCGCACATCCGGTTTCAGTTGTTAAAAAATCCTATCTTTTGAGAAGTTCCAAGCGTGGAGATAACCCCGGAACAATGTCGGATTTGGTCGATGATTTTCTGCATTTTATAAATATTGAAAATCAATTAAAAAAATAAGTTCAACGTGAATTTTTATGCGCGATCATGTTTTTGATGTTCGCAATCGGACAGAACCGGACTTACAGAATAAAGAGGGGAAATAAAAAATAGGAAACTGTGCAATATTCGTTCGGTCACTGCCGTGCTCGCGACCATAGTGTCCACAGGAGTCTTCGCGCAGAAGATCAAGAGTGTTGTCCCGGACTTTCGACCGCCGAATCCAGATTCTGCATATGACAAGACGCTTTTAGCGGATGTGACACGTGTCGGCTGGCATCATGGGCTACATGGATCAAGAGTGGGACGATATCTCCACGGATACGTGACGCCAAACGCTTGCCATGAATGATGACTGCAAAAAGCGCAATGCCGCAGGCAAGAGGCGGAATCGCACACGCCTGTTGCCCCGGCCCGCAAGTCACAACTGGTCAATGCCAGTCGGTGTCAGTCACCGCACATCCAGCGGATTTTGTAGATCAGCGCATCCAGACATTGCTGCATCGTGGCGCTCGGTACTGCCATGCGCGGCTTGCTGGCTTTGGCTTGCGCGGCGCTGAACGACATGGCGCTGACGGCGATCATGAGGCAGAGGATGACTTTACGCATGATGTGCTCCTGGTTGATTCGGGTTGAGCGGCATTCGGTATGACCGCATCCTGCGGCGCGGCGGTGACGGGCAGATGTCAAGACGCTCCGGCAATGTTGCGCTTGAACAATCAGAACAGCTTGCCGATGAGCCTGGCGCCGACATGCAGAATCATGCAGAGTGGCGATTCGTAGTCGGTGGCGCCGGTGAAGATGCTGTCGGCGCGGGCTGCGGTTGCAGTGAGGGTCAAGATGATGACGGCGGTAGTGGCGGTGATGATGCGCATGATGTTCTCCTTGAGTGATCCTGCCTTGGGTTGACCGATCCGCTGTTCCGTTCGCTTCGTTTCGTTTCGGTATGGGTGTATCTTGCGCCGCGCCGGTTACGGATCGATTGCAGTGCCGTCGGCTTATGTTGCAATTGAAATAAAACGGGCGTCTGGAAAAAACAAAACGGCGGTTCACAACATGTCGTGAACCGCCGCTGCTTTGCTGGCAAGCGCTGCCCGGTACGCAGCGCCCGGTGCCGCCCGCCGTGGTTACGCTGCCAGCATCAAATCCAGGTTTTGCACGGCGGCACCGGCAGCGCCCTTGCCCAGATTGTCGAATACCGCCGTCAGCAAGACGTGGCCGTATTCCTCATTGACGAATACCCCCAGTTGCATGTCGTTGCTGCCATTGAGCGCCTGCGGATCAAGCCCGGTGATGTTGCTCGTTTGTTCGCGCGGTATCACGCTGACGTGGGCGGTCGCGGCATAGTGCCGTTCAAGGGCAGACTGTATTTGCTGCGCGTTGACACCCGGGGCCAGCAAGCGCAGTTCCAGCGGTATCGTCAACACGATGCCTTGACGGAAAGCGCCGTATGCCGGCACGAACAAGGGCCGTTGCGAGAGGCCGCTGTAGCGTTCGATTTCAGGTGGATGCTTGTGCGCCAATGCCGTCCCATAGACCTGGAATGCGGGTGCAGTGGCGGCCGAAGCGCCTTCATATTGCGCCACCGCAGGACGGCCGCCGCCGGAGTAACCCGACACGGCATGGATGCTCACCGGATAGGTACGCGGCAGCAAACCAGCTTCGATCAGCGGATGCAGCAATGCAATCGCGCCGGTCGGATAGCACCCGGGATTACTGACGCGATGCGCTTCGGCGATATGTTGCGACTGTGTCGCCTGCCACTCCGGAAACCCGTATACCCAGCCGGCGCTGGTGCGATGCGCCGAACTGGCGTCAATCACGCGCACGGCGGGATTGGCGATGGCAGCCACCGCTTCCCGTGCGGCGGCGTCGGGCAGACACAGGATGGCAATGTCGCAGCTGTTGATCGCTTGGGCGCGACGGCGCAGGTCTTTGCGCTCTGCAGCCGGCAGTGTCAACAGCTGCAGATTGCTGCGTCCGCGCAAGTGGTCGTGGATGTGCAAACCGGTGGTGCCTTGGTCACCGTCGATGAAAATAACAGGAGCAGCCATGATCAGATTCCTTATTGAAAGAGTTCACCGTATCTTCGCCCCGTTGTTAGAATATAAAAAGTTGAATTTAATGACGATCATGTTCAGTTTTTCTGAATCAGGAGACGGTAATGCGTGAAATGAATCTGGACCGCCTGCGGACGCTGGTGACGATTGCCGATCTCGGTTCCTTTGCCGAGGCCGCGCGCATGCTGCATCTGGCACCGCCGACCATCAGCATGCACATTGCCGAACTGGAACAGCGCATCGGTGCCACCCTGCTGTCGCGCCAGCGCGGCCAGATCAAACCGTCCTCGATTGGCGACAGTCTGATCGCGCGGGCGCGCCGTTTGCTGGCCGATACCGAACAGGCGCTGCACGAGGTGCAACAACAGGTGCAGGGACTGGCCGGACGCGTACGGCTGGGCGCGTCCACCGGCGCCATCGCCCATCTGTTGCCGCAGGCGCTGGAAATTCTGGGCCAAGATCATCCCGGCATCGATGTGCAAGTGGAAGTGCTGACTTCGCAAACCAGTTTGCAGCGCCTGAACGAAGGAACCCTCGATGTCGGGCTGGTCGCCCTGCCGCAAACACCAGTGCCGAGGCTGACAATGCGGGCGTGGCGGCGCGATCCGGTGCTGGCTTTTGTCCCGGCGCACTGGCGCAGTCCGGCCCGCGTGACACCCGAGTGGCTGGCGGCGCAGCCGTTGATTCTCAATGACAGCGGTACCCGGCTGTCGCATCTGACCGGCGCCTGGTTTGCCGCTGCCGGTCAGCGGCCGCTGCCGCGTATCGAACTCAATTACAACGATGCCATCAAGAGTCTGGTGGCGGCAGGTTATGGCGCCACCTTGCTGCCGCATGAAAAAGGCGCACCGCTGACCGATCCGCGCATCAAAATGCTGCCGCTGCGGCCGGCGTTATGGCGTCAGTTGGGAATCGCTCATCGCAGCGACAATATCGAGCGCGCCACCCAGCACGTGCTGGATGTGTTGTGGCGCTTCAGTCTGCGTTAGCGCACGGGGAAGGTTCAGATTCAGGTGGGCTGACTGAACAAATGGCATTGCGGTGGTAGCTCTCCCGGGGTATTGACGCCTTCCGCAACGGGTCTGTCACAACGTGTTTACCTGCCATATTTTCTTTGCTTCATTCAGACTGGACGCATTGGCTCCACCTGCAAAATCGGGATGTTCAAACTGAAAAGGGTCGTCCTCCCAATAACATATGGGGCAGATGTCGTAGTCACCATTTGGCGGTTCTGAAAATACAAGAGACTCGCAACACCGACAGGGATATTTCATCAGTTTCCGTCAAATCGATTTATCTTGCATTTCATACGTCCGGATTGCTGTGTTTGAAAAATGAGCTTCAAGACGGCGCAGTGCGGGCGCGCCTCGCATCAAACTGGATGAAAAGGCGCCTCCGATCAGCGACGCTTCAAATAGCGCCCCCCTTGGCGCATGGCTGGAAATTATTATTCATTCTCAGAGCAGTGGCCCGGTTAGCCTAGACGGAAATTCGCCGTCATACGTGGCAGTAGTAAAACCCACCCCGGATACTGGTGTCAAGCATGCTGAGCGAACAGATGCGTCGCCGTTAGCCTCCATCCAAGGCACCAACAGCCAGCACTCAGCTTGCCCCCTGATGCGCCGCCACCGCATCCATCACGCGCGCCGAATACACCATGGCAGCGCCGGCATTGAGGGCGATGGCCACGCCCAGTGCATCGGCGATTTCTTCTTTGGTTGCGCCTTCTTTGAGGGCCGCCGCCGAGTGCACGGTGATGCAGCCGTCGCAGCGGGTGGTGACGGCTACTGCCAGTGCGATCAGTTCCCGGGTTTTGCCGTCGAGGCGGCCGCTCTTGGCACCGGCGCCGGACAAGGTTTGATAGCCTTTGACGGTATCCGGGGTGATGGCGGCGATGTCGCCGATACGGTGCATCAGTTCCTTGCGGTATTCGATCCAGTCCAGCATGAGATTGCTCCTTGTGATGGTTGATCCATACCGCCCGGGTCCTGGTGCTGCAGTGCAGCGGCATGACGCGAAAGTGCGTTTGCTGATAATAGAGCATTTTTGATTCCCGTTCTGCCCTGCATCACCATCCACCTCCGGCATGCAAGCGGCCCGGTCTGTCGCGGCTGGCCTGCTGCATGCCTCTCGCTACGGTGTCGGATTTTCCGCGGCCGGGTTGATCTGCGCGTGCAGGATTTTGACGACATGAAACAAGCGGCCGTCAGCGCAGAATTCAGGCTGTAATTCAACCTGATCGTTGATGCCTGATGCCAGGCTGGCCGGCGCCAATGCGACGACGGCGGAGCGCATGCGGTCGCGGCGAAACTCGGCCTTGACCCAGTTGCCGGCAGCGTGCATCGCCGCTGCATCGATGCACGCTGGCTGCGCTTGCATTGCCTGCCAGGCACTCAACGGTGTCATGACGCGGGCCCGGGTACCGCCATGACTTTGGTCGACCACGGGATAATACGGGCCGCTGTTGCATCCGCTCAGCGCGGCGCCGGCGCACACCATGAGAATAGCGAAAGCGGCTTCCCCGCCAGTGGATAATAAGGATGTTCCAGACATGGAAGTTTCTTTGCTGACGATGGGAACAACGCGTGCCGGCGCTGGCAATCCGGCGCGGTCCTGATTTCTGGCGCCAGTCTATGCGGCCTTCCTGTCGCGGATATGACGCTTGACTGACGAAAGACTGACAACTGCACAGTTTGCGTAAACTGATCGTCCACAGGGCGTTTTCCTTGCCGTACTTACCGGCTAGAATGGTGCATCCGTGATTCCCCTCTTACCCTTCTATAAAAGCCGCGTATGCATGTATTGTTAGTTGAAGACGACCTGGTGCTGGCTGATGGCATTTCCCGCGTCTTGCGCATGAACGGCATGGTGGTTGACATCGTCGGCACCGGTGATGCGGCCGACGCCATGTTGCAGCGCTCGCAGATTGCCATCATCGTGCTCGATATCGGCCTGCCCGGCATCGATGGTTTTGAGGTCGTGCGCCGGCTGCGCGCGCGCGGCAGTACTTTGCCGGTGTTGTTGCTGACGGCGCGCGACGCGATTCAGGACCGGGTGCGCGGACTGGAACTCGGCGCTGACGATTATCTGGTCAAGCCGTTCGCCACGCCGGAACTGGTGGCGCGGATCCGCGCGCTGGCGCGGCGCAGCAATCCGGTGGTGCAGGAATTGCGGATCGGCGGCCTGTCACTGGATGCTTTCGCCAAGCGCGCGTTCATCAATGACAAGCCACTGGAACTGTCGGTGCGCGAATGGGCGGTGCTCGAATATCTGATGCAGCAAGCCTCGCGCGTCGTCTCCAAACAGCAGATCATCGATGCCATCCTGCCGTGGGGTGAAGAAGTCACGCTCAATGCAGTCGAAGTTTATGTCTCGCGCGTGCGCCTGAAGATTGCCGAGTCCGATATCGAGATCCGCACCATTCGCGGCTTCGGCTACATGCTGGAAAAAGTGCCCGCAGCATGAAGAGCATCCGGATCACCCTGCTCAAATGGCTGATCGCACCGCTGCTGGCGATCAACCTGGTGGGTGCCGGACTGACCTATGGTCTGGCCTGGATTCCGGCCCGGACTGCATTCGATCAAAGCCTGGCCGATGCCCTGTGGGCGCTGATTCCGCAAATCAAGGAATTTCGCGGCAATCTGCACCTCGATCTGCCGTCCCAGGCCGAAGATATATTGCGCGTCGATCATTTCGATTCCGTGTTCTTCGTGGTGCGCACTGCCGATGGCAAGACCATCGCCGGCGACAAGGATTTCCCGGCGCTGGTGCCGGAGGCCGAACCCAACGAGCCGCGGCCCTATGACGGCGTGATGCGCGGCGAACGGATTCGCATCACCACCATTCGCACCAACATCGGCAAAGAACAGGTTTTCATCGGCGCCGGCGAAACCTTGCGCAAGCGCGAACATGTGCGCAACCAGATTGTGCTGGCTTTGCTGCTGCTGGAAATTTTCCTGACCCTGGTGCTGATCGGTATCGTCTGGCTGGCAGTGACCAAGGGCTTGCTGCCGCTCAAAAAAATGCAGTCCGATCTGAGCCGGCGTGACTACCGCGATCTGTCATTGATCGATAACAGCGCCGAACCGGTCGAATTGCGTCCGGTCAGTTCTGCCATCAATGGCTTGCTGGCCAAGGTGCAGAAAAGCGCCGAAGGACAGCAGAACTTTCTGGCCGACGTCGCGCATCAGTTGCGTACCCCGCTGGCCGGCATCAAGTTGCAACTGGAATGGCTGCAGCCGAAACTGGATGCGGAACCGGAGACCGCGCACTCCGGCCGTCTCATGATGTCTTCGACCCAGCGCATGATTCGCCAGACCAATCAGTTGCTGGCGCTGGCCCGGGCCGAGCCGAGCCGCTTCGAAAAACGACAGCTGGAGAAACTGGAACTGAGCAAACTGGTGGAAGCATCGATCCAGCATTTTGTCGATGAGTCCGACAAGAAAAACATCGATCTCGGTTTCGATCTGCACCCGACCTTTATCATGGGCGATGCCTTCCTGCTGGGCGACCTGATCGACAATCTGATCGACAATGCGATTCGCTATTCGCCGCCGCAAGGATCGGTGACGGTACGTTGCCAGCCTTCCGAGGATGGCGGCATCTTGTCGGTGGAAGATGCCGGACCGGGTATTCCACTGTCTGAACGCGAACTGATTTTTGATCGTTTCTATCGCCTCAACAACAGTGCCACCGGCAGCGGTCTGGGACTGGCCATCGTGCGCGATATCGCCAAGGATCACGGCGCCCGCATCGCATTGCATTCAGGCCCGCTCGACAAGGGCACGATATTTTCCATCCACTTCCCGCCGCTGCTCAACGGCGTCGTCAGCCTCGGCACCATCAACAGCACCGGCGCCGATACGCAGCCTTAAGCTGCATGCGGGGTGTCCGGCGGGGCCGCTGGCAGCCAGATGCGGAAGGTGCAGCCGGTCGCCGCTGCCGGCTGCAACGTCAGCGTGCCGCCATGCATTTCGACCAGCCGCCGGGCCAGCGACAAGCCAAGGCCGGTGCCCGGCAAATTGCCGGCGGCGCCGCCGCGGTAATAGCGCTGAAAAATCAGATGCTGTTCTTCCGCTGCGATGCCGGTGCCGTTATCCTGAATGTCGATATGCCAGCCGCTGGCATCATGTCCGGCGCGAAACACCACCCGCGTCGCCGGCCGCGTATATTTCACCGCATTGTCGGCCAGCGTGCGCAACACCAGCCGCAACAAATCGGGATCGGCCCAGACCGTATCCGGCAAACCGGCGCCCTCGATTTCCAGGCGATGACCATTGGCCAGCGGCGTGGCGGCGGCCACCGCATCTTCCAGCAACGGTCGCAACAAGGTATGGCACGGATGCACGCCATGCGACAACACGTCCAGCCGGTTGCTGCTGAGGTAATTATCGAACAGCGATGACAGCCGCGCCGTAGCCTGACTGATCTTTTCCAGTCGCGCCTGCATCTTCGATGGCGCACCGCCCGCCTCGCGCGTCAGATTCTGGGTGGTGGCATCGATTACCGCCAGCGGCGTGCGCAATTCGTGCGATACGGTGGCGATGAATTGCCGCTGCTCTTCATGCGCCACCCGCTCTTGCTGCAGCGCGGTTTCCACCGTCTTCATGGCCGCCATCAATTCATCGGTGCGGGCCATGACTTGCGTTTCCAGTTCATGCTCAGTGCGCCGGGACAAGGCCAGCGCCTGATTCTGCGCCACTTCCTTGGCGGCGCGCATGGCGTAATAACGACGGCTGATGGAGTAATAGATGATCAGGAACAGCAGCATCGAACCGGCGTACGTGACGTATTCCAGATCCGCGCTGCTTTCCACATAACCCAGCGCAATCGCGAAGCGCACCAGGATCGTCAGCAACAGCAGCATGCCGCCGGCGATGAAGGTATAGCGCACTTCTCTGGTGCTGCGCAATGCCGGCTTGAACAGCACGATGGCGCCAACCGGTGCGATGACAAAAGCGGTAGTGAACATCTGAAATTCCTGCACCAGGCCATAATCCAGGAACACCAGAACGATGATCAATATCGTCCACAGCCATACGCTGCGCAAACAGATGCGCGTCAGACGCGGATGCCGCTGCGGCATGCCGACAAAGCGGAAAAAGAATTCAGCGCAACTGGCAACGCTCAGTGCAATCGACACGCCGCTGGCACGCAATGCCCACTGCGGATGATCTGACAACACATACTGATACAGAATACCGGTGGTGGCCACGGTCATGAAGATGCAGCTCAGCACATACAAACCGAATGCGATGTATACGCCATCGCGCACCGCCCGTTCGAACCACAGGCTGGCCAGCACCAGCACGGCATATGCACCGAGGTACAGTCCAAAGCCAAGTTGTTCCAGCGCCACCGCCTGCACAAAGCGTTCCGGTTGCCACAAGGTCAGGCGTCCCGAGAGCGGATTGCGGGTCACGATCTTCATGTAAAAGGTTTGCGGTACGGTGGCCGGCAACAGCAGTTTGAACACCGATGCCCGATAGGCCACCGCGCGCTGCGACAAAGGAATGTCAAGACCGCCGGCCATGATTTGATAGTGGCCGCTGCCGTCCGGGATATACAGCGCGAGCTGTTCGCTGCCGGAAGGCAGCACCTCCAGCCACCATGCCGGCGGCAAGTGGGCCGGACGCGCTACGGTAAACCGCAGCCAGCCGACGCCGTCGCGGTAACCCTCGTTGAGTTCGCCGGGCAAGGCCGTGAAACGCGCCTGATTCGCGGGCTTCAGGATGTCTTCGAAACTGAGGTTCTGCCGCGCATCGAACAGAAACTCCAGATGGCCGCTGAGGCGTTCGCGCGACTGCTCCAGCACCAGCAACCGGCCCGGCGGCGCCGACGGCGGCGGCAGTTGCGCCTGCGCTGCGGCCATGACCGGAGCCAGCAACAGGTACGATAGCAACAAGAAATAACGCCAATGGCGCAGACAGCCCGATGCCAGACTCATGAATACCATCTGAAAATGAAAACCCCGCGAGTATATATTCCCGCTCCCCGTGGCGCTGCCCTTGATGAACACTGGCCGTCCGTCATCACGGACATACGCGCAAAAAAACACACGGACAGACTTGTGCCGCTATCGATTTTGCCTCGCATTTTCTGACAAGTCCTGACATTTTCTGACAAATACTGACAATTTCTGCAGTCCGGTGATAAACTCGCGGCCATCTAGAACCGGGGGCGGGGGCATGGCAAAGATATTGTTGTTGGAAGACGAGGCGGATCTGCGCAGCGAGGTGGTCGACTTTCTCTGCAACGAAGGGCATCAGGTCAGCGAAGCTGGCGACGTGGCGACGTTCATGCCATTGATCGATGCCGCCGACATTGCCATCATCGATGTCGGCCTGCCCGACGGCAACGGTTTCAGTGTCGCCGCCAATTTGCGCAAATCGCATCCGCGCATCGGCATCATCATGTTGACCGCACGCGGCAGTGTCGATGACAAGATCATCGGCTTGCGCGGCGGCGCCGACCAATATCTGGTCAAACCAATACGTTTTACCGAACTGGCCGCCTATATCACCGCGATGGCGCGCCGCGTCGCACCCGACAACTGGCGCCTGAACCTGATCGAGCGCCGCCTGCATGCACCCGGCGGTCAAGCCGAAAGCATGAGCTCCCAAGAAATGTCGCTGCTCGAACTGCTGGCGCGCAACAGCGGCCGGGTAGTGGATCGTCCGGCTATCGCCAAAGCCTTCGGCGCCGACTGGCTCGATTATGACGAACGCCATCTGGACCAGCTGGTCAGCCGTTTGCGACGCCGCTGGCAGAGCGCCACCGGTTTCAAGCTGCCGTTGCGGACCGAGCACGGACAAGGCTACAGCTTTTCGGTGGAGATTCAGGTGCAGTGATTTTCTGTTGCGGCAACGCCTGATTCCCCTGATTCCGGCGTCGCTGCCGATTGATTTCCCGTTATCTCCACGTTCCTTTCCCTCACTGACCTGACCGGCTTGCGCCGCGATCCCGCTGATATCTCCCCATGCAAAAACGTCTGTTCGCTTTTCTGCTCACGGCCTGCGCCGCGACCACCCTGCCCGCACCTGCCGTCGAGGCCGCCGAAGCCGGCACTGTTTATCTCGGTGTCGACGGCGCCTATGCCAGCGGCATCCAGCGCGATCCTTATACCAAGAGTTTCCGGGTCACCTCCGAAACCAACACCATCGGCGCCGTGCGCCTGCTCGCCGGCTATCAGCTGACACCGAATATCGGACTCGAAGTCGGCTACGTGCGGCGCACCGACTATCGCCAGAGCGCGGTCAACGGACCGTTTTCCTACGACGCCACGGCCCGCACCACCAACCGGGATATCTCTCTGGTCTATCAATTCACCGAATGGCTGCCCGGTCTGTTCCTGACTACCGGCGTCGTCTTCAGTCATGTCGATCTGACGGCCGACTCCCATTTCATGGGCCGCAGCACCCGGATCAATACGGCGTTTTCCAGCCGCAGCTCACAACTCGGCATCGGCTATGAAGCCACCTTGTCGGGCAATCTCAAGGCGCGTATCGGTGTCGGCCGCTATGGCGATGACAAGATCGGCTTTGTCGGCCTGAAATATTATTTCGGGAGCTGACCGGACTGGCCTGATCCGGCTGCGGCAACGGCGGCCGGACTGAAGATGTCGCCCTGACGTCGGGTACGCTTTGCCGTTGGTTTGCCGTTGCCTTGCCCTCGTCCCGCCCCTCCCCGCATTCGCCCTCTCCCCGCTGCATTCCTTTCTGCCATTGCCTTACGGCACTATTGGCAAGTCAGGAAGTGTCAGTAAATCCGGTCGCTGCCGGAGCGAAAATGGCGCCACTTGAACACCATGGATCGGTCTGAGCCCCGCCTCCCGATCCCCGCGGTGTGGCCATCTCCCATTTCGCACAGGCCCAAAATTGAAAATACTTTCCATCTTCGGCACCCGCCCCGAGGCCATCAAAATGGCACCTGTCGTGCGCGCCCTCGGCGCCTGCCACGGCGTCACCTCGATCGTCTGCGTCACCGGCCAGCATCGCAGCATGCTGGAACAAGTCATGGATTTGTTCAATCTGTGTCCTGATTACGATCTCGATGTCATGGTGCCGGATCAGACCCTCAACGGTTTGTGCTCGCGACTGTTTTCCAAGCTCGGACCGGTGCTCGAAAAAGAGCGTCCGGACCGGGTGCTGGTGCACGGCGATACGTCGACCGCAGCCATCGGCGCCATGGCGGCCTTTCATCAGCGTATTCCGGTGGCCCATGTCGAAGCCGGCCTGCGGACCGGCAATCTGCAGCAGCCGTGGCCGGAAGAAATGAACCGGCGGGTGGTGGATGTCATCAGCGATTACCTGTTCGCGCCCACCGCCGGATCGGCGGACAATCTGCGCAACGAAAACCTCGGCGGCCGGATCATCGTCACCGGCAATACCGTGATCGATGCCCTGCATATGACGGTGGCGCGGATCGGCGCCGATGCCGAGATGCGCAGCGGCCTCGATGCCGCGTTTCCATTCCTCAACAGTGGCCGCAAGATCCTGCTGGTGACCGGCCACCGGCGTGAAAATTTCGGCGACGGTTTCGCCAATATCTGCCAGGCGCTGGCGCAACTGGCGCAACGCACGGATATCGACATCGTCTACCCGGTGCATCTCAATCCGCGTGTGCGCGGTCCGGTGCAAGAGGTACTCGCCAATCTGAACAATGTGCATCTGATCGAACCGCTCGACTATCTGCATTTCGTGCGCCTGATGCAACACGCGCATGTGATCCTGACCGATTCCGGCGGCGTCCAGGAAGAAGCACCGGCACTCGGCAAACCGGTACTGGTCATGCGCGACGTCACCGAGCGGCCGGAAGCCGTCGCCTCCGGTACGGTGCATCTGGTCGGCACCGACCGCGCCCGCATCGTGGCGGCGGTAAGCGAACTGTTCAACCAGCCTGAAAGCCACCACAGCTTTTCCCACAAACTGAATCCGTATGGTGACGGCCATTCCGCGCAACGGATTGTCTCGGCCCTGACCGGTACGCCGTATACCGAATTTCAGTCGCGCCGCAACGCACGGCTCAACCCACCCGATCTGCGCGATCAGACCACGACCTAAAGCATGTTCACATCTACTTTGTCATTCCCGGCGCGTCGCTTGCGCCACTGCCTCGCTGCCGTATGCTGCAGTCTTCTGATCGCGGCGCCGGCGGCGGCTGCCGGCAATCTGGCCCAGCAATTCCAGCAATGGAGCGCGGACAACTGGATCACGCGCACCATCAGCCTGGCCGAACTCGGATTTACCACGCCCGGCGTGCTCGACAGCGGCGGCAACCGGCGCGAATATTATCTGCCGGTGCCGGCCGGTATCGTCATCAGCGATGCCGCGATTCAGTTGAATGCACGTTACCTGCGCGCCGATGGCGGTCGTACCTCGATGATGTTGTCGATTGATGGTTATCCGGTGGCCGCGCGCCGTTTCAACGAAGAGCAAGGTAATGCCAGCCAGACCATAGCGGTGGATGGTTTGCCGCGTGCCGATGGCTTTGTGCGGCTCGGCGTGAATTGGTCATCGGTGCTGTCGGAACAGGTCTGCACCGATCAGCGCGCGCCCGGCAATGCCCTGCGCATCGCTGCCGACACCAGTTTCAGTTATCGTTTCCAACGCAGCGCCATCACCACCCTGAGCGCGGCCTGGGGCGCCTTGCCAACCACCCCGACATTGCTGGTGGCCGGCCACGACTTATCGGCGGCAGCCTACGATACCGCCTGGCGCACCGGCGTCGCGCTCCGGCATCAGGGGAAACAGGTCCGCATCGTGGTGTTGCCTGGCATCGGTGACAGCATCGATTTATCGCGTATCGAGATTCCGGCCAATCTGCAAGGATTGCCGGCGTTCGCCGCCCTGGCGGAACGGCAGCCACAGCATCGCATCAAGAACGCCGCCGAACTCGGCGCCTTGATCGCCCTCGGTGAAAACGGTCCGTTGCGGGCTGATCTGATGGTCACCGACGACGCGCTGAATACGGCCATGCGCCAGGCGCTGGACGCATTGCAGCTACAGATCAAAAACGTCGCCCCGGAAGCCTCGGGCGCCTTCGCCAATTGGATCGTGGCCGGTTTCAGCGTGCTGGCAGCGGGCAAGTCACCGGCGCAGTTGAGCGTGGTGCGTTACGGTGCCACACCGGCGATTGCCATTCCGGCCACGCTCGGTGGCAAAGCCGCCGGCCTGTTGGGCTCCTTGTGGCACAAGCTGGCCGTGACGCCGGTACTTGGCGTGCAACAGGCCGGCGCCCCGGTGCTGGACGACGATGCGGTACTGATGAGTCAGTTCGGCGCCATCGCCGGCAGCATCGATGTGTTGAACCGGGCTGACCGCACCATCACGTTTGAATTGGGCGCAGTTGCCAGCGACGGCCGCCTGCCGCAGGCGCTTGCGTTCGATCTGTCGGCCGCGCCCAGCATCAATGGCGAAGCGCCGGTGGTGTCGGTATTTCTGAATGACTTCCTGCTCGGCGCCCGCTTGCTCAATGCCGATGGCCGGCCGCAACGGGTCAGCGTCGACATTCCGCGTTACGCCCTGAGCGCCCGCAATGAATTGCGGGTCACCTTCGTGCGCCAGCCAACCCAGTTGCGTTGCCACGATCAACCGACGGCATTTCCGGTCGCGATCTTGCCCGGCAGTCATATCCGGCTCGGCAAGGCCAGTCTGGATGACGACTTCGTCGGCGCCGCCGGCAAATTCAGCAATGCTGCCACGCTGATGATTCCGCAAGACTGGCAACAGCAACCGGGCAGCAGCCTGCCGCAATTGATCCGGGTCGCCAGCGCGGTCGGTTTCCCGATCAGCACGGTTGATCTGCAAGTGGTCACGCCGGGGCAGATCGCCCGTCCGCAACGGCCATTCCTGGCCTTCGACGTCGCCGTTGAGGGTTACCAGCCGGCCGCCGCGTTGCAGGATGGCAAACTGATTCTGCGCAACGGCAAACTGCAAACACTGGAAGTCAACGGCCTCAATCGTCTGGCCACGATTGAAGTGATTCGCGCCAGCGGTGAAACCGGTGTGGTGTACCGCAACGTCGGCCCTCAGGCACCGGCCCCGGAAGGCAACTTCCGTCTGACGCGCGGCAACCTGGCAGTACTCGGCGACAGCGGTTTGCTGCTGCAGATCGACAGCGACGACCCCGCCGGCGCCAAACTGGCGGCGGCATCCAATCCGCAATCGCTGTGGGACCGTCATATGGTGCTGTGGCTGATCATCATGGGCGTGATCGCCTTCGTGCTGATCGCCGCCCGCGTCACCCACGTGCGCAAGCGCAAGCAACCACAGGATGGCCTGTAAGCATGGAGCTGATCATGCTCACCGCCGGCCGTCCCGCTTGATGGAAACCTGAATCCGTGTCCGATTTTGCCATTTACTTCGCCAGCTATTACACCGCGCTGGAACATGTGGCCGCCGTGGCGGCCGTCATCATCCTGATCTCCAGCATCGATGATCTGTTCATCGATGCCTGGTATTGGGCGCGCAAGATTTATCGCAAACTGACAGTGGAGCGCCGCCGTCATTACACGCCGCTGAGCGCCGCGCAATTGATGCAGCGCGACCAGCAGGCGCTCGCCATCATGGTGCCGGCGTGGCTGGAATACGATGTGATCGCGCAGATGATCGAAAACATGGTGAGCGTGCTCGATTACCACCACTATGTGGTGTTTGTCGGCACCTATAAGAACGATGCCGCCACCATCACCGAAGTGGAACGCATGCGGCGCCGCTACCGGCAACTGAAACGGGTCGAAGTACCGCATGACGGACCGACCTGCAAGGCCGACTGCCTGAACTGGGTAATCCAGGCCATCTTCCAGCACGAGCAACAGGAAAACATGGAATTCGCCGGTGTCATTCTGCATGACAGTGAAGACGTGTTGCACCCGATGGAATTGCGGTTCTTCAATTACCTGCTGCCGCGCAAGGACATGATTCAGTTGCCGGTCATGTCGCTCGAACGCAACTGGTACGAACTGGTGGCCGGCACCTACATGGACGAATTCGCCGAATGGCACGCCAAGGATCTGGTGGTGCGCGAAAGCGTTTCCGGCATGGTGCCGTCAGCCGGCGTCGGCACCTGTTTTTCGCGCAAAGCGCTGCTGGCCCTGTGCGCGCAAACCAACAACGAGCCGTTCAACACCGAAAGTCTGACCGAGGATTATGACGTCGGCAATCGCCTCGGGGCGATGGGCATGCAATCGATCTTTGCCCGTTTCGACGTGCAATTCCGCGCCCGCCGCAAAACCTGGTTCGGCTTCGGTCCGGAGCGCGAGTTGTTGCTCAACATGCCGCTGTGCGTACGCGAATACTTTCCCGACACCTTCCGCACCGCCTACCGCCAAAAAGCGCGCTGGGTCCTCGGCATCGGTTTGCAAAGCTGGGAACAACTGGGCTGGCAAGGCTCGTGGGTCAACAAGTATCTGTTGTTCCGCGACCGCAAGGGGATTGTCACTTCGTTCGTCAGCATCATTGCCTATCTGCTGTTCTTCCAGTTCATGCTGTTCTATCTGGCCGGCCAGGCCGGCTGGTGGCAGTTGCGCTTTCCGCCGATCTTCGCGCCCGACAGCTGGCTGATGCTGGTGGCGACACTGACCGCAATCGCACTTGGTTTGCGGGTGGTGCAACGGGTGTATTTCGTGACCCGTCTGTATGGCTGGGAACACGGCCTGATGTCGATTCCGCGCATGGTGATCGGCAATGTCATCAATTTCCTGGCGGTGTGCCGCGCCTGGCGCATTTATATCGGTTATCTGATGCTGGGCAAGCGCATGGTCTGGGACAAGACCATGCACGACTTTCCCTCGGCGGCGCAACTGACCCAGAAGCGCTTGCGTCTGGGCGAATTGCTGACCTCATGGCAAGCGGTCGACGCCGGCAAGCTGGAGTCGGCGCTCGACGATCAGCGTCGCCACCAGACGCCGCTGGGACGGATCCTGGTCGCCAAAGGCTGGCTTGACGATGAAACACTGGCCGAAGCGATTTCCTTTCAGTCCGAACTGCCGCGCGCCACGCTGAGCGAAGCGTTGGTCAAGGCTGGTGCCGCCCTGTTGCCGCTGGAATTGAGTGTGCGCTGGCGCACGCTGGCCATCGGCAGCGGCGTCAGCCCGGACGATCCCGCAGCCAGTGCATTGCACATTGCCGTCGCCAATCCCTTGTTGCCGGCGGCGCTGGAACAAATCCGCAATGCCACCGGACAAGTGCCGCTGCAATTCATCGTCCGCGAAAGTGAAATCGTCGCCGGACTACGCCTGCTCAGTGGCAGCAATGCCGGTGCCTTGCCCGGTACGGCGCCGTTGCTGGGCGATATCCTGATTGAAAACAATTTGATCAGCCGCACCGAATTCGATACCGCCCTGAACGAATATCGTCCCGACCGCGATGGCCGCATCGGTGACTATCTGGTCAATCAGGGCGTGGTATCACGCGCCGGTATCGAGAGCGCCTTGACAGAACAACGACGACGGGCGCAGATGAACGCCACAGAACATCAGGCGGCAAAGCACCTCACGCCCGCCGCATTTGCCATGGAAACGCGGCCGGTATGACATCCCTGTTTCCGGCACCGCCTCGCCACTGGCGCCGTCATACCTGCTGCGGCCTGTTGCTGGTGACACTGGCAGCCGCGCCGCTGGCGGCATCGGCTACCGACACGGTCATCGAGTTGCCGCTCAGCGGCGCCGCTTACCGCATCGCCGATCAGGCTTATCGCGCTTATGCCCGCGGTGACTATGCAAGCGCCATGCGGGATGCGCGCGAGGCGATTCGCTTGCGTCCCGACGTCTCCCGGCTACAGGATTTGCTGCGCCGCGCCAGCGCCGCCGATCAGGCAGCCCGGACGCCCCGCCGCAGCAAACCGTTGCCACTGACGGCGAGCGCGCCGTTGATGCCGCAGCAAACTGCACCGGCGCAACCACAACTCGCCATCGACGCCGCACTGCGCGCACTCGCGGCCGACCAGCGCAGCGATCTGCCGTTGGCCGTGCAGGAACTCCGCAACGCCATCAAACAGGCACCCGAGGTCTCGCAATATCGCTTGATGCTGATTGACATGCTGATCCGTTTGCCGGATGAAAATGCGGCGCACGCCGAGGCCACGACGGCGGTCGGCATGGAGGGTGACGATGTCATGCCGCAACTGTTGCTGGCATGGCTGCAACAGCGCCGGGGCCTGCGCGAAGCAGCGCGCGACAATTACGCCGGTGCCTTGCAGAGCGATGCGCTGGGCGATGAAGACTTGCGCAACCTGCGTCTGTTGGCGGCCGATGCCGGCCTCAGCGCCGGCGATGGCAACGCCGTGCTGAGCGCACTGGAACCGTTGCCGGCCACTGATGGCGCGGCACAGCAACGACGCCGGCTGGCACAGATGATCAGTGCCGGCAACACCAGTTTCAGGCCGGCGCTGACCGCACCCGCTGTGCGTTGTGTCGTCAACCGCTTCGGTCCGGTGTGTTCCTTGTTCGCCGGCGAAGCACCGGCCCGCCTGCTGGCGGCAGCGGCGTATCAGGCGGCGGCCGACAATCGCAGCGCCGACGCCCTGGCCCTGATCGAGAATGCCTTGCAGGTCGGCGGTGACGATCCCGAGCTGAGCGGGAGGCGCGACAACATGCGGCGCATGCTGGCGCGGGAACCGGCAGCGGCAGCCTATCAGGCGCTGGCCGACAACGATCCGGTGCGGGCCGAGCAGGACGCCGGCAGCGCCATCGGCTATGCCCCGGATGTGATGGCGTATCGCCTGCTGCTGATCGATGCACGGCAACGCCAGCAGCATTACGCGGCGGCCGAACAAGCCGCGGCCGACGCCATCGCGGTCGATGATGAAGATGCCGTGCCGCTGGTGTTGCGCGGTTATTTCCGCCACATGCAACGCAACTACGCCGGCGCCAAAAGCGACTATCTGACGGCCCTGAAAAACGACAACCTGAGCGACGACGACTTGCGCGCATTGCGCCTGTGGGTCAGCGACGCCAGCCACGCCGCCGGCGACCTGCAACTGGCAGCGGAACAACTGGCGCTGCTGCCGGCCAGCAGCGATGAGGTGCAGTGGCGTCAGTTGCAACTGGAGCTGGATCGCCAATATCGGGACGGCAAGATCGGCCGTCCGCGCTTGCAGGCGCCGTTCCTCGATTGCCGCCAGACACCCTACGGCACCGTCTGCACCGCACGGCCGCCCGACAACGCCAGCCAGACGCTGGCCGAAAGCGCGTATCGCCTGATCGGCAAGAAACGCTATGGCGCGGCCGTGACACTGGCGCAACGGCTGACCACGATGCAGCCGGCCAACGATAATTACCGGCGCCTGCTGGCGCAAGCGCTGGACAGCAACCGTCAACCGCAAGCGGCGCAGGAAGTGCGGGCCGGCTTGCGGCCCGGCGCTCCGGAACTGGAAGCGGCCTATCTGGCATTGCTGGCCGATGCGCCGCAAGCGGCAACGCAAACCTTCCGCGAGCTGGATGCGGATGGCAAATTGCCGCCGCGCGCATTGCAGGATGCCGGCTTCGCCGCGCTCAACGCCAATCAGCGCCCGCTCGCCGTCAGCTATTTCCGCCGCACCATTGATGCCGTCGATGGCGGCGATCTGACGCTGGCGCCACAACAGGTATTCGATATCCGGCGCGCCATTTCCGAACTGGAACGGGAATGGGGTTATTACGTCGCGCTCAGTTATCGCGGTGCCAGCACGCTGTCGACACCGACGGCGGTGATCGGCGACGACAGCCTGCAACTCGGCACCGAAGCGTATTGGCGGCCGCCGTCGCTGGTCAGGGACGGCACTTACGTCGATCTGTATGCGCGCGTTACCGGCAACGTCTACAGCAAATCCGGCAATGCGACCGGCGGTCCCAGCCTGCAAGCGGCAGCCGGCGCGCGCTGGAAACCACTGGCGCAACACAATCTGATTGCCGCCTTCGAGCGCCTGATCCCCATCGGCAATGCCGCGCAAAGCGACTGGCTGGCGCGGCTCGGTAACTCGTGGGGCAAGGGCATGGATTTGCGGGTCGACACCGACCGCTGGACTAGCCAACAGGTGTTTGCCGAAACCGGTTACTACCTGCAAGGCGGCACCTGGTACTTCACCTCCGAAGCACAGTCCGGGCGCAGCTACCGGCTGCCGGACAACTGGTCGAAAAACACCGTGGTCTGGCCGCACGTGGTGCTCGGCGCCGATTACAACACCGGCTTTCCGCAACCACTGGCGGTGGGCGCCGGCGTCGGCATCAATCTGCGCCGCTGGCTGCGCGAAGATCATTACCATGCCCCGCGTTCCTACTTTGATCTGTCGATTCAGTATCGCCGCAAGCTGGCCGGAGATGAACGCGCCGGCGGCTTTTTCATTCGCAGCATTTTCAACTATTGATGACCATGATGAATTCTTTCCCGATCCCCTGGCGCCGGCTGGCGGCACTTGTCTGCGGCTTGTGCAGCCTGAGCACAGCGACCCATGCGCAGGAAATTGCCCGTTTGTATGCAGCGCAGGCGCCGGCCGGTTCCAGTTACGTGCGGGTGCTCAATCCTGAAGCGCAGAACCGGCGCGTCACCATCGGCCGCAATCCGGCCGACATCTTGCATGGCAATCAAAAACCGGCCAGTGACTATCGCGTCGTCGATGCCGCCGGCGATCTGATCATCACGCTCGATGGCCGTACCCTGCCGCCGCTGAAGATTGCCGCCGGCGGGTTTTATACCGTGGTCTTGCCGCCGACCCCGATCCAGACCCCGGCGCTGATTGCCGACGCCACCGATGGCCGCAACGATCTCAAGGCCGAACTGCGTTTTTACAATCTGATTGCGAACTGCGATGCTGCCTTGCGCTTGCAGGATGGCGCGCAGATTTTCAGCGGCGTCAATACCAACCAGGCGGCGCGGCGCAGCATCAATCCGGTGCGCGCCAGCGTCAGCGGCCAATGCAGCAATGGCGCCAACAACAATGCGGCAGCGGCCAGCAGCTTGCCGCCGATGAAATCGGGTGACCGCATCAGCGTGTTCCTGACCGGCACCGTGGCGCAGCCGCGCCTGTCAAGTCAGGTCGATGCCACCGCCGCCTACAGCGGCAGCCGCTGAAGCGATCACGCCATGGTTTTTGCCAGCACCAGTTTCCTGTTCCTGTTTCTGCCCGTATTTTTACTGGCCTATGCACTGACGCCGCAACGCTGGCGCAATCTGTGCATTCTGGCGTTCAGTTGGCTGTTTTATGCCTGGTGGCGTCTCGATTTTCTGCCGTTGATCGTGTCCATTGCGGTCTGGTCCTGGCTCACCGGCCGCTGGCTCGACCGGCAATACGGTCAGCGCCGCAAGCACGCGCTATGGCTGGCCATTACCTGGCCGCTGCTGGCCTTGTTGTGGTTCAAGTATGCCAATCTGCTGGCCGCCACCGCCGACGTCAGCGGCTGGGACAATATCCTGCTGCCGATCGGTTTGTCCTTTTTCGTGTTCGGCGCGATTTCATATTCGGTCGATGTCTATCGCGGGACCGTGCAGGCGGAGCCGAGTTTCATCAACTACGCCACCTATCAATCGATGTTCGGACATCTGGTGGCGGGCCCGGTGGTGCGCTACAAATGGGTAGCGCAACGCTTGCAGGCGCGTGCCTTTGACCGCAAGGAATTTGCCGCCGGCGCCGAACGCTTCATGCTCGGCTTTGCCCAGAAAATCCTGCTGGCCGATACCCTGGCGCCGCTGGTGGACAGCGCTTATCTGTTGCAGGCGCCGAGCGCCGCCGACGCCGCGCTGGCAGTGCTGGCCTACACGCTGCAACTGTATTTCGACTTCGCTGCCTATAGCAGCATGGCGATCGGACTGGGATTGATGGTCGGCCTCAAATTCCCTGAAAATTTCAATCACCCCTATCTGAGCACCTCCCTGTCGGATTTCTGGCGGCGCTGGCACATCAGCTTGTCGAGCTGGTTGCGTGACTATCTGTACATCCCGCTGGGCGGCAACCGTCAGGGCCTCACGCGCGGTTGCATCAACCTGTTGATCACGATGGCGCTGGGCGGTTTGTGGCATGGCGCCAGCTGGACCTTCATGGTGTGGGGCCTCTGGCATGGCGCCGGCCTGGTCCTCGAACGCGTGTGGCGCAGCGCCGGCTGGCCGGCATTGCCGCGCTGGCTGGCGCACGGGATTACCTTGCTGTTCGTGATGCTGGGCTGGATGCTGTTTCGGGCGCAGACCTGGAATGAAGTGGCCTTGATGCTGGCGGCGCTGAGCGGACAACATGGCTGGCAACTGTCGTCGGCACTGGCCTCGGCCTTGCGACCGAATCAAGGCTGGACGCTGCTGCTCGGCGTCATCCTGATCTACCTGCCGCTGGCCGGACCGCACTGGCAACAGCGTCTGACGCAACTGGCCGGCTGGCTGGCGCTGCCGCTGTGGCTGCTGGCGGTATGGGTGCTGCAAGGCCGCACCGTGGTGCCCTTTCTTTATTTCCAATTCTGATCATGCGCCGCCTGAACACCCTCGCCTTTCTGCTCATCATCTTTGCCGGCATGCTCTGGCTGGCGCTGCGCCTGTATCCGGAATTGCCGGCGTGGCAGCGGCAACTGGCGCAAGCCGGGTGGCATGACGGCACGATCACGGCCACCTTCGATAAGCAGGTGGCTGCCGCAGTGCCAGCCGATACACCAGTGGAGCGCGCGCTCAATGGCGTGTTGTATGCCCTCACTGCCGATACCGGACCGCAAGTGCGCAGCGGTTGCCCGGGCTGGCTGTTCCTGAGTGAAGAAACCGGCTATAGCCCTGACGCCGAGCGGCATTTATCGCAGCGCCTGCAACTGACGCGTTTGCTGATCGCCGAGTTCCGCCAGCGCGGCATCGTGTTGCTGGCCGTGCCGGTGCCGGACAAGGCGGAAATGGCCGCTGCCCAGCTCTGCGGCATGCGCGTGGCGATGCAGGCCGCTGACCGCCGGCACACATGGCATCAGCGCTCGGCCAGTTTGCCGTTGCCGCAAGTCGATCTCGCCGCCGGCTGGCGTCAGCCCGGTTACTGGC
Source organism: Herbaspirillum autotrophicum (assembly GCF_001189915.1). Lineage (GTDB taxonomy): Bacteria > Pseudomonadota > Gammaproteobacteria > Burkholderiales > Burkholderiaceae_D > Herbaspirillum > Herbaspirillum autotrophicum. The sequence continues at coordinate 28,172 of NZ_LFLS01000033.1, forward strand.
GCACCGACAGTCACTGGAACCGGGGCGGCGCCACCGCCGCCGCGAGCCGGGTGGCCATCGTCATCCAAAGTCTGTTGCCGCTGGCGCCGCCGACGCCGATCCGGCTGCATGTGAATGACAGCGCCCATATCCGCCCCGGCGATCTGGTGCATCTGGCCGGCATCAGCACCAACCAGCCCCCCTTCGGCCCGCTGCCCGATCTGGACTACGACATCAGGCTCGACATAGCCCGCAGCGGCGGTTTGCTGGACGACAGTGCGTCGCCGTACCTGATGCTGGCCGGCTCTTCCTACTCGACCAACACCGATTTCCTCGCCTATCTGCAAACCGCATTGCAACAGGAAGTGATACAGCAAAGCGCGGCCGGCAGCGGTTTCGCCGGCAGTCTGCTGACCTTGCTGCAACAGCATCCGGCACGCCTGCAAGACATCCGGCTCTTGATCTGGGAGTGGCCGCTGCGCGCCCTCTATCAGCCGCTGACTGCCGCCGAAACGGCTTATCTCAACGCCGCCTCCGGTGCGGCACCCCTTTCTACAGGAGCACACTAATGAAGTTCAAGCACCAGTCAGCGCCCGGCGCAACTTATCCCGCGTTCCTGCGCTGCGTGCTGACGCTGGCCGTGTCTTGCAGCGTACTGACAACACTGCCGGCGGGGGCCGCCGACAGTGGCAGCAGCGTGATTGAAGGCAGCGACGGCTGGCTGTTTCCAGGCTGGGAACGCAGCGACAAGAGTGACCGTACCGGCCTCGCCGCCAATATCAAACTGTTGCAGGAGACCCGCGATCTGCTGGCGGCACGCAAGATCGGCTTGCTGGTGATGGTAGTGCCGGCCAAGGCGGCGTTTTACCGGCAGCGCCTGCCGCAGCAAGTGCAACTGGCGCCGGAGGTGTTGTCGCGCTACAGCGATGTGCTCGATTTGCTGAACAAAGCCGGCATCAACAGCTTCGATGACCGTGCGGTATTGCAGACGGTGGAACAAGGCAAGCAAACCGCGTTCTATCGCGCCGATTATCACTGGACCGCCTGGGCCGCCGAAGCCTCGGCCGAGGTCGCCGCCCAGCGCATCAATACCAGCTGGAGCCTGCCACCCGGGGGCACCGGCACGGTGCTGGGCGAATGGACCAATGATCGCCGCTATGGCGATCTGGCCAGCAATTTCATGCGCCCGGCCGAGCGCAAACGCATCGGTCGCGATACCTATACCGTGCGCAAAACCGCAGATGCCGGCGATGCCTTGCTGGATACCGGCCCGGCGCCGGTACAGGTGGTCGGCAACAGCTTTGTGCAACCGTATCTGGGCTTTCCGCAAAAACTGTCGAATGCACTCAGCCAACCGGTGGGCCTGACCTGGAATCCGGGCAATGTCGGTCCTTGGAAAACCATGCTGGATGCCGTGGAACGGCCGGATTTTGCACACAACAAACCGCTGGTGGTGGTATGGCAATTCAACGAAGCACAATTGGAAAGCGGCCCCGATGCCAGCGCCAGTTGGGACGCTGCCGGCCGCATGAGCGCGGCGACCTGGCGCAGCCGCATGGCCGCGGCCCTGGCGAAATAAGCGGCATGCCACCGACTTCGCCGCCGTTTCCTGTTGTCTGGCCGCAGATAGTGCGCTGGCTGCTCTTGCCGGCCTTGCTGCTGCTGAGTTCATGCAGCTGGAACTCGCCGCCGGTGGCGGGCGTCGTGTGGCAACCGGATAATCAGACCGTGCGTCCGCAGGGCAACTGGGACTTGCTGGGCGCCAAGACTTTGCTGGTGCAATGGAGCGTGGTCGACGATCAGAGTTTGATCGGCGGCTGCGCCCGTCCATTGCCGGAATTGCCCGACTGGACAAGGATTGCGGCACAAACGTGGGCCAGTGAAATCATTCTCGGACTGGCCGGCAATTTCAACGAGCAACAGGCGCGCAACAATTTGCCGCACTTGCTGGCGCAATCCCGGTGTATCGCCGCCCTGCCGCTGCCGTTCAAGGTCAGCGGCTGGTATTTCCCGGTAGAAATCGATCCGACCTGGGACGAAGCACCAGCCCTGGCAGCGGTACTGGCGCAACTGCCACGGCCGCTGTGGGTCAGCGTGTATGACAACAGCAACATCGGTCCGCGCGCGCTCGCCGATTGGTTATCGCGCTGGTTGCCGGACGATGTCGGCATCTTCTTTCAGGACGGCGTCGGCGTCCACGCCCGCAGTCCGGAAGTGGCGGCACTGTATTTTTCCAGCTTGCGTCAGCGCTTCGGGATCGCGCGCGTGCGGCTGATCGCGGAAGCGTTTCGCCCCACTGACAAAAAAAGCTTTCGCGCCGCCACGGTGGATGAACTCTGGCCGCAATTACAGGTGTATAAAGAACATAAATATCAGGTCTATTTATTTGATGGTCCGCATTATGTAACGGACAACACCGTTGACACATTGCGCAAGCATCTGGCTGCTCCCGACTGAACCGCAAACTGACCGTGCCGCCATGCTGAAACCGATATCTGCAGAGCAACTTCGCCTGGGGATGTACATCCACCAGATTTCCTCGGCCTGGATTGAACATCCGTTCTGGCGCAGCTCGTTCAAGCTGGAGTCGCGTGAAGATCTGCTGCGCCTGCGGGCGGCGCGGATCGATGAAATCATCATCGATACCGGCAAGGGTCTCGATGTTGCCGCACCAAAAATGCCGGCCGGCCCGGTGCCGGCGGCCAGCGCAGACGCCCGCGTAAATATCATTGCAGAACCGGCGCCACAACTGTTGTCGGAACAGGAAGCGCCGCAGGCGCGCAAGCTGCTGGAAGCCTCCCGCGACACGGTCATCAACATGTTCCGCGACGCCCGCCTGGGCAAAGCACTGAGCATGAAGGAAGCCTCCTCGCTGGTACAACAGGTGGAAATGTCGATCACCCGCAACAGCGGCACCCTGCTCAGCATGATCCGCATCAAGACTGCCGATGATTACACTTACCTGCATTCCGTTGCGGTATGCGCCTACATGATCCGGCTCGGGCAACAACTGGGATTACCGCCGGCGCAGATACAGCAAGCCGGCATGGCGGGACTGTTGCATGACATCGGCAAGATAGGAACGCCGGCGACGATCCTGAACAAACCGGGCAAGCTGACCGCCGATGAATTTTCCATCGTCATGCAACATCCTGAAATCGGTCATGCACTGCTGCTCAACAGCGGCCACCTCGATGCGGCGGTGAGTGACGTCGCCCTGCATCACCATGAAAAATTCGACGGCAGCGGTTATCCGCATCGCCTCGGCGGCCCCGATATCTCGCTGCTCTCCCGCATGGGTGCGGTATGCGATGTCTATGACGCGCTGACCTCGAACCGGTCCTACAAGAGCGGCAGCGAACCGGGTCAAGCGATTCGCATCATGCTCAACAGCGAAGGACATTTCGATCCGCATATCCGCGAAGCCTTCATCAAGAGCATCGGCATTTTTCCGTGTGGTTCCTGTGTGCTGATGGAGTCCGGCCGGCTGGCCATCGTGGTCGATCAAAACGATGCCTTGCTGGCGCCGCGCGTGAGGATTTTTTTCTCGACCAAATCAGGAACCCGGATCCAGCCGGAAATCATCGATCTGTCGAAAAAGAATACCCACGACCGGATCCTCTCGCACGTCGATCCGCAAGCGTGGGGCTTGCATAATATCGATGTGATATGAACGGACGGGCAGCGCGACGAGGTCTGACTGAATCGCCGGCGGCCCGCATGTCTGCCGCGCCGGACCCCGCAACCGGCAGCCGTTTCAGACTCAGGCCGACAACACCGGAGCCGGTGCCGACACCACCGCCACCGGCTTTTTCCGTTCCAGGTAAAAGCGGCTGAACTGGGCGGCCGGCATGGCTTTTCCATACAACCAGCCTTGCGCATAATCGACGCCCAGTGCCAGCAGACAGTCAGCCTGGGCCTGTGTTTCAACGCCCTCTGCCACTACCTTCAGGCTGAGTGTCTTGGCCATCGCAATGATATGCGGCGTGACACTGCTGGTGGCCGCTTCGGTGCCGATGGTATCGATGAAGGACTTGTCGATTTTCAGTGCATCCAGCGGCAAGCCTTGCAGACAAGACAGACTGGAGTAGCCGGTACCGAAATCATCGATGGCGATGCGATGTCCGCCCTGACGCGCCTTGGTCAGCGTGATGCAGGCGGCGTCGATATCGATGAAGCCGCGCTCGGTAGCCTCCAGCCAGATTTGCGGAGATGCGATGCCGGTTCCCTCCAGCGCCCGGTACACCACTTCCAGAATGCGGCCGCTGCGGATATCGTCGGCGCACACGTTGACCGCGACGTGCAACTGCTTGTCGTGGCTCAGCATGGCTTGCAGATCGCTGACCACCGCCGCCACCACCTGATCGGTAATCGGCAGGATCAAACCGCTCTGCTCGGCCAACGGAATGAACAAATCCGGCCGCACCATGCTGCCATCCTGCCGCTGCCAGCGAACCAGCGCTTCGGCGCCGATGCAGGCGCCGCTGCTCAATTCCATCAGTGGCTGGTAATGCACCACGAATTCGCGCTGCTGGACGGCAATCGTCAACTCGCCCAAGGGCGACAGGCGCTGCTGCAAGCGCCACCCTACCAGGCCCACCAGCAGCGCCGCCAGTATCACGCCGACCGGCAACAGCAGCGTTTGTTCCTGTTGCAAGCTGACCAGCACGCTGCTACGCGACTCCAGCGCGATCGCCACCAGTTCGCGGTCGCCCACCTGCGCAAACAAATCCTGTTCGGTCTGGCTGCGTTCGGGATGCAGCAACAGTTGCCGGATGCGTTGCGGATCGGGCACGTTGACCGAGCCCAGCACGCTGCCGTCAGCAGTCGCCACGGCCAGTTGTATGTCGCCATCGGCGATGACGTCGACGAACCGTGCCGGGTCGATCAGCACATGATGAGCGAGATAATGCAGGCCGGTCATCTGCTTGCCGCCGCTGGCTGCCGATACCACCCCCAGCGTGGCGTGCATGCCATTCGACAGGACCACGTCGGTGGCCGGGTGCGAACCGGTCTCGCGCGGAATGCCCCAGGACGTGCATTTCAATAGCCCGCCTTCCACATAGCGGACTTCTTCGACGCTGCGGTTATCGATGGCGATCATCCGCATTTGCCGGATGTGTGCATCGGAACACGCCGGTTGCCGCAGATCGGCCATTGTGTGCAAGGCCTGATTGACTTCATTAAGCACCTGATTGGTACGCACGATGGCCTTGTTGGCAATGTGCGCCAGCTTTTCCTGCCGCGCTTGCAGCGCATGATTCCATGACAGGTAAAAACTCAGCGTCAGCGGAATCGCCGCACCGGCCACCGCCAATATCACGGCCATGCAAATCAGGCGTTTGCGGATCATCCACGTCCCTCTGGTTATCAGACTGGAAATGTTTCAATGAAGAAATGGTATCTGATTCAAGCTTTGCCGAGAAGCGGGCAACGCAATCAAATCGGGTGTTGTTGGCTGACATCTGCGAGCGCAGTCGTCGCGCTGGTGACTGACAGCTCGCAAGCCATGTCATGGTTGAGGCTGGCGTGAAACGAGGGAAACAAGGCATGCGCTTGCGGCACCAGAGAGATGAAAAACAGAATATCTTCTATTCCGTTTTTCACGTCCCAAAGAAAAGAATATTCAACAACGTTCGCGCCTGATCAAGCAGCCAACGACAACGCCTGTACCTGGTGCCCGAATCCGTCAACGGCCGGCAGCGATCGCATGCGCGCCACCGGCAGCGACGAGAGATTGCCGTCGCGCGCATAGCGCCAGGCCAGATCGCCGCCAATGGCGGCGCTATCACTGCCGGCCAGATGCGCATCCAGCAATGCGCCTGACAGCGTCCACTGATTCACACTGGCATCGGCGGCACGAACGGTATCAAATTGCGTCACCAGCCGGTCGAAATCGAATTGCACAATCTTCTTGTTATGCAGTGCACTGGCCGAGGTTGCGTCGTAGTCCGCAGTATCGTCAATGATCATCTGCAAAATGCCGATGCGTTGATTGCCGGCCTGAGCGTACCAATCTTCCATCACTATCTGTTCATGGTTGCCGGTGGCGAAGATCAGATCATTGCCATTTTTCTTGAGCAGCAAATCGGCATAGACAATGCCGCCGCCCAGCGACAGGCAAGACTTTTCTTTCTGTACCCAGGCGATGCGCTGACGACTGACGCGATCACTGCCGTCACCGCGATTGAATGCGATGATGTCGGTTTCCCACAGTGACTGAATCACGTCATTACCGCGCCCGCCAACCATGAAATCCCGGCCCTGACCGCCGTTGAGCGTATCGTCGCCGCTGCCACCACACAGCACATCGTGGCCGTAGGATGCGTACAGCGTGTCGTTGCCAGCGTCGCCGAACAGCACATCGTTGCCGTAGTCTCCACGCAACTCATCATTGCCAGCACCGCCGAATAACACATCGCGGCCGTCGGCGCCGTACAGCTTGTCATTACCGGCGCCACCCAACAGCACATCGTTACCGTAGCAGCCGCGCAGTTCATCGTTGCCGGCGTCGCCAAACAACACATCATTACCGAACTTGCCGAGCAGCTTATCGTTGCCGGCACCGCCGAACAAGACAGCGTGGCCGCGATTTGCGGACAGTGTGTCGTTGCCGGCACCGCCAAACAGCACATCGTTACCAGCCGTTCCCGTCAAGACATCGGCACCATCACTGGCACCGCTGAAACCGGCGCTGTCGGTGTAACCGAAATACAGCGCACCAAAGCCGAGGTGCCATTGCGCATAGCCGCGGGCACTGTTCACTGGTTTGACACGCTGCCGCAGGGCGGCACTGTCCCACATCTCGCCATCAGCAAACTGCACCTGCAAATGATCAGCACCGTCGGTAATGCGCAGCGCAGCAAACCAGTCATTCTTGACCGACAACACCAGATCGTTGCCGGCCTGCGTCACGACCAACTCGTCACGACTGATCGCGGCATCGATCTTGACCGTATCCATGCCGCGCGGGTGTGCACCGGCATCGGCATTTGCCGGCGCGACGGTGCGGGCTCCCATGCCGCGATACATCACCAGCGTATCCGGCGCAGCCTCGCCGTCGGCGTAGGCGGACTCATGAGCTGCTTCATGAGCTGATTCATGAGCTGATTCCTGCGTGCCAGCGCCCATCGGGTCCCGCCAGCTGCGTTCACGTTCGCGCCATCCCCTGCCATAAGGCACATCGGTAGCCGTCGCCGCACGCGTAGCCGCCCGTGCTCTGATCGCTGCCACGTCCCAGTGTTCACCGCCAGCGAATTGGATACGCTCGATTTTGGTCGCACTGCTGCCAAACCAGTCGCCGATGCGCATGCCTTCATTGGTATCAGCAATCATCACCAGCAGGTCATTGCCATCTCTTGCCAGTTGCATGTCGGCGGCAGTCAGATCGGCGGCCACACGAATGCTGTCCCGATTGCCGGCACTGACATCAGCGTCATACACATAGTCTTGTCCCATGCCGCGATACAGCAGATAGGTATCATCACCGCGCTCGCCAATCAACACATCATTGCCGCTGCCACCGTCGAGCAGATCGTTACCGGCGCCGCCGACCAGCCGGTCATTGCCGCGCCCGCCGTAGATGCTGTCGTGACCGTCACCGCCATCCAGGCTGTCATCGCCGGCATCGCCCAGCAAACGGTTATCGCCACTGTTGCCGCGAATACGGTTAGGGCCGGCGTTGCCGCTGCCGTTGATAGCATCAGTGCCCGACAGCAACAGGCGTTCGAGATGATTGCCGAGCGTGAACGAGACCGATGACAGCACCGTATCGTATCCCTGCTCCGCCATTTCAATGACACTATCGGCACTGTGATCGACGACATAGGTATCATCGCCGCGCTTGCCGAGCAAGATATCCGCCCCGCCGCCGCCATCCAGTACATTGTTGCCGGCATTGCCGACGATCCGGTTGTCGAGCGCATTGCCGCTGCCGTTAATGTGGCCGCTGCCGGTCAGCATCAGCACTTCGACTTCATCGTGCAACACATGACTGACGCTGGCCTTGACCAGATCGTAACCGCCGCCGGCCTGTTCCCGCACCACGTCCCCCAGGTCATCGACGATATAGGTATCGTCACCGCTGCGACCGTCCATGAGGTCGCGACCCGGACCACCGTCGAGCAGATTGCCACCGGCATCGCCGGTCAAGGTATCGTCACGGTCGGTGCCGTTGACCTTCAGCAACGCCGGCGTCGGTGCCGGCAACGCCGCTGCGCCATGGAAAATGAAATGATCGGCAGTCAGCTCAGCTGCTGTAATACCGCGCAGACTGATGTATTGCGTGCTGCCAGCCATCGGCCCGAGCCAGACGCGCAGATAGTACTGGCCCTGCAGGTTGACGTTGCTGAAATGCAGGTCGGCAAGCGAACGGACGGTGGTGATCGCCGACACATCAATTTTTTCCTGCGGATTGGTGACTTCGAAGTCCTCGATCAGATTCTTCAGCACACCGCGACCGGCATCGCTACCAAGGTCTTGCCTGAGCACAAAACGGTCATTGCCGGCACCGCCGATCGCCCCCCTACCTATTTGCCCCCGGGTCCCCCCGAATGTAATATTCTCGCTCACTAAAGTAACGGCGGTCATGAAATGACCGGACAAACTTTCCTCACCGTCCAGATACAAAATATCGTCACCGCTGCCAGGCACGGTGATGGTCGAATTGAGCGATGCCGGCGCATGGTTTACATGATTCATGTAGTCTGCCATGCCGGAACCGGACAGACGGGACTGCGCCGCCAGCACATCACGCACCACCACGCCTTGCGGTACGCACAAGATAGCGTCGAGACTGACGTTGGCAGCCACGGTGTTGCTGAGCACAATCCGGTACGGCGCGCCCTCATCTAGGGTAACGATGGTATCGGCATCCTGCTGCAGAATCTGTACTTGCTGCAGAACGTTTTCCGAAAAACCGGACAGAACCAGCCGATCAACGTCTGCCGTGAAGTCAGTAATCGTGGTCATCGCGGCGGTCATGCCGGTATCGCTGTGGGCGGCATCGCACCGGTCTTTTTCAATCACAAAAAAATCACCGTCGCTGCCACCGCTGAGCGTGTTGCGACCGGCACCGCCGAACAGGATGTCGATGCCGCCGGCACCGGTCAGCACATCATCGCCGCGACCACCCACCAGTACATTGTTGCCGGCATTGCCGGTCAGCGTATCGTCACACTCGCCGCCGATCAGGTTGTCGATGCCGTCCGGATTGCGGATCGTCAGCGCTGCCCCGGCTACGGTGGCACTGCCGCTGCCCAAATCTATCCGGCTGGCGCTGCTGAGCGCGGCAACATTGAGGGTATCCTTGCCGCCGTTGTCATCGGCCAGCACATTCCTGCCATCCACCGCCGCCAATTGGGCATATTCATCGGTATACACATAGTGGTCATCGGACGTGGCCTGGCTACCGAAGACATTCATGCTCCAGTCGTGCAGCACACCAACATCGCCGGTGACGGCGTCAATCACTTGCAAGGTCCAGTTGCCGTTGGCACGTTCACCGCGCAGCAAGGCGCTGTCGACAATGAAATCGAGGGTGTTGCTGTCGTTGAAATCGTGGTCGCCACGATCGGTGGCTAAACTGTTGAGCGCCTTGCCGGGCCGGTCTATCAAGATCGACTCGGTACCACCGGGCGAGATCAGCTTGACGATCAAGTCGCCGGCGCGGGCATGCGTCAGATGCAACCGCACTTCCACGTGTTCAATGGTGATCGCGGCAGCAGCATCCAAATTCATGTGCAAGGTATGTCGCACGCCCCCGGTATTGCCATCATGGATGGCCAGATCGAGCGTGCCGGAAGCCACGGCATTGGCCGCGCTATGCTCGTTGCGGCTGGTCTGCTGCGTCACCCAGTTTTCCGCCAGCCTTACCGCAGCACGCGCATCGACTTCGCCATAGCCATAGTCATGGCTGACATGCATACCGCCGCCATTCCAGTGGCGGCTGGCATTGATTTGCCAATTGCTGTCAGGATCATCCACGCTCCTGGCCGACAATGCAAGAATCTGTTGTACGTCGCGATAACCGAGTGCGGGATTGGCTTCCAGCATCAGCGCCACGATGCCGCTGACAATCGGCGTGGCGAAACTGGTGCCCTGTGCCACCTTGTGGTCGGCACCAAAAGTCGACCCATTATCGCCGCGCACCAGCCGCGACGTGGAATTGACATTGGAACCGGGTGCGCTCACAAGAATACTGGCTCCCGGATTGGAAAACGGCCGCCCGCCAAACTGCAAGGCACCGAGATCAGTATTGCCGTTGATCGCACCAACCACGATACTGGCGCGCGTATTCGAGATATTCGAATAATTGGTATTGCCGCCTTGCTGCCGTCGATTGCCACCGGCAGCCACAATCACGGTACCCAGGCCGTTACGCCCCCGGGCCAGAGCCGCCTGATACTCGCGCGCCATCAGGCCCAGTACGGTCGGTTTGAAACTGAGACTGAAGCTATCCTTCGAACCCCAACTATGATTAACCACATCGTAGTGGCGCATATGGGACAAGGCAGCCATGTCTTTCGCTTCAATCCAATAACCCGCAAGGCTGGCATCATATGCCACGCCAACACCGCCTTCGCCATTGCGCGCGGCCACCATCACTCCTGCTACCAGCGTCGCATGGTCGCTGAACTGACCATCGCTGCCTTCCCCGGCACGTTGGCCCGGTGTGGCATTGGCCAGCCAGGCCGCATCGATGTTCGGTTTCAGATCGGCATGACGGAAATCCAGCACTTCCTTGCTGCCAGAAAAATTGCCAGCCGGTTCAAACTGGGCAATCCGTACACCTTTGCCACTGTAATCACGCCAAACCGGCAACACATTGGCTGCCGCCAGATACCATTGCTCAGTCAGAAAGGGATCGTCCGGCAATTCCGGCGTTGCCAGATACACCGCCGCGCGCATCACCGCCGTCTCGCCGCTGGCGGTATCCAACACGGTGGCGGCCGAATTGCCCTTGCTGTCAGCCACCGTGTACTTGAAACCCATGAAACCGGCAGATGCCGCATCCGGTGTAAACAAGACATCGCCGGCGGCAGTGATCTGCGCGCTGCCGCCCGTCACGTCAAACACCGCACTGATGTGCAGCACATCTTCTTGCCAGTCGATATCATTGGCCAGCAACTGCTGCTTGCCGATCAGGTGCGGCTGATGACGATCAAACAACTGGCCGGACTGGTTCTTGCGCAATACATCGCCGACCGGCAACGGATGGTCGAGGCCGACGGCCGCAGTGCCCGGGATCTCGACCCGGCTGACATCGCTGAAATTGGCGCGCTCGATATTTTTCAGAAAATCGGTGCCGTCGCGCCCGGCGACCGTATCGCTGATCCAGATCCCCTCCTGCGTGCGGTTGATCCGATACTCCCCATAACTGCCCGACAAGGTCACCGCATCAACGCCGGCACCGCCATCGATCCAGTCATCCCCGCCACCGCCCTTGATCACGTCATTGCCGTCATCGCCGTGCAATGCATCGTCGTCACTGCCACCATCGATCAGATCATTGCCGCTGCCGCCCGCGATCAGATCGCGGCCACGGCCACCGCGCACCACGTCATTGCCAGCGCCGCCCTGGATCACATCGGCACCATCCTCGCCATTCAAGACATCGGCGGCGGCACCGCCAATCAGCGTATCATTGCCATCGCCGCCCTCCATGAACACACTGCTGCGACCACCGCCGATCAACACATCATCCCCGCGCCCGCCCTGAGCCGCCTCGACTTCCGCATTCCCCAGATGCAGCAAGACACCACGCGCGCCGACCACTTGCACCACATCATTGCCGGCACCGCCATGGATGTTATGTGGCAAGTCTTCGGCATCGATGATCAACACATCGTCACCGGCACCACCGTAAAACGTATCACTGCCCGGACCACCGGCCAGCCAGTTATTATTGTCATCGCCATGCAGGATATCGTCGCCATTGCCGCCAGCGGCATTGTGCACACCCTTGTCAGCCACATGGACCGTTTCTCCGCCATTGCCGGCGGCATAAGAACGCAAGCTGCCGGTGACGGCATCGCCTTGAGTAGTCACCTGTGTGCCACTGCCGTCGGCAACAAAGGTGCTGCCATGCGGATTGACCAAAAAATTCGCCGCAATCGCTTCCTTGCGCTGGCCGTTTTGCAGGAAGCTGCCGCGCGCCAGCACTTCATTGCCATCGCGTACCTCACCGCTTTGCATTTGATGCGCCAGATCGATACGCGTGATACCCAGTTCATCCAGACTCTTCAGTTCCGACAGTTCACCGGCATCCATCACGCCATCGCCATTGGCATCATCCCAGCTCTTGCCATCATGATTGGCATCAATCCACACCTTGACGTTATGCCAGTCGGCATCAAGCGCATCGAATACCTGATCGGCATGCGTATCGAGACTCTGGAGCGCATCAAAACCATGCGCAAACGGTTTGCTGCCGGCTTCGCCGTTCTGCCCGGCAACACCACCAAAATACTCCGACAAGGTTTCACTGATGTTATCGATCTTGCCATTGCCGTTGCGGTCCATGACGACGATCCCATCTTCCTTGCTGACCCAGCCGGTCTGTTCCAGACTGCCGCCATCATTATCGGCATCGAACAAGACCGGCGCCTCGGCATAACTGGTCAGCCGCACGCCATCGCCATTGAGATCAAGCACCAGCGGATCGGTCGGCAAGGTCACCCGGCCCCAGGCATTGGTGCTGTTCAGGATATAAGCGGTATACGCATTAGGCGCTTTAAAAAACTGCGGCGTGCCCACAGGATCGAGCACCGCATTGAGGCTGTTGGTATCAATCACATTACGCACCGTATTGCCATTACCGGGCCGGTAGTGATCGGCCAATGCCTGCGTAATAATCGCTTGCACAGTGTTGTCCTGCAGCCCGCCAACGTATTGATTATTGTTGAGCTTGTCGGCGTCATACCTGAGCTTCCAGCTGCCACCCGAGCCCACCAGCCCGTTGCGCACGTCATCAGCCTCGGCCTGACTGTCACTGGCGCCTTTGCGTTCGGCATTGCTGGTGTTGCACACCGCGAGCTCGAACGCGTCCTGTGTTGCCACCGCTGGCAATCCATGGATTTTCTGGTCAGTGCGAATGAAATTCGGATCGCTCAATTGCGGATTGGCTGCAATCAAGGCATCCAGATCCCAGCCGTTGGCTTGTGCAATCGTCCACAAGGTATCGCCTTGCTGCACGGTATAAATATTGTCACCGGTCAGCACATCGGGATCGGCAACGGGCCGGGCGCTGGAATGGAAGATGAGTTTTTCTTGATTGTCGGTGGGGTCAAGTACCAGTATTGAATTCGGTACTTGATTGGCTGGAGGCAGATTATCTATTACAGGCACAGTGCTGCTGCCTTCTGTGATTCTGAGGCCGATGCTGAATCGCTCTGTCATTTGATTGACTGACCATTGCCCAGGAGCGGTATTTTCCAACGTGTTATCCCAGATTTTTCCCGCATGATATGAAGAGATGGCTCCTGCAGCAATGCCAACGATGGGGGCACCAACACCGGCTATTACTGGACCTATTTTTCGCACATTTCCCAGCGTTTTTCTTATGCCGACAGTAGTGATAGCCGTCATTGCCAATCCAACACCAGTCGAAAAAATTTCTTTCACCACCGCACTGGGATTATCACTTTTGACGGCAACCGTTATCTTGTAAGCGTCATAACCATTTTTGGTGACCAGATTGACGCCGGCTACCTTCACCCACATGACCGGTATACCGAGACGAGCCGCTACATCATTCAGATTTCCGGCGGTCTTGAACGCATCGAGAAGCGCTTTTTTTGCAACAGAGGCGCCCGTATCTCCCGCCTTCCCAATGCCGCCGAACAGGATGGACACTGAAATCTCTTTAGCTGCATCCGCATCATTGTTCGTATCAGTGGTGTTTCCCATGATCAATACCTTTCTGTAGTGACAAACTTCTGTTGAATAACACCGCATATAACTTCAGCGGAGAAACAGTAATAAAGAATGGTGACAAGACGGAGGTAAACAGCAAGTAAGAAACTGTGCTGAATCTGGCAGAATGAAATTGAACATCTTTCGGATCAAAACCGGGAAAAGATGCCCAAAAAAGTCCATAGGAAATCATCACACCGAAAAATGTCATTGTCATATACAGCAATACCGATTTCACCAACGCATACGCGGACGACTCCTCTTTATCTGGAATCAGAAAAGTCGCGCGCGCATCACGACAATACGCAAACCAGACGGCAAACCAACAAGTCAAGATAATCGCCCCTACTCCGCAATACATGATCACCACCTGCGCCGGAAACGGGTCGTGATGAAAAACCGCAGCAACACGCGCAGCAGATTCCAAGGCTCCCATCGTTGACATCATCGACAGCATAAAATCTCGCCCCCATTGCGGCGTAGGCGCAAAATACGCCCAGAAGTACAGGACATAACCGAGTCCCCAAAATAGAAAGACTGCGAGATAAAGTGGCCGCAACGGATCTTTCTCGGACTCCGGAATAACAGCAGGGAAATTGAAATGCCGGGGATGATTTTTCATCAATCAAGAGATCCCAATGCCAGATAAAAAACAACAGGCGACACGCGCAGCGCTGACATATTCATCATTAATCGCACGCAAAGAAATTGGAAAACTACATCCATCGGATCTCCGCGCTACTGCCATTGAGAATCTTGCTCAGAAATCTGTGATGGCCTGGACAGCGTCGTGGAAGAGGTAATGCATGACAACCGGATCGCACGACGAAGATTGCATCGAAAGAAGCATCCTGCTACTCGATGAAAGAAATAAACATAGAAGATCTTGCGTTTTTTTCGGGTAATTTATCTTCGCGCAACGATTGCGAATGGCATGCACAGCATCGCCAACGCGGAAAAACTGACTCCCACGATCACGTCACTCATCCAGTCATCCCCGCCACCGCCCATGAACGCACCGCTGCCGCCGCCATATAACGTATCACTGCCCTGACCACCGGCCGGTGTCATCGCCATGCAGAATATCGTTACCACTGCCGCCGACCGTGTATGAACGCTGAGTGCCGGTGACAGCATCGCCTTCGGTGTTCACCCGCATGCCGCGGCCGTCCGCGACAAAGACGCTACCATGCAAATTGACCAGAAAATTCGCAACAATCGCCTCTTTCCCGGTGCCGGAATGCGCACAGGAAAATTGCAACGACGACGATTTTCCATCAATAAAAAATGTCCACCGTACCGCTGCGTTTCATGCTCAGGCATCCACCCCGCACACGTGCGCGGTTCTGTCCGTTTTCAGTTCGGATACCACGGTCGTCAATATCCCGTAGCCGGGATAGAGATTGAGCGCGTCACGTGTAAATTTTCCGAGCGCTTCATCGCCTGACAGTCCGGCGCGGTATCCTTGCACCAATTGGACTTCGATGTTTTTGCCGTGACGCGTCAAGACTGCCGCTACGACGAAAACGCGTTCAGCCGATACCGACGTCGCCACCGATGCCGCCGACGGACAACAAATAACGGTGCGCGCCATGACGGCAACCGGAGAAAACAGCATGGCGAGGATGACAACAGGGCAGGCAAGTCTGATCATGTTCAGGAGTCGGTGATAACCGCAACCAGCGCTGCGGCAGAGTTGATGGGCGCCGAGGTACGAGCGCGTGATCGCACGCGGAAGATCGTTACAAAGCCGACATCCTGCTATCAGGCACGAGAAATAAACATAGAAGATATTGCATTTTTTTCGGGTAATTTCTCCTTTTGCGATGATGGCGTATCGCTTGCTTCCTCACCACCAGCGAGGAAGCAAGCAGCTGCCGCGATCACGCTCGGCTACTGATGTCGCTGATCGCCATCAGTAATATGGCAGAGACCATTTCCCGTCCGCGGCGCCCACCTTGTTCACTGAGTCAAAGCCTGCCGCCTCTAACGCTCGCGCCCCGCTTCCTGCGCTGCCTTGCGCATCGGCGACAGCAGATAGGCCAGCACCGTGCGCGTGCCTTGATGAATTTCGGCGACGGCGTGCATGCCGGCGGCCAGCGGCAGGTGTTTGCGCTGCGGGTCGATCAGGACCTGGCGGTCGAGTTCGATCCGGGCTTTATAGGTGGCGCTGTTGTGTTCCGGGGCGGCCGTGTGGTCATTGCTGCGCGCGTTGCCGCGTGCCTGCGGGGAGCCGGTGTCGGCAGCATCGGCGCTGACGCGGGTGATGGTGCCGTCGAGCATGCCGTATTTCTGGAACGGATAGGCCGCCAGTTTGATCTTGGCCTTCTGGCCAACCTCCACGAAACCGATATCTTCATTGCGGATATGCACGTCGACGTACAGATGTTCGTCGCGCGGCACCAGCGTCATGATGACGGTGCCCGGTTGCACCACGGCGCCGATGGTCGTCGTCGCCAGATCTTTGATGACACCGTCCTGCGGCGCCGTCAGTTCCATCAGGCCGGTGCGATACTGGCTCTTGTCGAGGCTCGGCTGCAACTGCGCGATGCGGGCACCGATCTCGGCCAGCTCCCGTTCCAGATCGCTGCGATAACTGCTGTGCAATTGCGTGATGCGCAGCTTTTGCGCGGCGATGGTGGCATCGAGCGCGGCCAGCATCGAACGCTGCGCGTCCAGATCGCGGCTGCGTTCTATCGCTTCGCGCTGCTTGTCGGCCGCCGCCAGCGAGCTGAAAAAACCTTGCTGCTCCAGTTGCCGGTAGGCCTCGGCGGCACGCCGGTAGGTCGGCAGGGTCTGTTCCAGCTTGTCGCGGATCTGGGCTGCGCTGCGCTGTTCGTGTTCGGCCTTTTGCAGCAAGGCCTGCTCCTGTTCCAGACTGTCGCCGAATGCTTTGCGGTGGGCCTGGTCCTGACGCTGCACTTGCTCAAACAATTGCCGGTCATCGCCGCTGACGGCTTGCATCGGCCGCCCCGCCAGTGCCGCCCGAATGCGGCGTTGTTGCAGGCGCTGCTGATGCAGCTCGCTGGCGACGCCGGCCTGATCGGCGCTCGCTTCGGTTGCATCGAGTCGCGCCAGCACCTGCCCGGCCACCACATGATCGCCCTCGGTGACTTCCAGCGCGCGCACGATGCCGGCTTCGGAAGGCTGCACGATCTTGAGCAAGGTTTGCGGTACCAGTTTGCCATTGGCGGTGGCGATGATATCGAGCTTGCCGAATACGGCCCAGATGATCAGGATCGCGATCAGCAAGGCGATGCTCCACACCACGATACGGCACCCGGGTGCCGGCGCATTGTTGCGGATCAGACCCAGCGGATCATGCCAGCGACCGGCAGCCGGCAGGTGCCGCGGAGTGGAATCAGGTGAGTTTTCTGGCATCGGTTCTCTCTGGTGGATAGGGGGATTCGGACCGGGGATACAGCCCGGGAATTCAGGCCGGATTCAGACCGGTGCCGGGATCTCTTGCGCGCCCTGCGCGCTCAGCCGGATCACGACATCGGGTTGCAAGCCTGCGGGCAAGCAATGCGTGATGAACAGCATCGTCACCCGGCCCTTGAGGCTGTTGACCGTGCGCGCGAAACTGGCGGCGGTGTCGTCGTCAAGCGCGCTGGTGGCTTCGTCGAAAATCAGGATACCCGGTTGCTTGAGCAAGGCCCGCGCAATCGCCAGCCGCTGTTTCTGGCCGCCCGACATGCCGGCGCCGCGTTCGCCGATTTCAGTGCGATAACCTTGCGGCATGGCTTCGATGACGTCATGCACTTCCGCCATGCGGCAAGCGATGACAATCTGTTCAAACGTGGCGTGCGGGCTGGCCAGTTGCAGGTTGTCGTAAACCGAACCGGAAAACAGGATGGTTTCCTGCGGCACCACGCCGAAGTTGCTGCGCAATTCATTGGCGGCCAGATAGCGTATATCGACGCCGTTGATAACGATACGGCCGCTCACCGGCTGATAAAAACCTTGCAGCAATTTGGTCAGCGTACTCTTGCCGCAGCCGGAGGGCCCGGTAATCACGGTCATCTGCCCGGCGGCGATGGTCAGTGACAGTTCCCGATACAGCAGCGGCTGTTGCGGGTGATAGCGAAAGGCGACCTGTTCGATCCGGATCTCGCCCTTGCGCGCGGCATCGCGGGCCGGGATCACCGAATACGGTTCCGGCGGTGCATTCATCAGATCACCGAGCCGCGCCACCGACAGGCTGGCTTGCTGGAACTGCTGCCACAGGCCGACCAGCCGCAGCATCGGTTGCGACAGCCGGCTGGCAAACATTTGAAATGCCACCAGCATGCCGATGGTGAATTCCGGCGCCTGCATGACGATCCAGGCGCCGCAGCCGAGTATCAGCAAATTCATCAGTTGTTCCAGCAAACCGGCCACGGTATTGTAGGTATTGCTCAGTTGCCGGGTGGCGAAACCGGCTTGCAGATAGCTGGCCAGATAGCCGCTGTATTTACTGTCGAGTTGCGGCTCCAGCTGCAGTGATTTGACGGTCTCCATGCCGGCGATGTATTCGGTCAGGAAGGCCTGATTGCGGGCGCCCAGCAAAAACTCTTCCTGCAGGCGCTGCTGGAACATCGGCGCCACCACCAGACTGAGCACCACAATCAGCGCCAGAATCGCCAGCACCAGCAAGGTCAGCGTTACGCTGTAGTAAAACATGATGCCGACAAAAATCAGCAGAAACGGGCAATCGAGGATCAGGGTGACGGCGGCGCTGGCGATGAATTCGCGAATGGTTTCCACGCCCTCCAGCCGGGCCGCCACCACGCCGGTGGGACGATGCTGGAAGTACAGCGGCGGCAACTTGAACAGATGGGCGCAGACCGCCGCCCCGAGCACCGCATCCACCCGGTTGCCGGTGTGCAGCACCAGATACTGGCGCAACCACGACAGCAGCGATGAAAACAGGATCAGCACTATCATGCCGGTCACGATTACCAGCAAGGTGCTCTCAGTCCGGTGCACGACGACTTTATCGATGATCACCTGGGTAAACAATGGCGTCGCCAGCGCGATCAGCTGAATCACCAGCGAGGCCAGTATGATGTCGCGCCACAGCCGGTGATGCTTGCGCAATTCAGGAATGAACCAGTGAAAACCGAATGGTCGCGCAGCGCCGGCGGCGCTGTCGGGGTCAATCGCCGCCTCGAAGCCGGGCACGATATGCAGGGCATCGCCGGCATAGCGCCTTGCCAGTTCGCTGAGCGCCATCATGCGCGGCGCGGCGGCATCCGGTTCGGCGATCAGCACCCGCTCGCTGTCGGCTTGCAGAATGAAACCGGGACTCACCTCCAGAACGCCATCGGCTGCCACATGCTCAGCGCCGGCATCGCACTCTTGCTCCGTGTCCGCTGCGGCAGCGGCCTGCATGCGGACCGCTTCGCCGGCGTCATTGCCGGTACTGAGCCAGACCAGCAACGGAAAACGTCCGCGCACCAGCTCATGCGGCGGCACCACGCCGGCTTCGACGTCGAAGCCGCTGGCGCAGAGCGCCCGCGCCAGTGACGCCGTGGTATAGGGTGCGGCCTGCTGCTGCTGCGCCAGGTGCAGCGCGAACGGTTTGCGATGCAATGCGCAAATGCCTTGCCAGGCCCAGAAAAAGCCATGGCGACTCATGGTTTTGATCAACATCTGTTGCTTTCATTTTTTCAATCCCCGCAGCGCCGGCACAAGCACGCATACGCTTCGGGCGGAGCGCATGAAAACGCCGGGTGTGCTGCGGGATGACTGCACGGTGGCTTCGTCCATGCGCCGGAGGTCCGGCGCCGGCGTGGCGGAGTTGATGTGCAGCGGTTGGATGTCACAATGCGGTCGGCGTGCACACCAGCCGGTCATTGCCACACGAGTACGATTTGAGGCCGCTTGCTGCTGCCAGCGACAAGCAGAAAAGTTACGCTGTTGTCTCAAATGAATATGGGCAGATTTTCAGTGCCATTGGTGAAACTGGATATAGAAACTTATTGATTTTTTATTATTATTTTTCAATGCAAATGCTGGCATCACGCCTCTGCGACCGCCAGCGGGCGCTGGCAGTCGTGATCATTTGCTAAATCGCAGAGATCAGATCGATCCGGTCTGCGGCACTCTCATTGCGGTGGAAAAAGCGGCCACTTCCGACGCCGTCATGAAACCGCCGAACAAGCGTCCCTGTACTTCAATGCAATTGTCGGTGGTCAGTGGTGCCAACTGATGCGCTTCATCGACGCCGCGGGCCGCGATCATGATGCCGAAGCTGCCGCACAGCTTGGCGACCGCACGCCGCACCGCATCCGACTCGCTGGTCAGGCCGACATTGCGCACAATCGCGTGGGCAAACTTGACCTTGTCGAACGGTGCGCCGCGCAAACCGCCGAGCACCATCGAATAGGTAGAGCCGAAATTATCCATCGAGACCCGCACACCGAGCGCGCAGACATCATTGAGCGCGACCAGAATCTGCTGCGGGTCTTCCAGCAAGGCGCTCTCGTCCACCGCCAGCTCCAGACGGTCGGCGCGGATGCCGGCGTCGGCCAGCGCCCGCGCCACCCGTTGCGCGAATCCGTGACGCCGGATCCAGGCCGCACTGACTTTGACGGTGACCTTGGGACAATGCGGCCAACCGGCCAGATCGGCACAGGCACGATTGAGCATCCAGGCACACAAGTCGGCCGCAACGCCGATTTCTTCGGCCAGCGCCGAAAAATCTTCAAACGCCATTCGCCCCCGGCCCTCCTGCCCCGGACGATTCCAGTGCAGCGCTGCCTCGACGCCGCTGGCCCTGCGCGACTTGACGTCGATCAGCGCCTGATAATTCATCTCGAATTCATCGCGGGCAAAGGCGCGCCGCAACTGACGTTCGATTTTCTTGCGCGCCTGCATGCGCGCGTCCATCTCCTGATCGAAAAAGTAGTAACGTCCGCGCCCTTCCTGCTTGGCCCGGTACAACGCCATATCGGCGCATTTCAGCAAACGCTCGGGGTCGTCCTTGCCATCGATGACCGGCATCACGCCGATGCTGGCGCCGATCACGATCTGATGGCCGTGCAATTCATAGGGCATGCGCACCGCGTCGATGATGCGCGCCGCCATGCCGGCCACGGCTTCCAGCGAGACGGCATCGCAGCAAACCACGACGAATTCATCGCCGCCGAGGCGCGCCACCACGTCCACTTCACGCGCCTGCAACAGCAGCCGCTGCGTGACTGCCCGCAACAAGGCATCGCCGACCGGATGCCCGAGCGTATCGTTGACTTCCTTGAAGCGGTCCAGGTCGATATACAACACGGCCGCCAGTTCACCGCGGCCGGCGCGGCTGATGGCAAGTTCCAGCCGGGTGCCGAGGGCAGTACGATTGGGCAGGCCGGTCAAGGCATCATGCAAGGCCATGTAGGTAATGCGATCCTGCGCCTGACGCCGTTCATGCACGTCCTCCAGCACCCCGACCCATTCTTCATCCTGTTGCAAGCCCTGGGCCGCGGCCGCTGCCACCAGCGAACCGCGCGATCTGACCCAGCGCCAACTGCCATCGGCAGCCGCCACCCGGAATTCCAGATCAAGCTGACCGCTGCCGCTGCCCAGACATTCGCGCAAGGCGCGACGGTCATCCGGATGTACGCGTTTGAGCCAGCGCCAGCCAAGCGCCTGCCGTTCGGCGGCGCCGGTCAGCGCCGCCCAGCCGGTGGCCGCAGTCAGACACAAATCGGCGCGGGCGCGCCACAAGACCAGTGCTCCGGCATGCGCCAGCGTGCGGTAGCGCAATTCGCTGCGGGCCATCTGCTGCGCATTCTGGCGCTCCTGAACCGCACGCTTTTTGAGTGCCGCGTGGGCCGCCACGATACTGACCCGCATCGATTCAAATTCGCTGATCGGCAAACCTGCCGCCGAAGCCCGGGTCGGGGTCTCAGTGCCAGCCGCATCATCGCTGACCACATTGCGCGCATCATGCGCCAGCGACCGCACCGGTCGCAGGATCAGCCGCGTCACCCAGCGTGCCGTCAGCAGCGCCAGCAACAGCGCCAGACAGCCCCCAATGGCCAGTTGCCACAAGGGATGCTGCCAGCGCGCATTGAAGGCATCCAGCGGTTCTCCCACGACCAACACCCAGCCCGGCGTATCGGCCAGTTCTTCAAAGGCAAAGATGACCGATGGGCCCTCCGCCGTCTGCGCCTCGAACAGGTGCTTGTCCTTGCTCAAGGTCTTGAGTTTGTCCCAGTCCGGCACCGGTTTGCCGACAAAGCGCTGGCCGTCGCGCGAACGCGCCACAACGCGACCGCTGCCGTCCACCACCGCCACCAGCAGACTGGTCGCGGTGGGGCCGGCCTGCTCTGCCAGTCGCACCAGTTGCATCGGACTCAGAACCAGAGAAAAAAACTGCACCTGCCCGGCCGCGACCGGACGCGCCACTGCCAGCGCTACCTGTGCGGTGCGCTCGGGACCGGTGAAATACAGATTGGATAAGATCGGCCGTGTCTGCGGTGCGGCGCTGGCCATGACCTGGCGAATGAAGGCGAGCGGCGGCGCGTTGGCTGTCAATGTCTCGGGAATGACCTGTGGTCCGGCGGCGGTAAACATCAGCAAGCGGCCCATGTCGGGCGCGGCGCTGTCAAGCCAGTGCTGCAGATAGGCACCGTCTTTCTGGTCGGCGGCGGTGGCCGAGGCCAGTGTTCTGAGCAAGGTAGCGTTGCCGACCAGATCATTTTCGACCGAACGCGCCAGCACCCGGGCACTGTCCACCAGCCGGTCGGCGCTGGCCTGGCGGTAGGAGCCGGCCGCCTGCCAGACCGCAAAGGCAGCCAGTCCCAGGGTGGGCGCCAGCGTCACCACTACCAGCAAGACCAGAAAGGTGCGCAAACGCTGCGGTCCCGCGGCGGCCAGCGACCGGAGGCCGGGCCGGTGCCACCAGCCTGGATGCCCGGCAGAGCGGATCAAACGATTGCGCATGGAATTCCCCTTACATGCCTGTCCCGCATTATTTATGCTGACTCTTTGCCGCGCGCGGTGAGCTTGAGTGCGGTAACCTTGATGCGAACCCGTCCGCATACAGCCGTCTGGCCGTACAGCACAGCGTTACGCCACACACCGCCGTGTCTGCCGACACAACTAAGTCTACCGGGAATTCCTGGGCCTACGGCAGCTTTTTACACTGACCGCAGGGATCCGTGCAGCAAGTGCAACGGGAATATCAAAAAGACAATCAGTGCACCACATCGCCGGTGCCCTTCACCAGCCGGAACGCCTCCACCAGATGGGCCAGCTTGAGCGCCTGCTGTTGCATGGTATCGGCGACCACCGTCGAATCTTCCACCAACCGCGCATTGCGGCGCGTGACATCGTCAATCTGGGTCATGGCTTGATTGATCTGGTCGATACCGAGACTCTGCTCGGCACCGGCGACAGCGATATCCTGCATGTACTCGGCGACTTCACGTACCGCCGCGACTACCGTGCCCATGGTCTTGCCGGCGTCATCGACCAGGCGGTCGCCGGCTTCTATCTTGGCCACGGTGCTGACAATCAGACTTTGAATTTCCTTGGCGGCCGTCGCCGACCGTTGCGCCAGCTGCCGCACTTCGGCCGCCACCACCGCAAAACCGCGCCCCTGCTCACCGGCGCGCGCCGCTTCCACCGCCGCATTGAGTGCCAGAATATTGGTTTGGAAAGCAATTCCGTCAATCACGCCAATGATGTCCACGATCTTGCGCGAGTGTTCCTTGATTTGCGCCATGGTCTGCACGACCTGCACCACGGCGGCACCGCCCTGGCTGGCGATATCGGCGGTGCTGGCGACCACGCCGTTGGCGGCCTTGGCGTTGTCGGCATTTTGCCGCACGGTGGTGGCCAGTTCTTCGATCGAGGTCGCCGTTTCCTCCAGCGACCGCGCCTGCGCTTCGGTGCGGGCCGACAAATCGCTGTTGCCGGCGGCAATCTCATCTGCGCCCTGATTGACCAGTCCGGTGGTTTCCTTGATTTGCCCGACCAGCAATTTGACGTTGGTTTGCAATACCCGCAGCGATTGCATCAGCCGCGCCATTTCGTCGTTGCCGCTGACCGCAATCTTGCCGGTCAGATCGCCGGCGCTCATGCGATCGATTTCCTGACACGCACGTCCCAGCGGCAACAAGGTGGCGCGGTACAAATAGATGCCCAGCCAGGCCACCAGCGTCATGCCGCTCATGGCGATCAATTCCAGCAACAACCGGCTCTCGGTGCCGCCGATCAGGTTCACCGCCAGACTCAGCGCAAACAGCAGCATCAGCGTTGCCGTCGCTGCCCGCAAGCGGATCTTGATGGGCAGTGTGCGCAGCAGATTGAGGCGCGTCAGCAGCGACGGCGCCACCACTTCGCCGGCGCGGATTTGCAAATTGCTTTTACCTTCCTTGATGGCGCGATAGATGCGTTCGGCTTCGGCGACCTTTTGCCGGTCGGCCTTGATGCGGATCGAGGTATAGCCGACCAGCTTGCCATGTTCCAGCAACGGTGCAGCATTCGCCTCGACCCAATAGAAATTGCCGTTCTTGCAGCGGTTCTTGACCAGCCCGGTCCAGGCTTTGCCATTCCTGATCTCGTGCCACAAATCGGCAAACGCTTCGGCCGGCATATCCGGATGCCGCACGATGTTTTGCGGCGCACCAAGCAACTCTTCTTCGCTGAAGCCGCTGATATTGACGAAGTCACGATTGACGTAGGTAATGTTTCCATTCAAATCCGTCTTTGAGACAACCGTTTCCGAGTCCGTCAAAATGTACTCGACATTGGTTACCGGCATATTGTTTCGCATGGCCTACCTTGTTCAAAATAATAATCTGAATCATGTTCTGCCAAGCGACCTGCCAGCCACAGTGTGCAACCTGCGGCTACTGTCCCTCAACAGTCTTGCAGACATCTACATCGAAATAAAGCGGTCACGCGGCTGCCGAACGGCGCGACCGGGACGTCAGACGACCCCGGCCGGCGACAGCGGCGCGTATCAATTTCTGTGCTTCAGGCTCTTCCCGTTTGGCTGGCAACGCCTGGTGCCTGCGTTGCCGGCAGCTCGCCTTCTTTTATTTACTATGGGCAAGCGCGCATGATCGCAATACCGGTATCGCCAGTTGCCAAAATTGCGCAGGCTGATTCTACGGAGCATGGCCGGCAATAAATTGATCTATATCAATGATTGCGTCTTCTGCCGGCAGGGAGTGTGGGATGATGCCGGTGCGGCGAATGGGGAATGACTGCCGGTGCGACGGCGCGCACCGGCGTGATGCAAGTCAGCCGCGCAGCATCGCGGGTGCCGCCGGCAAGCGCGAGGTGGCGGCCACCGGAGCCTGTCCCGACAAGGTGAACAGTGCCACCGCTTGCGCCAGATGAGTGGCCTGATCTTGCATGCTTTGCGCGGCGGCTGCGGCCTGTTCGACCAGTGCCGCATTTTGCTGGGTCACTTCATCCATCTGCGTGACGGCCAGATTGACCTGATCGATACCGGCACTTTGTTCCTGACTGGCGGCAGCAATTTCCTGCATGATGGCCGTGACTTGCCGCACCGATGCCTGAATCTCGTTCATGGTCTGGCCGGCCTGATCGACCAGTCCGCTGCCGGCATCGATACTGTCCACCGAAGCGCCGATCAACGCTTTGATTTCACGCGCGGCACCGGCCGAACGCTGCGCCAGACTGCGCACTTCGGCCGCCACCACCGCAAAGCCGCGCCCCTGTTCACCGGCCCGCGCCGCTTCCACTGCGGCATTGAGCGCCAACAGGTTGGTCTGGAAGGCAATGCCGTCAATCACGCCGATGATGTCGACCACGCGCCGTGAACTGCTCTTGATGTCGCCCATGGTATCGACCACCTGCGCCACTACATTACCGCCCTTGACCGCGATATCCGAAGTCTGCAACGCCAACTGACTGGCCTGACGGGCATGATCGGCATTGTGGCGCACGGTACTGGTCAGCTCTTCCATCGAACTGGCGGTTTCTTCCAGACTGGCCGCCTGCGATTCGGTGCGGGCCGACAAATCGGCATTGCCGGCGGCGATTTCGCGCGACGCCACATTGATGGTGTTGGCCGATTGCGCGATGCCGGCCAGCGTCTGGTCGAGTTGTCCGCGCATGGTATGCATGGCGTACAGCAAACTGGATTGATCGTTGGGCGCCACCGCCACCGTCAGCGACAGATCGCCGCCGGCAATCCCGTGCGCAATGCCGACTGCATAATCCGGCTCGCCGCCGAGTTGACGCATGACGTTGCGCGTCAGCCAGGTCATCATGACACTGCCGGCCACCAGCGCCATGACCGCCAGCACCAGACTGATCGCCAGCGCCTGACGCGTAAAGGCGATCATTTCCGCCTTCTTGGTATCGATCTCGGCATTCTTGAGTTTGACGAAATCAATCAGATAACCACGCATGGTGCGCCATACCGGTGTTTCATCTTTGGCGATCAAGGCAATCGCGGCCGTCTGATCGTGCTCGGCAACGCTCACGATATTGGCTTGCATCGGTTGCTGCCGGGCCCGGATCGCCGCGACTTCCTTGAGCATGCGCTGGATCGTTTGATCGTCCTGCGACAAGCGCATGCCGGTGGCGTGGGCCTCGCCAAACGCGGTGGCGGCGTTGTCCAGATTCTTGTAGGCGTTCTTGTTATTGGGATCCATCACGATGTTGCGCAAGGCCTGCCCCATTTGCAGACCCTGGGTATACATTTCGTTGGCCGCTTCCAGCAAGGCCTGGTCGCGGTCGAGAAATACTTCAAAACGCGATCTGGTACTTTCCATCCCGATCAGCGCCGCCCCCAGCGCCAGCAAAAACAACAGGAATGACACACTGCTGCAAACCACCATCTTGTTGCGCAACTTCATACCGCCCCTTTTATATTGATCCAACTATTTTGCAGTGCTGACTTTCTTCTCCGCTTCAGTCACCGCAGCATCCAGATAACCGCCATAAAACCCGGCCACATCACCACCGATGATCGGTGCCGTCAAGACCTTTCCACTGGCATCAATCATGATCACCGTCGGTGCAGCGCGAATGGCGAAAGTCTTGGCCACCTCGCGTTCGGCCGTTGGCTTGCCGTCAAGACCGGTGACGCGACGCGTGCCGGTCATGTCGATTTCACGAATGATGGGTTGGGCTGACGCGCTCTTTTCGCGCAGCATGGATTGCAGATAATTGTTGCGCACCACGTGACAAAAGCTGCACCCCGGCAGCGAAAAGAACAGTATCAGTGGTTTGTGTTCAGCTTGCGCCTGGCGGGCGTCGCGTTGCCAGTCGCTCAGCAGCGGCACTGCCGGGCCGGAGACGCCGGCAGCGTGCACCGGCGTTCCCATGCCGGCGCCGAACAACAGCGCCAGAGCGCACACTGCAGCAGCGCAGCCGGCATGCAGCAGGCGCCGCAGACGTTGAGAGAAGGATTTATTCACGGCGCGCAAAACTGGCGATGTCGTCAAAGTCTTCATCGAATATTTCACCGATGTCGACCCGCTTCAACACACCCTGCTTGTCGAAAATGTAGTTGACCGGCAAGCCCTTGCGCTTGCCCAGTACGCG
This sequence comes from Herbaspirillum autotrophicum, assembly GCF_001189915.1. GTDB lineage: Bacteria > Pseudomonadota > Gammaproteobacteria > Burkholderiales > Burkholderiaceae_D > Herbaspirillum > Herbaspirillum autotrophicum. The sequence goes on from NZ_LFLS01000033.1 coordinate 55,577, forward strand.
CTCCAGCGCTTGATAATCGGTGGTCACCGGAAACTGCCAGCCATACTTTTTGATCCACTCGCTGGCGCGCTGGCGCTGGTCTGCCGCCTTATACTCGATATTGACGCCAATCACGAGCAGCTGGCCGCTGTTCTCGCGATACAGCTTTTGCAACTTGGGCGCTTCATGCATGCAAAACGGACAGTCCGATGAAAAATAGCTGAGCACCACCACCTTGCCGCGCAGACGCGCCGGATCGATGGTTTTGCCGTCCAGCATGGTGAGCACCGGCAAGGCCGGCCGCTCACCCAGGCGGACATCGGCAGCATGCGCCGGCATGCCGCATCCGAACAGCACAGCCAGCAAGGTCAGCCAACGCAGCATGGCGCTCATGTCGGGCCTCAGTATTTGGGAAAGTACAACTTGTTTTTATCGAGCTTGTAAGTCCATGGCAGGTTGGCATTCTTCCAGCCGTTGACTACCCGTTGGCCGGCGCGCGGACCGTCTTTGGCGGCGTCGCCTTCAAAACCGTCGACCACCGAATAGACTTTGCTGTAACCGAGATCCGACAACAGATTGACGGCGCGGGCACTGCGGTCGCCGGAACGGCAGATCAGGATCACCGTGTCATCCTTGCCCAGACCGGCGGCGCTCATGCGGCGTGCCAGTTCGGGACCGAAGTCGCTGTTGACGTCCAGCTTGAAGCGGCCATTTTTTTCATCCCATGGCGCATCGTCCGGATGTTCGACATAAGGAATATTGGCATCGACCACAGTCGCCATGCCGACATACGATACTTCGGCGCGGGTGCGGACATCAACGAAATAGGCTTTGCCGCCGAGCTTTTGCTTGAGCGCGTAAGCTTCCGGTGCATCCAGATACAGCGCAGCCTTGGTTTGCTTGATGGCCGGCACTTGCGCCGGGTCGGCCGCCAGTGCCGGGCCCGACGCCAGACCGCAGGCCAGCGCCAGCAACAGGATATTGAGTGATTTTTTCATATGCGCTTTCAACGAGATCAGACCGCAATGCCTGGATTGTCTTGCATGCCGATAATGCGCGGTGTGTTGAGCTGGCGTGGCTTGACCACTTTGGTCGTACGCAGCCATTGCGCCACCACATCCCATACCGGCTCGCCCTTGGCACCCTCGGCCACCGGCGCCCAGCCGGCTACCTTGTAGGTCTTGTTGGGATCGATCAGCTTGCCGTTCAGGCGCATGTCCTGAATCCGAGCCCCCATCTTGGCATTCGGATCAATGGTGTAGTTCATGCCACCGACCCGCACCATGTCGCCGCCCTGTTGATAGTAGGGATCGGGATTGAACAGATTGTCGGCGACGTCTTCCATGATGGTCTTGATGGTGGTGCCGTTCATCTCGGTCAGCGTGCTGTACGAATACGTCGTGGCAGTCTGGTCCATCAGATGTTCCATCAGGATCGGGCTGTTCGGCAGCAATGAAGTGCCCCAGCGGAAGCCCGGCGAAAACGCCATGTCGGCACCCTTGACATCCATCAGCGCATCGACGATCAGTTGATCGAAGGTACCGTTGAAGTTGCCGCGGCGATACAGCGTGCCTTCGGTCATCGCCAGCTTTTCATTGAGCCTGGATTCGTAGGGTGCGCGGATCTTCTTGATCAATGCATCCATCTCGCGATCGGCTGGCAGGAAGTTCGAGAATACCGGCAACAGGCGATACTTGAAGCCCTGCACCTGACCGCCGCGTACATCAAAATCGAGCACGCCGAGGAATTTGCTGTTGCTGCCGGCGTTGGTGACCAATGTCTTGCCGCCCGCATTGTCGACGATCACCGGCACCGGAATGCCGTCATGCGTATGGCCGCCCATGATGGCATCGATGCCGCGTACGCGCGACGCCATCTTGAGATCGACGTCCATGCCGTTGTGCGACAACACGACCACCACTTTGGCCCCCTTGGCGCGCGCCTCGTTGACCATTTTCTGCATGTTCTCTTCCTGAATGCCGAAACTCCATTCAGGCACCAGATAGCGCGGATTGGCAATCGGCGTGTAAGGGAACGCCTGACCGATGATCGCCACCTGCACGCCGTTCATTTCCTTGAGCACATACGGCGGGAACACCTGATCGCCGAAATCGGTGGTCTTGATATTCTGCGCCACGAAATCGACCTTGCCCTTGAAATCGCCGTCGACGATTTCCTTGACGCGCTTGTCACCCAGCGTCATTTCCCAGTGCGCGGTCATGACATCGACGCCGAGCGCCAGACAGGCATCCACCATATCCTGGCCATTGGTCCACAAGGCCGTGGCCGAACCTTGCCAGGTATCGCCGCCGTCCAGCAACAGGGCACCGGGACGACCCGCCTTCATGCGCTTGACCAGCGTCGACAGATGAGCGAAACCACCGACCTTGCCGTAGGTTTTCGCGGCTTGTTCGAAATTCAGATACGAGAAGGCATAAGCTTCAGCGCTGTTCGGCTTGACGCCGATTTGCTTGAGCAATTTTTCGCCGACCAGATGCGGCATGCGCCCTACCGCGTCGCCGATGCCCAGATTGACATTCGGTTCGCGGAAATAAATCGGTTGCAACTGCGCGTGGCAATCGGTGAAATGCAGAAAATGGACGTTACCGAAACTTGGCACATCGTAGAGCGCGCCGACCGACGGCGCCGCCAACGCGGTTTTTGAATTCAACACCATGCCGGCAGCGGCAGCAATGCCCATGACTTGCATGAATTCGCGACGGTTCAACCCCATGTTTATTCCTTAAACGAACAACGATAAAAATGATAAAAATACTGCCAGTGAAAATACCGTGCTGCCGGCATCAGGCCGGCCAGCATCCCGCCATGCGCGCACAGGCGGCATGGCAGGCAATGCAAGCGCAATTACTTGTTGGCGGGTGACGCCGGGTCCAGCAGCAAGGCCATTACATCCTTGATCTGGGTCTCCGTCAGAATGCCCTTGTGCCCGAAACGCGGCATGTTGGAGCAGGCATTGAAGGCCTGTGCGTTGTAGATCTTCGCCCAGGTATATTTGACGATTTCTTCGCTCTGACCACGCATCTTGCCGTACTGATACAACGACGGTCCGATGTTGCCGAAGGAAATTTCTTCCTTAGTGATCTGGTGACAGGCGTAGCAATTGCCGCCATTGACGCTGCCGACAGCGTCCGACGATTGCATGCCGCGACCATTTTGCGCGATCTGTTCGCCGGCCTTCCAACTGCCGAGATACTTGCCGTCAGCCGGATACTTCACTGCTTTCAACTGCGCAGCTTCCAGTGCTTCGGCTTTTTCCTTCGGCAAATCCTTGGGATATTCGCTGCACAGCTTTTGCGCGTCATCCTGATTCAGGATGCCGTCAACCGTGGCCGGACCTTTGGATTGAAAATCCGATTTCAACATTGCCATGGCGGCTTTGCCGTAATCGGTATCGGCCGCTACCGTGGCGCAGCCGGCGACGGTGGCAGCGACTGCCAGCATGATGCCAATTCGTTTCATGTCGTCTCCTTATCGTTTCAGCGCCGGGGCGTTGAACACGCCGCCGTCAGCACTCTTGGCCAGGAACATCGTCACTGCCGTAATCACGTCCGAACCATAGATCGGCTGCGGGAAACGTTGCTGACGGAAGCAGTCATTGAGACGATGCTGCATGGTGCGCACTTCACCTTGCGAGACCCGATAGGCAGGCCAGGTGGTGTAGGCAGCTTGTGCGTCACGCTGATTGAGCATGTTCGGCAAATCCTGCAAGCGGATCCGCTGACCGTCGACCGAGTGACAGGTGGCACAGGCAAAGTCGTGCGCGCCGGCGCGATAGAAGAAAATCTTTTTGCCGATTTCATAGGCGCGTCGTTCTTCGGGATGCGAAGTCGAGACGGCCATTTTCATGCCCTTCGATTCGGCGGTGATATACGCCACCATCGGTTCGATGTCGGATTGCTTGCCGGCCGCGCCGAACGGCACCGCCGTGGCTTGCGCCAGCGTCAATCCTTGCAGGTTCATGCGGCAATAAATCAGACGCTGTTCCAGGTCCATGACCTTGTTGGCGTCCTTGAAATAGCGCGGCAGTTCGACGTAAGCGCCTTTGAGTACGCCCGGACCCTTGCCCAGATCGCATTGTTCCAGACTGACCTGTTTGGGTCCGGCCTTGGCTTTCCACAATTCTTCGCCGCGCATTTCCCACAATTCTGCGGGATTGCCATCGGCCAGCAATTGCCGGTAGCGGGCGATTTCATCCGTGGCGGACCCCTCTGCCATGGCTGGTGCAGCAGCGCTTACAGCGACTGCGGCGAGAAAATACACGCTCTTACGTATCATTGCGCCTCCTCAGAATGAATGAATATGGTCTGTGCCATATTTCTGACAACCCCGGCCAGGCCGGGGCTGGTGTGTTGCAACTGCTTATGAAACAGTAGTTTCGTCGGTACGGCTGTCGCCTTTGTTATCGGTCCAGCTGATACTGATCTTGTCGCCCTTGTTGCCGCCCTTGAATTTGAACGACAGGAACGGATCCTTGGAGATCGATGTGCCCATCAGCATGTCCAGCACGACCTTGTCATTGCACTTGGCCACCAGCGTCTGGATGAAATGCGCCGGCACGACGGCACCGGCGGCATCCTTGCGCTGACCGGTTTCCATATCGTGACGCATCAAGACCTTGACTTCGACCACGTCGCCGCTTGCATTGGCGCGAATGCGCATCGGATTACCCATGATGATTTCCTCTTAAATGTAGTGTGAACCGTGTTGGTATGCGTTACCTGTCAACACGCAATCAGCCGCCGCAGCCGCCGAGAGTGACCTTGATTTCCTTGCTGGCGATCAGCCACTTGCCGTCGGCCTTGACCAGTGCGTGCACGTTGGATGTGCCACCCATCTTGACGCGGGTGCTGACATTGGCTTCGGTACCGGCAGGAATGGTGAAGCTGGCCGACAACGGATTCGGGTTCTTTTCCACCAGGATTGCCATGAAGGTCGTATTCGCTGCATTGCTGGAAATCGAGACTGGTACCACGGCGCCGTTTTCAGCGATGTCCGGGCCATTGACGGCGACATCGGTACTGATCGCGGCCTTGTCGGCGCCCAGCGCCTTGAGGGTTTCATCCAGTGTCTTGGCGTCGAAACCGCCGGACTTCCATTCTGCCCCGAATACTTCAGACGGTGCGATCAGACCGGCGGTAATGGCCAGTCCGAGTACTGTTGAAATGCGCAACATGTCGCGTCGATTCTGATTCATTACTCTCTCCTCTTGATATGGTTAATACCGCCGATGCTGCCGGCGGCGTGCGCACTTTATTTGACTTGCGCCAGTGCTTTGGTCAAACGATCTTTATTCATCACGAACGACTTCGACAGCTTGTCCGATTCAGCCTTGGCGGCATCCAGATTGACTGGCTTGCCAACCTGGATCACGCCGGCCATGCCCATGGTCTTGTGCGGATCGCAGACGTAAACATAAACGCCTTCTTGGGTCAGCGGGACAATTATTTCTTCATCCATCTTGCCCTTCCAGGCAGCGGCGCCGGCTGGCAATACTGCCGAGGCGCTGTTGTGCGATGCATCAACCTTGATGAACTTGACGGTGTCGCCCTTTTCGGCTTTCACGAACGATGGCTCAAACGACATCATGCCTTCCTTGCCGTTGTTGAGCATCTTGATCTGATGTTCGGCAGCCGTGGCTCCCAATGAAAACAAAGCCAATGCAATGGCTGCTACCGGTTTGATCATGCTATCTCCTATGTTGCGGTATGGATGAAACGAATTATTGAATCAATTGAATCAACTGAATTAACTTCCGGATTCAGCCGGGTGAATCCGGGTACGACATGACTGACGTCTATTTGGCGCCGCCCAGAATCCAGGTCACCAGAGTCTTGATTTCTTCATCTTTGACATGCGACTGCGCTGGCATCGGAATCGGTCCCCAGGTGCCGGTGCTGCCGTTCTTGACCTTGCCGAACAAGGTCGCGGCAGCCGCGCTGTCACCCTTGTACTTGGCAGCGATCTGGGTAAAACCGGGACCGACGATCTTGTTATTGACGCCATGACAGGCGACGCAGGCGTATTGCTTGGCCAGCGCAGCGCCACCGCCATCGGTCTTGGCAGCCGCCGGTGCCGCTGCTGCAACGGGTGCGGCCTTGGTGCCGGTGCTGGCTTCCGCCATCAAGATCTGATCGCGCGAAATCGCCGACACCGGAATCACGGAGGCCGGCTTGCTGGTATCGGCCCCGCGCACTTCACCGAAGGTGCGGTTTTGCTGTTCGATGTTGCCGTGCGCATTGCGCGATGGCAGCGGCAACGTCGAACGCAACGTTGCTTCGGTCGGGCAATCCTTCATGCAGGCCACGCTTTTGACATCCGGCTTGCCTTTGACATCCCACATGCCGTGCGCTTGCGTCATGCCGTTACGGTTCGGCATCATCTGCTGCACTTCGGCGATATTCTTGTCCGACATGACGTAATCGTCGGGCAGAATTTCGGCCATGTTGAGAATGTACGCCGTGACCGCATACACTTCTTCGGTGGTCAGCGACTTCGGCGCGGTCCATGGCATGGCGCGATTGATGTAATCCCACAAGGTCGATACCGTCGCCACCTTCATGATGGTGGTGCGTTGCGGCTGCTTGTTGTTATGCATGGCCGCGACCCGGCCGGTCTTGATATCTTCCTTCGTGGTGCCGCCGACCAGCGGCGTGAACACTTCATTCGATTCGCCGAAGGTGCCGTGACAGGAAGCGCACTTGCCTTCCCATACCGCCATGCCTTTGGTGACCGAACCTGACCCCTTGGGCAAGCCCTTGAAATCGGGACGCACGTCGATATCCCAGGCGGCGATTTCCTTCTCGGTCGCAGTGCGGCCGATGTTCGCATAGCTGCCCGGTTTGACGTCGGCTGCCACGGCCAGCGCACTGCCGGCTGCCAGCAGCACGGCAAGAATAGTATTAATACACCTGGACATTCGACACCTCTCCCGATTCAGCGATCTTCCACGACTGGATTGCATTGTTGTGATAAATGGATCTGGTGCCACGCACCGCACGCAACTCATTGATCTTGGGTTGCACATAGCCGGTGTCGTCAATCGCACGCGATTGAATCACCGTCGGCGAACCATCCCAGGTCCAGTCGATATTGAAACGGGTCAGACATTTCGGCAGTACCGGATTTTCCATGCGGGCGGTGCGCCAGTTGCGGCCACCGTCGACCGAAACATCGACGCGCTTGATCTTGCCGCGCCCCGACCACGCCAGTCCGGTGATGTTGTAGAAGCCCTTGTCGAGCAACATTTGCCCGGCCGAAGGTGTGGTGATGACGGATTTGCATTCCTGAATCGACGTGTATTGACGCAGCATGCCGTCGGGCATGGCGTCAACATAGTGAATCGCTTCGTCCTTGGTGGCGTATGGCATGTCACCGACTTCAATCCGGCGCAGCCATTTGACCCACGACACGCCCTGCACGCCGGGTACCACCAGACGCAACGGATAACCGTTTTCCGGACGCAGCATTTCACCGTTCATGCCCCACGCCACAATCACGTCATCCATGGCGCGGCTGATGTCGATGGTACGGGTCATGCTGGAACCGTCAGCACCTTCGGCCAGAATGAACTTGCCGTTCTTTTTGTCGTAGCCGCAATCTTCCAGCAGCACCGACAACGGCACACCGGTAAACTCGCTGCAGCTCAGCATGCCATGCGAATACTGTACCGATGGCACCGCCACGTTGCCCCATTCCATCGCGGTATTGGCGCCGCACTCGATGAAATGCATGCGCGACACCGATGGCAGGCGCATCAGATCATCCATGGTGTAAACCTTGGGATTCTTGACCAGACCGTTGATCATGAAACGGTGCTTGCTCGGATCGATATCGTGCCAACCCTGGTGATGGCGCTCGAAATGCAGACCGCTCGGCGTGATGATGCCGAACAAGCCTTGCAACGGCGCAAACGACACCGATGCCGCCGACACCCGGGTCAGTCCCGGCGATTCGCGACGCAGCAGATTGGTTTCATATTTGGATGGCACACCATAAGCATTGGTGGCAACTGCCTGCCCCAGCGTCTTCGAGTGCTCGGGCAAATTCAGAATATTGGGATCGCCTTCAAAGCCGGCAGCCGCTTGTGCCATCGCCGTGCCGCTCGCCATGGCGGCGCTGGCGGCCAGAAAACTCTTGCGCAGAAAGCCGCGCCGTTCTTCGTTCAAGCCTTTGGTCGTAATCTCGTTGGCCAGTCCGGCATCCACGAAATTTTCCGGGGCGCGAATCAGGCGGCCCGTCTTGCGTACTTCATTTGTCATGCATAGTCTCCCGCAGGCAATATTATTTAACTATTTACCTATATAACTATAAACGCATATTTGAATTGTTCTAAGCGTTTTTTTATTTTTTTCGTTTTTATACGGTAGTTGCCCTGCTTTTAGCTGCTGTCTTGGCTGTTGCGCCGGTTACCGTTTTTGTCATCGGCTTCAATGCGGCCTTGCCCGGTGCTTTGACATCCGCCGTGAGCACAATATTTTCGGCTGCCGGTTCGGCCGCCGGCTGGCCGCCATGGCGGTGATTGCCGATCTGGGCGGCGATGCGGCCGCATACCGACTTGCACAATTCCAGTGTCTGTTCGTCGTCCACCCGGTAATACACTTGCGTGCCTTCCTTGCGTCGCGCCAGAATCCGCGCCCGGTACAGCATGTTGATCTGCCGTGAAACATTGGCCTGAGTGGACTCCACCTCGGTCACGATGTCGCCGACCGAGCGCTCGCCTTCACACACGGCGTGCATGATCTTGAGGCGGGTCGGTTCGCAGAACAGCGAAAAATAATTCGCCACTTCTTCGAACAACTGACCCATTTCTTCTTTATTGAAGTCTTTATCCACGGTACAAAATTCCAAAGAGAAACAACTGAGCGCTGGCGCGGGACGGTACGCTGATCATGGTAGCAACTTCTGTCGATGCTGCATAGCGACATATATGCCGGGCACCGCCGGCTGCCGCGATCCTGCGCCTGGCATCAAGACATCAAGGCTTCAGATAGGCATAACCTTCCTGCAATTGCAGGCGCGCCACTTCGGCCACACCGGACGGCACGATGGTGGCTTCCGGAATCACTTCCTTCTTGTCGATCTTGCGCGCTTCCAGCGTATTGTTGCAGACGCGGAATTGCACGTGACCGGTATCCACCAACTGCTGCACCACCACATCATAGGGATTGCCGTTCTTGTTCTTGGCGCCGTCGAGCAAGAAGTCGATGCCGGCGCCATGCGCCACCACCACGATCTGTGCCTTGGGACTGGCATTCAGATGATTGCGGATATTGTTCAGTGCCGCCGTCGCGTTGGCACTGTCCGTGATGTGATACACCACCTTCTCGGCACGATCAGCGGCATGTGCCGCGCTCAGGCCAGCCACCAGCGCCAGCGCTGCAAAAAACAGGTTACGTAACAGCTTCATGTTCATCTCCAAGTGTAAATCCGGTTCTACAGCCTTGATTATTTGGCAAGACTTTCTTTTTCCATCAACAGATAGGTGCCATAGGCATTGATACGATTGGCATCGCGAAACGCCGGGTACTGTTCAAACCGTGACCAGTCAACTTTGTCATAAGCCTCTTCGAACGGCGTCAGATCATTGACCGCCGCGCCCATTTGCTGACGCAGGAAAATCAGGTAATCGCGGGTCAGTTGCATATCCTTGAGCGGCTGCGACGACATCTTGCCATGCCCCGGGATTACGACCACCGGATCGGTAGCCAGCATGCGCTCCAGGGCGTGCAGCCAGACCTTGCTGTCAGCCCCGCCAACAAACGGGATGCGGCCGGTAAAGAACAGATCGCCGGCAAACAGCACTCGCTCTTCATCGACATACATCATGATGTCTTCCGGCGAATGTGCGCCGCTCGAATCAATCAGCCGGAAATGCATGCCGCCCATGGTGAACGAAATGGTGTTGTCTTGCGTGAAATCGAGCCAGCGATCGGCAGGCACCAGCCGGGTCTGCTGATTCACCCACGGCGCCAGATCGGTACGGCGCTGCGCCAGTCGCTCCTGGGTCAGGTCGGAATGCAACGTGACATTGCCATTGGCGTGCGCCCAGACTTGAGCGCCACGCGCCTTGAATGCCTGCAAACCGTAAAAATGGTCGGCATGATAATGACTGATCACTACCAGCTTGACCGGCTGCGGCGTCACCGCTGCGATGGCCGTCAGCATCGCCTCGCCCAGCGCCGGCGTCGCCAGCGCATCGAACACCACCACGCCATCGGCCGTCACCACAAAACCGGCATTCGACATGAAGCCCTTGTTGGCGGCACTCGCCATGCCTGGTTCACCCTGAAAATAATAGACGTGCGGCGACACCTGAATCGGCTTGAGCGCCATGTCGGTCGCAGCCAGTGCCGGTGCCAGCGGCGCCAGCATGGCAATCACGGCCAGACTCACAGCCAGACAAAAACGATAAGGGATTTGAAACAGGAAGCGGTGCATGGGGTCTCCGGGGCATCCGCAAGCACATACGGAATTTGCTTATATAGTTATATAGCCAAATACTGCCAAATGAACCGCCCCCGTGTCAAGCGCGATGCCACCTCAGAATTCGCCGTTGGCGCCGCGCTCCATCATTTTCCAGACCGTCTCGCGCACTTGCAGCGCCGACTTCTTCAGCGCTGGCGGCAACTTGCGGCCCATCTTGATCAGCATGTCCATGTTCAAAGAATAAATCCAGAGGCCATCTTCTTTTTCCAGCACCGTGATGCGACATGGCAAATACGCAGCCATGTGCGGACTGAAATCGACCATCTCGCGGGCGGTGGCGGGACTGCAATACGAATAGACTTTGAGAAAACGCTCCGGTTTGCCGGTGCGCGCTTCCAGTTCGCGCGACAAGGGAAACTCGCCGACCGCCTTGATATTGTCTTCTGCGGCGACGCTGGCAAAAGCCTGTTCCACTTCTTCGATGGTCACGCCATCCTTGACCTTGCGTTCCCAGGTGGTGGCAGCGGCAATATCGCCGCCCGACGCGACCCAGCGATCCCAGACCCGCATCGCTTCGGCGCCCGAACCCTCTTCGCTGTTGCCGATTGCACGCCAGGTGCCGCATGCGCTCAGCAGCAGCGGCATGGCCAGCAGCGGCAGCCACCGGCGCCAACGCCTGCCCGGCCCTTGTTTCCACGGCTGCATCCCCGGCTGCAGTGCGACCCGCCGCTGTTTTTCCCAATGTATTATTTGCATCCCGACAACCTGACTAGTTACGAGCGCAACTGACATCCGGTACGCTCTGGCAGCCGTACTATATACCTTAAGTCTGGACCGGGATAAAGGACACAATGAAAACGACGCCGCTGCCAGCCGCCGGCCAGTGTTGTTGCCGGTGATGTCCAGCGCCTTTCATTGCAGGTTTGCCGGCAGCGTTGCCGCCGCCTGACTCAGGCGCCGCACTGCACCGCAACCTTGTGCAGTATGGTGGCAATATCGTCGGGACCGGTCTTGATATCGAATTGCGTGATCGCGCCGCTGTCGCCGCTGGCGGCATACTTGCTCGATGCCACGCTGTTCTTGTTGCCGGCCGCGCGGCTCAGGCTCTTGCCATCGGCGGTGGCGCTGCAACGCGAGGCGCCGCTGACGCTGAACGTGGCATTGCCGTTGGCCGCCAGCGTGAAATTCAACCACTTGCTGCCTGCGGCCTCGCTGCGTTTGAAATCGCTGACGGCACCGCTGGCTTCATACAAGGCAATGACCGCTTTTTCCTGCGGCTGCATCACCATGCGGGCTTCGCCGCCGCTCATGATCAGATATTGCCCGGACGGTCCCGGCGCGACTCCGGCCAGACCGCTGCTGGCGCTCAGCGATGGCGCTGCGCCTCCCGGCGGCAGGCGCAGTGTGCGCAAGTTCTTGCCGGTGCGAATTATCAGTGCATCGCTGTCGATGGCGCGGGCATAACTGGTGTTTTCGAAATCCAGCACCTTGCGGATGTACTGCGAGGCGAACAGATGCGTATACGGTTGCGCTACGGCCCAGCGATGAATTTTGTTCAGCGCCACGATCGACGCCGGTTTGGTGCCGGCATAGAAGTGATAGTAAATATCCACCGGTTTGAAACGAATCGGTTCATCGGTGAGCTTGAAGGTTTCGATCACCCGTTCGAAACCGTAAAACGGTCCGGTCCAGTTATTGGTATAGACGTTCTCATCCTGATTCGGTGCGAATACCTGATACCAGCCTTCCTTGCGCACCCCGTGCGCGGCAATTTCGGTCCAGCTGTTGCGGCTCTCCGTGATCATGGTGTCGCCGCCATTCATGTTCAGATAGCCGTCCAGATAGGTTTGCGCAATGGCTGACGGCATCGGCACGCAGTTGCCGGTCCAGAAAAACAGTTCGGCTTTTTTGCCGCCGCTCAACAAGGTACTATTGATGTAATCCATCGAGCCCTTGATTTCGCGTTGCAGATTGAAGGTGTAATCAGGGATCTTGAGCGATGGCGACGCCTCGCCGTCATGCGGCAAATCTACCGTGCCGGTATCGTGCATGACATCGGACCACGAGAACGGATGCGAGAAGGAATGGCTGGCCGGTTCGACATACGGCAGCGTAAACATCTTCTTCGCCAGCGCCTGGGTCTGGGCCGATAGTTCCGGATACATGCCGTTCGGGCTGAGTTCGCCCTCGACTACCGAAATGGTGATCGGCAAACGATACTTGTCCCAGATTTCGCGCTGCAATACTTCGACCCCGAACGGCGTGCCCGGCATTTCGGCACGGGACGGGAAACCATCGCCATCCATATGGCTCATCAGAATCCGGCGTCCGCCTTCGGTGGTGACATCGGGTACCGGCATCGGCGGCAGCCTCAGTGCCGCCTGCAAAAACTTCATCGGTTGCAATACCCAGTCCGGCTCATCGACCACCGGCAGGCTGGTCACCACAAACGGCGCCAGCGCAAAGCCGCCCCACGACGTGATCGCCGCAGCATCATAGGTATTGCCGCGACCATCGGCCAGTCGCAACAGGGATCTGTCGCTGGCTTTGGCCAGCCGTAACAGGTCCACCTCATTGCGATCCGGGCGCGGTGCGACTTCAAAGCCGATCAGGTTGCGGTCGCTGGCGACAATCGTCAGCATGTCCGGGCGCCCGCCGTTGACGGTCGTCAGATCAAACTGGGCGGCTGCGGCCGGCGTCAATTGAAAGCCGAGCTTGCTGAAGATGGCAATCGGCACCCCTTCATTCATGCGTTTTTTCAGCCACGGCAACAATTGCTGATGATAAACGCCGCCACGGAACCAGGTGACGACGCCGGCATAGCGCCCCGCCATCGCGCCTGTGGGCAGTGTGTCCTTGTTGAGATCGACGAATTCGTAACGCAAGCCCAGATAGTTGAGCTGAATGCCAAGAAAGCGTTGTGCTTCCGACGTATGCAAATCTTCACCCTTGGCGACGTCCAGCAATACGAGCACGGTGCGCGGGATCACTTCGACGCTGCCGACGCCAAGCGACCGCAAGGCGCCATCGGCGACCCACGGCGTGAAGCCGGCGGCCTTGATTTTCTGCGCCGTATCACGCGCCAATTGCCGCGCTCCGGGCTGGTCCGGATCGACATAATCGAGCGCGATCACCGGCACGTGGTAACGCTCACGGATCTCGGCCAGACGCGCCAGCGCATTGGCGCGCTCGGCATCGGACAGCGTCGCATAACGCCGGCTGCCGGCATCATAACTGCGATACACCGACTCTGAGGCGACCGCGTAAATCTGCGGCGCGACCAGCGGCAACAACGCGGTGCCGCGGTCCAGTATCAGACGCGCTTCCGGATACCGTTTTTTCAATTCCAGCAACGTCGCTGCCATGGCTTGTACTTGCGCGGCACGCTCGGCATCGGTATTGGCAAAGCGCTGATAAGCATCCAGCTGGTCGATGAAAAATCCGCGCCAGCCCTTGGCCCACAGCGGTGCAATCACTTGCGACAGAAAGAATTCACGCCAGCCCGGCGCGGTCTGATCGATGATGCTTTTCTTCAAGCCGGCATTCTCGCTGCGGATACCGGATGGCGGCAGTTGCTGGTAATCACTGCGCCCCTGCGCCACTTCGCCAAGACTGACATGGGCAAACAATTCATGCGCACCGTCGGCAGCAGCGCGTTTGCTGCGCGCCGGATCAGCAACAAATTCAGGATCGACAACGGCAATCTCAAATGCCTGCAAATCGGATAACGGCGGCTTGGCGCCATAAAAAAAGGCCGCCGATTGCGGCCCCGTCGCTGCTGTCATGACTGCCGCCGGTGGTGCTGCCGGCGCCTGCGCATCGGCGCGGCACAGTTGCAGCAACAGTATCAACGCCAGTGAGCGCCTTAGCATTTTCATCTTCATTCCATTTCCGAAGCAGTAACCGTGACCACCGGACACGACGCACGCCGTGCAGTGATTTATGCCGGGTAACGAGGTCCACGGCGATCAATCGAGCAAGGATTGTAGAAGATTTACGAAATTGAAATGTTGTTTTTTGGATAATTAATTAATGCTTTTCCTGGCTCGCGTTTACATACCGCTGGCAGCTCAGCCATTGCCGGCGCGATCACTCATCGACGCTCGCGTACGGCATGACACATGCCTGAAGACAATATTGGTGTGACGCAGCGGCGGCACTAACCACACCTTCAACGCAAACGCTCGCGCACCGTCTCTTCATGCAAATCCTTGCGGCTGGCTTGCAGCAAGTCGCGTACCGTGACAATCCCGATCAGCTTCATGCTGAGTTCACTGTCGATCACCGCCAGCCGGCTCACGCCGAGTTGCGCCATGCGGCCAGCTGCGCTGCGGGCCGAAGCACCCGGCAACAAGGCATGCGGCGCGTCGGAAAACAGTTCCGCACACGATTTGTACGCCGCTTGTCCCTGCAAGCGTTCCTGTGTCAGCAGCCCCAGCAGACGCCCGTCCTGTACCACCGGGTAGGCCCGGTGCGATGCTTGCCGGCCATAATACTGATGCAGCGCGGCGGCGACGGTGAGCGCACCATCCACTGTCACCGGCAGATGCGTCATGACATCGGCGACATGCTGACGCTCCAGCGGATCGACACTGTATTCGCGATGAATATGCAAACCACGGCGCGCGATCTTTTCGGTCATGATCGACCGCTTCATGGCCAGTGCCGTCACGCCGCACGCCACGGCCGTGGTCAGCATCAGCGGCAGCATGGCTTCGCTGTCATGGGTCAGGCCAAAGGCGAACACGATGGCTGTCAGCGGCGCCCCCAACACACTGCCCAACACCGCCGCCATGCATACCAGCGCCCACAAGCCGGGCGAGCCGCCGGGCAAGACCGGCGACAGCACAATCCCCAATCCGGCGCCCAGCATCAGCAACGGCGCCAATACCCCGCCCGAGGTGCCGGAGCCGAGCGCCGCCACCCAGATCACGGCCTTGACCGATAACAGTGCCAGCGCTACCGATAGCGCCAGCCGGTTATGCAGCAGATCGCCGATGACGTCGTAACCGACACCCAAGGCGCGTGGTTCGAGGTAACCACCGATGCCGACAATCAAGCCGCCAATGGCCGGCCACCACATCCAGTGCAACGGCAATTTTTCAAAACAATCTTCGGTTTTGTACAACGCCACCGTCAGCAAGCCGGCCAAGGCGCCGCTGAGCAAACCGGCGACCACACAAGAGCCGAATGCAATCGCCGTCACCGGTGCCGTGGTCAGCGGAAACAACGGTCCGGCCTCGAACAGCCAGGGGCGCAAGAATCCAGCCATGGCGCAGGCCAGCGCGACCGGCAACAGGCTGCGCGGCTTCAGTTCAAACAGCAGCAATTCCACCGCCAGCAACAAAGCTGCCACCGGCGTTCCGAAAATCGCCGTCATGCCGGCACAAGCTCCCGACACCAGCAGCACCTTGCGTTCTGCCGCCGTCAAATGCAGATATTGCCCGACCAGCGACCCCAGCGAACCGCCGGTCATGATGATCGGTCCCTCGGCCCCGAACGGACCGCCACTGCCAATTACGATGCCGGACGACAGCGGTTTCAGCAACGCGATGCGGGCTGACATTTTGCTTTTGCCAAACAGGATCGCTTCCATCGCTTCCGGAATGCCGTGCCCCCGAATCTTTTCGCTGCCGTAACGGGCCAGCAAGCCGACCAGCAAACCACCGGCGACCGGCATCAGGATCGCCCACACTCCCATGCCATTGGAAGCCGGACTGCGATCCAGCAAGGAAAAAGTCTGGAAGAAAAACAGATTGGTAAACAAGTGAATCAGCTTCAGCAGCAAATTGGCTGCCAGCGTGCTGATGACGCCGATCAGCAAAGCCAGCGCCGCCAACAGCAACAGGCGCTGATCAACCGAATAGTCTCTTTTTGTCGTACGCATGACGTGCAGGTTCCGAGGCGCGCTGCGGCACGCCGGGAGTAGCGTGCTGCATATACCGCTGTGGGCACGATGACGGGCAATGCAAAAGAAGACGCCGCCGCCTTTTCCAGAGCGGAATACACGGCAAATATATCACAACATGATATATATTTACACAGCCTTGAAACCGGGAATGTACGCAAGCCTGATGCGCCGCAATCAGGCCCCGATCAGGCCGCAGCCAGTCGCCCGGCTCAGCGTGCCAGCGGCGGTGCGGCTGCCGGCGCTGGTGAAGATTCAACCCGGTTGACAACGTAGCCGACCGGTATCCATCTGCCACCGGACTGCGTCAGGGAAACCTTTTCGACCGTCGGCGCATTCGAAAAACGCGAAGAAAACACCACATTCACATATTCTCCCGGTGGCAAATTGGCGGGATTCGAGATGCGTACAATCTGCACCCATTCGCGTTTCGCGACCCGCCCCAGTTCACCATGCAGCGCTGCCAGATAGCGATTCCATTCGTCTTTTGGCACATTCTTCTGCATTACCGGCCCGCTCACGTTCCACATGCGCTCGCCTTGACTGGAGTCGGCCAGCAGCGCCCATTGCGTGGCAACGGCAAGCGCCGTGTCGACCGAGGTCGGGGTCTGCGCCGCCACCGGCGATACCGGCGATACCGCCAGACCTGTTGCCAGCGCAAGCATGGTGGCGTTACCGATTTTCTTCAGCGATTCAAATGTAGCCATGTTCATCTTCCCTCAAGTGAATAGAAATCAACTCTGCAGTATCTGTTGCGATCCTCAGCCCGTGATCTGCTCAAGATGCTGCCCGTGCTGCTACCGTTATTGCTGCTTGCTGTGTTGCTACCACTGATAACCGGCACCCACCGACGCCCCGCTCTGACGACGACTATTGGTGGTGGCTGCCGCCTTGACGATCCAGCGTCCGTCATTGGTCATCGACGACAGCCCCAGCGCCAGACCGGTCTGGCCCTGAAAGGTACTGCTGGCGAACGCCAGCAGATTTTTGCCCGGCGCCGATGGTTGCGGCAGGGTCGCTACCGCCATCGCCGATGCCGTACCACCGTTGGCATCATCCCGGTTCTTGTCGATGTCATTGCGCAAGGTATCGATGCGGCTGTCGGTGTAACTCTTGGCTTGGGACACTGCACTGTTGATATCGCTGGTCGAGGCACTGCCGCCGCCAGGACCACCGGTGCAGCCGGTGCAACCGGCCACGACCGCCTTGAGTTGCGCCACATTGACGGCATCGCTGTCGGCAGTGCCGGCCGCAACGCCGGTAATTTTTCGGTTGCCGATATTGACTTCACCGACCGAATTTTGCAGCGCCACCAGGGCATACGCGGTGTAATTTGTCTGCGCGCCGACCGTGGTCACCGAGCCGGAACCGAGCGCGATGCTATCGGCATGCGTCGCCGTGGCGCCGGAACCGAACGCGATGCTGCCGACGGCACTGGCTTTGGCATTGGCGCCCTGCGCAATCGATTGCGCACCGCCGGCAATCGCACCGCTGCCCATGGCAATGGCATCCGCTTGCATCGATTGCGCATTCATGCCGATGGCCACCCCGCCGGCCGCAGTGCCGGCCACGCTGGCGCCGTGTCCCATGCCGATACCGTTGTCGCCATTGACTACCGTGTCGAGACCGATGGCAATGGCATCCTGCCCGATTGCCAGCGAATCGCCGCCGGTCGAATTGGCATGGAAAAATTGCGAAGCGACAACCGGTGCCGTAATCGATGCCAGCGCACCGCTCAGTTGCCGCACTGTCACCGCATCCTGCAACTGCGTACCGTCGGCGACATTGATGATTTGCCGATAGGTTCCGGCCGTGCTGTCGCCGAGCGAGACTGCGCCGAGCAAGATCTTGTCCGTCGTGTTGTAAGGCACCGCCGTGCCGCTGATGAGCCCGGCACCGGCGGCAATCGCGCGGTCCGAGATCGCGCCGGCGCCCAGCGCCACCCCGCCGGCTACCGAAACCACCGCCACATTGCCAATCGCAATCGCGTTATCCGCCGCTGCCTTCGCGGTATTGCCGAGCGCCAGCGAATTGAGGCCGTTGGCTTGCGCGTTGTAGCCGACCGCCGTCGCCCCTTGCGCCGCCGCATGGGCGTCATCCGTCGCCAGACCATTATCGTTGGTGCGGATATATTTGATACCGGTGCCATTGCTGTTGGTGTACGTGGTCGAGGTGTTGCCGACCAAGGCATACAACTGGCCGCCGTTGACGGCATCGGTACTGCCGGCGCTGACGTCGCCATTCGCGACATTGGTGATCTTGTTGGCAGCAACCGCGCCATGCGATGCGCTGAAAGCCCCGTTACCACCATTGGCAGTGGCATCCCACAGCAAGGCATTGCCCTGCACCCCGGCCAGATTCGATGCCACCGCCTGCAACTGGCTGACATTGACGGCATCGGTGGCGGCACTGCCGGCGGCCAGATTGGTGAGCTTGCGCAGATTGCCGGCAGACCCGATCGCCACTTCACCAACCGAATTTTGCAAGGCCACCAGACCAAAAGCGGTGTAATTGCTTTGCGCCCCCACGCTGGTGACCGAGTTGGCCCCCAGCGCCACGCTGTTGGCAAAACTGGCAGTCGTGTTGCGACCGAGCGCCAGCGCATCAGCCGCCGATGCCGTCGCCGCATAGCCCAGCGCCGTCGATCCCGCCACTGAAGCATGGGCATCGTTGGCCGCCAGGCCCTGATCATTGGTGCGCGCATAGGTGATGCCGCTGCCGTTATTGGTGACATAGGTGGTGCTGGTGTCACCAGTTACCGCAAACAGTTGCGCACCATTGACGGCATCGCTGCTGCCGGCACTGACAAGGCCGTTCGCTACATTGGTAATCTTGTTGGCGGTGACCGCGCCATGCGTGGCGCTGTAGGCGCCGGTGCCACCGTTGGCGGTGTTATCCCACAACAACGCACTGCCCTGTACTGTCGCCAGATTCGATGCCACCGCCTGCAACTGACTGACATTGACGGCATCGGTAGTCGCACTGCCGGCGGCCACATTGGTGAGTTTGCGTTCGCTGCCGGGCGCACCGACCGATACCTC
>NZ_LFLS01000034.1 GCF_001189915.1 Herbaspirillum autotrophicum
ATGCTCTGCTTTTCCCGTCAATTTCCTTTGTCTTTTACATCCTTTTATCAAGGCAGGAGGTCGCAAAGCAATGTCTTTGCCCGGCAATAAATCCCTCATCTCTCTTCATATCAGCACTCATCCAGAATTTTTGGCGCTTGCAGTGCCTGTAAAACACACCTCATACGCCATGTTACCGTCGCTGGTTTTTGCACTGAAGAGTTCTGCGGGCCTGTCTTTTGTCCAAACGGCAGCAAGTTTTAACGAATGAGTGGAAATCAATCAAATGTTCGCGCATAGTCAAGCTTACAAATGCACACAATGTCGGGTAGGCATTCAGTATCTTTCGAACGTTATGACACCACGGCAGTGATTTTCTCCGACTGCAGTCCTTGTATTTGAGGAAAGTTGCATCTTTCCGCAACCAGAAAGATGAACGAACGGATCGACGGCCACAGGCGCCGATCAACTTGAAGCAGCTGAGTGTATTTTTGACAGAAAGCGTGGATATGATGAAAACCTTGACTCTGATTTCGGCTGCTGCACTGGCGTTTGCGGTCAGTGGCTGTGTAGTGGCACCGCCTGCGGGACCTGCTTATGCAGCGCCTCCGGGTGTCGTTTATGTGCAACCGACTTATGCTTCGCCAGGTGTCGGTTATGTGTGGGCATACCATCCGCACTATGGCTGGGGTTGGCATCACCCGCAATATGGATGGCATCGCGGATGGCGTTGAGCGTATTTTGCGATGCGCAGAGAATGATCGCAGACGTAAAAATGCCGGCTTGAAGCCGGCATTTTTTTATGCAGCTCGCTTTTCAGAAACTCAGAAGCGATAGCTTGCACGCAGGACGGCGAAGTTCACGCCACCGTTTGGCTGCTTGATGCCGCCATTCGAAAAGTGTTGCAGTTTCAGGCCAAGATCGAGGCCATTGGCGAACACATAGCCGGCGCCGAGGTGGTCACCGAACTGGAATGCGGTCGACAATTTCTTGCCGGCGTTGTTATACAGTTCGGAAAACAAATGAACGCCGATACCGGCTTCACCGTAAAAACCCTTCTTGTCGTCACGCTGAAAACGGAACACCGGCGTAAAGCCGATATCGACGAAATCCTGCTTCTGGCCGTCGATATCGTTATAGCGGTTGCCGTGCCATTGCGCCAGCGACAAGTCCCAGTAGCCGCCGATATGGGTGCCGTTTGACTGCCACCATTTGTTTTGCCAGTCCCATTGGGCAGCCAGACGCAACATCTGTGTGTTGTTACCGGTGCCGAATTCGACTGATGCTGAGTCGACGGCATAGCTCGGTGTTTGCATGCAAATAAAGGCGGCACTCGCGATGGCAAGTTTCAAGGCAATTTTTTGTATTGTCATGAGATGAACGTGATTGAGTGAGTGTTGAAATTGATTAAAGCTCGTATTTAAAGGCTTTGTGTCGCGCTGCTGGAACGATATATGACAGGTTGACGACATGAAAGTATTCTCTCATAACTAGCAAAATGCGTTCTGGCCGATAGTATTTCTAAGGGCGGGAAATAAAATTCCGTTGGTCCGCCGACACAAAAAGGCAGGTCATCCCCGACGGATCCGCCGGTTTGCAGGATCGATCATCGCAAATAGGGAAACTCCAGCAATCCCGGTGTCTCCACCCGCAGCGAGAGCACGCAGCCGGACAACGGATATTGCTCAAGTTCTTGCGGGCTGCGATTATGCCGGCCGGTGGTGATATACAAGGTACGCAAGTCATCGCCACCGAACGCGACCATGGTCGGGCAGCGCACCGGTAATGCAATCTCTTGCAGAATGTCGCCGCTGGCCGATAAGCGCAGCAGACGGCCACCTTCAAACATGGCGCACCAGTAGGCATTCTCACTGTCGACTGCGGCACCGTCGGGGCGACCGCCGTAATTTGCGGCAGTCTTGTCGGTATCAAACTGTTTGAACAGACGCTGATTCGATGTGATCCCGGTAGCGAGATCAAAATCATAAACATGGATGCGATGCGCCGGTGTATTGGCGTGGTACATCAAACGATGATCATTGCTGAAAGCGACGCCGTTGGAAGTGGTGACCGCATGACGGGCATCCCGAATCCGGCCGCGCTCTATGCAAAACAGCGAGCCGAGCAACTGATCCCGCGGTTCATAGATGGTGCCGGTCCACAAGCGCCCCATGGCATCGCAGCGGCCATCGTTGAAGCGGATCTTGTCCTGGTCATAAGGTGCATCCAGCATCGGCGTCAGGCCGCCGGTATCAGTGTCCAGATGACTCAGGCCGGTACGCAAGGCAACGATCAATCCGCCATCTGCATCGCGCGCAATACATCCGGGCTCTGCCGGCAGCGGCCATGAACGGTGCTGATCGTTCCGGGTATCCAGGCGGTGCACTGCACGTCCCGGAATATCGATCCAGTACAAAGCTGATTCTGCGGCATGCCACAGAGGGGACTCTCCCAACTGCATGGGCGTGGAACAGGCAACCTGAACGGAAGGGTGAGACATGACGGCTCCTGAAGACTAAGCCCGCATTATGCGCCGTTCAGCCTGCGGGCGACAAGCCGACAAGCTGCCAGTCTGCTGTAGGATTTGCGGAGAAGTTTGAAGCTCGGGAATGAAATGGTATCAGAGTCGCCGCCGTACTGCGTGCAGCCCGGCGGGATAAAGCAGTGCCTGCCTGGCTTAGTTGGACCAGCCGCCGTCGATCATGTGGATCGCGCCAGTAGTGAATGCCGATTCATCTGACGCCAGATACAGCGCCAGTGCCGCCACTTCTTCTGCCTTGCCGACGCGGCCCATTGGTTGTCGGGCGACGAAGGCTTGACGTACTTCGTCTTCGCTCTTGCCGCTTTCCTTGGCTTGCGAAGCAATACGCTGATTCAGCGATGGCGATTCGATGGTGCCCGGGCAAATCGCATTGCAGCGAACGCCTTGAGCCACGAAGTCCGCCGCCACCGATTTGGTCAGGCCTACCACTGCGGCTTTGCTAGCGCCATAAGCGAAACGATTTGCCACGCCCTTGACGCTCGAAGCGGCTGAAGCGATGTTGACGATCGCGCCCGATTTGCGCGCCAGCATGCCTGGCAGAACTGCGCGAATAGTGTGGAACATGGAGCGTGCGTTCAGATTGAACGAGAAATCCCACGCCTTGTCATCGCATTCCAGAATGTTACCGGCATGCACATAGCCGGCGCAGTTGAACAGCACATCGATGGTGCCGATGCTATCCACCAGTTTCTTGATGGCGGCGGCATCGGTGACATCCAGCACATGCGTTTCCACGCCTTGCAGCGAGGCCAGTATTTCCTGATTGATATCGGTGGCGATGACGCGGGCACCTTCACGCGCGAACAGTTCCGCCGAGGCGCGGCCGATGCCTTGTGCGGCTGCGGTGATGAGAACGGTTTTTCCAGCGAGACGTGATGACATGGGATTCCTTTAAATGAGTTTGCGTTGTGCCAGATTCTTGAACAATGCCGACAGACCAAAGGTCCATGGTGCAACCTTATCGGTGTAGTTCACCTTGTTCACCAGCGCGCCGAGGCGTGGCGTTTCGATCGTGACGATGTCGGCCACCTGATGCGTGAACCCCTGACCCGGGCCAAAGCGATCTTGCGTCGGTGCAAACATGGTGCCGAGAAACAGAACCAGACCATCCGGATACTGGTGGTTGGGGCCAATGGCATGCTCAACCAGATCCAGCGGATCGCGGCTGATCATCGACATTGAACTGCTGCCTTTGAGCGTGAAGCCTTCAGTACCATCGACCCGCATTGTAAGTTCGGCGATGCGGATATCGTCAATTGAAAAGTTTGCATCAAACAAGCGAATGAACGGACCGATTGCGCAAGAAGCATTGTTGTCTTTGGCTTTGCCGAGCAGCAGTGCGCTGCGCCCTTCGAAGTCGCGCAGATTGACGTCGTTGCCGAGTGTGGCGCCGATGGTGGCGCCGCGGCTGTTGACCACCAGGACGATTTCCGGCTCGGGATTATTCCAGACCGACTTCGGATGAATCCCAACTTCATCGCCGAGACCAACCGACGACAGCGGTTGCGCCTTGGTGAAAATTTCAGCGTCCGGGCCGATGCCGACTTCCAGATATTGCGACCAGACACCTTGCGCCAGCAGCACATCCTTGAGCTTGGCCGCTTCCGGCGAACCCGGCACCACGCTCGACAGATTGTCACCGATGACGGCCGTGATGGCCTTGCGCACGGACTCCGCTTTGCCGGCATCGCCACGCGCCTGTTCTTCGATCACGCGCTCCAGCATGCTGGCCACAAAAGTTACACCGCTGGCCTTGACCGCTTGCAGATCAATCGGTGCCAGCAGCCATGGTTTTGCCGTATCGCGGGTTGAGATGTCGGCATTGGCCAGCAACGCATCGAGTGTCGCCAGGCGCGGCAAGGAAGCTTGTGCCACCAGCGCTGCCGGCTGTTCCAGTTCCAGCAATTGACTTGAGGTGGCGGCGATCGAGGTCAGATCGTACACGCCGTCGGCTTGCACTTTCACCAGCACGGGGCCTGTGCCCGGCGCCCAGATGCGGCCGATCAAAATAGCCTGATGATGATCCTCTGGCAGATGTGCCTGAGAGGTGAATGCTTGTGCCATGCCTGTGTGCTCCATGTGTCGGGAAAAAAGGGAAGCCGGTATTGCCGCAGCCTGAGTGCTCTGCCATGCAGCCTGGCCTGAAATGCAGTTGCAGAAAAAACTGCTGCCGGTGCGATTCACGCAGGCAGCAGCCGGGTACCGCTTAGTTCAGGTATAGACGCCGATATGCCACGGCACGAATTCATCTTGGCCGTAGCCATGCAATTCGCTCTTGGTCTTTTTACCGGACGCCGTATCGAGAATCATCTGGAAGAATTGCGCACCGATGTCTTGCGGTGTTGCCGTACCATCGGCAATTTCACCGCAATTGATATCCATGTCTTCTTCCTGACGCTGCCACAACGCGGTGTTGGTCGCCAGTTTCAGCGATGGCGAAGGGGCGCAGCCATATGCCGATCCGCGACCGGTGGTGAAGCAGATCACGTTGGCGCCGCCGGCCACCTGACCGGTTGCAGAGATAGGATCGTAGCCGGGCGTGTCCATGAACACAAAACCCTTGGCCGTCACCGTCTCCGCATACTTGTAGACATCAACCAGATTGGACGTGCCGCCCTTGGCAACGGCGCCGAGCGATTTCTCGAGAATGGTGGTCAAGCCGCCAGCCTTGTTGCCGGCCGAAGGATTGTTGTTCATTTCAGCGCCGTTCTTGGCGCAATACTCTTCCCACCACGCGATACGCGCCAGCAGTTTTTCGCCCACTTCGGGAGAGACGGCGCGACGTGTCAGCAAATGTTCTGCGCCGTAGATTTCCGGCGTTTCAGACAGGATTGCGGTACCGCCATGACGGACCAGCAAATCGACTGCGGCGCCCAATGCCGGGTTCGCGGTAATGCCGGAATAGCCGTCGGAACCGCCGCATTGCAAGCCCAGCGTCAAATGCTTGGCCGGTACCGGTTCGCGTTTGATGTTGTTGGCCGCGGGCAGCATTTTCTTGATTTTCTCGATACCCAGTGCCACCGTCTTGGCCGTGCCGCCGGTGCTCTGAATGGTGAAGGTATGGAAGTATTCGTTTTCTTTCAGATTGTGGGCTTCCAGCAAACCTGAAATCTGATTGGTTTCGCAACCCAGGCCGACCAGCAATACTGCTGCGAAGTTGGGGTGCCTGGCATAACCGGCCAGGGTGCGGCGCAAAATCTGCAGTGGTTCGCCGAGCGAATCAACGGCGCAACCGAGTCCGTGGGTCAAGGCGACGACGCCGTCAACGTTGGGAAAATCGGCCAGTGCTTCAGGATGAATATCGCGTCGGAAATAATCCGCAATCGCGCGTGCAGCCGTTGCCGAACAATTGACCGAAGTCAGCACGCCGATGTAGTTGCGTGTAGCGACGCGGCCGTCGGGACGGACGATGCCCATGAAGGTTGCCGGTGTTTCGATGTAATCCACCGGTTTGAAATCGGCGCCGAATTCGTGCGCGCGCGCAAAGTCTGCCATCGCCAGATTGTGCGTATGCACGTGCTGACCTGGCTCGATGGCTTGGCTGGCAGTACCGATGATTTGTCCATAGCGCTTGATGGGCTGACCGGCTTCGATGGCACGCGTTGCCATCTTGTGACCTGCGGGAATCAGCGCAGCAATGCGCAGTCCGCCTTCTTCCTCAAGAATGGTCCCGGGTATCAGCTGGCGACGCGCGATGACAACATCATCGACTGGATTCAATCGGATGACGGGAGAAATAGGTTTCATGATGATCTCGATATAGGGAGAGTGTCGCCGCAACTGCCATGAGGCAGGCCGCGGCGACGGGCATGTTACTTGGCCGCGAACTGTGCCAGGTCAGGCATCGGGGTACCGACCCATTGTTGATAGATCTTGCCCAGATTGCCGTTCTTGGTATTGGTATCAATCCATGCGTTCAACCACTTTTGCAGTTCAGGATCGTTTTGACGGATACCGATGGCGTAAGGAATATCCTTGATGGCGAACTTGGTTTCCAGATTCTTGGATGGGTTCTGACGGGCAATCGCTGCTGCCAGTGCGTTCGGTGTGCACAATCCGTCGACCTGACCGGAGACCACCGCGGCGGTCACTGTGGCATCGTCGTCAAAGCGCACGATGGTGGTGCCCTTTGGTGCCAGCGGCGTCAACAGCGAATCTTGCATGTTGCCGCGTACCACGGCGATGCGCTTGCCTGGCAAGTCGGCCAGACTCTTGATGGCGGCGCTCTTCGGTGCTGCCACCACGAATTGCGATGCGCCGTAAGGGTGAGTGAAGGTGATGACCTTGGCGCGTTCAGGTGTGATACTGAATGTCGCGATCACCATGTCTGCCTTGCCGGTCATCAGGAACGGCACGCGGTTGGGGCCGGTCACCTGCACGATTTCCAATTCCACACCCAGGTCTTTTGCCAGCAGACGCGCAGTCTCGACATCCGAGCCTTGCGGTTCCAGTTTGGCATTGGTCATGCCGAATGGCGGCGCGCCCAGATCGACGGCGATCAACACTTTCTTGCGGGCCTTGATATCGGCCAGCGTGTCAGCGTGTACAACTTGCGCGAAGCAAACCAGGCCAAGGGCGACGGCGGCGGCTTTTTTTGTGAAATTGAGTAGATTTTTCATGTGGTCTCCTGAGTTCGTGATGGTGTTACAGATCGCTGCTTACAAATTTGGCCAGTTCGGCCGTTTGGGGATTGTTGAATAATTCATCCGGCGGGCCCACTTCCCAGACTTTGCCCTGATGCATGAAAACCAGGATGTCGGCCAGTTTGCGGGCGAAAGCCATTTCATGCGTGACCAGCACCATGGTCATGCCCTGGGTCGACAAATCTTCCATGACTTTCAATACTTCCGAGGTCAGCTCGGGATCGAGCGCGGAAGTCACTTCATCGAACAACATCAGTTCCGGTGCCATTGCCAGTGAACGGGCAATCGCCACGCGCTGCTGCTGCCCGCCCGACAACTGTTCCGGATAGGCATCCTTCTTCGGTTCCAGTCCCACCAGCGTCAGCACATTGTGCGCGATTTTTTTTGCTTCCGCAGATGAAAGCTTTTTGATTGTCGTCAGCGCCAGCGTGATGTTGCGTTCGACCGTCAGATGCGGAAACAGGTTATAGCTCTGGAATACGATGCCGACCTGTTTGCGCAATTCGCGCAGGTTCAGGCTGTCGGGCTGATGAATGTCATGGCCGCAGACCTTGATGTCGCCGGAGTCAACCCGTTCGAGTCCATTGAGGCAGCGCAGCAATGTGCTCTTGCCGGAACCGCTGCGGCCGATGATCGCAACCATCTGACCTTTTTGTACGTCCAGCGATACGCCATTCAGCACCTTGACCGCGCCGAAGCTCTTGTGGAGATCTTTGATACTAACGATTGCTGACATTCAATTTCCTTTCAAAGTGCTTGCTGAGCGCCGACAGCGGATAGCAAATACAAAAATAGATCAGGGCGACACATCCGAAGACGGTAAATGGCTGGAAGGTCGAGTTGTTGATGATCTGGCCGGCGCGCGACAAGTCGACAAAGCCGATGACCGAAGCCAGCGAAGTGTTCTTGACGATTTGCACCATGAAGCCGACGGTCGGCGGAATTGCGATCTTGAACGCTTGCGGCAAAATCACTTTTTGCAATTGTTCGAAGCGGTTGAAACCGAGACATTCGGAGGCTTCCCACTGGGTCTTGGGGACTGCTTCGATACAACCGCGCCAGATTTCACCGAGAAACGCGGCGCAATAAATGGCGAATGAAATACCGGCGGCGACCAGCGGCGACAACTTGAAGCCGGCGATGGCCAGGCCGAAGTAGGCCAGGAACAACACCACCAGCAACGGGATGCCTTGCACGATCTGGATGTACCAGCTGGCAATCCGGCGCAGCCATGGCGAGCGCGAAATACGGCACAAGGCAATCACGAAACCGAAACCGCCGCCGCACACAAAGGCCACCAGTGAAAGCACGATGGTCCAGACTGCCGCCTGCAGCAGATATTCAAAATGTAAAAGGCTGAATGTGGTCACGCTATCTCCTTACAGGTTGGTGCCAAGTTTGCGCTTGCGCACAAATGCTGTTTTCCCGATCAGCCAGAATGCGGCACGGAACAGGAACGACAGGGCGAGATAGGCAACTGCAATCACGACATACACTTCAAAGCTTCTGAATGTTTCCGATTGCACCAGATTGGCGGTCGCGGTCAATTCTTCCGCCGAGATTTGCGACGTGATACTCGACGCCAGCATCAGCAGGATGAACTGACTGGTGAGTGACGGATAAACCCGTTCCACCGCCGGCAGCAACACCACATGCCAATACACGTGGGCTTTGGACATGCCCAGGCATTCGGCCGCTTCGATCTGACCCGGATGAATCGAGTTGATGCCGGCGCGCATGATTTCCGCCGTGTAAGCGCCGACGTTGACCGTCAGTGCAATCACGGCAGCGGTTTCTGCGGTCAGTTTCAGACCGATGCTGGCCAAACCGAAATACACCAGGAACACCTGTACCAACAATGGCGTGTTGCGGATGATTTCGACGTAGGATTTGACGACCGCTTGCAGCAAAATGCTTTTGCTTTTGAGCGCGATCGCGCACAAGGTGCCGACCACAAAGCCGAGCACGATGGATAACGTGGACAACTGAACTGTCAGCCAGGCGCCGTATAACAAGCGGTCCCAGTGGACGAACACACTCATGAAATCAAATGTGTAATGCATGAAATCTCCGATTCAATAAATCGCCCCGGATGAACAAGGACAGACCCGGTGGCTGATGCTGCGCTGCCCTCGGTACGGCGTCTGCCGGTTGCTTGCCGGGACTCCCAACTACTTCTGCGAAATCGGCATGTATTGCATGCCGCAGGATGAAGAAAATCAGGCGGTCGTCTTGCAGGACGCCTTACAGCACCTTGACGCCATCGACGGCAACCCGCGATTGCTCGCGCACGATGCCGTTGATCAGCGGTTCGCCGAAATCGGGCAAACTGATTTCGAAGGCATCACCCAGTTGGGTACGTACGCCATCGGCAAACGACAAGGTCGCGGTGCCGAAGAAGTGCACGTGGATATCGCCGGGACGCAGGAACTGGTTGTACTTGAAATGGTGGTATTCCAGATTTTCGATGGCGTGACACATGTTGTCCTGGCCGGACAGGAATTCCTTTTCCCAGATCACGCGGCCATCGCGACGGATGCGGCTCATGCCGACCAGATTGGCGGGCAGGGTGCCGACCAGCAATTCCGGACCGAACGAGCAATAGCGCAACTTGGAATGCGCCAGATACAGATAATTCTTGCGCTCCACCACGTGATCGGAAAATTCATTGCCGATGGCGAAGCCGATACGGTGCGGATGGCCGGCATCATCAATCACGTACAGCCCCGTCAGTTCCGGTTCTTCACCAGCATCTTCAGCAAACTCCGGTACCGGGAACGGCGCGCCTGGCGCCACCACGATGGCGCCGTCGCCTTTGTAAAACCATTCCGGTTGCGCGCCGACCTTGCCCGCGCCGGGGCGACCGCCATCCAGACCCCATTTGAACATGCGCATGGTATCGGTCATGGCATCTTCGTCGTCGCCCAGCTTTTGATGCATCTTGTCGCGCGTAGAGGCGCTGCCCAGATGTGTCAGACCGGTGCCGGACACCAGGCAATGCGCCGGGTCGGCATGATCGAGCGGTGCCAGAATGCGGTTTTCTTTGAGAATGTCGGCGTAGACGTCCTGCTCTTCGCCACGCAGCAGTTGTGCCTGACGTTCCAGTGAATTGTTTTGGCGGATCGCCAGCAAAGCCAGTTCACGCATGGTGCTGACGTCGGCAACGACATTGATGGCTGCGCCGTTGACGATGCCGACCTTGCGCACGCCCTGGCGATTTTCAAATTGAATCAGTCTCACAGAGTCTCCGTTCCGAGGCGAGAAACTTGCAAGTCGTCGATGCTGTGCTGCAGCATGAATGTCTTACGCATGCACCGTCCCGGCTGTGGGCCCGATTGCAAGTGTCTCCGTAAATAAATCGCGTCTTTGGCAGTTGCTGTCAAACAGCTGCGAATAGATGCGTTAGCATTGTGGTTTTTCTGGAACTGAATATAAGAGGCTTCCCCAACGATGTCTAATGACCTTAATTCATCAGGTGATAACCGACTCGAAACGCAGGCTGCAAGCTTGCCTTCCGTCAATGCCATCGTCAGCCGCCTGCGGTTCCGGCAGATGGCGCTGCTGACCGCGCTCGATGAACAGGGCTCGCTGCACAAGGCGGCAGAAGTGATGCACATGACACAACCTGCTGCCACCAAAGCCTTGCACGAAATGGAGTCGGCGCTTGGTGTGATCTTGTTTGACCGGTCGTCGCGCGGGATTGAGGCGACCGAGCTGGGGCGTTGCGTGATCCGTTATGCGCGGCTGATCCAGAGCGATGTCAGCAATCTGCGCGATGAATTGCAAGGCATGCTGAGCGGGCAGGGCGGCCGCCTTTCGATTGGCACCATCATGGGGGCGGCGCCGCTGATCACGCGCGCCATGATGCGCCTGCGCGAAGTGCAACCCGAAGTGTCGATTGAAATCATGGAAGACACCAGTGCCCGCCAGTTGCTGCTGCTGGACCAGGGCCACATCGATTTGATGATCGGCCGTTCATCCGTCAGTTCGCAGCCGCAAATGTACAACTATGAAATGTTGCGCGGCGAGCCGATGTGTATCGTCACCGGTGTTGACCATCCGCTGGCGACGGCGCAAAAGGTGCGCTTTCAGGAATTGATGACGTCGTCATGGATTCTGTACTCCAGCAATATGCCGATGCGCATCTGGATCGAGCATGAATTCAAGCTGGAAGGATTGAAAGTGCCCGGCAATGTGATCGAGACCGCGTCGTGGTCGGTGACCGTGACATTGCTGGCGCAATCGCACTCCCACATGGTGGCAGTCATGCCGCTCGACCTGGCGCATTTCTTTGCAGCGAAGAAAATGTTGTGTATTCTGCCGGTGCAATTGAAGACCCGGATTGAGCATTATGGTATCGTCACGCGAAAAAATACGACGCTGTCGTCGATAGGGAAAATGTTCATCAACATTTTGCGACAACAGAATTGATGGTTGATTGATGCCGGCGCTGCCGGCATTTCACTGTAAAGAGCATAATGAAGTCTGCTTTGAAGCATTTCTCCGCCATGACATCTGTGAGCGTGCTGGCGTTGCTGCTGGCTGGCTGCGCGAGTCAGGGGGGCAAGAAGGTGCATGACCCGGTCGCCAAGCAGCAGCGGCTGGATCAGTCGCTGGCATTGTTTTCCACCAACCCGCCGGGCGCCTTGCCCAAGGATTGGGAGCCGCTGATTCTGGTGCGCAAGAAAAAACCGACCGAATATGTATTGACCGATCTGGATGGCCGTACCGTCTTGCACGCGGCGGCAGACAAGGCATCGTCAGGTTTGCGGCATGAGGTCAGCATTGATCCGGCCCGGCAACCGTGGCTGAGCTGGACCTGGAAGACCAATCAACTGATCCCCGGCGCCGACAACAGCAAGCGCGATACCGAAGACTCACCGGTCCGCATCGTGCTGGCATTCGATGGTGATCGCAGCAAGCTGTCCTTCATGGATACGATTCTGTTCGATACGGCGAAACTGATTTCAGGCCATGAATTCCCTTACGCCACCTTGATGTACATCTGGGAAAACCAGGCGCCGGTCGGTACCGTCATTCCCAATACCCGGACCGGACGCATCCAGATGCTGGTGGCTGAAAGCGGCCCGAAGAATCTGGGGCAGTGGATGAAGTATCAGCGCAATATTGTCGAAGACTATGAAAAGGCCTTTGGTGAGAAACCGGGGCAACTGATCGCCGTCGGCGTGCTGACCGATACCGACAATACCGAAGAGACGATTGAAGCCTGGTATGGCGACATTCGTCTCTTGCGGCAGCAGACCGGCGGTTGAAGACCGTTCCGGCTAGCGACTCGCCAGCAGCGCCAGCAAGGCCAGCAGCGCCGGCAATCCTTGCACGTAGAGGATCGAGCGCTTGGCCGTGAGGCCGCCGTAAATGCCGGCAATCAGTACGCAGCTCACAAAAAACAGTTTGATCGCCGGATCATCGACCAGCAGGCCCCAGATCAGACCGGCCGCCAGAAAGCCGTTGTACAAGCCCTGATTGGCGGCCAATACCTTGGATGCCTCAGCGGTGGCGCGCGATTGGCGGAAGGTCTTCAGCCCGATCGGATGCGTCCACAAAAACATTTCCAGTACCAATATCCAGATATGTTCGATGGCGATCAGCGCAAGCAGCAGGTCGGCAGTCAGTTTCATGGCGGCGGTCCGTTATGGTTGTTTGTTGTCACCGGGAATCATGCCTGAAATTGCCGGTGTTGTGGCGTACTTGCCGCCATCGCTTTGCCAGCCGGCGGCGCAGCATCGGAATGGCGTCGGATCTGACTGAAAGTTGCCGCAGAGCTGACAGAAAATGCGGCACTGATTTGCTCAGTGCCGCGTTTTTGTATTGCCGGCCTGGAACCGGATGGCTACTGCTGTTTCAGGAACGCTTCCGCCAGTCGCACCCAGTAGGTCGCGCCAACCGGCAGCAAGTCGTCATTGAAGTCATAGCTGGGATTGTGCAGATTGCAGGGGCCGAGACCGTGGCCATGGTCGCGGTGGCCGCCTTCGCCGTTGCCCAGAAAGACATAGCAGCCGGGTTTGTGTTGCAGCATGAAGGCAAAATCTTCTGCGCCCATGGTCGGTTCCACATTGCCATCGACCTGATCGTGACCCACCACATCGCGCATGACTTCAATCGCGAACGCAGTTTCGGCTGCATGGTTGATCAGCGGCGGATAGTTGCGCAGGAATTTGAATTCGACTTCGGCATCGAATGCCGCTGCGGTATGCGCGGCAATTTCACGCATGCGGCGTTCGATCAGATCCAGCACCGGCAAGTTGAAGGTGCGCACGGTGCCGATCAGGGTTGCAGTATCGGGGATCACATTGGTGGCGCTGCCGGCATGAATCTGGGTAATCGACACCACCGCAGGGTCGTTCGGATTGAC
Organism: Herbaspirillum autotrophicum; assembly: GCF_001189915.1. Classification (GTDB taxonomy): domain Bacteria; phylum Pseudomonadota; class Gammaproteobacteria; order Burkholderiales; family Burkholderiaceae_D; genus Herbaspirillum; species Herbaspirillum autotrophicum. The sequence continues at coordinate 13,538 of NZ_LFLS01000034.1, forward strand.
GTTGCGGGCCACAATGGTTTGCCAGCTTTGCGCGATTTGCACCGCCGTCATTACCGGATCAATCGCCTTGTGCGGTTGGGCCGCATGCGAGCCCTTGCCCTTGACGATCACTTCGAATTCATTGCTCGAAGCCATCATCGGACCGACTGTCACGCCGAACTGTCCGGCTTTCATGCCGGGCCAATTGTGCATGCCGAACACGGCATCCATCGGAAATTGTTCGAACAAGCCATCCTGGATCATGCGTTCGGCGCCACGGCCACCTTCTTCGGCCGGCTGGAAAATGACATACACCGTGCCATCAAAATCGCGATGCTGCGACAAGTGATAGGCTGCGCCCAGCAGCATCGCGGTATGGCCATCGTGACCACATGCGTGCATCTTGCCGGCATTTTTCGAAGCGTGGGCGAAGGTGTTGAGCTCCGGCATCGGCAGCGCATCCATATCGGCACGCAAGCCGATGGCGCGTTTGCTGCTGCCATTGCTGATGATGCCGACCACGCCGGTGACACCCAGACCGCGCACCACCGGGATGCCCCATTCGGTCAGTTTGGCGGCAACGACGTCGGAAGTACGCTGTTCTTCGTAGCTCAGTTCGGGATGGGCGTGAATGTCGCGCCGGATTTTTTGCAGTTCACTCTGGAATTGGATAAGCGGATCAATCAGTTTCATGGTGCAGACCTCACAAGTTGCGGTATCTCTGTATGCTGTTCATTGCTGCAGAAAAACAGGTTGACGTTGCCGTGCACCGCGACGAGGCAAACTGCCACACAGTCTCCGGGATCGCATCGCAGATGTGAGGCATGTGGCGAAATTGCCGGCGCGTCTGCTTCGTTGTTTTTGCTGCAGGAATGGCTATATTACTCTCTGGCGTATGTCCGTAGGCATAAATGTAGTTGCTTGCCGAGCATGATTTATGCATCATTTGCTCCTTATCCAGATTTTTCAGCCAGATAGCCAAGATGCTCGCTTTTATCATTCGCCGGTTTGTTCAGAGCATCGCCGTGTTGCTGCTCATGTCGTTATTGGTCTTTGTCGGCGTCTACGCCATCGGGAATCCGATCGACATTCTGATCAGTCCCGATGCCGACCAGATCGAGCGGGCCCGCGTCATTGCCGCTTTCGGTCTGGATCAGCCGTTCTGGATTCAATATCTGTTGTTCATCAAAAATGCACTGGCCGGCGACATGGGGCGCTCGTTCGTGTATGCCACACCGGCCCTCGGTCTGATTCTGGAACGTTTGCCGGCGACCATGGAGCTGGCCGTATCAGCCATTCTGATCGCTGTGGTGGTCGGGCTGCCACTGGGATTGTGGGCCGGTTTGCGGCCCAACGGCTGGGCCGGCAAGACCATCATGACGGTGTCGATTCTGGGTTTCTCGTTACCAACATTTTGGGTCGGCTTGATGCTGATCATGGTGTTCGCAGTCGAACTCGGCTGGCTGCCAACCAGTGGCCGGGGCCAGACCGCGATGTTGTTCGGCATTCCGTTCGGCTTCCTGACCTGGGACGGATTGAAACATCTGTTGATGCCGGCGCTCAATCTGGCGCTGTTCAATATCGCCTTGATCATCCGCCTGACACGCTCCGGCACGCAAGAAGCGCTGCTGCAGGATTACATCAAGTTTGCCCGCGCCAAAGGTTTGCGCACCGGTCGCATCATCGGCGTGCATGTACTGAAAAACATTCTGATTCCGATTGTTACCGTGGTGGCCTTGCAATTCGGTTCCATCATCGCTTTTTCCATCGTTACCGAGTCGATCTTTGCCTGGCCCGGGGTCGGCAAGTTGCTGATCGACTCGATCCGGGTTCTGGACCGGCCGGTGATCGTGGCATTCCTGTCGCTGATTGTCGTGATTTTCATCGTGATCAATTTATGTGTTGATGTGCTGTATTCGGTGCTGGACCCGAGGGTGCGTCTGTCCGAGGCGAAAGGCTGATGATGCAAGCGTTGAAATCGATATCAAACCGGATCAGGCAAGCCGATACCCCGCTGACGCGTTTCCTGCAGAGATTCTTCAGCAGCCGCATCGCGACCGCCGGTTTCATTCTGTTGCTGCTGATCTTGCTGGCCGCGATTTTCGCACCGTGGGTGGCGCCGCAAAATCCCTATGACCTGGAACATCTCGATGTCATGGATTCGCGGCTGGAACCCGGCAAGGTATCGCTCGACGGCACGCTGACCTTCCTGCTCGGCAGTGATGATCAGGGTCGCGACATGCTGTCGGCGATTCTGTACGGCTTGCGCATTTCCGTGATGGTCGGCGTCACCAGTACCGTGATCGCGATGGCAATCGGTTTGTCGCTGGGGTTGATTGCCGGTTATGCCGGTGGCCGCACCGAGGCGCTGATCATGCGCGTGGCCGATATCCAACTGGCGTTCCCGCCGATTCTGGTGGCCTTGATTTTGCTGGCATTGACCGGGCGCGGGGTAGATAAAATCATCATCGCATTGGTGACCGTGCAATGGGCTTACTATGCACGCACCACACGCAGCACGGCACTGGTGGAGCGCAAAAAGGAATATATCGAAGCCGCGCGTTTGCTGGGGCTGTCGCCGTTGCGGATCATGTTCCGTCATTTGTTGCCTAATTGTTTGCCGCCGCTGATCGTGATCGCCGCTTTGCAAGTGGCGTCGGCCATTTCGCTGGAAGCCACGCTGTCTTTTCTCGGCCTTGGTTTGCCAGTGACCGAACCGTCGCTGGGTTTGTTGATTTCGAATGGTTTTCAATACCTGCTGTCGGGAAAATACTGGATCAGTTTCTTTCCGGGGGTAGCATTGCTGGCGACCGTAGTGGCCATCAATCTGGTTGCCGATCAATTGCGCGATGTGCTCAATCCGCGTTTGCAGACTCAATGAGGATCGCATGACCGCTACCTTGCAAGTCAGCAATTTACAGACCCGTTTTTTTTCGCGCAACGGCATTGCCCGCGCGGTCGACGACGTTTCCTTCACGGTTGAACGCGGCCAGGTCATGGGCTTGGTCGGCGAATCCGGGTCCGGCAAGTCAATGACCGGTTATTCGATCATGGGCTTGATCGATGCTCCGGGAAAAGTCGTGAGCGGCGAAATCCTGCTCAATGGCGTCGATCTGCGAAGCCTGTCGCCGGAAGCCATGCGCGAGATTCGCGGCAACCGGATTGCCATGATTTTTCAAGACCCGATGATGACGTTGAATCCGGTCTTGCGCATCGATACCCAAATGACGGAAGCAGTCCTGGCGCATCAGGATGTGAGCAAGGCGGTGGCGCTGGAAATGGCGCGGGAAGCGTTGGTGCGGGTTGGCATTGCCGCGCCTGATGAACGTCTGTTTGCATATCCGCATCAGTTTTCCGGCGGCATGCGGCAACGGGTTGCCATTGCGATTGCCTTGCTCAACAAACCGGACCTGATCATTTGCGATGAACCGACCACGGCGCTGGACGTGACGATACAAGGGCAGATTCTGTATGAGATGCAAAAACTGTGTCGCGAATCGGGCACCGCGCTGATCTGGATTACACATGATTTGTCGGTGGTGGCGGGTCTGGCCGATACGGTCAGCGTCATGTACGCCGGACGCATCGTCGAAAGCGGCAGTGTCGCGCAGGTATTGTCGCAACCGCGTCATCCCTATACGCATGGTTTGATTGCTTCGGCGCCATCGCGCAATCCGCGCGGTCAGCCACTGCGGCAAATTCCCGGCAGCACGCCATCGCTGCTGCAATTGCCCTCCGGTTGCGCATTCCGTAACCGCTGCGAAAATGCCACCGAAGTCTGTCAACAGATACCGGAATTGCGGATTGTGGATCAGCGCGCGTTGCGCTGTTTTCATCCGGTCGCAGCAACGCTGACGGAGGTGATGTCGTGAGCCAGAGTGTCAATCAGGAAGTCCCGCTGCTGGAGCTGCGCCAGGTCTCGAAGCGCTTTGTCAAACCGCTCGATATGGCGGCCAGGACTGCCAACCTGGTGACACGACGCTTCGGTCACGCTACACAAGAAGAAGTCGTGCATGCGGTGGATGATGTCAGTCTCGGCATTGGCCGTGGCGAGGTAGTGGGGCTGGTGGGCGAGTCTGGTTGCGGCAAGTCGACGCTGGGACGAATGGCGACCGGTTTGCATACGCTCTCGGCCGGCCAGTTGTTCTGGCAGGGTATCGAACTGGCAACGCTGCCGGCATCGCAACGACGCCGGGCGCAACTGGCGATACAAATGATTTTCCAAGATCCGTATGCGTCGCTCAATCCGCGTTTCCGGGTACAGGATATTGTCGGTGAAGCACCGCTGGTACACGGCCTTGTCAGCAAGAGCGAGCAACAGGATTATGTGGTTGATCTGTTGCAGCGGGTCGGTTTGAGTGCCGATATGCTGCGCCGGTTTCCGCATCAGTTTTCAGGTGGTCAGCGGGCCCGGGTCGGCATTGCGCGGGCGCTGGCAGTCAAGCCGGATTTTCTGGTGTGCGATGAGGCTGTTGCCGCGCTGGATGTATCGATTCAGGCCCAGGTATTGAATCTGTTCATCGCGCTGCGCGATCAATTGGATCTGACCTATCTGTTCATCAGCCACGATCTCGGTGTGGTACGTCACATTTCTGATCGCGTGGTCATCATGTATCTCGGGCGGATTGTGGAATCGGCGCCAACCGAGGCAATTTTCTCGACCCCCAATCATCCGTATACCCAGGCATTGCTGGCCTCGGCACCCAAGCTCACGGTTGGCAAGGCGACCTACTTTGCGGTCAAGGGTGAAATTCCGTCGCCATTGCACCCGCCGGGTGGTTGTCATTTCCATCCGCGTTGCCCGCATGCGATGCCGCGCTGTTCCATAGAAAAACCTTTGTTGCGGGAAATCGCTCCGGGGCATGCGTCGGCGTGCCATCTGAACGACGAATGAGGGACGGTAATGCAGCGCCAGCGCATCGGCTTGCGCTGCATTGTGGTCCGCTTATGACGCCAGTTTCTTCACCAGACGGTACAGAAATTCACGGCTTTCATACAGATATTTGATCTCGACCCGTTCATCCAGACCATGAATGCGCAAGTCGGCAGGTTCGAAAAACAAGCCTGACACGCCATACATCGGTATGCCGGCATTGCGGGCAAAACGACTGTCGGTAGCGCCGGTACTCATGAACGGAATCACCGGCACCCCCGGCCACATCTCTTTCGTCAATTGTTCGATGGTGTCGGCGATGGCGCCCTTGAGCGGCGACACCGGGCTGATGGTGGGTTTGGATACCTGCTGCACCGTGATGTTGTCATTGGCAAGCACTTGCCTGATCTGGCGCTCGATGTCATCCGGATTATCGAACGGCAGTATGCGGCAATTGACGGTGGCTTTGGCCGATTGCGGCAAGGCGTTTTCAGCATGGCCGGCATTGAGCATGGTCGCCGTGCAGGTGGTGCGCAACTGCGCGTTATAGGCCGGATTCCTGGATAGCCGGGCCAACAACGCCGGACTGGTCTGGCCGCTGCCGATGGCGCGCATGTCGGCCGCCAGTTGACCGCTGGCAAATTGCGCGCTGCGGCTGAAATAGGTTTTGGTGACATCGGCCAGCTTGACCGGGAAATGATGTGCGCCGAGCCGGGTCAATGCGGCCGACATGGCGTAGATCGGGTTGCTGGCGGTTGGCAGCGAACTGTGGCCGCCGACATCGCGTAATTCAAGCGTGAAACTGGTGAACAGTTTTTCTGCCACCTGTACCCGATGCACATTGGGTTTGCCGTTGCGCAATTCGCCACCGCCACCTTCGTTGATGCCCAGTTCTGCCTGCAACAGTCCGGGTTTGTTGTTGAGCATCCAGCGCACGCCGTTGCTGTCGACATTGCCGCGCTCTTCATCAGCGGTCAGCGCCAGGATGATATCGCGCTGCGGTTTGAAACCTTCGCGCTTGAGCTGGTCGAGTACGGAAACCAGGCCTGCGGCCATTGCCTTGTCGTCAATCGCGCCGCGCGCAGTGAAATAGCCGCCGCCTTCCTGCAAAGTGAAAGGATCGGTTTTCCAGTCTTCCCGTTTGGCTTCGACGACGTCGATATGCGCCAGCAACAGGATGGGCTTTTTGCGGCCATCGCCGTTCCAGCGCAATACCAGATTGCCCTTGGCGGGGAAGGGTTCGATAATCTGCATTTCGCCGGCGCCAAAGCCGGCGCTTTGCAAACGCGCCTGCATTGCTTGTGCCGCTTTGGTGGTGCTGCCGGATGAGTGGGTGGTATTGATCTCGATCAGTTCTTTGTAGATATCCCGAAAACGTTGCAGCTCAGGTGAAACCGGCTGCGCCGTTGCCAGGCCGGTGGCAGCGCACAAACTGCAGGCGACTGCAAAGCGTGTGCCGTGAAGTCGGGGAAAACGAAAAGCCATATTGCATCTCCTTGATTGTGGATCAGTAAAGCCGCGTACAGATTAACGGGCAGTCGGCGCCACCAAGACGCCGGCGCGGAAATAACGGGCAATCACAGAAAGAATGCCGGGACACATTCCTGCATTTGTCGACGCTATCGCCTCACTATTTGCGCAATGGAAGAATGCCGTGTCAGCGACTACAATTTTTTTGAGGGCACGGGTGCAGGCCGGCTCCTGTCCGGGCGCTTTTCTTTCGATGCAAAGCGAGGCCTGGCGGACCAAGTCACGGTTTTTGAGATACAGTAAGCCTTTCCTCGTTTCACGCTTGATTGCCATGTCTTCTACCCTAAGCCCGAGTCCCGGTCACACCGTGGTTCGCGCCGCCTGCCCGCACGATTGCCCGGATACCTGCGCCTTGCTGGTCACCGTCAAGGATGGCGTTGCCACCGAAGTACGCGGTGATCCCGAGCATCCGACGACTGCCGGCGTGTTGTGCACCAAGGTGTCGCGCTATACCGACCGCACTTATCACAAGGATCGGGTGTTATATCCGATGAAGCGCGTCGGGAAAAAAGGCGAGGGCAAGTTCGAGCGCATCAGCTGGGATGAGGCACTGGATACCGTGGCATCGCGCCTGCAAACGATTGCCGCCACCGACCCGCAAGCCATCTTGCCGTACAGCTATGCCGGCACCATGGGACTGGTGCAGGGCGAGTCGATGTCGATGCGGTTTTTCAACCGCCTTGGGTCGTCATTGCTGGAGCGCACGATCTGCGCCTCGGCCGGCGCTGCCGGTTACAAATACACCATGGGTACGCGCCTGGGCACCGATACTGAACAGGTGCAGGATGCCAAACTGATTCTGATCTGGGGCGGTAATCCGATTGCGTCCAATCTGCATTTCTGGATGCGGGTGCAGGAAGCAAAACGCCGCGGCGCCAAGCTGATTGCCATTGATCCTTATCGTTCGCTGACGGCGGAAAAGTGCCATCAGCATATTGCCTTGTTGCCGGGCACCGATGCTGCGCTGGCGCTGGGCATCATGCATGTATTGATCGCTGAAGATTTGCTGGATACCGATTACATCGAACGCCATACGCTGGGTTTTGCGCAATTGAAGCAACGCGTCGCCGAGTGGCCGCCGCAACGCGTGGCCGGCGTGTGCGGTATCAGTGAAGAGGAGGTCTGGCAGCTCGGCCGCGATTACGGTACGACGGCCAAGAATGGCGAGGCCACCATGATCCGCGCCAATTACGGTTTGCAGCGGATTCGCGGCGGCGGCATGGCGGTGCGCAATATCGCTTGCCTGCCGGCGCTGGTCGGTGCGTGGCGGCATGGGGCCGGCGGCGTCCAGGTATCGATGTCGGATGCTTTTCCGAAGAATACTGCGGCGTTGCAGCGTCCGGACTTGCTGACCCGGCAAGGTGTACGACCCCGCACCATCAACATGAGCACCATCGGCGACGAACTGTCGCGTCCGGCTGCTCCCGATTTCGGTCCGCGCATCGATGCCTTGATCGTGTACAACGCGAATCCGGTGGCAGTGGCACCGGAATCGCAAAAAGTCGTACGCGGTTTTGCGCGTGAAGATCTGTTCACCGTTGTGCTCGAACATTTTCAGACCGACACCGCCGATTACGCCGATATTCTGTTGCCGGCAACCACGCAACTGGAACACGTCGATGTACACGCGACATACGGACATGTGTACATGATGGCCAACAATGCGGCAATCAAACCGCTCGGCGAAGCCAAACCGAATACGGAAATTTTCCGCCTGCTGGCAGCACGCATGGGATTCGATGACGGCTGTTTCAGCGACAGCGACGATCAGATCGCGGCGCAGGCATTCGACCGCAAGCATCCGCGCGCCGCGGATTTCGACTGGAATATCCTCAAGCAAAAAGGCTGGCAGCGTTTGAACGTCGCTGCTGCAGTATTCGCCGATGGCGGATTTACCACGCCTTCCGGCAAGTGCGAGTTCTATTCGGCCAGCATGCTGGCCGACGGACTGGACCCATTGCCGACCTACATCGCACCGTATGAATCGGTTGCCAGTAATCCGCTGCTGGCAGAAAAATATCCGCTGGCCATGATTTCACCGCCGGCGCGCAATTTCCTGAATTCATCCTTCGTCAACGTACAGAGTTTGCGCGACACCGAAGGTGAGCCGCATCTCGATGTACATCCTGACGACGCCGCCGCGCGCGGCATCGTCACCGGCAGCATGGTGCGGATTTTCAATGATCGCGGCAGCATGCTGGCCAAGGCACGGGTCACACCCCGGGCGCGTCCCGGTCTGGTGGTCGGGCTGTCGATCTGGTGGAAAAAATTTGCCGGGGATGGCAAGAATGCCAATGAAGTTACCAGCCAGCGTCTGACCGACATGGGCAATGCGCCAACGTTTTACGACGTGCTGGTACAAGTCGAAGCATGCGGCGCACCCGCCTGACATACTGGCGGGCCGGACTGGCAGCCAGCACGTGTCTGGCGCTCAGCGGTTGCAATTCGCTCGGATATTACGCGCAAGCGGCACACGGACAATTCTCGTTGCTGGCGCAGGCACGGCCAATCACGGAGTGGCTGCAAGATCCGGCGACCAGCCCCAGACTGCACAGCCAACTGGAGCTGGTACAGAATATCCGGCAGTTTTCGATACGCACACTGGCGTTGCCGGACAACGGCAGCTATCGCAGTTACGCGCAATTGACACGGCCCTTCGTGGTCTGGAATGTGGTGGCCGCACCGGCCTTGTCGCTGGATGCCCGGCAGTGGTGTTTCCCGATTGCCGGCTGCGTCAATTATCGCGGCTATTACGATCAAAAAGAGGCGCAAGCCTATGCCGATGGCCTGGCGCAGGCCGGTGATGACGTGCAGGTGTTGGGCGTGCCGGCCTATTCGACGTTGGGCTGGTTCAATGATCCGGTGCTGTCGACGTTCATCAACTATCCCGCCGGCGAAGTGGCGCGGCTGATTTTTCATGAACTGGCGCATCAGGTGGCTTACGCCAAAGACGATTCGCAATTCAATGAGTCATTCGCCACGGCGGTCGAGGAACTGGGACTGGAACGCTGGCTGGCAGCGCATGGCGACCCGGCGTTGAATCAGGCCTATCAGCGGTTTGCCGAACGCAAGAAAGAGTTCCTGGCACTGCTGCTGAAATACCGTGCGCAATTGCAAGCCAACTATCAGGGGGCCGGCAGCGATCAGGAAAAGCTGCGACGCAAGGCCGAGATCTTTGCAGCCTTGCGCAGCGAGTATCAGGAACGCAAGGCAGTCTGGGGTGGCTTTGCCGGTTATGACCGCTGGTTCGCCGGCACCTTGTCGAATGCCCATCTGGCGCTGGTGGCAACCTATAACGAACGGGTGCCGGCATTCAAGGCCTTGTTTGCGCGCAGCCGCGATTTCAGCGATTTCTACCGGCAAGTCAAGGTGCTCGCGAAGCAAAGCAAAGAGGCGCGCAGCGCTGCGCTGGATGATTTGCAATAATGACAACGAACTGCCGGGACAAGCGTCGGGCGAGTGCGGATTCATGAGAGAATTTGTTTCCTGTGAGATAACCATGGAAATCTCCGTTCACGGAGAATAGTTGCTGCCTGAGAAGGGAACAGCAAGTTTTTCTGAATTCGCATGAAAAGACTTGCTCTGCGCGCGATAGCTGGATAGCATCTGCAATAAATAAAAACACAACCGTGCTTTTTTTGATGGCGTGCCAAAGCGATGATGAAAAATCAAGACTTAGCCAAACGTCACGTTCTGAACCGGAGACAAAGGTAAATCAATGGATAAATTCTGGCTTGCTTCCTACCCTCAAGGCGTTCCAGCAGAAATCGATGCGACCCGCTATCGTTCGCTGGTAGAGATGACCGACGAGGCATTTACAAAATATGCCGACCGTAACGCGTATGTCTGCATGGGCAAGTATCTGACGTATAGCGAGCTGGATGCGCTGTCATCGACGATGGCGGCGTGGTTGCAAAGCACCGGCCTGAAAAAGGGCGCACGCGTCGCCATCATGATGCCCAACGTGCTGCAATATCCGATTGCCATCGCCGCCATCTTGCGCGCCGGCTATATCGTGGTCAACGTCAATCCTTTATACACTCCGCGCGAACTCGAACATCAGTTGAAGGACTCCGGTGCGGAAGCGATTTTTGTACTGGAAAACTTTGCCGGCACGCTGGCCAAGGTCATCGCCAATACCGCTATCAGGCATGTGGTGGTGGCCAGCATGGGTGAACTGCTGGGCTTGTTGAAAGGCAGCATCGTCAACTTCGTGGTGCGCCATATCAAGAAAATGGTGCCGCCGTTTTCGCTGCCGGACTCCATTACGTTCAGTCAGGCGCTGGCGCAGGCCCATGGCAAGAACCGCACGCCGGTGACGATCAGTCATGACGACGTCGCCTTCCTGCAATATACCGGTGGTACTACCGGTGTCGCCAAAGGCGCCATGCTGACCCATCGCAATGTGGTGGCCAATGTATTGCAGGCGGAAGAGTGGCTGATGCCGGGTTTGAAGCAAGGTCCGAAGATTGATCAGCTGGTATTTATCTGCGCGTTGCCGCTGTACCATATCTTTGCGCTGACGGTCTGCAATCTGCTCGGTACGCGCGAAGGTGCGCTCAACGTGTTGATCCCCAATCCGCGTGATATTCCCGGCTTCGTCAAAGAGTTGGCAAAGTACAAGATCAATACCTTCCCGGCCGTCAATACGCTGTATAACGCTTTGCTCAACAATCCGGATTTCGCCAAGCTCGATTTTTCCGGCTACCGTTGCTGTGTCGGCGGCGGCATGGCGGTGCAAAAGGCGGTGGCAGACAAGTGGAAGCAAGTCACCGGCTGCCCGATCATCGAAGGGTACGGCTTGTCGGAAACCTCGCCGATTGCCAGCGCCAATCCTTGTACCATCGAAGAGTATTCCGGCACCATCGGTTTGCCGTTGCCATCAACGGACATCACCATTCTGGATGATGCCGGCCAGCCGGTGCCGTTGGGGCAGGCCGGGGAAATTTCGATTCGCGGTCCGCAAGTGATGGCCGGTTACTGGAATCGTCCGGATGAAACGGCCAAGGTCATGACGCCTGACGGCTTCTTCAAATCGGGCGATATCGGCATCATGGACGCACGTGGCTATACCAAGATTGTCGACCGCAAGAAGGACATGATTCTGGTGTCCGGCTTCAATGTCTATCCGAATGAAATCGAAGGTGTGGTGGCCTTGCATCCGGGCGTGCTGGAGTGCGCCTGTGTCGGCGTCCCTGATGAACATACCGGGGAAGCGGTCAAACTGTTCGTGGTGCGCAAGGATAAAAATCTGACTGCCGAACAGTTGATGGCGTATTGCAAAGAACAGTTCACTGGCTACAAGAAACCGAAGTACATCGAGTTTCGTGATGAACTGCCGAAGACCAACGTCGGCAAGATATTGCGGCGCGAGTTGCGGGATGAAAAGAAGGCGGCCTGACGGCGCTCCGGATTTTCCGATAAGAAAAGCTGCACGTTTGACGACGTGCAGCTTTTTTATTGGCCGCGATCCTGACTGCCGAATGCAGATTCAGCGCTGTTGCCAGGCGAGGATGAAGTCAATGGCATTCTGTTTGACTTGCTCTGCGTTCATGCCGGGTTTGTACAAGGCCGAACCGAGTCCGAAACCACTGGCGCCAGCCTCGGTAAAGCTTTTCATGTTGGCCGGCGTAATGCCGCCGACCGGTGCCAGTGAAACACTGGCCGGTATTACGGCGCGCCAGGCCTTGACCACTGCCGGACCGAGTTGTTCGGCCGGGAACATCTTCAAGATATCGGCGCCCGCCGCGAGGGCTGCAAATGCTTCCGTCACGGTTGCCACACCCGGTGCGCTGGCAAGTCCGGCGGCGGTGGCAGCGGCAATCACCGCCGGGTCGCTGTGCGGCATGACGATCAACTGACCACCGGCATCCTTGACCTGTTGCACTTGCGCCGGCGACAGTACGGTGCCGGCGCCGACTACGCAGTTGGCCGGCAACGCATTGCGCAGCAGGCGAATGCTTTCGAATGGTTCGGGTGAGTTGAGCGGAACTTCAATGACGCGGAAGCCGGCATCGTACAAAACCGTGCCGATGGTTTCTGCTTCATCGGGACGAATACCGCGCAGAATCGCGATCAGGCCGCATTGTTTCAGTGCTTCTTTCAACATGATGTGTCCTTGTCAGGTAAAGCTTATGGCAGCAGACCGGCCTGTGAGGCGATCTGCCACAAACCGCGTTCGGTGGCCGCAACTGCAATGTTGACCGTGGTCATGGCATGCAGTGCCAACACTTTGCGGTAGCGTTCGCATAACTGATCGTCGCCGATCAGGATGATGCGCGGTGCCGGATCCAAGCCGGTCGTCCGGCGGGTTGCTGCCAGTGCGGCAATTTCATGGCCGATCAGCAGGCCGGATAAATATTCAGGCTGCGCCGCGCCATCAAGTTCGCCGGTCAGGCCCAGCGTGCGGCTGCTGAAAATGGTCGACAGCACGCCGGCCTGTCCTTGTTCCGACATCGCCACGCGCGCACCGCGTTCAAAACTGGCGTCGTCGCCATGGTCGGTGGGCAGCATGGTGCGGCCGAGGATAGTGTGACGCCGCAGCACGGCATACACTTCGCCGGTCATGAAGGTATCGAAGTGCACGATGCGCCGGTCTTGTACGCGCACCCACTTGGAATGGGTGCCCGGCAAGCCGATCAGCACATCTTCGTTCTGACCCAATTCGCTGAGCGCCCCGACCACTTGCGTTTCTTCGCCGCGAATCACATTCGGCAGAGCACCGCGTTGCAACAGGCCGGGTACGATATGCAAAGTGCCGCGTGCATGACTGACGCTGGTCAGTTGCTGACCGATATCAGTGATGGTTTGCGGCAGCTCAAGATAGCGTGCTTCTTTCCAGCCCTGTGCGCTGCCGACCATGCCGGCGGCGATGACCGCTGCCTGCGGTGCTGCTTCGATCCAGTCGCCGCAGGCTTCTGCCAGCGCCAGATCGAAGCCGGACCTGAGATCGCTGCCGGGTCCGATCGGCGGCAGATTCATTATGCCCCACGGCAGCGCACGCTTTTCCTGCGCCATGCCGTTGGCGCCGATACGATAGGCGCGTAACGAGGTGGTGCCCCAATCCAGCGCGATCAGTTTGGTGCTTTGCATGCTTGACCTGTCAGCGTTGCGGGACCGGCGTCAGCACCGGTTTGCCGCTGAAGTGCGCGGCCAGATTATCGAATGCCAGATCGGCCATGGCGGTACGCGTGATCAGGGTGCCGCTCGCCATGTGCGGCGTCAGCACGACATTGTCCAATGCTGCCAGCGCAGCTGGAATATTGGGTTCATTTTCGAACACGTCGAGACCGGCACCGGCAATCTTGCCTTGTTCCAAAGCTGCGATCAGGGCGGTTTCATCCACCACCGAACCGCGCGCCACATTGATCAGGAAACCCTTGGGTCCCAGTGCTTCCAGAATGTCGGCGTTGATCAACGCGCGCGTATTGGCACCGCCCGGCGTCGACAGCACCAGGAAATCAACCTCTGCCGCCAAGCCCTTGAGGGTGGGGGCGTAGCGCCAGGAGACATCATTGAGTGGTGAGCGATTGTGATAGGCGATATCCATGTCGAAACCTTCTGCGCGGCGGGCAATCGCCTTGCCGATGCGGCCGAGGCCGACAATCCCGAGCCGGGCGCCGCTGACCTTGGTAGTGAACGGAAACGGACCCTTGCTCCATTCACCGGCGCGGGCAAAGCGGTCGGCACGCACCACCTGGCGCGCCACGGCAAACAGCAGCGTCATGGCAAAGTCGGCGACATCGTCGGTCAACACATCAGGTGTGTGCGTGACATGAATGCCGCGCTCGCGGGCAGCGGCAACATCGACGCCGTCATAGCCGACGCCGAATACGGAAATCACTTCCAGTGCCGGGAAGCGAGCGATGAATTCACGCGAGACGGTCGATTCGCCATTGGCAGAAATGGCGCGAATCGAAGGGGCGATGTCATTGAGTGCCTGTTCCGACAAGCCGGCCGGCAGATCGTGGCAATTGAACTGTTCGCGCAGGCGTTGATTCAGATGTTGCGGCAGGCGGGCGACGATGAGAATGTCAGGGTGGGAGCTGGAAGGCGTAGTCATGAGCAAGAGAATCCGTAAGTCATCTGCAGTGGAGGGAGAGTGCGCGATACCTTGGGAGGCGGGGCATCGCACCGGGAAAACGGGGAAGGAAGCTCGGGCGGAGTTTCGATTCGGGTTTCAATCTGAACCGGTCTTGACCGGGGCAATCGCTTTTCAAGTGGTACTTCAGGCGCTGTGCCAGCCGCCGCCGATTTCCTGCAAGCTGCTGGTGGTGCTGATCTGGTCGCCTTCAGCCAGTGGCGGCAGGGCGCGTGGTTTGCGGTTTTCATCCGTGGCGACATAGGTCAGCGTGGCTTCGGTCACCTTGACGATGTCGATTTGCAAACGGTTGCGTTCGGCATAGACTTCGACATTGACGGTAATCGAGGTATTGCCGACCTTGACGATATCGGCATAAAACGAAAGCAAGTCACCGACGAATACCGGATGTTTGAACAGAAATGAGTTCACCGCGATGGTAGCGACCCGGCCATTGGCACGGCGGCTGGCTGGCAGCGAGCCGGCGATGTCTACCTGCGCCATGATCCAGCCGCCAAAAACATCGCCGTGCACATTGGAATCGGCCGGCATCGGCATCACCCGCAACTGCGGCATCTTGCCTTGCGGCAGCGTGGTGTTGTGCGGATTTGTCATTGCTTTTTTTCCTTTTCGAAGCGTGAAGTCTGTCAGGCTCTTATAATCTGGCACCAAAGGGCGACGCCGAAGCGTGGCGCCTCAGCGGCACCAGAAAATGCAGCAGCAAAGACAGGCCAGCCATTAGTTTATCGGAACTGGCGGATTTGTTCGGTATCCGGTGCCATACAGCAAAAAATTTCATCTTTCCTTCCATGCGCCAATATTCCACCTCTTCATCCGAACCGGCGCCCGCGCGCAAGGCGTCCGGCCAGACCCCGAGCGACTGGGCGACGCTGAAGACGCTGCTGCCTTACCTGTGGACCTATAAATGGCGCGTCATGCTGGCGCTGGGTTTTCTGATCGGCGCCAAGCTGGCCAATGTCGGCGTACCGTTGATATTGAAGCAACTGGTGGACCGCATGACGATCAGCCCGCAGCATCCGCAAGCGCTGCTGGTGTTGCCAGTGGCCTTGCTGGTGGCATATGGCGCGTTGCGGCTGGCGACCACGCTGTTTACCGAACTGCGCGAATTCGTGTTTGCGAAGGTTACCCAGCGCGCAGTGCGCACCATCGCCCTCAAGGTATTCCGGCATTTGCACTCGCTGTCGCTGCGCTTCCATCTGAACCGCCAGACCGGCGGCATGACGCGCGATATCGAACGCGGCACGCGCGGCGTATCGTCACTGGTGTCCTATACCTTGTTCAGCATCTTGCCGACCTTGATCGAAATCGCGCTGGTGCTGGTCTATCTGGTGTTGCACTACGATATCTGGTTCACCATCATCACCGTGGTGGCGCTGACGCTGTATATCGTGTTCACGGTGGCGGTGACGGAATGGCGCACGCATTTCCGGCGCACCATGAATGATCTCGATTCGCGCGCCAATTCCAAGGCCATCGACTCCCTGATCAACTATGAAACGGTCAAGTATTTCGGTAATGAAGACTTTGAAGCGCGGCGCTACGATGAAGGCTTGCAGCGTTATGAAACAGCCGCAGTCAAATCACAGACTTCCTTGTCGTTGCTCAATACCGGACAGTCGGCGATCATCGCCATCGCGGTTACGCTGATCTTGTGGCGCGCCACGCAGGGCGTGATCGACGGCACCATGACGCTGGGCGATCTGGTGCTGGTCAATGCTTTCATGATCCAACTGTATATTCCGTTGAATTTTCTTGGTGTCATCTATCGCGAAATCAAGCAAAGTCTGGCTGATATGGAACGCTTGTTCTCGCTGCTGCAACAGCATCGCGATGTGGCTGATGCCGCCGCTGCAAAACCGTTGGAAACCAGAGGTGCGGAGCTGCGCTTTTCGCATATCGATTTCAGCTACGAAAGCAACCGGCAGATCTTGTTCGATGTCGACTTTGTGGTACCGGCCGGCACCACCACGGCGGTAGTCGGCCATAGCGGATCAGGCAAGTCGACCTTGTCGCGGCTGTTGTTCCGTTTTTATGATGTCGACGAAGGCGGCATCACTATCGATGGTCAGGATTTGCGTGACGTCACGCAAGCATCGTTGCGCAGCGCCATCGGCATCGTGCCGCAAGATACCGTGCTGTTCAATGACACCATCGAATACAACATCGCCTACGGCAAGCCGGGCAGCGCGCGCGAAGACATCGTGGCCGCGGCCAAGGCTGCTTACATTCACGACTTCATCGAGTCGCTGCCGGCCGGCTATGACACCATGGTTGGCGAGCGCGGCCTGAAATTGTCGGGCGGTGAAAAGCAACGAGTGGCGATTGCGCGGACCTTGCTCAAAAATCCGGCCATCCTGATTTTCGATGAGGCGACCTCGGCGCTGGACTCCAAGGCCGAGCAGGCGATTCAGGCGCAATTGCGCGAGATTGCGCAAAACCGCACGACCCTGATCATTGCGCACCGCTTGTCGACGATTGTCGATGCATCGCAGATTCTGGTGCTCGATCAGGGGCGTATCATTGAGCGCGGAACGCACGCGCAATTGCTGGTAGCCGACGGTGCCTACGCGCAAATGTGGGATCGCCAGCAGGCACGTGAAGAAGAACCGGACGAGGCTTCGTCGTTGCATGCGGAAGCGGCATTTCAACTCGCCGGCAGATGAACGGGAAATGAATCAGCGATGCCTGACCCGGGCCTCGCAGGCATGGAATAAGAACAATGGAAACCAAGTGGCTTGAAGATTTCATTTCTCTCGCGGAGACGCACAGTTTCAGCCGTTCCGCGGAATTGCGACATGTGACGCAACCGGCGTTTTCACGCCGCATTCAATCGCTGGAAGCATGGCTCGGTTCAGACCTGATTGACCGCACCTCCTATCCCACCCGGCTGACGGCGGCGGGGGAAGTGTTTTACGAGCAGGCCGTGGAAATGCTGGGGCAGATCAATAACACGCGTGCGCTGTTGCGCGGCAAGCGACCGGCGGCACAGACCACGGTCGACTTTGCGGTGCCGCATACCTTGTCGCTGACCTATATGCCGAAATGGCTCAGCACATTGGAAGCCGGCTTCGGCGTTTTCAATACGCGGCTGATTGCGCTCAATGTCCATGATGCGGTGATGACCATCGTCGAGGGCGGCTGTGATCTGCTGCTGTGCTATCACCATCCGCGCCAGCCGGTGCAACTCGATGCCAGCCGCTACGACATGCTGACCATGGGCAAGGAGAGCCTGCGACCGTACTCGCGCTGTGACAAATCGGGTGTGCCGGATCATGCATTTCCGGGCAGCGCCAAGACGCCGCTGCCATTTCTGTCGTACACCAGCAATGCTTATCTGGGGCGCATGGTGGAGTTGCTGCTGTCGGATGTCAAACGGCCGTTGCACCTGGAAAAACACTATGAAACCGACATGGCGGAGAGTCTCAAGATGATGGCGCTGGAAGGGCACGGCGTGGCCTTCTTGCCAGAGTCTTCGGTGATCCGCGAAGTGCGCAACAAGCAACTGGCGCGCGCTGACGATGGCAATGGCGACTGGGAAGTGGAAATGGAGATTCGTCTTTATCGCGAGCGGCCTACCGCACAGCGCAGCGGCAAGGTCATCGTCGGCCGTTTGTGGGATTACCTGCTGCGCCTGCAGGAAGAAAAAAAGCTGTTGCCACCGCGTTCGCGCAAGGCGACGAAAGTTGATTGATAAAAATATCTTTATGGCAACTATGCGTCATGTGCATAGTTATATGCGCACAAAGCATTAGCGTATTGATATCGGCTTGCCCTACGATGGCGTCGCTGATTTCAGAGAGCACATTGCATGAATGGCCGCGAGCTATGCATGCAATGCGCTCTGCATCCGTCGCGTTCAGATGCCGGTTGTAAAGGCTCACGCACGGCTGTCCGGGAATTCAGGGATTCCGGGGTTGTTGCAAAAATTAAGCGGTGTTGATGCATCCATTTCCGTCTGTCAGGGAGTAGGATGATAGCCGTCAATGTCGGCCCGATTTCGCAGCAGCCTCTCAAACAAGGAGCGATTGCATTATGTCGAATGTACCAGTCAAGCACGAAGTCCCTTCCTATCTCACGCCGCATGGCATTGGCCCATGGGGTGTCTACCTCGAACAAATTGATCGCGTCACCCCTTATCTGGGGTCGCTGGCACGCTGGGTGGAAACGCTCAAGCGCCCCAAGCGCATGCTGATCGTCGATGTCCCGATCGAGCGTGATGACGGCACCATTGCGCACTTCGAAGGTTATCGCGTGCAGCACAATACCTCACGCGGCCCGGGCAAGGGCGGGGTGCGTTTTCATCAGGACGTGACCTTGTCGGAAGTGATGGCATTGTCGGCCTGGATGACCGTCAAGAATGCCGCAGTCAATGTGCCGTACGGCGGTGCCAAGGGCGGTATCCGGGTGGATCCGAAAACCTTGTCGCGCGGCGAGTTGCAGCGTATGACCCGACGCTATACCAGCGAAATCGGCATCATCATCGGCCCCAACAAGGATATTCCGGCGCCGGACGTCAATACCGATTCGCAGATCATGGCGTGGATGATGGATACCTACTCCATGAATCAGGGCAGTACCGCATCGGGCGTGGTGACCGGCAAGCCGATTTCGCTCGGCGGCAGCCTCGGACGGCATGAGGCAACTGGTCGCGGTGTGTTTGTGGTCGGTTGCGAAGCGGCGGCCAAGCGCGGTCTGGAAATCAAAGAAGCGAAAGTGGCGGTACAAGGCTTCGGTAATGTCGGCGGCATCGCTGCGCGGCTGTTTGCTGAAGCGGGCGCCAAAGTGGTCGCAGTGCAGGATCACGTGACCACTGTGGTACGCACCACCGGCCTCGATGTTCCTGCATTGCAGCAATATGTGGCTGAACATGGCAGCGTTTCCGGTTTTCCCGGTGCTGACGAAGTCAAGGATCGTGCCCAGTTTTGGGCAACCGACTGCGACATTCTGGTGCCGGCGGCGTTGGAGCAGCAAATCAACGAAAGCAATGCCAACGTCATCCGCGCCTCGATCATTCTCGAAGGTGCCAATGGTCCGACGACACCCGAAGCCGACGATATTCTGGCCGACAAGGGCGTCTTGATCGTACCGGACGTGATTGCCAATGCCGGCGGCGTGACCGTCAGCTACTTTGAATGGGTGCAGGATTTCTCCAGCTTTTTCTGGACCGAAGATGAAATCAATCTGCGTCTGACGCGCATCATGCGTGAGGCATTTGCGGCGGTCTGGCAACTGGCCGAGGAAAAGAAAGTATCCTTGCGCACGGCGGCTTTCATCGTCGCTTGTACCCGGGTATTGCAGGCACGTGAAATGCGCGGTCTGTATCCTTGATGCTGCCGGCAGCGGCAAGCTGAAATAACGGAAAACACGAAGGGCGGCCGCGTTGCCGCCCGTTTTCGAAGGTGCAAGAGCGGTCATCAGAGCCGCCTGCACAGCAGGGTTGATAAGAATAAGTGACGGAGACATTCATCACTATTCGCGGCGCAAGCCCGATGTTCCCGTGCGTGCCGGTTGAGGGCTCGTTCTTTCTGTCTGGTTCGGTTTTGAAGTGGTCTGGTGTTGCCGGCATAGCTGTTGATGGCGTATGCGGCGGCTGTGACGCAAGTGATCTGCAGCTATGCAATGGCTGCAATGACAGCGGTTTGTGTAGCGCAGCATTTTGGCGCAGCGGCGCAGGACTGGTCCGACGCAGCCGTGCGGAATAGCTTGAACAACAAAAGCCGGCATCGTAAGATCAGCTGTCTCTTGCATCAGAGTATCGAAAGCATGAGGGTGCCCAGCGAACACCGGCGATGCAAGTCGTCAGAATAATTGTGTGAACAGGGTAGCTTTTTAACGATACTATCGACGCAGGCAGTCAATAGCTGTCTATGTTGTGGGGGCGACCTGTCGCAAGAACCAGGCGCAATGATGTTGTCATGCAGGCGGGCGGTGGCCGGGCGGATGATTGGCCGTGTACTTTTGCAGGGATGGCGGAGCAGAACTGGTGCCGTGTGGCCTGAATCTTGCTATGTTGTCCGTGTCAGAGCGTGCGTGCAAATTGACGGCAAATGGCAGTGGCCGGCTCGCATACCATGCAATGCAGTTTTTGAAGTCATGATGTACCAGATGGCGGTTCACGCACATCGTCAGGGGGCGGCTGAATTCGAAGCGGCTCCGGTTTGCCGGCGGTGATTTCGACATAGAAAAAACAGCAGGCCGAAGCGTTGAAATGGCGGCAGAATCAAGCTTATTCAAGAATGAAGGCTTTTTTTGAGTAGGGGCTTTTGGTACACTACGTAAAAATTTTTTCAGGAGGTCACATGAAGTTAATTAAGCTAGTTGGGGTGTTGGTAGGCGCAAGTGTTCTGATCGGTTCGGTTCAGGCGCAAGACTTGACCGGCAGATTGAAGAAGATCAAAGAAACCGGCACGTTGACACTGGGTGTGCGTGATGCCTCGATTCCGTTCTCCTATCTGGATGACAAGCAATCGTATCAAGGTTATTCGATCGATCTGTGCCTGAAGGCCGCAACTGCAATTCAGAAGAAGCTGGGTCTGACCGCGCTGAACGTGAAGATGGTGCCGGTAACATCGGCAACCCGTATTCCGCTGATCGCCAACGGTACAACTGATATCTCCTGCGATTCCGCTACCAACAACATGGAACGTCAAAAACAGGTCGCGTTTGCCGTGACCGAGTTCGTGACAGCGAATCGTTTCCTGACCAAGAAGTCCGCCAATATCAAGACGCTGGACGACCTCAAGGGCAAGACCATCGTTTCGACTTCCGGTACTTCCAACCTGAAGCAAATCACTACCCTCAATACCGAACGTAACCTGGGCATGAATATCCTGGCTGCCAAGGATCACGCCGAAGCATTCCTGATGGTCGAAACCGGCCGTGCAGTGGCTTTCGTGATGGATGACATCCTGTTGTCTTCGCTGGCTGCCAGCTCCAAGGCGCCTAACGACTACACCGTTTCTGCTGAAGCGCTGTCGGTTGAGCCATACGGTCTGATCCTGCCACTCGGCGATACAGCGTTCAAGAAGGTCGTTGATGATGCGCTGATCAACGTCTACAAGGGCGATGACATCAAGAAGATCTATGCCAAGTGGTTCTTGTCGCCAATCCCGCCAAAGGGTGTCAACCTGAACGTGCCGATGAGCCCGCAACTGCAAGCAGTGCTGGCGAAGCCGACAGATTCGGGTGAACCTTCTGCTTACGCAGCGGTGCCAGAAGCGCAAAAGCAGTCGTCGAAGAAGAAGTAAAACATTCTTCGATTGCAGCTATGAAGTGAAATACAAAACGGGGGCGTTGTCCCCCGTTTTGTTTAACTGGACGAAAGATAATTTCGTTCGGGCAATATCAAAAAATCAACGTGGAATGCCTGTTACAGAAAGGCATCGTAGCGTAGAAGTTACGACGCAGTGCCCTGTCAACGCACGCGACTCGAGAAAAGACGAGGCTATATATGCATTACAACTGGAACTGGGGCATCTTCTGGGAGCAATCTCCGGACGGCATCCCCTACATCGATACGCTGCTGATCGGTCTCAAATGGACCCTCGCCACGGCAATATCGGCCTGGATCATGGCGCTGATCCTCGGCACCATCGTCGGTACCATCCGTACTACCCAAAAACCATGGGCAGTTACCATCGCCAACGGCTATGTCGAACTGTTCCGTAATATTCCGCTGCTGGTGCAGATGTTTCTCTGGTATTTCGTCATGCCGGAGCTGGTCCCTGCCGGTATCGGCAACTGGCTCAAGGCGTTGCCGAATGCTTCGTTCATCACGGCATTTCTGGCGCTCGGTTTCTTTACTTCGGCGCGGGTCGCGGTGCAAGTATCGACCGGTATCAACGCCTTGCCGCGCGGTCAGCGCAATGCCGGCTCGGCGCTTGGACTGACACCGGTGCAGACCTATCGCTACGTACTGTTGCCGATGGCGTTCCGTATCATCATTCCGTCGCTCACCAACGAGTTTGCAGCGATCATCAAGAACAGCTCGGTGGCGTTGACCATCGGCCTGGTCGAGCTGACTGCGGCGACTTACTCGATGCGTGAATTCACGTTCCAGACGTTCGAGGCGCTGACCGGCGCCACCATCATCTACATTGTCATTTCCGTGATTGCGCTGCTGGCAGCGCGGATTCTGGAAAAAGTGACTGCCGTTCCCGGCTACATCACGACTGGCAGCTCCAGTACGGGAGGACACTAAATCATGTTTTCAAATTTCGATTTCAACGTTATCGAGCGGTCCTGGTACTACCTGTTCACGACCGGTCTGAAGTTCACCATGGTGCTGACGTTTTCGGCCATGGCCGGCGGCATCATCATCGGTACCCTGCTGGCGATGATGCGTCTGTCGAGCAACAAGACGATGGCGTTCGTTGCGACGACTTACGTCAATCTGATCCGTTCGATTCCACTGGTGCTGGTGATTTTCTGGTTCTACTTCCTGGTGCCGTACATCGGTGCCTGGATCATTGGCGCCAGCGAGCCGATTCAGGTCGGTGCATTCCAGTCGGCGCTGATTACCTTCATTTTGTTTGAAGCGGCGTATTACTGCGAAATCATGCGCTCGGGAATTCAATCGATTCCGCGTGGTCAGGTTTTTGCGGGCTATGCCATCGGCATGAATTACTGGCAGATGATGGGTAACGTGGTGCTCCCGCAGGCGTTCCGCAACATGACGCCAATCCTGCTGACGCAAACGATTGTGCTGTTTCAGGACGTGTCGCTGGTCTATGTGCTCGGCTCGGTGCCGGACTTTGTGACCAGCGCATCGAAAATTGCCCAGCGCGACGGCCGTCTGGTGGAAATGTATCTGTTCGTGGCAGTGGTCTACTTTGTTCTCAGTTTCGCCTTGTCGCAACTGGTCAAACGCTTCCAGCACCGCATCGCCATTATTCGCTAACCGACTCAGTGCGCCGGCGGCGCATATACCGAACTCAGGAATCAGGAGAAATAAATGATTGAACTCAACAACGTCAGCAAATGGTACGGCAGCTTTCAAGTCTTGACCGATTGCACCACCAGTGTCGCCAAGGGCGACGTGGTGGTGGTGTGCGGTCCGTCCGGTTCGGGCAAATCGACCTTGATCAAGACCGTCAATGGTCTGGAGCCATTCCAGAAGGGCAACATCACGGTTGATGGCATTTCGGTCGGTGATCCGAAAACCAATCTGTCGAAACTGCGCGCGCGCATCGGCATGGTGTTTCAGAACTTTGAGCTGTTCCCGCATTTGTCGATTCGTGAAAACCTGACCATCGGTCAGGTCAAGGTGCTCGGTCGCAGCGTCGACGAAGCCACCGAAAAGGGCTTGAAGTATCTGGATCGCGTCGGCCTGATTGCACAAAAAGACAAGTTCCCGGGGCAGTTGTCGGGTGGTCAGCAACAGCGCGTGGCGATTGCCCGTGCGTTGTCGATGGATCCGATTGCAATGCTGTTCGATGAGCCGACCTCGGCGCTCGATCCGGAAATGATCAACGAAGTGCTGGACGTGATGGTAGGTCTGGCGCAGGAAGGCATGACCATGATGGTCGTGACGCATGAAATGGGATTCGCCAAGAAAGTGGCAAATCGCGTGGTATTCATGGACAAGGGGCTGGTGGTTGAAGATTGCCAGAAAGATGCTTTCTTTGATTCGCCGCGCTCTGACCGCGCCCGCGATTTCCTGGCCAAGATCATTCACTGATCGCCCGTATCGCGCTGTACCCAAAGCCGCTTCGATGCCTGTCGAAGCGGCTTTTTTCATGGTCGCAGCGGCAGCCGCAGCAATCAGTATCTGCCGCTGCGGTAAAATGACGGGCTTGAGGTTTTGATTCGCCAGCCGCATGGCGCTGGCGCAGACGCATTGAGGAAGAGAAGAGTAATGACTGACGTATTGACGATAACCCGGCCGGATGACTGGCATTTGCATTTGCGCGACGGCGCTACCCTCAACAGCGTTTTGCCGCATACGGCGAAGCAGTTTGCGCGGGCCATCATCATGCCCAATCTGAAGCCGCCGGTCACTACCACGGCGCAGGCTGCCGCATATCGCGATCGCATTCTGGCAGCACTGCCGGCGGGCATGAACTTCGAACCGCTGATGGTGCTGTACCTGACCAACAATACACCGCCGGAGGAAATCCGCCGCGCCAAAGACAGCGGTTTCGTGCATGCCGTCAAACTGTATCCGGCGGGCGCCACTACCAATTCCGATGCCGGTGTCACCGATCTGACCAAGTGCTACAAAACGCTGGAAACGCTGCAGGAAGTCGGTATGCCATTTCTGGTGCATGGCGAAGTCACTGATCCGGCCATCGATATTTTCGATCGCGAAGCCGTCTTCATCGACCGCGTGATGTTGCCGTTGCGTCGCGATATGCCGGAATTGAAAGTGGTGTTCGAACATATCACGACCAGGGATGCCGCCGATTACGTGATGGCCGACACCGGTCCGACTGCCGCCACCATTACTGCGCATCACTTGCTGTACAACCGCAATGAAATTTTCAAGGGCGGTATTCGTCCGCATTATTACTGTCTGCCGGTGCTCAAGCGTGAGACGCATCGCCAGGCGCTGATCGCGGCGGCGATTTCCGGCAGCAACAAATTTTTCCTTGGTACCGATTCGGCGCCGCATCCCAAGGGACTCAAGGAGCACGCCTGCGGCTGTGCCGGTTGCTACACCGCGCTGCACGCGCTGGAGCTGTATGCCGAAGCATTCGATCAGGCTGATGCACTGGATCGCCTGGAAGCGTTCGCCAGTTTCAATGGTCCGGATTTCTACAACTTGCCGCGCAATCAGGGCAGCGTTACCTTGCGTCGCGAAAGCTGGACCATTCCTGCTGAATTGCCGATGGGAGACTCGGTGGTGGTGCCGCTCAATGGCGGCGAAAGCATCAACTGGAAGCTGGTTTAAGTGTGTGAAGTGAAATGAAAGGCGAGTGATTGCATATGCATTTTCTGGATAAGGTGATTGCTGATGTCGACAAGGCGCTGCGCGTCGTCAGTGGCGTGGTCACGTCTTCGCGTCCGAATCCGGCGGCGCTGGCCGGTGACGGTCTGCTCAATGATGCAGAGAAACGGCACAGTGCCGGGCTGATGCGGATCAATCACGTCGGGGAAGTCTGTGCGCAGGCGTTGTACGACGCGCAAGGCCGTTTCACGCAATCGCAGCCGCTCAAGCAGCAATTTGTGCATGCCGGTCTGGAAGAGGAGGATCATCTGGCTTGGACTGCCGAGCGTTTGCGGGAACTGGGTTCGCGCACCAGCTTGCTCAATCCGCTGTGGTACGCCGGTTCTTATGTGCTCGGTACGATTGCGGCCAGAGCAGGGGATGCGCGCAATCTTGGCTTTGTCGCCGAAACCGAGCGTCAGGTTGAGCTGCACCTGACCAGTCATCTGGAAAAATTGCCGCCGCAGGATGCCCGGTCACGCGCGATTGTCGAACAAATGCGGGTGGACGAAGCCGAGCACGGTGCTGCTGCACGGGCACTCGGCGCGGTCGAGATGCCGGCGCCGGTGCGCGGAGCGATGAAAGCGATGTCAAAAGTCATGACAGCGGTCGCCTATTACCTGTAAGTAAACCTCGGAATGATCCGGGCTGCCGGATCACCCGGCTGCCATGGTTTATTGCTGTGGTGCCGGCTCGGTCAGGTCTTCGATGATTTCGAAAGAGTGAGTCAGTTCGGCCGATTTTTCCAGCATGATGGATGCCGAGCAATATTTATCATGTGACAACTTGATCGCGCGTTCCACCACGTTTGGCTTCAGGTTGCGGCCGCGGACGGTGAAGTGGAAGTGGATCTTGGTGAAAATCTTGGGATCCTGTTCAGCGCGCTCGGACTTCAGTGTTACCTCGCAGCCCCGGACGTCCTGTCCGCTCTTGCGCAAAATAACCACGACATCATAAGCAGTGCAGCCGCCGGTGCCAAGCAGTACGACTTCCATCGGACGCGGCGCCAGATTGCGGCCACCGCCATCAGGTGCGCCATCCATCGCCACTACGTGACCAGAGCCTGTTTCTGCCAGGAAAGTCATGCCGGACAAGCCGGTCCAGCGTACTGTGCATTCCATTTGCGTTCTCGTTTTGATAATTGGGAAATCGGTATTGTAGCTTTTCTCGTCAAGGGCGTTTTATCGGTGTGGAGTTTTTGCAATCGATAAATTTCTGGTTATATTGCGAAGCAATAATATTTCTATTTGGAATTTATTTTGGTTTGGAGTCTTTCACATCAATACTGGCGTGGTCTCGTTGTATGAGCAGATAGTTCGAGTGTTGCGAATTTGGAAATTGTTTCAATTTTTTGATAAAGCTACCTTGCGATGCACAAATTGATTTGCTATATTGAAATCACTGACCGGCCAGCGCACTGCGCGACAGTCAACCAGTGTCTCCTCCACCCTCCTCTCAGGTGTGGATTCAACCCGAAACCATGTTTCGGGTTTTTTTTGTCCGTTTTCCCACAGCCGCCGGAGGCAGTGCGCCCGGGAATGTCGTCAATTGACCGCGGATATGCCGGCAAAGCCAGCCCCGGCCAAGAAAGTCTTTGACGCTAAGTCATTGAAAAGGCTATAATTCTCGGCTTTCCGTGCGCTCTGGAAAGATAACAAGGATGAGTCTGCAAACGCGGGGTGGCAATTTCGCCCTGGCACCAAGTTTGTGGAACCGCCAATTTGAGCGTTTATTTATTTACATTAGGAAGTCAACATGAAAACCTTTTCCGCTAAAGCCCATGAGGTAAAGCGCGAGTGGTTCGTGATTGACGCGACGGACAAAGTCCTCGGACGTGTTGCCAGCGAAGTGGCACTCCGACTGCGCGGCAAACACAAACCGGAATTTACTCCGCACGTCGACACCGGCGATTTCATCGTCGTGATCAATGCGGGCAAGTTGCGCGTCACAGGTACCAAAGCTACTGAAAAGACATACTATCGTCACAGCGGCTATCCAGGCGGCATCTACGAAACCAATTTCCTGAAAATGCAACAGCGTTTTCCAGGTCGCGCGCTGGAAAAAGCGGTCAAGGGCATGCTGCCTAAGGGCCCGCTCGGCTACGCGATGATCAAGAAGCTGAAAGTGTACGCAGATGGTCAACATCCGCACGCAGCTCAGCAACCTAAAGCACTCGAACTCTAAGGAACAGACATGATCGGTAACTACAATTACGGAACCGGCCGTCGCAAGAGTGCAGTGGCTCGTGTGTTCATCAAAACCGGTTCGGGCAAGATTGTCGTCAACGGCAAGCCGGCAAATGAATATTTTTCGCGCGAAACAGGCCTGATGGTCATTCGCCAGCCGCTGGAACTGACAAACAACGTCGAGCGTTTTGACATCATGGTCAATGTGCATGGCGGTGGCGAGTCGGGCCAGGCAGGTGCTGTTCGTCACGGCATCACACGCGCTCTGATCGACTACGATGCAACACTGAAGCCGGAACTGTCCAAGGCAGGTTTCGTTACTCGTGATGCTCGCGAAGTGGAACGTAAAAAAGTTGGTTTGCGCAAGGCACGTCGCGCAAAACAATTCTCCAAGCGCTAGGATTTATCCCGACGCGTGCGTTTTCAGCACATCGAAAAGCCGCCGGCATTGCGCTTGGCGGCTTTTTTTTGGTGCGCGCAGTATGGCGTCGGCAGCAGCTGCGCATTTCATATATTGTGGCGGGTCCGGTCCGAAGAAATGTCAGGGCGACAATGAATGTCGCCGCAGCATGCCGAGGGTAACGTGGCAGCAATATTCTCCTGTTAAAATAAATTGCAATTGAACCAGCAAGGAACAGACATGATCAAGGTAGGCATCGTCGGCGGTACCGGATATACAGGCGTGGAGTTGCTGCGCATATTGGCAACGCACCCGCAGGTGCAATTGCAGGCAGTCACTTCACGCAAGGAAGATGGCATGCCGGTGGCTGAGATGTATCCCTCATTGCGCGGCCGTGTCGATATCGCTTTTTCTGCACCGGAAAAAGCCCGTCTGACGGATTGCGATGTGGTCTTCTTTGCGACGCCGCATGGTGTCGCCATGGCGCAGGCGCCAGAGTTGCTGGCAGCCGGTGTCAAAGTGATCGATCTGGCGGCGGATTTCCGTTTGCAGGATACGGCGGTGTTCGAGAAGTGGTACAAGATGCCGCACAGCTGCCCTGAGTTGCTCAAGGAAGCAGCTTACGGTCTGGTCGAACTCAACCGTGACGCGATCAAGAAGGCGCGGCTGGTAGGTAACCCCGGTTGTTATCCGACGACCATGCAACTGGGACTGGCGCCGTTGCTCAAGGCCGGCGTGATTGATGCCTCGCACATCATCGCCGATTGCAAGTCGGGTGTTTCCGGTGCCGGTCGCAAGGCGGAAGTGGCGATGCTGTTTTCCGAAGCGTCCGATAACTTCAAGGCGTATGGCGTGTCGGGTCACCGCCACTCGCCGGAAACGCTGGAGCAATTGTCGAAGCTGACATCGGACAAGCTGGGTTTGCTGTTTACGCCGCATCTGGTGCCCATGATTCGCGGCATGCATTCAACGCTGTATGCGCGTCTGAATCGCGAAGTGGACAACGTTACGCTGCAAGCGCTGTTTGAAGATGCTTACAAAAATGAACCGTTTGTTGACGTGATGCCGTTCGGCTCGCATCCGGAAACACGCAGTACGCGTTCTTCCAACATGTTGCGGATTGCGGTGCATCGTCCCGGTGATGGCGATACGGTAGTGGTGCTGGTGGTGCAGGACAATCTGGTTAAGGGCGCATCAGGTCAGGCGGTGCAATGCATGAACCTGATGTTCGGTCTGGATGAAACGACCGGTCTGCAGCACGTACCTGTGTTGCCGTGAAGTTCAAACTATGGGTGCGGCGCATGTCGATTTCTGCGCCGAAAATGACCATCAAACGTCATTTGCCTTGGCCGCTCAGGGCTGTGTTCCTGGCGGTCGTTGTCGGTTTGGGCGGGGCCATTGCCATGTGGGCATACGATCTCGGGCGTAATTTCGCCGGTCTCAATCCGAGCGGCATGAAAGATCAGGTGGCGACCCTCAGCGAGCAAGTCAGGAAGCTGGGCGCCGAGCGTGATCAGTTGTCCTCCTCGGCCAATGCGGCCGAAAGCCAGCTCAACATCGAGCGTTCGGCGCAGACGCAACTGGCCGGACAAATCAAGGCGCTGGAAACGGAAAATGCCAAACTGAAAGAGGATCTTGCCTTTTTTGAAAGTTTGTTGCCTACCAATATCGGTGTGCAAGGCATTACCATCCAGCGGCTGAAGGCGGAAATCATTGCGCCGAACCAATTGCGTTACAGATTGCTCGTGATTCAAGGGGAGAAGGGCGCGCGTGAGTTCACCGGTAATTTACAGTTGAGCGTAACGGTGTTGCAGGCGGGCAAAAGTGCTATTATCAATTTCCCCGAGCAGAATGCAGCAGATTTGGCGCGTTACAAGCTCGCATTCAAATATTATCAGCGGGTGGAGGGGATCTTGACCCTGCCCGAGGGAGCAACCATCAAAGCGATTCAGGCGCGCGTATTGGACCGAGGTCAGATGCGGACCCAGCAATCGGTGAATTTGTGAGGTGAAATCATGTTGGGACGCAAAAACAAAAGCACCATCGATAGCCTGATCGGCATTTCGACCAATATCATCGGCGATGTCAACTTCAAGGGGGGCCTGCGCATAGACGGCCATATCAAGGGCAATATCAACGCTGAAGTCGGACAGCCAAGCGTGCTGGTCATTTCCGAGCATGCCAGGATCGTCGGTGAAGTGCGCGCGGCGCATCTGATTGTCAACGGTGAAATCATCGGCGACGTTCATTCGGCAGAGCTACTTGAATTACAGCCGAAAGCCCGCATAACAGGAGATGTGTACTACAAAGCGCTGGAAATGCATGGCGGGGCACTGGTGTCAGGCAAACTCAGCCATGGCCAGAACGAAGAAGCCCCGGTGCTCAAGCTGGCCGCGTCAAGCGGCGATGCATGAATTTTCTGTAGCGCTTATAATGAAGTCATTGTTCGCCCATGCCGGAGCCCAAAATGAATGCCATCGCAGAAATCCCAGTCAGCACTATCCCATCCCCGATCCTGTTCAGTGACAGCGCCGCAGCCAAAGTTGCGCAGCTGATCGAAGAGGAGGGCAATCCAGACCTGAAATTGCGGGTCTTCGTTCAGGGCGGCGGTTGCTCGGGTTTTCAATACGGTTTCACGTTTGATGAAATCGTCAACGAAGACGACACCACCATGGACAAGAACGGCGTCCAGTTGCTGATCGATTCGATGAGCTATCAATATCTGGTTGGCGCGGAAATTGACTACAAGGACGACCTGGAAGGCGCGCAATTCGTGATCAAGAATCCGAATGCAACGACTACTTGCGGTTGCGGCTCTTCCTTCTCCGCGTAATACGGAAAGCAGGACAGCAACGCCGGCGTTGACCGGCAGCAATAAAAAAGGACGCATCTGCGTCCTTTTTTATTGCCCGGTCCGGCCGCAGCCGGCCCGCCAGTCCCGTCAGGCGACGGCGGCAAATGCCTTGCGCGCGGCAGCAATGGTTTCCTCGATGATGGCGTCATCATGCTGTGCGGAAACAAAACCAGCTTCATAAGCCGACGGTGCCAGATAAACGCCGGCATCCAGCATGGCGTGGAAAAACACATTGAAGCGCTCTTTGTCGCCCTGCATGACTTCGCTGTAGCTGGCTGGTACTTGTGGTGCGAAGTACAAACCGAACATGCCTCCCAGTGCATCAGCGGCAAACGGAACACCGGCTGCTTTCGCCGCTGCCGTCAAGCCATCGGTCAGTTTTTTGGTTTGGGCGCCGAGTGACTCGTAGAAACCCGGCTGCTGGATGATCCTGAGGGTGCTCAGACCCGCAGCAACCGTGACCGGGTTGCCTGACAGGGTGCCGGCCTGATACACCGAGCCCAGCGGCGCCAGATGCTTCATGATGTCGGCGCGGCCACCGAATGCCGCTACCGGCAGACCACCACCGATGATTTTGCCCAACGCGGTCAGGTCGGGGGTGATGCCGTTGAGTTCTTGCGCACCGCCGAGTGCCACACGAAAACCCGACATTACTTCGTCGAAAATCAGGATCGCGCCATGCATGCTACACAAGCTGCGCATTGCCTGCAAAAATTCCGGCGTGGCGCGCACCAGATTCATGTTGCCGGCAACCGGCTCGACGATCACGCAGGCGATTTCATCACCGGCGTTGCGGAATGCTTCTTCGAGTTGCTCGACGCTGTTGTAGTCCAGCACCAAAGTATGTTTGACGAAATCTTCCGGCACCCCTGCGGAGGTTGGATTGCCGAATGTCAGCAAACCGCTGCCGGCCTTGACCAGCAAGGAATCGGCGTGACCGTGATAGCAACCTTCGAATTTGATGATCTTGTCACGTTTGGTCGCGCCGCGTGCCAGTCGCAATGCGCTCATGGTGGCTTCGGTACCACTGGATACCAGACGCACTTGTTCGATCGATGGCACCAGTTTGCAGATTTCTTCTGCCATTTCGATTTCACCCGCAGTCGGCGCGCCGAAACTCAGGCCGCGCGCGGCTGCTTCCTGTACCGCTTGTACTACTGCCGGGTGTGCATGGCCGACAATGGCCGGTCCCCAGGAACCGATGTAATCGATATAGCGTTTATCTTCGGCATCCCAGAAATAAGGACCCTGAGCCCGCGTAATGAAGCGTGGCGTGCCGCCGACCGAGCGGAATGCCCGTACCGGAGAATTGACGCCGCCGGGGGTAGTGAGTTGGGCGCGCGCGAAAAGCGCATCGTTGGTGCTGGAGGTAGGTGTGCTCATGCAGAAAATCCGTGGAAAACAAATTAATTGGGTTCGATTGACTCGCGGGCCCAGAAGTAGCGGTCTGGAATGAGTTTCCCCATGCCCAGTCGTTGCGCGTGAGCCAGCGCGGCCAGTGTGAATTCTTGTGCTTCGGAGGTCGCCTCGGGAATTTCGAGGCCGTTTGCCAGCATCGCCGCAATCGCTGCCGACAGGGTGGAGCCGGCACCGACAAAGGAGCCGGGCAAGCGTTGCCAGGTATCGCGCCGGACAATACCCGTTTCATCAAACAGCGTGTTGGCGACTTCGGATACATCGCCGGGCGTGCCGGTGACAAACAGGTATTCGCAACCCATCTCGACGATGCGCATGGCGTCCAGCGGCAGTGCGTCGTTAGGTACCGGTTCACGCCAGGTTTCTGCCAGTCGCGACAACTCGACCGCCGACGCCAGCATCAGTGTAGTTTGCGGAATCAGCAATTCGCGGATGGCGATCAGATTATCGTCATCGTCGCCTTCCTGATTGGGCATGACGGAGATGAACGGATCCAGAATCAGCGGAATATCGGGGTAATCGGACACGATTTCAGCAATCGCCGAGATGTTTTCAATGCTGCCCACGGCGCCGACCTTGAAGGCGGCTACCGGCATGTCTTCCAGAATCACGCGTGCCTGATCGGCGACCCAGTCGACATCGATGATCTGGGCATCTTCGATACGGGCGGTATCACCGACCAGAATGGCGGTGATGATCGAGAGGCCATGGCAGCCCATCGCCGCAAATGTGGCCAGGTCAGCCTGGATACCAATGGCACCGACAGGATCGGAGGGGCCAAAGGTTAATATCAACGGAGAAGTTTGGTTTTGCACGGCGAGTAGATTAAGATATCTGGTTTACCATTTTACTTGATTGATTTGAGGGATAGTCAGCCGTGAGCGATAGCAAAACAGAATTTAAGACCTGGATGTGCCTGATTTGTGGATGGGTATACGACGAAGAAGCCGGTTTGCCGGAAGAAGGCATTGCCCCGGGTACGCTCTGGGACGACGTCCCGATCAACTGGACCTGCCCGGAATGTGGCGCCCGCAAAGAGGATTTCGAAATGGTTGCACTGTAATTAACAGTGTTCAACGGCCGCGCCGTGCGGCAATACCGCGTCTGGCAGCGTACCGGGCAGCGTCTTGGATAGCATACGGCGGCGTCATTGCAACGATGCGCCGCCAGTCCGGCACCGGCCGGATAAATTCCTTTTCAACAATATAAGGCAGTAAGACCGCTTTATTCGTATTCCAAAAATGGTAGCTTTTTGCTAAAGTTGGGCGAATGTCAGTTACCGGTTGCCTGACGGGAACGCATTCCTGCAATACCGCACGGGCGGTCATTCAGGAGCCAGGTTCTGATGAAAAGGTTGCCATGGAAAATGGAAACGTTGCAGCGGGACTCGACCAGACCGGGCACGACAATGTCGCCTTGAAAGTGCTGGTGGTTGATGACAGCGTTACGATTCGCCGTTCTGCGGAGATATTTCTGGCGCAGGCCGGCTGTCAGGTACTGCTGGCAGAAGACGGGCTGGATGCCTTGTCTCAGGTGGCTGAGCATGCTCCCGACCTGATATTTTGCGACATTCTGATGCCGCGTCTTGATGGTTACCGGACCTGTGCGTTAATCAAAAGCAGCCCGCAATCCCGTACCATTCCAGTAATCATGCTGTCGTCCAGAGACAGTATTTTCGACCGGGCACGCGGTATTGCCGCCGGGGCCGATGAATATCTGACCAAGCCATTCAGTCAGGACAGCTTGCTCAGTGCAGTAACCGGGTATGCACCTCAGGTGGTCAAAATACAGGGGTAGCGACGTTTGCGGTGGTGCATCTACAGGGGGACGCACATGCGGATCAGGAAAATTCTCGTCGTCGATGATTCGCCGACTGATCGCTACATGCTGTCGGACATTTTGCAACGCCATGGTTTTCAGGTTGCCACGGCGGCCGACGGCGATGATGCGTTACGCAAGATTCATTATGACAAACCGGAACTGGTGTTGATGGATGTGGTGATGCCGGGCAAAAACGGTTTTCAGTTGACGCGTCAGATCACCAGGGATCCGGCAAACCAGGGGTTGTCGATCATGATGTGCAGCATCAAGGGACAGGAAGCAGACCGGGTCTGGGCATTGTGCCAGGGCGCCTGCGACTACATCGTCAAGCCGGTCAATCCTGCCGAATTACTCTCCAAAATCGGTGCCATTTGTTGAGCCCGGAAAATCGTCTGATACTGCCTGACACGGTGGCTCCGGAATTGTCAGGGCAACGCGAGCGCGGTCCGCGTCTGAGTTTGCATGAATTCCAGGCGCGCTTGCTGGATCGCATGGCGGCAGCCCGCGACGGTGTCGGCATGCGCGACAGCCGGCTGGGCGTGATGATCGGCGAGCAGCGTTGTCTGCTGGACCTGCGCGAAGCGGGGGAAATCGTGCCGCCGATGCCGGTAACGGCGGTGCCATTGACGAAAGACTGGTACCTTGGTCTGGCCAATATCCGCGGCAATCTGGTCGGCATTGTCGACCTTCAGCGGTTTCATGGCGGTGCCTTGCAGACCTGGGGCAAGGAAAGTCGCATCGTCGTCTTTGCTGCGGCACTGTCTGCCAGCAATGCCTTACTGGTGTCGCGGGTGCTGGGCTTGCGGCATATCGGCGACATGGTGTTGCAGGAACCTGCGAAATATCTGTCGATACCCGGCGCCACGCATGCGTATCTGGATCAGGATAAAAATGAATGGGTGCAGATAGGATTGCGGCCGCTGCTGGCCGATCCGCTTTTCATGCAGGTCGGGCGTTAATTGCCTGACACCGTTTTCGATGAACTGAACAAGTAATCAAGGAGTCTCAGTCATGGCACTCAAGCTGCCGCGTCTTCCTGGAATCAAAACTAAACCTTCAGTGCAAACCGAATCCATTTCTGCTGCCCGTATCAATGACGTCACCTCAATCGAAATCGCGAGACTTGATTCTAGAAAAAATTTGAGATTGCCGTTGATTGGTCGTTTTTCATTGCGTCAACAGACGCGCATCCTGCTATTGCTGTTGGCGCTGGCGTTGATGTCGACTGCCTTTTTTCTGTGGCTGGGTTCCAAGAATTATATTCACGCGAGTTTGCAGGCGCACATCACCAGCGATCTGGTGATGCATTCGCAGCGTATCGGCAAGGCCGTGCCCAATGCAATTCAGGGTAACCGCGAAGCCTTCAACCAGTTGACCGAAAGCCGCCGCGAATTCAATCAGGGACTGAATCTGCTGATGCTGGGTGGGAATTATCAGGGCAGTTCCATCAGCCCGCCGGAGCCGGCCATGACGCCGGTGCTCAACGACGTCAAGAAAGTGTGGGACCACACGGACAAGGCCGCCGCCACGATTCTCAATTTGCGTCCCGAGCTGACCGGTTTCGGGGCGACGCTGGGACGTTTGCGTTTGTTGTCGCCGACCTTGCTTGATCTCAGTGAACAGATTTCAATGCTGCATTCGCAAGGCGGCAATTCGCCGCGCGAAATTTCCGCCGCCGGTCAGCTGGTATTGCTGACGCTGCGGCTCGGCAAAAGCGCCAACGAGTTTCTGACCTCCGAAGGCGTCAATCCCGAAACCGCTTTTTTGTTGGGGAAGGACGTCAATACCTTCCACGACATCATCGATGGTTTTCTCAACGGCAGCGAGTTGTTGCGACTCAATGCCGTACGCGACAAAGATGTACGCGACAAGCTGATGGAACTGAGCAAGGTGTTTGGCGAGTATCAGCCGCTGGTCGCCAACATTCTCAGCAATCTGCAAAATTTCATCGCTGCCAAGCAATCCGAGCAATTGGTCTTCATGGAAAATGAAATGCTCAAGCAGCACCTGACCGTATTGCAAAACGATTATCGTCTGGCACAGGAATCGCGGTCCTGGACGTTCTGGCTGATGCTGCTGTCGATGCTGGGCTCACTGGTCTGCGGTATCGGTATCGCCTGGGTACAATTGCAAAGCAGTCGCGGCAATGCCGCCGAAGCGGAACTGCGACGTCAGGAAGCGGAAGCCCAGAGTTTGCATGCGCAACAGCAGGAAGAAAAGGCGATGCGCACCAACGCCATCAATCAGGCTGCGATTCTGCGCCTGATGAATGAATTGCAAAAAGTTGCCGACGGCGATCTGACGGTGCATACCACGGTGTCGGAAGATATCACCGGCGCCATCGCCGACTCGGTCAATTACACCGTTGAAGCATTGCGCGGACTGGTGGGGCAGGTCACGCAAACCGCCTCACAAGTTGCGGCGACTTCCGATCACGTCAAGAAGACCACCACCGAACTGACCACCTCGGGCCAGAAACAGGCGCGTCGCATTCATGAAACCGGGCAGTCAATGCTGGAGATGTCGATACAGATTACGGATGTATCGATCTCCGCCAACGAATCTGCGGATGTTGCCCGTCATTCGGTGATTGTCGCCGAGCGCGGCGCCAAGGCGGTGGAAGATGCGGTCAAGGGCATGAATGAAATCCGCGAACAGATTCAGGAAACGTCAAAGCGCATCAAGCGTCTGGGCGAATCCTCGCAGGAAATCGGTGAAATCACCGAACTGATTTCTGACATCACCGAACAGACCAACGTGCTGGCGCTCAATGCTGCGATTCAGGCGGCATCGGCCGGTGAGGCCGGGCGCGGCTTTTCGGTCGTGGCCGAAGAAGTGCAACGTCTGGCTGAGCGATCCAGCGCGGCGACCAGACAGATCGGCGCACTGGTACGCATGATTCAGGCCGATACCCACGATGCCGTCGCCGCGATGGAAAAATCGACGGCCGGTGTGGTCGAAGGTGCCAAATTGTCTGATGCTGCGGGAGCATCGCTGTCGGATATCCGACGCGTATCGAATCAACTGGCGGAACTGATTCAAGGCATCTCTTCCTCGACCGGGCATCAGGCCATTTCTGCCAACAGCGTGGCGCAGAATATTCACAATATCCTGACGGAAAATGAATTGATCGAACAGGGGCGAGAGCAAGTTCTGTCTCTGTTCAACGAGCTGTCGGAGTTGGCCGATCAGTTGAAAAATTCGGTATCGCGCTTCCGCGTCACCATCACTTGACACCGGCGCGTCATCCCACAGACCAGCGAGCGAAATGATGAGTGCCGATTCCGCCATCACCGTTCCTCTTGTTGACGCCCCGGCGCTGGCACGGCTGGCGCTACTGGCACCGGCGCTGCAAGAAAGCCTGGGCAGCGTGGTCGATGCAATGTCGGGCGGCGGCACGATAACGTCGCCGGTGTTGTCGCAAATGGCTGGCGCCTTGCGACTGATCGGTGCCAACCGGCTGGCCGGATTGGCGGACGAAATGGGCCGGGCCGTGGATTTTGCCGTGGCCGCAGGCGATGCCGCAAGCGAGCATGTTCACATCCGTATCTGCCGGCTGTGCGCTGCCTTGTCGGCTTATCTCGATGAGGTTGCCGCTGGCGGCAATCCCGATACCGCGCCCCTGTTTTCCGTTGCTGCCGGCTTGTGCAACAAAAATGTGAGTGAACCGCCGGATCCGCCGAGTCAATTGCCGCGGCAGGCGCATCCCCATTTGCTCGCTGCCGTTCAGCCGATGGCGCAAGGCGCGCGTGCCGCGCAGCCGAACCATGACACCGCTGCCGCAGTGACGGCGCTCAACGAGTTGCAGCTTGATTTGATGCAGATTGAACATCTGCTGGAACTCAGTTTTTCCGATGCCGGCAGTCATGCCAATCTGGCGGATGTCGCCGGCTTGCTGATACGCGATATGGAATTGCTG
Organism: Herbaspirillum autotrophicum; assembly: GCF_001189915.1. GTDB lineage: Bacteria > Pseudomonadota > Gammaproteobacteria > Burkholderiales > Burkholderiaceae_D > Herbaspirillum > Herbaspirillum autotrophicum. The sequence goes on from NZ_LFLS01000034.1 coordinate 51,544, forward strand.
GCGGCAGCGGGCTATCACGATATCCGCAATCTGGTCGCTGCTGCGCACGGCAGCATATTGCAGTTGATGGCAGCCGGCAGCGAGACACGCGGCGCCCCGCAGGTGCCGCAGATCGTATTCATGCTCGCGGTGCTGAGTCTGATGGTGGATTGGCTGTTGCATACGCCGGATGGCCGCACGACGCCATTTGTCTTTGACGCAGGTGTTGCGCTGCCGCGCTTGTCGCTGCGACAGGCGGAGGTATCTGTCATGCCGCCACCTGCAATGTTCCGGGATGCGCCGCTGTTGCCAGCGGCCGCAGATACCGCCGTCGTGATGCAAGATCCGCCGGAAGAAATCGATACCGAATTGCTGGAAATCTTTCTGCAAGAGGCGGACGAGTTGTTGAGCAAGATCCGGCAAGCGCTGGCGGCGTTGAATGCGGCACCTGATGAGGAGATGCACTTCGTCGTGTTGCGACGCGCGTTTCATACACTCAAAGGCAGCGGACGCATGGTGGGACTCGAGCGTTTTGCCAGGCTCGCGATGGTGCTTGAAAACGCACTTGGCAATTGGGATGCGGGCGTCAGGAACAGCCATGTTGCGCTGTTGCAGCGGGCTGGTACGGAACTGCAGGATTGGGTCACGGATTTGCATCGGCATGGCCATTCCGAACGCAATGGCCGTGACTTGCTGACGGCCATCGAGAACATATCGGAATGGCCGCAGCGCGTAGCTCCGGTGGTGTCGCACAGCGTATCCATCGCTGCTGCTACTGGCACCAGATCAGCACCGCTGTCCGAGGACGTTGGCACGCTGGGCATTTCCGCTGAACTGCACCGCATTTATTTGCAGGAGACCACCCAGTTGCTGGCCGGTTTGCTGCGCGAACTCGAGGCGTGCCGCGATGATCCTGCGCTGTATAGGATATCGGCCAAGACCTTGCGCGCCGTGCATTCGGTCAAAAGCAGTGCGGCGACGGTGGGCTTCGGTGCGCTGCAAGCCATGGCCGAGGCGGTCGAGGCTTTGCTGCAAGGTATTGACCGGTTGTCGCTGGTACCGAATCAGGCGCAATGTGAAACCTTGTCGCAGGCGTTGCAGACCGCGCAAAGCATGTTGTTGCAATTTTCGGTCGGCGTCATGCCGGAACAGAATCAGATCATCTTGCGGGCACTGACCGCCATGTGCGGCGAGTTGCCGCAGCATGCCGCTCCCGAACGCGGCCCCGGTGCCGCCGACGTCGATGACTGTATTGATCAGGAACTGTTGCCGATCTTTCTCGAAGAGGGACGCGACTTGCTGCCGCAAATCGGCGAGGGTTTGTACCAGTTGCAGAAAGATCCGGAGCAGGTGGCATTATTGCAGCGCCTGCTGCGACCCTTGCATACCGTCAAGGGCAGCGCACGCATGGCGGGTGCGATGCGGCTGGGTCAGCACATGCACGATATGGAAAGCAACATCGAGGCGATGGTCAACGGCGGATGCCTGACTCTGGCGCAAGTACAGCACTTGCTGACGGATTATGATCAGGGCTTGCAGTTGTTTGAAGCGCTGCAACATCCGGAAATTGCCGATGGTGTCGACGCCGTCGGCGATGCGCCCGACAGTGCTGCCAGCGAAGCTTCCGGAGTGTCGCCGAATGACGGTGATGCCGGTAACGCGGCAGTGACGGTGCCTTTGGTACGGATTCGCGCCAACATTCTTGATCGCTTGCTGAATCAGGCGGGTGAATTATCCATTTCACGTTCACGGCTGGAAACCGAAGTCGAGTTTTTGCGCGAATCGGCGACCGAGCTGGCAGCCAATGTCAGTCGTCTCGGGGCGCAGTTGCGCAAGATTGAAATTCAGGCGGAAATCCAGATTTCTGCGTCTGACAAAACGCTTGGCGAGGGCCGGGATTTTGATCCGCTGGAGTTTGACCGCTTTACCCATTTGCAGGAATTGACGCGCATGATGGCCGAGAGCGTCAGCGATGTGTCCTCACTGCAAAAAACCTTGCTGGGTGCGGTCAACAATACGCAAACCAATCTGGTCGAACAAGCCCGGCTGACCCGCGATCTGCAACAGGAACTGATGCACGCCCGCATGGTGCAGTTTCACAGCGTCGAAGAGCGTTTGCAGCGGTTGGTGCGGCAACTGTCAAAGGAAACCGGTAAAGAATTCAAGCTTGATATCACCGGCAGTGCGGTTGAAATTGATCGCAGCATTCTGGAAAAAATGATTGCGCCGTTCGAACATTTATTGCGCAATGCTGCCGTGCACGGGATCGAGTCGCTGGAACAACGGCTGGCGGCGCGCAAGACGGTCTGCGGGCATTTGCAACTGGATGTGAAGCAAGAGGGCAATGAAGTGACCATCCGCATGGCGGACGATGGTCAGGGGTTGAACCTGGCGCATATCCGCGACAAGGCCGATAGTCTGGGCTTGCTGGCCGCCGATGCGGAAATTTCCGATATCGGCTTGATGGACCTGATCTTTCAGCCGGGATTCTCCACCAGTCATGACCTGACGGCACTGGCCGGACGCGGTGTCGGCATGGACGTGGTGCGCTCCGAAGTGACTTCGCTGGGCGGTCGCATTGCAGTGGACTCCGTCACCGGTCAGGGCGCGCAGTTCATCATGCATTTGCCGCTGACACTGGCGGTGACGCAGGTCGTCTTGCTGACGGCCGGTCGCAAGACTTACGCCATTCCCTCGGTATTGGTAGAGCAGGTCATGCAACTCAAGGCGCATGAGCAAGAGCAGGTTTTTCGCGACGGCGCAGTTAACTGGCAGGGCAAGAAAATCGCCTTGCACTATATGTCGGCGCTGCTCGGTGATACCAACAGTACGCCGCTGCAGCAATCGTATGCGCCCGTCATTTTCGTCAAGAACGGTAACGAACTGGCGGCCATTCTGGTAGACCGGATTGTCGGCAACCGTGAAGTGGTGACCAAAAATATCGGGCCACAACTGACGTACATGATCGGAGTCGTGGGCGCCACGGTACTGGGTACCGGCGAGATCGTGCTGATCCTGAATCCGATTCGCCTGACGCAGCGCAAGGAATATAAACGGCTGTTGCAGCAACCGGCGGCAATCGCGGCGCCGGTGCTGTTGCGCAAGAAAGTCATCATGGTGGTGGACGACTCGCAGACCGTCCGCAGAGTCATGCAACGCTTGCTGACGCGGGAATCCTACGAAGTGGTACTGGCCACCGATGGCATGGATGCCTTGCGGCAGTTACGCGAAACCACGCCGGATCTGATTTTGCTGGATATCGAAATGCCGCGCATGGATGGTTTTGATTTCACGCGGCATATCCGCGACATCGATAGCAATGTCCGCATTCCGATCATCATGATTACTTCCCGTACCGCGGCCAAACACCGCGAACGCGCGATGGAACTGGGCGTCAATGCCTATCTCGGCAAACCTTATCAGGAAGACATGTTGCTGGGGTTGATCAGGGATTTTCTCGGGGAGAGCGACGAGGCGCGCAATTTTTCCGTCAATCAGGTCATCTTCGATCACGAATCGTTACCCGGCTCCCATGACGATGCAAACAGCGCAGGCTGATGCGCAAGAGCAAAATATGGTCTAATCTCTCGTTTTATTTTCCAGTCACACGTGCATCCGTCCGGATTTGACACGGTGATACCGACAGGGGCCCAAAATCAGCTCAAGTTTGCTTTCGATCCTGCTGGCCACGACCATTGCCGGCGTTTTCAGCATTACTGCCGCCGCGATTTTTTCGTTTGCCCTGCTGTCCAAGATGGTCGAACGACTGGTCAGTCTGTCGGTCGGCATCATGCTGTCGACCTCGTTATTGCACGCATTGCCCGAAGCCTTTGAGTCGAAGGCCGAACCGCATCAGCTGTTTGCCACGCTGCTCGGTGGCTTGCTGGCATTTTTTCTGCTGGAAAAATTCTCCATTCTGCGCCATTCGCATCACCATGAAGACGATGGTCACGGCCATCATCACGGTCACGATAAACGCGAAGCGGGCAAGGCCGGCTGGATGATCCTGGTCGGCGATGGCTTGCATAATTTCACCGATGGCATTTTGATTGCCGCAGCTTTCCTGGCCGATCCGCATCTGGGACTGGTAACCGGGCTGGCGATCATCGCTCATGAAATTCCTCAGGAAATCGGCGATTTCATCGTCTTGCTCAATGCCGGCTTTTCCCGTACCCGCGCTTATGTGTACAACCTGATTTGCAGCCTGATGGCGGTGCTGGGCGGCATCCTCGGTTATTTCACGCTGGAGCGCGGCATGGAATGGATACCGTTTGTGCTGGTATTTGCCTCATCCGGTTTCATCTATATCGCAGTCAGCGATCTGATGCCACAAATGCAACGGCGCGCCACCTTGCGTGAAACCATTCCGCAAATCCTGTTGATCGGACTGGGTGTGGTGATCGTGCTGGTACTGACGCGTCACGCGCATGTGCATTAGCGCTGGCGGCGGTGTTGCCGATGGTCGGTTTTGGATGGCAGGCACAGCAGTTTGACGGCGACGCTGATCACGATTCCCAGCAAGCCCAGCAGAATGAGCAATGATTCCAGCACGGTAGTATCCCTTTCCCCGATAGCGCCCGAACGGTTCGGCACCAGAACACTGTAGCGTTGTCGGAACGGCGCGGCCAATATCAAATAGCTGCAGTACCTATCTCGAAACGGCATAACCATGATTTCCCTCCGACAGTTGAAATACTTTGTTGAAATCGTCGCGGCCGGCAGTTATACCCGGGCTTCGGAGCGCCTGTACATCGCGCAGTCGGCACTGAGCCGCCAGATCAAGGAACTGGAAAGTGATATGGATGTGGTGTTGCTGCGACGTGACGCCAAGCAGATCGAACTGACGCAGGCCGGCCTGGCATTTCATGACAAGGCCAGAAAAATTCTCGACGATGTCGAGCAGGCCATTTCGCAGGCGCGTTATATCGGCAAGGGTGAACGCGGCGAGATCCGGCTGCTGCATTCCAGTTCGGTGCCATTATCGCCACCGCTGGGTCCCGGTCTGAATGACGTATTGCAAATGTTTCCCGGCATCACGCTGGATATTTCGCAGGCGTCATCGGAATTGCAGGCACTCGAAATCGAAGAGGGCCGTGCCGATCTCGGGCTGGCGCGTTTGCCGATTTTGAGAAAGCATCCGCATTTGCTGACGTTGCCGCTGTACGAAGAAAAATTGGTGGTGGCGGTAGCGCTGCAGCACCGTCTGGCGCAACGCCAGAAAATCGCGATTGCGGAATTGCAGGATGAGTTGTTCGTATCAATGCCACATCGCGATCGCGGCGGTTTGAGTTATCTGGTGGCGGAGCGTTGCATCGCCCATGGATTTTTTCCGAAAGTTGCGCGCGCCACATCGCGCAAGGCATCGCTGCTGAGCCTGGTCAATGCCAATTTCGGGATTGCCATCGTGCCTGACAGCATGCGCGCCATTGCCGTATCGGGCGTGGCATTCATCGACTTGACGGAAGCCGACTTCCGCTCTGAAGTAGTGCTGATGTACCGTCGCGATGCACCGACGATGGTGTCGGAATTCGTCGATGCATTCGTCAAACGGTTAAGCGCCGGTAGCCACCGGGCGTGACGGATCGGAACTCCATTCGCTCCAGGAACCCGGATACAGACGCGCGCCCGTGAGGCCGGCCACTTCCAGCGCCAGCAGATTGTGGCAAGCGGTAACCCCGGAGCCGCATTGCATCACTGCGGTACGCGGATCGCTGATCAGCGCGCTCCATTCGCTGCGCAATTGGGTAGCGTTCTTGAAGTTGCCGTTCTGATCCAGATTGTCTTTGAAGAAACGATTTTTGGCGCCGGGGATATGGCCGCCGGTTGCGTCCAGTGTTTCATTCTCGCCGCGAAAACGATCGGCAGCGCGGGCATCGATTACCGTCAGCGTGGCCGTATTCAGATTCTCCAGCAAGTTCCCGGCGTTCACCGTGCCGACCAGCGCCGTACTTTCGGTGAGGGTGCCGGGAGTCGCCGGTGCGGTAACGGCGTCGGTCAGTGTGCCGCCTGCGGCCTGCCATGCGGCAATGCCGCCGTCGAGTACCGCCACTTCGGCATGGCCGAGCCAGCGCAACAACCACCACAGACGTGCGGCAAACATGCCGCCGTGGGCATCGTAAGCGATGACTTGCGTGTGATCATTGATGCCCAGTTCGCGCAATGCGGCAATCAGCGCCGGGCGTTGCGGCAGCGGATGACGGCCGAGAAATTTGCCGCCGGCATCGGTTTTGGCGCCCGATAAAATCAGGTCCAGATGGGCGAAGCGTGCCTGCGGAATATGTCCTGCGAGATAGGCGTTGCGGCCGGCCTCGGGATCGGTCAGGTCATGCCGGCAATCCACCAGCAGCCAGTTGGCATCACCAGCGTGCGTGCGCAGATCGGTGGCGGAAATCAAAGTGGTGTACGTCATCGGTTCTCCTTAAACTTCAGCCGCGATCGGATCGACCGCCGGCAGATTTTTGGCAGCTTGCTGCGAACGATGATTATAAAACGTTGAGATCATGCCGCTCAGAAGAATGATGGCAATGCCGGTCCAGCCGATCCAGCCCGGGGCATCATTCCAGATCAGAATGCCCCACAGGCTGGCGAACACGATCCCCGTGTATTGCAGATTGGCAGTTACGAGAGTATTGCCAAGACGGTAAGCGCGCGTCATTGCCATCTGCGCCAGTGTGGCCGAGACGCCGATAGTCACGATCAGCATCACGCCCCTGGCGCTGTGCACATGCAGGAATGGCACGGTGCCGGTGGCAACGCTGCCGATAAGCCCGGCGATCACGCCGGTCACGGAAAAATAAAATACCACGCGATATTCCGGTTCGCCCAGCAAGCCCAGTTTGCGCACCTGCAGATAGACGATGGCTGACAGCACACCGGAGAACAGCGAAATCAGGGCGCCGATCGTCTGGCCGTCATTGATCGATGGGCGCATCAGCAACGCTACGCCGACGAAACTGAGTACCACGGTGCCGGCCAGTCCCCACTCAAACCGCTTGGTTCCTTGCCACCAGCCGATGCCAAACAGGATTACCGCGATCCAGATCGACGACATGTAATTGAGGGTGGTGGCGGTTGCTACCGGTAACAGGCTGAAAGAATAAAACCACAGCCACAGCGAAATCACGCCGATTGCACCGCGAATGAAATGGTCTTTCGGATAAGGGGTTTTGAGCGAGCCGCCCTTGATCTTGATCAGGCCGTAGATGAAGATGACGCCGATGATGCCGCGACAGAGGACGATTTCAGCAGTGCTGTAATGATCGGCCGCGAGTTTGACGCACATGCCCATGATGGAAAAGGCGAACGAAGCGAACAGCATCCAGAGGGATTGCATGGCAGGAAATGGAAAGTAAATGAAGTCGGCGTTGCAGTCGACAAACGCTGCATTGCCGCAGAATATTCGTTATAACGGAAAGATGGTATCGCAATATCGCTTGCGATGTGCAGGAGGGAAAAATACGACCGGCGCGGGGCCGGTCGCGGTGTTTTTTTAAACGGCGATCTGCGTGCGATACCACTCATGGAAATGTTGCATGCCATCTTCCATCGGAGACTGATACGGGCCGACTTCGCTGACGCCGCGGTCCATCAGAATGCGACGACCGGCATCCATGCGCAGCGCGATTTCATCATCCTCGATGCAGGTTTCCATATAGGCCGCGCGTTCGGCTTCGACGAATTCCCGTTCGAACAATGCAATCTCTTCCGGGTAGTAAAACTCGACCACGTTGGTGGTCTTTTGCGGACCGTTCGGCCACAGCGTCGAGACTACCAGCACATGCGGGTACCACTCGACCATGATGTTCGGATAAAGCGTGAGCCAGATGGCGCCGTATGGCGGCGGTTCGCCGTTGCGGAACTTGAGTACCTGTTCCTGCCACTTCTGATAGGCGAGCGACCCCGACTTGGTCAGGCCATGATTGACGCCGACGGTCTGCACACTGTAATTCTTGCCGAACTCCCAGCGCAGATCATCGCAACTGACAAAACTGCCAAGGCCCGGATGAAACGGTTCGACGTGGTAATCCTCAAGATAGACTTCAATGAAGGTTTTCCAGTTGTAGTCGCATTCATGAACTTCAACGTGATCGAACAGATAGCCGGAAAAATCGAGGTCCTTGGCCACGCCGAGCTGCTTCAGTTGTTCCGAGACATTGGCGCCGTTTTGCTCGAACAGCAAGCCGTTCCAGTTTTGCAGCGTGGTCTTGGACAAATTGAGGCAGGGGTTTTCACCGAAATGCGGTGCCCCGATCAGTTCACCCTTGAGGTCGTAGGTCCAGCGATGCAAAGGGCATACGATATTGCGGGCGTGACCGCGCCCGTCAAGCATTTTTGCTTGACGATGGCGACAGACGTTGGAAAGCAATTCGATGCCGTGCGCATTGCGCACCAGCATGCGGCCTTCGTTTTCCCAGGGCAGCGTCGCATAATCGCCGACCTCTGGCACCATCAGTTCATGGCCGGTATATCGCGGGCCCTGTTGAAACAACTGGTGAATTTCGCGCTTGAAAAGCGCTTCGTCAAAATAGACGTCGACTGGAAGTTGCGCGTTTGAGCGCGCCAGTCTGGCAAACGTAGCAAGATCGGACATCTCCGCCCCCAAATTAATTCGCACCAACCTAAGAGAGAAAGAATCCGCAAAAACCTGAGTTCAAATAATATGAAGAGGAAATTTTGGACAGAACTGCGGATTATGCCATAAAACCTTGTTCGAATGCTTCCAAAAAGCCTGAATTCACGCTTGGATTCGGGTTTGGAAGCCATTTGCGGCGGTTTGCTCTAAAATAACGGGCTAAATTCAAAATCAGCCGATATGCCAAAAAATTCCGTGAAAGTAGAAGACGTTGCTGCCACTGCGCCGGCGTCGTTCGAACAAGCGATGCAAGAACTGGAACAGCTTGTCATCAAGATGGAAGCCGGCGAGTTGCCGCTGGAAGCTTCGGTCGCTGCTTACAAGCGCGGTTCCGAACTGGTCAGATTCTGTGCCGTGCAGCTCGACAAGGTCGACAGCCAGGTCAAGGTGCTGGAGGGCGATCTGCTCAAGCCCTTCATCGCCGATGCGGCGGAGGGCGGGCAATGAGTGCGCGCCTCGGAGCCGGCCTGACTTTTCTTGACTGGATGCAACAGACGCAAGCCAGCACCGAAAGTGCGCTGGATGCGATGTTGCCGCAAGTCACTGAAGTGCCGTCAGTGCTGCATGAAGCGATGCGTTACACGGCGCTGGATGGCGGCAAGCGTATCCGGCCATTGCTGGTGTTTGCTGCCGGCGACCTGTTCAATGCCCCGGCCTTGCTGTTGCAGCGGGCTGCGGCCGCAGTTGAAATGATTCACGTCTATTCGCTGGTGCATGACGACATGCCTTGCATGGATGACGATGCCTTGCGACGCGGCAAGCCGACGGTACATGTCAAATACGATGAGGCTACGGCCTTGTTGGTGGGCGATGCCTTGCAGGCGCAAGCCTTCACGGTCCTGGCCGACACCGCCGGCGTGGAAGATCCGGCGCGGCAACTGAAAATGGTGCAACTGCTGGCGCAGGCATCCGGCTCGACCGGCATGTGCGGCGGCCAGGCCATCGATCTCGCCAGTGTCGGCATGACCTTGTCGCTGGCCGAACTGGAGCAGATGCATCGTCTCAAGACCGGTGCTCTGCTGCGTGCTGCCACACTGCTGGGTGCCTACAGCGGCAAGCTGTTGACGGCAACCGAGGCAGCGGCGCTGGAAAGTTATGCGGCGGCAATCGGTCTCGCATTCCAGGTGGTCGACGATATCCTCGATGCGACTGCCGACTCGGCCACCTTGGGCAAAACCGCCGGCAAGGATGCCGCCGACAACAAGCCGACCTATGTCTCGATTCTCGGTTTGAACGAGTCGCAGGCACTGGCAGAAAAACTGCGCGGCGACGCTCATGCGGCGCTGGCGCAGTTTGGCGACAATGCACGCCGTCTGCGTGAGCTGGCCGATCTGATCGTGCAGCGCAAGGCATGACAAATGTACGGAAAATCGCTGTGATGCCGCGCCGATGTTGCGGTCCTTGCTGTGCTTTCCGGTGTTTTTCCGTATATCAATTTAACGGTGACAAGACCCAGTATGCTTAATACGATAAACAGCCCTGCCGATCTGCGGCAACTCTCGCGCCTGCAACTCAAGCCGCTGGCAGCCGAGTTGCGCGCCTTCGTGCTCGATTCGGTATCCAAGACCGGGGGCCATCTTTCTTCCAATCTGGGTACGGTCGAACTGACGATTGCCCTGCATTACGTGTTCAATACGCCGGAAGATCGTATCGTCTGGGACGTCGGCCATCAGACGTATCCGCACAAGATTCTGACCGGCCGTCGCGACCAGATGGGCACGCTGCGTCAGCTCAATGGCATTTCCGGTTTCCCGCGTCGCGCCGAAAGCGAATACGACACCTTCGGCACCGCGCACTCATCGACCTCGATCTCGGCGGCGCTGGGCATGGCGCTGGCGGCCAAGACCAAGGGTGAAAACCGGCACGCCATCGCGGTCATCGGCGACGGTGCCATGACTGCCGGCATGGCGTTCGAAGCGCTCAACAACGCCGGCATTTGCGAAGACGTCAATCTGCTGGTGATCCTCAACGATAACGACATGTCGATCTCGCCGCCGGTGGGTGCCCTGAATCGTTATCTGGCGCGGCTGATGTCGGGGCAGTTCTATGCCAAGGCCAAGAATGTCGGCAAGTCGATGTTGCCGGCGCCGGTGCTGGAACTGGCCAAGCGTTTTGAAGAACACGCCAAGGGCATGATCGTGCCGGCCACCATGTTCGAAGAGTTCGGCTTCAATTACATCGGTCCTATCGATGGCCACGATCTCGATTCGCTGATTCCGACGCTGCAAAATCTGAAAAACCTCAAGGGGCCGCAGTTCCTGCACGTGGTGACCAAGAAAGGTCAGGGCTACAAACTGGCCGAAGCCGATCCGGTGCTGTATCACGGTCCCGGCAAATTCAATCCGGCCGAAGGCATCAAACCGGCTGCCGGCAAGCTGACCTATACTCAGGTATTCGGCGACTGGCTGTGCGACATGGCAGCGCAAGACAAGACGCTGGTCGGCGTCACGCCCGCCATGCGCGAAGGTTCCGGCATGGTGCAGTTCGAACAGAAATTTCCTGAGCGTTACTACGATGTCGGTATTGCCGAACAGCATGCGGTGACCTTTGCCGGTGGTCTGGCTTGCGAAGGCCTGAAGCCGGTGGTGGCGATTTATTCGACCTTCCTGCAACGCGGCTACGATCAATTGATCCACGATGTCGCCCTGCAAAACCTGGACGTCACGTTCGCACTCGACCGTGCCGGTCTGGTCGGCGCCGACGGCGCCACACATGCCGGCAATTACGACATGGCTTTCCTGCGCTGTATTCCCAACATGGTGGTCATGGCGGCTTCGGATGAAAACGAATGCCGCCAGATGCTGACTACCGCCTTTGAATACAAGGGGCCGGCGGCGGTGCGTTATCCGCGCGGTGCCGGCACCGGTGTTGCGGTCGATAAAGCATTGACGACGATTCCCGTGGGCAAGGGTGAAGTGCGCCGCGAAGGCAAGGGCATCGCGATTCTGGCGTTCGGCACCATGGTGGCACCGGCGCTGGCAGCAGGTGAAAAACTGAATGCGACGGTCGCCAACATGCGCTTCATCAAGCCGCTCGATATCGAACTGGTCAAGCAACTGGCCGCCAGCCATGACGCCTTGGTGACGGTGGAAGAGGGTTGCATCATGGGCGGCGCCGGTTCAGCCGTCTCTGAAGCGCTGGCAGCGGCAGGCATCGTCAAGCCGATTCTGCATCTGGGTTTGCCGGACCGCTTTATCGACCACGGCGATGCCGGGCAATTGCTAGCATCGTGCGGACTGGATGCCGCCGGTATTGCCGCTTCTGTGGTGCAACGCTTTGGCGATGGTCAGCCGCGCCTGGTCGTCAACAACTGACGCTCATCACGCCGGCATAATGCAATAAAGCGGCAGCCCGACCCATCAGTCGCGCTGCCGTTCTTTCTCCCACAGGACGTCGCTGCCGCCGGCAAACCGGTTGAGCACGCGCGACAGCACAAAACACAAATCGGACAAGCGATTCAGATATTGCTGCGGTTGCGGATTCACGGCTTCGGTGCGCGCCAGGCTGACCACCGAACGTTCGGCCCGGCGGCAGACAGTGCGGCAGATATGCGCCAGCGCTGCGGCGCGTGAACCGCCCGGCAAGATGAACTCCTTCAGCGGCGGCAGCGTCGCATTGTATTTCTCCAGCAATTGATCGAGGCGCGCGATCTGGGCCGAAGTGATCATGGTGTAGCCGGGAATGCACAATTCACCGCCAAGATCGAACAAGTCATGCTGGATCGACAGCAACTCTTCCCTGAGCGCGGGCGGCAAGTCTTCACACAGCAGCACACCGACCTGCGAGTTGAGTTCATCGACATCGCCCAGCGCCTGAATGCGCACGCTGTCCTTGCCGGTGCGGCTGCCGTCGCCGAGGCCGGTACTGCCGTCATCACCGGTACGTGTTGCAATCTTTGAAAGTCGATGTCCCATTGAAGTTTTCCTGCGTTTGAATGAAGTCAGGCCCGAGAATACGGGAAGAATCCGGGAAAAAACCGGGGCTGCCGACAAATATAAAATATGTCTGCGGCAAGGGAGTAAAATTCAGGGCAGTTTTTACGAAATAGTGATGTGCAGCAGATGGCGCGCCCGAGGTGTTGTGCGCTGTGGTTTCCTCTGCTGCACCAAGTTCAAATGAGAGACAAACAATGAACCATATCGTTGATGCCCAGAAATTGCGAAAACCGATTCCTGCCGAATTGCTGAGCGCCTTGCGCGAGCTGGTTGGCGAACGTCTTTCCACGACCCAGGCGATGCGCGAACATCACGGTCGCGACGAATCGTCTTACGATCCGATGTTGCCCGATGCCGTGGTGTTTGCCCACAGCACCGAAGAAGTGGCTGCCATCGTCAAGCTGTGCGTGGCCCATCGCGTGCCGCTGATTCCCTACGGCACCGGTACTTCGCTCGAAGGCCATGTGCTGGCATTGCAAGGCGGTATCACGGTTGACCTGTCGCAGATGAGCAAGGTGCTGGCAGTCAATCCGGAAGACCTGACGGCGACCGTACAGGCCGGCGTCACGCGCAAGCAGTTGAATCAGGAAATCAAGGATACCGGTCTGTTCTTCCCGATCGACCCGGGTGCCGATGCCTCCATCGGCGGCATGGCATCGACCCGCGCGTCCGGCACCAACGCCGTGCGTTACGGCACCATGCGCGAAAACACACTGGCGCTGACCGTGGTGACGGCCGAAGGCCGCATCATCAAGACCGGAACCCGCGCCAAGAAATCTTCGGCCGGTTACGACCTGACCCGCGTGTATGTCGGCAGCGAAGGTACGCTGGGCGTTGTCACCGAAGTGACCGTCCGCATCTATCCGCAACCGGAAGCGATTTCGGCCGCGGTCTGTTCGTTCCCGAGCGTCGGCGACGCGGTGACTACCGTGATCCAGGCGATTCAGGTGGGCGTGCCGCTGGCGCGCGTCGAGTTTCTCGATGCCAATGGCGTCAAGGCCATCAACGCCCATGACAAGCTCAATTTGCCGGAAAAACCGCTGTTGCTGTTTGAATTCCACGGTAGCGAAAATGGCGTCAAGGAGCAGGCCGAACTAGTGCAGGAACTGGCCAACGACAACAACGCGCTCGGCTTCGAATGGGCCACCAAACCGGAAGAGCGTTCGCGTCTGTGGGCCGCACGTCACAACGCCTATTTCGCCTTGTTGCAGTTGCGTCCCGGCTCACGGGCGATTGCCACCGATTGCTGCGTGCCGATCTCGCGTCTGGCCGAATGCATTCTCGATACCAAGGCCGACTGCGAAGCCAACAACATCATCTATTCCATCATCGGCCATGTCGGTGACGGCAATTTCCACGTGCAGATGATGATTGACCCCAACGACCCGGCCGATATCGCCCGCGCCGAAGGCGTCAATGAACGCATGGTGACGCGCGCCATCGCCATGGATGGTACCTGTACCGGTGAACATGGCGTCGGTTTGCACAAGATGGATTTTCTGATTCAGGAACATGGCGACGGCGCCATCGATGTGATGCGCGCCATCAAGCATGCGCTGGATCCGAACAACATCATGAATCCCGGCAAAGTGGTGCGCTGGTAACCCTTTAACGTCAGACTTTGCAGGCAATACATGGCAACACGGCTTCCTCCCGTTCACGCGCTTTCGGCATTCGAGGCGGCGGCCCGGCATAACTCTTTCGCAGTTGCTGCCGAAGAATTGTGCATCACACCTTCGGCCTTGTCGCACCGGATTCGCCTGCTGGAAGAGTTCGTCGGCGAGCGCCTGTTTTTCCGTGACGGCCGCTCCATCGGCTTGTCGGAATTCGGGCGCCGTTATCTGGACGTAGTGCGCAGTGCGCTGCGCACCCTGACCGATTTCCCGATGCCGCACCGCAACGCGACCGTGCAGCCCAAGGTCAAGATCATGTTGCCGCCGACCTTTGCCCGTCATTTGCTGGTGCCGCGCATTTCCGGATTTACCCAGCGTTTCCCCGATATCACGGTGGAAATGTACTTGTCGGTGCCGCTGTACGACCTGAGTCTGTCGGAAAGCGATGTCGAAATCCGTTTCGGCGCCGGTAATTATCCCAATATCGTCACCGAAAAGCTGTTCGAAGAACCGGCCTTTGCGGTCGCCAGCCCGGCCTACCTGAAGACCATTGCGCCGCTCAAGACTCCCAGCGACCTGCAACACGCCAATCTGCTGCGCTCGGCGCTGGAGCCGTGGCAACCCTGGTTCGAAGCGGCCGGACTCAAGGACTGGCCGGAACCGTCGGTCGGTTTGCGCGTCGATGACCTCGGTTTGTTGCTGGAATCGGTGCGCCATGGCTATGGTGTCGGCCTGACGCGCCAGCATTTCGCGGAAGATTTGCTGGCCAAGGGCGATATCGTCGAATTGTTCGATGTTCGCCTGCGCACCCCGCCGCACGCCTATTACATGGTCTATGAGAGGCAAATCCGGGAGCGGCCGGAAGTCGATGTCTTCATCGATTGGCTGCAAAACGCCTTCAAAAATATCTGACTGAAATAAATTCAATCGGAACAGGAATTCTTTTCAGTGCCTGAAACCAGCGGTTTGCGCTGTGCCGGCTGGAAATTCGTTACACTTCAGGCATTGAGACAGCGTTGCCTTTTCGTGTGATCGGACTGACCTGCAGCGCAGGCGGCAGATAAACACCAGCAGACAGACCAGCGCGCGCAGACCGCGATCTGACCGACACCGGTAGCCGGCAGCCAATATCCGGTTGCCGGATTTGTTCGCGCCGCACGAAAGCCGCCATCCTCCAGCCCAAAGCCAATCGAGGTCCAGCATGAATGCGCTAGCAGCACCCTTGTTCACTCCGGCCAGACAAAGCGAAGTCGTCGCGGCGCTTAAGCGCGTCGTCCCGGCGCACTGCGTCCTGTTCAACGAAGAAGATACCCGTCCTTACGAATGCGATGGTCTGGCGGCGTACCGCCAACTGCCGATGGTGGTGGTGTTGCCGGAAAACGAAACCCAGATCGTTGCCATCATGCAAGCCTGCCACGCATTGCAGGTGCAGATCGTGCCGCGCGGCGCTGGTACCGGTTTGTCCGGCGGCGCCATGCCGATTGCCGACGGTGTCGTGGTATCGACCGCCAAATTCAACAAGATCGTCAACCTCGACAAATATTCGCGTACCGCGGTGGTCCAGCCGGGCGTGCGCAATCTGGCGATTTCCGAAGCCGCCGCCGCGCATGGCTTGTATTACGCGCCAGATCCGTCGTCGCAGATTGCCTGTTCGATCGGCGGCAATGTCGCGGAAAATTCGGGTGGCGTGCACTGCCTCAAGTACGGGTTGACGGTGCATAACGTGTTGCGTGTGCGCATGGTGACCATCGAAGGCGATGTGGTGGAACTCGGCAACGGCGCCCTCGATGCGCCGGGCCTCGACTTGCTGGCCGTGTTCATCGGTTCCGAAGGCATGCTCGGCATCGTCACCGAAGTGACCGTCAAGCTGGTGCCCAAGCCGCAACAGGCGCGTGTCATCATGGCCTCGTTCGATGACGTGGTCAAAGGCGGCAATGCCGTGGCCAACGTAATTGCTGCCGGCATCATTCCGGCCGGACTGGAAATGATGGACAAGACCAGTTCGCGCATGGTCGAGCCATTCGTCAAGGCCGGTTACGACGTCGATGCCGAAGCGATTCTGTTATGCGAATCGGATGGCACCGCCGAAGAAGTGGAAGAAGAAATTGCGCGCATGAGCGAAGTGCTCAACGCCAGCGGCGCCACCGCGATTGCGGTGTCGCAATCGGAAGCCGAGCGCCTGCGTTTCTGGTCGGGCCGCAAGAATGCATTCCCCGCAGCCGGCCGCATTTCTCCCGATTATTACTGCATGGACGGCACCATTCCGCGCAAGCGCCTGGCGGAAGTGCTGCTCGGGATTGCCGACATGGAAATCAAGTACGGCTTGCGGTGCGCCAACGTATTCCACGCCGGTGACGGCAATCTGCATCCGCTGATTTTGTTCGATGCCAATCTGGCCGATGAATTTCACCGTGCCGAATTGTTTGGCGCCGAAATTCTGGAGTTGTGCGTCGCCGTCGGCGGCACCATCACCGGTGAACACGGCGTCGGCATCGAAAAGATCAATTCGATGTGCGTACAGTTCGCACCGGAAGAACGGGAAGCCTTCTTCAAGGTCAAGCGCGCGTTCGACGTCGCTTTCCTGTTGAATCCCGACAAGGCGATTCCGACCCTGCACCGCTGCGCCGAATATGGCCGCATGCACGTGCAACGCGGACAAATCAAGTTCCCCGAATTACCGAGATTCTGATTGACGACCGATTCCATGAGCGACCAACAGTTACCGTTTTTCCAGGACCGCATCGCGGCCGCCAACGCCAGTGGCACACCGTTGCAGATTCGCGGTGCCGGCACCAAGGATTGGTACGGCCAGGATCTGCAAGGCGAAGTGATCGATACGCGCGCCTATAGCGGCATCATCGAATATGAACCGACCGAACTGGTGATTACCGCGCGTTGCGGCACCTCACTGACCGAGATCGATGCGGCACTGGCGCAGCACAATCAAAGTCTGGCATTTGAGCCGCCGCGTTTTGGCGGCGCCGCCACCGTCGGCGGCATGATTGCCAGCGGCCTGTCCGGACCGGGACGCCAGAGCAGCGGCTCGGTGCGTGATTTCATGCTGGGCGCAGTGCTGATGGATGCGCAGGGACAAGTCTTGCACTTTGGCGGCCAGGTCATGAAAAACGTCGCCGGCTATGACGTCTCACGTTTGCTGACCGGTTCGCTCGGCACGCTCGGACTGATCTTGCAAGTCTCGCTCAAAGTGTTGCCGCGACCATTCGCCAGCAGCACCCGGGTCTTTGAAGTCGATCAGGAAAATGCCATCCGCTTGCTCAATGAATGGGGCGGGCAACCGTTGCCGGTATCGGCCAGTTGCTGGACCAACAATGTGCTGACGGTACGCTTGTCGGGGGCCCAGGCAGCGGTCGATGCCGCCGACAAGAAACTGGGTGGCACGGCCTTGAGCAATGGCGAGGATTTCTGGCGCGACTTGCGTGAGCAGGAACATGCCTTCTTTGCCGATCATGATGCGCCGTTGTGGCGCTTGTCGGTACCGTCGGTGACGGCGGCTTTGCCGTTGGATGGCAATGCCTTGATCGAATGGGGCGGGGCGCAACGCTGGTATCGCGGCGCAGCCGAAGACGCAGAACAGTTGCGGGCGCTGGCTGCCAGGTGCGGCGGTCACGCCACGCTGTATCGCGGCGGCGACAAGAGCGTTGGCGTGTTTCAGCCGCTGGCGCCGGCCGTCGACAAAATTCACCGTCGCCTCAAAGCATCGTTCGATCCGTCCGGGATTTTCAATCGCGGTCGCATGTATTCCGCCTTTTAAGCTGCCTTCCACTCATTCATCATTATGCAAACCAATCTGGCCGATTTCATCCGCGACACGCATGAGGGCAAGGAAGCCGAAGCCATCTTGCGCAGTTGCGTGCATTGCGGTTTTTGTACCGCCACTTGCCCGACCTATCAGTTGCTGGGCGACGAACTGGACGGACCGCGCGGCCGTATCTATCTGATCAAGCAAGTGCTGGAAGGCAAGGCCGCGACCGCCAAGACGCAGTCCCATCTGGATCGCTGCCTGACTTGCCGCAATTGCGAATCGACTTGCCCGTCCGGCGTGCAGTACGGACGCCTGGTCGATATCGGCCGCAAGATCGTTGAAGATCAGGTGCCGCGCCCGCTGGCGCAACGCGTGGCACGCACCACGCTCAAGACCTTGTTGCCCAACAAGTGGTTGTTCAACCCGGCCATGAAAGCCGGGCAGGCATTGCGTCCGCTGTTGCCGCAAGCCTTGAAGAACAAGGTGCCGCCAAAGCAGAACGCCGGCATCTGGCCGAGCCGTACTCATACCCGCAAGATGTTGTTGCTGGACGGTTGCGTGCAACCGGCGATGTCGCCCAATATCAACAGCGCTACGGCACGCGTGCTGGATGCGCTTGAGGTCGAGCTGATCGTGCCGCCCAAGGCCGGTTGTTGCGGTGCGATTCGTTATCACTTGAATGATCATGATGGCGGCTTGAATGACATGCGTCGCAACATCGATGCCTGGTGGCCGTATGTCGATGGCAGCGCCGGCAGCAAAGTCGAAGCCATCGTCATGAACGCATCCGGTTGCGGCGCCACCGTCAAGGAATACGGTCATCTGTTGATGCACGATCCCTTGTATGCCGAAAAGGCGCGTGAAATCTCGGCGCTGACGCGCGATATCAGCGAAATCCTGCCGGCCTTCGAAGCCGAATTGCAGACCCGCCTCAAGGGCAAGATCAACAAACGCGTGGCGTATCACCCGCCGTGCACCTTGCAACATGGCCAGAAAATCCGCGGCCAGGTCGAAGGCATTTTGCGACACGCCGGCGTGGATGTGCAATTGTGCGCCGACAGCCATTTGTGCTGCGGCTCGGCCGGCACCTATTCAGTATTGCAGCCGGATTTGTCGTATCAGTTGCGTGATAACAAGCTGCGCAATTTGCAGGCTACCGCGCCGCAAGAAATCGTTTCCGGCAATATCGGTTGCCTGACCCATCTGCAATCGGGCACGCAAACACCGGTGCGGCACTGGATCGAATTGCTGGACGAAGCTTTGCGGCATTGATATCGCACCGGGCAGGTCGCAGCATGGCAGATGCGGCCTGCTCCGGTGTTGATGGGCGTTAAGGTTTACAATCACGCCATGTCCAGCACCCTCACTTCTTCCTCTCCCGCGCGCCAAGCCTTTTTGGGCGGTCTGCTGATCGCCGTCATCGGCGCCATTCTGTTTTCCGCCAAGGCGATTGTCGCCAAACTGATGTATCGCTATCACGTCGATGCCGTCATGGTGCTCACTTTGCGCATGATTTTCGCGTTCCCGATGTTTGCCGCAGTGGCAATCTGGAAGGCCCGTACCGAACCGGCGCTGAGCCGCAGCGATTATCTGCGGATTGCCTTGCTCGGCCTGATCGGTTATTACCTGTCGAGCTTTCTGGACTTTCTCGGTTTGCAATACATCTCGGCCGGACTGGAACGCCTGATCCTGTTTTTGACGCCGTCATTTGTGTTGCTGATTTCTTTCTTTTTTTACAAGCGCAAGGTTGGCTGGATCGAATGGAGCGCGCTGCTGGTATCGTATCTGGGTACCGCGCTGGTGCTGGCGCATGATATCAAGACCGGCGGCAGCAATGTGCCGCTGGGCAGCTTGCTGGTATTGGGCGCGGCCATGACTTACGCGCTGTATCTGATTTTCTCGGGCGAGCTGGTGCGGCGTGTCGGTGCGATCCGGCTGGTGGCCTATGCGATGTGCATGTCCACCGTGGCCTGCCTGATTCAATTTTTCGTATTGCGCGAGCCGGCGGCGCTGGTGCAACCGTTTGAGGTGTATCAGCTGTCGCTGATCAATGCAGTATTTTGTACGGTGCTGCCAGTGTTTCTGACCATGATCGCGGTGGCGCGCATTGGTGCACCGACGGCGGCGCAGGCAGGTCTGGTCGGCCCGGTATCGACCTTGTTCATGGGCGCAGTCCTGCTGGATGAACCGATTACCGCGATCCAATTGGTTGGCACCGCGCTGGTGCTGTCCGGTATTTATTTGTTGTCACGCAAGAAAAATCTTTCTTTGAATCCCAGGAGATAACCATGGCAAAAGCAATCAGAATGTTCAAGACCGGTGGCCCGGAAGTAATGGAATATGTCGACGTTGAAGTCGGCGACCCGGGCCCGGGTGAAGTACGGATCCGGCACGCCGCCTGCGGCTTGAATTTCATCGATGTGTATTTCCGCACCGGCCTGTATCCGCAGCCGTTGCCAGGTGGTCTGGGACAAGAGGCCGCAGGCACGATTGAAGCGGTCGGCGCCGGCGTCACCGATTTCAAGGAAGGTGATCGCGTAGCCTATGCCGGTCGTCCCAATGGCGCGTATTCAGAAGCACGCGTGATGCCGGCCGATATTCTGGTCAAGCTGCCGGATTCGATCAGTTTCGACACGGCAGCCGGCATGATGCTGCAAGGCATGACGGTGCAATATCTGTTGCGCCAGACTTACCCGCTCAAGGGCGGCGAAACCATTCTGTTCCACGCCGCTGCCGGCGGGATCGGTCTGATTGCCAGCCAATGGGCGCGGGCCTTGGGCGTGACCATGATCGGCACAGTCAGCTCGGATGAAAAAGCCGCACTGGCCAAGGCCAACGGCTGCACCTATGTGATCAATTACAAAACCGAGAATTTTGTCGAACGGGTCAAGGAAATTACCGCTGGCAAAGGCGTGCCGGTGGTGTACGATTCGATCGGCAAGGATACCTTTACCGGTTCCCTCGACTGTCTGTCGCCACGCGGCCTGATGGTCAGTTTCGGTAATGCCTCCGGGCCGGTCAGCCCGTTCGGCCTGAATGAACTGGTCTCGCGCGGCTCGCTGTACCTGACACGGCCATCGCTCGGTAATTACGTGGCGACCCGTGAACAGCTGGACGCTACTGCCGGTGATCTGTTTTCGATGGTCGAAAGCGGCAAGGTCAGCATCGAAATCAATCAGCGCTATGCGCTCAAGGATGTCGGCCAGGCCCATATCGATCTGGAATCGCGCAAGACCACCGGTTCGACAATTTTGACTCCCTGAGGAAGTATGAGCGACTTGGAAAAAAACAATCCGATGCAGCACCCCGAAGAGCAACCGGTTGGCGTCGATGGCTCACCCAAGTTCGGGCGTTTGCTGATCGTGCTGATACTGGCGGTATTGGT